>CAZJQQ010000004.1:29650-247239 GCA_964548075.1 uncultured Clostridia bacterium | reverse complement strand
CCTCTGCTCCTCTGCTCCTCTGCTCCTCTGCTCCTCTGCTCCTCTGCTCCTCTGCTCCTCTGCCCTCTGCGCCTCTGCTCCTCATCTCCTCTGCCTCCTCTGCTCCTCTCCCCTCTGCCCTCAGCTTGCTTCGAGCTTCAACACCTCGAGCATCCGATCGTGTATCAAGCCGTTGCTCGCCACGACCTCGGGCTTGTAGTTCGAAAATGGACCTCCGGTGAAATCCGTAACTCGGCCGCCCGCTTCGGTGACGATCAGCGCGCCGGCCGCTGTGTCCCAGGGCGAGAGGTTCAGCTCCCAAAACCCATCGAAGCGCCCGCATGCAACGTAGCACAGATCGAGCGCCGCGGCTCCATCGCGCCGAAGCGCTTGAGCGTGCATCGCGAAATTCGCCCAGTGATCCAGATTGGTGAGCTTTGAGGTACTTATGTCGTATGGAAAGCCGGTCGAAAGCAGTCCCTGCATCAAGTCGGCGGTTTTCGATACGTGAATCGGCCTGTTGTTGAGCGCTGCGCCGCCTCCAAGCTCAGCAGTGAACAGTTCATCGCGCATCGGGTCGCAGACCACACCAAGCACGACCTCGCCCTTGCATTCGAGCGCAATCGAAACGCAGAAGGTAGGATACCCGTGCGCGTATTGCGCGGGCTCACTGCGCGTATTCCCGGTCTCGACGCCGTGACCGCCCGCCAGGCGGGCTTGAGCAGCGCATCCGATCCTGACTTACTGGCTTGGGCAGCGAGCGAAGGCCGCGTACTCGTTACACATGACAAGAAGACGATGCCTGATCACGCCGCCGAGCGCCTCGCGAGCGGGGACAGCATCGCCGGAGTACTGATAGTTCCGCGTAGACTCCGCATAACCGAAGTCATCGATGATCTTGAGATCATAGTCGAATGTAGCGAGGCCGACGATTGGAAAGGGGTCATTAAGTATCTTCCGCTTTAGCCTTCTACTAACTCGAAGGGGAACCTATGCAGCCAACTGCAAACACCGAGACGGATCAAGCCTTTGACGTAGCGGCGGAGATCAGTCACACCGTCCCCTGGCGGGTGACTTCGGTGACGGTGTTAGCGGACGCGCGCCTCGATGTGACATTCGTGGATGGCACGTCCGGGAGACCCCGCAGTGTTTGCCGAGGCGCGAGTCGCTCTGGGTGCGGTGCAGTGGCCTAACGGCGTTGATCTTGCCCCCGACGCGATGTACGAAGCAATTCGCGAAAGCGGTGTGTATGGGACCTGGATTAGTATGCGTCACAAGTGTCTGCAAAGACTTCGTCAGCAGCGAAGCCTTCCTCAACCCAATTAAGCGGACGCTCTCAATCTGAAACTAACATTTCTTCCACTACACGGTAGTTTCGACGTACAATGCGCCCACAAGAATGATCCCGGCCTTGGGAATTGAGGAAACAGCTGTATGAGATGGCTGACCTACGCTGATCGTGAGTTGCTTCTTAACGTATTCGATTCCCTTAAGGACGAATCGGACAGGACCGACTCGCAGCTTCTGACAGTTTTATCCGAGTGGGCCCGGAGGGTGACACCGACGTTTGGTTTCGAGCAGGCGTTGTTAAGCGACGTTACTGCCCTATCAAAGTTCTTGCTGGACTACGGGGCAGACCGGGATGTGGCCGGCATAGCTCGTGGCGCCCTGCTCTATGTTCTGCACGGGGATGAGAGAGCGTCTGCGGGGCCCGAGCGCTTCGGATTGTTGGGTGATGCCTTTGTCGTGAACTACGCGGTATGGCTTCGTAGTTCGACCCTTGTCGCTGTTCTTTCCCGTGTTCGTCATTGTTTCTGCTGCAGATCGAGGAAGCCCCGCGCGTAACGAATCGGAATGCTTCGGAATCGCCTGAGAACCAGCAGGTCCTTGTCACCAGTCACGATCACATCGACCGCGGCTGCGGACGCAGTTGCCAGTACCAGTCGTCATCCGTATCGCAGCAGATCGGACCGCGCGCCAAGATTCTACAGACACTGTCTGTAGAATCTCGAATTCTACAGCCGGCGGCTGTAAAATCCCGTCAGATTCCGCCGGCGGCGGTGGCAGAATCGAGGCCAGAGTCACCTCGCCACAGATCATCTGAAGTATCTGACCGGCGTCTACCGATCGAATTTGGCGAACACTGTCACGTCGGCTGGACCCACTACCGCATCCTGCTGAGCGTTCAAGATCCCCTCAAGCGGCGCTTCTATTTCGAACGCGCTGCGACCGAGCGATGGTCAAAGCGGCGCAGGATACGCGCAAACGGCTGTGAAGAATTCGTATGAGTTGGTCCTGTACATCGATAAAGACGGCGCGGCTCAGGCGAAGAAGATTACGCTGGGTGCCCAGTCGCTGATGGCTACGCTGGTTCAGGAATCGGCGCTGCGTTTGTTTCAAAAGAAGATCGATGCTGAAGCGATCATGCCGAGCGGCTTGTATCCAGTTTGGCCTGTGGGTGACCCATCCGTTTGCGTCAGCGAACTCTATCAGGAGTTCGGCAAGAACCAAGTTGCCAAAGCTGCTGAGCGCAAAAACCGTGCTGAACACAATCGACGATGCTGTGCTGCGAGGTGTGCTGGCGCTGCGCTGTTCCCGATCCGACGGCTCGGAGCAATTCTTCTGGCGGTCACGTATCGATTTTCCAGAATGGGGTAAGACCGGTGAAGCATGGTTGCCTGCGAGCGCAACGTTAAACAATTTGACGCCGAGCGCGGTGCTGCCTGACTCACTGCCCGGTTTGTGGCCAAACGACGATAGCCCAGTAAAGCTCTCCGAGATGTACACGTGGTTCGATGGAGAACACAGCTACCAGGAACAAACAGAACCCGGATATCCGCCCGAGGCGCGGCCGATCCCGAAGGTCGACTTCAGTCTTGTGAAAAAGGCTGTCGCGAAGGCGTAGAAGCGGGAGCGTTGTGGCTGGTGTTCGGAAACGACAGCGTACTTGGCGAGAGCCCAACCGAACTACAGTTGGACGCAGATGCGTGTCTCTACAGACCCCCGGAGCCTTTGAAGGCAATTCAGTTGCTTCCGTCGAACCTCGCGGGCGCTTGGTCCAACGAGGCTGAGCCCAAAGCGACAGCGGTGGGGATCTACGGCGAGCTAAAGGCAACGAGCGGCAAGCCTTTGCCGACCAGGCTGTTTCTCGATACGTTGAATGCCGCGATTGGACAAGGCTTCTTGCGGCGCGTTGCCGGTTCGGGTCCGATCAGTTCCCTCCAGCATGACGGCAGCATCGAGTTGATCATCAAGAGTGAAGCACCGAAGCCGATCGAGCCAACGCCAATCGCCCCCGGCCGTCGCGCCTCAACTTTGGCTGTGTTGAACGTTGCTGAAGTTCAGGACTTCGAGGATCAGATCCACGCGCTCACGAAGTTGCTTGCGGGATGCGATCCACAGATTGAGATAAGAATCAGTCTCAAGGATCGTGGCGATGCTAACCTGCAGGATGCCTCGAAGATTCTGGCGGAAATCAAAGCGGAGTGGAAGTTCTAGCCGTGATAAGCCACGACATCTGGAGCCATGAAGACACGATGTTGATGTACTGCAGTCGCCGAGTCAGAGAGCTGAAAATTCCCGACAACATCGAGGTCAAGAAGATCCCCCGAGACCTGCTGGCCAAGTGTGCCTTCGAGGAGGGAAAATAAGACCGTGGTACAAGTCATCGCAGATGAATCCGTTCTTCGGGAAATGGTCCGCAGGCTAGTCGAGGCCATCGATCCTGACCGCATTATCCTCTTCGGCAGTAGAGCTCGCGGGGATGCTGCGCCCGACAGCGACGTCGATCTCCTGGTGATCAAGGACTCGTCGGAGCCCCCACACAAACGGAGCATTCCGGCTTACCGGGCCCTGGGCGGCCTCTCCACTCCGACCGACGTTCTGTGGCGAACGCCTGAGGAAGTTGAGGAGTGGGCCGGGGTGCGGAATTACGTGACTACCAGGGCAATGCGCGAGGGTAGGGTACTCTATGAAAAGTGATCACGTCCGAAGAGGACAAATAGAGATTGCTAGGAAAGCGAAGGGAAAAGCATGGCTATGACTCATTACTTACTCGTCACTCATGTTTTCAAAGGCGGGCGGTTCGACGACCACGGAATAGATATCGATGTTCTTCCCGAACTGACTGCATATAAGGAGCTGCTCGTTGAGACGGCGAAGGAAATCTGGCGGCGCAGGCATCCGCGAAGAGTCCGTTTACCGAGGAACTTCGAAGAGTCTTTATCGCTGAAGTTCTACAATGTCGAGCCCAGCGGCAGCGCCGCCATCCCGTTGATGCGCGTGGTGGAGGACAGCCCATCGCATCTTCCTTTCCAGCTCAACCCCGACGAGCTTGACGAGGCGGTTGATTTGATCGCCGACACCATCCGAGCCGTCGCTAACGATGAATTGCTGCCCGAGGAGTTTCCGAAGAACGTGATGCCGCTCTTCGAGAGCTACGGAAAGACGCTGCGCCCCGACGAGGTTTTCGAGCTGGTAACAGCGCGGAGGGCGCGGTCTGCCCAATACTCTGCGCGAGAGCGTTTCAAGTTGGTCGAGCTGGCGCAGGCCGAGTACGAGGACGCGGTCGATTTGGTTGGCGAGATTCGAGCAGCGGATCTTGACGGCGCGAGTTTTTCACTGAGATGTGAAGATGAAACAAAGGTGCAAGGAAAGTTTTCGCCCGAGCAAGAAGCAACGATAACGGACGCTCTACGTCAACACTCGACGTGCCGGCTTCGGGTCAAGGGCATCGCCAAATTCCAGCCCGGCGGAAGGATTAAACGCGTCTTGAATGTCGAGCTGCTAGCGATACAGCCGACGGGTGAAGCGCAATACGACGAAACCGCCGGCTCCGTCTGGGACATGATTGAAGACATAAGCCGGTCGGTCACGGACGAGGAATGGGCCAAAGTACCGACCGATCTATCCAAGAACCTCGACCATTATCTTTATAGCGCGGTCCTGGAGGACGATTGAGAACGATCTTCGTCGACACCGGCCATTGGATTGCGACTCTTAATCCTCGCGATGAACTGCACGAGAGAGCGCTAGCCGTCTCCAAAGCGCTCGGAAAGGTTCGGCTCGTCACTAGCGAGATGGTTCTGGTCGAGTTGCTGAATGACTTCGCGAGAAGAGGCGAAGCGTTGCGGGCAGCGGCTGTGACGCTTGTCGAGCGTCTTCGCGCGAATCCGAACGTGTTGATAGTCGCGCAAACGAGCCTTCAGTTCAGAGACGCATTGACGCTTTACCGCGAACGACCAGACCAATCGTGGAGTCTGACGGACTGCGCGTCGTGCTTGATAATGAGGGAGCAAGGCATTCAGGAGGCCTTGGCTCACGACAAGCATTTCGAGCAGATGGGCTTCAAGGCTCTGCTCAGGGATGAAAGAGATGACTGACGCCGCGATGCCGGAGCATCGAGACTGGCGCTTCCCGAACTACACTTCTGATTCGAACGAAGGATAAATGAACCTTGCCGAACAGATTGGCCGGTGGATGTCGCTACGTGCCCCTCAGCGCGAGTCGCTCGCGCGGCTTCACGCCATCGCGGAAGCGGTCGACTTCAAACGGAGCAGCCTCGATGACGTGAAAGAAGCGGCGCGGTCGCGCGCCGGCGTCGAGAACATCGAATTCGATACCGAGTTCGCTTCCTTCTGCTTTGCTCTTGCTACGGGCGTCGGCAAGACTCGATTGATGGGCGCATGCATCTACGACTTATGGAAGACTCGCGGATATCGCAACTTCTTTATCCTGGCGCCAGGCGGCACGATCTACGAGAAGCTTCGTGCCGAGCTTCAACCGCAGCATCCGAAATATCTGTTCACTGGACTGTCTGATTTCCCACGCCCGGCGGTTTGGGATGGGGACAACTATCTGCGCTTCAACCCGGAGCGAGCTTTGTTCGATCAAGACAGGTACGCCAACGTATTCGTCTTCAACATCGGAAAGATCTTCAGCCCACAAGACAAAGACGAATCGGGCCGGCCGCAATTCAAATTTCATCGTTTCAACGAGACGCTTGGCGACAGCTTTGCGGCGATACTCCAGCGGATGGACGATCTGGTCATCTTGATGGACGAGAGCCATCGCTATCGCGCGCCCGCGTCGCTCAAAGCGATCAACAGTGCTGAAGCCAGTGCTGGGGTTGGAATTCACCGCCACTCCAAAGTTCAAGGAGAACGCCCTGTACTCGTTTAGCCTCGGCGAGGCGGTAGGCCGCTTCGTGAAGTCGCCGCGAGTGGTGACGCGGACGAACCTGACCGCTTCGGACAAGGCGATCATCGATAAGCTGAAGCTGAAGGACGGCATGTACCTTCACGAGGAAACGAAGGCTCGGCTGGTGGAGTTCTGCGATGCAAATGGCTATCCGCCGGTAAAGCCGTTCGTTCTGGTTTCGACGCGCGATACGGCGCACGCCAAGGAAGTGCGCGAGTATCTCGAGCGATTTTGATCTGGTCGAACAGCGCGTGCGTTCGGCAGATCTAATGACAGCCGAGCAAGAGACGGGCGCGGCGATGACGCTTGAAGAAATAGAACGACCGGTTTCCTACCTGGCGGCCAGCCTGTTCGATGAGGTTGAAGAGTTCGACGCTGTCGAGGACAAGGATCGAGCGCTTAAGCTGGCTTCGGATTACCTAAACGCGCTCGCCAAACCGGAAGAGGAGCTTGGGCGACTTGTTCATCAATACGGCCACTCGATAGTGAAAGACCTAGCGGAGCAGATCTACGCTCACATCTACGACGACACCAAGGTCACTCACGAGGTGCGGGCGGACTTTATTGTTTTCAAGACGTTCTCGAAGTCGATTCGCGAGAAGGACGGAGAGATCGATCTGCGCGAGCCGCTGGACAACAAGAGCCAGATCAGACGGTTCCTGTTTAGCGGGATCAAGAAGTCGATCATCAACCGGACAGGCTTCGATTCGGATCCCGAGCGGCGTTGCGCGATCGTGTTGGAAGACGACACCGAAGTCTTGAAGTGGGCGCGGCCACCAGCGAACCAGATGCCGATCTATTCGCGGGGCAGCACCTACAACGTGGATTTCGTCGCAGAGACTGCGACCAACCGTTACTTGATCGAGGTCAAGGCTCGCGATGAGTTGGGGACTGACGACACCAAGGAGAAAGCTAGGGCTGCGATCGGTTGGTGCCAGGTCGCTACTGCAACCAAAGGTGGAAAGCCGTGGTCGTACGCCATTATTCCTGACGACGTGGTGTCACCGACTAGCAGCCTCGCTCATCTACTCGCCCAGGCGGTCAATGTCCTGGGTCGATGATGATCTTGTGACTTCCAAACGCCGCCGGCCGCGATTCTAAGCGTCCGGTGCGCGTTCGATCAACTCACGCAGTATCGAGCGATGGCACGCTGACTCGTTCTCGCAGTAACACCCTATGCTCAACGGAGTAGCTCTGGCTAACTCTGCCAGTAGCTTGATCGCCTGGCGCGCGTCGGTCTTGTTCATCTCGGCAACGTAGCGCTCTTTGAACTTCGACCATCTGACGTGCTCGCTCGGCCAGTCGCGGGTCTTCAGCCACTTGAGCAACTCGGAGCTTGGCGCCAGCAGAGGGAACCAGACGTCGAAGTAGTTCAATCGGGCGTAGTCTTCTTTCTTCACTCCGCGCGGCAGGAAGCGCACTGTGCCGACTCGCAGGCCCTCGCCCGCTTTGCGAGGCGAACCGACTTGAAACGTTCCCAGATATGTCTCACTCATGCTAGAACCCTGGTCGTACGAGCCCGCACACACGCCGTGCGTCACAAACGCGGCGAACAACACGTTGGGTATCGAGGAGGATTCTCACGAGACGAGCTTGAAGACCCCAAACGGCGGTGACGAGAGAGATCAATGAGCAGGCACCCGGATTCTATAGCCAGTGGCTGTAGAATCTTGATTGAAGTTTTCGTCGAACAGAAGGCGACGAAGCATAGCGGGACTCGCGCGTTATCGGCCGACCATCTGGTCACGCCGGGCCAGTATCCGTTCGCGAAGCGACTTCGTGTCTAAACGGCTTTCGATGAACAGCCGGGTCTCTTCCGCGCCCCGTTCGCGCTGACGGAGGTACTCTTCGACAGCCTCGGTATTGTTGAGATAATATAAAATCGCGCCGTAGACCTCGCGCAGCGTAACAGACGGAAAGCTGTGGAGGACTTGCTCCGCGGTGGCGCCGAGTTTGAATTCATGAACAATCGAGTCGAGCGTTACCCGCGAGCCCACGACACGAATCGACCCGTCTTCCCAGACGGTCAGAGGGACGGCTTGACTGTTTTCCAACGTGGTCATAGCTCGCTCATTATACACCGCCGAAGACACTCGGCCAGCTTCGTCATCGCAATGATGGCGGCCCGCGGGAGTTTCAGCGTCGCTAAACTGCGAAGCATGCCCGGCGCCCGCTCTAAATGCGACCACCCAGCTTTCGGCTCGTCCGCTACGCGATGAAATACCTGCCCGCCTGAATCACCGCGTCGGCGATGCGGCGGCGGGCCGCCATCGATTTCATCGGGGAACGATGCGCAAACTCATCAATCGCCGCCGTGCACTTCTCATCTCCGGTCTCATCGGCCACGGCGCGAGCCGCTCTCTCGACGCGTGACGCGGCGTCGCGAGTGAAGACGCGGGTGATGTCTGCTTGCACGTGAGTAGCCTCGATGCCGCGATCGGTCAACACCCGCTGGGTTCGCAACAGAGCGCTCTCCATCGCGTACACGTCCATCACCATGTCGGCAATCTGCGCGATTACTTCCTGCTCGTTGCGCGCGCCGTCTCCGTAAGCGTGGTGGGCGGCGCCGATCGACGCGAGTGTCATTGACTTCGCTGCCTGCAAGAGCAACAACTCGTCGCTGAATGCGACGTTCGCGCGGGTCTGGTTCAGCGTCTCACTTGCGCCGAGCCCGAGATCGATTGCGTTCGCGGCCGCTTCGAACAACGCCAGCTCGCCTGCCGCAGCTCGACGAAGCAACTGCGAGCCGATCACGATCCTGTTGATCTCGTTCGTGCCCTCGTAGATCCGCGCGATGCGAGCATCACGATATGCGCGTTCGGCGGGATAATCCTTAGAGTAGCCGTAGCCGCCGAACACCTGGACCTCTTCGTCCACCACGTAAGCGAGCGCCTCGCTCTCCCACACCTTGATGATCGAGCACTCGATGGCGAACTGCTCGAGCACTCGCAGCACCTGGGCCGGGTCGTCTTTGTCGGCGTGCTCGAGGGCGTCGTCGATCATTCCCAGCGTGCGGTAAAGGATCGACTCGCCGACGTAGGCGCGAATCGTCATCTCGGCGAGCTTGTGTTTGATAAGCCCGAAGTTGGCGATGGGCTGCCCGAACTGATGACGCTCTTTGGCGTACTGAACCGACTGTTGAAGCGAGAGCTTCATCGAGCCGACCGATCGCGCTCCGAGTTTCAGCCGGCCGATGTTCAGCACGTTGAAGGCGATCTTGTGCCCTCGGCCTATTTCGCCCAGGACGTTCTCGACGGGCACGTGACAGTCTTCGAGCATTAGCGCGGTGGTTGACGAGCCTTCAATGCCGAGCTTCTTCTCTTCGTGACCGTGCACGATCCCCGGCCCGCGTTCGACCAGAAACGCGGTGAACTTCTCGCCGTCAACTTTCGCGAACACGGTGAACAGATCGGCGAAGCCGCCGTTGGTGATCCACATCTTCTGCCCGTTGAGGATGTAGTGACGCCCGTCGGGGGAGAGCACGGCTTTGGTCTTGGCGGCGAGCGCGTCCGAGCCCGACTGGGGTTCGGTCAACGCGTACGCGCCGATCCATTCGCCGCTTGCGAGGAGGGGGAGGTACTTCCGCTTCTGAGCTTCTGTCCCAAAAAACACTATCGGGAGGGTGCCGATGTTGACGTGCGAGCTCTGCGTTCCGGCGAATGAAGCTTGCAGAGCGAACTGCTCGCCGACAACAGCCGAGCTGACCTTGTGCAGGCCGAGCCCGCCGTATTTCTCGGGAATGTCGATCGACAGCAAGCCGAGCTCGCCGGCCTTC
The DNA here is from genome assembly GCA_964548075.1 of uncultured Clostridia bacterium. Lineage (GTDB taxonomy): Bacteria > Acidobacteriota > Blastocatellia > UBA7656 > UBA7656 > Onstottus_A. The sequence continues at coordinate 237,287 of CAZJQQ010000004.1, read as the reverse complement.
TGCATCAATTCTCGATGGACCGAATAGTCTTTGGCGTAGATCGCGTCTTCACGCGGAATGACTTCCTTACGCAGGAACTCTTCAGCGGTGCGCGCGAACATGCGTTGCTCTTCGCTGATGTCTTCCGGAGTGAAGACTTCTTCAGGGGCGCGGTCTTCAATCAGAAAGCTGCCACCCTTCGGCGAGGGCGATTGTTTGGGTTGGCTGGTCATGGCTACCTCCTGCTGTTGAGAGGTTATGACAATACCATTCATCAAAACTGGAGGTCTACCCACAGGAAGAAGGGCGGGGGCGCCAATTCTGACTTGGCGTGATTGAGTGCGTTTAGGCTATATCTGCGAACAGTCGGTTCACCGATACGCTCCAGCCTGACAGTACACGCGACTTCGCTGATTCACCCTCGCCGTACACGACTACTTCCCATCGAGGCAGACCGCCGTCTATGGCGGGCGCGGTCCAATGCCGCACCTCGATGGTTCGTGTGGTCGGATCTATCAGCCAGAGTTCCCGCACGCCCAGCGCAAGATAGGTATCCGCCTTGGTGGTGCGATCATAAACCGCCGTGCTCTTGGACAGGTATTCGAACACGATGTCGGCTGACGTTCGCCGCCGCCCCATTCGAGAAGCGAGTTCGCTGGAGACGTACATCATATCGGGCTCGACGTTGGTGCTGTCGATGTAGATCGCTTCGCGCGGATGGTAGACACTACCCAAATTCCCATTCGCGTCAAGGAATACGACGAGCGACTGATTCATTCTAGAGACGAGATCGCCGTGCGGAGGATCAGGCGGTGGAACCATATAGAGAACTCCTCCGATCAGATCGTAGTGCCAACGGTCCGGCGGTTCGGGCAACTCCCAAAACTCGCCGAGAGTGTAGTGACGCAGCAACGGTGAGAACGCTATCTGTGAATCGATTAGTTCTGCGGTGGACATGGTTTTGTTTCCTTAGAAGTGCCGCCATCGTAGCACAGGGCGTTATCAGCCTCAATTGTCATTCGGCGGCGTTGTCGGCCGGGGGCGACTTGATTGCGCAGACCGAGAGCACCGGCCACCGAAACATCGGGGCCGATTCTCACCGATCCGCTCTGGCGGCGATGCCGAAGTACAAGAAGTACTTCTTCAAAGTCTCGATTGACGTACCAAAAACCTCATTGCCGTGGAAGACATCGCACACCTCCTCGCGCAATCGCAGCAGTTCGCGCAGCCGGCACGTTGTTCGCCATTTCGGGTCTTCCACCGTTAGGTCCAGCAACTCGAGCATTCGCTCAAAGGCCTTTTCGAAGCGCTCGTGGTCTCCACGCTCGAACGCTCTAGCTGCGCGCTCGAACTCGCTTCCGACGTTGCCCAGTTGTTCAGAGACTGAGAACGTAAACCACCGCCCGTCGGCAAGCTCTTTGTGGATGAGTGGTTTCATCGTATGAGGGAATCGACGATCTCGCAGATCAGTTGTCGCCTGCCCGCGTCCTCCACACCGCGCGAGCGATTACCGAGTCGCGGCCTGATGTTGATCATCGAGTCAAACTCGACCCATTCTGATCTCGGCTTCTCCGGATAGATGTTTATACCCCACAGGTCTGCTTGCGTTGAACCCAGCTCCAATAGCGCTGCTTCCTCATCTGAGTGAAGTTCGGCCCCTAGCGCAAGCCGTCGCTGGTTGGTGTCCACAACTGCCTTCACCATATCGCCGAACCGTTCGGCCGCCATATCCGCCAGTCGCTGTGTGCTTATTGGTTCGCTGATGATAACAATGCCGCTATCGGGATTCTCTGTCACCCGGGCATTATACACACGAGCATAGCAGGCTGCTGGAAAGGTCGCCGTAACTCCACCAGGGTCGGTGGAGGGCGCCGACTCGCACAAACTTGTCTAGCCCAACAATCGACAATCCACCAACGCAGGGTTGGTGGAGCCGCAGAAACGCTTTTCGGCAACCTCGTTCACTCGAAGAGTTTCGGAGTGCTAAGATGCTTGGGTAGTGAGCAAAATCCTTTGACGCGACGAACGAGCGGCTGGCGGCCAGCGTATCTATTCTCGCGGCATCTAAGTGACTTATGGACCTCAAAGTCGGCTACGTCTGTGACCGCGGGTTAAGTCCCAAACGTCCCGTCAATCAGGATCGCTTTCTTGCGATTCCCGAACGAGGCCTGTTCGCGGTGTTCGACGGCGTAGGCGGCCAGCGCGCAGGCGAGGTCGCCAGCCAGACCGCCGCCGAGACAATCGAAGAAGCCTTCACCCACAGTTCGGCCGACCCCGCCTCGGCTGAGCTCATACGCCGGGCGATCAACTTTGCCAACCGCGATGTATTCGAGCTGGCCGAAAGCGATCCCGCCTATAAAACAATGGCCACGACCGTAGCGTTGATTCACGTCGACGGCAATAGCGTGACCGTAGCTCACGTTGGAGACAGCCGCGTTTACCGCCTGGAAGACGGGCGCTTCTATCGTGAGACGGTTGATCATACCGATCTGAACGACGACATCAGAGCGGGTCGAACCGCCCGTGAGCAGGCAGCCGAGCTGGCCAGCCGCAACATCATCAATCGCGCGCTCGGCGTCGAGAGCGCTGTCGAAGTCGAGATCAAGTCAATCCATGCGCGCGAGGGCGCGCGGTTCCTGTTGTGCAGCGACGGCATCTACAGGCATATGTCCGACGATGAGATCGCGCGGGTGCTCTCTGAGCATAAGGACCCGCAGCGCGCGGCGGACGAACTCAAGCGAATAGTCCACCAGCGCGGCGCTGACGATAACCTGACTGCGGTCGTCGTTCAGATGGGCCGCGCGCGGCAGACTCCTATAATCGCGATTGATGACGGAATGCCAAAGGGCCGTGACAGACGAACGCCGAGCGCGCAGACTGCCGCGGCATCCGCCGTCTCGCGAGCACCGGCGGGCGGCGGGCGCATCCGAGTTGAGTTCAACGGGGAGTTCGATGAACCGACGCGGCGGCTCGAACGGCAGGGCGGCATCGAGACTATCGAGTCGCGTGCGAAGAGGGGCAGCGGGTCAGCGTCGCGAGTCTTGATGTACACGTTGCTGGTGCTCGTGCTCGTCGCTGGAGCTTTCTATGGAGGACTGCGCGCGTCAGACTTCATCAACAACCGCGCGCCTAACGCGAACGCAAACAGAGGGGCCGATCCCTTGCAATTCGGGCGTGAAGCATTCGAGAGGGGCGACTATAAACTTGCCGCGGCAGAATTTGAATCGCTAACGAAGCGGGCGCCTTCAAACGCCAGGGCGCTTTATTGGCTCGGGCGCGCGCAGTTGGAAGAGCGCGAGTATGAGATGGCGGTGAAGAGTTTTGAGGAAGCGACTGCCCGGCAGCCTTCGATGTACGACGCATACGTTCACCAGGCTGCGGCGTACGAAGCCCTGGGTGAGAAGTCGAAAGCGGCCTCGGCGCTGTCGCGCTACGCCGAGGAGCGACGCCGCCAAACGACGAATGATGAACGATAAGGAGGATCCAAGATAGAGAATAGAGGATCGAAGATCGCACGCGATCATCTATCCTCGATCCTCAATCTTCGACACCGACCGTGCCTGAGCTTAGATTGGAGAACAGCGTAGTCGATGATCGATACCTGGTCGAGCGGTGCCTGGGGCGCGGAAGCTATGCCGAAATCTTTCTCGCCTACGATCAGCATAACGAAGATCGGCTCGTGATCATCAAGTCGCTCAACACCTCGCTTCAAGGAACGCCGGACCCGGAGCTGGAACAGACGTTGGTAGAGAACTTTCAGAACGAGGCGATCGCGCTGGATCGCGTTCGGCATTCGCACATAATCCAAAGGCTCGGCCACGGGACCGCCGCCGACCTTGAAGGCGTGCCCTTTCATTATCTCGTGCTCGAATACATGCCGGGCGGCGATTTGTGGTCGCTCTGCCGCAAGCGGGCGCTGGGTCTGGACGACGCGCTGTTCTATTTTCAGCAGGTGGCCGAAGCGCTCGCCTATGCGCACGGCCAGCGGGTCATTCATCGCGATATCAAGCCCAACAACCTGCTGCTGTCCGCGGACCAACGTGAGTTGAAGATCGCCGACTTCGGCGTCGCCAAGATGACTCACGATGATGCGAGTGAGATCACGCGAGTCGGCACAAACGTCTACGCACCGCCTGAGCATCATCCCGACGTGAGAGCGGACGATCTGAATGAGAGGCTCACTCCATCGGCTGATGTTTATTCGCTGGCGAAGACGATCTACACCGCGATGACCGGCCGCGCACCGCGCCAGTTTTCGCGAGAGCCGATCAAGGAGCTGCCGATTGAGCTCGCGGCTGAAGCATGGGCCGGAGCGCTACTCGAGGTCTTAAGCAAAGCAACCGCATCGCGAGTCGCCGATCGGTATCAATCGGTCGAGGCGTTTTGGGAAGGCTTCGCGAAGGTGCGATCGGCCGGAGCCGCGAACCAGGAGGTCGACGATGAAGCGACGATAGTGCGATCGCGGTTGAGCGCTACAAGCTCGGTTGAGCAAGTTGCGGCGCTTCCTAACTTTCAGACGCTGGCGAATGTGCCTCGCGAAATCATTCGCCCACAGAAGGCGAGAATAGTTGTCGAGTTGCCAAGCCACGCGGACAGGAGAGGGAGCGAGGGAGCAGGGGAGCAGAGAAGCAGGGGAGCAGAGGAGCAGAGGCGCAGAGGAGATGAGGAGCGGGTCAGCGTTGCAAGTCAAGTTTTCGGTTCGGCGAGCGCTGCAAACGGCTCGCGAGTTCAGACGCCCGACCGTAACGGAAGCGGGGCGGCCGCTAGCGAAGAGAAGAACGCAACGGCTTTAAGCGGTGGTAGTCCGAGCGTCCGGGTACGTCGGTCGGAGCGAGGCGCGTTGGACAGAATGCGCGCGGTTGTCACCTCGGAGTGGTTGCGGCGAGTGTTCATCATCTTTCTGGCGGCCGCGCTGATTGGGCTTGCGGCGTCGACGTATTATCACTTCGCCGACCAGAGAACCGGGTTGCCATTCTTCGGCTCTGCGGCAAAGGACGGACGAATTGCAAACGCGCCTAACGTCAACCTCCGCAGCGATCCTTCCGGCCCGGTGCTGGTAGCCCTGCCTGAGGGGACTAGAGTTCGCGTCGTCGAAGAACGCGGGGTATGGGTTAGGATAAGGGTTTTGGAGTGGGCCGGTAGCGCTCCCGACAATGCGCCCGACAGCGGATGGGTGGGTGTCCGGTACGTGAAGCTGGACTAGCGGTTCAGGGTTCGATGGTTCTGATTCAGCGTTTCTGGTTTCTGGTTTGTAGTTTTTGGTTCCCGGTTGTGACAAAGCTTGTCTCTGTTTTGTAAACACCCGCAAACCAAAGGCAGAAACTAAAAACCAGAAACCAGAAACCCGGAACCGAGGAGGCTTCGATGCGAGCTTGGATAGAGAATCTTAGAAAGTGGATCGACGGCGAGGAAGACCTCGACGAACAGGGCGAGCCGCGCCCGCGATCCAGGTGGGACGACTTTCTGGTTGCCGTCGCGCGCGAGATAGAAGCGTCCATGCAGCGTGAGATGTTTACACCGCCGGGCGGGCCGACCTATGTTCCTCGCGAGTACATCGTTTTCATGAGCCCCGCAGATGATAGCGAATGGCAGGGCGAGAAGCGCGAGGGTCTCGAACGCGGTCTTCATCACGTGCTCTCCGAACGCGCAAGAGAGCTTGCCGGCGACAATGATTTTCAAACACGGACGTTGACCGTTGAACTTCGCGTCGATCCGGGATTGGAAGCTGGGCGCTTCCGCGTGCAGCACGTTTGGGACACCGAAGCACAAAAGACATTGGTGAAACCGCGCAAGCGAGCCGAACCCGCGCCCGCGGAGTTCGTCACGGTGACCGAGAAGCTCGACGACGAAGCCACAATCGTGCGCCCTCGCAAACCCGCTGAGCCGCTTGTTCCGAGCTTTTCGGTACGAGTCCATCGCAAAGTGGAAGGCGCCGACTCGGCTCCTCTCGATGTGCGGCCGTTCTTCAAAGACGAGATCACCATCGGGCGAGGCTCGCGCCACGTCGCTGTTGATCTGAGACTGGAAGGCGACCTCGAAGTGAGCCGCCAGCACGCGACGTTAGCGAAGCAGGGCGACGAGTACACCGTCACCTGCAAAGGAGCCAATCCGATCGTTATTAACGATGGCCAGGAAATATCTGCCGGCGAGAGCGCGCCTTTAAAGCCGGGAGATAAGATCACGGTTTGCAGTTACGAGTTGACCCTCCAGATTTGATATCGCCCCCAAGCTCCGGCGTGCTATAAAGAGTTCGCCAAAACGAGGCAAACTCGTCAAAAACTGCGAGGTGCCGGATGCTCATTCTATTAACGCGTGTTGCGGCGACGATGCTTATGGCTGCTCTCATCTGCGGAGCACAAACGCAGGGCCAGCCCGAAGTGGTTTCGCCCCTCGGCGCCAAATTCTATTCGCAGCCCGATGAGAAGAGTGTAGTTGCCGAAGCCGAGAAGAAGCTCGCCGATGATCCCAGGAACATCGAACTGATAATTGCTCTTGGCCGCGCGCAAGCCACGGTGTGGCGCTACCGGGATGCGATAGCCACATACACGCGAGGCATCGAGATGGACCCGAACAACGCGATGTTGTATCGCCATCGCGGCCATCGTTACATTACGACGCGGGAATTCGATAAGGCTGTGGCGGACATGGAACACGCGGCAAAGCTCAACGATAAGAACTATGACATCGCGTATCACCTCGGGCTTGCTTACTACCTGAAAGGCAAATTCAACGAGGCGGCAGCGGCTTACGAGAAAGCATTCGCCGTGTCGGAGAAAGATGACTCGCGGATTGCAGCATCCGATTGGCTTTACATGAGCTATCATCGCGCCGGGGACAAGACGAAGGCCGCGCGCGCGCTCGACCGGATCACTCCCGACATGAAAGTCGAGGAGAACAAGTCGTACTTCGACCGGCTGATGCTTTACAAGGGGCTGAAAAAAGAGACCGAGATCCTGAACGATAAAATGACTGACCTGGAGATAGCCACGGTCGGGTACGGCATAGCCAACTGGTACCTATACAACGGCGACAAGGCGAAGGCGAAAGCGCTATTTCAAAGGATCACTTCGGGCAAGTACTGGCCGGCCTTCGGATTCATCGCCGCCGAGACGGAGTTGACACGGATGCGTTAGTGAGCGAGTGAGGCTTATCCTTTGAACTCTGCGGACTTGATGAACTCCTGAAAAGCTTGATGCCACCGGCTCACAGTTTTCTCGGGGCCGACCAGCTTGATGAAGTAAGCGCCCTTCGGAGTCTCGATGACACCGGCGCGCATGCGAAAGTTCGGCTTGCTCTGAGCTGCTGCGCCTCCAGCCATATCGCCTCCGGCGTAGGCGCCGCTGACATCCAATAGCGTGACTTTCATGCCGTTGACCGACGTGGTTTCTGTCTTGGCCTTGTCCTTTGATGGCCGCCCATCTGGTGTTTGCATCTGACCGATCCAGCGTTCAAGGTTGGCGTCTACGGAGCCGCCCTGGCCCGCGCCAAAGTAATACACAACGAGCGATGCTGCTTCGGAGTCGCCCTCGGCGGCCGGAAGCTGAAATTGCGAGACGCGCATGCTCGATGAAGGCCGCTCGCTCAGCCAGCCATCAGGCGCCTTCAATCGAAGGTCGCCCGACGAACTTGGCGCGGACGCCTGCGGCGCATTTGGCGAACTTGACGCGGTTGCTTGAGGAGCATTTGTTGAAACTACGGTTGGCGGAGTACCGCACGCCAGGCATAAAGCACCGGCGACCAGCACCGAGCTTGTTTTGAATGTGACGCAAGACATTGGGAACCTCTCAGTGTTGTTTGGCCGAGACTTCTAAGAACAGAAACGCCTGGGAGCGCAGGTTCGTAGTTCGGCCTTCAGGCGGAAGTTCGTATGTTGGTTTCTCCTCCGACGCGCTACGAACTTCCGCCTGAAGGCCGAACTACGAACTTGCGCTCCCAGGTTCTAAGCTGTTAGCGCCATTTCTCGTCTGGGGCTTGCGAACACGCGATCGATCATTGGTTCGAAGTGCGAAAAAGAAAGCGTGTCGTATTCAGGATCGAACGACGTCTGATCCCATCCGTCGGTGAACACACAAGCCATTTCGTACCACGGCTCCCCGGCATACTGGCGGCGCGCGTCCGGGTCCTTGCCCATCAAAGCGTAGTAATGCCGTCCCTGAAAATCCTGGTGCGTTCGGATGATCTCGTAGGTCTCGTGCGAAACGTAAGGCTTGAGAATCTCGGCTGCTATCGCCGGGTGGTTTTCTACTGAAATGACTTTGCCAATGTCGTGACACAACGCCGCGACCGTCATCTCTTCCGAAGCCCCCTCACGAAGCGCGCGCGTCGCCGTCTGCAAGCTGTGATGGAGCTGGTTCACAGCGAAGCCGTCGACTTGCTCTTCGAGCTGCTGCAACATCGCCTTGATGATACCTGGCATCGACGACTGGCGTTGGGTGACGGCCTGACCGATTGCCATCCATTCTTCGATCTTGCCCTGATCCATTCTCGTGAAGCTCATATCGATTGCCTCCGATACTTGGTATGTCGCGAGAAATATAAACACAGAAGCGGAGAATGACAAACCCCGGGAGCGCAGGTTCGTAGTTCGGCCTTCAGGCGGAAGTTCGTAGCGCGTCGCCGGAGAAACCAACATACGAACTTCCGCCTGAAGGCCGAACTACGGAACCTGCGCACCTAGATAATCATAATTTGTTTTGACGAAGCAAACTAATTTCCGTAGACTCTCCGGCGATGCGCAACAAAGAGATCGTAGACCGGGTGCTGGAGCTGTACCCGCGAATCTTTCACGCTTGTCACTCGCGGCACGTTCGCGATCCGAAGACACGCGAGGCCGTCAGCACTAATCAAGCGCGCGTCCTCGATCACCTGGACGACGCCGAGCCGACGAGCTTGATGGGACTCGCCAGGCACATGGGTGTCAGCGCGTCGACGATGTCGCTGACCGTTGACCGCCTGGTGCGGCGCGGCTACGTGACGCGCTCGCGCGACGCTGCTGACCGCAGAGTCGTCAATCTCAGGCTTAGCGCCGCCGGAGCCCGTTTGAGGGACGCCCAATCGGTCCTTGATCCAAAGCGAGTCAAAGCGTTGATCTTGAAGCTGTCGCCCGAGGACCGACAGGATGCGGTGCGCGGTCTCGGGCTGCTCGCGCGAGCAGCAAGCGAAGAATTGCACACCCGGAGTTCGAAGACATCCGGGTCCCGGAAACAACAACCCGGCGGCTCCGGAAGGAGGAGAAAGTGATGAAATGGATTCTAATCATAGTTGGCGTCATCGCGGGGCTGATCGCGCTGATGACGATCATCGGTTCTCGCATGCCAAAGGGTCACACAGCGTCGAGGACAGCGGTCATAAACAAGCCGCCCGAAGTTCTGTGGCAAACGATGACCGACTGCGCCGCGTTCCCACAGTGGCGCACCGATATCAAGAACGTCGAAATTCTCCCAGATCGCGACGGGCATAAAGTCTGGCGCGAAGATGGAAAGAACGGAAAGATGACGCTCGAAGCAATCGAAGCGAGCCCGCCATCGCGATTGGTTCTGCGAATCGCCGACCCCGACCTGCCGTTTGGAGGCACGTGGACCTACGAGCTGCAAGCGAGCGGCAGCGGCAGCCGCGTAACGATCACCGAGGACGGAGAAGTCTACAACCCGATATTTCGCTTCATGGGACGGGTATTCTTTAGTCAGACCGCGTCGATCGAAACCTATCTGAAGGCGCTCGGCAAAAAGTATGGCGAGGATGTGTCTTTTCACTAGCCCAGGCGTTCACGCCTGGGGCACGCGTGCCGACCCGTCAGATAGCCCGGTTCACCGGGCTTTGGTTTTGGCTTTAGCCAATTCTTCGTGTCCGGATTCGGTATTCATAAGCTGAAGCAGCGTGGGAAGCCCCGTGAACGGGGCTAACCTAATCCATCCCCACACGCAACCCAGGCGTGAACGCCTGGGCTAGTGAAAAAAGAAGGCCAAGATCGAGCCGTTGCTAGCCTCCAGGATGGTTCCAAACAGGATCTGCTTCGGGTTATATCAAGCTGCGACGGTGGCCACATCCCGGCTTCGTGGGGTACCTTAATCGACGATGTCGGAACTCATCATCGAGAACGCTTCTCAGCTCGTCACGCTAACGGGTCCGGCGCGCCCGCGCGCAGGAGCCGAGATGCGCGAGCTTGGCGTCATCAACGCTGGCGCGCTTTTTGCTCGCGATGGCGTGATAGTGGCTGTGGGAGCCGCTTCTGAGGTGTTGCCCCAAGCCAGCCCGGACGCCCTTCGCATCGACGCGCGCAACTCGGTTGTGATGCCGGGCTTCGTCGATCCTCACACTCATCCGGTGTTTGCCGGGACTCGCGAGGATGAATACGAGATGCGCGCGGCGGGTCTCACCTATCAGCAGATCGCCTCGCAAGGCGGAGGCATTCGTTCGACGGTCCGAAAAACTCGCGCGGCTTCAGAAGACGAACTATTCGAGATGGCTTTGCCGCGCGTGCGATGGTTGCTGGAGCACGGCACAACGACGGTCGAAGCCAAGAGCGGCTATGGCCTGACGTCCGACGACGAGCTCAAGATCCTGCGAGTGATTCGAAGGTTGAACGCAGAGACGCCGCTTGAACTCATTCCGACATTCCTTGGGGCGCACGAAATCCCGGACGAGTATCGGGGCGCTCGCGAAGACTACATCCGGCTGGTGATTGACGAGATGCTTCCGCGAGTCGCCGCCGAAGGACTCGCGCGTTACTGCGATGTCTTCTGCGAGTCACAGGTGTTTACGGTGGATGAGTCGCGGCGCGTGCTCGCCCGGGCAAAAGAACTCGGACTGGGCGTTCGTCTTCACGCAGAGCAGTTGAGCCTGAGCGGCGGCGCCGGTCTTGCAGCGGAGCTTGGCGCTGCGACTGCCGATCATCTCGAGTGGATCGACGAGGCTGGAATCGCCGCGATGAAGCGAGGCGGAGTCGTCGCGACTTTGCTTCCAGGCGCCGTGTTCAACCTCGGGCTCACTCGTTACGCGCCGGCGCGGGCGATGATTGAAGCAGGTCTCGCCGTCGCACTTGCCACTGATTTCAATCCGGGCAGCTCACCGACACCGTCGATGCAGATGATTCTCTCGATAGCCTGCACGCAGATGCGAATGACTCCGGCGGAAGCGATCAGTGCAGCCACGATCAACGCCGCGTATAGTCTCGCCTGCGGAGGGCGGCTCGGGTCACTTGAGGAAGGGAAGCAGGCAGACATCGTCGTGTTCGATTGTGAGGACTACCGCCAGATACCTTATCTGTTCGGCATCAATCATGCGCTTGTTGTCATCAAGTCTGGCCGAATCGTTATTGACCATCGAGACGCAAGTTGACACGAGTTTGCCGGATGATATAATCGGCGGGCCTTTGGCGAAGCTCAGGTTTGGGAATTGGAGGAATACACAATGTCATATCCAGGTTATCAGCCGCAGCCACCGCCGCCCGGCTATGGAGCACCGATGGGGGTGGCGTATGCAAGCGTGGGGAAGCGAATACTCGCGCACATCATCGACTCGATTTTTGTAGGCTTGGGCGCATTGCCGGGCATCATCTTGATGTTTGTCGGATTCGCGATGGCAGCCTCTACCGCGGATTCACGCGGCCAAATCAGTGACGATGCCGCAGCCGGCGCGGTCGGCATAATGTTTCTCGCCTACGCCCTTATGTTTCTCGGCGGGATCGCGCTGTGGCTATATAACTGCTATTTGCTGGGCAGGGATGGCGCCACGCTTGGTAAGCGCATGATGAAGGTAAAAGTGCTCGACGCTCAGGGTCAGCCTCTCGGTTTCGGCAAGGCGTTCCTCCGCGAGATTGTCAAACAGGCGCTTGGCGGCTTTTGTTTTATACTTCTACTGTGGCCGCTCTGGGACGAGCAGAAGCAGGGACTGCAGGACAAAATGTTCGGCACCCACGTCTTTGACGCCTAAGTCACGCTCTCGTCGACAACCACAACACCAGCGCACCGCGAAAAAGCGGTGTGCCATCAGGCCGCTTTACGTCTGCTATTGGCGAATGATCGCTTTGCGTCTTCAGACCGGTACGACTGTTTCGCTGGCGACACTCGGTGGAAAGGAATCCCTTTCCACCGTCAAACCACAGTGGTAACCCGCGGCGAGGTGATATGATCCGTCGCGCTGCAAGGCCCTTTTCATTCGAGTTAGACCAGCCTTGAGTGTTCGCATATCATACGCACTACTTCATTTCTCGATGCCGCGGTGGTCAGGTATTAACCGGGCAGCATCGAGGACTCTGAAACATAATCGTGGAAGCTGGAAACGCCACGAATGCGCTTCGGTTTCCACTCAACTCTGGTTCCGAACAACCTAATGGAGGTGACGATGAAAAAAAGATTCCTGTTTGCGTTGTGCGTATCTTGCTTGTGCGGCCTTCAGGCGGCTGCTCAGACGGCCGGACCGCCCCCGGTGCTTCAGATCGTTCGCGAGGACATCAAGACCGGAATGATGGAAGCGCACTCCAGTGAAGCGAACGCTACCGTCCGAATCTGGGCCAAGGCGAAGTCACCGCATCACCGACTGGCGCTGGTGCCAGTAGCTGGAAACGAAAACGAAGTAACCTACTTCTGGGGCTTCGATTCAATGGCGGCGTTTGGCAAAGCTCAGCAAGACCTCGACAAAATCGGCGAGACCTACAAAGCCGACTTCGATCGAACGCGCCACAAAGGAGAGGATTACCACTTGGCTCAGCGCGATATGCTAGCGCGCCTGCGCCCCGATCTCAGTTACAACGGTCCCGCTGACATTGCGCATTCGCGGTTCATGAGAGTCGAGACCATTCGTGTGAGACCCGGTCACGCTAGCGAATTCGAAGAAGCGCGCAAGATCATGACCGCCGCGCACGAGAAGGCGAAGGTCGATGAGAACATGGCGGTCTATCAGGTGATAGGAGGCGCACAGGCCGGCACCTACATTGTGCTGATCCCGTGGAAATCTCTCGCCGAGGCAGACGGGCAGTCGCCGCCGCCGCATGGAAAGGCTTATCAAGACGCGCTGGGCGAGAGCGGCACGAAGAAGATGGCCAGCCTTTCGAGCGACTCGATCGTGTTCAACGACGTCGCCATCTACGCCTTCAGTCCACAACTGAGCTACGTGGCCAAGGAATGGGTGGACGCCGATCCAGGTTACTGGACGCTAAAACCGATCTCGAGCCCCGGACCTGCACCGGCCAAGAGGGCAGCGCCAGCCAAGGTTCAATTTTGAATAGAAGGAGGGCAAGGAGGATGTTTATGAAGAAGAGTCTATTATTCGTGTTTGCAATGTGTGTGTTCCTTTCAACCACGCTTCAAGCGGCAGCTCAGCAACCTGCGCCGATGGGGCCCCCGAAGGTCCTTTCGATCTTTCGCGAAGAGATCAAGGCGGGACGCGGCGCCGCGCACGAGAAGCTCGAAACCGGCTACGTCCGCGCGTTTCAAAAAGCCAAGTGGCCGGTCAACTATCTGGCGATGACGATAGTGGCTGGCGGAACGGACGCGTGGTTCGTGTCCGCTTACGATTCGTTTGCGGCCATGGAGAAGGATCGGCAAGACACGCAGAAGAACGCGCAGTTGACCGCCGACTTCGAGCGTTTGGACGGAATGGATGCCGAGTTCCGAACCGGCCAGCGAAGCATCATCTGCGTTCTGAATGAAGCGTTGACCTACGGGGGCAACTTTGACGTTTCACAAATGCGTTACTTCTCGGTGACGACCGTGCGAGTGCGGCCCGGCCACGATCAGGAATACCAGGAAGCGAGGAGGCTGATTGCCGAAGCTGTGAAGAAGGCGAATCCCAACGCCCACAGCGTGCTCTACTCGGTGACGGCAGGGATGCCGGGCGGAACCTATCTGATCTTTACTCCGCGGAAATCGCTTGCCGAGTTGGATCCGAATCCCGCCGTTGGCAGGGCGGTCCAGGAAGCGCTGGGCGAAGAAAACGCCACAAAGCGGCAGAAGCTGCTGGCGGATTCGGTCATCAGCACCGAGACATCCATCTACGCGTTCAGCCCGAGGATGAGCTACGTGTCGAAGGAGTGGGTAAAGACGGGAGGCGAATACTGGGCGCCCAAGCCTCCGCCCCCGCCGAAACCTGTTGCAAAGAAGCCGGTCGAGGGCGAGAAGCCTGCCGAAAAGAAATAGCGGCAAGATTTGGAGTGCGCCGCCGGTGGTTTAGTAAAGTCGTAGGCTGCTCACCGGCGGCGCTTTGGATCTGCGTGCTGTCGGCAACCTCGCGGGAAGCAGCCCGACACCAAAGCGCCGCCGGTAGAAGGGTCGGCGAAAATTGCGACCGAGTACGGCGCATTCCAAAATCCATCCTTCGACCTGACAGGGCGCTGGTGCCGCTGTCGGCGCTGACTCGTCTCCCACCTTTTGGAACTTTCCAACCGGCTCGCGTGAATCAATAATGTCAGCAGGCGGGCTGGCCGTTCACAGATAAAAGATGACTCTGCCGACGACTACCAGTGACCTGGACCTGCTGCGGCTCATGATGGCCGGAGGTGAAGACGCGTTTACAGAGCTATATCGGCGGCGGCAAGGCGGCGTCTACAGGTTCGCGCTTCAGATGAGCGGGTCCCCGGCAATCGCGGAAGATGTTACCCAAGAGGTGTTCATTGTGTTGATGCGAACTGCCGAGCGCTACGATCCAACAAGAGGTTCGCTGGCCGCTTACCTGTACGGGATCGCGCGGAACTACGTTCTACGAAGGCTCGATCAGGACCGAATGTTTATTCCGCTTGCGGATCCGTCCGAAGAAGGAATGACTCACCCGGCTATGATCGCGGAAGGTGATCCGCTCGGGGATCTGACGCGCGGTGAGATGATCCAGTCGCTGCGCGATTCGATCCTGGCGCTGCCTGCGCACTATAGAGAAGTTATTGTGCTTTGTGAGATTCACGAGATGAGCTATATCGAAGCGGCGAGTGTGGTCGGGTGCGCGGTTGGCACGGTGCGCTCACGGCTTCATCGAGCCCGCGCGCTACTAGTCGAAAAAGTCAGAGCCGCGCGCGATCGCAACTCGGCTTCATCAGAAGTCAAACCGGCGAGGTGTTTCGCATGAACTGTCACGACTTTGAAGCTGCCGCCGGCGACCTCGCAAGAGGTCACTTGATGGATGCAGCGCAGCGCGAGAAGGCGAATGCGCACGCAGCATCATGTGCGTGTTGCGCCGCGCGACTTGCTGATGAACGAGCGCTGGCAGACGGGCTTCGGTTTGTAGCCAAAACGGCGAACGAGCAAGCTCCGGCGCGAGTCGAGGCGGCGCTTCTAGCGGCCTTCCGCCAACAGCGCGCGGCGGCACCCTCGGTTGCGCCGGCGCGGACCGCGAGGGCACGATGGTTGTACGCGGCGGCAGGCGTAGCCGCGGTTGCTCTTATTGTCACACTGCTTGCGTTGGTGGCTTCCAGGACTCCGGACTCCCAACAGCCCGGTCCGCGGAACGCTATCAACCCAAGTCCCGCGGTTCCTGAAAAGCCCAGCCCGGCGTCTCCTCAGCTGCAGGCTTCGCCCGCGAGTCTAGAGCAGACGACCGCAGCCGTTCAGGTGACGGACCAACGACGCAGAACGGCAGATCGCATCAGAAAAGTGGGCCGACCGAAACCCCCAGTGGATGATCTCAACAAACCGGCGGCCGACGCCGAGATCGCGACCGATTTCATACCGCTGATGAATCGAGAGACCCTGGCTGAGATGGATGGCGGACAAGTTATGCGCATCGAGTTGCCGCGCTCCGCACTGATGTCGTTCGGATTGCCAATGGACATGGAGCGCGCCGGGGAACGCATAAAGGCGGATGTGGTAGTCGGGAACGATGGACTGGCGCGGGCGATTCGTTTTGTTCGCTAGAGATTCGCAAGGGCGCCGCGGGCGCCCTCCTCGCGGTCCGATGCTACGCGATGTGCAGGAGGGGCGCTCACGTTGGGGTGCACTAAAGGGCGGCCTTTGAGTTTTGTTTGTGCCTAATGAAACAACATTGAAAGAGAGGATCGATATGACAACCAAGAGAAGACTGCTTGTTACAATCATCTGCGCGTTGGCCATGCTGGCAAACGTCGTCGGCGTCGCTGCGCAAACCTGGCAAGAGAAAGATTCGAAAGCTCAAAAGGAAGTGGTGGTACAGGGGCAGAGCCATCATGTCTGGGTGGGCGAACAGGGACAGGTGGCCAAGGCTGGTGGTCAAGGCGACAACACATTCGTGTTCGTTTCGTCTGAAATGAGCATCGACGGCAAGCTGGTCAAGGGCGCGCCCTATTCCGCCCAAGCCGTCAACGAGAGCGTGCAGGTGCTGGCTGGCGGTAACCGGATTGTCCGCCAGACGACATCGTCGGTCTACCGAGACAGCGAAGGGCGCACGCGCCGTGACCAGACCATTTCCGTGGTCGGCAGTTACGCTGCTGCAGGAGGGCCTAAACAAACAACATTCATCAACGACCCGGTTGCAGGAGTTAACTACATTCTCGATGCGAAGAACAAGACCGCGCGAAAGATCGACGTTTCGGCGAAGATCGCCGCGGAGAGCAAGATGGTCGAGGGGATGAAGATGAAGGCGGAGGCGATGAAGGCGAAGGGAGCGGAAGGCGGAGCCTCGGCTGGCGAGAAGATAGTCGTGGAGAAGGCCGCCGCCGCTGGAGAAATGAGATTCGAGATGAGGACCGGACCAGGAGCGGGACCGGCCATAGCAACCGGGGGAGGCCCGGGAGGCCCCGGATTCGTGATGATGAGGGGAGACTCCAAGAACACCAAGAAGGAGTCGCTTGGAAAGCAGACTATCGAAGGCGTCGAAGCAGAGGGCACGCGATTCACCACGACAATCCCCGCCGGTGAAATCGGCAATGAGCAGCCCATCGAGATGATTTTCGAGAGCTGGTACTCAGCCGAACTGCAGACCGTGATCATGAGCAAGCATAGCGATCCGCGCTCGGGTGAGAACACGTATCGGCTTACGAACATCAATCGCACGGAGCCGGCGCACTCGCTGTTTGAAGTGCCGTCCGACTACACGATCCAGGAATCGGGGCCGCCGGCCGAAATGCGCTATAAGATCGAAAGAGAGACCCGTCGTCCCGGCAGCAACCAGTAACGACTGACGAAGGCGTTTAATCTCAGAAGGCGGAAGCGATGCGTGTCGCTCCGCCTTTTTTGTTGTCTCGCCTGTTGCTAGACTCACGTAGCGCCCAGGATAAAAAAACAGGGGCCGGAGCAGTCAGCAAGGCTTGTCATGACCATCGTCCGCGCTGAAACGAAGGAAGACCACGACGCAATACACCGGGTTAACGAACTGGCGTTTGGCCGGCGCAACGAAGCTGATCTGGTCGACGCGCTTCGAGTAAATGCTCATCCGCATATTTCGCTCGTCGCGGTTGTCGATGAGAAGGTTGTCGGACACATCTTCTTCAGCCCGGTGTCCGTTGAATCGGAGAACAGCGCTTTCACTGCGATCGGTCTTGCGCCTCTGGCTGTCCTGCCCGAATACCAAAATCAAGGGATCGGTTCGCAGCTCGTTCGCGAAGGACTGAGGGAATGTCGACGCATAGGTCACGACATCGTAGTCGTGCTCGGGCACCCGAACTACTATCCGCGCTTCGGTTTTGCGCCGGCCAGTTTGAAAGGACTGCGATCCGAATACGATGTTCGTGATGAAGTGTTCATGGCGGCAGAGCTGGTTCCGGGTGCCCTAGCCGGGTGTGGCGGATTGGTGAAGTACCATGCAGAGTTTGCCAAAGTGTAAGGGGCCTGTTGGCATCACTCTCGATTCTTCGACTTGCTCGCCAATGCGCTCCGCGTTCGCTTCGAGATTTCTTCCTGTTCTTCTTGCTGCTCCGCGATTCCCTCTCGCAACGCATCGAAGGCCGGCAATCGCGCGATCTGCGGCATCGGTGAGCCCGCGCCTCGCACCGAATACCAGATGATCTCGTTCATCACCCGCGCGTCAGCCATGTCGGCGTGCTCGAGGTTCTGCTCGGCAGTGCGCTTCATCCAGTAAGCGTCAGATGAATTGCTCGCCGTTCGAGCGGGCACGACCAGATTGTTCAGGGCAACGTCGGGAAGGATCGCTTTGTAAGCCCTCAGATCCGGCTGGTCGCGAAAGATGTCGATCGGCGCCGCCGACGCATCGAGCTGATTCATCGGTTGCATTCCTAACAGTATCTCCATTGTTCGAATCAAACTGACCGTTGTGTGAAACTCGTGAACCAGCGCGCCCGGCCGATTGTAGGCGCTTATCACCAGCACCGGCGCCCGATGACAGTCAACATGGTCGGGCCCATCCTGCGCGTCGTCTTCGACGACGAAGATCGCGGTGTCCTTCCAGTAGGGGCTGTTGGATACCGCTTCGACCAGATAGCCGACGGCGTAATCGTTCTCGGCCACATAGAACTGCGGGGTCGGAAAATCAGCCGCAAGCCCGTTGGTGTGATTGCTGGAAAGGCGCACCATCGAAAAGTTCGGAAAACGATCGGGCCGGCCAGCCTCGATGTCCGCGACAAAGCCGCGAAACTCTTCGAGCCATTCTCCGAGCCGCGACGTTCCTCGGAATCGCGGGTCTTCGTTGTTGCGGGTTATCGCAATGTCGGTCCAACGCGCTGCCTCTTTGGCCGAGCGATAAGAATCGGGCGTCATCGCGTCGGGCGTTCGCATGTCGAAGTTGCGAAACGTCGAGCTGCAGTGACCTTCAAGCGATTTCTTTGTTGGAATAGCAGAGACCGTTGGGCTGATGTCCGGGTACGGCCGCTGTCTGTTGGCGTTGACTGAGGCGACGGTTGCTTCTGAAATGGTTCCGACGAACTCGCCGTAGTTGCGATACGTGAGCCCGGCGCGCGCGGCCGCGTCCCACAAATAGAGCGTTTCAGGCTCGGCGACATCGCGAGCGCCATTCAAGTAAGGAATATAACGACGCAGGAAATTCGAGAGATCATCGGCCGTGACCTGAGCGCCGAACGCTGATCCTTCTCCGGTTCGCGGGCCATACTCAGGCAATCGATTGAAGCCCTCGAAGTCATAAGGTTGTCCGCGATTCGAGCGTTGCCAGCGGTATGCCTTGTCTGTGTAGTCGCTCGAGAAGGCCGCGGTCGACCAGTTGTGACCTTCCGGGCTGGAAGCGGCGTTGACGAAGAAACGATCTAACAGCCCAAACCGCAACGCCAGCGCGCGATGATTGGGGGTTATGTTCTGTATAGCGCCGCCCGGGAGCTTTGCCGCGTCGCCCGCGCCGAAAATCGCAAGCGAGGGATCGCCATCAGCGGCGTGACCGTCTCCCGATTGGGCCACGTCCCCGAACACCTGATCGTAGGTCCGGTTCTCCTTGATGATGTAGATGACGTGCTTGATCGGCGAAGGACCGGTGAACAGCTTTGTTTTGATCGAGCCGATCACCCCGTCGTTACGCATCACCTGTTGCGTGTAAGCCGCAAGGGCGCGTTCATCCGGGTCGGGGATCGCGCTGATGTTTCCCGAGATGAGCGACATGCCGTGCTGGCCTCGCTCCCCGCGACCGCTGCCAGGGAAGCGGTCGTTAGGCAGGTTGGGAACCATTCCGGAGTTATCGACTACCAGCGACGAGTTTAGGAAACCAGTTCCTTTGCCGTTACCGACAAAGATCGTTCGTCCGACCATCGCGATCGCCGAAGGATATTGGCCCGTCGGGATAAAGCCGCGCACTTTGCTGCGATCCGCATCGCCGTTATGGTTTTCGCGCTCCTCTCTTTGGACTCTTTCGGGGCGAGCGGCAGCGACACCGCGCGCTTTACTTGAAAGCGAAACTACTGCGACTGCGTTGGCGTGTGCGTTTGCTACGTACAACGTCGACTCATCGGCGTTGAGCGCCAGACTTTCAGGGCTGCCGCCGATCAGCACGTTTTCAGCAAGCCTTACGTTGATGCGTTCGACTTCGCGGTCGCCTGCGGTATCGATAACCGAAACACTGTCGGCGTCCGAGTTCACGACGAACAGGCGAGTCCCGCTCGAGTTCAGTATCATCGCAGTCGGATGGCGATCGACCGAGATGTTGGTAATCGAACCGCCGGGCTTGCGCGGATCGACGACGGCAATCGACGCATCAGCCCAGCGAGAAACGTAAACCTTCGAAGTCTCCGTTGAGCCCTTAGCCGAAAGCGCTACGACTCCGTACGGTGAGCTGAATTGAGCGGAGCCCGATCGGCGCAGGTCCACGCGCGTGAGGATGCGAGCGTTGCGAACGTTGCCGATAATACCAAGGCTGTCGCCGAGGTTATTGGCGACGTAGATAGTGTCGCCATCCGGGCTAATAGCAATACCTGCCGGGTAGACGGGGGCGCGATTGTCGTTGTAACGCGGCGAATTGGCTGCGATCGTGAAACCGGTGACGTCGATGAACGGTGCTTCCACCGTGGTGTTGGGACCACGTGAGGCTGGAGTGATTGGAGTCGCTGCCCCGGCGCGAAATCGAAAAATCCAAATCTTGTTTTCAAATCCACCCGACGCGTAAAGCGCAAACGATCCGTCCTGCTCGGCTGCGGGCGCAAAGACGACGCCGACATTCACGCTCTGCGGCGTTGGGAAGTAAACGTTCTGAATAACAACCGGGGCGGGGCGTGCGTTCAGATCGATGACTGCGAGCGATTGCTGCGCCCTGTTCGTCGTGGAGCTGAATTGAACTCCGAAGCCGCTATTGACCGCGATCAAGTAGCGGCCAAGTCCGTTCGGGCCTGTCTTGTCAGGGCTGCGCACGAAGGCGACCGGCAGCGCGCCGACCGCAGGCTGGTGTGTAGAGGCGTCCATTACAAGGGCGCCTGCGGGCGTGATCGGACGCCCTTCAGAGGCGAATTGACTCTGAGAGGTGACGCTGGCGGCTGATCTCAGAAGACCCGCGGTCGCCAGCATCGATACGATGAGTACTATCAATGCGATTAGAGATGAGTACTGCCAACGCGAATTGGTCATGACCGGTTCTCCTGTATCCAATGGGTGGAGCCTGAAACCGACGAGCAGCGCATTCCGTATGACGATAGCTATTACTCGTTGAAATCGCCGGGGAGACTCTACTATAAGATACGGGCCGAAACAAAACGGAAGCGAGCTGCGTGAAAAGCCGCGAGAATCCCCCAACCGGAAGGTTGGGGATCTTTCAAGTCAGCCTACATCAGCGCGCCGACGGCTACCCGGAATCCCCCAACCGGGAGGTTGGGGATGTTTCACTCCGGCCTACAAGAGATCGCGCGCTTGGGCCCGGCGTAAGCCGAGTCTGAAAGATCTCCAAGCCGTTGGGGGATTACCGGAGGAGCTAAGCCCCTCTGCGTGCGTAGGCTAACGTGAAAGATCCCCAACCTGCCGGTTGGGGGATTACGGGAGGACTTGGCCCCCTCTGCGCGCGTAGGCTAACGTGAAAGATCCCCAACCTGCCGGTTGGGGGATTACGCGGAGCAGGCGCGCCTTTTCCTGTAGGCTGAAGTGAACGCGCGCCCGGAAGTCAGCCTCTGAACAAAAGCGACAGCGCCATTCCAAGACCGATCACGATCACCGCGCGGCGCACGAATCGACGGCCTAGCTTGCGAGCGAGACCGGCCCCGCCATAGCCGCCCGCGATTGCGCCGACGACCATAACCAGCGCGTACGTCCACTCGACTCGCCCCGACGCGATGAAGTAGGCGGCAGCGACGACGTTTATACAAACCGCGAAAAAGTTCTTCAGCCCGTTCATCTGGTGAATGTCCGTCAGCCCCATAAGGCCCAGCGCCGCCAGCATCAGAATTCCCATTCCGGCGCCGAAGTAGCCTCCGTAGATCGCAACCACAAACTGAAACACGATCGCGCCGATCCACCACGCGCGTGTCGGCGAGCGCTCGGTGTCAGACTGCCGATTGTCCACGTGCGCCAGCCTTCGAGTGATCGGTTCTCCGGCCGCGAACAGGACCGTCGCAAACAGGATGAGGAAAGGCACGATTGATGCGAACAGCCGTGAAGGTGTGAGCAAAAGCAGGCCCGCGCCGATCAGTCCTCCGGCAATCGAAGGCGCTCCAAGCAACAGCATCCAGCGCCGGCTACCGCCCAGCTCGCGTCGAAAGCCGACCATCGCTCCGAGCGAGCCCGGCCAAAGGGCAACTGTGCAGGTCACGTTGGCTCGAATAGGATCGACGCCTATCCATAAAAGCGTAGGGAACGTCACCAGAGTGCCTCCACCCGCGACTGAGTTCATCATTCCGGCGATCAGGGCGGTCAAGAAGACGAGGGATCCTTGCCAGGCGGTCATCGCGGCAGACTAGCAGATGCATTTTCCATTTGTCATTGGCCATTTGTCATTTGCTATTGGGTGCGCCGCCTTCGTCCAAATGACAAATAGAAAATGGAGAATAGAAAATGGAAAATGGGAAGGGACTACTGTGTCCACGCTCTCAGAAACTTTGTTCGCGTGTAGACGACCCGGAATCCCAGTCGCTCGACGTTGCGCTGGGATCCGCTACCGGGATTTGCAGCCACCATCGCCAGATCGCAGCCTGACTCGGTGGCCACCGCAAGCCGCGCGAGGAGCAAGGCTTTCTGCACGCCTCGATTTCGAAACTCAGGAAGCGTGCCCGTGCCGCCGAGCGACGCCACGCCTTGATGAATAGACATCATTCCGCCGCCGGCTGGAACTCCGTCAACGTCAGCCTGGAAGAAATATGCGCGTTCAGCGTAGAAGCAACTGACGAAGACGTTTAGAAATCCCGGCGGAATGTCAGCGTCTTCAAAGAAGCTCTTCATGACAAGGAGCGAATAACTCTCTGCTTCATCCTCCGCCGGCCTGCGTACGCATACGTTGCTCTCCGGATCCGGCCACGATTGTGCGTCGCCGTCGGTAAGCTCCCGTACGAAGACATTCGAGTATTCGATCGGCCGGTAGCCTCGTTCGTTCAGCAGCTTCAATAGAGATGGATCGGCAAGCGGACAAGTCTCGATGTTAACCGGCGCATCATGCGCTCGATAGAACTCTTCCATCCCGGCCATGTCGGCTTCGGTTACTGGGCCGTTCAGTCCGAGACCAAAGGCCTGAGTCAAAGGCGAGTCGATACCGCCAAATCCCGCGTGACCGCCGGCCACCGGGAGAAACACTTCACCCGTGAACGAGTTGAGCCGAGCCCACGCGCGAGCGAACTCGACGCCGGCAAGCGCGTCAGTCATCTCCAGACGCCGTGCAAGTGTCAGGTCAGCGAAGAGCATGTCGAATCCTCAAGTGAACAGAGCGCCTGGAAACAGAAGGCCAAGATGCTTTTCCGGTTCGCGCAGAAGTATAGCAAAGGCGCCGGACATTGCAGCAGATCGCGAGGACAAAGAAGAAGAAGAGCGCTGACCGCCCGGGCGCTTGAGCCAAGGCGCGCCAGTTGATTGGCGGAATGTGGCATTAAAACAAATGCGACTGCTTGAAAGATCTTCAAGCAGCCGCTGGGTTTGATACTGCGAGTTACTTGCCGGACTGTCCCTGCGCCTCACTGATGAATCAGGCCATCAAATTGCGCAGCAACTCATAAACTAGTAGTCAGGAATATGTCTCTCAACGGCCACTCTGTTGCGGTAACACCGAACTGCGCGGTGTCAGAGGTTGTTCCTTGGGCGCCTGTGGCGGTAGGAATTTCCAGTATCAGGATCCTGGTGAGAACCAAACATATTGATAACGTGGCGAACATAGATTTGCGCATGGGGCCTCTCCTTCGAGTAGTGAATTCCTTCTCTCCCCTTTGGGTTGAGTTTTCTCTGTCACTCCCGTAGCGAGAAGTCTTTCGAATCAGCTCACCCCTTCAAGAAGCTTAATTACGTGTTGCCTTTACCGCCTGGGGGATTTGGAGGTCGGCACCTGCTCGACGGTGATGTCAAAGTTGAATGGGAAGTTTGTCGCTGCCCCGGGGTAAGGATAGGCAGCCCCGTCGGAAATATAATACAGGCTGGCAGTGACTGCGCCAAAGTTTGTTACTCTGCGCGAGGTATCGCTCAATTTCTGAACCGGGATATTCTGATCCATCTGTATGCTTAAGCCCCAGCCGCCACAGTAGAATCCGAATCGCAGGTCCGCGCCATTCGTTAGCGCACCGTTTGAGAAGAGCGTATCGGAGATGATTCGCTTGACGTCCTCGACGTAAAGGCGATCGTCACCTGTACCCGGTATCCCGTCAGGGCCGGGGTCCACAAGGGCGCAATTCTGGAAAAACTGAATCCCGGCTATTTCCGGCGGCAGATAATAACGGAGGCGGCGCGGCTGTGCCGTCGTGCAATCGGGCCTCTGAGGCCACATCACGCTGTACCCCCACTTGCTACTAGCCGTTGCCGTTGCCGATACACAAGGATCGCCTCCGGTCAGACGGTAATCCCTGTACCTGCTCGTGCCGTCGCTAACTACGTTTGCGCCTGTAAGGTCTGTAATCCAGTACTGCGCTTGGTCGGCGGGTCCCTGGGCGTCGGTGATAGTTGTAATTCCCAGCACGCTCAGGGTGATGCCGAAGAGAACGAGTAAACATCTTTTCATCATGTAATGAGTCTCCTTTCCTTCTAAATTCAAACTGGGATTTCTCCCTCAGTAGCACTAAGCGAGAAGTTTGATCGGAACGGCTCACTTGGGTGAGAACTCTTTTTAAGCTTTCCGCCGAAAGTGCTATAATCCGCGGGCCTCAGGAGAGTAACAGGCAGTTATAGATGGCCGTTTTACCCGATCAGATCACCGAGCTATTGCTTAGCTGGAGCCAGGGTGACAAGGAAGCTCTTGAACACCTGATCCCGCTGGTCTCATCCGAGCTGCGCCGCCTGGCGCGTCGCTACATGGCAAAGGAGCGGTCCGATCACACCCTTCAAACATCGGCTCTCATCAATGAAGCGTACCTGCGGCTGGTCAACCAGCAGAACGTCGAGTGGAAAGACCGCGCGCACTTTTTCGGCGTGGCCGCCCAGATAATGCGGCATATCCTCATCGACCATGCTCGGAAATACCAATATGAAAAGCGAGGAGCGGGCGCTCAGAAGATAGCTCTTAACGACGCGGCCGTTCTAGGCCATCAGCGAGCGAAAGAGTTGATTGCGCTTGACGACGCGCTAATTGAGCTTGCTGCCTTTGACACCCGCAAGAGTCAGATAGTCGAGCTGCGTTTCTTCGGCGGGTTGACCATTGAAGAGGTTGCCGAAGTCACGAGCACTTCGCCTGCTACCGTTAAGCGCGAGTTGCAAGCGGCCAAGCTCTGGTTGAAGCGAATAATGACCCGAGGCGAATCTTCTTGAGAAATCAGCTCGCGTGTGAGCCGAACACGAGAAAGTTCTCGCTACATGAAATGAATGAGTGCAATTACGTTGGGACTTGGGTCGGCACACCACCGACTTCAGTCGCGTGGTGTGACGGGCACTTTTCGCTTGGTCTGTGAAGTTGGTGCTATTGGTGAGACCGACTTGTGAACTCTGCATATGGAACTGGAACGCTGGCACAGAGTAGATAATATTCTTCAAGCCGCTCTCGGGTTGAATCCGGCTGAAAGAAGCGTCTTCATCGATAGTGCGTGTGAAGGTGACGAGGCTCTGCGAGATGACGTAGTCTCGCTGCTTTCTCTCGAAGAGGAAGGGCTCGACATCATAGATACGCCCGCATTGGAGGCGGCTGCCTGCGTGCTTGCGTCAGATCAGCCCGACCTGATTGAAGGACAGTCTGTTGGACATTATAGGATCCTTTCGTTGCTCGGTGTGGGCGGTATGGGAGAGGTCTATCTCGCCGAGGATACTAAGCTGGGTCGCAAGATCGCCCTCAAACTTCTGCCAGTTGACTTCAGCAGAGATCGCGATCGGGTACGTCGATTCCAGCAGGAAGCCCGTGCGGCGTCGGCTCTCAACCATCCGTACATAGTCACTATCCACGAAACAGGAGAGTTCGAGGACAGGCATTTCATCGCCACTGAATTCATCGAGGGCGAGACGCTTCGCCAGCGGATGAGGCGTACGGCGCTCAACCTGAGCGAGACTCTCGATGTTGCTATTCAAGTAGCGGGTGCGCTTGGAGCCGCGCATAAGGCGGGCATCGTTCATCGCGACATCAAGCCAGAGAACATAATGCTGCGGCCGGATGGCTACGTTAAGGTGCTGGACTTCGGACTCGCTAAACTGGCGGAACAATCGACCGATGCGGGTCGCGGCTCGGATGGTTCTAATGAAAGCGCCACTACGCCCGGCCTACTGATGGGCACTGTGAAATATATGTCCCCAGAACAGGCTCGAGCGCTAAGCCTGGATGCGCGCAGCGACATATTCAGCCTTGGCGTTGTCATCTACGAAATGCTGGCGGGCAGACCGCCGTTCGAGGGAGCCACCAACAGCGACGTCATTGCAGCGCTACTCAAAGAACAGCCCGCGCCTCTGTCGAAGTACGTTCCCGAGCTGCCGATTGAGCTAGAGAACATTGTGAGCAAGGCCCTCGCCAAGAATCGAGCGGAGCGGTACGAAACCATAAACGACCTCCTCGGCGCGTTGACCGAGCTAAAGCGGAAGCTGGAAGTTGAAAAGACTCTCGGAACCACCAAACGCGCTGAGTGGAGCGTTGGCATCTCGAGAACGACCGCCCAGGCACCCGTGTCGAACGCTGCAACAGCGGTTACCGTCTCGTCAATCACGCAGCAGGTAGTCGATGTCGTCGTTCAGCATAAGCTGAAGGTGAGCGTGGCCCTGCTGATCGCGACGCTTGCCGGAGGAGGATTCTTCTACAGCTCGAAGAGGCCTTGGAGCAGGACAGCTGCGTTTCAGGAACTCAAGATGACTCAGCTTGTTGAAACTGACAAAGCCGGATACGCGGCTATTTCACCGGATGGCAAGTACGTTGCGCATACTACTCTCGATGGAAAAAAGCAGAGCCTTCTTCTGCGGCCAGTATCTGCAAACAGCAATACGGTGCTCGTCGCGCCGAATGACTACGCCTGGTTACAAGGAGTCATCTTTTCGCTCGATGGAAACTACGTGTACTACGGCATGTGGGGAAAGGGCGATTCAAACTATGCGCTCTATAGGGTCCCCGCGGCGGGCGGGGATTCAGAGAAGGTTTTGGCAAACGTCGAGAGTCCAATCACATTCTCTCCAGACGGCACGCAGTTCGCGTTTGTGCGAGATATAACCAAGGAAGAAAGTGGCTTGTTTGTAGCCAGCACGGACGGGACCGAAGAAAGATTGCTTGGTAGCCGTCGCGCCCCTAGTTTCTTTTCTACGGCGGGGCCGTCATGGTCACCTGATGGGAAGCTAATTACTTGTGCTGTCCTCGATCAACGCCCCAATGAAGCTCCAGCCCTTATGAAAGTGACTGGGGTGAGCGTGGAAGATGGCAGTGAGAAACAGCTGAGCGATAGGAAATGGTTCAGGATCTCACAGTTCGCGTGGTTGGCAGACAACAGCGGCTTCATTGTGGCAGCCACTGAGAAAGGGGATAGCGCGTTGCTGTGGCACGTGTCCTATCCTGAAGGTCACTGCCGGCGCATCACCAATGATCCAAGCAACTATTTTGGCAACTACAAAAGTATTAGCCTTACGGCTGATTCCAGCTTGCTCGTCGTCTCGCGGTTTGAGCAGCGAACCAACCTGTGGACTGCGCCACCGGGCGATCCCGGCCAGATCGAACAGATCACCTTTGGCGGCAATCACCGGTATCTCCGGGTTGCATGGACCCCGGATGGCAAGATCGTCTTCCCATCGGATGTAAGCGGCAATCGGGAGATTTGGATGATGGAGGGAGATGGGAGCGGCCAGCGGCAATTGACCGCAGATGGACACTTCAACCAACTGCCCACAGTTTCACAAGATGGGAGATATATTGTTTACACTTCCACTTTAGATCCCACTGGGACAACAAACCGCCATATCTGGCGAATGAATACTGATGGAAGCGATCCCATCCAGTTGACGCACGGAGAGGACGAGTTTGGCCCTCAGTGTTCGGCGGATGGCCGCTGGGTGTTGTATATGTCTAGCGCTTCAGACAAGGCGACAATATGGAAAATACCTATCGATGGAGGAGAGCCGGTCCAGTTTACCAGAGAGGCTTCGGCCGGTCCCGGCGTCTCGCCTGACGGGACTCTGGTTGCTTGCTGGTGGTCTCCAGCAAAGTCGCCCGGGAAGATAGCCGTCATCCCATTTGGCGGAGGAGAGCCTCTAAAATATTTTGACCCCGTTGCGGGGGCGGGTATGCCGATACGTTGGACGTCCGACGGACAGATGCTCGTCTACTGCGTCACCCATAACAACATCTCGAATATTTGGAGCCAGCCTCTAGACGGTGGCCCGCCAAAACAGTTGACTGATATCAAATCAGAATTCATCCAGGGGTTCGATTGGTCGAGAGACGACCGGTTGTTAGTGTCGCGAGGGTTCACTGCCCGCGAGATTGTCTTGATTCAAGATCTCAACAGATAACTGCTCCCGGGGAGTGTGACCATCAAATTACGCGTTTGTACGGGCGGCCCTCCTTAGAAACCACCTAATGGTTTCTATGAGTTATCGGCTCGTTAATACGAGCATGGTTGCTTCGTGGCCGCCCCTCCCAGGCAAGCAAGCGCTTTGTTGGCCTAAGAGGAGCGGCCACCGAAGGCCGGCCCGTACAGGGCCGCAAGCGTGGGGCCGTTAGCAAGCCACTGTCACAGGAGGAATCGATGACTGCTTCACTGGATAGAGTCAGATCGCACCAGCTCTTCAGCATTCTGAGAATCGGCTTCTTCGCGATCGCGATCGGTTCGCTGCCGGTGAACGCATCGCTTGGAGTGGTGAATGCCAGTCTGCAATCGGCGACAGCCACCTTGAGCGGGACAGCGGCGGATGAGAAAGGCGCCCTGGTGTCAGGAGTGGCCGTTACGATCACAAGCGGCGCCACCGGATTTCGAAGGCAGACCATGACTAACAGCGACGGCTACTTCGTCATCCCGTTGCTACCCCCTGATCGTTACACCGTCACAGCAAAGCATCAAGGATTCGCCACGATCGAGTTCAACGATCTCGTGTTGAATGTAAGCGATCAGCGGTCGCTGCGGATAGAATTGAAGGTCGGTCAGGTCAGCGAATCGATTGCGGTTGAAGGTGTGCCTTTGGTTAAGACGGAATCCGCGGCGGTGAGCACGCTGGTTGATCGTCAGTTCGTCGAGAGCCTTCCGCTCAACGGGAGAAGCTTCAGCACCTTGATCGAATTAACCCCGGGCGTCGTCCTGACGAAAGCAGATTATGCCAACCAAGGTCAATTCAGCGTAAACGGTCAGCGGAGTAATGCCAATTATTTTCTCATTGATGGCGTCGGCGCCAACATCGGCATTGGCGGTGGAATCCTCCTCAACCAGACCGGAGCAGGCACGGTTCCCGCGTTTAGCGCTCTGGGTGGAACGAATAATCTGGTCTCGATCGATGCCCTGCAGGAATTCAACATTCAGACTTCTACCTACGCTGCCGAGTTTGGTCGAACCCCCGGCGCTCAAGTATCTATCGTAACGCGCTCGGGGACGAATGAGTTTCACGGTTCGCTCTTCGAATACTTCCGCAATGAGGCGCTCGACGCTAATAACTGGTTCGCCAACAGTCGGGGACTTAAGAAGCCGCCGCTGCGGCAAAACGACTTTGGTGGTGTAGTGGGCGGCCCGATAATTAAGAATCGAACGTTTTTCTTCTTCTCATATGAAGGACTACGCCTACGTCAACCACAAGTCAGTATTCTCCCGGTTGCTACGGGGAGTACTCGTCAGAGCGCCGCGCCGCAGATTCGACCGTTCATAGACGCGTTTCCAGTAGCGAACGGCCGCGATCTGGGAAACGGCTTTGCGGAGTTCGCCGCTAGTTATGCGGACCCTTCCAACGTAGATGCCACCAGCATACGGGTTGATCAAATCGTGAATAGTGAGCTAACTCTGTTCGGCAGATACAACCATGCTCCTTCCAAAATCACCCAGCGAAGGCTAGCTAATTTAGGAGATTCAGTTTTTCGTACCCAAACTCTTACCCTGGGTGCGACGCAACTTCTGACTTCGAGAGTCAGCAACGATTTTCGGGCTAACTACAGCCGGGCGCGGGCTGGTTCGTATTCATCGCTCGATGACTTCGGCGGTGCGGTCCCTCCTCCGGATTCGATACTCTTTCCCTCCTTTGCGCCCCGGCAAGATGCAGGCTTCGCTTTTGCTTTTGTTAACGGGCAATACTCGGTTGGGAAGAATGCGGACAACTATCAGCGCCAGATCAGTCTGGTCGATAACCTTTCGCTGGTCATGGGTCAACACCAGTTGAGATTCGGCATCGATTACCGCATGCTATTTCCGATTTCGGATGTGGCCGAGTACAGTCAGCAGGCCAACTTTTTCAACCTGAACAGCGTCATTACCGGGAATGCTTCAGTGGCCTTTGTATTTTCCAATAGTGGTCGCCTTTTCCCGCTCCTGCACAACTTCTCGGCTTATGGGCAGGACACGTGGAGGGCCACCCGCAGGCTCACGGTCACCTACGGTCTGCGCTGGGAGGTCAACACTCCGCCAACCGAGCGGAACGGTAATGACGCTCTCACCGTGTTAGGGCTTGATAACCCAGCCACAATGACACTCGCACCGCGTGGCACGCCTTTATGGGAAACTTCCTATGACAACTTCGCCCCGCGCGTCGGGGTCGCTTACATGTTGTCGGAAGCTCGCGGCCGCGAGACTGTGCTGCGTGGGGGATTTGGTGTTTTCTATGATTTGGGAACGGGAATGGCCGGCAATGCCATCAACAGCTCAGCAACCACAGCGACCAAGAGATTGACGGGCGTGCCATTCCCTCTCGATCCTGTGCAAGCCGCTCCGCCGACGTTCAGCCTCAATCCGCCGTTCGGTCTACTCTTCGTATCCCATCAGGGGCTCGACTTACCGAGAACTTATCAATGGAACGTCGCCCTCGAGCGGGCGCTCGGTGTGCATCAGACTTTCTCCGCTTCATATGTAGCTGCGCTGGGTCGCCGATTGATGCGACAGGAGCTGTTAGTAAACCCCAACCCGAGCTTCGGCGCCCTAAGAGTTACAAGAAACGCGGCCACCTCGGACTACCACGCGCTGCAGCTGCAGTTCACGCGTCGACTTTCGCACGGTTTACAGGGGCTCGGGTCCTACACATGGTCTCATTCGATCGATATCTCATCCTCGGACTTTGCGTTCACTTTGCCCACGACCAGAACAGACCCGCGCGTTGATCGTGGCTCATCTGACTTCGATGTCCGCCACTCATTCACGGCAGCAATCACCTATGATCTGCCGATCAGGACCGAGAACAACTTCGCCAGAACAATGTTACGGGATTGGTCTGTCGACGCGATCTACAGGGCACGCACCGCCACGCCGGTCAACCCTGTATTCTTCAACCGTCTGTTTGGTGTCTTCGCGGTGACACGCCCGAACTTGGTTCCCGGCGTTCCCATTTACCTCGATGACCCGGCGACCGCAGGAGGAAGGCGCATCAATCGAGACGCATTCGTCGCTCCCCCGGTGAATCAGCAAGGAGCATTGGGACGGAACAGCCTTCGTGGATTTCCCGTCTCCCAGTTGGATTTTTCACTTCGACGTCAGTTTAAGCTCACAGAAAGATACAAGCTGCAGTTTCGCGCGGATTTTTTCAATCTTTTCAATCATCCGAATTTTGGTGATCCGGACAGCCTTTTCGAAAGCGGAACCTTCGGGCAGTCAGTGCGAATGTTGGGACAAAGTCTTGGTAGCGGTGGTATTGAAACGGGTTTCAGTCCGCTCTATCAGATCGGCGGTCCGCGCTCGATTCAATTGGCTTTGAAGTTGCAGTTCTAAAGAGAGTTCAGTCTGACACCTGTGTCTCTTCACACGATGTTCTACCGCGAAGGAACCTGTTGTACTGTTATCTCGAACGGAAAGTAAAAGGATTGTGCTACGATTGTCCCGCCACCGTATGTGGTCAAAGTGGCAGTACCGTTGTAAGAGGCTTGCCGTGTGTTTGAATCGAGAGCCGCGAAAGGAACAGCCGTATCTGTGTCGATCGTGTAACCCACCGTGCCGCAATAGAAGTTAAACCTCACTGGGGTTGCTGAGGCATTCTTATAAAACAGACTAGACAGTATGATCCGCCAAGTGCTGTCAATCTTATATCCCCTAATATCTCCACTAGTGAATATAGGGCTACATTCAGTCGGCACTGTCGCTATGGAGGAGTAAGGAATATACACAGAGACTTTGCGCGTTTGTGGCGCACAACTCTTCATCTGGGGGTATAACGGTGTATAACCGGTGCTATTGTCTGATGCACCAACACAAGGATCTCCACCTGTTAAGTGAGAATCAATGTAGAGGTTGGATGCTACAGGGCCCGACCCATCACTAGCTAGATTCAAGGAAGGGCTGTCAGTGATCCAGAATTTGGCGTACTTGACGTTCGAGCCCGAGTAGCCAGTAAGCGACGCCCCAGCCAATAGTGCTACACTCACAACAAACAAAAAGCTGTTCTTCATGTTTTTTTCTCCTTCAACTGAATGTCTCGGAACTCATTTCAAAATAGCATCACCCTATATAACGAGAATTTCGCCAAAAACCCATCACGCGGTAACGAAAAATCCTGCGGAGCGATCGAGAGTGGAAAATCACTGGGAGATTGTTATAATCCTGCTCCTCAGAAAGAACCCCTAAAAGAATCGAGAACGCCGTATGACAGGCTTGCCCAGCCAGGTCACTCAACTCCTTATAAATTGGAGCAATGGTGATAAAGCAGCCCTCGACCAATTGATCCCTCTGGTCCACGCGGAATTACGTCGGCTGGCAAGGCGTTACATGGCTCGCCAAAGTCCTGGCCATACTCTTCAAACATCGGCTCTAATTAATGAAGCGTATTTGCGGCTGGTTGATCAGCAGAGCGTGCAATGGCAGGATCGCGCTCACTTCTTTGCCGTATCTGCTCAGATAATGAGGAGTATCCTAATTGACCATGCGCGAAGATACTCTTACGCCAAGCGCGGAGCGGGAGCTCGCAAAGTCCCGCTTGATGAGGCAGCGACAATGGCTGAGCAGCGCGCGGGAGAGCTTGTTGAGCTCGACGATGCTTTGATCGAGCTTGCGGCAGTTGACCCGAGAAAGAGTGAGGTTGTTGAATTGCGTTTCTTCGGCGGTTTGAGCATTGAAGAGACCGCCGAAGTGATGAAGATTTCCGTTGCGACAGTCCAACGCGAATGGCGGGCAGCAAGAGCCTGGTTGCAACGTGCAATGAGAACTGAAAGGACTGCCGAAGATTCTTGATTGTGGGTGATGGGATTCTGTTCGCGTTCTCGTTATATGATGTGAGATCAACACCGCTCGGTTGCGGGAGAATACTGTTTAAATTATGACGCCTGAGCGATGGCGACAAATCGACGGACTATTTCAAGCCGCGCTTGAGCAAGAGCCAGCCGAGCGAGCGGTGTTCTTATGGGAAGTTTGTGCCGCCGATGAGGATTTGCGAAAAGAGGTTGAGTATCTTATCTCTTGCGATGATCAGCAAGAATGTCTGATTGACGCTCCTGCTTTTGAAGTGGCGGCAAGTTTCCTCGCACCGAACCAGCCCGAATTAGCAATAGGCCAGAGCGTCGGCCATTACAAGGTTCTAGAGTTGCTTGGCACAGGCGGGATGGGAGAGGTTTATTTGGCCGAGGACGAGCGCCTGCGTCGAAGAATAGCTCTTAAGTTGCTGCCTGCCGATTTCACTGTAGACGAAACCCGGGTGCAACGATTTCAGCAGGAAGCCCGCTCCGCATCAGCGCTCAACCATCCGAACATCATTACGATTCATGAGATCGGGGAGTTTGACGGTCACTACTTCATAGCTACGGAATTCATTGAAGGCGAGACCCTTCGCCAGCGTATTAAACATGCAAGGTTCAGCTCGCGCGAGGCTCTGGACATAGCGATTCAAGTGGCGGGCGCGCTTATGGCAGCCCACCGGGCGGGAATCGTTCACAGAGACATCAAGCCTGAGAACATAATGGTGCGCCCAGACGGCTACATCAAAGTCCTAGACTTTGGGCTAGCTAAACCGGCCGGGCCGCAGTCGCTGATTAGCGGCCCCGAAGCTTCAACGATGGACACTGTGAATACCGAGCCGGGCTTGCTGATAGGCACGGTCAACTACATGTCTCCTGAGCAGGCGCGAGGGTTGAACCTGGATGCGCGCAGCGACATATTCAGCCTTGGCGTTGTGATCTATGAAATGGTTACAGGTCGCTCGCCGTTCGAAGGCCAAACGCCAAGTGACCTGATCGCTTCGATATTGAAAGTTGATCCTCCACCGCTAGCGCAGTACTCACTGGGTCTTCCTGTTGAGTTGCAACACATAACATCCAGAGCATTACGCAAAGAAAAAGAGGAGCGATACCAGACGGCCGAGGCACTGCTCGTCGATCTCAAGGGCTTGAAGCGGGAGTTAGAGCTGGGGGCCCAGATTGGACGCGACGCACAGTCAAGTTCAAGCGATCAAACAGCGGTTATCACCAGCGGCCCTCATCCGGCAATACAGACCGCAAGCCAACCTTTGTCTTCAACCGGGGATGTGGCGGCCATACGCACAGCCTCAAGCGCCGAGTACATTATCAGCGAGATCAAACGCCATAAGAGAGGGACGGCATCCGCTTTTGCAATAATCGTGCTTGGCATAGCCGCGATCCCCTACATGCTGCACAGACCTGTCGGCAAGAACAAATCGGGAGCGGGCTTTCAAAACAAGATAAGATTGGTGAGGCTGACTAGTAGCGGCAACGCCTATGGCGCAGCCATCTCCGCCGATGGCAGACACGTTGCTTATCTGATGGATGATGCAGGAGGGCAAAGCGTCTGGATCAAGGAAGTAGGCACTAGTAGTAATGTGCAGATTGTCACACCTACCACTGTTTTTTACCAGGCATTAACTTTCTCGATCGATGGCAATTATCTTTACTGCGTTGGACAAGAAAAAGGGGCGCAGGAATCGGCACTCTATCAATTGGACGTGCCGGCGGGCGCTTCGAGGAAGTTGATCACCGGCGTAGATAGTTCTGTGACGTGCTCACCTGATGGCATGCGGCTCGCCTTTATCCGCAACTATCCTTCAGGAGAGAGCGCATTGATAGTGGCTAACGCGGATGGCGCCGAGGAACAGAAGCTCGCCGCGCGCAATAAACCCGCCTTTTTCTGGGCAGCTGCCTGGTCGCCCGATGGGAAGAGCATAGCTTGCTCGGGGATGGACCAGGATGACACAAATGCTTCTAGTATCGTCGAAATCGCATTAGAAAATGGAACCGAAAAACCGATTACTATCGCTGAGAGATTGGCTTGGATTGATCAGATTGCATGGCTTTCAGGCGGCAGCGGATTGGTCATGAATGCAAGTGACCCAAATGATGATGTGGTCCAACCATGGCAACTCTCTTACCCTGGTGGCGAGTTACATAGGATCACGGCTGACTTCAATAGCTACAGGGGCGTGAGTCTGGCGGCTGGCTCCGGCACTCTGGTCAGCACGCGGATTGATCAAGATATCAGTATTTGGATTGTTTCTGATGGCGATGCTAGCGCACCTAAGCAGATTACATTTGGTAAGGACGAAGGAGGGGCCGGTATCGCATGGTCGCCAGACGACAAGATAGTTTATTCCTCGTCCGAGGGTGGCAAGCGGGAAATCTGGACAACGGATGCAGATGGAAGTAATCAGAAACAGCTAACGTTTGAATCTGGTCTCCGTAATTATGGTATTTCAGTCTCATCCGATGGCCGCTACGTCGTGTTTGATTCTGTTCGCGCAGGGAGTTCGAACGTCTGGCGCATTAATATCGATGGCAGCAACCTGAAGCAACTGACAAGCGGCGCCGGAGAACTAAACCCGTTCTGCTCACCGGATGGGCAATGGGTCTTTTACTCCGCTTCTGACTCCGACAACAAAACTACTAGGTGGAAGGTGCCGATTGATGGCGGTGACCCGGTGCGAGTTACCGGCCCGTATTGGAACATCTTGGGAATCTCGCCTGACCAAAAGCTGATAGCCTATGGAGCTACCGAAAAATCAGGCGGGAAGAAGATCGGAATCGTTTCATCTGAGGGCGGCCAGCCAGTTCAGATTCTTGATCTGTCACCAACAACCATGCCGCGACGCATGCAGTGGGCGCCCGATGGACGCGCCATAACATATATAGATACTCGCAGAAGCGTTTCAAACATTTGGAGCCGGCCACTAGATGGGAGTCCGCCTAAGCCATTAACCGACTTCAAGACTGACGCGATCTCCACTTTTGCCTGGTCACACGATGGCAAGCGTCTCGCCTGTGTGCGGGGCCATGGAACCAACGATATCGTCTTGATAGGCGACATCAAGTGAATTGCTGAGTAGAGATCAATGAACACTTTCGAATCCAAACTCAGGGCCGGTCGGCTCCTGCTTGCTATAACAGTCGCTCTTCTAGCCACGCTCGGCCTGGTCAGAGGAGCAACCGTTTATGGACAGTCAGCGACGGCTATGCTCAGCGGTTCGGTAGTGGATGAGAATGGCGCAGTAGTGGCAGGAGTCAATGTCACATCGAAGAATGTAGACACCGGATTAGAACGGCAGGTAACCACCAATCGCGAGGGGTACTTTGCGATGCCGCCCCTTCCGCCAGGCCGGTATGCCGTCATAGCTGAACACATAGGATTCGGCACTGTAGAAATCAAAGTCATCGTGCTAAACGTCAACGATCAACGGGCGCTGAAGATTCAATTGAACATCGGTGAGATCAAGGAAGCAGTTACTGTTGAAGGCGCCCCTGTCGTTCAAACCGAATCGGCGGCTGTGAGTACGGTGGTCGACCGCCAGTTCGTGGAGAACCTGCCGCTCAACGGCAGAAGCCTTAATACTCTGATTGAACTGACACCGGGAGTTGTTCTGACCAAAACAAATTCTGGTGAACAAGGACAGTTCAGCGTCAACGGGCAACGCGCCAACGCTAACTACTTCATGGTTGACGGCGTCGGCGCTAATGTAGGCATATCTGCAAGCAGCTTCTCACTGGCCCAAACTGCAGGAGGCACGGTTCCTGTATATGGTCCGCTCGGCGGCACTAACACCCTCCTCTCAATTGATGCTTTGGAAGAGTTCCGCATTCAGACCTCGACCTATGCAGCCGAATTTGGTCGAACGCCGGGCGCGCAGGTATCAATTGTAACTCGCTCTGGCACTAACCAGTTTCACGGCACCCTATTCGATTACTTTCGCAATGATGCACTTGATGCCAACGACTGGTTTGCCAACAGCCAAGCTTTGAACAAGCCTGCTCTGCGTCAGAATGATTTTGGCGGCGTCATCGGCGGGCCAATCGTGAAGAATAGAAGCTTTCTCTTCTTTTCCTACGAAGGGCTGCGATTGCGTCAGCCGCAGGTTGCCATTACTGTAGTCCCGACGCTGAGCGCGCGGCAGCTGGCCCCGCCGCAAATCAAGCCTCTGCTGGATGCGTTTCCATTGCCGACCGGGAGAGAGCTGGGAGATGGGTTTGCGGAGGCCTCCGCCAGTTATTCAAATCCAACTAACTTAAATTCGACCGGCATTCGTGTGGATCATAAGCTGACGAGTACGCTGACTCTCTTCGGCAGATACAACTACGCTCCCTCTGAAACTCATGAACGCATTGTGACTGCCGGGACGCTAAACAATGTATCTGTCTCAAGGTTCAACACCCAGACAATTACGCTGGGTGCAACACAGATAATCAACTCAAGAATCAATAACGACCTCCGCGTCAACTACAGTAGAAACAGGGCGGGCAGCTTCTCCACACTGGATAGTTTTGGCGGAGCAATTCCTCCGTCCGGCTCGGTTCTCTTTCTTCCCTTTGCGACGCGCCAGAATACCGTGAGTTTGGTCCTGATTGGGCCTGTCAACTATTTCGTAGGGGGTGAAGACGCGGTCAATCTCCAGCGCCAAACAAATCTAGTTGATAACTTGCTAGTGGTTGCGGGCACTCACCAACTGAAAGTCGGCGCGGACTATCGCAGACTTTCCCCTATCTTAGGGAGGCAAGATTACACCATAAACGTTCTCTTTGACGATGTGGCTGGAGCGATTGCCGGGACGCCGTCGTTTGTCGGCCTTGCTGCGAATGCGCAACGACACCTTTTGTTCACCAATTTTTCTGCATATGCGCAAGACACCTGGAAAGCGTCACGTCGGCTGACCCTCACCTACGGACTGCGATGGGAAATCAACCCTGCTCCTTCAGAAACGCGCGGGAACGACGCTTTTACAATAATCGGGCTGAACGATCCGGCGACGATGACTCTGGCTCCTAAAGGCACGCCGCTTTGGAAGACTACTTACGACAACTTTGCTCCGCGTGTCGGCGCAGCTTATCAGGTATCTCAAGCGCCAGGTCAAGAAACAGTGTTGAGAGGAGGATTTGGCCTCTTCTACGATCTTGGAACCGGCCCAACCGGCGCTGGGTTTGCTGGCAACTCTTTCCCTTATGTAAGTATCAAGACCCTGCCAAACACTTTCCCGATAGATCCCGCGCAGGCTTCTCCTCCTTCCTTTGACCTTAACCCTCCGTATGGCGACCTCGTTGTGTTTGAACCCAACTTCAAACTGCCCCGGACATACCAGTGGAACGTTGCCATCGAGCGGTCACTAGGCTCTCATCAAACCATCACTGCTTCTTATGTGGCCGCCCTGGGACGTCGTCTCTTGCGGTTAGAAGTGATAAACGGAGCCTTATTCTCCAATCCGGATTTTAGAAGGGTCAGGATTGTAAGAAACGGAGCCACTTCGGACTATCACGCGCTGCAACTCCAACTTCAACGCCGGCTGTCGCATGGTCTGCAGACTCTGGC
Organism: uncultured Clostridia bacterium; assembly: GCA_964548075.1. Lineage (GTDB taxonomy): Bacteria > Acidobacteriota > Blastocatellia > UBA7656 > UBA7656 > Onstottus_A. The sequence goes on along the minus strand of CAZJQQ010000004.1, from coordinate 198,556 downwards.
TTCCTACACATGGTCGCACTCAATTGATATTGCATCTGCCGAATCATCCAGAACTGTGTCTATCGCAAAGATCGATCCGAGAACTTATCGAGGCTCGTCCGACTTCGACGTGCGCCACTCTTTCTCCACGGCCATTGCTTACGACATTCCGAAGCTAGCCGTAAACAGTCTGGTCAGCACTTTTCTCCGCGACTGGTCCGTTGATGCCATCCTCAGAGCGCGAACGGCTACGCCGGTAGATTTAATTGCAAATACTCCGCCGCTCTTCGCCGTCATCGGTGTGACTCGCCCAGATTTGATTACGGGGGTGCCTCTGTATGTCAAAGATCCGACGGTGGCGGGAGGAAGACTTATTAACAAGGCTGCCTTCGCCACACCACCACCCGGTCGTCAAGGCACGCTGGGGCGCAACAGCTTACGAGCGTTCCCTCTTTCCCAACTGGATTTCGCGCTGCGGCGCAAGTTCAACTTAAGAGAACGATTCAATCTGCAATTTAGAACCGATTTCTTCAACATCTTTAACCATCCAAATTTTGGAGACCCGGTCAATTTCCTAGGCAGTCCGCTCTTCGGGCAGTCGCTTCAAATGCTTGGACGAGACCTTGGCGGGGGAGACGGAGGGTTCAGTCCGCTCTACCAGATCGGCGGCCCACGGTCGATTCAATTAGCTCTCAGGTTGCAGTTCTGAAGCTTTGACACCTGCGCTCCCTGGGCACCATCACCCGCAACGCTCAGTGCTCTGCGCCTTATCAAGCCGGCCTCACTTACCACCACCGCTGCCCACTCATCGAGTCTCAGCATCCTGTGCGCTGGCACGCTCGCCGCCCCTAGGTGCATAGCCTCAGGGATTTGCCAGGTTAATAACGAAGGACATGTAGAAATTTCCGCCGTCCTCTTCGATAGTCGTCAGGCGCGTCGCCTCTGCGCGTTGATATGTAGTGCGACCTCTGCGCAGCAACTCATAAACTAGGTTAGTGTGAGCCACCCAGCCTACTACCAACCGGTTCTTCCGCTCAGGGATTCGTCATGTTGATAGAGAAAGACATGTAGAAATCCCCGTGAGGTTCTTCGATGGTCTTGCCCTTAGACGTGTAGAACCGTACCAGCCTCCCGATATTCTTCCCGCTGGGCTGCGTCACTATCGGTTCAATCTTCCACTGGTTGCATTGGGAGGTGCTCAGGTTGTTTGGGTCAACCACGCCGGTGCAGGTTATCAGCGCATCGTTAGTGCCCGGGTAGGCCACACTGTCCATCCAGATTCGATAGGTGTCGCCATTCGGGAGGTCGAATCTCCAAACAAGCGGAGAAACCAAGGTTGAATCCAGTCCTATCATGTTACCGGGCCTCTTGTCGGGATAGCGGGTGTAGGTCTTCGTCACTACGCGAGCGGGGTTGGTCTGAACCTGGAACGGTGGAGTTGAACCGGTCGTTGCCGGGTTACGAAAATCTAGCAACATCTTCCTTGTGAGGGAGCCCAGCGTGCTGAGTTCATAGTCGTTGCCGTTCTTTTGGAATTGCGACACGACGGAATCAACGCCATTGTGGTAGGCGCCGAGCAGGTCGCTTTGGATGCGATAATTCGGAATCGTCTCGTCTGGCAGGGATCCGGCGCCTTCCAAGGTGGACGTTAGCGGAGTTGCGGGGTTCGCTGCGATGACTCCACTCGTGGCGATGAAACCGAGTCCCAGCGACAGAATCGTGATGACTAGTGAGATTCTCTTCATTGACTTTTCTCCTTGATGTGGCGTTTCTTGCAGCGCGAGTTGATCGCGCCGGACTATTTTCTTCCGGTCCTACTCCCTTAAGCGCAAAATCTGCGCGAAAGCTATCATCGAAGTGGTAACCAGCTTAAAGGGTGCTATAATCGCGCACCTCAGGTTCGACAGAGCAGTTCAGCAATGTGCCTTATGCCAGCCTCACCGAATGAAGTAACCGAACTGCTGATCAAATGGAGCAAAGGCGACAAGGCCGCGCTCGACGAACTGATGCCCGTCATACACTCGGAATTGCGCCGCCTGGCTCGGCGGTATATGGCTCGTGAGCGGCCTGGTCACACTCTTCAAACTACCGCACTGATAAACGAAGCTTACCTGCGGCTCGTGGACCAGCAAGGCGTCGAGTGGCAGGATCGCGCGCACTTCTTTGCGGTGGCCGCCCAGATAATGCGGCATATTCTCGTCGACCATGCGCGGAAGTATCATTCGGATAAACGAGGCGCAGGAGCTCAGAAGGTTCCGCTCGACGAGGTGATGGTTGCTAATCAACAAAGGGCGACTGAGTTAGTTGTGCTCGACGAGGCGCTTAACGATCTTGCGACATTGGACCCCAGGCAAAGCCAGATTGTTGAGCTTCGTTTCTTCGGCGGGTTGACTGTGGAAGAAACCGCCGAGGTCATGAAGATCGCTCCTATTACGGTAATGCGTGAGTGGCGGACCGCAAAGGCCTGGCTGCGTGATAAGTGCTCAGACTTAAGCATGGGATGATAGGGTTTCGGTTCGGATTTCGCTATACGAAGTAAAGGACAAGAAGCGAACATGGAGGCGAATGCTGCCCAGAATTTGACTCAGGAGCGATGGCGGCAGATCAAAGGTATCTTCCAGGCTGCTGTCGAGCTTGATCCGTCTGAACGAGATGCTTTCCTGGAGCAAGCGTGTTCGGGCGACGAATCGCTGCGACTGAGAGTGACGTCGCTGCTGTCGTCTGATGAGCAAGAATGGGAGCTACTTGAGAAACCTGCATTTGAGGCAGCGGCCGGACTGTTAGCAGAAGATCGGCCTGCGCTATCTGTAGGTCAGCAACTCGGCCACTATAGGATCCTTGATCTGCTTGGCACAGGCGGGATGGGAGAGGTTTATCTTGCGGAGGACGAACGGCTCGGCCGCAAGATAGCTCTGAAGCTTTTGCCGGCGGATTTCAGCACCGATCAGTTGCGAATGCACCGATTCCAACAGGAAGCCCGCGCCGCGTCGTCGCTGAATCATCCGAACATCATCACGATTCACGAAATCGGTGAGTTTGACGACCGCCATTTCATCGCCACCGAGTTCATCGAAGGCAGAACGCTGCGCCAGCTTATGAAGCGCAGGAGACTTAGCCTGCACAAAGCGATCGATATTGCGATCCAGGCCGCTGGCGCTCTGGCCGCCGCGCACGAGCTTGGTGTCGTGCATCGAGACATCAAACCGGAAAACATCATGTTGCGCCCGGATGGTTACGTCAAAATCCTGGACTTTGGCCTGGCGCAACTGAACATTCAGCAATCACCCACGAACGATACCGAAACGCTGACCACGGATAAAGTAAACACGGCGCCGGGCCTGTTGATGGGCACGGTGAATTACATGTCGCCCGAACAAACGCGGGGGGTGAGGCTGGACGCGCGCAGCGACATCTTCAGCTTGGGCGTGCTGATATACGAGACGATCGCAGGCCGCCCACCTTTTGAAGGCGATACGGCCAGCGATTTGATCGCCGCGATATTAAAGGTCGATCCGCAGCCGCTGACACGCTACCTGCCGGATGCGCCGCCAGACCTCCAACGGATCGTCACCAAGGCATTGCGAAAAGATCGCGAAGAACGCTACCAGACAATCAAAGACATGCTGGTCGATCTCAGGAGCCTCAAGAAGGAACTGGAACAATCGGGGGCGGGTTCCGCCGACGGAGTGGAAGCAACAGTAGATTCAGGCGATCGGCCGATCGCCGCCGGGGTGGAGACCGGAATACGCACGACGTCAAGCGCCCAGTACATCATCACCGAACTAAAGCGCCACAGAACAGGCACGGCAGTTCTGCTGGCAGTGCTTATCGTTGGAGCTGTGGCTACGGTCTTTGCGCTGCGAGGGTCCTTCAGTCACAAGTCTTCTGGAGTAACTTATCTGAATACGCAGTTGACTAGAATAACCAACACCGGCAAGTCTCACAGCGCCGCCATTTCGCCTGACGGCAAGTACGTGGCATATCTCACGCGCGATGGCGAGGGCCAGTACCTTTGGATCAACCAGGTGGCCTCCGGCAGCAAGGTGCCGATAAGTCTGCTGACAAAGAGAAAGAGTTATCATAATGGACTCACGTTCTCGCCTGATGGCGACCAGCTCTACTACGTCAGCAAAGAGGAGAGCGACACCGCGCCTTCTCTCTATAGAATTCCCACGCTGGGTGGCCCCGCTCAGAAAGTGATTTCCGGGGTCGATAGCGAAGTCTCGGTATCGGCTGACGGCAATCGTCTGGCATTCGTTCGCAATTACCCGACCGAGAGCGCGGTGATCGTGGCTCATGCGGACGGCGCCGCAGAGCAGAACGTCGCAGTGCGCCAGGACCCCGATTTTTTCTGGTCGGTAGCCTGGTCGCCTGACGGAAGAAAGCTCGCCTGCGCCGGCATGCGCCGCGACGACCAGGACGCCGGCGCGAAGGTAATAGAAATCGATGTGGCTAGCGGGCGCGAAAGACCAATCACTACTCAGAAGTGGGGTTTTATTTATCAGGTGGCGTGGCTTTCGGATGGCAGCGGTCTGATCATCCTGGCCAATGATAAGCAACGCAGCAGCGATAAGCAAAGCAGCACCATTCAGCTATGGCTCGTTTCCTATCCCGGCGGCGAGGCGCGCAGGATTACAACTGATCTGAACAGCTACTCGAACCTCCATCTGACCGCTGACTCAAGCGCTCTGGTCACGACCCAGAATGCGGGACCGACGAATCTCTGGATAAGTTCGAGTGGAGATGCAGAAGCCAAACAGATCACGCACGGAATCGATCGGCGTGATGGGATGTACGGAGTTTGTTGGACGCCGGACGGCCGAATCGTTTACTCCTCGACTCAAAGCGGCCCTCAGGAGATCTGGATCATGGAATCGGATGGGAGCAATCAGAGACAGTTGACGGTCGAATCCGGTCAAACCCATAGCCTCTCGGTATCGCCAGACGGACGCTATATTGTCTACGTTTCTGACCACACCGGCGATAGGAAGATCTGGAGAGTGAACATTGACGGAAGCAACCCTATCCAGTTAACGCGCGGCGGTGGGTTCGCCCCCTACTGTTCGGCCGATAGTAAATGGGTGTTCTATCTCGCTGATAAGAGGATGACGTGGAAAGTCCCAATCGATGGCGGCGACGAAGTGCAACTGACCAACGCTCCTCCGGAAATGGTTGGGTTCTCGCCGGATGGAAAGCTAATGGCTTATGTCGACTCTGAGGATGAGAGGAAGAAGAGGATAGGCATACTTCGGTCCGATGGGCGGCAGCCAACCAAGTTCTTAGATCTGTCTGCATCGGCATTGCGCGTACGGTGGGGGCCTGATTCCCATACCCTGACCTATGTCGATCAGCTTAAGGGAGACACCTGGAACCAGCCTCTTGATGGCGGACCGCCAATCAAGATGACTGACTTCAAGGGCGTGGGCATTGCGTTCTTCGCCTGGTCACGAGATGGCAAACAAGTCGCGATCGCTGGTAGGCAAACGAGCAGTGATGTGGTCCTGATAAGTGAGGTCAAGTGATTTCGACGGTAACTCCACCAACGCAGAGTTGGTGGGATCTTGACTGAGAGGGTAGACAAATGGGGCAACTCGACAAGCTATCTCCACCGACCCCGCGGCGGTGGAGTCATGACTTTCAGCTAAGCCTTAAGTCCCGTCCACGCGGCATTAGCCTTCCAATCGTCCCTCCACCGACACAGGGTCGGTGGAGGGAGCCGGCTTGCACAAATTGTCTAGCCCAACAATCGCCACCCCACCAACGCAGGGTTGGTGGAGCCGCAGCAGCGTTTTTCAGCACCCTGCTAGTAATCGTCGTCGGCCTCCCGTGGAGGGTAAACGCCTACGACGCGCCCTCTCGATACGTTCAATCGCCCACAGCAACGCTGAGCGGAACGGTCGTGGACGAGCACGCCGCGCTTGTACCCGATGTGAAAATCAAGCTGACGAATGCTGACACCGCTTTCCAGCGAGAGGTCATCACAAACGCCGAGGGCTACTTCTCAATGACCTTGCTTCCGCCCGGCCGCTACGCCGTATCGGCCCAGCATCAGGGATTCACAACCGCAGAAGTGCGAAATCTAAAACTGAACGTAGGTGATCAACTCGCAATAAGGATCCAATTAAAGGCGGGCAGCATCAGCGAGTCCATAGTCATCGAAGGCGCGTCTGCCATTCAAACTGAATCTGCCGCTGTTGGCATCGTGGTCGACCGCCAATTCGTAGAGAATCTACCGCTCAATGGGAGAAGTTTTCACGCCCTCATCGAGCTGACGCCAGGAGTGGTCCTGACCAAATCAACCTACGGGGAGCAGGGACAATTCAGCGTCAACGGGCAACGCAATAATGCTAACTACTTCCTGATTGATGGCGTCAGCGCGAATGTTGGCGTAGGCGGCGGTTTGTCACTCGTTCAAACCGCAGGCGGAACTGTGCCCGCGTTCACTGCTCTGGGGACCACGAGCAACCTTGTTTCGGTTGACGCTCTGCAAGAGTTTCGAATTCAGACCTCCAGCTATGCCGCTGAGTTCGGCCGCACTCCCGGCGCACAAGTGTCCCTCGTCACGCGCGCAGGCACGAATCAGTTTCACGGCACCCTCTTCAATTACTTTCGCAACGATGCAATGGATGCCAATGACTGGTTCGCTAACAGCAGGGGACTCGAGAAGCCGCCGCTTCGACAGAATGATTTTGGCGGTGTGTTCGGCGGGCCAATCACTAAGAATCAAACGTTCTTTTTCTTTTCTTACGAAGGGCTGCGACTGCGACTGCCGCAGGTGGGAATCAGTCAGGTTCCGTCCGTGAGCACGCGCAACAGTGCTCTGCCGCAGATGCAACCGTTCTTAAACGCGTTCCCAGTTCCTAACGGCAGGGACTTAGCAGGCGGCTTCTCGGAATTCAGCGCCAGCTATTCAGATCCATCGAACCTGGATGCCACAAGCATTCGAGTAGATCATACTTTGGGCCCCAGGCTGACTCTTTTCGGTAGATACAACCATGCTCCGTCCAAAAGCATTTTCCGCGATTCAGGACTGAGCCTGAACAATTTTGGAATCAATTCTTTTCGTATTCAAACTCTCACAGTTGGACTGACCCAGACTATCACTCCCGCAGTTACCAATGACATCCGCATCAATTACAGCAGAACGAGCGCCGGTTTGAGTCTTCTTCTCAACGAACTAGGCGGGGCAGTCCCTCCGCCTGATTCGGTTGTCTTCCCCTCCTTCACGAGCGCGAGGGACGCCTTCTTCCAGCTTTCTCTTCCGGGCTCGGCTTACCTCCTGGGGAAGAACGCGGACAACATGCAGCGTCAGATCAATGTGGTTGATGGCTTGTCGGCACTTGTTGGCGCTCACCAATTGAAATTCGGCATTGACTATCGCAGGCTCGCTCCAATTTCGGATACAAATGCATACAGCCAGGTCGTAGGGTTCTTTGACCTAAACCAGGCGAAGACGGCGACCGCAGGGTTCGCATTCATAGGTACAGGTATTGGCCGCCTGTTTCCTGTATTCACTAATTTCTCTGCTTACGCGCAGGACACGTGGAAGGCAACAAGAAGGCTAACGCTGATTTATGGCCTTCGATGGGAACTCAACCCGCCTCCAAAGGAAAAGAACGGCAACGACCCATTCACAGTCATCGGGCTGGACAATCCTGCCACTATGACTCTAGCACCTAAAGGCACGCCACTGTGGAAAACATCTTACAACAACTTCGCGCCGAGGCTTGGCGTGGCCTACCAGCTATTCCAGGCGAAGGGTCTGCAAACCGTGGTGCGGGGCGGAATAGGTGTTTTCTATGATCTTGGGACTGGCCCCGCTGGAAGGGCCATAAGCAGTTCCCCGTTCGCAGCGTCTAAGACTCTGTCGAACGTTCCATTCCCTCTCACTTCCGAACAGGCAGCCCCTCCCCTTTTCACCTCCGGCCCACCCTACGCCAACATATTTGTACTTGATCCTAATCTGAAGCTGCCCAGAACATATCAATGGAACGTTTCCATCGAGCAATCTCTCGGATCTGATCAGGCAATCTCTATTTCTTACGTGGCCGCAGTGGGTCGCGACCTTATGCGCATGGAAGTGCTACGTTTGGTCAATCTCCCTAATCCGAATTTCACCAGAGTGGTAGTCGAGAGAAACGCTGCAACATCGGATTACCACGCCTTTCAGGCTAAGTTTCAACGCCGATTCTCACATGGACTGCAATCATTGGCTTCCTATACATGGTCGCATTCGATTGACAGCGCCTCTACCGAATCGGGGTTCAATGTGCCAGCAGCTAAGATAGACCCGAACTTGAATCGGGGATCATCCGACTTCGATGTCCGCCATTCATTTTCTGGAGCGCTCACTTACGATATTCCACTTCCAAACCTGAGAGCTCCAATTACCGCGGTTTTCTCCGACTGGTCTGTTGATGCTATGTTCAGAGCCAGGTCAGCCACACCGGTGGACGTGATCATGAGCAGGCAGCTATTTGGCATACCCCAGGTAAACCGCCCGGACTTGGTTCCAGGCATACCTCTCTACGTCAATGATTCATCAGTGGCCGGGGGAAGACGCATCAACCGTGCTGCGTTCTCGGCGACTCCGCTCGGACAGCAAGGGAATCTGGGGCGTAACAGCCTGCGAGGGTTTTCTGTGTCGCAGTTGGATCTCGCGCTCCGTCGCAGGTTCAATCTGAGAGAACGGGTCAACCTTCAATTCAGAACCGACTTCTTCAACATTTTCAATCACCCTAATTTCGCTGATCCGAATCGGTTTTTCGACCAGGTAAGCTTCTTTGGGCAGTCGCTTCAGACGCTGGGGCAAAGTCTGACTGACGGTGGGGGAGGATTGAGTCCTCTCTATCAGATCGGCGGTCCACGCTCGATTCAATTGGCTTTGAAGTTACAGTTCTGACTTGAGGCGACGAACAGTGCTTATCTGGTTTCGTTCAATGAGGTTATTTCCGGCCGAGTCCGTCGCGTTGTCCTCCCCGCGCCACCAGGACACCATTCCCTGTGGAGGCTGGATGCAGTTCGCTAAGTCGGGGATCGGAGCAGTGACGGCAGCTCCGCCACTGGTAGAGAAGAGAAGCGCCCCAAGGATGAGCAGAACGAAGAGCCTTGACGCCGCCGTTGCCAATCCCCCCTCGCGGACGACACGGCACGAATCGGCGGACGAAGGAGCGGTCAGACCGATAGTGATGAACAAGAATGTGCAGCGTTTTCTCATTGATACCATCGCATGCGCGGGCGCGCCGGGGTCCATCCTTCTGACGGCCCGCGCCTTCCCTTCAACTCTATTAGCGGGATTCTTGAGGAGAACCCATCACTCTCATCTCTCTTTTTTGCGTTTGTCATACAAGCGAGCATGATCCACCCGCCGACAGCGCTCTTCAGCACAACCGGAATATAGGATAGCCAACTTCAGCGGGAGAGACTGTCAACCCCCCCCCCCCCGCTGCAGGCATACTTGTTGAGAAAGTGAACCTGATTGGCCGTTGCCAATCAGGTTAGCTCGGCTTTAAGGTTACCCTGCTGCGTCTACTTCCTTATCAGAGTCAGCTTGAACCGCAGAGAGTACAGCCCGTCGTTGTTGAGCCGGAGAGGACCAACCGTTGGCGTATCTTTTAATCTTGCCAAGGACGGCGAGGGAACGCTGCTGTTACAGGGGGCGCTCGCGGATGGCTCAACTTCCCACGTATTCGCATCAATCCGCGTAACCACCGCATACGATGTTTCAACTACGTCAAGGCCATCCGATGACGAAGTCCTGTGGAAGTTATGGCGCCACTGCGTCTTCTTGGCATCATCCAGAATGTACATACATGAGAGCTGCACGCATTCGGATGCCCCGACAGAGAGGTTCTGGAGTGGTATGTAGCTGCCGTCGTTGCTCTGAGGAATGGTGCTCAAATACGCGCGGGGGTATGTTCCTGAGACCGGCGTATGCGGAGTACTCGGCGGTGCGCTATCGAACCCCGCGTAGCTGGATGAGTAATCAAACGTCACCGTCCTTTGGACTGTCTTGCCGGTTTGGAAATCGATGATCAGATTTCCAGAGTTGTCGAAGCTCGCCAATATACCTTCCTGTCCGTGAATGTATTGGCCGCCTCCGTCACTAAGAATCTGGCAGGTGCTACCGGATGAATCGGTGGGTTGAATGACCGCCTTTAGATAGACCGCCGGAATGGTACCTGGCTTGTCAGCGAGGACACCGACGGCGGTTAAACCGAAGCAAATAGTGAGCGTCAAGGTGGTGAACAAGGTGACTCTCTTCATGGTCTTTTTCTCCTCACTTTCAAAGATAGAGGCGAATCCGCTGGCCAACCCCTGGAAAATCGTGGCCTCGTCTGAGCTAGCCAGGTTGGCGCCTCACCTGATATAGCGAAAAACGTACCTGTATAAGCTCATCGCTGTTTTGAGTTTCTTGCTGGCATTCAGGTGCTATGCCGACAATGCTATAATCCCGCAGCTAAGAATCGGGCCGCACAATCAGCACTGCAAGGTTATGTCTGGCTTACCAAACGAAGTTACTCAGCTTCTGCTGAGCTGGAATAGCGGGAACGAAAAGGCGCTCGACGACTTGATACCTCTCGTCTACGCTGAGCTGCGCCGTCTGGCTAGGCTCTACATGCGACGCGAGCGCTCGAATCACACCCTTCAAACTTCTGCTCTGATTAACGAGGCGTATCTGCGGCTGGTAGACCAGCAAAAGGTAGAATGGCAGGACCGCGCACATTTCTTTGCGGTTGCCGCTCAGATCATGCGCAATATCCTGATAGACCATGCCCGTAAGTATCAATCTGCGAAGCGCGGCGCCGGAGCACAGCAGGTGCCGCTCGATGAATCGGTGATTGCAAATAGCCAGAGAGCCTCAGAACTGGTGGCTCTAGACGATGCCCTCGTCAGTCTTGCAACCTACGATTCACGCAAAAGCCAGATAGTAGAGTTGCAATTCTTTGGCGGCTTGAGCATAGAAGAGATTGCCGAAGCTATGAAGATTTCGCCTGCGACTGCTAAACGCGAGCTTCAGGCGGCTAAGCTGTGGCTGCACCGTCTGATGACGAATACTTAATGGATTGAGCTAATCCGGCGAGAAATTTCGCTATACAATGTGGCGATCAGTCGAATTCCGATCCTCTCGCGGGGTTTCTCTATGATGGACCAGGAACGTTGGCGGCAGATCGACACGGTTTTGCAGGCCGCGCTCGAGCGTCCGCCCGCCGAGCGTACCCGGTTCCTCGATGAAACGTGTTCTGGCGATGAAAGCCTGAGGCAGGAGATCGAGTTTTTACTTTCTGGCGAGACGGCGCTGAGCATGATGGACGCGCCCGCGTTTGAAGTTGCGGCCGGCTTGCTATCGACCCATATTCCCGAACTGGAAACGGGACAGCTTATCGGGCACTACAGAATCCTCTCTTTCATGGGCGCCGGGGGCATGGGCGAAGTTTATCTTGCCGAGGACCCGAACCTCGACCGTAGAGTTGCCATCAAGGTGTTGCCCAGTGGTTACACTCCCGATGGAAAGCAACTCTATCGCTTCCAGCAGGAGGCGCGCGCCGCGTCGGCTCTCAACCATCCGAATATCATAACAATCTATGAGATTGGTCAATTCAATGGGCAGCATTTTATTGTCTCTGAATTCATTGAGGGCGAAACCCTGCGCCAGTACTTGAGTCATGAAAGAATTCCAGTCAGCAGAATCTTGGATATATCGATTCAAGTGGCGAGCGCCCTTGCAGTGGCGCATGAGGCGGGAATTATTCACCGTGATATCAAACCTGAAAACATAATGCTTCGCTCAGATGGCTACGTCAAAGTCCTGGACTTCGGACTTGCCAAATCGATCGAGCAGCAAGAGCACGGCGAGAATACGCGCGCCGTCGAGGGGCCTGTCACTACGCCAGGCCTGCTGATGGGCACCGTCAAGTATATGTCGCCCGAGCAGGCGAGAGGCCTGAATGTAGATTCGCGTAGCGACGTGTTCAGCCTCGCAGTCGTTATCTATGAGATGGTGGCGGGCCGTACGCCCTTTGAAGGCGAAACAAATAGCGATCTTATTGCGGCTCTACTCAAAGATGAGCCGCCGCCTTTACAGTATTATTCGCCAGACGTGCCAACTGAATTTCAGCGCATCACCGCAAAAGCCCTCCGAAAAGACAAACAAGAACGCTATGAAACCCCACGGAGCATGCTGATTGATCTTCAGCGGCTAAAGCAGGAGCTGGAGCTTGATTCTCGCCATCTCAGGCAACAGAACAGAACCGGCATAGCAGCAGCAACCACAGCAAGCGGCGCTCAACCAGCAGTCCAAACATTGGGTAATTTGACAGCTCCAACTGGGAACATCGGAACTATCCCAACGCTGCTGGCCAGCAAGCACACTACGAGCCAAGTCAAAAGGGGCAAAACGAAAGCGGCGGCAATCTCATTAGCTTTGCTCATCATCGTTGCGGGCATTATCTATGCTGTAGGCTGGAGAAACAGCAATAGCCGGGCCCCTTTTCAGGAAATGAGCATAAGAAAAATCATCGGAACTGAGAATTCACGACTTGGGGCGATCTCCCCGGATGGGAAATACCTTGCTCACGTCGTAGACGTGCGAGGTCAAAGCGGCCTCTGGATCAGAGAACTTTCCACAGACAGTGATACTGAGATCATTCCGCCTGCCGAAGGTGTTTTCATAGGGCTCACCTTCTCGTTGGACGGCGATTATGTCTACTATGTCAGGGGTGAGGATGAGGATTCAGGCATGCTGTATCGGGCGGTTGCGACTGGAGGTGAGCCGCAAACGGTAATGAGCGGTCTCAGCAGTGCCGTCACATTCTCGCCTGACGGCCAAGAGTTCGCTTTCATCCGGCACTCTGGTGAAGCAACCGCAATCATATTGGCGAACCTCGATGGCTCTGGAGAGAATCAACTGGCTTTGCGCAAGTTGCCAGAGTTTTTCAATCCTATCGCGCCGGCGTGGTCACCTGATGGAAAGGTCATCGCGTGTCCAGCCGGGAGAACGGGCAAGGATGGTTACGACAGTGTGGTAGAAGCGCAGGTAGAGAGCGGTCTCGTAAATACAATTTCTCGTGGTGAACTGGAGAATATCGAACAGGTGGCGTGGCTCTCAGACGGTACCGGTTTGATTGTGATCGCAGCGGAAAGAGGGCGTGCAGGCCGACTTCAAATATGGCATCTCTCATATCCAAGTGGCGCCCAGCGGAGAATAACAAATGATTTGAATGGCTATTCCAGACTTAGCTTATCGGCAGATTCAAAGATGCTTGTTAGTTCGCGGATAGAAATGCGAACCAGCATCTGGAATGTGCCGAATGGAGATGCCAGCCTTGCTGAACAGATCACAGACGAAAGGAATACGGTCCTTAGAGAAGTTTGCTTGCTGCCCGACGGGAGAATCGTAGCCCCCTCAAACACCAGCGGCACGCGTGAAATCTGGGTAATGAACCCTGATGGAACAGATCTGAAAAGGTTGACTTTTGATGGCTTGCCAAAATTCTGGCCCACGGTTTCGGCTGACGGTCGCTATATTGTATTCTCCGCTCTCGACAACGACGACTCCTATCATATTTGGAGAATGGAGATTGACGGCAGCAATCCTAAACAGTTGACCAGCGGCATCGCTGAGAATTTCCCCAGTTGTTCGCCAAATGGATGGGTGATTTATGCATCCGGCACTGGAGATGGGCTAACGCTGTGGAAAGTTCCAGTTGAGGGGGGCGAGCCCATACAATTGGTCGAAAAGCCTTCGCGATTTGCAAAGGTGTCGCCTGACGGAAAGCTAATCGCTTGCCAGTGGAAGGATGGTCTTACCTCTCAATGGAGAGTAGCTGTGCTTCCATTTGAAGGAGGGGCGCCTACAAAAACATTCGACATTCCGTCGGGCATCAATATGCGCTGGTCGCCAGACAGTCGCGCCTTGAGGTACATCGTTACTCGCAACGGTGTTTCAAACATTTGGAGTCAACCGATAGACGGAAGCCCCCCGACGCGCGTGACCAATTTCAATTCGCTGACGATGTATGGATTCGATTGGTCAGCCAACGGGCTCATCTGCTCACGCGGCTTTACTACACGCGATTTAGTCTCAATCACAAGTTCCGACTGACCGCATACAGGTACATGGTCGCACTCGATTGACAGCGCCTCTACCTCAATTGGCTTTGAGCATGCAGTTCTGAAGCTCGTCCACAGCTTATCTGATCCGATCGAGGCTGTGCGCCTCACCGGCTGAGGCAGGCTGGTTGTTACTTGCTCGCGCGTGTTCTCCGATGAGCAGCTTCATCATCTCATCACGCCGATCATAAAGCCGCTTCAACTGTCGCGGCTTGTGACGAGCCAACGCGTACGACGTTAGGATCGGCAGCCCGATAGTCGAATCGAGATAACAAACAACAGCGTCGGGCAAGCGATCAGGGTCGATCTTGCCCCAACTCACTGCTTCGCTCGGAGTCGCGCCCGATAGACCTCCGGTATCCGGGCGCGCGTCGGTCACCTGCAGGAAGTAATCGTGACCCTTCTCTTCGATCTTGAGCACCTCTTGAATCTGCGGCTCGGTTTGAAGCAAGAAGTTCTTCGGGCTGCCTCCGCCAAAAATCAGCACGGCAGACTTGCCACCGGAGCGCTTGGCGTTCAGCACGATCGCCGCGGTTTCATTCACGTCAGCGTTGACGTCAAAGCGAAGCTTGTTTCCGGTGAGCGCCTTTGCCGCCACGTTCATCCCGATCGAGCTGTCTCCGGGCGAGGAAGTGTAGACCGGGACCGCCGCGTCGTGAGCCGCAGCAAGCAGGCTCTTGCGTCCGATGCCCAGCACTCGCTCGCGTTCGGCAACGTACTTGCCTGCAAGGTGGTGAAACTCCGCGGTGCTCATGTCTCGCTGGAATTCCGGTCCCTCGATCATCTTGCGATAGAACTCATCGGTTGACAGCAGCACATCGTACTCGAAGAAGATGTCGTAGATTCGAACGACGCCTTCGTCACGCAGCACGACGTCGCTGATCTGCGGATTGCCCCGATGCATCTTCAAGCCGATGCCGAAGTGCGTGTCGTGATAGACATTGGCGCCGGTCGATACGATCCAATCGACAAAGCCGTTCTCGATCAGCGGTATGATCGCCGACATGCCCAACCCGGCAGGCGTGAGGGCGCCGGTCAAGCTCATTCCGATGGTAACATCGTCTTCGAGCATCTTCTCGACGAAGAGCTGACAGGCTTCACGAAGCCGCGCCGCGTTGTATGCCAGGAAAGCCGAGTCGACAAGTTCGGCCACGGTCATGGACCCAGTCACTGGCTTGGGGTCAATCGCGTTGCCACCCAGAAAGTTATTTCTGTTCGCCATCTTCACCTCAAACAAATCACCGGACTGTGTTGGGAGCAAGTAGGTTAAGGAAACGGCAACGTGCATGCAACTACAAGCGAAAGCCGCCAGTCAATCTTGCGGTCCGTTCTTGCGGTTGAGGAGCGTGGCGATCCTTCAGTGAACCGACGAGTACTTACGGGTGGACTTTTCTCCCGATGATACCGCTTTCAGTCTTGCGAGATGAGATTTTGCGTCCAGCAGTTCAGGCAAATCCCGGTCGGCATCTTTCCAGAGATTCAAAAACTTCCCATAGCTTTCAAGCGCGCGTTTCGTGTCGCCTTTTTGCTCGTAGATTTTCCCAAGGAGATAGAACCCCCTTGGATAGACCGCGGCTCGTATGTGCGGACCTCCGGCGTAAACGTAAGAGTAAAGCGTTTGCATTGTCTCGATCGCTTCTATTGCCTTTTCATTCTGCCCCGTCTCAAAGTAGCACTGGGCCAATTCATAACACTGCGGAATCTTGTCCATCACAAATCCGAGACGTGTGATCGTTTCCAGGTCATTTATGGCAGCTTCGTATTCACCTCTGGCCCGGTGCACAGAAGCCCTAAGAGTAAGATTGCCGAAAGGACTCAGTGTTAATAGCTGGCTCTTTAATAGGGGGGAAGTCTTTTCGTATTCACCCATCAGCAAATAAATGTTAAACAGCCTGTAGTAAGTAAAGTTAGAGCCCGCATTTAGCTCGGCGGCCTTGTTCAGGGCTTTTTCGGCTTCTTCTCTCTCATTGTGGCCCACAAGCAGCCAATATGCTTTATCAACGTAAGCCGCAGTGATATCGTCGGCGTCGCCGGATTTCAGACTAAGATGAAGAGCTGCGTCAGCCATATTCACGGCTTCGCGATACTTGCCGAGATAGGCATAGAGGTGCGCCAGATTTTCGTACCCGTGCATTCTCTGAGGCAAAGGGCGCGAGTCCTCAAGCAATTTCTTGAATTCTCGTTCCGCTTTCACATACTCGCCCTTGAAAATGTACATCATTCCCAATGCTCTGACAGGACCAAAGCTTGTTGGGAACGCTTCAAGATAGCGACGGTTCATTTCAGTAGCGCCATCAAAATCAGCTTTGAGGTTGTACGCCTCCCCGAGCCATTGGTAGGATTCCTCATCCGGTATCTTTTCGTTATATTGCCTGGCATATTCGAGCAACTTGCCATAGTCTCCGGCTTCTCTGTAAACCCAGACGATATGTTCAACTGCCTTCCCAAACCCCGGGTCAAGCTCCAGCACCTTTTGCATGTAAGTGATGGCCGATGAGTAGTCGGCTTGATGAAATGACTGGTCCCCGGCGACCCAGAGCGCTTCTTTATATGTTGGGTACAATTCGAGCACATCCTGGCAAATCTTTATGGCTTCTGAAGGCCTTGCCTCAAAATAAGCATAAACTGCGCGGATCATATATCGTTCTTTTTCGGGCGCTCTATCGATATTCTTCATCGCTTTATGGATGGGCTCTCTTGCCAACTCCAGGTTATGGTATGCCTCCAAATAAGCGAGCTGGTAATACGCAAGCGCAAACGTCGGGTCCAAGCCGATGGCCTTCTTGAACTCTTCTACCGCCTCTCCGAAATTCTTGCGGGCGAGCTGCTCACCGAGAAAATAATGCCGGTAAGCTTCCAGGTTGTCGGTCGTGACAGTTGCCACGCTCTGCTTTCTGGACTGAATCTCAGCAGCTTTCTCTCGAAGTCCCGCGCGCGTTTTCTCGGCCAGGCTATCGATCATCTTTGGGATACTCGCTTTGCCGGTTCCTTCTTCCCTGGCGGTCAAAAGGTACTCATTTCGCTCCGGATCGAGGATCTTCAAGTCTATCGTGTACAGTTGATCAAATTTGCGAATGGAAGCGACGGCAAGCGCGGCGTTACTCGCGCGCTTGCAGATTTCCCGTCCGAGCGACTCATCAATTCGTTCAGCGCCCTGCTTTCCCATGTGCTCGAGTATGTCGAACATGCGTGACCGCGTCAGCACAGTTAGACGACGCGACTGTTCAAGGGAAGTGATGAGCAAGCCCGACAGCCCATTTAGTTCTTCGTCGCCTGTGTCGTTGGCAAAGTCAACAACCGCGATCGGGATGCGCTCTATGTTCTCCGGCTCTTTCCAAAAGGATTTCACGGCGAGCACAGCAACGGCCACGGCCAGAACCGCCAGGACAGCGAGCGCGGCTACACCTGAGCGTCTGATCTTGCGTGGGCCGGTCTGCGATGCCTCTCTTCCCACGTGTGGATCTGTTGATGTCTGGTCACCGATGAAAATGGCGGTGACAGAGCCGTTCTGAGCGAGCGAGTTATTTCCTTCGTTCGGCGGTCCGTTCACGCTTGCTACAAAGCTATAGCCGCGGCCCGGAATGGTGGCGATGTACTGATGCTCGCCTGCCCGCTCTCCCAGTGCCTTTCTCAGCATCGAGACGTTATATGTGAGGTTGCCTTCCTCGACGAAGCTATCGGGCCAGACCCGCTTCATGAGGTCGTCTTTTTCGATCACCTTTCCGCTGTTCTCTACAAGTGCGAGAAGTATGTCAAAACACTTGGGCGTGAGCGGCGCGACCTGGCCGTCGCGCATAAGAAGGCGCTTAGTGGGATCGATTCGGAAAGTACCGAACTCGTAGAAACACTGGGCTGTTGGAGTCTTCGCCATCGCTCGCTCCAAGAACTTCTAGGGTTGGCAATGTCAGGTCAGCAAAGGCCGCGAGGCTACGATCATCGAAAGTTGCTTATGCGCACAACGTCACTGTTTTCAACACCGCGTGAGCAGGCAAGCCACTTGCCGTCGCGTGACCAGTCAAAGCAAAAGATTTGGTCCTCTTTGAAGTCGGTCAACTGCTTTGGGGGCCCGCCTTCAAGCGGCTGGCTCCAGATATTACAGACCCCGTCCCGACTGCCTACGTATGTCAGTGCTCGCCCGTCTGCCGTCCAGCGAGCCGGAGCGAGCATACTGCCGGTCGGTGCAGGGTCAAAGAGCTTGCTGGGCTGTCCTCCTCCAGACGGAATGACTGCTATTCTCCACCTCTGTGGGCTGACTCGTTCATCCCAACAAGCGCAGGTCACAAGCGTTCCGTCGGGCGAGAACATCGGCCACGCGGAAGCATATTCTGTTAATCGCACAGGATCGCCCCCATCGATCGATACCTTCCAGAGTGTCAACTTGCCGGTATCCTCACTCTGGTAAACCACCCATTTCCCATCGGGCGAACAATGCGGGTATCCTGCGTCGCTGCCGTAGGTGAGTTGTATGGGGTTACCGCCATCGATATCCATCCTCCAGAGGTTTGTCTTGCCGAAGCGTGTGGAAACAAAGACTATGTAGCGGCCCTCGGGTGTCACTGATGGGCCATAGCTTGGGCTGGTTCCAAAGGTCAGCTGTCTTTCATTTCTCCCATCCGGATCCATTACCCAGATTGCGCCATTGCCGTCCACATCTATGGATCGATAGACGATCTTGCCATCGGGAGCCCAGGATATGCCTCCGCCTCCGCAGTAATTGCTGAATGTTATCTGTCTCGCACCGCCCATATCTTGATATGGCTGAGTCCATATGCTCGACTTTCGATCAGTCCGCATAGTAACCACAGCGCTTGAGTCTGACGGCAGTCCGATATTGTGGTAGTTGTTAACATCGTACGTAACCCTCCGCGCTACCCCGCCGGGATAGGAGAGATGCCATATTTGAAAAACCGTTGACTCTTGGGCCCTAGCAGTCATCAAAAGGCCGGTGCCATCTGAGAGCCACGCAAGCTGTCCAATGCCATCCCATCTGTCAGAAAAGATCCGTCTTTCGATTCCACCTTCTACCTCCACCTCAACCACGCCGCCTTCGTCAGCACAGGCGATCGTCCTTCCGTCAGGCGACCACGCCGGCCCGTCATTAGAGAAGTAGCCAGGCGCCTTGCGTATGGCAAGTTTTTGCTCTCCGCTGCCATCCTGGTTTGCAACCATCAATGTGGTTTCCCCGTCACGTTCTGTAACCCGCACAAAGGCAAACCGCTGGCCGTCTGGAGAAAAAGTGACGGGGCTAGTCACATCTACTAGCAGTCTTATCGGAGTGCCTCCCAGTACAGGCACCTTATAGAGCACACCTGCCCAAGCGTTCGTTTCTTCCGTTCTGACGTAATAGATATAGTCACCATCTTGCGAGAAGGTCAGTCCCAGATATTGAACTCGAGCAGGTGGGACTACCTCCTGGTAGCTTGTTGTGGCCACCTGTTTAACCAGGAGGCTTTGCTTTCCGTGCTCGTCAATTACTTGACCGACGAATTTGCCGTCCGGCGAAATGGCTGCGCTTGTCACGTTGCCGCTGAAAGAGAGCCTGCTTATCAACGGTTGCGGAGGCGACATCGGTTTGCGCTGGTTTATGAGCCGGTATAATCCGTAGCCGATGCCAGTCATCGCAATCAGAGATGTAATCAGAACTAGAACCTGCCATCCTTTGAGAAGGCGCTTCGCGTCATCAGAGCTCTTTTCTGAGGCTTGCACAGCCGTGGCTTCATCGTTAGCGTCCGGTTTCCCTTCTCCTTCGATGGGCAGGGCTGATCTGACTTGACCTTCCGACGTCGCATCGCCATTTCCATCCCGCGCCCCGTTTACTGTTGCTACAAACTTGTAGCCACGACCTGGAATCGTAACAATGTACTGATGCTCGCCCGCCCGCTCACCCAGGGCCTTTCTGAGCATGGAAATGTTATAGGAGAGATTGCCTTCCTCGACGAAGCTGTCGGGCCAGACCCGGGTCATCAACGCGCGTTTCTCGACCACCCGTCCACTCTCTTCCACAAGCGCGAGCAGCATGTCGAAGCATTTGGGAGTGAGCGGCACAGCATCCCCTTCCCGCAGCAACTGACGCTTTGCAGCATCAATGCGGAAAGATCCGAACTCGTAGAATTGTTGTGCTTTCTGGGTCACGGCCGTCCCTCTAAGAACTTCTAAGAAACTCTATGCACGTCTCTAAGGACATCTGAACGACGTTCAGAGTATGTTCGAGCTTGAGTGGACCGGCATTGGAAGAATTGAGTGCGAATCAGTTCAAGTGCCGCGGCCATCCTACTGCAAGCCTCCGGCCGGAGCAATGCGGTTCTTCAGGGCTAAGGGTGGGATCGGAACCTCCTGGCCCTAAGCCCTGAAGCATTCAAACGCCGTCTGCCGGAGGTGTCTATGTACCGCTTCTCTCTGGTTGTTTTTTTCCTGATCGTTACAGCACCAATCTCCGACGCCCAAACGTCTAACTCCGTTACCGGCCGGGAGAACAATAGGGATGACGCCGCTCAGATTGCCACAGACCAAAACCACGCTATGAGACGAAGCCGGGCCAGCTTTGTGGTCTCCAGAATTGATGAGCAAGTCGTGCGGGAATTCGAGCGCGCCTGGGACAAATCAGAGCACGGAATCCGATTGATCGAGGCCCTTGTATTGATCTTTCGCATGCCCGATGGCTCCATCAAAGCAGTTCCGGGAGGGCATACGAATGAAGCCTACCGATTCACTTTTGAATGGAACCAGGCCATTATCGCAATAGTTCACACTCATCCGAATAAGTCCAATCCGGAGCCCCAGGGGCCGGATCTTTTGATAGCGGACAAGTTTGGCGTGCCGATGTTCACGATTACCAGAGGTGGCATGTACCTTTACGACCCGATAACCAAGAAGATAACCAAAGTCCAAGACGGCCTGGATTGGCTCAAGCCAACAAGCTGGGCGAGGTATTCTCATCTGCTTAGTAGCGAAATCGCCAGCAAATAACACCGCCGCGTTCAATCGTGCTCGACCGTCCCAAGCCTATCGTCAAGGCCACCACCGGGACAAACGATCTCAAATGGGAGTACGGCTGCTGGTGACGCGTTTGGCTTGGCCACGGCGGTTACTTCGACAAGAGCGGTAGCATATTAATCTTTGAGGTAGGGCCTTAGAGCTTCGATGATCGCGGCGGGCACCGGAACAGACCTGAACGTCGAACGACTGACGCAGGCGAGCACGACGTGGCCCTCTGCCGCCAGATCAGGTTCGCCTTTCTTGTTTACTTCGAATCGCAGCGTGAGCGATTTGTTCCCGAAGCGACCTACATAAGCCGACACCTCGATCAGATCGTCAAGCAGGAGCGGCTTGCGAAAGTCGAAATGGATCTGCACCCGCGGAAGCCAGATGTCGAACCGGTCAAAGACGTCAGAATAAGGCAGGCCCACCGATCGAAAGAGTTCCGTCTCCGCGATCTCGAAGAACCTCAGAAACTGACCGTAATAAATAATCCCGGCACGGTCGGTGTCCGACCAGCGGACGTGTTCTTCTATGATGAATCGTTTGGTCATTTTGGCGACCGCTCGAGATTACCGTCCCTTATCGACTGCTTGCAAATGTGGTCGAGGCGTGGGGTGAAGGACTCAACGCGCCTGTAGGGCTCGAATGATCGCCCCGCGATATTCCGGGTCCTTCTCGCTTACATAGAGCCTGCGGGCCTTGAGGTCGATGTCTGTGAAGAGCTCGGCGTACCGATCTTCAGCCGAACTCTCGAAGAACAGTTTTAGCTTAACCGGCCCCTTCTCAAGATCGCGAGGGTCTCCTTCCAAAGTGAGCGCGCTAAAGCGGGTCTCGCTTTTCATTTGCTTCGGAGCTTGTTTGGTTTCGAAAAGGTGATCGAGGGCCTGAAGGAATGAGTCACTCTCAGCGCCAAAGGAACGATAACTCGCCGTGCCGGTGTAAGTCACAAGGTCCGGCGCAAACGATCCTTCCTACCACGTGGACCCCAGCGAAAGCTCGAAGCCAACCTCAGCGCCCTCATACATTCCGCGCGCAAGAATAGTTTGGTCGCCGTTCGACAGCTTTTTCTGGTCTTGAATAAAAAAGACAAGTTCGTAGAAGTCTTCCTCGGACTCCGACGCAATTTCAGGAGGCTCCGTAGCAGCGCGCGGCCCAACCTCGAATACGCCCTCGAGCGACTGAAACGCGGCGAATGCTTTTGAGAATGATTCGTCAAGACACCAGCCCGTGAGCAGGTAGTAGCTGTGGCCGGCTTTGCACGCGGTCGAGAACCCTCGCAACTTTTTTCCATCAAGGGTCCACGACGTATCGAGCCTCCGGCCCTGGTGGCCGCCGAAATCGACGTCCATCCGGCCAAGCTCCTTCATCGCCGGGGTGGTCTTCTGGCGGTTCTGCAACACAAGTGTCAAGTAACCGTCTGGCGACGTACCGCCAAGAGTGTCGGGCTCAACCAGAAGCATGGCAAAACAACCTGACCGGCTGTGAATCGCGATCATCGTCGCATCCGGCACGGGCACGATCGGATTCTCTTTCGTCAGAAGCGCCCAGCCCTCAGGCAGTCTGGCGCTGACCCCCAGGCGGTTGTCCTCAAAGGTTGCGCTCGCGACCGAGTACTTTGCGATCTCTGCCTGTTCTTTGAAGCCGGCGACGAATCCCGAAACTACGCTCGTTGTGATGATGCCGGACCAGGCAACTAAGACTGCGGCGACGCCGATGCCAACTCTAACCTTTGAAGGCCAATCGCCCCACAATAGCGCAGCAATGCCCGCACAAAACACCAACTGGAAGATAACCTCGACCCAGCCCGCCGCCGTCGCTACAGAAACCTCTGATATCGCGGACGCTGGGACGTTCGATTGCAATGTGGATGCCAACGCGCCAAGAAGGAAGAATCCGCCGCCCAACACGGCGCGCACCAGGCCCCACTTCCTGTACTTCTCATTCCCGCGGATCAGACCAACCGCAACTATCAGATCGATGATCGGCACGATGTAGCCGCGAGGGTGATTGAGCCCGGTGAGCTGTCCGGTCATGATCAGGCCTATGATCAGCAGGCCCATCGCGCCGTTAATGGTGAGCAGTATCCCTGCCGCGAACATACCCGGCGTGGGTTGCCGATCTTCTTCGCCGGAAAGTTCGCTCATCATCCTTGGCACGAACGAAGGCTCGGCGGTTGACGCGGACGCGGCCTGCGCGATCAGCGCCGGGTTGTTCCACACTGTGAGATCGAACATTTCTTTCAGGCGAAACTTGTGCTTGCCCGGCTCGTACACTCTCGATTTCTGGTCGAGCCGGCCTTCGTAGTACCACCGCTGAATCGTGTCCCGGTCCAGAGGCCCGTACTCTTTGCCGTCCTTCGCTATGACTAGATAACCAGTCTGCATGTCCTGATCTCCCTCAAGAGGGTTCGTAATTGTCGGGGAGGAACGCGGCCGCGTCATTCTAGCACGGGAGCGCCGCGTCTTAGGGAAAACTAAGGATAAGAGTTACTCCGGCATCAGGGACCGGAACTTCCGGATGCGGGCGCTATGTCAAGCCTCAAGCGATTCGACGCCGATCGTTTCGTACAGCGACGTAGCCTCACGCTTCGAAGGAGGTTTCGACGGAACGCTGAGGACGCGAACGGTTGTGACTCGACCACGCTGTCGAATTGAAAGCAGATCGGCTGCTCGCACTTCGTGGGCGCTCTTGGCCCGCAGGCCGTTGACCTTTACCACGCCTGCTTCGCACATCTCCTGAGCCAGCGTCCGGCGCGGCACGAGTCGTGACAGCTTAAGGAAGATGTCGAGACGCATGATGGGAAGCAGAGGAGCAGAGGAGCAGAGGAGCGGAGGAGCGGAGGAGCGGAGGAGAAGAGGAGCGGAGGAGAAGGGGGACAAAATGCTTGACGCTACCGGGGGAGACGACGGCAGCCTTCTACCTTTCACCTCTGCCCCTCTGCCCCTCTACTCTTCTGCTCCTCTGCCCCTCTGCTCCTCTGCCCCTCTGCCCCTCTGCCCCTCTGCCCCTCTGCCCCTCTGCTCCTCTGCCCCTCTGCTCCTCGGCCCCTCCGCTCCTCCACTCCTCTGCCCCTCTACTCTCCCGCTATTTCTTCTCCGTCTTCTCCGGTTTCACTTGAGCGGTGACGTAGCCCGGAGCGATCTCGAGGAACGCATCTTCGCGCAGCTTCTTCATGTATTTCTTTCGCGCGTCTTCGGCCCGTTCCATCGTCGCCGCGCGGCCAATGGCGTTTTGAACGTCTGCGTCTTCAAAGGCCCGGAGCGTGGCAGGCTTGCGATCGTCCAGCCGAATTATCTGGAATCCGTCCTGGAGTCTTATCGGCTCAGTCACCTCGCCGGGTTTGAGCGTCGAGATTGCAGCGGTGATGTCTTCTTTGAGCTCGCCTTGCTTGAAGGTCCCGAGCTTCCCCTTCTGCGCGCGAGAAGCGCGGCTCGCAGGTGAGGTCTCCAGTGCCGCCTCGGCGAAGCTCTTGCCCGCGCGAAGCTCCGCGACGAGACGCCTGGCTCGCTGATCAACCTCATCAGCGGTGTGACCTTCGAGTGGCAGGAAGATTTCCGAGATCGTCACCTCACCGGGAGTAGTGAACCCCTCCTTGTGCTTGTCGTAGAAGTCGCGGCGATCCTTGTCGCTCAAACGCTGAAAGATCGGCGACAGCACTTCACGCTGAATGACGTACTGCTGTTGGAGTCCCTTGCGAATCTGCGCGCGCGCTGATTCGGGATCGACGCCCTGCTTTTTCAACTCGTTCTCGAAAGCGAGCACGTTGGGCAATCCGTTTTCGGTAGCGATCTCTTTCATGCGCTGGTTGACTTCGGCCTCGACATCGATGTTCAACTCTTTGGCCTTCTGCTCGAGCAGCACGTTTTCGATTATGTAGTCAAGGACTGTCGGCTTCAGGCGCTCGTACTCGGCGTTGATTTGAGCTTCCGGCTTGCCAGCCATCTCGCGGACTAGCTGTTCCTTGAAGTCGCGCAGCGCGCCCAGGTAGTCGGCACGCGTGATGATATCGCTATTGACTCGTGCGACGATCTCGTTGACCAGCTCGGGCTCCTGAGCGCGCGCGGGGGTCGCTAACACGAGCACGAACCCGATCGCCAGAATCGTTACTATGAACTTCATACGGCACATCCTCTCTTGCGAGTAGCATAGACTTTAGTCTGTGTCGCGGCGGGCAGTCGCGTGGCGACTGTCGGACACAGACTAAAGTCTATGCTACGAGTTTTTGGGCTGGTTTGACGCTCAATTATGCCTTAGCTGTCCGGTGTATGGGAAGCCCAGCGCCGAGTCGGCTATTTGGATCTTTGCCTGCGATATGAGCAGCTCGATCGCTTTATCAACCGCCTGCTGGTTCTTTCTCGCGATCAGCTCTTCGGTCAACTGCGCGCGGCGGTCGTCAAGCTGCGAGCGCCGCTCTTCGGCCCCGTGAGGCTTAATCCGCTGCTCCAGTTTGAACATGTGAAAGCCGTAGTTGGATTCGATCACCGGGCTCACATCCCCGGGCTGAAGCTGTTGGACGGCCTTTTCGAGCACGTCCGGGAGCTGGCCTTCATCGTAGCGAGTAAGCCCGTTCTGCTCGGCGTTGGGGGCGTCGGAATGGAGCCGCGCTACCGATGCGAAATCGCGCCGGCCTTCGGTTACTTCGCGGTGCAACCGGTCAGCCTCTTCTCGATACTGAACGCGGATCTCGCGCACCAGGAAACCCGGCCGGTCCGTCAGACGCGACTGGTTCTTTTCGATATACTGCTGGACCTCTTCAGGAGAGACGCGCACGTCGCGCAGCGCGATTTGACGGTAGTACTTTTCGACAAGCAGATCACGGGCCATCTCTTCGCGAGTAGCGGCGGTTGCAACCGAGGACTTCATCCGCGGGTTGTCCTGGGTGCTCTGTTCGATCTCGGCGCTGGTCACGTTGAGCCCCGTGCGCGCCGCTTCGTCGAGCACCAGCCAGCGCTTGAGGTACTCGTCGAGCATTTGGCTACGAATGGAATCCGAAACATCGGCGGTGCCGACGTCACCCATCTTCGACGCAAGGAATTGGTCGAACTCATCGCGATGAATGTCGTGCGCATTCAATGTAGCAATAACCGGCGAATGATTGCCGCGCGCCCGGCAACCGCCCGGCAACCCGGCGAACAACAGAATGTAAACCAACGCAAAACGCTTCACCTTGATGCCCGGTCCTCGACAGCTCACTTCGATTTGAGATTGTAAAGCTGCAACGCGTTTTCGCGCATCACCATTCGAGCCAACTCGAGCGCCCGGTCGCGCGTGATCTCGCCGTCGTTCATCATTCCGGTCAGCGCAAGCGCGAGCGCCTGCCGCGCGGTCGTGATCGCCAGCCATCCTCCCTCTTCCCACCCGACCTCGGGCGTGAACGCAAACGCATCGGTGCCGAACAGCACCTTGTCGGGATAGAACTCGAGCCAGTTGCGCAGCACCTCGCTGAGCGCTCGCGGGTAGAGCAGGAAGGTCTGCGCCGAGAAGTCGGCGTAGACATTCGATTTGCTCATCAGCGAGGCCGTGTGCTTCGTGAACGGATAACCGCCGTGCACGATGACGAAGTTGGTCTTTCGCAAGCCGGGATCGTTGAACGCCGATTCGAGAAGCAGAGGATCGCTGCCGCTCTGCTTGTAGAAACTGCCCGCGCCGTCGATGGCGTGAATGTGGACGGCCATTCCAAGACGCCCCGCTTCGCGCGCGATGTAGCGGAAGAGATAGTCCTGAAGCGCCTTGTATTCGAGGTTCCGGGGCTCGCCGCCCTTGATGTACTTCGCGTAGACCAGGCGGGCTTCGCTCGCCCTCGCGTCATCAAAATCGAGCCGGCGCAGATATGCGGCTTCGAACTTCACCGCTACGGCTCCGTCGCGTTTCTGCCGTTCAAGCGTCGCCGTAACGACTTTCTTCGAGTAATCATCGAGCGTCGCTGGAAGTGTCGCCACTTTTGATTCGGCCAGGTAGCGCTTCAACAACTTCTCTTCGCCGGCATAGAAGACTCTATCGTCTGGATTCGACCGGCCCGCGCGTTTGTTGTTTAGAGGGAGCATCAGCGCGTCAACGAATGAAACCCATCGATAACGCGGCGCTGCGAGGCCTCGGCCCATGGCCACACGATTAGCAAACATCGTCTCGATGCCAAGCTGATCAAGCACCCACGCGGGATAGCCGTCGCCGCGCTCGCGCATCACCCGTTGTTTGACCGCCATCAACTCCTTGATGTGGGCTTCGCTCATATCGTCGTGTTTGTATCCGAAGAGCGCGCGCCAGGCGCCGATGTACTCGGGGTTTGCGGGATTGAGTCGCGGCGGCAGCGCGAACGGCGCGAGCCCCTCGATCGGCAGCGCATCGTACTCGTCGTCTGGCTTTTCTCCTTCAGCGACGAATCGCAACGGGTGCGCGTGATTGTCGATAGCTTTGATCTTCGCGATCTCGGCGACAAGCTGAGGATCAGCGGTTGTCTGCGCGGCTTGCGGTTGAGGAAACGCTACAACGAGCATTAAGCAAAGCGGCAATAACAGGGCGATTTTGTTTTCCATCTCACGTCCTTTGAAGTCTCTGTTGCGGACGCCCACATTCCTACACGAACCGCAGTGTTAGAGTCAAAGGAAAGCCTTGAACGGTAACGCTAGCTGTTCCTCCGGCCCAGGCCGGGAGAGAAAAGAGTTCAGGAGAGAGCGACCCCAATGAGGCGGCCGGCCGCCTAGGTTTCAGGTTCGTCCCCGAATCGACATAAACTTGAAACCATTGCATCGCAGGCGTCATTCACCTGAGACCAGTAAAAGCTAATCCCGCGAAGAAGAACGGACTTGACGCGGAAAGGGCGTCAAATCAACCCAGCGCCCTCGATTGCGCGCTGCAACGGGAAAGGTGTGCGCTCAAGGAGACACGATGAACACCAGGACTGGTCTGTCTAAGTACATGCTGACAGCGGCGGTGGCCGTTCTTGCGTCGCTGCTCTGTTACGCGTCCGTTTCGAGCATTTCCGCGTCGCGAACGCCGGCTCAAGGTTCGATGACCGGGGAATGGATCATCGAGATGAAGCCCGGCACGGACTTCGTCTATTTCTCGATTCATCGCCGGAGTGAGAGAGGCGGCACCCACTCGTCGTCTTCGGACATTCGGGCGGACAGCCTGAAAGGACTGAGTGCCGCTCAAGCTTCGGGCAGCGGTTCAGCCGTCAGCTTTCAAGTCATGCGAGAAGCCGGCACGTTGAACTGCGAAGGATGGTTCAAAGAGGGCAAGGGCTCCGGGAGTTTCACCTTTGTGCCCAATCAAAGGTTCGCCGCTGAGATGAAAGGTCTGGGATACGAACAACTCTCCGACGAGAAGTTGTTCTCGATGGCGGTGCACGACATCGGCCTCACCTTCATACGCGAGCTCAATGCGCTCGGGTACGATCATCTGACGACCGATAATCTCTTTGCGATGCGCATTCACGGCGCCGGTCCGCAATTCATCAAGGCGATAAAAGACGAGGGCTACGATCAGGTGCCCGTCGATAACCTGGTCGCGATGCGTATTCACGGCGTCAAACCGGAGTTCATCGGAGAACTCAAATCGCTCGGCTACGAACACCCGCCACTCGACCAGCTTGTAGCGATGCGAATTCACGGGGTGAGCACCGAGTTCGTGAAAGACTTGCAGGAGCAGGGCTACCGCCAGCCGCCGATCGATCAACTGGTGGCGATGCGGATTCACGGCGTGAAGAACGAATTCATCAAAGAGCTGCGCGAGCTTGGCTACGAACGAATCCCGATCGATCAATTGGTTGCGATGCGAATCCACGGGGTCAGCACCGAGTTCGTCAAGGAGATCAAGACGCTGGGCTTCGATCGAGTATCGACCGATCAGATTGTAGCGATGCGAATTCACGGCGTGAGTTCGGCATTCATTCAAAAGATGAAATCGCGCGGGTTCAATGACGCTTCGATAGACCAACTGATCGAGCTGAAGATTCACGGTTTCGACAAGTAGCGGCTCGCCGCCCGCTTGCCCTGTTTGCTTGGCACTCTTTGCCTGGCGTTCTTTGCGGATCTTAGCGTCTTTGCGCGAAACGACTCCTCAAGGTGCGTTTCGCGCAAAGATCGCAAAGACTCGCAAAGCCGCCAACGAAGCTGCAAAAGGAGATTTGTTATGACGAACCTAAATCGGTCCTGGAGGAACGCTCTGATAGTTTCCGGCTTGTGCGCCGTTCTAGCCGCCGTCTTCGCATTTCGGACTAGCGCGCAAGACTCGCGCTCGGGTCAATGGATAATCGACACCAAGCGCGGCACGAATCAGTATCAACTCACGCTCAACTATCGTTCAGACACGATGGGCCGCGGCAACAGTATGACCTCGTTTCGCATCGAGCCCGACCGGCTGCAAGGTCTGACCGGCGCGCAAATCATGTCGGCAGGCTTGCAGGTTCAGTTTCAGCTCGTTCGCGATGCGGGCACGTTCAACTGCGAAGGCTGGTTCAAAGACGGCAAGGGCTCGGGCCACTTCGTTTTTTCAGCGAGTCCTGCCTATGCCTCGGAACTTCAGAAGCGAGGCTACGCGGCGCCCACCGAAGCTCAGCAGTTCTCGCTTGCGATGCACGATGTTAGCCTGGCTTTCATCGACGAGTTGAACGCTCAAGGTTACGAGCGCCCTTCCGTCGATCAACTGGTGCGAATGGGTCAGCACGGCGTCACGCTCGAATACGTGAGAGAGCTGAAGGCTCTGGGCTACACCGTTCAGTCCGTCGACCTGTTGACTCGGATGGTGGACCACGGTGTGAATCCGTCTGTGATCAAAGAGCTGGACGGTTTGGGCTTCAAGGACCTTCCGGTCGAGACGCTTATCAGAACGGTCGATCACGGAGTGAATCCGCGCTTCATCAACGAGATTCGCGCCGCGGGCTATACGGGGCTATCGCTCGAGCAACTGACCAGAACAGTGGATCACGGAGTAAACGCGAACTTCATCAAAGAAGTCGAGGCGCTCGGCTACGGTCGTCCTCCTTTGGAGCAGTTGGTAAGAATGCGAGACCACGGAGTCAACGGAGAGTTCATCAACGGACTCAAGGAAGTTGGGCTTCAGAATCTGCCGATCGAACAACTGGTTCGGATGCGGGATCACGGAGTCACACCGGCGTTCATTAAGAAAATGCGCTCGCGAGGATTCACAGAGGCTTCGATTGACGAACTGATAAGGCTCGCAGACCACGGGTTCAATAAGTGACACGGTCAGTTTCTAGTCAAACGGCAATGGACGACTCAACTAGGAACTGTCTGTGACATCGGCTATTTCATCCACCGTTTGAACGGCCCTGCGAAAGTCATCGCTGAATCGCCGTGCTTCAGTGCAGATTTCCGTTACGGTCAGCCAAGCCTCACTCAGCGTCGCTCCGTGGTTCTCGTACTCGGACTGACTCTTGTCAATCCTGATGCGCAGCGGCTGTTGTCCGTGTGAGCGACATTCATGGTTGCCGTCGAGCACCGCCGGATCGGTTGGAAAGAGGGCGGCTACAACCCAAGCATCAGTGCTCTTCGAAGGAGTGCAGAGCACCGTACGGTCCGGGGTCGTTTGCTCGCCGACCCATCGCAAAAGCACTTCTCTTAGCCGATCAGTGGTCGCTTGTGCTGGAGGACAGGGTTCTGCGCATGGCAAATCCCCGCGGTCCTCGTGGATATTCGCGCTCCGATACCTCTCGCCAGCAACATCGGCATCGAGGTGGAGTATTAGAACATCGTGGCCCTCGAACAAAGGATCAGCGTCTAAGGAGCCTCCACTGCGGTCGGCTGCCTGTCGACACCATCGGTAAACGCCTCCCCATCCTCCGCCATGTGGACCGAATCCGACACTTACGCCGAATGCTAGTGACGCCTCTGGCTGCAATTGGTTAAGAACGAACGGTCGGGCATCAAGCATGGACGAAATCGCCGCTTCAATGACCACCTTGTCGGTTGGTCCTTCAACGACGAGAGCTAGTCTCAAAGGCTCAGACATTCGGAACACCACCAATCAAGCCGTTTACCCAGAGACGTGATAGCGTCCATCCCTCAGCCGCCTTCGCCAATAACTTCAGTGTCAGCTCCACCCTGCGCACGACCGTGTGACCTCGATTGTCGCGGTCCACAGTGAACAACCGCACACGGTCATCCGTCAAAGGGAGTCCATCGAGCGCTGTAGGGTTGTGTACGGTAAGAAGGACCTGCCGCGACTCGCCGGAATCAAGAAGCCATCTGCAAAGAGCCTCCGCAAGCCGCATTGAGAGCTTAGGATTCAACGCTTGATCAAGGTTGTCGATAGCGAAACACCTCGGAGCCGTTGGATGAAGAGCAAGAACCGCAGCGAAAAGGATATAAAGCGCGCCCTCGCTCGCGTCGTAGCCGGTCAGAACATTTCGTTTCTCCGCCATGAAGCGATCAGTGAATTGAACAACCCGCTTTGACGCCGTTGCAGATGGTGAGAGAGGAACGGAGGCTGATGCCGCTGACTCAACGTTCTTCGCCCAGTCAATCAATGAAATCACTTGCTGAAAGGCATCTCTCAGACGTTTGTTGCCCGACCGCGCCCCCCTGATTTCTCTGATAGCATCGGGCAGTCGACCACCGGAGAGACCCAGCGGTTCGCGCGATTGCAGATCTGGCGCCCCGCGAAGCGTAGGAGTGTTTGCGCAATAGATGCGGTAGCCACGTAGATCGTCGAATAGACTTAGCGCCGGATCGCCGTTGCTTAATTCAACCACCTTCAGAGCGGCAAACCCCTGGTCCGGATTCAGATGCGCATCTCCGGGAGATCGCTCGACAATCTTGTCACCCGGCTCGCGTTCCAGTAGCTCAGTCTCGAACTGCCAGGCTGGATTTGGGTCATTGATCGGATTGCACAGCGACACCCTGTATCTAGCACCGTTTTGCCTGGCTTCAAAGAGAATATGAGGGGTTTCTTTTTCTCCCTTTCGGCGCGGAAACGCTGACTTGTAGAGCTGTGGCACGCCGGGGCGAACGCCACGCCTTCGCAGCGACTCGTCGTCGACCCGTCCAGAAGCTGCCGCCCCGAGAACACCAAGGGCTTCCAGCAGGTTGCTCTTACCGCTCCCGTTGGCCCCGATGAAAACGTTAACCTGTCCGAGTTCAACCGTGACCGACTCTAACGACTTGAACGATTCGACAATGAGCTTAGTGATCATCTCGTTTGCGAGAGCATACCTGCCCGGTTATCGGGAAGCCAGCGAAAAAGCTCGTGTTCGTTTAGCGGAGGTGATTCAATAGTCCTCTGACTTCATCAAACAATGCCGCGTCATCCTGCGAGGCCAAGCTGATCTTCAACACGCCGCTTGGGGCGAAGCTTGCCGAGCCCTCGGAGACCATTGCGATCAACTTATCAGGGTCGATCTTCGCTTGCTCAGTGAACTTCACTGCGAGCCGGTCGCCTTCGCGGTCGATAGAAATGATGCCTAACTTCGAAGCTTCGCGGCGCAGGCGCGAGTACTCGAAGAGGTTCTCGACTGTTTCGGGAATCGGGCCGTAACGGTCCGCGATCTCCGCGTGTACGTCCGCCAGCTCTCCTTCGCTCTCAGCCGACGAGATTCGCTTGTAAGTCCGCAGCCGCTGGCTCATGTCGTAGACGTAGTCTTCAGGTATTCGAATGTCTACGCCCAGGTTGATCGCCGTCGACAATTCGTCTTCAACCGGCTCGCCCTTGAGTTCCCTCACCGTCCGTTCGAGCATCTGCGTATAAAGGTCAAACCCGATCGCGTCGATCTGTCCCGACTGCTGAGCGCCTAACAGATTGCCCGCGCCTCGAAGCTCGAGGTCGAGCGCGGCGATGCGGAAGCCTGCGCCGAGATCCGAGAACTCTCTAATCGCAGCGAGGCGCCGGCGCGCGATGTCAGTCAAAGTGTCTTCCGCCGGGATCAGCAGATACGAATAGGCTCGCCGGTTCGAGCGCCCGACTCGCCCACGCAGTTGATAGAGCTGCGCCAGCCCGTACTTATCCGCGCGGTTGATGATGATCGTGTTCGCTAGCGGTATGTCGATGCCGTTTTCGATGATCGTCGTGCACACCAGAACGTCAAGGTCGTGACGGATGAATCTGAGGATGACATCTTCAAGCTCCTTTTCTGCCATCTGTCCGTGACCCACGCCGATCCGCGCCTGGGGAACGAGCCGCGCGATCAGTTCCGCGATCGTGAAAATCGTCTCGACGCGGTTGTGAACGAAGAACACTTGCCCTCTGCGTTGAAGCTCGAGCTCGATGGACGAGCGGACGACCGAATCCGAAAACTGAACCACGTGAGTTTGAATGGCGAGGCGGTCGCGCGGAGGCGTTTCGATCACCGACATATCGCGCAGCCCGGCGAGCGACATGTTTAGCGTGCGCGGAATCGGCGTAGCCGACATCGCGATCACGTCGACCTTCTTGCGCATCTGTTTGATTCGTTCTTTGTGGGCGACGCCAAATCGTTGCTCTTCGTCGACGACCAGCAAGCCCAGATCTTTGAAGCGAATGTCTCTTGAGAGCAGCCTGTGCGTTCCGATTACGACGTCGACCGTTCCGGCCTCGATCGCCTTAACGGATTCCTTTAGTTCTTTGGCGCTTCGAAAACGCGAGAGCATTTCGATGCGCGCGGGGAATGGGCTGAAGCGCTGCTGAAAAGTCTTGTAGTGTTGAAGGACCAGCACCGTCGTAGGCGCGAGCACCGCGACCTGCTTGCCTTCCATCACCGCCTTGAAAGCGGCTCTCATAGCCACTTCTGTCTTGCCGTAGCCGACATCGCCTACGATCAAACGGTCCATCGGCTGGGCGCTTTGCATCCCTTCCTTCACGTCTTCGATGGCGGCTTCCTGATCGGGCGTGAGTTGATACTCGAACGCGTCTTCAAACTCGTGCTGCCACGGCGTGTCCGCGCCGTAAGCGTGACCTTGAACCAGCTTGCGCTCGGCGTACAGCTTCAACAGCTCTTCGGCCATGTCGCGCATCGCCCGGCGCGCCCGCGCTTTCGCCTTTTGCCAGCCGAGCCCGCCCAGCTTGTCGAGTTGAGGGTGGCGCCCTTCGCTTGCCGAGTAACGCTGAACAAGATCCAGACGCTCGACCGGAACAAACAAGCGCGCGCCTTCGGCGTAGGTGAGCAGCATGAACTCACGGGTGTCGCCGCGTCCGCGCTCAAGCCCGGCGGCCACGTTCCCGGTTGGTCCGCCGGCGGTCGCGATTTGATCGAGCCCCTGGAACTGGCCGATGCCGTGGTCAACGTGGACGACGTAGTCGCCAACCTTCAAGTCTCCGAGATCGGACAGAAACGCTGCGGCGGTCCGCTTCTTGCGGGACTTTTTGACGACGCGTTGCGAGGCTGCGCGTTCGACGTCGCCAAAGACATCGCTCTCGGTCAGCACGGACAGCTCAGCGGCAGGAAGCGCGAACCCGTTTGCGAGCTTGCCGACGGTGACGATTCGATTGCTGGCGAGCGCGGACGCCTCTCGCGCTTTCGTGCTCGCTGTCTTACTCATGGACGGCAACAGCTCAGCGGTAGTCGAGTATTCCGCGAGCATTTCGGTGACTCGCTCGGCTAACCCGAGGCTTGGCATCACGAACAACGTGGTGCGCGTTTCCGATTCGAGATCGTGAGCCATATCCGCGATGCGGCCGTGATACCGGCGAGGCGATTGCGAGATGGCTGCGATGTCGGGAGTCGACGACACGATCGGGAAGAGGAACAGTGGCGCAGGCCGCTGGCTTGCGAGGCTCGTCAAGGAAGTAATCGGCGCGCTCTCGGGACTCGCAAGCGGGCCGCTTGCGATACTGAACTGTTCATCGGTGGCGGCAGCGTCGCGGCCGAGCAATCGAAGCTCGATGCGGGTCGCAGCTTCAAATCGCGTTCGAAGTTCCTCCGCAGTCAGGAACAGTTTCTCCGGGGGCAGCGCCAACTCGCCTGAGTCATCAGCGAGCGAGAAACGATCGGCGAGGTAACGATAGAGATCAGCCGCTCGCTTCTCGATCTCGACCGGTTCGTCGATAACCAGGACCGCATCTTTGAAATAATCGAACGCCGAAGATGTGAGCGGCCGCGTGAGTGGAATTAGATACTCCCATCCCGGAAACGGCTCGCCCCGTTCTGCGTGAGCGAGCCGCGCCCTGAGGTCCCGGCGAAATCGGTCATCCTCCCAGTGACGCTCGGCTGCTTCGGCCCACGTCATAAACTCTTCGCGGCGCACCGAAAGCTCGCGCATCGGAACGATGGTCGATTCCGAAGCGCGGCCGACCGAGCGTTGCGTGTCCGGATCAAACTCGCGAATCGATTCGACTGCGTCGCCGAAGAACTCGATTCGATGAGGAGTATCGTGGGCGGGCGAAAAGACATCGAGTATCCCGCCGCGCAGGCTGAATTCTCCGACGGCGCCGACAGGTTCTTCGCGCACGTAGCCGGCGGCGATCAGCAGATCGACAATCAGCTCGGGCGGCATCTCTTCGCCTACGCGAAGCGCGATGCTTGAAGCCTTGAGGAGATCGGGCGAGATGGTTCGCTCGGCCAACGCACCTACCGACGTGAGCAGTATCCGCGCCTCGCCTCGAGTCGCGCGATAGAGTGCGAGCGCGCGTTGTTCGAGCACCTCGGCGTGAGGGGATGTGCCGTCGTAGGGATCGGCTTCAACGGCGGGTATCGTGAGCACGCTTTGATCGCTCGCGCTCACGCCGTTGATCGCGCAAAAGAAAAAGTCGACGTCCGGTTGAAACTCTTCGACCTCGCGGTTGGACCGGGCTACAAATATGACGCGGCGAGCGAGCTTCTTTTCGAGCGC
Organism: uncultured Clostridia bacterium; assembly: GCA_964548075.1. Taxonomy (GTDB): domain Bacteria; phylum Acidobacteriota; class Blastocatellia; order UBA7656; family UBA7656; genus Onstottus_A. Next base: position 162,728 of record CAZJQQ010000004.1, on the reverse strand, counting down.
GGTCACGACCAACGCGCGCGCGCTTCCGGCGAGACCCGACACGACGACCACGCGCCGGCCCGCTCTGATTTCAGATGCGAGTTGCTCAAGCTCGCTGCTTTCAAACAGGCGTCCGAAGATTTCGGCGTAGCGGGTCAGAGGCGTTAGGTTGATGGCCAATCGTTTACTCTTCTGGTGTGTCTCGTTTCTTCAGACTCGCAAACACCTCGACGACTCGACGTTGATGCTCGCCGGATGCCAGGCAGCTCCGAAACGTCTTGCCTATTTCATCGAGCGCTGTGTTTGTGTCCAGATCGATAAGCTCCCGAGTGAGACGCTTAGTTGCAAACAGGGCGCCTTGCGGTTTTGATGCCAGCACGGCGGCCAATTCCATCGCACGCGGCATCAACTCTTCGCGCGGATAAACGTGGTTGACCAGCCCGATGCGAAAGGCTTCGTCAGCGGAAATGTTCTGCCCGGTCATCGCCAGCTCTTTCGCTCGCGCAAGCCCGATTGATTTGTACAGCGGATGAATGATCTGAGTAAGACCTATGTTGATCTCCGCCTGGCCGAAGATCGCCTCGTTTGCCGCGAGCCGGATATCGCAGAACGCCGCGAGATCGAATCCGCCCGCAATGGCCGGCCCGTTCACCGCCGCGATCACCGGTTGCGGCAAAGACCACACACGGCGAAAGACCCTCGTCACGGTCTCCAGGTAGGCGAGCTTTTGTTCAATCGTCCAGCTCACGAGCAACTCTAGATCCAGCCCCGCGCAAAAGCTCGAACCAGCGCCCGTGAGCACCACAACGCTGAGGGCGGTGTCGGCTTCGGCGCCCTTCAGCGCGGCCGATAGTTGCTTGACCAGATCCGGGTGAAGCGAGTTGCTCTTGCCGGGCCGGTTGAGCGTAAGCGTCAGCACGGCTCCCTCGCGCCGCCTCAACACGAGCGGTTCCGGTCTTGCACTAGTCATCAGTAGCAGCCTCCTCGTTGACTCGAAGCAACAAATATGTCCTACTCGCGTATCATAGAGCAGCGAGCGGAGGCGGTAAATGTATTGTCACCGAACATACGACGCTCAACCTGGAATCTTCCCGGCCTGCTTCCGATGAAGCGCGCGGCGGCCGTCAAGTTGACAGCCCTTCGTCCGCATCCTAGCATCTCTCTGCGACCGCGAACGTCACCATCAAAAGGGACCTTTTGTTTGACTGTCCGGGTCAAGGAGATCAAATGGCGACAATTCGAGCCTTTCGAGCGCTTCGCCCAACGAGTGAAAATGCGCCGGCCGTGTCAGCGGTTCCCTACGACGTAGTCAACACGGCAGAAGCTCGCGCGCTCGCAGCCGGGAACCCGCTTAGCTTCCTGCACGTTTCGCGGCCCGAGATAGACTTGCCTGACGGTATTGATGTTCATTCCGACGAGGTTTACGCCAAAGCAGCCGAGAACTTCGAAAAGTTGAAAGCGGAGGCGCCGCTGTTTATAGAAGACACTCCCAGCCTTTACGTGTATCGACTTCGCATGGGCGAGCACACACAAACGGGCATTGCCGCGTGCTGCTCGATTGACGAGTACGACTCGGACATCGTTCGCAAGCACGAACGCACCCGAAAGGACAAAGAGGATGACCGCACGCGCCACATGCTGACGCTTCGCGCGCAAACCGGGCCTGTGTTTCTAAACTATCGCGGGCGCGACGAGATCAACGATCTTGTCATTCGCGCGCAGCAGGAGGACCCGCTATACGATTTCACGGCGCCGGATGGCGTAGCGCACACGATCTGGCGAGTCGGTCAGGCGGATCGCGATCTTCTGATCGAAGCGTTTCAATCAGTTCCGCTCGTTTACATTGCCGACGGCCATCACCGCGCTGCGAGCGCGAGCCGCGCGCGCGCCGAACTTCGAACCAACCCTGACCACGACGGCGGGGAAGAGTACAACTTTTTTCTCACGGTATTGTTCCCTGCCGATCAGCTTCAGATTCTACCCTACAACCGAGTGGTCAAGGACCTGAACGGAATGTCAGCGAGCAAGTTCCTCGCCGCGCTGTCCGAGAAGTTCGACATCGCCGACGCGGTCTCGCCATCGCCCGCGCAGAAATCCGAGATATGCATGTACCTGGGAGGCCGGTGGCATAGTCTGACGGTGCCGTCGGGCACTACCAATCCGATCGATCCGATTTCGTCGCTGGATGTGAGCGTGCTTCAGGAGCGATTGCTCGATCCGCTGCTCGGAACCGCAGACGTCCGCACCGACAAGCGAGTTGATTTTGTAGGTGGGATCCGCGGCACGGCGGCGCTCGAGGAGATGGTCAACGAAGGGCGCGCGGCAGTGGCGTTCTCCTTGTACCCGGTGACCGTCGACGACTTGATGGCTATCGCCGATGCGAATGAGATCATGCCGCCCAAATCGACGTGGTTCGAGCCGAAGCTGCGAGATGGCTTGTTGAGCCATTTGATTTGAGTCTAAGACTTTGATCCGGCTGGAAGGAACAAGGAGCATCACCAATGAGAATACTCATCGCAGACAGATTCCCGGACGCCGGGCGAACAGAGCTGCTTCAAGCAGGCTTCGAGATAGTGTATGACGCCGATTTGAAAGACGACGCGCTCACGACGGCGATCAAGTCGAGCGGCGCTGACATACTGGTTGTCCGCGGCACGAAAGTGACCGGCGAGATGCTTGAAGCCGGCCGGCTGAGTCTTGTCGTTCGCGCGGGGGCCGGCTACAACACGATCGACGTTAAGACCGCGTCCTCACGCGGCATCTACATTACGAACTGTCCGGGCAAGAACTCGATCGCGGTGGCCGAGCTGGCGTTCGGATTGCTGTTGTCGCTCGACCGGCGGATACCTGACAATGTCAGTGATCTGAGGCAAGGCCGCTGGAACAAGAAAGAGTACAGCAAAGCGCGCGGAGTCTTCGGCCGAACGCTTGGGCTGATCGGCGTCGGGCGAATCGGACAGGAGATGATCACGCGCGCCCGAGCGTTCGGCATGCCGGTTGTTGCCTGGAGCCGTTCGCTAACCCAGGAACGAGCCGAGAAGCTGGGAATCGAGATGAAGCAGTCACCGATCGAAGTCGCGTCGGCTTCAGACGTAGTCAGCGTGCACGTTGCACTCAACAACGACACAAAGAATTTGATCGACGAGAAGTTCTTCACTGCGATGAAGCCCGGCTCGTATTTCATCAATACGTCGCGCGCTGAGGTCGTCGATCAGGCGGCGCTCGTTCGCGCGGTGAAAGAAAAGGGGCTGCGCGCGGGGCTGGACGTTTTTGCAGGCGAGCCGACAGCCGGCGTGGGGACAGTAGAAGACGGCGTTTTCAAAGTCGAAGGAGTGATTGGCACTCATCACATCGGCGCTTCAACCGACCAGGCTCAGCAAGCCATCGCTGAAGAGACCGTGCGAATCATCCGCGAATACAAGGAAACGGGCCGAGCGCCCAACGTCGTCAACCTGGCGAAGAAGACGCCGGCGACGCATCTGCTTGTCGTTAGGCACTTCGATCGCGTGGGCGTGCTTGCAAACGTCTTTGACCAGCTCAAAGAGGCGGGCATCAACGTCGAGGAAACCGAAAACATCGTCTTCGACGGAGCGGTCGCCGCTATCGCTAGCATTCACCTCGACTCGGCGCCTTCCGACGCGGTGCTGGAGGCGATCAAGGCGAACTCGCACGACATAATTGAGTTGAGCTTGCTTAAGCTTTAGGGGTTGGGGGCTAGGGGCTGGCCCAGGCTCTGACCGCCAACCCCTAACACTCATTCCGGAGGAATCATGACACAGAGGATCTACAACTTTTCAGCGGGTCCGGCAGTGCTGCCTCTCGCGGTGCTCGAAGAAGCCCAGCGCGATCTGGTCGCGCTTCCGGGTGTTGGAATGTCGGTGCTCGAGATCAGCCATCGCTCGAAGGCGTTCGATGAGATGATCCTGGGCTGCGAAGCCGACATCCGCAAGCTCGCCGGCATCCCCGACAACTATCACGTGCTGTTTCTGCAAGGCGGTGCGTCGATGCAGTTCTCGATGGTCCCGATGAACCTTATGCCCGCCGGCGGGAAAGCGGACTACGTCAGCACCGGCTCATGGTCCAAGAAAGCGATCAAGGAAGCCCAGAAGGTCGGTCAGGTGAACGTTGCCGCTTCCACGGAAGCGGATGGCTTCAAGCGTGTTCCCCGACAAGAGGAACTCAAGCTTGACCGGGAAGCCGCGTATGTTCACATCACAACCAACGAGACGATTCATGGCGTCGAGTGGAAGTACGACCCCGACACCGGCGGCGTGCCTCTGGTGGCCGACGCTTCGTCCGACATCTTCGGGCGTCCGATCGATGTGAAGAAGTACGCGCTGATCTACGCCGGCGCGCAGAAGAACCTCGCGCCCGCGGGAGTCACGCTAGTCTTCATTCGGGACGACATGCTCGCCCGCACCCCTCAAGGCATGCACACGATGCTCGACTACAACACTCACGTTAAGAACAAATCGCTCTACAATACGCCTCCTGTGTTTACGATTTACGTGATGCGTCTGGTGATGAAGTGGCTGATCGAGCAAGGCGGTCTCGAGGCGGCTGAGCGGCGCAACAAAGAGAAGGCCGGGCTCCTCTACAACCTGATTGACGCGAGCAGCTTTTATCGCGGCCACGCGAAGGCCGACTGCCGCTCGCTGATGAACGTGACGTTCCGGCTTCCGAGCGAAGATCTCGAAAAGCAATTCGTCGGCGAAGCCACGAAGGCCGGGCTCGATGGACTCAAAGGCCATCGTTCGGTAGGAGGCATTCGAGCGTCGATCTATAATGCATTCCCGAAAGACGGCGTTGAAGCGCTGGTCGCGTTCATGAGAGAGTTCGAGCGAACGCACGGCTAGGTGAAGGGCTGAACACAAAGACACGAAGACTATAAGACACAATACACGAACACAACGCGCACATCTGAGGGGCTTGCTTTATGGCTTCGTGTCTTTGTGGTTGAAACGTCTTTGTGTTTGAAAAGGAGGGTCGAATGCTGGGACTCCGATTCATAAAGATGCAGCCTACGAGCTACCTGCTTCAGTACAAGAAAGGCCGGATCGTTCGTGAGGGCGCCGGCCTTTCATTCTTCTACTACGCGCCGACGACCTCGCTTGTCGCCGTGCCCATCGCAAGCACCGACGCGCCGTTCATATTCAACGAGGTCACCTCGGACTTTCAGGAGATCAGCATTCAAGGCCAGGCCACCTACCGAATAACCGACCCGAAACGAGTGTCTCAGCTCTTGAACTTCACACTCGATGCGTCGGCGCGCACCTACGTCTCGGATGATCCGCAAAAGCTCTCGGCGCGAGTCATCAACGTGATCAAGGTGCTCACTCGCAAAGAGCTTCAGACGCTCGCGCTTCGGGACGCGCTACGAGCATCCGACGCGCTTGTTCGGGAGGTCACGAAGGGCCTCGCGGCTTCAACTGAAATATCATCGCTCGGTCTCGAGGTGCTCGGTCTCTCGATCCTGGCGATCAAACCCAATCCCGAAACGGGCCGAGCGCTGGAGGCCGAAGCCCGCGAACAACTGCTTCGCGAGGCCGACGAAGCGATCTACGCGCGGCGCAACTCCGCAGTTGAACAGGAGCGCGCGATTCGAGAGAACGAGTTGAACACCGAGATCGCCGTCGAGAACAAGAAGCGCCAGATTCGCGAAGCGCAGATGGACGCCGAGCGCGCCGTGCAGGAGAAGCAACACCAGCTTCGCGACGCCGAGATGGAATCCAACATCGCGCTCGAAGAAAAGAACAAACAACTGGTCACGCTTTCCACCGAGAACACGAAGGCCGAATCCGACGCGAAAGCATACGGCGTTGCGGCTACGATGAAGGCGCTCGAAGGCGTCGACTCAAAGGTGCTGCAAGCGCTAGCAAGCGTCGGCATGCAACCCGATCAATTGGTCGCGCTCGCGTTCCAGGGCCTCGCCGAACGCGCGGACAAGATCGGCCAGTTGAACATCTCACCTGATCTGCTCCGCGAGCTGCTCACGCTCAATTCCAACAAGTGAGCGCTCAAGTGAAATCATGAATCGGTTGACCGAGAACAAAGTCGTTCTGGTCACGCGCCACACGCGGCTCGATGATCTGGTCGCGCGCTTCAACACGGTCAGTCAGGCAAAGTTCTACGTCGAACACCTGGGCGCCGATTTCTCCGATTACCTTCACGAGCACGAACAATACCGCGCGTCGGTCTCCGGAGCGGTTGCGACGCTCGAACGTATCGGCCGGCTTCACGTGCTTGATAGATCGTTTCTTCCGAATTTCATCTTCGGCAATGACGACACGGTAGTGGTGCTCGGCCAGGACGGGCTGGTCGCGAACACGGTCAAGTACACGACGACTCAGCAAGTGGTCGGCGTCAATCCCGACACCGCGCGCTGGGAAGGAGTGCTGCTTCCGTTCGCGGTTGACGATCTCGAAACGATCCTGCCCGAAGTCTTCGCTCACCGGCGCCCGATCAAAGAAGTGACAATGGCCAAAGCCGAGTTGAACGACGGCCAGAAGCTCTACGCGGTGAACGATCTGTTCATCGGCGTTCGCTCGCACGTCTCGGCGCGGTACACGATCAGCGTCGGCGAGAAGAGCGAGCAACACTCATCGAGCGGAATCATCGTATCGACTGGTCTGGGTTCGACCGGTTGGTTTAGAAGCTTGATGACCGGCGCCGCGAAAGTCGCAAGCGAAGCCTCAGGCGGCAGAGTCAAGGTTGAACCGCCGGGCGGATTCGCGTGGGACTCGGATTATCTCTACTACACTGTGCGGGAACCGTTCCCGAGCAAGACGTCTTCGGCGACGCTGGTGTTTGGCAAGATCACCAGTGCGCGGCCGTTGAAGCTGATCTCGCAGACGCCCGAGGTTGGAGTGATCTTCAGCGACGGAATCGAAAGCGACTTTGTTGCATTCAACTCTGGAACTCAAGCAACGATCACGATTGCCGATAAGCGAGGCCATCTCGTGATTTGAGTGGGCTCAGTTGTAGGCCCACTAGAAGGCTAGATCAGCCATGATTCTTTCGGAACGTCGTTCGAGGATACGTGGGTGAATCTCCATATGACTGGCATCGTGCGGGAGCCGGCGAAAGAGAACGGGGAATATTGACTGCCCCGGCTCGACGGAGGAATGCACTAACTTGCGCGACCATTCATTGAATTCTTGATCTCCGTCCACTTCAACCAGGATCGCCGCATTGTCGGGAAGAACGTCAGCGGCCCACTGCAAGTGGGCCACGACGAAAGCGTTGAATTGGGCGCTGAGCGTAGCATTTAGGCTTACGAACTCCGATTCACTGCGTGCCGAGTGTTTGGTAAAGAGAAATCTGCGCCACCATTTCATCGCTTTCGTCTCCCCTCCAAATACCAAGTGCGATGCTTCTGCCAGTTGGATCCTATTTCAGCGAGCGCCACGGTGAAAGCCTCTTTGAACGGTAGGTTCATTGCTCGGTGCTTGTCAATAGTTCCATCGCCGTACTTGACGTCAAGATGAGCAACCCCATTCATTGTGTCATAGCGCCGAATCCAAGCCCAAGAGTCATCGATCTTGATTTCTAGTTGAACGACGAATTCTAGTACGTCGTTGCCGTCCGTCGAGAAACGAACCTGTTCTCGCATATCAAAGTCCAGAAGTCTCGTATATCGTTTAGTGCTGGACATGGTTCGCAAAATATATCACGTACAACCTGTTTGCAAATGGAAAAGGTGCCGCGTTTGCGGCCCTCAATTGACAATCTCCTCCTGGAATGGAACCATCCAGGCATCACCCAGACTGAGAAAAGCGCGAGATGGTTTATGGAACTTCTAGGCCCACTCCAAGAACAGCTAGGCCAGTACGAAGACAAGTGGGTGGCCATTCTAGAGCGCAGCCAAACGATCGTTGGCAGCGGCAACGATGCGTATGAGGTTAAGCTCAATGCTGAGGCAAACGGCTATCCGGACATCGTCCTGTTCAGAGTGCCCCGGTTCGACGAGGTTATCTAACTCTTAGTGGTATTCCGCTACGTGACGATTAAGACGCCATGTCAAATGACCCGTCGTCGTTCTGAGCGTAAACCCATTCCGGCAGATTGTTGTTTGCTCCAGTGAATTGGTGAATCTGACTAATGATAGCCAGTGTATTGCTCACCGCCTTTTTAACGGTATCCAAACTGAGCTCATACAATTTTGAGAGTTTGTCATAATCACCAAAGTTCTCTGGAGCAGAAAATGGAGATGCATGAACGATAGAGTCGCGGTATGGCTTAACAGTTTCGATGAAGGTTTTCAGGGGCTCGCGCATCTTGTCTAACGGACCATATTGCTGGTGAGCTACGATTCTCGGAATCTTTACGAGTTTATCGATTATGTTTACGAGTCTATCTTTGCCGTTCTTGTCTTTTTCCGTGAGTGCCTCTTGGTCACCCTTTGAGACAAGTGAGATGTCATGGGTGTGAACATATTCCCAAGCTAGCCCATTTACGTAGGCCTCTACCAAGTTGAAGCAGGAGAGAATGCACATCCTTTTGTTGAAAGCACTGTGACCCTGTAGCGCGGCGAGTTCGGCCTGCTTGAGTTTGGCCTCACTCTTCGGGATTCGCTCATATTCCTCCAACTCCCTTTCGGCAGCGACAACCGCATTGAGCGAAAGCGCCAGGTCTCTAACTAGGTGCATTTCTGGGTATTCTGTTTGTAACCCCCATAGATACGAGATAGAGACGGTTGCATGAAGCGGCGCTCCTCTGAGTACGCCTTCCTTGGGCACCCCAAGCTCTTCAATGAAGTCGCTCAGAGGAAGCCGCCAGACACTACCGCGCGCGTAAAGCGGCTCATATAAGCGGGCGAGATCCCTGGGCTTCACATCCTCGAAATTCCTCCGGCAGAACTTTCCTATCTCAGTTCCAAGGTAAGCGCGTATCGAATGCTTTCGAGCTTGCAACTCTTTTCTGGGCTTGCCGAGATACTGGTCGTAATAGATCCACTGCATAGGTCCTTTAAGGTCACCTAAGAGAAGGCGACCAACTTCAGCCGCTCTTTCATACATAACGATCTCGTCGACATCCCGCTGACGGCCAGATCCGGGTGCAGAACTCACAGGCATTTGTTATCTCTTTTGCCAAACACAGGGCAAGCTGAGCAAGACCACCCTCGCCGCGCAATTCTCTAGCCAAGTTTGTTAGGACAACGAGACGCTTGCCAGTTGATTAAGAATCTCCGACGTTCTCTTCTTGCCGTCACTCAACAATCACCCTATCAGTTCCGCTGCGGCCGAAGGTCTCGGGGTGGTACATCTCTTCGGCTTTCGTTGGCGGGACGACGAACACTCCCGGAGTCGTCGCGCGAGCTACGTAGGAGTAGGTGTGAACGCCTTCCCACACCAAAGACGCAAACGCTTCGACGCGTTCGTCACGCATGTTCTGGTGCTCGAACCATGGCCGTCGCCACCACCACCAGCGATCAGTCGTCTTGTCGTTCGGGTCTTGCGGGACGCTGCCCGTGACCGCGAGCGCCGGGTTCAACGCTTCAAGCCCCGCCGGTATCGGATCAACCAGCGCGACGTGATATCGGCGCGTCGCGACGAGCATAGTCAGCTTCACTCGCACACGCGCGCCGGCTTTGATGTGCCAGCTTCCGTCCGGGTCGCGACGCACGTCGTCAGCCTTGTCAACTGCTTCGTACACGCGCTCGACTGTGAAGCCGTGCTCTGAAGGATCGAGCTTGAGGCTCGCGGGTGCGTATTGCATACCAACGCGATAGTACAACCGGCCCGGGCCCTCCTTGCTCAGGATTAGATTCTGCGACGCCGCAGTTTCAGCAAGCGCCCGCATCGGGACATTTACGTTGTGACGCTCGGTCGTGCGCCCGCGGAACTCGTGTCCGCCCGCGTAAGCTTCCCCGAGCCACGCGCGCGCGACGAAGTCCGGTGTGACCTTTTCATAAGTCGAAAAGTACTTATCAAGCGCGAGCAGCACGAAAGCGTTCTCCTGCGTGTTCTCCCATCTGCCTTGTTTGCGATGCGCGAGCAGGCCGCGCACGACCTTGGGAATCAAGTCGCTGGCCGGCTGGTCTTTGATCAAAGCTTCGAGGATGACCCCATCGGCGCGGCGATCCGAGTGCATCAGCAGATAATCGTCGTCTTTGTACGAAGTCACGAAATGGGCTGTGGCAGCCTCTTCCGTGGCTCGGTTGTTAAGATGTTTGCGGATGGCGGCAAGGTCAGTCTGCGAAGCCGGATCGCCCGACAGCACCGACAGCAGCCAGCCGATTGCTTCAAGCGACACGCCTTCGAGCCCCGCTTCGGCAATCAAACGCCGAGCCTTCGCTGAGTCCTTGTCGCCCATCAGGTTTCGCACGTAGAGCGAATAGGCGACAAGCGCGCGGCGGGCATACGGACCGTAATGATTGGGTATGTGCCGCTCGATCTCGCGCAGGTACTTCTTTGAGCGGTCGAGCATCGAAGCCGGAACCTCGAAGCCTTTATCCTTCGCTCGCTGAAGCGCGTGGGCCACATGGATACTCACGTAAGGCCACGCCTGATCGCCTCGCCGCCAGAACCCAAAGCCGCCGTCGTCGCTTTGACGCGACTCCAACCGCTTGATGTCCCGGGCGACGGCCTCGATCATCTCTTTCGGCTCAGGCAGCCCCTTTGCCTTGAAAGCCGCAAGCACGTCTTTCAACGCTGCGACGGCCAGCACTCTCGATGACAGTTGCTCCGAGCACTCGAACGGATAAGCTACGAGATAGATCACGCCGTCGGTCAGTGCTTGAAGCTCGGTTGATGATGTCGAGATTTCGAGTCCGCCGAATTGTCTGATCGCATCGCTCGGCGCTTTGACCGGTTGCGCGATCGCGCCTTCGTCGATCTCGCCGTAAGTCGCAAACGCTTCGGTCGTCGCCGGAGTCCACACGGGCAATTCGATTTCGGCGGCGTCGGCCCACTTGCCCGACACGCCCGCGATTTGAAACCGCGCAGACCCCGCTCGCGAGGCTGAGACTGGAAAACGCACTTCGACTCGATCGTTGGCCGGGACAGTCACGCGGCGGCCGGCGCCTGCTGTCAGTTCGGCGTTGCCGGCTCGGACTGCGACATCGACATCCATCGGCGAGTCCGTTTGGTTTTGCACGACGATGGGCAGCTCGAAAGTGTCGCCGAAGTTAAGGAATCGCGGCGCGGAGGGACGCACCATCAACGGGAGGCGGGCGGTTATGTTTGATTCATTCGCGCCGAACTGCTTGCCGCCGGCGACCGCGATAGCCATCACTCGATAGCGAGTCAGACTGTCGGGGAGTTTTACTTTGACGCTCGCGCGCCCGTTAGCATCGGTCGGCACGACAGGCGCGAATGTTGCAAGCGCGTCGAAGTTTTGGCGCATACGAATTTGGTCTTGCTGCAACTCCGCTAAAAGCTCAGCCTTTTGGAACTCTCGCCCGTTTTTTGGCGGTGCCATCGCCCTCATAGGTGCCGCGGCGTCACCACCAAGCCTTGGCTCCCCGCCGCCCGTGTTGAAACCCGTCCGTTGCAGCTTCTCCGCTAGGTCTTCGGGGGCCGCAAGCAGAACATCATCGCGTGAATGGTGATCGGTCACCTCGGGGCGGCGCTGAGCGTAGAACGTCGAGATCGGATCGCCGATGCGATAGCCGGTCAAGGCAAGCACCGCTTCATCAACGACAACAACCGCGAGCTCGCTTCCGGCGACGGGCTTGCCTGCTGCGTCTCGCACTTCAACGTCAACCGTCGTCTCGCCGCCCGGCTCGAGAGTCTTGTCGCGAGGCTTCGCCTCGACCGCAAGCTCTCGCGCAAGCGGCGGTATCTGCAGATTCAATTCTCCCTTTGCGAACGCGGGACGCTTAGGCAGTTTCTCGGCAGGCTTGCCCTCGTTGTCGGTGCGCATTGCCGCGCCCACGAGATCAACCTGCACGTGAAGGTTCGGCGTGTAGCCTTCCTCGATCGGAATGCGCAACGTGTGCGACGGGCCGTCCATCGCAAATCGCTCGGTGCTCACGATGCCTGAACGCCGCAGCGTCAACACCCCTTCCGCCGGATAGAACGGCGCTTGCACAAGGATCTCTGCTGTGTCACCCGCTCGGTATTCCTTGCGATCGGGAATCATCTGAGCGTCTTCCTGCTCGATGTCTCGCTTCGGTACGACCTTTCCGCCGGCGACCCACAGCGTCAGCTCGCTTTCGTTCTTGCGTTCGCGGTCGTCCTGTATCGTCGCGGTCACACGATACTGCCCGCCTTCTTTAGTTTCGAAGCGGCATTGAACCGGATCGGCAGCCGACCTCACCGTGCATTCCTGCGGGTTAGTCTCTTGCTGCTTCCACTCGCCTTTTTCAAAGACCCAATCCATCAAAACGGCTCGGATCTTTATCTCTCGTCCGGCGATCAGTTTTCCATCGAGATCGGCGACGATCGACTGCACGATGAGCGGCTCGCCTTTTTGCACGAACGTGCGAGGACTGCGCATGCCGACGTAGAGATCCGCCGGATGGACGAGCAGATTCGCCGATGCAGTCCAAGCCTGACGGTTCACATCCGTCACGCTGGCTTCGGCAGTGACCGTTGATGGCTGAGGCGGATCAACCGAAGTGAAATCCATGCGCAGTGTGTGCTTGCCCGCCGCGTCGGTTCGGCCGTTGAACGTTTCGACTTTTCTCTCTGTGTAAGAGCTTCGATCGATCCACCACGGAATCCACTTTCCGAAAGTGAAATCATCGCGATTGGGTGGCGTGAAGCGAGCCGTGGATGTGGTCACTCGCCAGGTCACCTCGGCATTGCTGAGTCCGCCGCCCGCGTAGTAAGCGGCGTTTACCGTCGTAGTTGCGCTGCTGCCGACGAAGTGTGGGCCTTCAGAGGCTTGCGAGGTGACTTCGAACTCGGGTCGGCGAAATTCCTGAACTTGAAACCGGTGCGAATACTCGCGGTTTGAGGAGGGCAAGTTGGCGAACGCTTCAAGGTGCAACTGGGCGTAGCCGAGGTTCATCGTTGCCGGCAGCTTGAACGCGGTGTCGAATCCGCCGAGAGCGTTGATTCTTGCTTCGCCTTTCAGGACGTCGTTGCCGCGCGAGTCTTTTACGACGTATTCGACTTTGGCCGCGCCGGCGTCGAGCGGATTCACGTCGCCGCCTTTAGCGTCGCCCACGCGGCGAATCCATCCCTTGACGTGAACTTCTTCGCCGGGGCGATACATCTTGCGATCGTCGAAGACAAACCACCGCAGCGAATCGCCCCGATCTCTCCTGACCCAGCCGCTGCGATCGTTCCAGTAGGCGGTCTCGGGAAGAATTGCTACGTCGCGGCCCTTGCGAGCGACGAGAATGCGCGCGCCTTCACTGGCGGTGTCTTTCAGAGCCAGGTTGGCGGTGCCGTCGGTGCGTGTTGTAGCCGCAGCGTCAGTTCGCAAGCTGGCAGCGTGCGCTACTTCGATCGACAGTCGCGCGCCGTCTATCGGCCCGCCATCTTTGAGCGACGTGGCCCAGCCTATCAACTCCGAGCTATCAACGAAGGCATCGAGGCCGATCTGAGTGACCTGCGCCCACACGGCGACCGAATCGCGATAACGCCTGGCGGTTGGAACAGCCGGCTCGACGACGACGAATACCTGCCCGACGCCTGCGTCGAGCACGGGGGTGAGATCAATGCGAGTCTCAGCCATCTCATCGGGTTTGGCGGCGACGTTAACGTCTTTTGAAAGAGCCAGCCGGCCCGGTGGCGTTCGCGGTGTTCGGTCGTCGCGGTTGCGCATGTACGCGAGGAACTGGCTCCAATGCTCGGGGCCTACCGAGTAGAGGCGCACTCTCAGACTGTTGTGATTGATGCTGTAGACCGAGAATCGCGGTGGTGCCGCGGGGTCCAGGACGACGAACTGCTTGTCCGGTCCCGCGAGAGCGGCCGGCGCCGAACCTACGTTGAAGACGATCGGTGTGGTTTCGCCGAGCGCTTGTCCGAACTGGTCGCGCATCGCCGGATCGAGCGTCACTCGATAACTCGTGCGGCCCGGCTTGATTCCGCTGATGCTGAGCGTGTTGCCGTAGATCGCGCTCTTGAGGCTGACGGTTTGCGGCTTCTTACCGGCGGCGCTGATCTCTTCGACTCGCACTTGAGACTGCTCAAATGCCGAGGCGTCAATCGGATTTGTGAACTGGACGGTCCACTGGTCAAACGGGGAGCACTGTTCACGATAGCCACACCGATGCTGCGTCACGTGCAAAGGTCCGTACGTGCGAAAAGCAAAACTCTGCGGCGCCGCCGTTCGTCGCGGGCCTTCAAGCGACGGTGTGCCCGGCCCGATCGACACGTTGATGGATGAGCCGGCAGGCAGCGGCGCTCGCGACGTTTCGTTAGCGGGATCGACAACGCGGAACGCGAGCCAGCGATCTTTGGTAGCCCGAGCGGCGAGCTTGCTCACGGCATCGTCGGCGGCGACTTCCGCGCTCGTGGCGAGACGTGTTTTCCATTCGCGATTGCCTGATCGCACGCGAATCGTCCCAACCACGGAAGCAGGACTCACCCTTTGATCGAACTCGACGAACATCAGCGGGTCACGCACGGTTGGGCCGTCATTTGGATACGACGACTTCACCACGGGCGGCGGGGTCGTGAACTTCCAACTCTTCGTCGCCGCGAGAATGGCTCCCGTGGCCGATTTCACGCCGGCGGGGATTTCCGCCGTGTACTCGGTCGCCATTGGGAAATGGCCTTCGGTTTCAAACAGCAGGGTCTTCGTGCCTACCCATCGCCAGTGTCCCGGAGGCTGCGGCGTGAGCTTGACCGGCACTCCTGCGGCGAGCGTGTCTTGATGCGAAGTGACCGCCACCATTGGCTGAGAGAAAGTCACGCTGAGTTGAGGAACCAGCGGCACGTCGCCTTCCGGCGAATAGCGCAGCACCTCGAGCGGACCCATTGCTAGCTTATCCGGCGCATCGAGTTTTGCCGCAGGCGGGAACGAATCGGTGATGGTCTTACCCGCGCGCGGCGGAGGCAGCGAGCGATCGCGCAACGCAATGTCCTGTTCGTCGCTCAGCTCTGCTTTAAGAGGCTGAAGCCGCTTCAAAACATTTTGCGCGTCGTCCTCGGAAAGCCGCGCAGCGGGCGCAGTCGAAGCGACCGGCTGATTAAGGACGACGGCGGTTCCCTCACTCAATCGGAGCTGCAATCCGGTTTTCACATCGCCTCCCTGCGCGCGCGCCGTTGAGACCCGTCTTGTCTGACCTGTTGCGATTTGCGCAGTAAAGAGTCCGAGAGACTGAAGCAAGGCTAACAGGGTGCACAATGCGATTCTGAAACGCGGTGACATACAAGTGCTCCTCGCGTGGGTTCAGAGTTCAAGCTTCAGCTTGCTTCCAGGCTTTACCCGATCGAATCACGCAAGCTGAAGCTTGAACTCTGAACCCCGCCTGGGTTGAAGGTTAATAGAGCAGCGGCGCGTTCTGTCCAAGTGTATTAGATCACGAATCGGACATGAGATTGAACCCGGAAGGCGCGTCCTCGTTGCGTTATTTCTTTGTATCCTTTGGAAGCGATCGCGCGTATTGAACTGTCTAGCGAAGTACTTGTGCCGCGGACTGCCGGGTCTGCGGCAAAGAAGAGTTCGTAGTTCGGCCTTCAGGCGGAAGTTCGTAACTGAACGTTCACGTTAAAAAGGGGGCTACGAACTTCCGCCTGAAGGCCGAACTACGAACTTTCTTCAGAGGAGCAAAACATGTCATCTTTTCGCAGAATCACCGCCATCGTCACACAACTGGCTCTGGTGGCCGCTTTCACGTTCTCGACCGCCTCGGCAAAGGGCAACGGCCGGGATGCGATTACCCAGGAAGACCTGAAAGAGTGGTTGGCTTACCTGGCCTCCGATGAGCTCGAGGGTCGAAACACCTACACCGAAGGACTCGGGCTCGCCGCCGGATACATAGCCGAGCGCCTTCGGTCGTGGGGTGTCAAGCCGGGCGGCCCGAACGGGTCTTACTTCCAGAGAGTTGGAGTGCTCGGCGTCAAGAGCGAAAACAACTCAACGATTACCGCCGAAGCGGGCGGCCAGACTCGCACGTTCAAGAACCGAGAAGGAATCAGCTTTCCTTCTAATGTCGGCGGCAAGCAAACGCTCACGTCCGACCAGATCGAGTTCGTGGGATACGGCCTGAACGCGCCCCTTGCCAAGCACAACGACTACGAAGGTAAGAAGGTGAAAGGCAAGACGGTGGTGTTTCTCGGAAACACGCCGCCCAAGGGTATGGAGGGAGCGCAGTATCGCCGCGCACTGGGTGGCCGTTCGCGTTACGCGACTGAGCAAGAAGGCGCCGTAGCAAGCATAGGCGTTGGGGGCGGCTTTCGACGAGGCGGCGGGCAAGGTGCTCAGGGACAGGGCGGTCAAGGACAAGGTGCTCAGGGACAAGGTGCCCAAGCGCAAGGTGCTCAGGGACAAGGCGGCCAGGGTCAAGGACAGGGCGGCCCTCCTGCGGGCGGTCAGTTTGGCGGAGGTCAGGCGGACGGTTCGGACTTCACAACGGTCCAGAGGCTGGACGCGGCAGTTCCACCGGCGGCCACCGGCCAGGATTACTTCTTCGAATTCCTCTTCAGCGGCAGCGAGGTGAAATACGCGGAGTTGAAAGACAAAGCTTCAAAAGGTGAACCGCTCCCGGGGTTCACGCTTAAGAATGTTCGGATAACTTTCAACATCGATGCGAAGTATCAGGTCGTGCGAACCCAATACACCCACAACGTCGTTGGCATAATCGAAGGCTCGGATCCAAAACTCAAAGACACGTATGTTGCGTTTGGAGCGCACTACGATCACGTCGGCTACGCGGAAGGCGAAGTCACTCAAGGCGCAAGCGGACCGTTGCGCAGCGGCGCGCGCGGCCGAGTGACCGCAGGCGCAATCGACGATCGAGTCTGGAACGGCGCCGACGATGACGGCTCGGGAACAGTGACGATCATGGGTATGGCGAAGGCGTTCGCGACGGGGCCGAAGCCTCGGCGGTCGCTCGTTTTCGTTTGGCACTCGGGCGAAGAAAAAGGACTGTGGGGCTCGCGCTTCTTCGCGGACTATCCGACGGTGCCGATGGATAAGATCGTCGCGCAGGTCAACATGGACATGGTCGGGCGCAACCGCGACAACAAAGCTGAAGAAGCTAACACGGTGTACATCGTCGGGTCGGACCGCATAAGCACCGAGTTTCATAACATCACCGTTGATGCGAACGGCCCGCTCGTGAAGCCGTTGAAACTCGATTATGAGATGAACGATCCGACGGACCTCGAACAGATTTACTATCGGAGCGATCACTACAGCTACGCCTTGAAGGGCGTGCCAATCGTTTTCCTAACGACGGGCCTGCATCCCGACTATCACGCGAACACCGACAGTGCGGAGAAGATCAACTACGAGAAGATGGCGCGCATCGGGCAATACGCATACGAGATTGGAATGCGGACGGCGAATATGGATCACGCGCCGGCCCGTGACAATCGCGGCCCGCGCGTCGGTAAGGGAAGCGTAGGCAAGCTTGCGCTGTAGCAGCGAAGGGCAAAGAGCGAAGGGCAAAGGGCAAAGGGCAAAGGGCAAAGGGCAAAGGGCAAAGGGCAAAGAGCAATGAGCGTAAGCCGCCCTTACCCCTTACCTCTTACCTCTTTGCTCTTTGGTTCATCGCTGCACCGCCGCGCGCAATTCTGCCAGCTCACCCGTTATCCGATCAAGACGCGCGAGCACCTCGCTGTGGCGCTCGGCTTCGGGCGCGGGCTTCCTTCCGATGAACGAGAATGTTCCACCAGGTTCGATCTGCGCTTGGTCGATTTCGTCGAGCGAACCAAAACCTTGCTTGTGCGCGGCCGACTCAAGTTCGGACAAGGTTATCAGCTCCTTTTTCAGCCGGTTGTGTTTGATCTGTCCTCCTTCGATCAACACGTCGGAATCGCCCTCGACAAGCCGATCAATCTTCCGGTGTTTGAAAAGAAATCGCACAACGATGTAGTTCACGACCAGCAGCGTCGTAGCGCCGATCAGCCCGCCAGTTACCGAGTTGTCGTTGCCGATGATCGCGTTCTGCACAGTGTTGGACAACGTCAGCAGCACGATCAAATCAAACGGGTTCAGTTGAGCGAGTTCGCGTTTACCGGCAAGCCTCAGACCGACTACCAGAAACAGGTAGACGATCACCGGACGGATTATCTTCTCGAGTATCGACAGGTCAGGGTGAAGCAGGTGGCTCCAGATGTTTGGGTCCATATCAGCGTTGCTCCGTTCAAACGAGTGTGTTGGGAGACTTGAGGTATTTACGGAACCACAATGCGCCCTCGGCTCGCAACCAGTCTGCGAATCGGGTGTGAGAACTCAGGAATGCCGCCTCCGCAAGAAACCCGTTCGCGAGAAACTTTTTCGCGCAAAGCCGCCAAGACGCAAAGAACGCTAAGAAGCTGGTGTTGGTTTAGTAAACCGAGTTCGTTGCTCACACCTGACAGTGCGAGCAGAAATTCGCGGTGCGGCCGCCGATCGATTTCTTCTCTATCGGCTGACCGCAGGTTTTGCATACGGCTCCGCGCGCGTCCCGTGAAACCAGGAAGTCCGACGGGAACTCTTCGTCGCCCGCCGTTCGCATCGCGCGTCTCAGCACGCGGCGCGTCTCCCGGTGAATGCGCTTGATCTCTTCTTCGGTCAAGCTTGACGCGGGGCGATCGGGCCGCACTCGCGCTTCAAAGAGAATCTCGTCGGCGTAGATGTTGCCCACTCCGGCAATCATCTTCTGATCCATCAGCAGCGGCTTGATCTGACGCCGCGGCCGCTCCCCGATCAATCGCTCGAGGAAAGCAAAGCTGAACGCGGAGCCAAGTGGCTCTGGGCCCATCTCTCGAAGAGCGGGAACCTGTGTGGCGTCATCCACCAGCATCACTCGGCAAATCTTCCGCGGGCAAGTGAAGGCAAGCCTCCAGCCATTCCTGAAAATGAACTCGATGCGAGTGTAATCGGGACGCTCCTTCGGGCGTTCGTAGTAGCAGAGGTCGCCGCCCATCCCGAAGTGCAAAATCAGCGCGCGGCCATCGTCGAGCGCAACGATCAGATACTTCCCGCGCCTGAAGGCTTCGACGAAGCACCGCCCTCGCAACCCACGTGCGAACGCTCGAGCGGTGGGACTCTTGATCATGTTTGGAGCGGTGATTATCACGCGCTCGACGCATTGGCCGAGGACCGTGCGCCGGAAATAGAGCAGCCGGGTTTCTACTTCAGGAAGTTCGGGCATAACCTGGGAGCGCAGGCATCCTGCCTGCTTGCTTTCGCAGCTCGCCTCTTTCGTTTATGAAGGACCTTCCGCAGGGTCTGCAGGCAAGGATGCCTGCGCTCCCAGGTAGGCACTACTCCAGCGCCAGTCTTCAGGTCTATCACACAATCCGGCCTTAACCGGATTGTGTTCAATGTACCTCACGACGTTCTCGTAATGCTGTTCATTGCGAATGTACCGATCAAACGGTTCCCGCTGCCAGAACTCGCCTTTTCGCATCAGCACCCGGTTACATTCATTGGCGGTGTAGGATTTCCACGAATGCGCGATCTTGCTCAACGTCCAGCCTGCTTCCGGAGTAAACAGAGTGTGAACGTGATTAGGCATGACGACCCAGGCGTGCAGTAAGTATCGTTGGCCGTCGTAATAAAGCAGCGCATTCTGGACGATTCCCGCCAGCCGCTCGTCTTTCAAATAGCAACTGCCGTGTCCTTGATCAAGATAAGCATCAATGCGTTTGCGGCGTTCGAGGTCAGATTCCTTTTCCGGGAGGCGGCGGAGTTCTTCGCGCCAGAGTTCGAGCACCGATTGCGGCATGGAATCGATCAGGCGAAAGGTCATCGTCTGGGTCAGGCCCGGCATCTCGAAATGCGGCACGTAGCCCCTCGAATACCATTGCGGCACCCCAGTCGGGTGCGCATTGCTCTTCGGCAGGCGGGGGCGCTTTTGCCAATCGTCAGGCATAACCTGGGAGCCCTGGGAGCGCAGGCATCCCTGCCTGCCGCTTTCCATTGAGCGCAATTCTCAGTCCAAGTTGCTTCTCGCGCGAATGTCAGGCAGGCAGGGATGCCTGCGCTCCCAGGTGTCACTCGCGCCACATGTTCTCGAACCTGGTGAACTCTTTGAGGAAAGCCAACTGGACCATTCCAGTCGGGCCGTTGCGCTGCTTGCCGATGATCAGTTCGGCCGTTCCTTGATTCTCATCCGTCGGGTTGTAGAGTTCTTCCCGGTAAATGAAGCACACCACGTCGCTGTCTTGTTCGATCGCGCCGCTTTCCCTCAAATCGCTCAACTGCGGTTTGTGCTCGCTACGTTGTTCGGGCGCGCGCGAAAGCTGCGACAGCGCGACCACTGGGATGTCCAGTTCCTTAGCCAGTCCCTTGAGGTCGCGCGAAATCTGAGAAACTTCCTGTTGGCGCGATTCGATTCGTCCGCGGCCGGCCATAAGTTGCAGATAATCGACGATGAGCATGTCCAGCCCGTGCTCGGCCTTCAACCTCCGGCACTTCGCGCGCATCTCCATAACGCTGACGGCGGCGGAGTCGTCAATAAAGACTTTCGTCTCGCACAGGCGCCGCAACGCATCCGCCAGCCGGGCCCATTCCTCGCGATTGAGATACCCGGTCCTCAGCCGGTGAGCATCGACCCGCGCTTCCGAGCAAAGCAGCCGCGACACTAGTTGCTCGGCTGACATCTCGAGGCTGAATATGCCGACGACGTTTGCGTTCTTGGCCGCGTACTGAGCCATATTCAAAGCCAGGGCCGTCTTTCCCATGGACGGCCTCGCGGCGATCACGATCAGCTCCTGGCGTTGGAGGCCGGAGGTCATTCGATCGAAGTCGGTGAAGCCGGTCGGCACGCCGGTGATCATCTCGGGCCGGCCGGCCATCTGCTCGATTTGCTCGAGCCTGCGATGCGCGACGTCGCCGATGTATTGAAAGCCCTGGCGAACGCGATCTTCTGCTATCTCAAAGATCATACGTTCGGCCTTGTCGATGATCACGTCGGCGTCGTCTTCTTCTTCGAATGCGAGCGAGACGATTTGTTGGGAGGCCGAGATCAGTCTTCGCAGCATCGACTTCTGTTTGACGAGCTTGGCGTAAGGCTCGATGGTGTCGGTGCGCGGCACGCCGTCGATCAGCGATGCGATGTAGGTAGCGCCGCCGATCTGCTCGAACTCGCCGGCGCGGCGCAGCTCATCGCTGAGAGTGATCAAGTCGATGGGCATGAGCCGCTCGGTGAGCGCAATCATCTTGTCGAAGATTCGTCGGTGGGAGTCGAGGAAGAGATCGTCGCGGCGCAGCAACTCGATTGCCTGGTTGCAGACTGCGTTATCCAGCAGGATCGCGCCCAGAATAGAGCGCTCGGCCTCGACGTTGGACGGGAGGCCTTTATCGAAAAAAGGGTCACCCATTGCCGCTCGCGTCATAAGTGAGGTTCGCCTGTTGCCAGCGTGCCGGCGATTGTTACTTTAAGTCGTGGGCAAGACGGCCCGCCCGGGTGCGTTAACGAAGTGTAGAGGAGGGTCGCAAGGTCGACGCCGAACAGAACGCTGCTCCTTCAGCGATTCCGCGCGGGCGATGATAACAGGAAGCTTCAAGTGCGTCGAGCAACATGTATGGACGGCCCTGGGAGCGCAGGCATCCCTGCCTGCCTCTTCCTGCGCGACCCCGAGCAGGCAGGGATGCCTGCGCTCCCAGGGCCGCCCATACAAGCTATTCCGTAGCGATTTCCGCTTCCGATTCGGAAGCGAGCGCATCCGGCGATGCCTCGGCGTCGACAGTTTCTGGTGGCGTGGAATCGGCTGCTGGAGCCGCTTCCGCGGTCTTCACCTCTTCCTCCACCTTTCCCTCTTCCGCGCCCTCCTTGCGAACAAGCACCTTGATCGAAGGGGTCACGTCGCGGTGCAGCTTGATAGTGACATCGTAGTCGCCAACTTCTTTGATGTGCTCGCGCAAAGCGATCCTGCGGCGCTCGACGGGCAGCCCGCGTTCCTTGAGCGCTTCGGCTATGTCCAGCGCGGTCACCGATCCAAAGAGTATCCCGTGCTCACCCACGCGGCGCTCGAAACGCAGCTCGATTCCCTGCAACTTGTCGGACTCGCTTCGAGCGGCCAGGTGCTCGCGCTGTTCGCGTTTCGCGAGCAGGCGCCGTTGCTCGTCGAGCATTTTCTTGTTGCCGGCGCTGGCTTTTATCGCCAGCTTCTGCGGCAGCAGGTAGTTTCTGCCGTAACCCGCGCGCACTTTCACGACTTGCCCGCGCTGTCCCAGGTTATCGACGTCTTCACAAAGCAGAACATCCATGTGTGCCATTTGATAAGTCCTCGCTAACAGTCAGTAGTCAGTAGTCAGTAGTCAGTAGTCAGTAGTCAGTAGTCAGTAGCCGGATTTGCTACGGACTACGGACCAGGGACTACGGACTAATCCAAAGTGAACGGCAGAATCGCGGCGTTGCGAGCTCGCTTGATCGCAGTCGCAAGCATACGCTGATGTGGCGCGCACGTGCCGGATATTCGCCGAGGCAATATCTTGCCGCGCTCTGGGATGTAGCTCCCGAGAAGCCGGCCGTCTTTGTAGTCTATGTAATCGACCTTGTCGGCGCAGAAGCGGCACGACTTGCGCGCGCGTATGAATCGGCGCCCGCCGCCTTGTCCGCCGCCCTGGCGGCCGCCTCTGTCGTCGCGGCGTCCGTGCTCTCTGTGTTCGCTGCTCATAGCTCTGCTTCCTCCTCGTCCCCGTCTTCCTCATCGTCTCCTATGGGAAGTACGGGTTCAGCGCGACGGCTGCCGCCGCGCCTGGAACCGGCGCTTGCAGCGGCGTGCGCCACGCGTCGAGCGCGAAACTTCTCGGCGCGCTTCAAATCTTCGTCGATGCGGATTGTGATATAGCGGATCACTGCGTCGGTGACTCGCATGCGCCGTTCGAGTTCGGCGATCTCAGCGCCGCTTCCCTCGATGGTGAACACCACGTAGTGACCGTCGTTGAATTTCCCGATGGGATAGGCGAGTCTGCGGCGGCCCATTCGATCGATCTTCGCGATGCGGGCCCCCTGGTTGGTTGCCACGTCACTCAATTGAGTGACAAGGGTTTCGATGTCGCTCTCCTCGATGTTGGGAGCGACAATAAACAGCACTTCATAAACTCTCATCAGAGAGATATCCTCCTTTTGGATTACTTCGCTCGCCGCCGCTCGGGATACTCGACCTCGAATCTGAGATCGAGTTGATCAGGTCGCGGCCCGCGACGCTTCGGTTAAAGCCCTGGCCTCTTGTGCCAGAGCAAGGAGATTCACTTTTAGAACCTCTTGAGAAAGAACAGGGAGTTCAGAGTACAAGCTTTAGCTTGCTCCGGTCATTCGAAATAAAGCCTGCTAAAGGCAAGCTAAAGCTTGAACTCTGAACTCGCTACGCTTCATTCTCACTTTTCACTCGTTCGTTGAAGCGGGCCATCGCCCGTTCCACGCCTTCGCTCAGAATCACCGTCACGGCGTCGACGGCGCGTTCGAGAGTCTCTTCCAACTGCTCACGGTCGCGGTTGCGAATCGGCGAAAGCACATATCTAGAGAGATCATCGAGCGGGTGATCAGGCTTTACACCGAGTCTCACTCGCGCGAACTCCTGGGTGCCCAGCCGTTCGATGATCGACTTCAGGCCTTTCTGGCCACCCGCGCTTCCTCGCTCCCGCACGCGAATCATGCCGAATGGAAGCGCGACATCATCGCTCGCAACGAGCAGGTTTGCCGGCTTCCCTTCGCCGTACCGGTCGAGCAAGGGACGAACCGCATCGCCGCTCAAATTCATGTACGTCTGCGGCTTCGCGAGCAACACTCGCTGACCTGCCAGCGCGACCTCCGCCACTTTTGCGCTGGACTCGGAGCGAAACCGGCGTCCGCCGGCCCGCGTAAGCAATCTGTCAATGAGCATGAACCCGAGATTATGGCGGGTCATTTCGTATTCCCGCCCCGGATTCCCGAGCCCGACTATTAGCTTCATAGTCCGTAGTCCGTAGTCCGTAGTCCGTAGTCCGTAGTCCGTAGCCAGTTGTTAGTCCTTCATTGCTACGGACTACTGACTACTGACTACGGACGATGGACTATTCTTCGTCAGCCTTGCCCTTCTTGATCACCTCGGGCTCGGCGGCTGCGCCCTCCTCACCCTCAGGAACCACAGCAACAGGAACGACTTCCTCGATCATTCGCGGAGCCAACACGCCGGCGACGATCTGATGTTCATCGGCAACAAGCAACTTGACCTTTTCGCGATCATAGACGAGGTCGGCCACCGTCACGTGGTCGCCAATCTGAAGGTTCGAGACGTCGACCCTCAGGTGCTCCGGTATGTCGCCCGGCAAGCACTCGACTTCGATCTCGCGAAGTTGAAGCTCAAGTATTCCGCCCTCGCTCTTTACTCCGGGGGGCTCACCGATTGTTTCAACCGAAACGCTCACGCGGGTCAACGTGGTCATCGACAGCCGCAACAAATCTGCGTGCAGCAAGCGGCCCTTGACCGGATCGACTTGATAGTCCTTGATGATCACGTTGGCGGGTTCGCCGTCGGCGTGCGGGAGCGCAAGCTTGAAGATGGTGTTGTGACCCGAACCCGAGCGAAGTATGGTTGCGATGTCTTTGGCGCTGACGGCAACCGCAACCGCGTCCCCGCCTTCGCCATAGACCGCAGCGGGAATCATCCCTTGCGCGCGCAGCCGGCGAGTCGGACCCTTGCCCACTCCCTCACGCGCGCTTGCGTTGATTGTTAGATCCTTGATCATTTCTTAATAACTCCTACCTGGGAGCGCAGGCATCCCTGCCTGCCTGTCCTTCGCGCATCGCCAGAGCAGGCAGGGATGCCTGCGCTCCCAGGGATTCTCAAATAAACAGCCTGCTCACCGACGTCTCGTCGTGTATGGACAGAATAGCTTCAGCGAGGAGCTTCGCCACACTCAAACACTTGATCTTCGCTGACCCGCAAGCTACGCCGTCCGGAATAGTGTTAGTCACTACCAGTTGCTCGATCGGCGACTCTTCGATTCGCTGAACGGCCGGTCCGCTAAGCACCGCATGCGTAGCCGATGCCAGCACGGACTTAGCGCCGTTGTCTCTAAGCGCCTCAGCCGCTTTCACCAGCGTTCCGGCAGTATCGACCATGTCGTCTACGATCAGCGCCGTGCGTCCCTCAACCTCGCCGATGACGTGAAGAACCTCGACTTCTCCCAGCCGCTCGTAATCGCGGCGTTTGTCGATAATCGCCAGCTCTGCGTCCAGGCGTTTCGCATAAGCGCGCGCGCGTTCGACGCCTCCCGCGTCGGGCGCAACCACAGTCAGGTTCGGCAACTCCAACGCCTGAAAATGCCCGACCAGTACCGGTGCCGCAAACAAGTGGTCGGCCGGTATATCAAAGAACCCCTGGATCTGACCCGCGTGCAGATCGAACAGCAGCACGCGATCCGCGCCGGCTTCTGATATCAGATTAGCTATCAGCTTCGACGAGATCGGAACTCGTGGCCGGTCCTTGCGATCCTTGCGCGCGTAACCGTAGTACGGTATCACCGCCGTGATTCGCTTCGCCGACGAGCGCCGAAACGCGTCCAGCATGATGAGCAGCTCCATCGCGTTCGAATCGACTGGAGGACATGTCGGTTGAACGATGAAGCAGTCTTCGCCGCGCACGTTCTCCAGGATCTGAAAGTTGAACTCGCCGTCGGAGAAACGCCCGGTCTGGGCCTTGCCGATCTCGATCCCCAGGTGATAGCAAATCTCTTCAGCGAGCGGCCGGTTCGCGTTTCCTGAAAAGACTTTTATGTTCACACTGCCTCCACGAAACAGAAGGCAGAAAGCAGTAGGCGGTAGGCAGCCGCTGCTTTCTGCCTTCTGCCTTCTGCTTACTGCGTTGGCTGGGGAGGGAGGATTCGAACCTCCGAATGGCGGCTCCAAAGGCCGCTGCCTTACCGCTTGGCGACTCCCCAGTATTATGCTGATAAGATTAGACTGGAATCCACCGCGTTAAAGACTAACCAGCCCACCACAGAACAGAGAATCGAAGATTGAAGATAGAGGATCGATCCTCGATCTTCCACCTTCGATCCTCCAGGTTGGGCTGCTCACTGGAAGATCGTGGCCTGATACTCGCGCGCGTCAACAGTGCGCACGTTCTGCGTCCAGTAACCGGCCGCGCGCACTTCAGACTCGGCTTGCTCGATCGTCTGCGAATTATCAAAGACCCCAAAGACAGTTGCGCCGCTGCCGGACATCTGAGCGTGTCTCGCGCCAAGGCTTAGAAGCCTGCGTTTGACTTCCGCGATTTCTGGGTGAGCGGCGAGCACGGCCTTCTCCAGATCGTTTCTCGCCACGAGCGGTAGCCCACTGACGCCTTTAGCGGCCAGTAAAGTAAAAGGTATATTATTAGCCGCTTCTGGCCTTGTCAACCGTGAAAGCCTTTCGTATGCGTCGCGTGTTGAGACTGCGAAGCCCGGATTAACAAGGAGCAGATGCTGACAGTCCACCTGTTCGATCTGGGAGACCTCTTCGCCTCGCCCGATGCCGAGCGCCGTGCCTCCGATTAGAAAGAAAGGTACATCCGATCCAAGACTCGCCGCGATTCGAAAGAGGCTTCGTTCATCGACCTCAACCTGCCACAGTTTGACCAGCGCGAGAAGCGTCGCCGCAGCGTTTGAAGATCCCCCGCCCAACCCGGCCGCTACCGGTATGCGCTTCCCGATCTCGATGCGCGCGCCCTTTGAAAGGCAGACCGCTTCGCGCAACGCGGCGGCAGCCTTGAACGCTAGATTCGATTCATCGCACGGGACTCGCGAGTCATCGCATACAATCTCGATTGGGCGGGCGGTCTCGGTGATGATCAAGGTGTCGTGAAGCGAAACAGTTTGATAGATGGTTCGAAGCTCGTGGTAACCGTCGTCGCGCTTGAAGAGCACGTCGAGCGTCCAGTTGATTTTTGCGTAGGATCGTACTCGCATGAAGAACGGTTTGGTGAGTTACAGGTCTTTAGTGGGGCTTTCGAGCCAATTGAAGTTCCAGCCATTCCTCTGAGTACGGCTGCATGTCCCACTCATGTTCCGTTGTGTACTCGCCCCAGTTCCTGAATTCGTAGTACTTTGTCATCGCATCGAAGTGGCTCTCGGCTTCTACAGTCCAGAGGAGCCTAGCCTCGGAACCGAGTAGTTCGCGGGCCCCATCACCCATCGGACCAGCTAGGCAGAACGTGCTGCGTTCGTCGTCCTCCCAAAACTCGTGCAGCAACTCTGCCATCCCGTATCGTTTGAGGATCGTTGGTCCTTGCGGCATTCGTAGAATGACCCGCTCGTTCGCCGCTAATCACGCATCAAAGCCTTAGATCCGGCCTGCACAAAGTGCTGGTCAAATGTTAGAGCTGACGACACACTCGCCTCCTTCATAACGACGAACGAGGCGCAATCAACGAGTCCCCATTCCTTGTCTTGATGCCCTTTGTAGGTATCAAAGGCTCGCTCAAAGAGGTCCGGATCGAGTCTCACTATTTCCACTTCCGCCGAAGCAAAGAATTCCTCTATTACTTCGACTGCCTCCTGTCTGAAGTATCGCGCCAGGGCATTGCCAATCTCCAGCAGTACAGCGTCCGTAACAAGCAAAGGTTGGCCTTCAAGCTGATCGGCCAATTCGGCCGCTCGTTCGTGATACTGATCCCGCTTGTTTATCAACGCGATCACAAACAAAGTATCAACAAATACTCTACTCGACACGCTTTTCTCCGCTCACGTAGAGGTCTACATTGGCGGCGAAATCTTCTGGCGCTTCGATTTGGATACGCTTGAGTCTGGACATGAAACTGGGTTTTTGTTCGCCAGCTTTTGATTCAGTCAGGCCACGGACAACTCCGTATTCTTTCTTCAACTCGTCTTCGCTAAGTCTTTCAATCTCGGTGTTGATGAGTTCTTTTGTGGTCATAGATTCTCCCCACACAATCCGTGGGTTTCAGATTGCAGAATACTCTTGGATGTCACTGCTTGAGAAAAATCTCGGTGAAGTAAACCGTTCCGTCCGGCTTGATCCATACGCCCACCGCAGTCAATCTGAAATCCGGATCGAGGATGTTTCGGCGATGGCCCGGGCTATCCATCCAGCCGTGAAGGCTCGCCGCGACCGGGTTGACGTAGCCGTTCGAATAAGCCAGGTTCTCACCCACCATTCGCCATCTGATGTCCGCCTCTTCCACTCGCTCGCGAACGGTGCGCCCTTCGGGATCGTTGTGCGAGAAGAAATTCTGTTCGGCCATTCGCCGGCTGTAGTCGCGAGCCACCGGCAGCAGCTCTTCATAAATGCTGAGTTGAGGAAGCCGGTTGCGCCGGCGCACACGGTTAACTTCATCCAGGCACTGCTGCTCGAGGGATTCAATCTCGCGAATGCTCCGGTTTGAAGCGCGCTCACTCGACTCGTTCTCCACCGAGGCGGCGGGATCGGGCCGCGAGTCCCGTGGCTTCGCAGCGTGAGCACTGTCATTTTTTCCACGGGCCACTCGCCCGCCGCCGGCGACTCCCGAGCCCTTTTCTTGCGAGTAAACACGCTCAGTCGTCCACGGCAGAAGGCAGAAGGCAGAAAGCAGAAGGCAGAAGGCAGAAGGCAGAAAGCAGAAGGCAGTCGTTTGACGGTTTTTGATATACGTGGAACTCAAGATATTCTCACCTCTGCCTTCTGCCTTCTGCCTTCTGCCTTCTGCCTTCTGCCTTCTGCTTTCTGCCTTCTGCCTTCTGCTTTCTGCCTTCCGCTTTCTGCCTTCTGCTTTCTGCCTTCCGCTTTCTGCCTTCTGCTTTCTGCCTTCTGCCTTCCGCCTTCTACTTCTTCCCCAGCTTCTCCTTGATCTTCTTTATCTCATCCGGCTCGGTCGCGAGCCTCAGCGCGTCTTCCCACTTCGCGCGAGCCTTATCCATCTGTCCCTGTTTCTTGTACAGATCGCCAAGATGATCGTGGATCGTACTTGAACGCTGTTGATAGATGACCGCTTGCTCCAAATACTTTTGCGCTTCCGCGAGCTTGCCCTGTCTGTACAGCAGCCATCCGAGCGAATCCAGGAACGACCCGTTCGTAGGCTCGATGTTCACCGCTCGTCGTATCAGCGCTTCCGCTTCAGCCAGCCGCTCGTTCCGGTCCGCAAGAAAGTAGCCGAGGTTGTTCAACACCGTGGCGTTGTCCGGGTCAATCTCGAGCGCCTTCCTTAAGGTGGCTTCAGATTCTTTGTACTTTTTCTCTCTGTCCTGCACGCTCGCCAGAGTAACCAGCGGACCGACGTCATTCGGCTCGAGCGCGACGGCCTTGCGCGCGCTCTCTTCAGCTTCCTTCACCTGGTTAGCCTCGAGCTGCACGCTTGACCAGAACAGGTATACGTCAGCGTCCTCGGGCCCGTCCTTCAGCAACGACTTCAGCGTCGCGTCAGCCGTTGCCACGTCGCCGAGACGGCCGGCGGACTGCGCGCGATAGAGCTTGAACGAGCGCTCGTCAGGGAATCGCGCGGCGGCATCGGTCGCAGCGGCGAGCGCCTCTTTGTATTTGCCCTCGTTGATCAATGTGTCCACGATGAGCTGGTCGGCGCGCGGCCGATCCTTGCCCACGACTTTTTTCATGCGCTCGAAGGTTTCCATCGCCTTGTCGCGTTTACCGGCCACGCGGTACGCGAGAGCTATTCGCTGAAGCACGACCTCGGCGGCTTGCTTCTCCCCTTCACGCGCGCCCACAGTTCCATCAGGGTTGACGATCGACGTGAGCGCATCTTCATACGTTGAGACCGCCTTATCAAACTGGAGCATCTCTTCGTAGGTCTCCGCGAGCGCGTACACGACCTGCAGGCTGTCGGACACGTCCTGTCCCTTGAGCGCGGTTTCGAACAACTGCACAGCCTCTTCGCGCTTGCCGGTTCTCCTCAACACGTCCCCCTTCACCCTGATCAAATTCAAATAGGCAGGGGTGTCTTTGCGGACGACCTTGATCAACGGATCAAGCCGCTTGTTTGCTTCGTCGTAGCGGCCCGAGTACACCAACGCTTCCAAGTAGTCGAGCAGCAGCGGAGAGTTGATGAGCACCCCTGTCTCTTCATCATCCTTGTCCCCGGACGTCGCGGTTTCGGCGGGTTTCTTGGGGTCCTTGCTCGCGACTTCCTTGATCCCGATAGCTTTCTTGTAAATATCCAACGCTTCTTGCGTGCGCCCGATGCGCAGCAGCGATCTGGCGAGCAGTCCCGCGTACGCAGGCGACTTGGGATCAATGTCATAAGCCTTGCGCGCCGCGGTGGCGGCTTCGCGGAACTTGTTTTTCTGAGAGTAGAGCTGCGCGAGTTGATAGTGCGCGCGATCGGCCGTCGAGCTGCCCTCGGAAACGCGCTTAAATGCGTCGAGCGCCTTGTCCTGTTCGTCGAGCGTCCAGTACATCTCGCCGATGATCGCCAGAACAGCCTGTTCCTGATCGCCCACCTCGATCTTGGCGTTCGGGCTGAGACGAGCAATCTCCTCGAGCTCCTTTATCGCGGCGCGAGCCTTCTCTTTGACCAGAGTTGTGCCAACGAAGGTCTGGGAAATATAGATGCGAGCCAGCAGCTTGCGCACGTCGATGCTATCGGGTGCCAGCTTCATCGCCTCTTTCGCCTGGGCCTCGGCGTCGATGACGTTGCGGTTTTTCAGGAATAACGAACCGAGCGCCGTTCTCAGCTCGACGGACTGCGGGTCCAACGCCAGTGCCTCCTTGTACGCAGCGACCGCGCCGGGATAGTTGCCCGCCTCGTCTAGCCGCTTTGCCTCGAGGTACTTCTTCAGCGCGTCGGCGCGTTTGTCGGCGCTCGCTGACTGCGAATTTTCTTGAGCCCTGAAACCGGCTCCCGAGGCCGATTCCACGTTCGCGGCACCTGCTAGTGCCATCACCAGAGCAAGAGCCGCGCTGGCTGTGAATTTTTTGTTTCTCAAAATCGCTCCCTTTCTATGCCGAAAAGTATCATAGACTTTAGTCTGTGGCAGTCATATCGATAGACTGAATAATCCACCGGACACAGACTAAAGTCTATGCTACTTCCGGTCACAGGCCTAACCTGCCCTCACTCGTGCCCGCGTTTGTCGCGGAGAAATAATCCACTGCTCGCTGCCACGCCGACCGCCTCGGGTAGTTGTACAGCGAGACCGCCAGGGCGACAACCCCGAGCCTTATCACGTCATTCTGATCGCCGCCAAAGAAGGCGACCACCAACGCCAGCACGCCAATCACCTCTGCGATAGCGGCGGCCAGGATCGTCGCGTTCAGCAAATGCTTGATGAGCCCCTCGACGCCGCGCGTTCCGGCCACGACTTCCAGCTTCATCCTGTGCAACTGCGCGCGTCGAAGCAGAATCGAACCGATCGCGAGCACGGCTGCTGCCGCGTAGAACGAGTACGGGAGCTGCGCTTGCGTACTGGCGCCCCGAAGATTCAGGATCAGTAGCCCCACGCCGGCGTAGATCACAATGCTCATCGCTAGAGCCAGCACCAACGTGAGGGCGGTTCGATGAGCAGCGGCAACGCGGCTGTGAGTTTCTTCCGGGTCTCGCGTCACTCATTGGCTCCCTTTACCAACCGGCCGTTCTCGAAAACGATGTCGTCATCTGTGTCCGGCTTTCCGTCGGGTCCGAGGCTCGAAAGCCGGTAGCCGCCAGGCGAGCCCTTGTAGGTCAACTCGCGGGACCAGGCATCGAGCCTGATGATCGAACTCATATAGCGTGGTGCAAGATGATCGATCAGCGCGGAACCGCTATTTGCATCGACATAGGAACCGCTATCGCGGCGATAAGCTTCAAGCGCGGTCGCAATCGTGCGAAGCTCCGCGCCGGTCCTCAACGCCTTCTCTTTGCGAAGGGCGGTCTGTATCAGCTCGATCGATTCCCAGTTGCGGTCGCCAGCCCGGACTTCGACCGCTTGCCACTTTCCATCTTTATCCGTCGTGAATCGGAACGCCGCTTCGAACTGAGCTTCGACGATTGTCTCGCTTCCCATGCCACGGCTGATGTTTTTGATGTGCACGTTGTCGGGCTTGTCGAACCCGAGCGCTTGCGCGATTTTCTCACGGGCCTCACGCGCGCCGAGTTCTCGGGCAAAGGCAACAACACCGATGAATGAGAGCGCCAGTGCAATCATCACCAGCGCGCGCGGCAAGGATTTCATTGATTCTTCCTCCGGCACGGATACGGGAGCTGTAGCTGCGGACTCCTCAGCTAACGAGGATAGTAACAAACCGCTGTTTGCAATGGCAATAATCAAGACGTGATGCGAGATCCGTGAAGGGTGATGCGAGATCCGTGACCAGAATAGGCGGCGCGAACAACCATCTATCACGTTTCACGGATCACGCATCACGCCTCACGCATCAACCAGACTGAGCCGAGTGTCAGATTTTTACTGCGCTCGCTCTTCTCTCATCGCATCTGTCTTTGTCAAATCTGGCCGTTTTTCGGCGCCCTTTTGACAGAATGCTTGTGGCATCACGGTTGCCCTTGCAGGCGGTGGACTTGAGGCATCGGGGACGCACAACACTTCGATGCGGGTGGTTGTTATGGATGAGCTGCAACAAGAAGCGAGAACGGTTGCCGTTAAGGCTTGCACCGAGTGCGACTCGGGGCTGCTCGAACGCGACAAGTTTTGCAGAAGGTGCGGCGCGCGGCAGCCCGGCGAGGAGGGCGCAGGCCCTAATCCGATGCAGGATCTGCCGGCCGGAGCCGCCGCATGCAGCGCGGCGTTGTTTGCAACCATAGCGCTAGCGGCCGGCGCCCGGACGGATGTGTATCGCAGGATTTCGGGGCCGCTCGTCAATGCTGTGGTCACCGGCGCCCTGGCGGCGCCTTCGACGGAACATCAAAGCGCCTTTATCAAGCGAGTGATCCTCGCCCTGATCTCGATTCCCATCTGGTTGATCATCGTTTTGCTGTCACCGCTCGACGCTTACGCTGCAGTGAAGAATATGGCGAGGCAAGTATGAACCAAACATCCGTTAGCAATCCCGCAGTAGGGCCGATCCTGACTCCGGAATTCAAGAGCGCGGTCAGGCAGCAGACAAGCCTGCTCGCGCCGCTCGAGCGGGTCTGTCTGAGTTGGCTTGCGCGAAACATGCCGCCGTGGGTCAAGCCAGACCACCTGACACTGCTCGGCTTCGGCGCGATGTTCGTGGCGGGCGTGTGTTACGCGCTCGCGAAGTGGTGGGCGCCGGCGCTTCTGATCGTCAACCTGTGCCTGGCGATCAACTGGTTTGGCGACAGCCTTGACGGCACGCTCGCCCGGACGCGGAACAAGCAGCGGCCTCGGTACGGGTTCTACGTGGATCACATCATCGACGCGTTCGGCATTTTGTTCATCATCTGCGGCTTGGCGCTGTCGGGCTACATGACGTGGACGATCGCTCTCGCGGTGCTGGTGGTTTATTTCATGATCTCGATTGATGTTTACCTTGCGACTTATACGATTGGAACTTTCAAGCTCTCTTTTTATAAGTTCAGTCCGACCGAGTTAAGGATACTGCTCGCGATCGGCAATATCAGAGCAATGTCACATCCGGCCACGCACGCATTTGGCGACCGGTACTTGTTCTTCGATGTCGGCGCAGTTGTCGCGATGGCGCTGATGACAGTCGTGCTGGTGGTGTCCGTCACGCGAAACACGATAACGCTGTATCGCGCGGAGAGAGTTTGATGGACTGCTTTCACCCGGTTGCCGAAGCCCGCGAAGAGAGCGCGCACATATCCCGGAATGAAGTCGCAAGGCGAGCGGGTCGTGCGCGCTCACAGGGAGTCTTCCATCGGTTCGCAAAGTTCAGCGCGGTCGGAGCTGGCGGCGTCATCGTGCAAACGGTGACGCTCGCAGTTCTGATGCGCGTTGGAGGAATGCACTATCTAATGGCGACCGCATTGGCGGTCGAGGCATCGGTGCTGAACAATTTCGTTTGGCACAGAAGATGGACGTGGGCTGACCGTGCAAGTTCTCATGGCACGCTTGCACTGCTGCGGTTCAACGCAACGAACGGAGCGATGTCACTGATTGGCAATCTAGCCCTTATGTTCATACTGGTGAGCGTGCTCAAGGTCAACCCTTATGCCGCGAACCTGATCACGATTGGCCTCTGCTCGTTGGTCAATTTCGCTCTAGCGGATCGATTTGTGTTCATCTAGCCGGTCTCCCGCCATCCTCCTGCTCGTGAACATATCCAGACACGATATTCCCCGATTCTCTTTCGTTTATTTCCCCGTCCTCCCCTTGATGTCAAAGTGAAAGGTGGATAGTATTGCGGGCGGCAATTCACAAGCAGAACGATCAAACTTCGGCCGGGGAAGTATCTGACAGACGTTGACGGCGCCCCCGTTCGAATTGAAACCAGCCGCTCAAGATGCATGCAGGGCCGGATGGATTATGGCTTACCTGAGCAGTGAAGGAGAAAGCACCAATGACTATTAAGAACACACCGAATGTCACCGGCGCGCCGGCTGAGCCAAGTCGTCGAACGAATAACGTCTCGCGAGCGATCCTTGTATCGCTATGCCTTGTCATCTTAGCAACAGGCATCAGCCTGCTCTTCATAAAAAGATCTTCTCAACTGCCCGGTGCCCAGCCAGACGCCGCGACTTCACCGGCAGCAAGCGGCGCAGAGCAGAGATCAGCCGTTGCGCCTGCAGTTGTGGGACCCCTTAGCTCGAAGGAGGCAAGACCCCCTCGCCCGGCCACTGCATTTCAACGCATACTTGGCAATGGCGCACAGAAATCCGCCGCCGCACGCCGGGCGCGGGCTAAACTCCTCGGCTCGCGAATACGCGAGTTGGCAAGAACCGCGAAGCTACAGCAGCTAGAACGCAAAGGTTTCGCGCAAATACCTCGTGCGCAGCGTCAGAACACGGCCATTTCACCGGGAGTAGGCCAGGGCGTCTTCCGAATCTCGCCCCTGCCGCCGCCTTTGCCCCTGCGAAGGAACCCGGTATTCTCAATCCTCCGCAAGCCGGACCCAACCAGCAAGCAAGCGTCATCTGAATCGGCTGATACGGGATTACAATCATCCGCGACTTCACTTGATGCGCAGCAAGGGCGATCGGAAAGAAGTTCAGTTGAGCAAACAGGCCTTCCTGTCTCAGCGACCGCAGAGCGCGCTGATGCAGAAAATCTGCCGGCAGAGAAGCTCGCATCCGCGGAGGGTACCGGCGGTGAGATAACTTTGAGCGCTGAAAACGGCGATACAACCCCCAAAACCGCTAATGGAAAACTCAATCCTGCTCCTGCCGCAGGTTCAGCAATTGCAGCCGCGCCGACCAAAGACGGAAGTTCGGTCGGGCCCACGCAGGAGCGAGCAGTTAGTGCAACGGTCCAAACCATTAACCTCAAGCCCAAAGAATTACATCTGGTGAAGGCGAAAGAATTCAATGGCGACCTTAGAGATTTGCCAAGGACTCCACCGGTCAAGAAGGAGCGGCCCGAGAAGGAAGCCCCGGAGTTTGAGCCGCTCTTCATAGGACCGAAACCCCCAACGCCGTCTAAGCCTGCCGCGCCGAAAGTTGCACCGGCCGCTCCGGCCCCTTCACCGATCGCGAACTTCGACGGCCTCGATTTCAACACCTGGGGCGCCGGCCACCCGCCAGATACAAACGGCGACGTGGGTCCAAACCACTACATTGAGACGGTCAACACGTCAATTGGTATCTACAACAAAACCGGTACTCAGTTGGCGGCTTTCACCTTCAACACGTTCATGAGCCAGGGCAGCTTTGGAAACTTGTGCGACACTGACAACTTTGGCGATCCCGTGGTTCTGTACGACACCTTTGAGGATCGCTGGATTATCACGGACTTCGCATTCCAGCTTAGCGGAGGCAACGTGGTGAACCCGCCCGGTGCGTTCCAATGCTTCGCGGTCTCGAAGACCGGCGACCCGGTCGTGGGCGGGTGGAACTTCTACTCGATCCAAGTCCCAGACGCGCTGAACGACTATCCGAAGTTGGGCGTCTGGCCTGACGGCATATATATGAACGCGAACATGTTCGGATTCGGCGCGACCAGCGGATCGTTCATCTTCAGTCGACAGTGGGCGTTCAACAAGGCGCAGATGTATGCCGGGGCGGCAAACCCGCAGATTGTTTCGTTCGACGCGCCAAGGCTGGACCAGAATGGAGGCACAGTCTTCACGATTATTCCCAGCAACGCCCGACTCCAGTCCGGCACGCCGCCGGCCGGGACACCGAACTACTTCGTCGGAACCGGCACATATACCAATGCGTTGGCAATCTGGAAGTTCCACGTCGATTGGAACAATGTCTTTCTCTCGACGTTCACCGGGGTCACGACCTCGATTGCAGGCACGAGCTGGGTGGGTCCCCCGGCTACCGTGCCTTCCCTGGGCGGCAACAATCTCGACACGCTCCCCACCAGGTCGATGATGCAGAACCAGTACACGAACATCGGCGGCGTTGAGTCGCTCTGGGACTCGCACACCGTCCTGGGCAGCGTAGCTGGACAAGCCGGGGTCCGCTGGTACCAGACCGTTGTCACGGGCGGTACCATCGCGGCAGCTCCGACGCAGGTCTCCACGCATAGCCCCGACAGCACCGTGAGCCGCTTCATGCCCAGTCTAGCAGTTGATCGCGCGGGCGATATGATGATCGGCTACAGTGCCTCGAACAGCACGATGAAACCCGCGATCCGTTACGCGGGACGATTGTTCGGCGATGCGCTTAGCTCGCTTCCGCAGACGGAGGTCGATCTCATTCAAGGCACTGGTACGCAAGTGGGCACGTGCGGTGGCACCTGTACCCGCTGGGGTGACTACAGTGCAATGACCCTCGATCCGACCGATGGGTGCACCTTCTGGTATACGCAGGAGTATTACGCCACGGACGGGCTGAATGACCTGACGCGGATCGGCTCCTTCAAGTTTCCCTCGTGTACTGCAATCGGCAACGGAACCGTGTCCGGTACAGTGACCGTGACTCCGGGCGGCTCGCCGATCAGCGGTGCGAGCGTCGCGTTCGGCAGCCGGATGACGACGACGGCTGTCAACGGCACTTATTCCTTCACGAACATACCGGCAGGGACGTATCCGAGCATCTCGGCCAGCGCTCTGGGCTATAACTCCGCTACGACCACGCCCGTTGTTGTTCCCGACGGCGGGACGTCGACGAACAACTTCGCGCTCACCGCGGCGGCTGTGACGGGGTGCCTGACGGATACCTCGCAGGCTGACTTCTCCGTGGGAACTCCGGCGAAGTGCGACCTCACGACCAGCGCGGGCAACATTCTCCTCTCGAAGCAGAACCTTGACCAACTGAACGAGGCCATCGGTGGTTTCGGGCTTGGCATCACCATCACGACCTGGGGTGGACAGACGTTCACGCCGACCGTCACAGGTCAGCTCACAAGGGCCGACATCAACCTGTTCTGTAGCGGTTGCACGGGCACAACGCCCAACCTCACGCTCTCGGTGAGGGCGACCAGCGGTGGCCTGCCCACGGGAGCCGACCTCGCGTCCGCGACGATCACGGGCTTCTCCAGCGGCGCCGCGATCTTCTACACCGGAAACTTCGCCAGCCCGGCGACGCTGACGGCGGGCACGCAGTACGCGTTGGCAATACGTCCGACCGCGAACCCCTCCCTAGGAACCTACGCGATCACCCGTACCGGCAGTTCCACGACCGGCGCCAGCCTCTACGCGGGCGGTGACCGGGTCAACGGAGCTACGAGCGGTACGGTCTGGACCGTTCCCCTGACTGGCGGCGTTGTAACCGATGCTGGCTTCAGGACTTTCATGACGACGCCTTCAGGCACGTTCGTCTCCTCACTGAAGGACGCGAACCCGGCCGTCGGGTTGGTTCCCACCTGGCCCACGCTGTCGTGGAATGCCACCGTCCCGGCAAACACCACCCTCCAGTTCCAGGTGGCGGCCAGCACCAGCGATGTAGGCCCATTCAACTTTGTTGGCCCCGACGGCACCGCCGCGACCTTCTTTACCACCAGCGGCGCTTCGCTCACTCAGTTCAACGGCAATCGCTATCTGAAGTACAAGGCTTACCTGTCCACGACCGACAGCACGGTAACGCCAACCGTCAATGATGTAACAGTTTGCTTCGACGACACCGCGCCGACCGACGCCACGCTGAACTGGTTCACAGCCGACGGCTATGCCGCGACTCCAAACAGTCCGAATGGCGGCGTGCTCCTACGATGGCAAACCGGATACGAGGTCGCCAACCTCGGCTTCCACATCTACCGCGAAGACGCCGGCAAACGCGTTCGAGTGACGCCCGACTTCGTCGCCGGCTCGGCGCTCTTTGTCGGCGCCAGGACTGTGCTTGGCGCGGGCCGGTCTTACGTGTGGCGCGACTCGCAGGGCAGCAATGCCGACTCGATGTACTGGCTTGAGTCGATCGATCTCGACGGCTCCAGCATATGGTACGGGCCTGTGCGCGGGACTACCGGTGGCGTCAAGAAGTTATCGTCCGCCGACGTCGAACCACAGTCGAAGCTGATAGGCGAACTCACTGGCAGCGCGGACGCGGACGGCACAACCTCGCCGCTCGAGCCGAGAACCACGCAGATACCGATGACCATCGCGGGACTGGCGAGTCAGGCGATCATCGCCGGTCAGTCAGCCGTCAAAATCTCAGTGCAGCGGGAGGGATGGTATCAAGTCTCACAATCCGAGCTGGCAGCAGCCGGACTCGATTCGCGCGTTGACCCGCGCCTGCTGCGGCTTTCAGTGGACGGGCAGGAACAACCTATCAACGTTGTCACCGAAAAAGACGGCCGGCTCTCGGCCATCGAGTTCTACGGGATCGGCGTAGATTCGGCTTACACGAACTTGCGCACGTACTGGCTCACGGCCGGCGATCAACCGGGCAAGCGCATCGGTCAGAACAATGCTGCGGGTCCGGATGCCACCGGCGGCACCTTCCCGTACGCGGTTGAGCGCCGTGACCACTCTATCTACTTCTCCGGGTTGCGCAACGGCGACAAGGAGAACTTCTTTGGTTCGGTCATAGCGCGCGACCCGGTGGATCAATCGCTGTCGCTGTCGCGGGTCGAAACGGGATCGAGCGACGGTGCAACGCTGGAAGTAGCTCTCCAAGGCGTCACTACCGCCGCGCACAATGTCACGGTCGAGTTGAACGGTTCGTACGCGGGCACGATTTCCTTCAACAGCCAGTCGGAAGGCGTCGGACGATTCAACGTTCAGGCGCCGCAGTTGAGGGAAGGACAAAATGTCTTGCGCCTCACTTCGCGAGGGGGACCGAGCGATATCAGTCTCGTTGACTATATTCGGCTGACGTACCCGCATCGCTACACGGCTGAAGGCAACGCGCTGCGGTTCACCGTCGCCGGGAAACAGATGGTCACGGTTGACGGCTTCAGCAGCCCTGCCATTCGCGTGCTCGACATCACCAATCCCGCTGCGGTGCAGGAACTGATCGGGACCGTGCAACAGCAGAAGAGCGGCGGCTACGCGGTGTCGCTCAACCCTCAAAGCGCGGAGCCGCGCACGCTGCTGGCGATTGCGGGCGATATGTCGAAACCCGTCAGCCTTGCGCCCAACAGCCCATCGTCGTGGCGCCAGCCCGGCAACGGTGCGAACCTCGTGATACTCACTCGCCGCGAGTTCTTCGCATCGCTCGGCTCGCTGGTGTCATTAAGGCAGAAGCAGGGATATTCGGTGGCGGTCGTGGACATAGAGGATGTCTACGACGAGTTCAGCTACGGTCAGAAGACGACGCAAGCAGTGAAAGACTTCCTGGCGTATGCCGCCACCACCTGGAAGAAAGCGCCGCGCTTCGTGATGCTGGCCGGCGATGCGAGCTTCGATCCGAAGAACTATCTGGGGTTCGGCGACTCGGATCTGGTGCCGACCAAACTGATTGACACGCAGTACATGGAGACGGCTTCCGACGACTGGTTGGTTGATTTCAACGGCGACGGCTTGCCGGACATGGCTATTGGCCGCTTGCCGGCGCGTTCGGCAACCGAAGCGTTGCGCCTTGCCACCAAGATCGCCAGCTACGACGGCCAGCCGTCAGCCGGCACGTTGCTGTTGGTGAACGATCACAACGACACTTACGACTTTGGGAGTGCGAGCAATCTGTTGAGAGGCTTCATTCCGCCCAACATCCGAGTCGAGACAGTGGATCGAGCTCACCTGGACGATGCGACCGCGAAAGCGAGACTGATCGACGCGATCAATCGCGGGCAGATCATCGTCAACTACACCGGTCACGGGTCGGTGGATCAATGGCGAGGCAACATCCTGACTTCGGCGGACGCCGCCGGGCTGACTAACGCCGGTGAGTTGTCGATGTTTGTGATGATGACGTGCTTGAACGGCTACTTTCAGGACGCGGCGCTGGACAGTCTCGCCGAAAGCTTGCTGAAAGCCAATGGGGGAGCCGTTGCGGTGTGGGGATCGTCGGGGATGACCACGCCAGACATTCAAGCGATTCTGAATCAGCAAGTGTTCGGGATGATCTTCAATGGAACTCCGATAACGATAGGCGAGGCGACGGCGCGTTCGAAGGCCGCGGTCACAAACGGCGACGTGAGGCGAACGTGGATTCTGCTGGGAGATCCAAGTATGAAGCTCAAGTAGCTGCTGCGATTGGTAGTGCGGCTGGATCGCACCCAGCAAAAAGGAACTACTGAGGGCCGGGGATTCAATTGATCTCCGGCCCGCGTTCTTCGCCGCTCATGAGCTGATGCTATATTCGTTATCATGGTCGCAGAACGCTTTACAATGAGATCAGACACGCTACTCCTGATTTCCCTTCCGTGCTCTTCCCGCCACACTCTTGATGTCAAAGTCAAAGCTGGATAATATGGCGGGCGGTTAATCGGAAGCAGAACAATCAGCGCGGCGGTCGCCGAAGATGACTAATACCGCAAAGACCTTCCCCCCGGGTCGAAATTGAACCAGTCACTTTAATATGCACGCAGGGCTGGATGAACTAGCGCTTGCGTGAGCAGTAGAGGAGAAGCATCAATGAGTATCAAGAACGCCCCGAAATTGGCCGGCCTCCCGGGGGAATCGAGCAATCGCAAGAATAACTTTTCGCGCGCGATGCTTGTATCGCTATGCCTTGCCATCCTCGCAACAGGCATTAGTCTGCTCTTCATGAAAAGATCTTCTCAACCGACTGTTGCTGGGCAACACGCTGCGACATCACTGGCCGCAAGCAGCGTAGCGCCAACATCGGGAGCAGCGTCCACGGCTGCGGGACCGCCCGGCTCGCAAGAGGCAAAGCCCAACAGCCCGGCCGCTGACGTGCTCGGCCATGACGCGCAGAAATCCGCCGCCGGAATCAGGGCGAGCAATAAACTCGTCGGCTCGCGAATACGCGAGTTAGCAAGGACCGCGAAGCCAAAGCTGCTGGGACGCAAAGGGCTCGCGCAAAGAGCGCAGCGTCAGAGCCCGGCGAACGCACTCGCGATAGGCCAGGGCGTCTTCCGACCCTCGCCTCTGCCGCCGCCTGTGACTCCGGAGAGGAACCCGGTGTTCTCAATCCGCCGCAATCCGGAGGTCGTCAAGCCGTCATCGCCAACGGCTGCCGAATCGGCGAAGGCAGACGCGAATGCACAGACGGCAAAAGGCGCGGTAGTGGCGTCAGCCGAATCGCACGATGCGAATAAGGAAGAAGCGCGCGAGCACGAGGAGCGAGC
Organism: uncultured Clostridia bacterium; assembly: GCA_964548075.1. GTDB lineage: Bacteria > Acidobacteriota > Blastocatellia > UBA7656 > UBA7656 > Onstottus_A. The sequence goes on along the minus strand of CAZJQQ010000004.1, from coordinate 121,127 downwards.
AGAGAGAAGAAGGCTTGCGGCCGCCGGAACACTGAACGGCGCTGCCGCGACAACTGCATCGCCGGAGCCGCAGATCAAAGGGCTTTCCAAAGAAGAGCTGGCAGCGAAGGGTATGGACGGCATCACTTATGACATAGCAGGCATCAGGCCCTCCGAATATAACGGCGATGTGCGCGACCTGCCCGCTGTGCCTTCCATACCAAAGATCGAAGTCGAAGTGGAAAAGGAGCTGAATCCCGAAAAGGTCGCGGCAGGAGCAGCGGCTCCGGTAAGCAACACTCCCAACAACATCCCGCTGGCCCCAATGCCCAGTCCGACTCAAAACTTTGCGGGGTTGAGCTTTAACAGTGCAGTTACGGGGGGACAGGCAGGCGCGGGCTGGCCGCCGGACGTCAACGGCGATGTCGGCTTAAACCACTACATCCTGTCGGTCAACGATGCCTTTGCCATCTACAGCAAGACCGGCACGCTGCTCGCGAGCTTTACAGAGAATTCGTTGTGGGCCGGGCAAGGAATCGGGACGCCGTGCAACGCCAATAATTTTGGCGACCCGGTGGTGGTCTACGATCAGTTTGGGGATCGCTGGATTCTCACCAACTTTGCCTTTGCTACGTCCGGCGGCAATCCGATCGCGCCGTATTATCAATGCTTCGCGATTTCCAAGACCAACGATCCGGTCGCCGGCGGCTGGTGGTTTTATGCCGTGCAAATGGATACCGGCGCAGTCCCTGCGACGACGCTCAACGACTATCCCAAGTTTGGCAACTGGAACGACGGCTGCCTTTACATGGCGGCCAACGAATTCGGCGCCAATGGCACGGCGTTCTCAGGCGTGCTGTTTGCCTCGTTCAACAAATCGGATATGGAGAGTGGCGCCGTGCTCAGAGGGGCAATCGGCTTCATCCCTACTAGCACTATCTTTACCATGATCCCCAGCAACATCAGCGGCGCGAGAGGAGTCGGCAACGTACCCCCAGCCAACACTCCGAACTACTTTGTATCAGAGTCGACAAGCATATTCGCATTCGAAGTGAGAAAGTTTACACCGGGCGCTAATTGTGCCGGCGGGGGCACGCTTGGCGCGGCAACCATTATCACCCAAGCCGCCTACGGCTTAAGCCTGGGGGATGTGGTGCCGCAGCCGCCGCCAGCGACCGCGTCACATAATCTTGATACGCTCGACGACCGACTGATGCAAAAGGTGCAATATCGCATCGTCGGCGGCGTCGAATCATTGTGGGTGACGCAAACGACGCGGTCTGCCGGCGCCACGGCCCGCCCGCAGTGGGCGCAACTCAATGTGACCGGCGGCGTCGTTTCAACGACGATGGTTCAAACCCAGATTTACGCCCCGGATACCACCCTCTATCGCTGGATGGCGAGTATCGCCGCCGACCACGTTGGCAACGTGGCGCTCGGCTACAGCACCTCCAACGTAACCAGCCCGAACTTCCCGAGCATTGCCTATTCCGGGCGTCTCGTTGGCGATCCGCTCAATAACTTGCCGCAGACGGAAGTCCAACTGATCGCCGGCACCGGCCCGCAAACCACTACTGCCGGCGGCACCCCCATTCATCGCTGGGGCGATTACACGTCGATGAGTGTTGACCCGGCCGACGATTGCACTTTCTGGTACGCCGGCATGTACTTCACCAACGTCGGCGCCGACGCGACCAGGAACTGGAACACGCGCATCGGCTCGTTCAAGTTTCCCTCTTGCACCGCTCCCACAGAGGCAAAGGTGAAGACATTCACTGCCGAAGGTTTCGATGACGGGCGGGTGCTGTTGCGGTGGAGCTCGGGTTATGAAGTAGACAACCTCGGCTACAACGTCTATCGCGAGGCGAACGGGCAGCGTACGAAGATCAATCCGCAGACGATCGCCGGGTCCGCGCTTGTGACCGGACCCAAGGTTGCCCTCACGGCCGGCAAGTCCTACGCGTGGGGCGACCAGTTGACACAGGCGGGGACGCGCTACTGGCTCGAAGACGTTGACCTCAGCGGCAAGAGCACGTGGACTGGACCCATCAGCCTCGACGCGAAAGGCGGCAAGGCGCCGAGCGTCGAGCAGTCAGTCTTGCTGACCCGCATAGGTCTAGCCTCGGCGCAGATGACACTCGGGCAAGGCTCGACGGTGGTTGAGCGTCAGGCAGAAATCGCGAGCCTCACGCCTGCAGCAATCAAACAACAGACCGATCTGGCGGGTCAGCAAGCCGTCAAGCTTGGAGTCAACAAAGAGGGCTGGTATCGCATCAAGCAGCAAGACCTGGTTGCCGCAGGCTTGAGTGCAAACGTGGATGCGCGAAACCTGCAACTGTATGTCGACGGCGCGCAAGTGCCGATCATCGTCAACGGCGAGCTGGACGGCAAGCTCGATCCTAGCGATAGCATCGAGTTCTACGGCTTAGGGTTGAACAGCGCGGCGACCAGCACCCACGTCTACTGGCTGGTGGCCGGAGGGCAAAACGGCGCGCGCATCAAAGCAACGAAGACGGCGGGGGGTCTAAACGCGCCCGGGAGTTTCGCCGCCGCAGTCGAGCGCAAGGACCGCACGTTGTACTTCGCGGGATTGCGCAACGGGGATGCGGAAAACTTCTTTGGGCCAGTGGTTGGGAGCACGGCGGTGGACCAGTCGTTGACGTTGACCAACGTCGCATCGAGCTCATTGTCACAGGCGACGCTTGCCGTGTACCTGCAAGGAGTGACGCTGACGCCGCATCAGGCGCGAGTGACGCTCAACGGAGTCGCAGTGGGCACGGTGAGCTTTAATGGTCAGGAGCGCGGAAAGGCGAGCTTCCCGATCGCCCAGTCGCAATTGCGCGAAGGAGTGAACACTGTGCAGTTGATCGCGCAGGGGGGCAGCGCCGACATCAGCCTGATGGACACGGTGCGGGTTTCTTACACGCATACTCTGACGGCTGACAGCAACCAGTTGCGCGCGGTGGTTAAGGCCGGGCAGCCGGTGACCATCGGGGGATTCACGTCGTCCGATGTTCGGGTCATGGATGTTACGGACGTGAGTAGCCCGCAGGAACTGACCGGGACGATCGGCGGGTCGAAGTCCAATTCGAGCATCACGCTGACGCCGCCGGGCATTGGGACGAGATCGCTGCTGGCGTTCACCGGGGCGAGGGCGATGAGCGCAACGGCGAAGGCCAACGCGCCGTCGAACTGGCACGAGAAGGGTCTGCAGCACGACTACGTTGTGATCACGACGCAGGAACTAAAGGGGAGCCTGGGACCGCTGAAGGCGCTGAGGGAAAGCCAGGGGTTGTCGGTGGCGGTAGTGGATGTGGAAGACCTGTATGACGAGTTCAGCTACGGCAATAAGTCGCCACAATCGATCAAGGACTTCCTTAGGTTCACCCGGGACAACTGGAGGCGGCTGCCGCGCTTTGTGGTGTTTGCGGGCGATTCGAGCTATGACCCGAAGAACTATCTGGGGTACGGGGACAGCGATCTAGTGCCGACGAAGCTATACGACAGCGCGTACATGGAAGCGGCGAGCGACGACTGGTTCGTGGACTTCCAGGGGACGGGATTGCCGGATATAGCAAGCGGGCGGTTGCCGGCGCGTAATGCAGCTGAGTCGGCGGCGCTAGTCGGAAAGATCGTGAGCTACGAAAGCTCGACGGGGTCCAACTCGGTGCTGCTGACAGCGGACCTGAATGACGGATACAACTTCGCGGGTGTCATGGCAGCGTTGAGGCCGCTGGTGCCTGGAGGGATGCAGGTGCAGGAAGTGGTGCGGGGGTCGGGCGATGACGCAACGGTGAAGAGCCAGATACTGGCGGCGATCAATCAGGGGAAGACGATCGTGAACTACAATGGTCACGGTTCGGTGAACCAGTGGCGCGGCAACATTCTGACCAACGGCGATGCGGCGAGCATGACCAACAGCCAGAAGCTCGCGTTCTTTGTGATGATGACGTGCCTTAACGGCTACTTCGACGATCCGGTGCTGGATAGCCTGGCGGAATCGCTGCTCAAGGCGAACGGGGGCGCGGCGGCGGTGTGGGCGTCGTCGGCGCAGTGCTTGCCCGGGGAGCAGGAGACGTTGAACCAGGAGTTGTATCGGCTGTTGTTCGGCGGCGGCTCGATCACTGTTGGCGAGGCGGCGGCGCGAGCGAAGCTAGCTGTTACTGATGCGGATGTGCGTCGTTCGTGGATCTTGTTCGGCGATCCGGCGATGAGACTCAAATAGCATCGCCGTAACCACGTCCTGACTGGCGGGCTGAGGTTCAGTTATCATCTGAACCTCAGCCCGTTTTCTTTTAGCGTTGAGCCTGGACGCAGAACCCTGGCTGCACAAGTGCAATGACTGAGACAGACGCAACTCAATCGCTCGGCCGTGTCGTTGCGAACTTTCTCGCGGGCAGTTGGCGCGCGGTCTCTCCCGATCCGAACATTTCTGCCGAAGAACTTGAGCTAATCGCGCCGCTACTCTTGCAGTCAGGCGCGGCGGCGCTTGGCTGGTGGCGTATTCGCGACAGCAGCTTGAGCGAGTGCGAGGCTGCGGACCAATTGAGATCCGCGTATCAACTTCATTCCCTCCAGGCCGCAATTCACAAGACCGAAATCGAAGAAGTCATCTTGCTGCTGAACTCAGCCGGAGTGGAGCCGGTGCTGGTGAAAGGCTGGGCGGTTGCGCGCTTGTATCCGGAGGAGGGACTGCGGCCTTACGGTGACATAGACTTGTGCTTCTCGCCTGACCAGTATCAGAAGGCGGTTTCGGTACTCCGGAGTCCCGATGCAAGAAAGTACAGTGTTGACGTGCACGAGGGATTCGGCAAGCTGGACGATCTGAGCCTGGATGAATTGATGACGCGGTCCGAGCCTGCGCGGCTTGGCGAAGCAGAGTTTCGTTTGTTGGGTTCGGAAGACCAGCTTCGCATCCTGTGCACGCACTTCTTGCGGCATAGCGCGTGGCGGCCGATGTGGCTTTGTGATATTGCGGCAGCGGTTGAGTCGCGGTCCGCGAGCTTCGACTGGGAGCGGTGCCTTGGAAGCGACCAGCGTCAGGCGGACTGGGTCGCATGTGCGATCGGTCTCGCGCACCAGTTGCTGGAAGCTCGAGTCGATGACACGCCGGCGGCGCACAGAGCGAAACGCCTGCCGCGATGGCTGGTGCGCGATGTGATGAAGAACTGGGACCGGCCCTTTCCGGAGCGATACCCGCCGTTGTCCTATCTGCCGCCTATGGCAACTTACCTGCGACATCCTGCAGGCGTCCTGAAAGCGCTTCGCACGCGCTGGCCTGATCCGATCGAAGCGACGATCAGATTGCGAGGGCCGTTCAACGAAATGCCACGGCTGCCGTTTCAGATCGGGAATGCGCTGTGGCGGATCGCAAGATTTCTGACACGCACCCAGTGACCTGGGAGCGCAGGCATCCCTGCCTGCTGGTGATCAGTGGAGGGGCAACATACTCACGTCGTCGGATGGAATCTCGCTTTTCGAACAACCTGTCGTTGTTTGTGTCTATGACTTGTTTGAACCGCTACTTTCAGGATCCTTCTCGGCGATCCAACTACGAAGCCGAGGTAGCTAAGGTAGGTTGTCGCTTTGGCTGATGAGAGGAGGCTGGGGATTCGATAATCCAGTTCCAGCCTTTTCGTTTTTCAGCGCGGTCCCTAAAACCGGATGACCCAACCAAACGTCGCCTCCACGCGTCGATCCACCAAGGAGGCATACGCTGTAGAGCGACGCTTTTCAGCTTGACTTGGGCTACCAGCAAGAATACATTAGCGGCCATCTCAAAAGTGGTCTTGCATCACGTGTTCCCGTTAAGGTGCGCGGCATCGGTCGTTCGATACCTGCGAGTCCCAAGAGATCTTTCTTAACAATGGAGCTGACGATGAAGAAAGCTAACGCCCCCTCGACTTATAGTCTCATTGGCCTTTGTTTGCTTGCTACCATCATTGCATCCGTGCTGGTTGTCTCGACGCGAAGTTCGCGGGCCGCCAGTTTTTACTCGACAATTAAGTCGTGGGTCACTGATCCTCAGACAAAAGGTACTCCTCCCAAAGGTGCGGTCGGTCCGGTGAGTGTGACGGCGACAGCCGGAACAACTGGCCCGACGGACTATGCGACTCTCAAAGCTGCGTTTGATGCGATCAACGCAGGCACTCACCTGGGAAACATCAACATCAGTATCGTTGGAGACACAACGGAGACGGCACCGGCCGTGCTAAATGCAAGCGGGAGCGGTTCGGCCGCTTACACTTCGATCATGATTCAGCCATCGGGCGGGGCGCCGAGGACTATTTCCGGCGCGATTGCAGCGGGCAGCCCGCTGATCGACTTCAACGGCGCGGATCAGGTTATCGTCGACGGTTTGAATACGGGCGGCAACTCTTTGACGATTGCCAATACTACTGTTTCGGCGGTTTCGATAACTTCGACAATTCGCTTTATCGGCGGTGCGACGAGCAATACGATCACCAACTCTAACCTTCAGGGTTCGGTTTCGTCATCGGTTGCGACAAACGGGGCGGTTATCTTCTTTAGCACGGATGCCGTAACCGCCAGCGGAAACGACAACAACACAATCTCGAATAACAACATCGGTCCCGCTGGCTCAAACTTACCTACCAAAGCAATTTTAGGAAACGGTTCGCAATCAACAACCGCAATCGGGAACAGCGGAATAATAATTTCAAACAACAATATCTTTGACTATTTCGGAGCGGCAGTTACCAGTTCAGGTATTGCTACAAATGGCGGTTGTAATACTTGGACAATTACCAGTAACAGATTTTATCAAACCGGGACGCGGACTTGGACGACTGGCGCGCTTCATCGTGCGATTGACATTCGTCCGTCAACAGCGACGCAGGGAGCGCAAGGGTTTACGATTACGGGCAACATCATCGGTTATGCCTCCAACACGCAAACGGGAACCTATACTTTGACAGGCTCAACCGGAGGCTTTGTCGGTATTTTGTTTACCGGCATCACGGGCGGAACAGTTTCAGACATCAGTAGCAACACAGTCGCTTCGGTTAGTCTTACAGGCGTTACTTCGAGCGGAACAAGCACGAGCAGTCCTTTCTCGGGAATTATCGTAACGAACGGGCTTGCTAACACTAACAGCAATACGATCGGTAGCAGTTCCACGCCCGGATCGATGTCCTTCAACACTACGGCGGCGGCGGCTTCCGACGTTTACGGGATATTTTACTTTCCGTCCGCAGCGGTTACTATGTCGAACAATATTGTCGGCGGCATCACAGCGACAAATTCAAATGCCACTCCCAATGTTGTTGATTTTTACGGGTTACGTGCATTTACGACTTCAAGCGTAACCAACACGATGCAAAACAATACGGTTGGGTTTTCAGCCGCGCCGATTGCAAATAACTCCACCAACTCAGCCTCAAATACATACGGAATTTATTCTCAATCGGGCGCGTCCGTCGTTACTGGTAATACCGTTTCCAATATGACGATGGTTGCACCGAATGTTGGAACAGGCTCGTCTGCGGCAATGATCGGTATTTGGAGCGACAACACAAGCGCGACGATCGGGAATAATATTTCTCAAAATACAATTCGCTCATTGAGCGATACGGATTCTGCGGCGGCTGTCTGGGTTACAGGATTGCAATACAATGGTTCGACGACGGGAATACACGTTGTCCAACGGAACTTTATTCATACGCTCAGTACGCCAAGCACTAGTGCAACAGCCACCATAAACGGTATCAATATCCAGGCAGGAACAACCACTTACCAAAACAATATAGTTGCTTTGGGTACCGGCTTGGCAAATGGGCCGCAAATCTACGGTATTAACGAGGCTACCGCGGGAACGGACAATCTATATCACAACAGCATTTATATAGGCGGAACGGGTGTTGGCGGTTCGGCCAATACATGGGCCTTTCAGAGTTCGATCACGACCAACACCCGCAGCTATCGCGACAATATTTTCTTCAATGCCCGCAGCAACGGCGCCGGAACCGGAAAGCACTATGCACTAACGGTTGGCGGCACGACGCCGAACCCGGCCGGTCTGACGATCAATAACAACGATTATTTCTCGAACGGAACGGGCGGCGTATTTGGACGCTTTAACGCTCTCGACGTCGCCAACCTTGCCGCTTGGAAAACCGCTGTAGGACAGGATGCGGGAAGTTTTGAAGCAAATCCGCAATATCTTGACCCGACCAATGCGGTACCCGATTTACATATTCACCCAACCAACGCGACGGTTGTTGAAGGTAATGGCGCGGACGTCGGCGTGACAAATGACTTCGACGGACAAACACGCGCGTCGTTCACGCCTGTTGATATTGGCGCGGATGCGGGCAACTTTAACGGTATTGATCTTGCCGCACCGGGCATTACTTACATACCTTTGGTGAACACGAGTGTATTAACCAACCGAATTCTCTCCGTAACGATAACGGATGTTACGGGCGTTGCCACGGGCGGTTTAGCTCCGCGCATCTACTTTAACAAGAACGCGGGAACTTACTTCTCGACGGCTTGCTCTTTGTCGAGCGGCACGGTGCAGAACGGCGTTTGGAATTGTACGATTGACAACTCGCTCGTTGGCGGTGTTGTCGCAACCGATGTGATTCGTTACTTCGTGGTGGCACAGGATACGCTTGGCAACCTTGCCGCGAATCCGAGCGGCGGCTTTACGGGAACGGATGTTAATACAGTAACGACTCCGCCGACTACGCCGAACAGTTACACAATCGTGATGCCGTTCACAGGTTCGTTTAACGTCGGCACGGGTGAGACTTTTACTTCGCTGACCAATACGGGCGGCATCTTTGAGGCAATTAACGCAGGCGCTTTGACCGGAAATGTAACTATCAACATTACGACTGACTTAACAGCCGAACTCGGCACGGTCGCGCTCAATCAATGGGCGGAAGACGGCGTTGGCGGCTACTCGATGCTGATTAAACCGAGCGGCGCACCGCGTATGATTGTCGGAACTAATACGGGTGCGTTGATTAGACTCAACGGCGCAGACCGCGTGACGATCGACGGCTCGACCGCGGCGATGTTGGCACCCGAGGTTGTCGGTGGCAACTCTGCGCTTCGTCAACTAACCATTCAAAACACGAATACGGGCACTTCAGCGGTAGTTGTTTCGTTTGGCTCCGGCACAAACGGCGCACAAAACGACACTCTCAAAAACGTCAATGTTCTCGGACAAGACCCGACGACAACCTTAGTCGCTATTTCGCTCGGCGGAACCACACCGGGAACACCCGGAACGGATAATGACAACAACCGCATCGAAAACTGTTCGGTCAAACGAGCCATCTTTGGTATCTATTCGGCTGGTGCAAGTTTGGCGAATCAGAACACCGGAACGGTCATTACTATGAATGAAACCTCCGATGTTACGGCTGACCGCATCCGCCGTGTCGGTATTCTCGTCTTTAATGACAACGGCGTTCAGATTACCGAAAACAGCATCAACGGTATCTCGACAAACGAATCGGCAGACGGGATCGGTATCGGCGTTGGAACTCAGGCTATTGATACAACTTTGACAACTGCGGGCGGTGTTACAAACGCACTTGTGGCAAGAAACAAAATCAATGGTGTGGCGAGTCTTAGCGCGACCGGGTTCTCGGCGGCGGGTATCACCGTTGCCGGAGCTACTGGAGGCGCAAACACGATTCAGAACAACTTTATTACGGGCGTAACTGCTCCTTCGACTGCGCCTGACATTCCGGCAGGAATTTATGTTGTCGGAGCGGCCGGCTCATCTACACGGCTCTATCACAACTCAATCGCTATGACCGGCGATAGAGGAGGGGTAGCGTCGCAAACTCCGGGTTTTGGCGTAGCCATTACCGGAACCGACCCGACGGTTGAGTTGAAGAATAATATCTTTTACACGACACAAGTCGCTGCGGGCGGCGGCGTCAATGCCAAGAGCTACGCGATCGGTATGGTAACGACGACGTTTGTCAATCTTGACTCGAACTACAACGACTTCTTCTCGAGCGGTGCGAACGCCGGGTTCTTCCGAAGCGGTTCGTTGGCAGCGGCGGCAGGAACGGATTATGCGACGGTAGCATTGTGGGGAACGGCGGTTTCCGACGATGCCAACTCGCAAGAGATTGATCCAATTTATGTCAATCCGCTTAACGATTTGCATCTGAACGGCGTGACCACACCTCTTCTCGGCGATGGTATCACCGGCTTTGCAACGGTTGACTTCGACAACGACCCGCGTCCGGCCAGCAATCCCGACATCGGCGCGGATGAACTTGTGCAAGCCACCGCCGGTTCGTTCGCGGCAGGAACCTACTACAACGTCAGCGCCAATGACGGCGATTCGCTCGGCGGCAATGTCACCGTCACAAATATGTTGACGTTGAACGGCAAGCTCAGCACCGGAGCCAACACCCTGACGATTGGGTGCAATGCTTCGATCAGCGGAGCCGGCGCGGCCAATTACGTGATCGGCAATTTGAAGAAGACTTACTGCGGCACGGGCGCATTCAACTTCGTCGTAGGCACCGCCAACGGATTCTCTCCAGTCATGGTCAACGTCACCGCCGGAACCTTCCCGGCCGATTTCACCGTCAAGGCTACGCAAGGGCCGCAGCCCAATATCGGCACGCCTACACATGCGCTGCAAAGATACTGGACTCTCACAGCGACCGGCGTGACTGCCGACCTGACGTTCAACTACCTCGACCCAACGGACATTCCGGCGATGGCCAATGAGAACATCTTCGTCATCCTTAAATATGACGGCGCGTTCACGATGCCCGGCGGCTCCGTTAACACTGTCGCCAACACAGCCAACATTACAGGCGTGACTTCGTTTTCCGATTGGACACTCGCAGAGCCGGGCGCGCCAACCGACGTGGCCTTGAACTGGTTCACCGCTGACGCATACTCAGCCACACCTAACAGCCCCAACGGCGGAGCGCTGCTCAGATGGCAGAGCGGATTGGAAGTCGCGAACCTCGGCTTTAACATCTATCGCGACCAGGCAGGCAAGCGCGTTCGCGTGACCCCTGACATGATTGCGGGCTCCGCCTTCTTCGTGGGAGCGCGAACAGTGCTGAGCGCCGGCCGCTCTTACGTGTGGCGCGACACGCAGGGTTCGAGCGCTGACGCTGAGTACTGGCTTGAGTCGGTTGACATCAACGGGTTCAGCGCTTGGTACGGTCCCGTACGGTCATCCGGCGTCAAGAAACTATCCGCCGACTTCGAACCAAACTCGAAGCTGATGCACGATCTGGGCGAAGACCGGAGCGCGCCCGACGCGACGACGCCGGTCGAGACAAAACCGAAACGAGCGCGTTTGAACGTCGAGGGCCTTGCCGTCCAGGCCGCCGCCGCGGCTCAGCCCGCGGTCAAGATCTACGTGCGGCGCGAGGGTTGGTATCGAATCGCACAATCTGAGTTAGTAGCGGCCGGGCTCGACGCCCGCGTTGACCCGCTCGTGTTGCGACTCCTGGTTGACGGGCAAGAGCAGCCGATCAGCGTCCTGACCGACAAAGACGGCCGCCTCTCGGGCATCGAGTTCTACGGCGTCGGGGCAGACTCGCCATACACGAGCCTGCGCACGTACTGGCTGGCGGCCGGGGTGCAACCGGGCAAGCGCATCGAGCGAGTCACGAGCGCGGGCACAGCCGCGACCGGCGGCAGCTTCCCGTATGCCGTCGAGCGTCGCGACCGCACAATTTACTTCGCGGCATTGCGCAACGGCGACAAGGAGAACTTCTTCGGCTCGGTCATCGCGCGCGACCCAGTCGATCAATCACTCACGGTGCAGCGTCTCGATACCGGGTCAAACGCTGCGGCGACGCTCGAGGTCGCTTTGCAAGGCGTGACCACGGTCGCGCACTCCGTCAAGGTCGAGTTGAATGGGTCCTTCGCCGGCGCGGTTTCATTCAACAGTCAGTTGGGGGGCGTCGGGCGATTCAACGTGCCACCGTCACTGTTGAAGGAAGGGCAGAACGTCGTGCGGCTGACCTCGCAATTCGGCCAGGGCGACGTCAGTCTCGTCGACTACATCCGCCTGACGTATCCGCATCGCTACACCGCGGAGAGCGACGCGCTTCGCTTCACCGTAGCGGGCAAACAGCAGATCACGATCGACGGCTTCAGCAGTTCGGCCATTCGCGTGCTCGATGTCACCAATCCCAATTCGGTGCAGGAACTGATCGGAACGGTTCAGCCGCAGCAGAGCGGTTATGCCGTGGCGCTCAACCTGCAAAGCTCCGGGCAGCGCACGCTGCTGGCGATTGCTGGCGAGATGGCCAGGCCGGTCAGTCTAGCCGCCAACATCGCATCGACCTGGCGGCAACCGGCCAACGGCGCGGATATGATCATTCTCACTCGGCGCGATTTCTTCGCGGCGCTCGGTCCGCTGCTTTCGCTTAGGCAGAAGCAAGGGTATTCGGTGGCGCTCGTCGACATCGAGGACGTTTACGACGAGTTCAGCTATGGGCAGAAGACGCCGCAAGCGGTGAAGGACTTCTGTGCGTATGCGGCCGCGAACTGGAAAAAAGCGCCGCGCTTCGTGATGCTGGCGGGTGACGCGAGCCTTGATCCGAAGAACTATCTCGGATTCGGCGACGCGGACCTGGTGCCGACGAGGCTCGTTGACACTCAGTTGATGGAAACGGCTTCCGACGATTGGTTGGTTGATTTCAACGGCGACCTCTTGCCGGACATGGCGATAGGCCGCTTGCCGGTGCGTTCGGCGGACGAAGCGTTGCGCCTTGCAACCAAGATCGCCGGCTACGACGGGCAGCGGTCCGCGGCCACGTTGCTGTTGGTGTCCGATCACAACGACACATACGACTTTGAGAGTGCGAGCAATATGCTGAGGGGCTTGGTCCCGCCCACCATCCGAATCGAGACCGTCGAGCGGGCCCACCTGGACGATGCGACGGCCAAAGCGATGCTGATCGACGCGATCAATCGCGGGCAGGTCATCGTCAACTACACCGGTCACGGCTCGGTGGATCAATGGAGAGCCAACATCCTGACTTCGGCGGACGCCGCCGGGCTGACTAACGCCGGTGGGTTGTCGATGTTTGTGATGATGACGTGCTTGAACGGCTATTTTCAGGACGCAGCGCTGGACAGTCTTGCGGAAAGCTTGCTGAAAGCCGATGGGGGAGCCGTGGCGGTTTGGGGATCGTCGGGCATGACCACGCCGGACATTCAGTCGATTCTGAATCAGCAAGCTTATCGGATGTTGTTCAACGCAACGCCGCTGACGATAGGTGAGGCGACGGCGCGGGCGAAGGCGGCGGTCACCAGCGGCGACGTGCGGCGAACGTGGATCCTGCTGGGCGACCCGACCACCCGGCTTTCGCGATAGACCCGCACAAGCGCGACCGCGCCGAACCACCAGAGGCTCTATTCGCCGTCGTCCGGCGATGGTTCATGCCATGGGTTGAGTTCTCGTAACGATAGGTGTCTCTACGTTGCGCCCACGCAGCGACTCGGTTTAGTTGACACCGATCAAGAATTCTTCTTACAATGTGCCCGCTGTTTCGTCTTCAGTCAGTGACGGCAGACAGCCTCCCTCACAATGGCGGCATTCGATCGCGACTAGCCCTCGTCTGTGGACGCAATGGGCGCGAGCGATTGATCGCTGCCGTTTCCAATCAATTCCGTCCGCAGCGGAGACGAAGTTTATGTTCACCAAAAGATCATCGCGCGAATGGATTCGTGTTGCAGCCCTGCTCGTAGTGTTTTTGTCGGGGACAATGCTCCCTCCCGGCGGCGCGCTTGCCCCGCGAGTTAGCGCTGACAGCACGCCGCAAATTGTTCCTTTCAGTCAGAACTGGGCGAACACGGGACTGATTACTACAAACGGTGATTGGTCGGGTGTGCCGGGCATTCTAGGACTTCGAGGTGATAACCTGACGGCGGCGACTGGCACAGACCCGCAAACGATTGTGGCGGATGGATCGCTCACGCCGGTTGACGTGATCGCGAACCAGTCGAGCCCCAACACACTGATAACAGGGGGCGTCGCGGAGTTTGACGGAATTGCAAATCCAGTGGTCGCGCTTCAGGGATCTGGAACGGCCGACGCACCTCACATTGTCATCAGCATCAACACAACGGGACTGTCCGGCGTCAGGATCTTTTATAACCTCCGGGACATCGACGGCTCGGTTGACAACTCAGTCCAGCCGGTAGCCCTACAATACCGCGTGGGCGGTGCGGGGAGCTACACAAACATACCAGCAGGTTTTGTAGCCGATGCCTCTTCGGGGCCAAGCCTCGCAACTCTTGTGACTCCTGTAAGCGTCGTGCTGCCCGCTGCTACAGACAATCAACCGAATGTTCAGCTTCGAATAATGACCACGAACGCAGTGGGCAGCGATGAATGGGTGGGCATTGATGACATCTCGGTCTTCGTGCCCTCGGATGCGAAGCTCGATTCGTTCACCGCGAATCAATACGCCGGTGGGAAGGTCCTTGTCGAATGGCACACAGGACTTGAAGTCGACAACCTCGGCTTCAACGTCTATCGCGAGGCGAGCGGCAAACGCGTTCGTGTGAATCCGCAGATGCTTGCAGGCTCGGCGTTGATGGCGGGCGAGCGGACCAATCTGAAATCGGGTTACTCGTATGCCTGGCCCGATGATCCGCCAGCCGCTAAAGACGCGCAGTACTGGCTTGAAGCGATTGATCTCAACGGAGAGGGCACGATGTTTGGCCCAGTCTCGGCTGAACGCGCGGAAACGCACGACGGGCTGCCTCCCGAACGAGGCCGCGCCGTGCTGTTGAGCGGCTTCGGAAAGAGCAACCGGCCATCTAATCCGACTGCTCCCATCGCGCGCGCCGCCGGCGCGCCGCAAATCACCGCTGAGCAACTCGCTGTGCAGTCCGGCCTCGCCGCGCGGCAAGCCATCAAGCTGTCGGTGAATCAGGAGGGTTGGTATCGGGTAACGCAACCCGAGCTGATCGCGGCGGGACTTGATCAGAGGATCGATCCCAGAATGTTGCAGCTTTATGCCGGCGGACAAGAGCAGCCTTTCATCGTCAAAGGCGAAGAGGACGGCCAGTTCGACCCATCGGACGCCGTCGAGTTTTACGGTCTCGGCCTGGACACCGCGGCAACCGGCACCAGAGTCTATTGGCTCGCGGCCGGCTCGGAGCCTGGGCGTCGAATTCAACAGGTCAAGGGCAAGGGATCGCGCGCTGCTCCGGCGAGCTCGCCTTACACGGTCGAGCTCAAGGAGCGCACGATTTACTTTTCAGGGCTGCGAAACGGTGACAAAGAGAACTTCTTTGGCGCAGTGATCGTGAGAAATCCGGTCGATCAATTGATCACAGTGCGGCATCTGGACAAGGCTGCGCCCGGAGACGCCACCATCGAGCTAGCTTTGCAGGGAGTCACCGAAGTACCTCATCGCGTGAACGTCGAGGTGAACGGAACCACAGTCGGCGAGATCAGTTTTATGGCGCACAACGAAGGCGTGGCCACGTTCGCCTTGTCGCAAGCAGCCTTGAAGGAAGGCCAGAACACGGTGAGGCTAACGCCGTTGGGCGCCGAGAGCGACGTGAGCCTTGTAAACCACATTCGAATCACCTACCGGCACACATACACGGCGGACAACAACGCGTTGCGGTTCACCCTGGCGAACAAACAACAGGCGACGATCGATGGCTTCAGCAGCCCGGCGATTCGCGTCCTGGATATCACCGACCCGAACGAGATTCGCCAGGTGTCGGCGCGCGTGCAACAACAGGATGAGGGATACTCGGTCACCGTCAGCGCTCCGAAGCCGGGAGGGCGCACGCTGTGGGCCCTGGCTGATGATCAGGCGAGACGAGTGGCTGCGATCACATCGAACCGGCCCTCGAACTTGCGAGACGGCGACCAGGCGGCTGACTTCGTGATCGTCGCGCACCGGGATTTTCTGGAGAGCGTAAAGCCTCTCCAATCGTTGCGAGAGAGTCAGGGGCTCAAAGTCACAGTCGTTGATGTGGAAGACGTGTACGACGAGTTCGGCTACGGAGATAAGTCGCCGCAGGCAATTAAGGACTTCCTCGCATTCGCCAAGACAAACTGGCGGACGCCGCCGCGGTTCGCGCTGTTTGTCGGAGACGCCAGTCTCGACCCCAAAAACTATTTGGGACGCGGCGACTATGACTTCGTTCCCACCCGTCTTGTTGACACGCTGTTGATGGAGACGGTGAGCGATGAATGGCTGGCCGACTTTGACGGAGATCGTCTGGCGGAAATGGCTCTCGGGCGCCTGTCTGTCCGCACCGCCGGCGAGGGTTCTCGAATCATCGGCAAGATAGTAAGCTACGATAGTGGGCCAGGATCGCGAGATATCTTGTTGGTGTCTGATCTGAATGACGGCATCGATTTTCTAAGCTCCCTTGTTGAAGTTCGAAGACTGGTCCCCCCCGATGTGAACGTTGCACAGATCGATCGCGGCGCGCTTGGCACGACTGCAGCGAAGAGCGCGTTGATCGAGAGTTTGAACAGGGGTTTGGGAATCGTGACTTATTTCGGGCACGGCAGCGTCGATCAGTGGAGAGGGAACCTGCTGACTTCTGCCGATGCCGGCGCGCTTGCGAACGGCGAAATGCGTCCGGTTGTTTTGGCGATTACGTGTCTGAACGGTTACTTTCAGGATCCGATCCTGGAAAGCCTGGCTGAGTCGCTGTTGAAGGCCGAGCGAGGCGGCGCTGTCGCCGTGTGGGCGTCCTCAGGGATGTGTGACGCGGGACCGCAGGCGTTCATGGGTCAAGAGTTGTTTCGGGTGATATTCCCGAGCGACGGCTCAAGGCGAGGCGCGCTGACGTTGGGCGAAGCAGTGATGAGGGCAAAAAACTCTATCAATGACAGCGATGTTCGATTAACCTACGTTCTGTTTGGGGATCCGACAAGCAGGATCAAATAGCTAGTGGGAACCATGTTGACCGGAGTGGGCTGCCGTCCACCGACAGGCCAACTTAAGCAATCAGTCAGGGGGAAGGCCATGCGTTTATTAAAGCGGACGGATTTTAGTGTCACTATTCTACTGGTACTGTTTGGGCTGACTTGCGTTTTGGTATTGCCTGGACTCCCGGCCGGCCGGGCGGCAACAACGCCGTTCGCTGCGAGCCAAAAGGTGCCGAGTTCGGGACTAAACAGCTCGCGTCAGGCGGACCTGGAAAAGCTCTACGCGCAGTTCAAATCGGGAGCTCCATTCTCCGAAGAGGAAGTCGTAATACTGACTAAGTTCGGCGCGGGCGTCACGCTCACCGATCTCGAAGCCGACGTGGTTATATCGCGCGCCTTGTTCGATCATTACATCTCGGGCAAGGAGCTTACGAAAGAGCAGCACGAGTTGCTGGGTAGGTATTCGCTCTCTGTAGCACGCAGGTCGACCGATATCGCCGATCTCAAGACGCAATTGTTGAACAAGCGCATTGCCGCAGCGGCCGCCGCGCCGCCGCGTACCGCGCCGCTTGTGGCGCCTGCCAATGATCTATGCGCTGGGGCGGAAGTCATTCCCGCGGCCGGGCCGTTCCCCTATCTGACGGCGGTCACCGCCGACATCACCGACGCGACGACGACCAGCGACCCGCCGCTGCCATCATGTCAAACAAACGTCTCCCGCAGCATCTGGTACAGGTTCACGCCATCGACGACCGCACAATACACGATTTCAACCTGCTCTTTTGATGGCACCAGCTCGACTGTTGATGACACGGTTATGGCGATCTACACCTCAACGGGAGCGTGCGCGGGGCCGTTCACGGAAATCCCAACTGCCGGCGCGAGTGATGGCTGCGATGATGACTTCTGCGTAAGCGAAGTTTTGCAGGCCGTCATTACCACGCAACTCACCGCTGCCACGCAGTACTACATCGTTGTATGGCAGTTCGACGTGCCCCCGCCTGCGGCAGGCGATACGGCGGTTCAACTGCGCGTCAGTCAGGTCGTCCCGCCTGCGAATGATACGTGTGCTGGAGCCATCGCGCTCTCGCTCGACACGCCGGTAAACGGAAGCACCGCTGTAGCGGCAAACGACTATCAGCTTTCTGGCGCAGGCTGTTTCACCGGCTTGGGCCAAACAGCATCTACGGCCTCGGGCGGTGACGCGGTTTATTCATTCACGGCTCCGGCGGCTGGCAACTACTCCTTCAAGGTGACGAATTTCGATACGATCCGCAACCTCGTGCTGTATGTGGCTACTACTTGTCCGGCGGGACCGCCTCCGGTGACAGTGAGCACGTGTTCGGCGGCGGCTAATCGCCAACTTTCCAGCACCTCCGAAGAAGTGAATTGTGTCGCGCTTTCCTCCGGGCAACAGGTCTTCGTGTTTGTAGATGAAAGCGTGCCCACCGCCGGCAGCAGCTTCACGATTGAGGTTAACCTCTGCGTGCGTGAGACGGAACCTAACGATACGCCGGCAACGGCTAACGCCTTCGCGTGTGGTATCGAGGGTACGATAAACTTGGGAACCGAAGCGGACTTTTTCTCACTTGGCACCCCAGCCGCCGGGTCGCGTCTGTTCGCGATGATTGACGGCGTCGCCGGCAACTCGACTGACTTCGATCTGCGCGTAACGACCACTACGGATACGCTGGAATACGACGATTTCAACAACGACTTCCCGTTTGGAGCGCTCTCGCCGAACGTGGCAGGCACGCCGCTGACCGGCGTGCAATCGTTCCTTCGCGTCAGCCAATTCAACAGTGCGGTTGCCGAGCCGTATCGTCTCTACGCCGCCGTGCAGCCGCCAAGCGCTTCAGCCACTGTTGAGACCGAGCCGAACAACACGATAGCGACAGCAAATTCGGCGGCCAATAACTATTTCACCGGCTCGCTCGCCGGTCCGGCGCCTTCGACTGACGTTGATCTTTTCGCCTTCACCGCCAATTCAGGGGACCTGATTTTTTTGAGCCTCGATTGCGACCCCACACGCAACGCAACGCCAATCAACGGCGCCCTTGCGTTACTCAATTCAGCGGGAACTGAACTCATCATGGTCAGCAATCCCGACTCGATCTCTTCGACGACGTCGGGCGCAGGAGTGCTCAACGCTACAACGCCATTCTCTCCGTCGGAAGGTCTCGTCTGGAGAGCGAAGACAACGGGGACCTACTATGCCAAGGTCGTGATCGGCACGACCTCGAGCGGCACGACCGGCACCGGCGATTACCTGCTGTCGATTTCGAGGAACTGCTTCGCCGGGACCGCGCCAACCGCGAATATTTCCGGGACGGTCAGCTATTGCGTTACACCGGCCAACAAGGTGCCCGGCGTTATGTTCACAGCTTCGCCGGCGTCGCAGACCGGCACTAGCGACGCCATGGGGAACTACGGCGTGAATGCTCTTACCAGAGGCGGCAACTACACCCTCAAACCATCAAAGACCGGCGCTGTGAGCGGCATCACCGCGTTCGACGCGGCATTGGTTGCACAGTTCGTTGCTGGAATAACGACGCCGACGAGTTGTCAACAGCTCGCCGGTGACTCCAGCAACAACGGGGCACTATCGGCGTTTGATGCCGGATTGATTGCGCAAACGGTAGCGGGTATACCTAACGCCGGCATTGCAGGCACCTGGAAGTTTGTGCCGGCCAATCGGTTTTATCCTAACCTCAGCGCTGACCAGCCCAGTCAAAACTTTGACGGAGTGCTCGTAGGCGATGTCTCGGGGAACTGGACTCCTGCCGGACCAGTGGGTTCGCCGAAGGGTCCCAGTCCTGCGGGCGGCGGGGTCGTTGCAGTCTCGTTGCCGAGTCAGGCGGCCCCGCCTGCCGCTACCAACGTCATGGTCCCTGTCTTCGTTAGCAATACTACTGGACAGGGCATCATCGCATTCGACTTCATCGTTACCTTCAACACCGGTGTCATTCAACCGGCAAGCCCTGCCTTCGAGACCGCCGGCACCTTGAGCGCGGGTTGGAGCATCACTCCCAACACCTCGACTCCCGGTCAGATCCGCATAGTGGCGTTCAACAGCGTAGCGCTGTCAGGATCAGGCACTTTGATTTTCCTCAAGTTCAACGTTGTCGGTTCCCTGGGAGCTATGACACCGCTGAACTGGACCAGCTTCGTCTTCAACGAAGACCCACCCGCTACTACCGCCTTGACCAACGGGAATTTCACAGTGGCCGGGCCAACAGCCGTTAAGCTTGAGAAGTTCACGGCCAACGAATATGACAAGGGCGTATATCTTGAATGGCAGACTGGCTTCGAAGCCAACAACCTCGGTTTCAATGTCTATCGAACCCTGGGGCGTGATTTCACACGCATCACTCCCGAGATCCTGGCGGGTTCTGCCCTGGTGACCGGCGTAGCGCCTCTCACCGCGGGCCGCTCATATGGCTGGTGGGACCCACGCGCTCAGGACAAGCAAGACGCGCTTTACTACATTGAGGACTTTGACCTCAACGGCAACCGCACCTTACATGGCCCGGTGGCGCCTGTAAGAGTAGGCGGCAGTCCGCCTGAACGGAGTCAGGCCGCGCTTCTGAGCCAGCTAGGCAAGGGCAGCCCACTCATTGGTCCGCCGCCGCTTGCACCGCAAGGGTCGAGATCAAACTCTGGACCAACGTCTCAAAAAGAGTTCCCATTGGCATCCGGCGCTGCCGTTAAGATCGCGGTGCGCGAGGAGGGCTGGTATCACGTCGGCCAGTCCGAGCTTGTCGCCGCCGGGCTCAATCCCGGTGTCAATCCTCACTTGCTACAGTTGTACGTAGATGGCCAGGAGTTGCCCATCATCGTTACGGGCGAGGCCGACGGCAAGTTTGATTCTACCGACGCCGTGGAGTTCTTCGGAACCGGCATCGACTCAGCAGCGACAGACGCACACGTCTACTGGCTCGTAGCCGGCTCGAAAAACGGCGCGCGCGTGCAATCGACGCCGCCCCAGAAAGGACCGCCCTCGCCTGGCAGTTTCCGCTATACCGTTCAGCGCAAGGACCGGACGATCTATTTTTCCGGGTTGAGGAACGGCGATCGAGAAAACTTCTTTGGAGCTGTTATCGCCGGCAATCCTGTCGATCAAGACATCCCCGTGCAGCATCTGGATGAAGCGTCGAGAGAACCGGCCTTGCTCGAGGTGACACTGCAGGGAGTCACGTTGACCGGACACCTTGTCCGCGTATTGCTGAACGGGATCGATGTCGGCGCGGTAAGCTTTGCAGGCCAGGCTCAAGGCGTGGCGAGCATTTCGATCTCCAGCTCACTGCTCAAGCAAGGAGCAAATCAGGTTACGCTGGTGGCGGTGGGAGGTCAGACCGATGTGAGCCTCGTAGACAGCATTCGATTGACTTACCAGCGTACCTACACTGCGGATCACAATGCTCTGCGACTCACTGCTTCGGGCAATCAGATGATAACCGTCGGCGGATTCACGAGTGGAAAGATCCAGGTGATGGATCTAACCAATATCGGGGCGGTGCAGGAACTGACGGGAAGCATCCAACAAGATAAGTCAGGGTACAGCGTCACGGTCACTACGCCGTGGGGAGCCGGTGAGCGAATCTTGTTCGCATTCGCCAATGAACAGGCCAGGCATCCGGCGGCGGTATGGGCGAATCGGCCCTCAAAGCTGCGGCAGCCGGGACAAGGAGCTGACCTGCTTATTGTTACGCGCCCCGACTTCTTCGACGGCATGGAACTGCTCAAGGCGGTAAGGCAAAGACAGGGTCTGGCGGTGACCATAATAGATTCGGAAGACATCTATGACGAATTCAACAATGGGCAGAAGTCGCCGCAAGCGTTAAAAGACTTTCTGACGTATGCCAGGTTGAACTGGAAAAAGTCACCTCGCTTTTTGCTACTTGCTGGAGACGCCAGCTACGACCCGAAGAACTACCTCGGGCGCGGAGACTTTGATTTCGTGCCGACAAAACTGATTGATACGCAGTTCATGGAGACGGCTTCCGATGACTGGCTTGGAGACTCTGACGGAGACGGTCTGGCAGAGCTGGCGATAGGCCGGTTGCCTGTGCGGACGGCGGAGGAAGCCTTGCAGATGGCGCTCAAGATTATCAGTTACGATCAGTCAGCGAGGGTGGAAGGCGTGGTCCTGGTGGCCGACAGCAACGATGGGTATGACTTTGAGGCCCTGAACTCCCAGTTGAGGGCGTTGATCCCGCCGGGCACGAAGGTGACAGAAATCGATCGCGGGAGACTTGATCCGGCGACCGCCAAGAGCCAGTTGCTGGCGGCGATCAATGCCGGCCAGAAGATCGTCAACTATGGCGGGCACGGCTCGGTTGATTTGTGGCGAGGGAATCTGCTGACGGCATCGGATGTAAGTTCGATGAACAACGGAACGAATACGAGCCTGTTTGTGATGATGACATGTTTGAATGGTTACTTCGCTGATCCTCAACTCGATAGTTTGGCTGAGGCGCTAATGAAGTGGAACAACGGAGGTGCCGTGGCTGTTTGGGCTTCGTCAGGAATGACAATGCCCGGTGACCAGAGCGTGATGGATGTCGAGGCATTCGCGCGACTGTTTGACCCTAACAACGCGTTGACGCTTGGCGAGATAACTTTGCGAGCCAAAGCAAAGCCGCTAAACAAGGACGTGCGTCTAACTTGGATCTTATTTGGCGACCCGACGACCAGGCTTAGATGAGTCAAATAGGTGAGAGTGCTGAAACAAGAACGATCATGGGGGCGTCGGTGTCGAAATCAAACCTGCCTCGTCTGAAACCGGTGTCCGCTTCGACGGATGAGATCGGCCGCCACGTCTGGAACGAGAGCCTGTGCTTTACATCATACGGGGTGCGCGCCGGCATTCGCGTGAACCGGAAGGGCACGCTCGGCCAAATCCTTCCTCACCTGCCTCCGGGGTGGAAAGAATGTCGATCACACAACCTGAATCGATTGTATTCGTTTGTGATCGGAGACGAAGCACACCGCGGGAAACGGCAGCGTCTCAACCTGGTGTACGCGGATGAAAACCGAATCGCCGGGACGCCGAAGCTACATCAGGCAATCGACGCCTTTGAATCGGACTTGCAGCTTTTTGTCGCCGAGACTGCGCCGCGCAGGGTCTTCGTCCATGCAGGAGTCGTCGGCTTGCGGGGAAAGGCGATCGTCATACCCGGCCGAAGCTTCAGCGGTAAGACCAGCCTGGTCGCGGCGCTGGTGAAGGCGGGAGCCACCTATTACTCGGACGAATACGCGGTGCTCGACGAACGGGGGCGCGTGCACCATTACGCGAGGCCGTTGTCCATACGAGAGAACGGCCATCTCGAGAGGCCAACGAAGTATCGGGTGGAGACCCTGGGTGGGACGTCCGGAGTCAAGCCACTGCCGGTTGGAATGGTCGTGGTGAGCAAGTACCAAGCGGGGGCTCAGTGGCGCCCGCGCAGGCTCTCAGAGGGCGAGGGCGCGCTTGAGTTGATGGCAAACACGGTGTCCGCGCGGCGGCAACCCGAGGCTATGCTCGAGGCTATTCGAGGGGTGGTTTCTCTTGCGCCCGTATTGAAAGGGGCTCGAGGTGAAGCGCGGCAGGTCGTGGAGTTCATCCTCGAAACGTTTGTCCACTAATAACGTCATTTCTGTTGACAATTGTTAGAGTTGAGTAGTATAACCCGGGGTCAGTGAACCTCGTCGTTGAACGGTCGCTAACCGGGAACTGGAGCTGATAATGAAAACAGAGAAAGAGCAATTGACACCCGAAGCGCGAAGAGAGGGTCTTGTCGTACAAGAGCTGTCAGGCGAAGTCCTGGTGTACGATCGCGAACGGAACAAGGCCCACTGTCTGAACTCAACGGCGGCTCTTGTTTGGGGATACTGCGACGGCAAGACGCCGGTGGCCCAGATAGCTCGCGCGATTGAGGGAAAGCTCAATGCGCCCGTGGACGAGGATGTAATCTGGCTCGGCGTCGAGCAGCTAAGCAAGACCCACCTCCTTAAGGAGCGTGCAACGCTGCCCGAGCAAAAATCGGGACTATCAAGGCGCGAGGTTATGAGGCGGATCGGACTGGCGGCGGCGGTGGCCCTGCCTGTGGTGACTTCAATCATGGCTCCGACGGCTGCTCAGGCGGCGAACTGCCTTCCGTCAGGAGCGGCTTGCACAAGTAGCGCTCAATGCTGCTCTCTCCTCTGCAATGCCAGCTTGTGCGCGTAACCGCACCGTCTTTTGGGCGGGGGCCGATGCAGTTGACTTCTTGCACTCGGCGGCGCCTCGGATACGACCAAGTCGCCGAGCCTATCCCGGATGACGCGCTCGCATACGAGATCGCGTCGTGAATATCTAATCAAGCAGGCCATTTGATCTCCCCCTCAACTAACTGCCCAGAAGTGTGACGTACAGAAGAGCCAATAAGGAGCTAGCGCCACGCCTGCTTTGGGTCGCATTGGTGACGTTAGTGATCGCGCTGCTGGCTTACTCGCAAGCGGTGGCCTACTTCGGAAACGAATCGTTTCATCTCCTCGCAGCTCAACTGATCAACGCAGGAAAGAGACCATACCTGGATTTCTTCTACCAGCACCCGCCTTTATTCGCCTACTTGAACGCCGCGTGGATGCGAGTCTTTGGCGAGAACTGGCGTAGCGCTCACGTCTTGTCGGCGCTTCTCACGAGCGGTTGCATCGTCGTCGTAGCCCAGTATGTCTACACCAGATTGAGCGAAACACGCTGGCGGCTGGCGATAACCATCACCGCAGCGGCGCTGATGGGTCTCAACTTCTATTTGGTCAGCTATGGGACGGTGGGGCTCCCGTTTGGACTTTGCTTGTTGCTGACAATCGTCTCGTTTCGTCTGACGGTCGAGGCGGTTCATCGGCCTGGGTCGTTGTTCCCTTTCCTTGCGGGTCTGGGGGCTGGCGCATCAGCGGCCTCTTCACTGCTGACTGCTCCAGTGTTGGTGGTTTTGGTAGTGTGGTTGGCCTGGTATGACAAGGCGGGCGACCGGCGAAGAAAGTGCCTCAGCTTTGCTGGCGGAGCTGTGCTTCCGTTTCTCCCGCTGATATGGCTGGGCCTGCTGGCGCCACGGCAAGTCCTCTTCGACATCGTTGAATACCATCTCTTTCATCGCGTTGGGTCGGAAGGGAATATGATCCGTTGGAATTTGAGAGAGATCTTCGATTGGTTCGGGTCGATTCAAGGGTTCGTGTTAACGGCGCTGGCAGTGATCGGTTTATCGTCTATTGTCAGACGCCCGGAGCTTGAACGGGAGCGAAGACCCGAGTTCTACCTCTGTGCGTGGTTGGCGGTAGTTCTGAGCGTGTACCTGGCTATGCCGAGACCCACATTCTCATTCTACTTTGTTTTGGTGACGCCATTTTTCAGCGTCCTTGCAGCAATGGGGCTTCAGGCCATCGGGAGGTTGGGTTGGCTCTCGAGGCGAAGAGTCTGGCTCATGGCTGCGGTTGTTGTTCTGTATTCCATTGGGCTGGGGTGGCAAGTGTACAAAATGCGGCGTGAGATCTTCTATGCCGATCACAAAGCAATGGAGGCCATCGCTGGAGACGTAAATGAAGTCACGCCCATCGACGAGTGGGTGTTCGCGTTCGAGCAAGTCTACTTTGAAGCTCGACGATTGCCTCCGCCGGGGATGGAAAACGCCTTCAACCCATATTCCCGCCGTGACGAATGGCTGGCGGCAAACCGCTTCGCCACGGTCTGCATGATGGCCAACGACCCTCGCGTAAAGTCGCTTGACCTGTTCGGGCGTTACGCGAAGAACAAGGCGATCAACACGCCGAACTTCACAGTGTACCTATTCTGGGACCGGATCGCCGCGCCATCTGAGCCTCCGTAGGTCAGTCGCGTTGACCCCTCGAGTGCAGACTGGTGGCAACACGAACACCCCTATTTACACTCGGTCGAAGGGTGCTCAAGAACCGGCGCCAAAGCGCCGAAGTCGTTTCTTTCGATTGCATTGACAACTCGAAATCGCGACAGTATGCTTTGTGCGCTCCCGGTATTCGTGAGATTGAAAAGTGAATACAGCGGGAAGTGCAGGGTGACGCAAGCGTGGGTCATTTGAAGCGCAGTTCGAATCCCACCACAAGGCGCGGACGCGCGCGAAAGCCAGAACATCACACGCATAAAACTGATCCCGCGCACGTGCCTTAATCCGTCGCTCTGGAGCCGAGCATTGCGTTGTCTCGAAGCGAGACGGGTAGCAAAAGTTCCGTTGAAAGTGCTGCTGCCGCTAGCTGCGGCTTCCCATTTGGGCTTAACTTATCCGGGGGCGAAGCCTGCCAGGATCGCCCTGGGAGCGCAGGCATCCCTGCCTGCCTCTTTTTTTTGTTCGCAACGCCAAGCAGGTAGGGATGCCTGCGCTCCCAGGGCGAGTACGAATGGTTCTTAAGCTGAATCTCAACAAGCTGCGCGGAAGGTTAGCGCTTGCGATATTGGCGCTGGCCGGTTCATCGCTGCTGGTCGTGATAATAATATCGGGGTTTGTGATCGGCACGCTTGCCGACGATCGGCTTCTGGTGACGCGTGACATGCTTCAAGTCCCGGTCGGGTACTTCCCCAATTCCGCTCGATTGAATGCTCGACTGGCGGCGGCCGAACTCTCCGAGAGTGACCGCGATCTGGCCAATGCCAAGGCACACGCTCAGCGCGCAGTCAATCTGTCGCCATATGACCACCGCATCAGGATGACCCTGGCCTCTGTCGAAGAAGCAGGCGGCGACCGCGCAGCCGCAGAATCATCACTCGAGGCCGCGCGGGCGCTGGCTCCCAACTATTGGAGCGTCCACTACCGGCTCGGGAACCTTCTGGTCAGAGAAGGCAAACTGGCTCAGTCGCTCGACGAGTTCCGAATTGCGGTTGCCGCCAACAGCGCGCTCTTGCCGGGCACGCTCGACCTGCTGTGGCGTGCCTCACGCGGCGATGTCAACGCGGTCCAAACCGTCGCCGGTACCAGTCCGAAAGCGAGGCTGACACTCGCGCAGTTTCTGCTGAAAGTATCGCGGCCAGCGGATGCAGCAAGCGTTTTCGCGAGCATAGACCGCACAGGCCGGCTCGCTTCTTCGACGGAAAGCGCGGCCTTTTTGAACTCGCTCATCGCCGCCGGCGAGTTAGGATCGGCCCGCGATTTGTGGAGCGAGATGGCCGGCGGCGGCCGCCAATCAGCGCTGGTGTGGAACGGGGGCTTCGAATCGGACTTTTTGAAGGATTTCGCTCAGTTCGACTGGTCCTTTGGCCGAAGCGAGTACGCTCGGTTTTCGATAGACGCCGCCGTGGCTCATAGCGGCTCGCGATCGCTGAGGATAGAATTCGCCGGACTAGACACGACGCAACTCGACAACGAGATCAGGCAACTGGTGACGCTTCGGCCGGGGGCGCGGTACTCGCTTGAGTGCTACGCGAAAGCGAGCGAGCTGGAAACGCCTGAAGGTCCGCGAGTAGTAGTTTCCAATAGCGCATCGCCTACCTGGATTGCCGCTTCCGAGCCTGTCGCTAGAGGCTCAGGCGATTGGCAGCGGCTTGCGGTCGATTTTGTGGCGCCTCAACCCGCGAACGGCGCAACCACCGCGGTCTTCGTCTCAATAAAGCGCAAGCCCAAATTCAGCTACGACGAACCCACGCGCGGTACCGTGTGGTTCGATGACTTCTCGCTAAAGGAACAGTAGTAACCGACAGCGGTCGGGTGTATAATCCGAGCCCGGAAACTCAGACCGGAACAATAGCCGCAGATGCCTCTCGCGGTCGAGATATTCACAGCGCTGGAGCAGGCGCCAGTTCGCAATAGGAGTACGGCATGAGCAACAAAACCAGGACAACGCAGCTAACCCTTATTGGGGCAACAATCTTGTTTCTTGTAGTAGCGTTTGCGCCCGCCGGCGCCCAGACCCGTCAGCAGCCAAAGATTCAACCGCCCGCGCAAACGGGCGGCGAGCCGAACACGACACCGACAATCGTTGTCGCGCCTGATCAGGATTACCGCATCGGCCCGCGCGATGTGATCGAGGTTCGAATAGAAGACGCAAACGAATTGTCAAACACGTATCAGGTCAACGCCGACGGCACATTCTTGATGCCGTATCTGAAACGGGTAAAGGCACAAGACAAGACCCCCGAGGAACTCTCCCGGTTCATTTCTGACGCACTGCGCGTCCGCTACCTCAAAGACCCGCAGGTGCTTGTTGTGGTGAAGCAGTATTACAGCCGTACGTTCTTCATACAGGGCTCGGTTAAGAAGCCGGGCGTTTATCAGATGGAAGGCCACCCGTCGCTGTTGAAGCTTCTGAGTGTCGCGGGCGGGCTCGCCGAAAACCACGGCTCCACGGCGTTCATCATTCGCGAGGTGAAAAACAACAAGAAAGCCCAGTCGCCGGCTGATGCTAACGGAGAAGTCAAGCAGGCGTCGGCTCTTGCGGCCAGTCAAACGGGGCAGGCTGCCAGTCCCGCCGAAGAAGAGATCCCGGAGTACACGCTTAAGACGGTGAACATCAGCGGTCTGTTTAAAGGACGCTTCGATCAGAACGCGTATGTCGAGCCGGGTGACATCGTAAACATACCGCAAGCCGATGTGTTCTTCGTCGCGGGAGAAGTGAATGCGCCGGGATCGTTCCCGTTGAGCGAGGGGACGACGCTGAGACAAGCCATTGCGCTGTCACAAGGCACAACCATGAACGCCGCGCTTGGCAGTGGCGTGATCTTCCGGACGGACGTAGCAACGGCCAAACGCGTAGAGATACCTGTCGACGTCGGCGCCGTGATGAAGGCCAAGAAAGACGACATAGCCATCCTTGCGAATGACATAATCATAGTTCCAAACAGCAAGGGCAAGACCATCGGCAATGCAATACTAAAGGCGGTCGGAATGGGAGCCGCACAAAGAGGGGTCGTTTACTAAGTCAACCAGAGCGTTGCTCCAACGGCTGTAGAGGGTAGCATAGACTTTAGTATGTGTCTGGAGATTCGTCTTGCAGCCGGTTACCCGGACACAGACTAAAGTCCATGCTACCTCTGAAAGCTGTAAGAAATCGAAATCGTTTCCGCGAGTGACCAGGAGCACCACAAATGCCAGACGAGAAATCTGAGCTGGAGAAGATCCCACTTCAAGCAATCGAAATAGCCGCGCGCGAAACGTCAGGGGTTAGACCTCATTATCCCAACTCTTACGGCTACGGGTACGGCACCGGCGCGGATGATCAAAAGATCCACTTGCGCGAGTTGTGGCGCACGGTTCGAAAGCGCAAATGGCTGATCGCCACCATCACGGTCATCATTACGACCCTCGTAACGATCGACATGTATCGCACCAAAAACACCTTCCAGGCTTCGGCGTTGATCGAGATAGGTAAGGACATGACAACGCTCGGCAGGCCGGGGAGCATTTACGGTGACGACTACGACCCGTTCTATATGGTCAACATCAAGACCAAGATGCTGATGGTTAAGAGCCACTCTTTGCTTGAAGCCGTGGTCACCGAGAAGCATCTCGATCAGAACCCGAGGTTCTATCGCGCAGGAGGCAAGAATTCGCTTTGGCAAGCCGTGAAGGCCATAGGCAGCAAGGTAGGAATAAAGGACAACGAGCGCTCCGACGAGCCCAACGCAGAGGCTGAAGTCGCCGCGGCCAGTCCCGGCGGACTCGAGGTTGCCGAAGAGGAGAAGAAGAAACGGCTCGAGGGCTGCATCGGAATGCTCGAGGGCAGCCTGGCTGTCGAGCCGGTCAAAGAGACTCGGGCGCTCAGGATATCTTTCACTCACACCGACCCTAAGATTGCCGCAGAGGTTACCAACGCGGTTGCCAATACGTTCCTCGACCGCAACTTTGAAAACAAGACCGAGAAATTCCGCGGCGCTGCCAAATGGCTTGATGAGTCGACGCGCAGGTTAAAGGCGAAGGTAGAGGAAGCGGACCAGGCGCTGGCGAACTACACCCGCGAGCACGGGATCTTCGCCACCGACAAAGACGGCACTCTGACCACCGCAAAACTGTCGAGCTTGCACGCACAGGTGCTTCGAGCCCAGACGGACCGAATGCTCAAACAGTCGCTCTATGCCGAGGTGAAAGAGGGTCGCGTCGAGAAACTGCCGGAAGCCTACGCCGATATGCTGTTCAAGACCGCCCCGAAAGTCGCCGATCTTCAAAGGCAACTCAGCGACCTCCAGACGCAGTTGGCCGAGTTGAACGTGAAGTTCGGGCCCGAGAACCTCAAGGTGGTGGAAACGCAAGAGAAGATCTCGTCGATCAAAGGTCAGATCGCGGAGAGCGGCAAGTCGCTTGAAGAGAAACTCAAGAACGAATACGAGCGCGCGGTTCGTGAGGAGAACATGCTTACGGCGGCCCTTACGCAGGCGAAGGGCGAAGCCATACAGCAGAATCAGGACGCTATCCAATACAACCTGCTCAAGGGTGACGTCGACACCAACAAAACGCTTTACCAGGACTTTCTAAACAAGAGTAACCAGGCGCAGGCACAGGTTGTGGAACAGCAGAACAACCTGCGGGTGATCGAGCCTGCTCAAGTGCCGGGCTTCCCGGTTGGCCCGAGAAGGATGTTCACGATTCTGGTCGGGCTTCTGCTCAGCACGGCAGCCGGCGTTGGCCTTGCGTTCCTGCTGGACTACCTCGACAACACCATAAAGACCGTTGAGGACGTCAGCCGCTATGCGCAGCTACCTGCGCTGAGCGTTGTGCCGGCAGTGGGTGGGAGCTCCCGCCGCGGGCTGGCGGCGAAAGGCAGAAGAGTGCTCGGGAATGGCAGCTCCAGGCACGCTGAATCTGAGGCCGCCTTCCAACTGGCGACGTTCGATAATCAATCGTCGGCGGCTGAAGCTTATCGTGTTCTTAGAACATCAGTCCTGCTGTCTGCCGCCGGGCGGCCGCCAAAGACAATACTCATCACCAGCGGACAACCCGGTGAAGGCAAAACTACGACCGTCGTCAACACCGCGATATCGCTCGCTCAGATGGGCGCGTCGGTGCTGATAATCGATTGCGATTTGCGCCGGCCCACCACACACAAAGTCCTGGGGGTGGAGTCTGCACAAGGCTTGTCGACTTATCTCTCACGCGAAGTGCCGCTCGATGAACTGATCCAGAAGCTGCCAATCGCTAATCTGTCTTTGCTGCCCTGCGGCCCTGTTCCTCCGAACCCGGCGGAGCTGATCATCTCCGAAAAGATGAAAGACATGCTGCGCGAACTGGCCGGGCGGTATGATCACATCCTGATAGACTCGCCGCCGTTAATCAACGTGACCGATCCGGTGATTCTGTCGACGATGGTGGATGGGGTGATCCTCGTAGTACATGGCGGCAAGAGCACGCGTGACGTCGTGCGGCGCGCGCGCCAGGAGCTCTCGACCGTGGGCGCGAAGATATTTGGGGTGGTGCTCAACAACGTAGACCTGCGCCGGGATGGGTACGACAACTACTACTATTACCGCTACTACTCGGGCTACGGACAAGAAAGCTCGAAGAACCAGAATGTCGAAGCGAGTTCGCAATAGAGATGAGTAGTGAAGCCCGGCTGCTTGAGACCTGCAAAGTCCCAGGAGTTCGCCTGCATGAGCTGCCTCTCATTCGAGATCCACGCGGGAGTCTTTCCTACGCTCAGTATGACGAGACGTTGCCCTTCTTGCCCAGGCGGTACTTCATCGTCTTTGACGTTGGCGAAGGCCAGACGAGAGGCGGACACGCGCACAGCACAGTGCATCAGCTTCTGATTTGCGTGAAGGGTTCGTGCCTGGTTTCACTCGACGACGGTAAGACTCGCGATCAGATCTGGCTCGACCGGCCCGAGCTCGCCCTCTACATACCCCCAAAGATCTGGGCCACGCAGGAACGGTTCTCTCGCGACGGGGTGCTCGCGGTGCTTGCCTCTGACGTGTACGACCCCGACGAGTACATCAAAGACTATGATGAATTCCTGAGGCTGTGCCACACCGCGTCCGATGACAGCTAGTGGCGTGTAGACAGACATTTCGCGAGTGAAGAGTGGTATCCGCGCAAATCCGTCGGATCAGCGTCATCCGTGGTCTATGCGACACAGGCGAAGCTATTCCTTCCGAACGCAATAGACCACCAATGAAACGGATTCGACGGATATTGCACGGATTGCTAAACCGATTTGATTGCTAGGGCGAAATGCCCGGTAGAAGTCACTAGGAACCGACAACGACCTACCGGGCCGCTGACCACAGACTGTAATGAACCACGACGTCGCCTTCCTCGATTTACGAGCGACCTACCTGGAAATCAAAGATGAGCTGGACGCCGCTTACCAGCGAGTCATGAACTCGGGTTGGTACATTCTGGGTGAAGAGGTCACCGCATTTGAAAGAGAATTCGCGGAGTACTGCGGGACAAAGCATTGCGTCGGCGTTGCAAACGGACTCGAAGCGCTGCAATTGATCCTTCGCTCATCCGGGATTGGCGCGGGCGACGAAGTGATAGTTCCGGCCAACACATACATCGCGACGTGGCTTGCGGTTTCCAACGCCGGCGCGACAGTAGTCCCGGTCGAGCCGGACACGAGAACATTCAATCTCGATCCTCGACGCGTCGAAGCCGCGATCACTCGAAAGACCAAAGCCATTCTGGCGGTACACCTCTATGGCCAGCCGGCGGATATGGACCCGATCAATGACATCGCGCGAAGGTACGGGTTGAAAGTGATCGAAGACGCGGCGCAGGCTCACGGGGCGCGTTACAGGGATCGTAGAGTTGGGAGCTTGGGCGATGCCGCGGGTTGGAGCTTCTACCCCACGAAGAACCTGGGCGCGTATGGCGATGCGGGCGCGGTGACCACTGATGACGATGAGTTAGCTGACCGTGTGCGCATGCTTCGCAACTACGGATCGAAGAGCAAGTATTACAATGACGAGAAAGGCATCAACAGCCGGCTAGATGAGCTTCAAGCGGCGTTGCTGCGAGTGAGGCTCAAGCATCTGGACGAATGGAACAGCCGCCGCGCGCGGATTGCCGCGACGTATCTTGAAAAGCTCCGGGAAACCGAACTGATGTTGCCGGGCGTGTGTGAGGGAGCTGACCCGGTGTGGCATTTGTTTGTGGTGCGGAGCAGTCGTCGCGATGAGCTTCAGAGTTATCTCAAGAGCCAGGGCGTAAACACATTGGTTCACTACCCGGTCCCGCCACATTTGCAGTTGGCTTACAAGGATGCGGCCCTGCCGGCCGCATACCCGATCACGGAAGCGATTCACCGAGAGGCGTTGAGCCTGCCGATGGGTCCGCATCTTTCTGAAGACGAAGCCGCACGAGTCGTTGAGGCCGTGCGGTCCTATGATCAATAAGAGCGGTTGATGTGCTTCGAAGTCTAATCTGGCGAACCCTTGTTACTAACTTCGGAATCACCGCTTTGGGATTGGTGAACTCGATTTTGCTGTCGCGTTGGCTCGGGCCGGCGGGTCGCGGCGAAGTTGCAGCGGCAATGCTCTGGCCCACATTGCTCGTCTACTTGAGCAGTATGGGATTGATCGCGGGTATTCTGTACTTTGCGGCGCTTCCCGAATCGAAGCCGCAAGCGATTTTCGCCAACGGCTTATGGCTGGGACTGACGCAGGGCGCGGTTGCCATCTTGATTGGATTTGTAGCGTTGCCCTGGCTGCTTCGCAGTCAAGCCGGATCAGTAGTCGCCGCTAGCAAAATGTTTCTGGTGATCATACCGATCGCGCTGATCACCCAGTACGGCGTGAGCATATTGCAGGGCCGCATGCGTATCGCGGCATTCAACTGGCTGCGCCTCATCGTGCCCGCCGGATATCTGTCGGGAACGTGCATCCTGATAGTGCTCGGCAGGCTCACACTGTCTAACATCATCCTTCTCCTTGTGCTTTTTCATGCGACGGGGCTTGCCGCCGGACTGGTTGCGTTATGGCGGGCCGGCGTCCGCTTGAGCTTGGGAGTTGACGGCTTATTAGCAAAGCGGATGCTGAAGTACGGCGCGAAGGTCCACGTTGGCAGCGTATCGGGGTTGGCTAATTCAAGCCTCGACCAGGTACTGATGGCGGCTTTGCTACCATCACGCTATCTAGGCCTGTATGTAGCGGCAGTTGGCGCTTCTGGAGTGGCGCAGGTATTTTCCCAGGCAGTTCAGATGGTCTCGACCCCCAGCATCGCGCAGCGCGAGTCAGTGGAAGAGCGCACTGCTCTTCTACGGGCGGTGTTTCGGCGCTACTGGATTCTCAGCTTGCCGTTAGCTGTGGCGCTTGCAGCGATTCTTCCATTCGGCATTCCTATTATCTTCGGTGCGGACTTCAAGGATGCGATATGGGCTGCTGAGATATTGCTGATTGGCTCACTGCTGATTGGCGCGAGAGACGTACTATCCGGCGGCGCGAACGCTCTTGGCGATCCGTGGTTAGGCAGCAAAGCGCAGTTGTGGGCGATGGGAGCAACCGTGATTCTGCTTTGCGCATTGCTTCCCGTGCTCGGGATAATCGGCGCTGCGATTGCAAGCGCTACGGCCTGCGCTGTCCAACTGGGCGTTATTGTCTACGGCTTGCGCGTGTCTCATGCAATTCCCTCGGCCGAGCTATTTCGTATTGACCACGGCGACATCGCATCGGCGTTTCAGATATTCACCGGCTTAAAGGAACACCTCGGGGCTAGGCGTATACCAACGGAAGCGAAATGAGGCATCGCATCTTAGGACATCAGCTTGTTTACCTTGAGCCATGAGCGCCTCAACGTGTTACAGCTAATAGTGAGAACATCGAGTCACACCGAGCATGCCGGAGTCAGAGCAAAGCGGCTGCTTAGATAGGCTCAAAGGTTTGGTGTTTGGTGCGGTTTGAGAGCGGTGTACGATTTACTTCGTTCAAGGGACCACTGATCTCTCTGACAATTCTCCAGTCGAAGAAGTCGAAGACCCAGATTGTTGCGACGAGAAGAATATCTCTAGGGACATCCGAGCGCTGGGATCGCAGTGAAGTCTGCGCACGAAATAATTGAGAACACTGCTTAAAGCTTTCCTGCCTGACCGGGAACTGCCATTACCAATCTTGATGGGACCTTTTCGAGGAGCTAGTGTGCGGCTCAATCCTCGCCATTCCCTTCGCAAGATCCTGGGCATCTACGAGCACGAGTTGAATGGATGGCTGAAAACGGTTCTGCCGCGCGTCAACACCGTTGTAGATGTCGGAGCTAACGAAGGCTATTTCACGTTTGGTTGCGCCGCCGCGTTTCGTCGTCTCAATAAATCTGGGGAGATCATAGCTTTCGAACCGGAGGCGCAGGTTTTTGAAAGGCTCCGGCGGGGCATGAGAAATCAACAATCTGACCGTGTGCGAATCTCTCTTCACAGAAACTTCGTGGGTTCGGAAGTTGCGCCCGGAAAGACGACGCTCGACGAGCTTGCGCGGGAAAGACTCAGTACGGATATGGAGAACGCTTTGATTAAGATTGATGTCGAAGGCGCGGAACTGGATGTGATTGCCGGAGCCTCCTCGTGGCTCAATCCCGCTAATTACTTTTTGATTGAGGTCCACTGGGATGAGTCTTTCTTGAGAAGCCTAAACAAAACTTTCCGCGACCGTGGGCTGAGGCTCAGGCAGATAAATCAACAGGCGCTGCCGATACTCGGCTATGAAGCAAGAGGACGAGACCAATGGTGGCTAGTGACGGAAAGAGCCTAAGCTCAGATTGGCGATAGCATCGGTGTGGAGGTTGTAAGTGGAGCAAGGTGGTTTCAGAGAAGAAGTCCGTCGGCATTTCGACGCCCGCGCCGACCGCTACGATCAAGATACCGAGGCATGCGATCAGCAGGACTTTGCAAACTTTGAAGTCGTGATTCCCTACCTTGTTCAGCACAGCGGTGAATCTTTTCTTGAAGTAGCCACAGGAACGGGAATCGTTCTCGAAATGCTGCTCAAGAAAAGTAAGGACGCATACGGCGTGGATTTCTCAACCGGCCTTTTGAGAGTAGCGGGCGAGAAAAGGGCGATTTCCATAGGCCGTTTGCTTTGCGGAGACGCAGAAAAACTTCCTTTTTCAGACAAGGGTTTTGATTCGGCTTGCGTGTTTCGCAGCCTCCACCATATGGAGAACCCAAGTGGCGTGCTGCAGGAGATGATTCGCTGCGCCCGGAGGAATCTCTTTATTTATGACAGCGCAGGTGAGTGGCGAAGGTTAGTGAAACAGTTGCTCGTCAGGGCCCGAGTGTATCAGCCGCTTTATTCTTTCTTGCGCGGTCAGTCCGACACCGGATACAGGCCAGCGAACGAGACGGAAGGTCCCGTAAAAGTTTTCTACGCGGAAGATGTCCTCCCCGTGCTGAAGGAGAACGGCTTGCGCATCGTAAGAACCATGAATCTCCACTCGAACTTGTTCATTCACGCCGAGATTCTAACTGGGCAGCCACTGGACTGATCCTTTCACCCATGAACTCTTTGTTTTTGAAAGATCGTGCCCAACACTAGGGATCTGCGCGCTGTCGTCTTCTGCCCGGGCCCGATGGGTATCTTCGAGCAGAGTCTTGCTCTGCAAGAGCGTGGTTGGCTCGGCACGATGGCGATTGATTATTACTGCGATCTCGCCAGCTGGCGGTTTCGTTGGATTCCTGAAGGGCGAGTAAAGAAATATCTTCGCAAGCGCTATCATCCGCCGCTTGATTCCAGGCAGGTGCGCACGCGGTTGCTGCCGTCTGTGCTGACAAAGCTAGGCCTGAGGCGCGCGCGCAACAACGAGAGCCGCTACCGCTGGGTCTTCTGGCACAACGCCCAGTTTGATAACTGGGTTGCGTCGCGCTTGCCTGGACTTGGAAATCTCGTATTCGGCTACGAGAGCTCGAGCGTTTTGACGTTCCGCCGCGCGCGCTCTCTCAGCATTCCGCGAGTGCTCTATCAGCCCATCGCCTGCGCCGAAACGGCCGCTGTGTTGCTGGACGAAGAAAAGCAACGCTTCCCGGCTCTGGCGGACACCTTGCGATACAACTGGTTCCCCGAGTCCGAACTTGAACGGCGACGCGAGGAGCGCAATCTGGCCGACGCCATCTTGTGCGCGAGCGCGTTTACGAGACAAACATTGATCGATGCCGGTGTCGCTGAGGAAAAAATCTGGGTGGAACCGTATGGTGTAGATCAGTCGGTCTTCACGCCCTCGGCTGAGAAGTTTGCAAACTTCTCGGTCATATGGGCCGGCTCTTACACTCAGACGAAGGGCATCGGCTACTTGCTAGAAGCCCTTGCGCAAGAACCTGCGCCGTGCATCGAGTTGGTGCTGGCCGGCTATCCTTACGGAACGGATGCGGTAGCTCTCTATGAAGATCGCGTGCGCGTGCGGCGGCTCGGTCACATCCCTCGGCGGGAGCTTGCGCAGGTAATGGGGCGCTGTCACGTTCACGTGTTTCCAACTCTGATCGACGGGTTTGGACGCAACATCATCGAAGCGATGGCTTCGGGCTTGCCCGTGATCACCACGCCGAACTGTGCTGGACCGGATTTGATAGAAGACGGCGTGACGGGCTTCATAATTCCCATACGTGACGTTGACGCCATCTGCGAGAAGCTCGCCTGGATTCACGAAAACCCGCAGGAAGCGATCGAGATGGGCGCGCGCGCTCGCCAGCGGGTCTCAAGCATGAATCACGCGGACTACCGTCAGCGATTTGCCGACCGGATTCAGAGCGTCTGGCAAGCAAGATAGCGCGCGTTGTCTTCCGGGGATGAGATTGCAAACCATATTAGAGGTGAAATGAGCATAGCCACCAAGATATGGCGCGGGTCGGACCTTCGGCAGTCTCGTTTTCATGACGAGAAGGGTACCTACGCTCTCCGATCAGCGCAGGATCTCGGAGATGCGACCTTTGGCTTTCTCACGACAGTTTTGCGTGTCACAATCGGCTACAGACCCGTGCTTCCACTCATCGCGTTGAACGCGTTCCGCTTCTTGAAAGCTCGGCTCAATCCGAATGCCCGCGTCTTCGAGTGGTCCAGTGGTATGTCCACGCTGTGGTTCGAAGACCACTGCGCGGAGGTTCACTCTGTTGAGGATGACCTGACCTGGTTCAACCTGATATCCGCGCGAGCGCGGAGCGCGCATGTCTACCATCTCAAAGGCCAACAATATGTTAACAAGATTCGTGATTTTCCAGCCGGATACTTTGATTTAATCTCAATCGACGGATCGGAGCGGTTCGCGTGCTTCGGACTGGTCGATGACTATCTGAAACCAGGTGGCATGTTGCTAATTGATAATACCGATAAGGACCGTACCAACCTGGGCGATCTCTATGAGATTGATTGCTGTCTAGCCAAGCAAGCCAATTATGACGTTTATCGCTTTACAGGCTGGACGCATGGCAATTTCTTTCCTCAGGAGACGACGATCTGCCTGCGTCATCATTAATCAGTTGCAAGAACAGCAACGGGGCGAGAGCTTTGCGCCAAGGCGGGGTTGTCTTTAGCGTTTATCACTTGATAGACGTTCCTAACCGCAATTATGAAAAAAGTGCTGGTGACTGGAGGAGCGGGTTTTATCGGATCGCATACGGTGGACTTGCTCGTTGAAAGAGGCTACGACGTTCGCATTCTCGATGGCCTTCAGTCTCGCGTTCATCCACGTGGCAGGCCTGATTACTTGCCCCTCGAAGCGGAGTTTATGCAAGGCGATGTTTCCAATCGCGACGACCTCGGGCGAGCTCTGAAGGGAGTCACCAATGTGATTCACCTTGCGGCGTATCAGGATTACTTGCCCGACTTCAGCACTTTTATTCACACTAACACCGAGAGCGCAGCGTTGCTGTTCGAGTTGATCGTCGCGAACCACCACCCGGTCGAGAAGATAGTCTTCGCCTCTTCACAGTCAGTCGCAGGTGAAGGCAGATATGAATGTATCGAGCACGGAATCGTTTGTCCGGACCCTCGGCCGCTCGATCAATTGCGCGCCGGCGACTGGGAGGTCAAGTGTCCTGATTGCAGCGCTGAGATGAAACCGGCGCTCATTGACGAAGACACCGCGAAGCCGCACACAGCCTATGCGATCTCCAAGTACGCGATTGAGCTTTTGGCCGATCGTCTTGGCAGGCGATACGGAATTCCATCGGTCTGCATGCGCTACACGTACGTCCAGGGCACGCGGAACTCGTTCTACAACGCTTACTCCGGCATTGCTCGCCGCTTCGCTTTGAGATTGCTGCACGGCTTGCCGCCGGTGTGCTACGAAGACGGCAGGCAACTTCGTGATTACGTGAACGTCAAAGACATAGCCCGTGCGAACGTGCTCGTGTTGGAAGACGAAAGAGCAAACTTTCAAGTCTTCAACGCGGGCGGCGGGCGCGCGGTGACCGTGCTCGAGTTCGCGGAGATAATGATACGCGAATTCAATAGCCAGCTTGAGCCGCTCGTGCCGGGCGACTTCCGGCTCGGCGACACGCGTCACACCATTTCTGATAACTCGAAGTTAGGCGCGCTCGGGTGGGAGCCCAATATCCCTGTTGACCAGAACGTGCGAGAGTACGTCGCGTGGATGCGCGAGCAGGAGGGGACGGCGGAGTATCTCGAAGAAGCAGAACGCGTGATGCGCGAGCAGGGCGTGGTTCAGAGCGTGAGTAAGGGATGAGCGAGCGTGAGCGATCAGACTCAACACCCATGCCTCGAAGGGCGATGCTTCTTGCAGCAGGGCTGGGGACTCGCTTGCACCCGCTCACCGATACCATTTCGAAATGCATGATCCCGATAGCGGGAAAGCCGCTGCTTGAGCACAACGTCGGCGCACTCCGAAGCTATGGCGTGACTGATCTCGTGATCAATCTCCATCATCTTCCTCAGACGGTGATGAGTCATTTCGGCGATGGCAGCGGCTTGGGTGTCAGGATTAACTATTCGGTAGAACCCGAACTGCTCGGGACGGCGGGCGCGGTTAAGAAGGTCGAACAGTTTTTCGACGGTCCTTTCTTCGTCTGGTATGGAGACAACTTGAGTACGTGCCGTCTTGATCGCTTGTGGCAGTTTCATCAATCCAAGCATGCCGTCGCTACGATCGCGTTGCACTACCGCGAAGACCCAACGCGAAGCGGCATCGTCGGGCTTGATGAGAATGATCGGGTCACTCGCTTTCTTGAAAAGCCGCGCCCGGATCAAGTTTTTTCGCACTGGGTTAACGCCGGGATTCTCGCGCTCGAGCGAGAGGTGCTTGAGGTCATTCCAAAGGAGGGCGTTACTGATTTCGGCCGCGACATATTCCCGGCGTTGCTTGAACGGGATTCCGCAATCTTCGGCTATCGAATGGCGGAAGACGAGAGTCTGTGGTGGATCGACACTGCAGAAGACCTCGCGAGGGTCGAAGGAGCCCTGGCAGGCTGCTGAAAAAGTCGATGCCACACAAGTATTCAGGTGCAATTCCACTAACGCAGAGAGTGTGTGAAAACCTATTTAGGTGGCGACGTTGACTTGAAGCGATGACAGGTAGGGAAGGTGGGCTTGCCCCCGCTGCTTGATAGTGTCGACGATTGGCACACCTGAGCCCGGTATGGTCTCCTGAGAATCACAAGCAGCGGGGGCAAGCCCACCTTCCCTACCTGTTATTGTGCTGAGGTTAAACAACGCCCGCTTTGCTCTCGCATTTCACACAGTCCCGCAGTTGGTGGATCGTTCATACTCAGCCTACAAGAGCCTAGAGGCGTCTAAATCAGACCAGATGAGAAACGAATGATCTTGGCGCGAGCGCCTTACCGAATTTCGCTGGGAGGTGGCGGAACTGATCTGCCATCCTACTACTCGAAACACGGCGGGTTCATTTTGAGTGCGGCAGTCAACAAGTATCTGTACGTCTGCGTGAATCGGCCGGCCGCCGACGACTTCATTCGCCTGAAGTACTCG
Organism: uncultured Clostridia bacterium; assembly: GCA_964548075.1. Taxonomy (GTDB): domain Bacteria; phylum Acidobacteriota; class Blastocatellia; order UBA7656; family UBA7656; genus Onstottus_A. Next base: position 80,427 of record CAZJQQ010000004.1, on the reverse strand, counting down.
CGGTCCGAGCAGGTGAAGACGCCCGACGAGATTGAGCATGATCTTGTGCGCCCAGCACTGAAGCTGCTGGACCTTGGCGGAAGCCTTGAGATAGCGTCAATGGCCGACGTTCCCGCCGGCACCGGGTTGGGTTCTTCGGGCACGTATCTTGTCGCGCTGCTCACTGCTCTTCATGAACTCAAGCGCGAGAAGATCCCCACCCAGGCTTTGGCGGAGCAGTCGTGTCATATCGAGATCGACCTGGCGGGTCACGCCGCGGGCAAACACGATCACTACCTGGCTGCGTTCGGCGGCATTACGTGCCTCGACATCGCAACCGACGGCCGCGTTAAGGTCAGCCCACTCGATGTTTCAGTCACGACTGTCGAGGAGCTCCGCAGTAATGTCCTTCTGTTCTATACCGGAATCACGCGCAGCAGCGCCGGCATACTCGAAGCGCAACGGCAGGATACCTTACGCGGAGGGAGAGATGTTTTGGATAGTCTCCATCGCACGAAGGAGCTTGGGAGCCAAATAAAGGAAGCCTTGGAGCAAGGGGACGTCGAGCGCTTCGGTCTGTTGCTGGACGAACATTGGCAAAACAAGAAGCGGCGATCCTCGAGCATCAGCGATACGAAGCTCGATGGTTGGTATGAGCTGGCAAAACGGAATGGCGGACTCGGGGGTAAGGTGATGGGCGCGGGCGGCGGCGGCTTTTTCATGTTCTATTGCCCGAATCACACCAAATCAAAAGTGCGAAAGGCGCTCACCGAGGTGGGCCTGCGCGAGATGCCATATGATTTCGACTTCGAAGGAGCGAAGGTGCTCGTGAATTTCTAAGGCGTCCGCGAGGGCGTCTTATCGGTAACAAGATGGATTCGACAGGTCGCCGAGCAGTCTTTGTCGACAGAGACGGTGTAGTAAACAGAATGCACTTCAATGCCGAATTCGGCCTTATAGACTCTCCGGCAAACCCGGATCAGTTTGAGCTTCTACCCGGCGTGGGCCGAGCCGTCCAATCGCTAAACGAGATAGGCCTGGCCGTTGTGGTCGTATCAAATCAACCGGGAATCGCTAAAGGGAAATTCACACCAGCCCTTCTTCGAGCGATGGAAGAAAAGATGCTGTCGGGCATCGACGCAGAGGGCGGTAAGGTGGACGCCATCTACAACTGTTTGCACCATCCTGAAGCGATCGTCGATGAGTATCGAGTTCGTTGCGACTGCCGCAAACCTGAGCCGGGTCTGCTGCTGAAGGCCGCGGCCGAGTTGAGCATCGACTTGTCGCATTCATACACCGTAGGCGACGGGGTGACAGACATCGCCGCGGGCAAGGCGGCCGGCACCGCCGCTCTGTTCGTCAGCAGCCGAAAATGCTACAACTGTGACGCTCTGATTGAACATCAGACGTGGCCAGACTACGTTGTCAGCGATCTCGGCGAAGCGGCGGCGGTTATTCTCAGCCTTGAGGCCGGGGACAGAGATTCCGCAAACCAGTTTCTTTTGAATTGCACTGCCAGGTGAGCGAGGACTAACGGCGAGGTGAGCTTGGATTACATTGGCGGATATATCGAAGAGGCTTCTGAGATACTGAGGCGAATCGACGTTCAAGCTATCCACCGCGTAGTGACGCGGCTGGTGGAGCTTCGAGAAAGAGGCGGGCGCCTGTTCATTCTCGGGGTCGGGGGAGGAGCCGGCAACGCCTCGCATGCAGTGAACGACTTTCGAAAGATATGCGGGATCGAGGCCTACACTCCTACGGACAACGTGTCCGAGCTCACGGCGCGAATAAATGATGACGGGTGGGAGACTTCCTTTTCGGAGTGGCTTCGCGGGAGCCGGTTATCATCAGCCGACATGGTCTTTGTGTTTTCGGTCGGCGGGGGAGACCTTGAGCGTAATATCAGCGCCAACCTCGTACGCGCGCTGCAGTACGCGAAGAAGGTTGGCGCGGCGATCTGTGGCGTGGTTGGGAGAGACGGTGGCTACACGAATGAAGTGGCGGATGAGTGTGTCCTGATCCCAGTAGTGAATCCGGCTACTGTGACGCCGCACACGGAATCGTTCCAGGCTGTGGTCTGGCATCTGTTAGTGTCACACCCTCAATTAAAGACTTCAGAGATGAAGTGGGAATCCACTCGCTAATCAGGGGGTAAGCGCATGCCCATATTTCTCGACACCGCCGACTTGAATGAGATCAACCGGTTTCATCGAATGGGGATCATTCGCGGAGTCACGACGAATCCGACGATTCTGTTGAAGGAGGGTGTGCGAGGCGGGATGCTGGAGCTTGAACGGCGCACCAAAGAGATAGCCGGGGTGATAGCCCCGCTGCCGCTTTCAGTCGAGGTCACGACCACAAAGAGAGCGGAGGTTATCGATCAAGCTAAGACATTCGCGAGTTGGTCCGAGAACATAGTCGTAAAGGTGACCATTCACGGTCCCGAAGGAGAGCTCGAGAACGTCGAGATCATTCACGATCTCGAAACGAACCACGACATTCGGGTGAACGTGACTGCGATGATGAGTGCGCAGCAGTGTTTTCTGGCTGCGCTTGCGGGGGCGACTTATGTGTCGATCTTTGCCGGGCGGGTGAACAACATGGGCTACAACGCCTGCGGCGAGATTGCGAGGCTGCGTAAGCTGCTCGATCAGTTCAATCTGAAATCGCAGATCATCGCCGGCTCTACGCGCGAAGTGTTGAACGTGCTCGAATGGCTGGAATCGGGCGCGCACATCGTGACCGTATTGCCGAAGCTGCTGGAAGGGATGCTTGTGCATCCGTACAGCAAAGAGACAGTGCAGATGTTCCTGCGAGACGGAGCGAAGGCGGAAGCCATTCTCAAAGATCCAACTGCCCCGGTGAAACCCAACGCGGAGGAAGGCGACACTCGGGTTTACCGAGGGGGAAAAGGAAGCAGAAGTCTGAAATGAGTTCATCGGTCGATATTCCCATCGCGCTGTTCATAGATCTTGTGGTGCTGGCTGTGTGCACGGTTCTACTGTTGCGCTATGGCCGCCTTTCGCATTCCCATCCCGGCACGATCTATCTTTTTTTTCATATATACACCTTCACGCTTCGATTAATTGGCATCGCGTTCGGAGCGCCAACCTTGTTTAGCCAGTATGTGCTTTTTTTTGAGTCCATAAGAATCGACGAAATAGTACGGGCGGCGATTGCCGGGGACGTCGCACTCATGGCGATGACGGTTGCCTGGATAAGGGCATCCGTCGTGGATAAGGGCAAGAAGCGCAATCTCCCTGAGCGTGTCGCGGAGCCCGAGCCCAACCTCTCGTTGCGACACATCTGGAGCGTCGTCATCGTGGTATTCCCTCTAGGGCTTTGGGGCCTGTGGGCGTTTACAAATCTGCCCGGGTTCGAAACCGAGCGAGTCGAATTGGGCGAATGGCAAACTTCAAGCTGGTTGTTCATTACCCAGGTATGGGCGGGGCTCGCGCTTCTCGCTCTGATTTATTGGTATGGATTCAGGTGGTGGCTAATAACGCCAATGACTCTCTATCTGCTTGTCATGGCGATTCAGGGATACCATCGGTTCCGTGTGATTATTCCCGTCCTTTTGCTGATTCAGATCTTCCTCGATCAAAGAAAGCTGAAATGGCCCCCGGCCTATGTCATCGGTTTCATTCTGATAATGATGGCGATCTTCTTCCCGCTAAAGGACATCGGGAAGATGGCGCAGGAGGGAGATACAGTCGCAGAGATTGTTGATGTCTCGAAAGAATCGGTCAGCACAGCATTGTCAGCAAAGGCGCCTGATCAACTGTTTTTAGATCAATTCGCTTGTGCGCTGACGCTGGTTGATGACCAGGGCAAGTTCTATTACGGGAGCACGTATCTAAGTCTCCTCGCGTTGCCGATTCCTCGCCAGTGGTGGCCGGAGAAACCATCGGTTGCCGATTACGTACGAGACATCTCGAGCCCCCCACGTCCCATGTTCGAAATGGGTATGATCGTCACCTACCTGGGCGAGTCGTATGCTAACTTAGGGTATTTTGGAATCATCCTTGTTCCTTATTTGACAGCCTACTGGCTTGCTCGGGCTTACTTCCGCGCCTATCGCAACCACTATCTCTCAGTTGCAAGATTGGTATATTTGTTGGTGGCCTGCAATCTTATCCAGGTTTATCGGGATGGCCTGGTATCCATAGTCATCTTCACGTGGGTAAACATGATGCCTTTGATGGTTATTGTTACGCTGCATTATATCTTTCCGAAGAAACCAGCAAACAGAGAATCGCTAACATATGTCCAAGCTGGTTATCAAAAGTCTCAGATGCCATAGTGTGCGAAGCACACCGAACAGATCGTCTGTTTCTGGTCCTGACGATAGCCCATGATTCGCCTCACCATATGGATGAACATGCCATCCTTTCATCAAGATGGTCTCTTCAAAGCTCTCCTTGCATCGGGGGAGTTGGACCTTAGAGTTGTCTTCGCTGCGGAAGCGCCACCCAACAGGCTGCAGCTTGGCTGGATGCAAGCAGCCAGGGATTACCCCAATCAAATGCTCTCGGCAAGGTACGCTTTTTGGGATGCTGTTCGCATCGCGTGGAGCGAGCGCGGGCGGCTGCACATAGTCAGCGGTATTTGGGCTGAGCCATCGTTTGCGGTTGCGTTGTGCGTCCTGGCGCTCGCGCGAAGCAGGTTTGTTGTATATGCAGAAGCGCCTGACCCCCGGCACGCTCAGAGCGGGTTTCGAGCGTTCTTGCGCCGATCGTTCGCTGGGTGGGTGGCCAAGCGGGCTCTCGGATTCCTGGCTATCTCGCACTTCGCTGAGCAGTTTTACACTCACCTTGGATTTGCCCGCGAGCGCGTTTATTCGTTCGGCTATTTTCAGACTCACAACGTCGGGACGGACAGTCCGGCGAGATTAACAGCGGGCGAGGGCACCGAAGTGATCTTTGTCGGGCAGCTAATTCCGCGCAAAGGGTTGGAGCTCCTGTTGGAAGCCATGCGGCCATTGTTTGACGACTACCCTGATCTGCGTTTGTCTGTAGTTGGTGCTGGCAGCGAGGCTCAGGCTTTGCAGGATAGAACACATACCCTACGCATCGCGGATCGAGTCAAGTTCGAAGGCATGCTTAGCTCAGACTTGATTCAATCCCGGATTGCTTTGGCTGACGTGCTGGTGCTGCCTTCGCGATGGGATGGCTGGGGCATGGTGGTCAACGAGGCGCTGTCAGCGGGAGTACCGGTAATCGTTTCAGATCGCTGCGGAGCTGCCGATTTGATTCAACACGGCGTCAACGGGTTTGTGTTTCGCAGCGAAGACGTAGACGGCCTGCGCCAATGTCTGCATAGATTTCTCGACAATGTGGATGATCGGTCGGCAATGCGATCCGCAGCCGCAACAACGGGAAGAGCTGTCTCGGCAGAGGCCGCCGCGCCTTATCTGATCGAATGTCTGAAGCATATGACCGGCGAATCAGACGGGAGACCGGCTCCGCCCTGGTTGCCAGTGCCCGTCTCTCAGAGCGCAAGCCATTGAAGATATGTTTTGTGATCGATGCTCGAAGCCCGATCGCTATCAACTGGATAAGCCATTTCATCGAGCGCGATCATTCGGTGCATGTGATTTCCACCTATCCATGTGCCGCCGGTAGCGTGCCGGGCGCCGAGCTTCATAGAGTCCCGCTCGCATTCTCAAGACTTGGTAACGCAGAGAAGACCGGCGTTAGGATGGCGAACCGCCGGCGCTCGGAATTGAATAGTGTGTTGACCGGCTTGCGAAACGGCGCTTTGTCCAACCTTTCGTTGAACGCGCATTTGTGGGTCACACCCATCGAATTACACCGTCACGTCCCGGCGGTCAAGGACCTCATCAGCCGAATATCTCCTGACCTAGTCCACGCGATGCGAATCCCGTTCGAGGGCATACTAGCGGCAAAGGCTGCGCCTTCGAATGTGCCGCTCGTGATTTCGGTTTGGGGGAATGACTTCACTTTGTGTGCAGCGAATAATCCGTTGATCGCGCGGCAGACACGGCGGGCCCTAGAACGAGCAGATGGGCTGCACTGCGATTGCCGCCGTGATCGCGAGTTGGCTTTGCGAGAGTGGGGCTTTGATTCAAGCAAGCGATCGGTGGTTTTGCCGGGCGCGGGAGGTGTTCAAGCGGCGGTCTTTCGTCCTGGCGAGCCCAACTCCTCACTTCGTCGCGAGCTTAATATTCCCGACGATGCGCGGGTCGTCTTCAACCCGCGAGGCTTTCGAGGCTACGTCCGCAATGATGTCTTCTTTACAGCGATTCCCGGCATCTTGAAGCAGTATTCCAATGCCGTCTTCGTGTGTACGGCGATGCAAGGAAATCCAACGGCAGAAAAATGGGTGCGCCGGCTCGCGATTCAGGAGAGCGTTCGGTTGTTGCCCTCAGTGCCGCGTGAGCGGATGGCCGAGCTGTTTCGTCTGGCGAGTGTTGCAGTTTCTCCAAGCTTGCACGACGGCACGCCAAACACTCTGCTCGAGGCAATGGCGTGTGGATGTTTCCCGGTCGCCGGCGACATTGAATCGGTCCGCGAGTGGATAACCGATGGAGTCAACGGCTTGCTCTGTGATCCGACAAGTCCCGAGTCACTCGCTCGCGGGATCGCTCGCGCTCTCGGCGATGAACAAATGCGCAAAACCGCGCGAGAGCAGAACACTCGATTGATTGCCGAGCGTGCCGAGTACAGCAAGGTCATGCAGCAGGCAGAAGAGTTTTATTTCAAGATCGTTCAGAATAAGCGGAAAACTGTCCAGGTTTGAAGACATGTGCGGCATTGTTGGCTCGATCAACTGGGGCGATACCGAGAGCCTTGCCCGAATGAATGACGTCCAGGCGCATCGCGGGCCGGATGACGAAGGCATATGGGAGTCTCGCCTGCCTGATGGCAGCTTCGTTGGGCTGGGCTCGCGCAGGCTTGCGATTCTCGACCTCTCACCTGCGGGTCGAATGCCGATGTCCACTCCAGACGGGCGGTTAACGATAACCTACAACGGCGAGGTCTACAACTATCCGGAGCTTCGCCGCGAGCTGGAATCCAAGGGCTACACGTTTCGTTCGCGTAGCGACACCGAGGCAATACTCTACTTGTATCAAGAGTACGGGGCCGCGAGCGTGAGCCGCCTGAACGGGATGTTTGCTTTCGCTATTTGGGATGACGGGCGCAAGGAACTCTTCCTGGCGCGCGATCATTTTGGAATCAAGCCTCTGTACTACTGTCATCAAGGCGCGAGCTTCGCCTTCGCGTCTGAGATAAAGACACTCCTGGAGATTCCGGAGATGCCGCGACGGATGAATCTCAGAGCGCTGAACCAGTATCTGACGTTCTTATGGGTGCCCGATCCGCTCACGATGTTTGATCAGATTGTGAAGCTCCCGGCAGGTCACTCGGCCCTCTTTCGCGACGGAGATTTGAGAGTAGAGCAATACTGGGACTTGAAGTTTCCAGCCGCCGGGCATGACTTCAAAGCGAACGAAGCAGAGCTTGCGGCTGAGCTACGCGAGCGGTTCATCGGCTCGGTCAAATCGCAGTTGCTGAGCGACGTTCCGCTCGGGAGCTTTCTCAGCGCGGGTCTTGATTCAAGCAGCATAGTCGCGGCCATGTCCCAGGTCAGCTCGGCGCCGACGCGGACCTACACAATTGCTTTCCCAGACAAGTACCGGCGGGGAGAAATAACTCTTGACGACACCAACGTAGCGCGGCGAACAGCGAATCACTTCGGCTGCGATCATACGGAGATCGTAGTCGAACCCGATGTCGTTGATTTGTTGCCGAAGATCGTCTGGCACATGGATGAACCGGTCGCGGACCCGGCCATCATCGCCGCTTACCTTGTTAATCGTGAAGCGCGCAAGACGGTCACGGTGCTCCTATCGGGGGTAGGCGGCGACGAGTTGTTCGCGGGCTATCGCAAGCACGCGGCGTATGACCTCGCGCAAAAGTACCAGCGGATTCCGGGCTCGCTGCGCGAGAAGCTAATCGAGCCGCTGGTGATGGCGCTGCCCTCGATGCGGGGAACGTCGATCAAGGGTCACGTCAGGCTTGCCAAGAAGATGGCGCGCTCAGGCTCGCTTTCTCCGCGAGAGTACTTCTTGATGAACAGCACCTACCTGACCGACGATCAGAAAGAGTCGCTTTACGCAGAAGGCGTTCGCGAAAGTATCAATGGCAACGGCGCGTGGTCGCGTCACATGGAGTATTTCGAGCAAGTCAGAAGCGCTGACTTTTTGAACCAGATGCTCTATCTGGATACAAAGGCTTTCATGGTCAGCCTGAATCTGACTTACAACGACAAGATGAGCATGGCTTCGTCGGTGGAAGTGCGCGTTCCGTTTTTGGATCGAGAGATGGCGGAGTGGGTTGCAACGAACGTGCCTCCGAGTCTGAAGCTTCACGGCGGAACAACCAAGCACATATTGCGAGAGGCGATGCGCCCGCTGCTACCGCCGGAGGTGTTACAGCAGAAGAAAGCCGGGTTCGGAGCGCCCGCGGATTATTGGCTTGCGAACGATCTCAGAGAGATGGTCGACGATCTCTTGAGCGAGAGCAGTATCAAGAGCCGCGCAGTATTCAATCCGGCTGCGGTGCGCCGGCTAGTGGATGAGCAGCGCAGCGGGCGGCAGGACTGGTCGGCGCAGGTTTGGCAGTTCCTGACTCTTGAACTTTGGATGCAGGCCTTCATTGACTGAGGAACTAGTTCTTCGCACGAGATAAGAGGAAGATTTGATCGTAGAGTCGGCAACGCTTAAGGAGAGAGTCAAAGAGCACTGGGAGCGTGAGGCGTGCGGAACGCGCTACGCAAGCGCGACTGACCGCAAGCGGTTCTTTGACGAAATCTCGTCGGCGCGCTACACGTTGGAGCCATACATCCCTGCCTTCGCGGACTTCCCCGGCGCTCGGGGGAAAGCAATCTTGGAAATCGGCGTAGGAGCGGGAGCTGATTTTCAGAACTGGTGCAGCCACGCTTTTCACGCGACAGGCGTCGATCTGACCGAGAAAGCTATTGCGCTGACGAAAGAGCGGCTGGAGCTGAAATCCATTTCACCTGACCGATATGCTCTTCAGAATGCGGACGCGGAGAATCTCCCATTCGATGCCGAGAGCTTCGACCTCGTATATTCGTGGGGAGTCCTGCACCACACACCCGATACCCGCCGCGCCTTTCGAGAGGTGTTCCGCGTGTTGAAGCCAGGCGGCGTTGTTAAGGCGATGATTTATCACGTTCCTTCCTGGGGCGGACTGATGCTGTACCTTCGATGCGGGTTGGCCCGCGGTAAGTTCAACCTGACGATGAAAGAAGCCATCTTTGATGATCTGGAGAGCCCCGGAACAAAGGCCTACACCGTGGACGAGGCCCGAGGCCTCCTTGTTGAAGCCGGCTTCGAACAAATAAGGGCTTCGGCAAAGCTGGCGCCTGGCGATTTGCTAACGATTAAGCCGAGCAAGAAATACAGCGCGCCAATCTATAGGCTGATCTGGCGAGTTTATCCGCGCTGGCTTGTGCGTTTGATCGGGAACCGATATGGACTGGGGCTGTTGATTGAGGCGAAGAAACCACTCATAGGAATCGGCGCTATGCGCAATGAGGGAGACTAATGCCGCTTCCTGTCGGAGCCAAGGCCATCAATCTCGGCTGCGGCTTATCAATCGCTCCTGGCTGGATAAACATTGATAATTCTCCAAATGCAAGATTGTCGAAATACCCACTGCTCAAAAGGCTGCTTTGGAGGCTCGGTGTGTTGTCCAACCATCACTACGCCGTGCCCTGGGCGAGGTCAATTGAACTACGCGATCTTAGGAAGCCGCTTCCGTATGCAGACTCGTCCATTGATTATGTTTACACTTCGCACTTTCTGGAACATCTTTCGCGCGACGACGGGCGGAAGTTGATCGGCGAAGCGTTCCGCGTATTGAAGCCTTGCGGCCTGATTCGCCTGGTGGTTCCCGACCTTGCCATCGGCGCGCGCCATTACGTCACCACGATGCAATCGAATCCGAACGACGCGACAGCAGCGCCGGAGTTCTTGAACTGGCTGCAACTGAGCAGACTGGGCGCGCGAGACCCGCACCTGTGGATGTACGACGCGCCTTCGCTAACGACTATCTTGAGCGAATGCGGATTCATCAACGCGGTCGTGTGCGAGTACCGAAAAGGGCGCGTGCCGGATTGTGAGATCCTTGATAATCGCCCCGAAGACTCGTTGCATCTCGAAGCCGAGAAGTCCTGATAGTGTGGGAGAGAACTACAAAGCATGTTGATACTTGGTCTTAATATGTTTCACGGCGACGCATCGGCCGCGCTGATTCAAGATGGTGACGTGGTCTTTGCCATCGCCGAAGAGCGGCTCAATCGCGTAAAACACTATGGCGGCGTCCCTGCCCTGTCGATTCAAGCTTGCCTCGATTCCGTTGGAGCGGACATCGCCGATATCGACCATCTGGCGATCGGCCGCGACAAGGACGCGAATCTCGCCAAGAAGGTGCAGTACGCGTTGTCGAATCCGGCGAAGATTCTGAACTTCATTCAGATTCGCAAACGCCGGGAGGCTATGAACGATCTGAAGTCACTGATTGGCCGCGCGATGGATCGGGACCCCGTGCGCATGCGGTTTCAGGAGCACAATGTCGAGCACCACATCGCTCACATAGCCAGCGCCTTTTACTGTTCGGGGATGGAAGAAGCGGCGGGATTCAGCTACGACGGCTCCGGCGATTTCGTCTCGGCGATGTTTGCTCGCTGTGTTGGAACGGAGGTGGAACCGCTCGAGCGCGTGTTTCTGCCGCACTCGCTTGGAAGCTTCTACACTATGCTCTGCGGCTTTATGGGCTACCGCAAGTACGGAGACGAAGGCAAAGTCATGGGCCTGGCTGCTTACGGCGACGATACCTACTACGAACAAGTGCGCGACATAGTCTCGCCAGCCGGAAATACTTTCAAGCTGAACCTGGACTACTTCATGCCGTTGGGCAGCAACAGCGGAATGCAGCTCACCGCGGACGGAACGGTGAAGATCCAGCGTCACTACAGCAACAGAATGATCGAAGTGTTCGGGCAACCTCGCGAGCCTAACAGTGAAATCACCCGGCGCGACAAGGATCTCGCCTGCGCAATGCAGAAGCGATTTGAAGAGATCTTCTTGCATCTCATCAACCAGCTCCACAAGCAAGTCCCCTCCGGGAATCTGGCGATGGCAGGCGGATGCGCGCTCAACAGCGTCGTCAATGGAAAGATATTCACCGAGACTCCCTTCAGCCGAACTTGGATTCAACCGGCCGCCGGCGATGAAGGGCTGGCCGTGGGCGCCGCTCTCTATGCCTACCACTCCGTTCTCAAGCGGCCTCGCACGGGCGAGGTGAAAAACGCCTTTCTGGGTCCCGAGTTTTCGGAAACGCGCATTCGATCCGCGCTCGAGTCCGCCAATCTGGAATACCGGACAGTGGAGCGCGAGCCTTTACTTGAAGAGGTTGCCGAACACATCGCCGCCGGGAGCGTTGTCGGATGGTTTCAGGGAAGAATGGAATGGGGACCGCGCGCGTTGGGCAACCGTTCGATTCTGGCCCACCCCGGACTGCCAAATATGAAAGACACGCTCAACGCCAGAATCAAACACCGGGAGTGGTTCCGGCCGTTTGCGCCTTCCATTCTCGCAGAGTTCCAGAGCGAGTACTTCGAGCACGATCACCCTTCGCCGTACATGCTGCACGTCTACGATATTCGGCCGGACAAACGCGAGCGGCTCTGCGCCGTCAATCACGTAGACAACACCGGCCGTATGCAGAGCGTATCGCGCAATGAGAATCCTCTGTATTACGACCTCATCAAGGCGTTCTATCGGCGCACCGGCTTGCCCGTGGTATTGAACACCAGCTTTAACGAGAATGAGCCTATCGTCTGCACTCCTGAGGAAGCGATAGACTGCTTTCGCCGAACAAAGATGGACGTGCTTGCGATCGGCTCACACCTGGTGTTGAAAAAGGGCAATCTTCAGAACGTCGAAGAGCCTTCAGCGCTGTGAACCTGGGAGCCTGGGAGCGCAGGCATCCCTGCCTGCTCTTCAACTTCGCAGCCAGAATGCGAAGCTGAGGGAGCAGGCAGGGATGCCTGCGCTCCCAGGCTCCCAGAGATGACCGATATGCTAGGTAGAGTTCAGCAACTTCACCAAATGTGGCAGCACCTTGGGCCCGAATGGCTGGCGTATAGGCTGAGCTACGCAACTCGAATGCGAACGGGCGCGCTGCGCCGCAAGATGCCCGCGACGGACTGGAACGACCAGCCCCTTCATCGATTCCTCACGGACCAGTCGCTTGCCGAAGCGCAGAGCTATCTAGAGTATCGCCGAGCCCAGGCTCCGGGGTTCTTTTTCTCGCCAGATCGCCGAGCCGAATATCAACCCTGCTTCGCGCGCTGGGACGACGGACCGGATACGCCCGTTAAGCTGAGCGACGAACTTGAACGAGGCAGGCTCCGTTATTTCGAACACACCAGTGTTCAAGCCGGGTTTCCGCCCGACTGGCACGCGAACCCGTTTACCGGTGAGCGAGCGCCCGCCGATCTTCACTGGAGCGAGATCGGCGACTTCGACAACGGTGACATAAAGATCATTTGGGAGCCGTCGCGATTCGGGTTCACATACGCGCTCGTGCGCGCGCACTGGCGAACCGGCGACGAGCGCTACGCGGAGATGTTCTGGCGCTGTGTCGAAGATTGGCGCGAGCGCAATCCGCCGCAACTTGGCGTGAACTGGAAGTGCGGTCAAGAGATCAGCTTTCGGGTGATGGCATGGTGCTTCGGGCTTTATGGCTTTTTGGATGCGCAAGCGACTACGGCGCAACGCGTCGCATCGCTTGCACGGATGATTGCGGTCTCGGGCGCGCGCGTAGAAGCCAATCTCGATTACGCGCTCAGCCAGCACAACAATCACGGCATCAGCGAAGGCGTTGGGCTGTGGACCATTGGGTCGCTCTTCCCCGAGCTTCGATCAGCCGAGCGGTGGAAAGAGACGGGCCGGCAAGTGCTGGAGGATCTCGGCAGAGACCTGATCTATGACGACGGCGCCTTCTCGCAGCACTCGGTGAACTATCATCGAGTGATGCTTCACGATTATCTATGGGCCCTGCAGCTCGGAGAGATCTCGAATCAACCTTTCACCCCCCAATTGAAGGAGCGTGTCAGCAAGGCCGGCGAGTTTCTCTACGAGATTCAGGATGAGACGAGCGGGCGAGTTCCTTGCTACGGGCAGAACGACGGGGCGTTGGTATTGCCTTTGAGCAATTGTGACTATCAAGACTTTCGCCCTGTGATACAAGCGGCGCAGTATTTTGGGACGCGAACGCGCTGTTACTCATCAGGTCCGTGGGACGAGGACTTGCTGTGGTTGTTCGGCCCCGATGCCTTGGCCGCTTCCGTTGGGCCGAAAGAGCGTACAGACTTCGCGGCCGAGCAAGGTGGGTGCTACACGCTTCGGTCTCAGGATGCGTTTATTTTTACGCGCTGTGCTGCGTTTCGTCATCGGCCCGCGCAAGCCGACCTGCTTCACGTGGACCTATGGTGGCGCGGGCAGAACATCGCGCTCGACGCCGGGACGTTTAGCTACAACGCTCCAGCGCCGTGGGATGACCCGTTGTCGAACACGGCTTATCACAATACTGTAACGGTGGACGGCTGCGATCAAATGGAGCGAGTCAGAAGGTTCTTGTGGCTCCCGTGGGCGACGGGCCGCATGCAATCTCACAAGCGCTCCGCAGCGGGCCATCTAGCCTACTGGGAAGGCGAGCACGACGGATACGCGAGACTGAATGTTCCGGCTCTTCATCGGCGCGTGATCTTACGGGTTGGTGAACATTGGCTGGTGCTCGATCGTGTGACGAGCGCGGCCGAGCATGACTATCGGCTGCACTGGCTCTTGATGGACTCGCCCTACGACTGCGATGAGAGCAAGAAACGACTCACGCTCAAGACACCGGCCGGGTCCTACTTTGTTGAGGTCGCGTCGTCTGCGAATGAGAGTGCGTGTTCGATTGTACGAGCCGGCGAATCAAGCCCTCGCGGCTGGCGTGCTCCGTACTACAACTACCGCGAGCCTGCGCTGTCTCTTGCGCTCACGGCGCGCGGAAGTTCGCTTTGCTTCTGGACGGCGCTTGGGCCCGAGCCGTGCCGAGTCACTTCGAGCGATGACGAGCTTCAACTGCAGACGGATCAGTGGCTAGCGAAGATAAACTTGCAGATGTATAACAATCGCGAGTCTCTTGTGGCCTCGATCAGCTTAGCTGGGGCCGTCCAGGATCAGTTGGAGATCGCCTGATGCACTTCCTTCTGATTCATCAAAGCTTCGCGACGCCAAATGAACCGGGCGGCACTCGTCACTTCGAACTGGCGCGCGGCGCTGTTGAGCGGGGACATGATTTCACCGTGATAGCCAGCGAGATCAGCTACCTCACCGGACAAAGCACAAGCAGTGCGTCGGTGTCGAAAGCCGATGCGACGATCGAAGGAGTCCGAGTCGTTAGGGCTTTCACGCCCCCCACGTTTGGCGGCAGCTTCGCGGGCCGGTTGTTTTCCTTTATCGGTTTTGCCGCTTCATCCCTGATCAAGGCGCTGCGGATGGGCAAGGTCGACGTAGTGATGGGCACGTCGCCGCCCATCTTTCAGGCCGTTTCAGCATGGCTTGTTTCCGCCTTGCGCCGCCGCCCCTTCCTGCTGGAGGTCCGCGATCTCTGGCCGGAGTTCGTCATTGACATGGGCTTGCTGAAGAACCGGTTTCTGATTCGAGGGTCGCGCCGCCTCGAAAAGTTTCTTTACGCCCGAGCCAGTCACATCCTGGTGAATTCGCCGGCCTACGTGGATTACTTGATCAAGAAGGGCATCGCGCCGGACAAGGTCACCCTGCTGCCGAATGGCGTAGATCCGGCGATGTTCGATCCGTCGTCGGATGGCAACGGCATTCGCGCGAGGCTGAAACTGGACGGCAAATTCGTGGTCGTGTATGCCGGCGCCATGGGACTTGCTAACGATCTCGACCTGCTGCTTGAAGCCGCGGAAGAGCTCAAAGCAGACTCCCGGATCTGCTTCTTGATTGTAGGTGATGGCAAGGAACGAAAGCGGCTGCAGACCTCAGCCGAAGCCCGTAGGTTCGAGAACATTTTGTTCGCTGGCGCGCAGCCTAAGCGCGAGATGCGAAGCTTCCTGGCAAGCGCGGATGCCTGCGTCGCCGTCTTGCAGAACATCCCGATGTTTCGGATGACCTATCCGAACAAAGTCTTTGATTACATGGCTGCAGGGCGACCGGTCGTGCTGGCGATTGACGGCGTTATCCGCGAAGTCGTAGAAACGGCCGGGGCCGGTATCTACACCCCGCCGGGCGACGCGAAGTCGCTCGCCGAAGCCGTACGCTTTTTGGCTTCTCATCAACAAGAGAGAGAGCAGATGAGCCGAAGCGGCCGATCGTTTGTAGAAAAGCACTTCAATCGCTCCAGGCAGAGTCAGCAGTTTGTGAATCTGCTTCAGAGGCTTGCGGCACACGGGTGATTGAGACCGACTAAGATGAATGGTACTTCTGGGATTTACAGGCGGGCCGTCAAGCGAGTCCTGGATCTTGTCTTCTGCGTTTTGGCTATGCCTGTAGTGCTGCCGCTCCTTGTCATCATCGCACTCGTGGTGCGTATTCATTTTGGGTCTTTTGTGTTGTTCACCCAGGAAAGGCTTGGGTTTCAGGGCCGCTCTTTCTTGATCCGAAAGTTTCGCACGATGACTGACGCGCGTGGCGACGAGGGGGAGTTGCTGCCCGACGCTGAGCGGCTGACGGCGATTGGGCGCTTGTTGCGAGCTACGAGTCTCGACGAGCTTCCGGAGTTGATGAACGTCCTGCGCGGTGAAATGAGTCTTGTCGGACCACGCCCGCTTTACTCGCACTACCGCGATCGCTACACGCCTAACCAGTTTCGCCGTCACGAGGTGTTGCCGGGCATAAGCGGCTGGGCACAGGTCAACGGCCGCAACGCGCTTTCGTGGGAGGAGAAATTTGCGCTCGATGTATGGTATGTAGATCATCAATCATTCTGGCTTGATGTGAAGATCATCGCTTTGACAATAATGAACCTCATCAGACGAGAGGGCATCAGCCAGCCGGGACATGCAACCGCACAGGAATTCAAGGGGAGTCTGCACAAAGGAGCCTAATTCGATTGAAACGAGTCGTAATCATCGGCGCTGGGGGGCACGGTCGAGAAGTTGCGGATATACTCCGGCATCAGGCCCTGGCGGTCGGGGAAATAGAACCGATTGGCTTCACCGATGATAATCGCGATCTGCACGGACAGGAGCTCGACGGTTTGCCGGTCCTTGGCGATTGGTCATGGTTTGATGGCGCGGACCGAAGGGACATCGCCGTAGTTTGCGCGGTTGGCTCGCCGCAGGTTTGCCGCCGCCTGGCGGAGCGCGCTCGTGGAATTGGACTGAGCTTCGCGAGCGTGATCTCGCCCCTCGCGCATATCTCGCCATACGCGCGGCTCGGCAAGGGAGTGACGGTCTTCCCAAACGTGGTTATTAACACAGGCGCTTTCATTGACAGTCATAGTATTCTGAATGTCGGCGTCGTCGTGAGCCACGACGCGACCGTCGGTCCCTACAGCAATATCAATCCCGGCGCTCAGCTTGCCGGCAGCGTGACAATCGGCGAAGGGTGTTACATCGGCATGGGCGCGAGTGTGATTCAAGGCAGATCCATCGGAGCGTGGTCGGTCGTCGGGGCCGGAGCGGTTGTCATCCGTGATCTCCCTGCCAACGTGACAGCCGTCGGAGTGCCGGCAAAGATAATTAATGACACGAGAGGACGGTTGGCATGACCGATAGACCAATGGTGCTCGGCGGAACCCCAATCTTCGAGAGCAAGGTCAATATTGTGCGTCCGGTGCTACCTGCGTTCGAGGAGTTGCAGTCGGACATCCAGGAGATCTTCAGCAGCGGAATGGTAACAAAGGGCCGCCACCTTGCGACATTCGAGCAGGCTATTGCGGCGCATTTGGGCGTGAGGAATGCTGTAGCTGTATCGAGCTGCACGCTGGGTTTGATGCTTACCTACCGAGGTCTCGGACTAGTCGGCGATGTCGTCGTGCCTAGCTTCACGTTTATGGCAAGTGTGAGCTCCCTGGTTTGGGCGGGGCTCACACCGGTTTTTGCGGATGTGGATTTCAGCACGACGAACCTTGACCCTGCGAAGGCAGAGGCGGCAATCACCTCCCGGACAACTGCAATCGTAGCGGTACACAACTTCGGTAATCCTGCCGAGATTGATGAGCTCACTGCAATCGCAGATCGGCGCGGACTAAAGCTGATCTTCGACGCCGCGCATGGTTTTGGGGCTTTGTACCGAGGTGTTCCAGTTGGGCCGCAGGGCGACGCGCAAGTCTACAGTCTCAGTCCGACGAAGTTGCTGATTACTGGGGAGGGCGGCATTGTAGCGACTAATGATGACTCCCTGGCTGAGAGGATTCGTGTTGGTCGCGAGTATGGCAACGATGGCAAGTATGGCAGTGACTTCGCTGGTTTGAATGCGCGGATGCCTGAACTCAGCGCGTTGTTGGGTGTCCATAGTCTCCGCAACCTGGAGCGGGCAGCAAACCATCGTAACCACATCGCGGAGCTCTACCGCCGGGAACTAGGGCGACTGAGCGGCATAAGCTTCCAGGCGATAGCAAGCGGCAATCGAAGTTCCTACCGGGAATACTCGATTATGGTTGATGGAGAGACCTTTGGGATGAGCCGCGATCAACTAGCGCTTGCCATGTCCGCCGAGAATATCGACACGCGTAAGTATTACGATCCCCCGGCCCATCGACAGACGGCTTATAAGCGATTTGCTCCAACCGATAGCACGTTGGATAATACTGACCTGCTTGCCGCTCGGAGTCTGAGCCTGCCGATGTGGTCGGATATGAGCGACGAGATCGCGTTAGGTATTTGCAAAGCTGTTCGGCGCATACATGAATTCGCCCCCGAAGTGACGAAGGCACTTGATCCGCAATTGGTCAATTCTGCAATTTAGTGCCAGATTGAGCTAATACAAACATGAGCGTAAAGGAGGAAATGCCAACCGTCCGGTCTACTCGTCCCAGACAAGAAATACTGGCGCGCGTTGTCGCAGACATTGTTCTGGTCAATGCGTCAGTCCTAACAGCGCTGGCTGCGCGCTTCTTCTATCTCGTGGCGTTCGAGAGCAAAACACTCACCATTACTTACGAGACTGTTTTTTGGAACTACGTTATTGGGTATCGCAACTTAGCTTTGCTGCTGACGGTGATATGTCTGGCTGTTTTCGCTCTGAGTGGCTTCTACACTCGCGGCCGCGCATATCAAGGCCGTTACAAGGCGCTGGTCATCACGCAGGCTGTCAGTCTCGCCTACCTGCTGTTCGGATTCATTGCGTACTTTCTCGGCGGCGCGCTCTATATGCCTCGCGGGGCTCTGGTGCTGGCGTGGGCTTTGAGCGTCGTCGTGCTGGTGCTCTCGCGAGTGTGGGCGTTGGTCTGGTCGAACGTCGTGCGAGCCGAGATCAATCTCGAGAAACCCACACCCGTGATCCTGTCCAGGGTGCTGGTGATTGGCGGCGCCGGCTACATCGGGTCGGCTCTCTTGCCCAAGCTGCTCGCGAAGGGTTACCACGTCAGGCTGCTCGATCTGTTGATCTACGGCACCGAGCCCATAGGGGAAGTCATCGATCACCCCAACCTCGAAATCATGCAGGCTGACTTTCGCCAGGTCGACAAAGTCGTCGAAGCGATGCGCAACGTAGATGCGGTCGTGCATCTCGGGGCGATCGTCGGCGACCCGGCGTGCGCGCTGGACGAAGAGCTGACGATCGAAGTCAACCTGATGGCCACGCGAATGATTGCGGAAGTCGCGAAGGGTACCAACGTCAGCCGCTTCATTTTCGCCAGCACCTGTTCGGTGTATGGCGCCAATCCAGCTACGCTCGACGAGCGGTCGGCGCTACACCCTGTTTCGATTTACGCCCGCAGCAAGATAGCCTCCGAGCGGGTGCTTACAAGCATGGCGGGCTCGGGTTTCGGACCGACATCGTTGCGATTTGGAACGATCTATGGCTTGTCGGGTCGCACGCGCTTCGACCTGGTCATCAACCTGCTCACCGCAAAGGCGATGGTCGAGGGGCGCATCACCATCTTCGGCGGCGATCAATGGCGGCCTTTTGTTCACGTGGATGATGCCGCAGAAGCTGTGCTAAAGACGCTCGAGGCGCCGCTATCTCTGGTCGGCAACCAGATTTTCAACGTCGGTTCCGACGATCAGAACTACACCATCCAGCAAGCGGGCGAAATCATAGCGCGCCTGGTGCCCGGCGCGGAGCTGGTCAGCGAGGGATCAGACACGGACCCGCGTGATTACAAGGTCAGCTTCGGAAAGCTGTCGAAGACACTCGGGTTCGCGCCGCGATGGAGCATCGAAGAAGGCGTGAAGCAAGTTATCGACGCCATCGAGGCCGGCCGTGTGAAAGACTACCGCGACGCGAAGTACAGCAACGTAAAGTTCCTCGGCGATGAAGGCGCGTCGCGGCTGATACCGCGCAGGAACGGCTGGGCACACGAGCTAATCAAGGAATCTTCATCCGGACGCGCGAGGGTAGCCGGCGAATAGCGAGGGCGCGCGACTTTTGACATCGACATGAAACGTATAGAGACCTCGCTTCCGGGCGTCTGTTTGCTCGAGCCTTCAGTCTTCGAGGATGAGCGCGGGTTCTTCTTCGAGAGCTATCACGAGGTCAGATTCGCCGACCTTGGCATAAATGACCGGTTTGTTCAGGACAATCACGCGCGATCAGTCAAACACACGCTGCGAGGACTGCACTATCAAATCAAGCATCCTCAGGCCAAGCTTTGCCGTGTGGTTCAGGGCGAGGTGCTTGATGTGGTGGTTGACGTCCGACACGGCTCCCCTAACTTTGGCAAGTGGGAGAGCGGTGTACTTTCTGCGCTCAACAGGCGTCAGATGTACGTGCCGCCCGGGTTTGCGCACGGCTATCTGGTTTTGAGCGAGACCGCCGAGTTCCTGTACAAGTGCAGCGACTTTTACCATCCCGAGTATGAGCGGGGCGTTTTGTGGAACGATCCGGAAATCGATATCAATTGGGGTGTCGAGGCCCCGATCCTGTCTGATAGGGATCTGAGAAACCCGCCGCTTTCCGGCATTGTCCTGGATGAGCTGCCAGACTACCGGTGAGTTCGGCGATCTCAACCACGCTGGACAGCCAAAAAGCTGTTGACTTTTGCCCATCTATTCCATATTCTGGGGCTGCCCCAGAATCGAAGACGCACGGTTCAGTGCTTTCGTGCGTAATGGAGGAATTATGAAATTGCGGACCAGTTACCAGCGAGCGACCATCAGCATCGCCCTTGCGATGGCGGTCGCCACGGTTTTTACTCTCCGTTCATTTGCTGCGCCTGAGGTCACAAAGGCCGTGGTTGACCCGGCGCTCGCGCAGGACTGCACGGGAACCCTTACGGTGAAAACTGGCCAGGTCACCATCAACGGCAACGCCGCGCAAACAGGGGCGACCGTGATGACCGGAAGCACCATTGCCACGAGTTCAAATGGCAAAGCGATCATAGATCTGGGCGCGCTGGGCCGAGTAGAAGTAGGGGATAACACTACGGTCACTCTGACGTGTACTGCGGGCTCGCTGCAAATCAGATCGAATTGCACAAAAACCGAGGTCGAAGTGAGAAAGGGATCGCTCAACGTTACTTCACCGACCGCTGAAACTCTCGCGGCCGGGCAGAAGAAGGACTACGACGGCGCGGTGGACGCGACCTCCGCTGGCGGGATCGACGTAAAGGTGGAGTGCGAGGGCCGCAAGGCTGCTGGTCCGTTTGTAGGGGCCGGACTGCTCGGTTTACTGGCGCTCATCGGGATTGGAGCGGCGGTCGCGATTGGTATCGGGCTCGGCGGAGGTGATGAGTCTGTGTCAAGTAGTCCAGTGCGCTAGAGAACAGCGGTCCTCAGAGTTTGGCGATTAAGTTTTGACTTGAAAACGCCCCGGCGATAGAAACGCCGGGGCGTTTTCTTGCCTGGCAAGAGACGGGAAAGAGGGGAGTTCGTGGCTGCTACAGTCTGCCCCCAATGCGGCGGGCGCATACACCGATCACACACGCGTGGCTTCAGGGAGAAGCTGGTCAAAGTACTGACCTCGCATAAGACCTACCGCTGCCACGAGTGCGGTTGGCGCGGCTGGCTCCGAACGGGCGACCCGACCAAGCGCCGCCACGCACTGCGAACGATCATCGGTGTACTGGTTACGCTCCTCATCACAACACTGCTCGCGCTGTATGTTGTCGAAAAACTCCTGCCTGCCCCGAATACTGGTTTCGAACAACCGCAAACGCCGTAAGACTGAACAAACCTCGCCTATTCAACGCCGTTGCCGATCATTGCTCCCGCTGAACTTTAACCTTGATTCGCTCGCGCTTTCTTTGTAACAATACCTGACTGCAGGCTTGTCCTTTCCCCGCGGGTTTCAAGCTTAGGAGGCTAGATTGAAAGTAGTCGCATCGTTCGTAATCCTTTTAGGTTCGTTGACTGCAGCTCAGGGTGCGCTCGCGCAGTCGCCGGTAGCGACGCTTGCCCTAGGCAACGATCGCATCGGGGAAATCAAAACTGCTCAGGGAATCACCACCATGATCCGATTTTCCGAGGCGGTTCAGGAGATCGTATGCGGGGATCTGTACGACCTCACTACAGGAAAGGGAACCTTCGTCGTCCAGCGCAGCGGAACTAATGAACACCCCGGCAACGAAGTCTTCGTTAAGCCGGTCTCGTCAAAAGGCGCCAGCAACATGTTCGTCAAGACTGACGGCAAACATACATATAGTTTCGACTTGACCATAGTTGCCACGGCGCAGGCACACCGAATGGTGAATGTTACCGACCTGGCGGCCGCAACCGGCCCGTCGGCGCCCGCCGCCGATCCGCGTGGCCTCGACCCTGAGAAGCCGACTGCTGACTTCGAGCGCCTGAAAGCGGAAGCAGAACAACAGGCTCGTCAAAAGGCCGCTGAGATTCTTCGCGGCGCGCAGCAGCAGGCCGACCGCAAGATTGCCGAAGCCGATGCCAAGCTGGCGGAGGCGGAGCGTCTGGCGCCGCAGCGGGCCGATCAGGAGATCGAGCGGCGGTTCATGCAGGCGCTGATGTTGGGACTGCGCGAAACCAAAGTGAGCAACACACGCGCAATTGCAAAGAAGGTTGTTATCACGCTTGATGAGCGAATGCTGTTGTTTGACGACAAGGCTTACCTGCGCTACACGATTCAGAATACGGGTGACAAGGACTTTGCTTTTACGGCGATGTCGCTCGAGCTGAGCGAGGGGAAAGAGGTGAGGCCGCTCACGGCTGTTGTGAATCAAAGCAAGCCTGAGAATGTGCTCGCGCCGGGCGAGGCGCTGACGGGAGTAATTGTATTCGATCCCAAGCAGGTTGGAGCTAAACAAAGGCTCACGCTTTTCGTTCGCGGCGAAGACAGCGCCGAACTTGCTCACGTAACGATCCAGCAATGATGTTGAAGAATCTCTTAGCAATCGCCCTGTTGATGCTTGCCGCCGTCAGCGCAGCGGCGCAGCAGCGTCCGCTATCTCCGCCTGAGCGGACGCCGGTTCCGCTCACCAACGAGGACCAGGACCGAGCGCGCGCAGAAGAACTAAACAAGAAGAAGGCGGCGGACGCAGCAGCGCTTCAGAAAGCTCCACAGATCAAGGTGCCCGCGATTCTCGCCGGGCATCACATTTCCTCGGGCAACCCGGCCATTGACGCGCTGGTGCAGGAAGCCGCAGCTCAAAACGGATTGGACCCCTGCCTTATTCTTTCGCTTATGCGAGCGGAGTCGGCGTTCAATCGCACCGCAGTCTCGGTGAAGGGCGCCTCGGGCTTGATGCAACTGATGCCCGAGACCGCAACCAGGTTCGGCGTGAAGAACATCTTCGATCCGCGTGAAAACGTCCTGGGCGGAACGAGGTATCTGCGATGGCTGCTCGATCGGTTCAACGGAGATGTGAGACTTGCGCTCGCGGGCTATAACGCCGGCGAGGGCGCGGTTGAGTTTTACGGCTATCGCATCCCGCCATTCCTTGAGACGCAAAACTACGTTCGCATCATCTACACCCGCTACAGCAATATACATCTCGGTTCGGTTCCTGCCGCGCCTACCGTGGAAGCCATCAAGCCTGCTGAACCCGGCGAAAAGAATCCCAGCTACAATCAGATCATCCGATTCACTTCCTCCAGCGGCGACGCAGCGCGCTCAGGCAAGTGATCTCGGAAGTAGCTCCGGATGAGCCCAATCCGTTCGACCGGACGACGGATCCAGTGATCAGCGATTCGCGCTGACGCCAACGCGCTCCCCGCTTCGGACTGCGCGGTAACACGCGTCGACCAGCTCGACCGACCTGAAGCCATCCAGCGCAGTCACCGCAGCGGGTGCTCCTTCCACAATCGAGTCCACAAATGCCCGGTCTTCCTGCGCGTATCCCCACTTCTCTTCCTTCGCCAACTGCTGCATCGTTTGTGTGAAATGCCCTCCATCCAATCCTTCGCTGTGAGTCAGACTCTCCATCTCGCGAGTCGTAAACGTCCGGTGGTGACAAAACACTTCCACGCGCTCGAAGGGAAACAGCCAGCTCGCGTCAGCCGAAGAAGCCATCGTTGCGTGCATACCGCTCTTAAAGCGAAGAAGCATTGAGAAGTCGTCCACTTCAGGATATTCGTGTGACGATCCAACAGCGTCGAGACTCGCGACTTCGCCAAACAGGAATCGCATCATGTCGAACATGTGTATGGTCGTCTCGAAGAGGAATCCGCCGGTGACCTCAGGAGCGCCGACCCACTCCGGGTTGGTCAACTCGCCGCGGTTCATTTTCACATGAGCCGAATGCGGCGGTCCGGATTTCTCGATCAGTCGTTTGAGCGTCGCATACACGGGAGCGAATCGCCGGTTGTGCCCGACTTGAAACACGGCGTTGCCTTTGGACGCTGCGTCCAGAACGGCCTGAGCGTCAGCCAACGAGGTCGCCATTGGCTTCTCGCAAAACACGTGCTTGCCTGATGCGATGCCGGCAAGGGCCAGCGCCGTGTGCTTAGTGTTGGGCGTCGCTACGTAAACCGCGTCTACGCCTTCGATCACCTCTTCTGCCGTGCTCACGATCTCGGCGCCCGTTGAGCCTGCAAGCCGTTCAGCTCGCTCGGCCAGCAGGTCGGTGACTGCCGTCACTCGCACTCGCTCGTCTCGCGCCAGCATCGCGCCGTGAACCACGCCGATGTAGCCTGCTCCGATTATCCCAACCCTGATCCGATCCATTTAGTGAGTCCTCTTCGCGCCTTTGCGTCTTATCGGCGCGCGTTATTCCTGTGTTCCCGTTTCGAGCGCTCGTTCCACCGCCGCTCGTGCTGCCCGCGCCAACTCGAATGGATCGCGCTCCCAGTATTCCGGTCTGAATATTTCCACGCTCGCTACTCGGTCGTAGCCAATACGCCGAAGCGCCGCGACGATCTCTTTGAGCGGCAAGATCCCGAGTCCCGGCAGCAACCGATGGCGATCCTCGAGCCGTTCGCGCGGAAGGTCTTCCGCATCATTGATATGAAAGATGAAAAGCCGCTCCGGGTCGAGGGCATCGATCGATTCTATCGTTGAGCCGCCGGCGTAAAAGTGAAAGCTGTCAATCACGAGCCCGACGTTCGGCCGTCCTGCCTTGCGCACTATCTCATCCGCAAGCGCCAGGGTCCGGACGCTGCAATCAGGTTGCCCAAGAAACTCGAACGCGAGAGTAACACCACGCTTTGCGGCGATTCCGCCAAGCTCGCCAAGGACTCGCGTTGATTCCCCGATGACTTCCGAGCGGCTCGTACCAATCGGCAGTGGTGAAGGCACGACGACGATGTACGGACAGCGAATCTCCTTGGCAACGCGGCAGAGATCGTCGCATTGGCTTAACAGGCTTCGATGCCCGGCAGCATCCCTGAAAGTGATTCGCTCGATCGAGTTGATGCTGTACGGTTTGAGGTTGTGTGTCGCGAACAGATCGTTGAGATCGGCGGCGCTGTGCAACTCGAGAAAAGCGCGTAGCTTTGAGGCCCATATCTCGAGCCAATCGAATCCCGCTTCGCTTGCAGCGCGAATGTCGGTTTCGAGATCTGCTTTCATTGTCGTCGCTCCATTGAGCGCTATTTCCATTTAGTCTCTCCTTGGCAGGCGTTCGTAGCCCGGCCTTCAGGCAGAAGTGGCATAGACTTTAGTGTGTGTCCGATGAGATCCTTCTATCGCGGTGCAGACACAGACTAAAGTCTATGCTACTTCCGCCTCTAGGCCGGACTACTAAACTCCCGTTTGCCGCGCATTCGCTCAGCAGGTATATTACGCCGAGCCTTTACAGAACACGAATCGAGATTCACAGTTGCGGTCGATGAATCGATCAAGAGGAACCGATGAGAGCATTCGAGATTCAAAACAAGTTCGGACTGGACTCGCTTACGCAGGTCGAGCGCCCTGACCCGGCCGCCGGGCCGTATCACGCGGTCATCAAGCTGCGCGCGGCATCGCTGAACTATCGCGATCTGCTCACGGTCGAGGGCAAGTACAACCCACGTTTGCCGCTTCCGCTGGTCCCCTTGTCGGATGGTGTGGGTGAAGTAGTTGCCATCGGCGAGGGCGTGACACGCGTTAAGACCGGCGATCGCGTCGCCGCGAACTTTTCGCAAAAGTGGCTCGGCGGCGAACCCGCGCGCGCAAAGCTCGGCGCATCGCTTGGCGGACCGCTGGATGGGATGCTCACAGAGTATCGATCCTTTCACGAAGAAGGACTGGTGCACGTACCGGCTCACCTGACCGACGAAGAAGCGGCCACGCTCCCGTGCGCTGCAGTGACGGCTTGGAATTCACTGATCAATATGGGTGGCCTGACCATGGGCGAGACCGTGCTGGTGCAGGGCACTGGGGGCGTGTCGATCTTTGCTTTGCAGTTCGCAAAGCTCGCGGGGGCTCGAGTGATTGTTACGTCGAGCAGTGATGAAAAGCTCGAACGAGCGAAGAAGCTGGGCGCGGATTTCGGCGTCAACTACACGACCACGCCCGATTGGGACAAGCGCGCGAAGGAGCTGACTGGAGGAATCGGCGTTGACCACATCGTTGAAGTCGGGGGTGCGGGGACTTTCGGGAAGTCGCTTCGAGCAATCAAGATCGGCGGGCACATTGGATTGATCGGCAACCTGTCAGGGAATGCGACCGAAGTAAACCTGGTTCAAATTCTTATGCAGAATGTTCGCATCCAGGGCGTGCTGGTCGGGAGCCGCGATACTTTTGAAGCGATGAATCGAGCGATCTCGTTGCACGAGCTGCGGCCGGTGATCGATCGGGTGTTCGCGTTTGAGGAAGCTCGCCAGGCCTTCGAGCATATGGCTGGCGGCTCTCACTTCGGGAAGATCTGCATCAAATTCTGATCAGCGAAATCAACGCGAGTTATTCGCCTATCGCTTCTCCTGTGGCGGAATCGAAGAACAGCGCCTTCTGAACATCGAGCTCAATCCAAACCTGGCTCTCCATTTCGGCTCGGAAGTCCGCCAGGGCGCGCGCGATAACTTTCTCCGCGCCCAGCCTCAAGAACACGAATGTCTCGTTCCCCATCAACTCAGTCACGTAGACCTTTGCCCTCAGCCACCCATCTCGTTCGGCAGTTGAAACCTCAACGTGTTCAGGCCTGATCCCGAATGTTACTCGCTCGTGGCCGTTCAGTCTGGCGAGCTGACCTTCTTCGAGTGCGAGCGATAGCGTGTCGCTAGTGAAGCTGCGAGAGGCCGCATCGAACTTCCCTTCAATGAAGTTCATGCTTGGGCTGCCGACGAACTCCGCGACGAAACGATTCGCCGGCCGGTTGTATATATTCAGCGGTGTGTCGAATTGTTGAAGCCTACCGGTGCGCATGATCGCTACCCGGTGAGCCAGCGTCATCGCTTCCGCCTGATCGTGCGTCACGTAGATCGTCGTAGTGCCCAGATCGTGCTGCAGGCGCTTCAATTCGCCGCGCATCTGAACGCGCAGTTTTGCATCGAGGTTCGACAACGGCTCGTCCATCAGGTAGACCCGTGGCTCGCGTATGATCGCGCGTGCAAGCGCAACGCGCTGGCGTTCGCCTCCCGACAACTCTCGCGGTCTTCTTCCCAGCAAGCCGCCGATCTCGAGCATGTCGGCGACACGGTTCACTCGCTGGTTGATTTCGTCTCTCGCGATCTTTCGAACTCGCAGCGGATAGGCGATGTTCTGAGCAATGGTCATATGAGGATAGAGCGCGTAGTTTTGAAAGACCATCGCGATATCTCTGTAGCGAGTCGGCACATCGTTGACTCGTTCGCTTCCGATGAAGATGTCGCCCGACGTTGCGTCTTCGAGCCCGGCAAGCATTCGCAGCGTCGTGGTCTTGCCGCACCCCGAGGGTCCCAATAGCACGACTAGTTCACCGTCATCAGCAGCCAGATTCAATTGATCGACCACCGCCGACTGGCCGAACGTCTTTGTCACGTTTTCGAATCGTACGTCCATAGGAATAAAGCGTGATGCGTGAAACGTGATGCGTGACGTAGCATAGACTTTAGTCTGTGTCCTTCAGTCTAGTCCCCGAACAACTGGGACACAGACTAAAGTCTATGCTACGTCACGCATCACGGATCACGTTTCACTTCCTCACCCTTTCACCGCTCCAAGCGACAACCCTCTCACGAGATAACGCTGTACCGCCATCGCAAAGACCAATATCGGAATCATCGCCACCACTCCCGCTGCGCTCATCACACCCCACTTGATTTCGTATTGAGTGACCCGTCCAGCGATACCCACCGGCAGAGTCATCGACACGTCTGTCTGCGTGAGCACCAGCGCGAGCAGGAACTCGTTCCACGACACGATCAGACAGAAAACGGCTGTGGCAGCCAGTCCTGGGGTGACCAGCGGGAGAATTACCCGCACAAGCGCGCCCAGCCGCGAGTCGCCATCCACCATCGCGGCTTCTTCCAGCTCGCGCGGGAGCTCACGAAAAAAGCCACGCATCATCCACACGACGAACGGAAGATTGAGCGCCGTGTAAACGATCACAAGCGATGTGAGCGTGTTGAGCAGTCGCAGATCGCGCATCATCAGAAACAGCGGAACCGCCGTTACGATAGGTGGAAACATCCGCGTCGACAGTATCCACAGCGACAAGCGCTGATCGAGCTTAGCGCGCAGCCTGAACCGCGCAAGCCCATAAGCCGCCAGCGTCCCAAGTGTCACGGCGCAAATTGTCGACAGAGTCGCTACAATGACGCTCGTCAACAGATATCGCCCGAACGAACGCGTGAAGAACGCATCGTAGTAGTGAGCTAACGTCGGAGCAAACTGGAACCAACGAGGCGGCGCGGCGAACTGATCTACTTCGCTCTTGAGCGAGATAGTCACCATCCAGTAGGCCGGCGTGACCGCGGCCAACACAGACACGCTGAGCAGAACGTACTTTGACCATCGCGCAAACCTCGTTCGCGACGCGCCCGGCGTGCCCAGCCTTGCGCGACTTTGCGGCTTTGCGGCTTTGCGTGCGGCGTAGCGTTCGCTCACACTGCCTCCTGTTTTTGAAGCAATCGAATGTACCCGACGCTTACAATGTTTGTCAGCACGAGCAGCACAAACGACATCGCCGCCGCGTAGCCGAAATCAGAGAAGCGAAATGCCGTGCGATAAATGTACAGGCTCACGGTTTCAGTCGAGAATCCCGGCCCACCCTCGGTCAATATGAATATCTGATCGAACACGCGAAGCAGGTCCATTGTGCGAAGCAACAACGCAATGAGTATCGCCGGCTTGAGCAGCGGAAGCGTCACGTGACGAAATGTCTGCCACGTGCTCGACCCGTCGATCACTGCGGCTTCATAAGGCTCTTGAGGGATCGCTTGCAGTCCGGCAAGCAGCACCAAAAACATAAACGGGGTCCACTGCCAGATATCGACCGCGATGACCGACGCAAGCGCAAGCGTGGGCGACGCCGTCCAGGTCAAAGCCTCTGTGTTGACGCCCGCGCCCTTGAGCGTACCGTTGATCGCGCCGAAGTCCGGGTTGAGCATCAATCGCCAGACTACCCCTACCACGACCGGCGGCAGCATCATCGGGATGAGCAGTGCGCTTCGAAACAGCGAGCGTCCGCGCAACGGCCGATCGAGCAAAACTGCGAGCCCCAACCCGAGCAGGAACTCAAACGTAAGCGCGACCGCCGCGTAGATGAATGTGTGGGCGAGCGCCTCAAGGAAGAACTTGTCACTCCCGAGCCGCGCGAAGTTTGCAAAGGTCCAGCGTGCCGCTTCGCCGGAGCCGGCTTGAAGGCTGATCTTCACCGCGTAGATGAGAGGATAGATCGAAAGCGCGACGAGCACCGCAATGGTTGGCGCGATCAGCAAGTAAGGCAGCGACGTCTCTCTGCTGCCGAAGTTCTTCATGTTCGGACCGTCTGATTTAGGTTGAATCATCCTGCTCGAACTTGCCGCGTGATGGCGTAATACTCGACGTCGCTTTTGTAGAATCGCGCGTCTTTCACATATCTGAGACCGATCTTCTGGACGACCCACTGCGACGCAACATTCTCAGGATGCACAACGGCAACGATGCGATCGAGACCGAGTTCTTCGAAGCCGTGTTTCAAGCTCGCCCTCGCCGCTTCGGTGGCGAAGCCGAAGCCCCAGGATCGCTTCGCGAGCCGATATCCGATTTCGATCTCAGAGGTGTTGTCCAGATACTGCAATCCACAAAAACCGATGAACGCGCGCGTCGCCCTATCGACAACCGCACACAAACCGAACCCGTGTTGGTCCCAATGATCGAGGATGGCGTTGAGGCGCATTTCAGTTTGCGCCCTCGTTTGAGGCTTGCCGTCGCCGATGTATCGCATCACGTCCGCGTCGGCGTTCATCGACGCGAAGGCATCGAGATCATCTGAGGTGAACGGTCGCAAATACCATCGCCCGGTTTCAATGGTGTGCATAGCGAAACCATACAAAGACCTAATTCTTGTTTCGATCAACGATCTTGGCTATCTCGGCGTTAGCCTGATTCATCGCCTCTTCCGCAGTCAGCTCGCCGCTGTTGGCTCGCGATAGAAATATTCCAAACACGTTCTCGATCTCGTTCCACAGCGGAGTGCGCGGCCGGGGCTTTGAAGTCTCAAGCGAGCGAAGCTGTGCTGGGTAAGCCGCAAATTTCGCGAGAAGCTCGGGATCATTGAACACCGAACGGCGCGTGGGCGGGTTCCCGGCAAGAGCCGACTTCTTCATCTGCTCGGCAGTCGTCGCCCAGAGCAAAAACTCGAACGCTACATCTGCGTTTCGAGATGCGCGAGGGATCGCGATCAGCCAGTTGCCGATTTCGGCTCGACCCTCGGCCTTTTCGCCCGGCATCGTACCGAAGTTCATCTTACCCAGAACTTTCGTTTTTGCCGGATCATTGAACGCGCTGATCCACGCGGGCCAGTTGATCGACATCGCCGCCGTGCCTTGAAGCAGGTGTGCTGAGACCTCGGTCGCATTGAAGCTCGCATAGCCGGACGGCGCGTACTTTCCTAATTCAACCATGAATCTCAGCGCGTTGATTCCCTCCTGACTGTTGACCGCAGGCCGGCCGCTCGCGTCAAACATCTCGGCGCCAAACGACCAAAAGATCGGCATGAAATCGGCGACTGCGGAGTTGCCTCGCGCGGCCCGCATCACGTATCCGTGTACTCGGCCTCCACCGGGCGCCCCGCTCCGCTCGCGCTCATCGATAGTCTTCGCCGCCGTCAAGACATCATCCCAGGTCGCGGGCTCTTTCAGGTTGTGCTTCTCAAACAGGTCTTTGCGATAGAAGAACAACTGCGAGTTACCAACATAGGGCAAAGCGTACAGCTCTCCGCTCTCATAAGGATGTTTGCAAAGAGCGATGGACGACGGCACGAAATCCCCATCGGGTCCCGCCTGCCCGCGTTTTTGATAGCACGGGGTGAGGTCGGTAAGAACGTGCTCGGTTGCGAACCGTGGGAACCAGGGGTCATCAAGCATGATCAGGTCGTAAGCGCCGGTCGCAGCGGTGAGATCGATCAGTTCCTTCTCGAATAGGTTGTCGTAGGGGAACTCCGCTATGTTGACGTGAACGCCGGTGAGAGCTTCGTAGTCGCGAGCGGCTTGCTTGAGCGCATCGCCCTCGACGCCCGAGTTAACGGCCAGAGTCAGTTCCTTTGCTCCGCTGCCATTGTCTTTGCAACTAGCGAGCGGGAACACCATACAAAACAACGCGAGGATGATCAACACGCCTGGTGGAGTGATTCGCAACCTGTTCTTCATACCTTGTCTTTTCGCTGAAGCCTTTCTTAGCGCACTCTGCCTATTCGCGTTCAGGTGCGGCCTTGCGACGCCATCACCGTCCGCTCCGGCTGGCATTCTTGTTGGCAGCCGATTGACTAGCCCTGGCGACCGGCACGGACGGTGTCCCGCTTATGATGTACGCGAACGACCGAAGAGCGCTCCCTAAGGTTTCAATCTGCTGCCTTGCTTCCTGCTGTGTGACCTTCTTCATCCCGGCGGGCACATCGAACTGCGCGCGATCGGGATTAAGCTGAACGTCACGCAGTTCGACGATGACCCGCGACTTTGTTCCCGCGGATGCCGCTGTGTTCAGCTCAGAACGAAGCGGCAACCCGGTTTCCTGGTCCACAAAGACCATACCATCCATGTGCGTTGACGCGTCGCTCGGCGCAGTTAAGCGATACTTGATCGCGGTACGTCCGTTGACCGGCTCGAGACCGAGCTTTTCATACTGGCCTGGGCTTAAGCGCTCGGCAATTGAGTTCGGGGTCAACACGTTGCCCAACTCGAACCCGAAGGCGTTCGCTGTAAGCTCGGCGTACTGTTTGCGCTCGAAGAAAACCAGGTACTTCAAGCCTGATTTTTCCAGGTACACGATCTGACCAGCCGGCGCGGGGAATACGAACGCCCACCGCCGATCAGCTCCCAACTTGGCGAGGCTGAGTTGCTGCGTCAACATCGGAGCGGGAGCTTCAGAGGCGGTCTCTTGAATGCTGATGGTCATTGCAACGCTGTAACGTTCGGGCTCTTTGATGTCGATAGTCGCGGACTGGCTGCTCGTCGCCCGCGCGCCCGCGTTGGCATTAGCATTGCCACCCGGTTTTGGACTTGAGCCCGTGGACGAGTTTGCGTCGGTTCCCTTGGACGCTTCGCTGCAACCCAATGCAAAGGATGCCAGCATGATCAATGACGCTATGACCGCGCGGCGAAACGCCCAAGACGGCCGATGTTGATATGGCATTGCCTGATCGAGCTTCGCCGAGCGACACCCTGACAACCGCATCCCGATCCCCCTTTTAGTTCGCAGCAATGCTACTTTGCAACCGCTTCACTGGCAAGCGTTCGTAGTTCATTCCTGAGGGTCAACAGTCCTGGAATCGCCAAGCCAAGAAAACTATTGTGTGTCCTGCGTTTTGCTATATCCTACTGTAGCAGCGGCCTTGTGATTGCGAGGCGCGAACACACCTTTGGGATGCCCCTACGTGCCACTGGTTTAGAGGGAACTACAATCTTCCTTCAGAGCAGCATATCCCGGTCTTGAAGACCAAGTGACTCCTGAACTCATCTGCGGAGGTGAAACAGGCATGGCGCATCACACCCTATTCAAACTAAATTCGTGTCGGATTGCATTGTGCATACTCGTTATCGCTCTGGTGTTGCTGGTCAACAACGGCACTGGGATTTCACGCGCAGATTCGGATACTCTGGGACGCGCGTCCTCTCGTAGCTCTGTCCTTCTAACCGGGGCGCCCGAAACATCGAACTCTGTGGTGTACCAGGCCGATGGCGCGGCCGGCTGCCGGAACTCGACTGCCGAGGAATCAGTGATGATCGCGCGGCGCGACGTGACCCAGGAACTTCGCTCGATAACCCCTCCCAGTCTGCAAAGCGCCGGCGGCTTGCAGATAATCCTGCGCGCTACGCCGGAACTCGACGCGAATCCCCAGGCGAAGGCTACGTTCTTGCGGGCCGCTGATGTGTGGGCTTCGCGAGTTCAGAGCCCGACCGCGGTCATCATCGATGTCGATTTTGGGACGGCGTGGTTCGGCCAAAAGTTTCCGCAGGGCGTTATCGGAGCAACCAACCCTCAGATGCTTATTGCATCGAATTCCTACTTCACGGTGCTGGGCCGGTTGATCGGCTCCACAACGGACTCGAAGGAACTGGCGCTCTACTGGGCGCTGCCTCTGACTCCTACCGTGCCAACGGACCTCGGCGAAACGAGGAGCGTCCTCGCGCCTTCCGCGGTGTATCGGACACTCGGTTTGATTAGTTCGGATCCAACTATCGACCCGCCGTTTTACGGCCCATCTCCGGCGATCGGGTTCAACTCGGCGATGGACTTTGACTTCGATGCGAGTGATGGAATCGATTCAGGCAAATACGACTTCGAAGCGGTGGTCGCCCACGAGATCGGGCACGTTCTGGGATTCGTCTCCGCGGTGGGTCAGCGGGAGATCAACCCGAACTGTGAACTCGCGGTGACCGTGTGGGATTTATTCAGGCTGCGGCCGGGCGTGTCGATGGGCGGGCTCGCGACTTCGGATCGCATACTGTCGTCGGGCGGTGCGCAGATCTTCTTTGAAGGCGACTCTGAGCTGCAGCTATCAACCGGACGGCCTGACGGCACCGCTGGCGACGGGCTTCAGCCGAGCCACTGGCGTGATGATTCGATCGTGGGGCAACGCATAGGAATAATGGATCCGACGATTCCGGCCGGCGCGCGACAGACGATAACCTTCAACGACCTGACGGCGCTTGATCTGTTTGGCTATACGATGAAGCCTTTCGGCAACAACCGTCCAGCGATAAGCACGCTTTCGGCGGACTTGAACGGCGACGTGCTCGTGCTGACGGGCGCGGCTGCGGATGCCGACGGAGACGTCGTGCAAGTCGAAGCGCAATTCCTCGACCAGAAGGGTCACGCGATTGCGCAAACCGCGCCGTTTACTGCTGACTTTGGCATTACACCTACGCTCGCGCTGCGGCTGAGGTTTACTGGAATGGGCGGGCTTGCCGAAGCGACGCAGGTCAGCGTTGTGTTGATCGACAGCCATGGCAATCGCAGCCCGGCCGCAAGCGCTGATTTCAGCGGCGGCGATCCCGGCGCAGTCAAGCTTACGGAAGCGTCTTATGACGGGACGAGGCTGCTGATAAGAGGCAAGCGGCTGACAACCGATGCCCAGGTTGAGATCAATGGAGTGATTGTCGCTCCGCCCGCAAGCGTCAACGTGACCCCGAACGGCAAGAAGCTTACAATCGTGGCTCCGAGCGCGGCGTTGAATCTTCGCCCCGGTTCGAATCGCATTCGCGCAATCAGCGGGGGCCTGCGCTCGAGTTTGCTCGTTGCGACGTTGTGATAGACCACGGATGGCGCGGATTTGACGAATTCACACAGATCAGATCAGTGCCGATCAGTCAAATCCGCGTCATCCGTGGTCTATTCCTCACTGATGATTATTACCAATCTGCTTCAGTAACTCCCTCACTGCTGTCTCGAGCTGCACATCTCGTCCAGTGTAGCTCTCGCCGATCGGGCGCAGGACCGGCAGATCTACCGGCCGCGGGGCCAATTCCATCAGCTTCCCATCGCTCGAAGTGATTTTGATGAATGGCAAGCGAATGCTCGTGCCGTCGATCAACGACGTGTTCGAAGTGTAGATGATCCAGCCGGAGGTTGGCTCGCCCACAACTTTGCCCAGCTTCAACGCGCGATAGCCTTCGGTGAAGTCTTCAGCGTCCGAAAGCGAGTGTTGATTGGTCACCAGAATCGTCGGAGCCTCGAGCGCTCGCTGACCCAGCACCGTTCGCGCCGGAGCAGACGGGAATCCGCGCCGCGTCATGGTCATGTAGCCTCGACGCGCGAACACGTCGATCGCGTACGCATTCACGAAGCCGCCGTTGTTGTTACGAACATCGACGACGACGCCTTCGCGCGAATGATTCTCCGTATCCAGATCGACGAACAGTTGCGACAGCGAACCAGATCCCATATCGAACATGTGAACGTAGCCGAGCCGCCCGCCGCTGATCTTCGCCACGTATTCGCGCTTCTCCTCGACCCACTTTCGGTAGAGCAATCCTTTCTCGGTCGCTGTGTTCACCGGCCTCACCGCGACCTCACGTTTGTTCGCGCCGTCGCTTGATGCCGAGACACTCACCGAAACGCGCTTGCCTGTTTTGAAGCCGAGCAGTTCATCGACGTTAACGCGCGCACCGATCTGCATTCCGTCGATGGTCAGCAGATACTCGCCCGTTTTGATTCCAGCGAGCGCGCCCGGGCCGAGCGGAATGACTTCCGTCACGCGCAAGCGGCCTGCGGTTTCGTACTCGGCTCGATCGAACCGAAGCCCGAGCTTCCCGGTCGAAGCTTGATTGGCTGAGAACGGCGCTGACACTCCCGAGTGAGAGGCGTTCAACTCGCCGACCATGAGCGATAGCAGCCTTCGCATCTCGTCGGGGGTCCGAGCGCCCGCTATGCGCGGCGCGTACTCGGCTCGCACGGCTTGCCAGTCGACACCATGAAAATTCGGATCGTAAAAACCGTCGCGCAGGTAGCTCCACGCTTGATTGAAGACTTCGATCTTCTCGCGAGCGAAGTCAACGTCCATCTCTGCGTTGACCGCAAGCGGACGGGGAGCGCGAGTGTCAACTGCCACTATGTTGATGCGACCCTGCTCGATATAGAAAACCTCCTTGCTGTCGGGCGAGAACTGCGCGTCGCGTTTGACGCCCGGCGTCGAGGTCAATTGCCGGGCCACCGCCGGTTCCCTCGCAAGCTCGTCCAGCGAGTAGATGTACAAGTTCTGTTGGCCTGCGGCGCCTGCGATCATCAACAGCCACTTGCCGTCAGGGCTGATCTCCAGATAGCCCGCATCGACTCCAACAGGCAGCAGAGTCAGGCGCTTCTTGATGTCCTCGAAAACAATCTCGACTGGCTTAGGCGGTTGCTTCCTCTCGTTGGCAGTCGCCGCCGGTTGTTGTTCGTCTGGGACTGCCGATTCTCTTGAGGCGGTTGAGCTGTGCGTGACGGGCGCGGCGATTCTTCTTTGAACAGATCCCGGAACTGGTCTTCGCGGAAGCGCGGCGTGCGAGGTATCAGATCGATCCGAGCGATCTGACTGCCCTCTGTACGCTGCGCCGTGTCGAACAGAATGAATGTGCCGTCAGGGCTCCACGAGACGGTATCGTTGAAGACGTTCGCCAGGAAGCTTATCTGTTTAGTTTCGCCTCCAGCCGCTGGAACGACCGAGACATTCGTAAACGACTTGCCGCCGGCTGAAGTGAATGCGATCCACTTGTTGTCGGGAGACCAAACAAAGGAACGCGTTGAGCTGATCGGCGGACGCTCGAAAGTGCCGCTTGCGAGCAGCCTTTCTTGTTTCGAATCGAGATCCATCACTCGAAGCTCGCGCGCGTCTCGCTGGAACGCAAGCGACTTCCCGTCGGGCGAAAAAGAGGGAGCCGCGTCGCCCGCCGCATCCCGCGTGAGTTGCGTCTCTGCGTTCGACGCGAACTCGTAGAGATAAACATGCGGCGCCCCGTCGCGGTCAGACACGTACGCTAACCGGCGGCTGTCGGGAGCCCACGCGATCTGCGATTCATTCGCCGGGCTGTTAGTGACTCGCGCGGCGTCGCCTCCGTCTTTAGCCGAAGCCGCAAAGACTTCGCCTCGCACTACGAAAGCGACCTTCTTGCCGTCGGACGAAAGCGCGAGTTCCTGGATCTGATCGGTGAGTCTCAAGTGTTCGACGGATGGCCCGACCGGCGCTCCTCTTCGCGTGATCGGCACTTCGCTGGCTTGACCAGTCGCCGTGTCCAGTTTCCAGATGGCGAAGTTCCGTTCAAAGACGATCGCTTTTCCATCGTAAGAGATGTTCGGCCACAGCACGCGCCCGTCTTTGAACTTCGTCACTGGCCGGGCCTCTGCGCTTCCTCTGCGGTTCTGCGGTGAACCTGCGGCGTGATCCGAAGCAAAGGTTCTCACTGACGTGCTCCAAATATTCTGGGCGCCGCTGCGATCCGAAACGAAGAAGATAGTCGCGCCATCGGCGCTCCACATCGGCCACATATTCTTGGCGCCGCTTTCGGTGAGTTGCTCATAGCCGGGTGTGGCAGTGTCTCGCATCAGCCAGATCTCGCACTCGTCGAGGTGGGAGTGGCCTTTGCGCCACCACTGCCCCGAGGCATTCCCGCGCGCCGTCAAGGCTAAGCCTTTTCCGTCAGGCGAAGGCGCCGAGAAGTACTCGCTCGCGTAGCGGTCGGCGCTGATTTGCATCGGCGTGCCGCCCTCGACGCTGACGCGAAACAGATCGTTCATTCCCGAAATGTCCCGGCTCGCGGACGTGAAGTAGATCCACCGGCCGTCTCGCGACCAAGCGTCAAGCTGGTCGTTCCCGTCATCGAAAGTCAGCCGCTTGAGATCGCCTGTGTCAAAGCTGAGCACATAAATGTCGCCGTTGCCGGTGCGATTCGATATGAAGGCCAGCTTGCGACCATCAGGCGAATACAGCGGCCGCGATTCGGTAGCTTGATGAGAGACAAGTAACCTGGCGTCGCCCCCCGCAGCCGCCACGGTCCAGATGTCTCCGCCTGAGGCGAAAGCTATCTCGGAGCGATCCGGTGACAGCGACGGTTCGGCAAAGCTCGGAACAGAATCAACGGCCGGTTTGCTGTTCTGCGAAGACGCAATCACCCGGCTCGCGACGGGCTGAGCAAGCAACAGGACAAGAGTGAGAATGATCAGCTTTCTTAAACAAGTCATTGGGGAGCCTCCTAACAAGATGACCGGCCGGCGTTCCTCTTCGCCAGGCCGATTCGACTGGCGGCGCAGCGGCAAGTTGGTTTCGGGAAGCAATACATTAGCAAAGGCGGGATAAAAGGCGAAGCACAGCCGGCCAGGATTCGTTGTTGCGGGCTTAAAACTTGACAATAAAATAAGTGGGCCGATATAGTTTGGGCGTTTGCTGGGAGGTCGTTCAACGGTAGGACAGCAGACTCTGACTCTGCTTATCGGGGTTCGAATCCCTGCCTCCCAGCCATAATTCAAACCTTTGCTGAAGGCAGTTTACGGCTTCGATCACTTCTCACCCTCCGACCTTGCCATCCCTTTGTGTGACTGGAGTGTGATTTCCGCCTTCCGTACACCTCGTTTGCGATCTTCGCCGAAGCGTTCTCCTGCATCGATAAGAGTGATAATCTCGCACTCGATCTCGCTTCTATCTCCAGCCCCCAAGCAAAAGTTGCAACGCAAGAAGCGGATTGAAGTGTCCGACTGTGTCCCTTAGATTGCCGGCGCCGGTCTGGCCTCGCTCATTGCGCTGGCGCCGTGAGCCTGTTCGAGCATTGCATCGAGTGAGCGATGGAAGTGAACGATCGCGCTCTCAAAGAGTCCGAACGTGAAGACGCTGTTCGCGCCGCTGCCAAGCCCACACTGGATCGCGCGGATGACAGCGCGATCCTCAGCCGCGCCGGTCTGGTCGACGAACTCGGCGTCGCGCTCCACCATCTTCCGGAGCTCCGGTGTGCTGCTCCCGCGGTTCGTGAGCGTGTAGCTGATCAGCTTTGTCCTATCCAAAGCGACGGGCTCGAGGACGATTACGTTCGTATGATGGGACAACACTGTGACGAGGACGTTCGGGAACAAGTGGTAGACGTATGTCAGCAATCCCTCCACGCGACGGTCTTCCGGCGGCGTCTCGGCCAGCTTCGCGATCCGCCGGAACGGATAGGTCACGCGGCTGTTCCGACCGAAGACCTCTACGAGGTTGAGGTTGTCGAACCCGTAAGGATAAAACGTCTCCCGGTGGGTCGGGCGGATGTGGTAGCCCTCCAGGAAGCCTTCGAGCATGATCTTCCAGTTTGCCGCGATCTCGCTCTCCCTCGTGGCGAACAGCCGCTGCTCCGGCGCGATCAGCTCCGGCAACTGATCCAACGACCTGTCGGTGAGGCAAGGCTCGTCCTGCGTGACGAACACCAGGCCGAATCGCTCCGCCACACAGACCGGCGCCAAACCGTGAAGTTCCTTGTCAAGATCAGGGAAGCCGTACTCGTGCGGAACGCCACACAGTCGGCCGTCGAGAGTGTAGGTCCAGCCGTGATAAGGACACACAAAAGCCTTGGCGCAGCCCGAACCGGTCGCCAGCTGCGTTCCCCGGTGGCGACAGGCGTTGCGGAACGCCCGTACCGTACCGTCGTGCGCGCGAACGGCCAGGAGCGGAGTGCCCGCGGCGTCTCGCGCTACATAGGAACCCACATCCGGCAACGCGGCGGAAGGACAGAACGGGGTCGGAGACCTGCGAAAAGCGAGCTCGACTTCAGCGGCCATGCGCTCTTTCGAACGGTAGTTGTCCACTGGCTCACGCCAGATGCTCTGGCCAAGATCGGTGGTGCCGTGTTCGATATGGTCTAGGATTCGCTGCGCCACGCACTGATCGTCCATCAAGATTGTCATAACGTTTTCCTCTCATCCGCGTTTTCCAATCCTAAATGTAGTAAGTGTGAATTCACAATTTGGTGGTTCCCAATTCATAGGTCAAGGGCCAGCCACGAAGAGAGTCGAGACATGGACTGGAGGTTGTTGTTTACAAGGCTTTGCTGACCGCTCAGATTCTGAGGCAATCTCGAATGCTTTCATTGGCGAGGAAGGCTCATCAAGTGGCGATAGTGTGCATTGCTCAAGGCCTGGGCATCGAACTCTGAGACAGGTACACGCGAGACTTTTGTCCCAAGTAATAGAACTACGAGGATTACTGAATTGGAGGACCTCGGCGAATGGAAACAGGCCCATCGCGGTCCGGTCCACGCCAGCTCGGATCCCCTTGCCCAAAAAAACTGAAACGCGATAGTACTCCTTTCACTAATGTGTGTCAAGCTACAAGATGTTGACAGGGCTACGTCGTAATATTGATCGCGATAGTTGCCCTAAACGTATCAGGTTCCAAATTCCTCCATATGATTGTGTGATACTCCGACCTGCCCGGTGGTCGCCATTCAATGCCGACCCCTAGCCCGATTCGCCCTAAGCGATCGTTCCTGTACTCCAGGGTTCGCACCACCTTGAGGAGCCCGCGCAGAATCTCCTTTTGCTGTTCGCTTAGTCTGTTTGTGCTTTCCATCTGAGATTCCCATACAGCCTCTCTTATGTTAAGCCGTTTCGCGGTATAGTGAGATCCCACGGCGTGCTCAATAGGTAGCTTAAGCAAACGATGCTCGAGCGTGTCGACTGAACAACTTCCTGAGCCCCTCCAATGCGCCGCGAACGCAAGATTAGCGCGTGGCACCTTAGACGAACATCGCTCCTCACTTTTGTGTGACTGGTTGTGTGACAACTGCGTGGGTAGGTACAATACGACGCAGCCTGAAGAGATCGCTTCGCGGGCTAACTGTATGTGATGAAGCGGCGAGGCTCGGTGGAAAAGGTCGGAATCGGGTGGCGGAGTCAGACTCTGACTCTGCTTATCGGGGTTCGAATCCCTGCCTCCCAGCCACTGTTTTCAGGCTCGACTGCGGATGGCCCGCCGACCAGAACGCTCGCTGCGGTGCTCACCATAGGAGATAATACAAACAAATGAACTCGGAATCTGACTCGGGAGCGCCAGTCGAATCATCGTTCGAATCTGGGGGCCGGTCCAATTTTATTCGCGACATCATTATCCAGGACATCAAGGCGGGCAAACACGGCGGGCTGGTGCAAACTCGCTTTCCTCCCGAGCCAAATGGGTACCTGCACATCGGGCACGCTAAGGCGATCTATCTGGACTTCGGGCTGGCGGCGGAGTTTGGTGGCAAATGCAATCTGCGTTTCGACGACACCAATCCGTCCAAAGAAGAAACAGAGTACGTCGATTCCATCCAGGAAGACGTTCGGTGGCTGGGATTCGA
The DNA here is from genome assembly GCA_964548075.1 of uncultured Clostridia bacterium. Lineage (GTDB taxonomy): Bacteria > Acidobacteriota > Blastocatellia > UBA7656 > UBA7656 > Onstottus_A. The sequence goes on along the minus strand of CAZJQQ010000004.1, from coordinate 39,450 downwards.
ATGGGATGGGCTGTTTTACGCTTCCGACTACTTCGGGCAGCTTTATAAGTGGGCCGTCCAGTTAATCAAAGCGGACAAGGCTTACGTGTGCGACCTCAGTGCGGCTGAGATTCGCGAGTACCGGGGCACGCTGACTGAACCGGGCAGCGAGAGCCCGTATAGGAATCGTTCCATCGAAGAGAACCTGGAACTGTTCGAACGTATGAAGAAAGGGGAGTTCCCCGACGGCTCCCGAACGCTGCGCGCGAAGATCGATATGGCATCCCCGAACCTGAACATGCGCGATCCAGTGATGTATCGAATTCTTCACATGGAGCATCACCGTACCGGAGATCAATGGTGCATCTACCCTATGTACGATTACGCGCATGGGCAGTCGGATTCGATCGAGAAGGTGACCCACTCGATCTGTACTCTCGAATTCGAGAACAATCGTCCCCTGTACAACTGGTTTATCGAACAGCTCGGCATCTTTCCATCCCAGCAGTTTGAGTTCGACCGGCTCAACATCACCTACACGCTCCTGAGCAAACGCAAGCTGCTCAGTTTGGTGCAGGAAGGCCGCGTAAAAGGTTGGGACGATCCGCGGATGCCCACGCTGTGCGGGATGCGGCGGCGTGGGTATACGCCGGAAGCCATCCGCGGCTTTTGCGCAAGTCTGAGCGTATCCAAGACAAATAATACGGTGCAACTGTCGGCTCTCGAGTACTACGTTCGCGAAGACCTGAACAAACGTGCGGCGCGCGTTATGGCGGTGTTGCGGCCACTGCGCGTCGTCATCGACAACTATCCCGACGATCTTGTCGAACAGATGGACGCCGTCAACAATCCCGAAGACGAGAGCATGGGAACCCGCCGCGTTCCGTTCTCGAAGGTTCTCTACATAGAACAGGACGATTTTCGTGAAGACCCGCCTAAGGGATACTTTCGGCTCGCGCCGGGCCGCGAGGTCCGTCTCCGCTACGGGTATCTGATCACCTGCGACAGTGTAGTGAAAGACGCTGACGGGAATGTCGTCGAACTGCATTGCACGTACGACCCGGCGACACGGGGCGGCACTACGCCCGACGGGCGCAAAGTCAAATCAACGATCCACTGGGTCTCCGCTGCGCACGCCGCGGACTGTGAAGCCCGACTCTATGACACGCTCTTCACGAAAGAGAATCCGAATGAGCTTGAGGAAGGTCAGGACATCACCGCCAATCTGAATCCGAACTCCTTAGAGGTGATGTCTGGCTGCAAAGTCGAGCCGAGCTTGAGGGACGCAGCGGCCGGCACGCGGTATCAGTTCGAACGCCTGGGCTACTTCTCCGTAGATCCCGATTCGGCGTCAGGTGAGCTGGTGTTCAATAGAACAATCGGATTGCGGGATACTTGGTCTAAGATCGAGCGCCGCGATAAGAAATGAGGCCGCTTATCTCACTCATCTTTCAGGATGCTCGCGCCAGGCCGATGCAGCGCGGCTGAGCAGGTCCGGTGACTTCATCCGACGGCAGTGTTCCTCAAAGCTCTGGCGCGGACCTTTCCAACGAAGATCATCCACTGAGTCAAAGACGGGCACATCCAATCGCAGGGTTGCCAGAGTGCGAAACAAAAGAGCATCGGTCCAGGAACCGAACAGCGACGCAGCCAGCCGCTCGGCGCTGCGGATCGATGGATGCCAATCCCGGAAGTCCTTCGGAATGTCTTCGAGGTGGACATACCGAGATAAGATCAAGGCTGCGGTCTTTGGTCCCCATCCCTGCACACCTGGAAACCCATCAGCACTGTCGCCGACCACGGCCAGATAGTCTGCTATCGATTCCGGCTTGACGCCAAACTTGGCGACGACGCCGGCCTCGTCGCGTAATACGTCGCGCCTACGATCCAGTTGAACTACCCGGTCGCCCACGACGCACTGACTGAGATCCTTGTCCGGTGTACAAATGATCACCTTCCTCACACGGTCATCCAGCGCCGCTTTGGCCGCGGCGGCGCCGAGCGCGTCGTCCGCTTCAAAGTAGACCATCGGCCACACGACGACTCCCATGGCTTCCAGCGCTTCTTCGAGAATCGGGAACTGCGAGAGCAACTCCGGAGCGACACCTTCGCTGGTCTTGTATCCGGGATACAGGTCATTCCGAAAAGACTCGACTACGTGATCGGTTGCAACGCCGATGTGAGTCGCGCCGCGTTCGATCATAGACAAGACTGAATGTAGAACGCCGCGCACCGCCCCAACTTCCTGCCCGTTCAGATCCGAGGCAGGCGGCACGGCAAAAAAGTGCCGAAAGAGCTCATACGTCCCGTCAATCAGGTGAACATCCATAAGACCTCGAGAAAGCGGACAGATTGCTGGGCAGGAATCGACGCGCCGTCAGGGCTCGCCAGGAGGTATCCCACTCGACTGATGCGCGAGTTTCGCACCTCGGATTACTTTGCCAAGCAATGACGCTATACTAGCGGCTTCCAGCGAGTTTCGCGACACTGGACCGCAGTGCGTTATGTCATCGGTCATTCGCGCTTTTTGAAAACGCTAAAAGGAGCCGAGCCATGAATCGTCGTCTGCTCTCCGCCACCATCTTTCTAATCGCGCTTGTCAGCTTGACTGCGATGGGCCAGAACAATCCGGTTCCGGCGCAGGGCGACTTCACGATCCGCAACTTCAAGTTTGATAGCGGTGAGGTGCTGCCTGAACTGAAGCTCCACTATCGTACTCTTGGAACCCCGCGACGTGATGCTACTGGAGTCGTCCGCAATGCTGTGCTCGTTATGCATGGCACAGGAGGTTTCGGCGGCGGGTTTATTTCAGATCAGTTTGCGGGTGCGCTCTTCAAACCTGGACAACTGCTCGATGCGGCGAAGTACTTCATCATACTTCCTGACGGCATAGGCCACGGCCAGTCTTCCAAGCCGAGTGACGGACTTCACGCGCGCTTTCCACATTATGGCTACAACGATATGGTCACCGCGCACTATCGGCTGCTGACTGAAGGGCTCGGCGTGAATCATCTGCGATTGGTTATGGGAACTTCGATGGGAGGCATGCACACGTGGGTGTGGGGCGAGAAGTACCCGGACTTTATGGACGCGTTGATGCCTCTGGCGAGTCTTCCGGTTCAGATCGCGGGGCGCAATCGGATGATGCGGCGCATGGTTATCGATCCCATCAGGAATGATCCTGAGTGGAACAACGGCGAGTACAAGTCTCAGCCGCGAGGTCTAACAACTGCCATCTACACGCTGCTGTTTATGACCAGCAGTCCGCTGCAATGGCACAAGCAAGCGCCGACGCGCGAGGCGGCTGATCGCTTGTTTGACGATATGGTGCGCAGGCAGCTCGCGCGCACTGACGCCAACGATATGCTTTATGCGTTTGATGCTTCGCGCGATTACGATCCTGCGCCGAATCTCGAAACCATCAAAGCGCCTCTGATCGCGATCAACTCTGCCGACGATCAAGTCAATCCGCCTGAGCTGGGTATTCTGGAAAGAGAGATCCAGCGGGTGAAGCGGGGGCAGTATGTGTTGATTCCGATCAGCGACAGAACGCGAGGCCACGGCACACATTCGCTACCTGAGCTATGGAAAGAGCATCTGGCTCGGTTGCTGCAGGAAACAGCGCGAGAGCGCAAGTGACTTCGCGCCCGTCAACTTCAGAGTTCAGCCTGGTTCAGAGTTCAGCCTTTAGGCTGCTGATTGTGAAGTGCAATCTGAAGCTTGAACTCCAAACCAGCAGCCTAAAGGCTGAACTCTGAACTCGGCTGATCTCCGAACTTAACTAAATCAAACCCAGGATTGATCTTTGTGCGAATCCTGGTCTAAAATACGATCCGATTTCGCTTCGTTCGCTGAATTGCGGACAGTTCGTTCAGACTCGGCCGAGAGATTTCTGAACGTCCTCCCGAAGAGCTTCATAGAGAAGCCCGCTTCTTAATACGAGAGAGGTAGCATCATGCGTAGTGCCCCCACGCGCCTGGCTGCGGCGTCCCTTTTCGTCTTGAATCTGGTCTTGCTTCCCCTAAGCCAGACTGTATTTCGTTCAAACGCTTCGGGTCTTCCTGATGGTCCCAGCTATCGCTCTGTGTGGTTAGCGCCAAACAACCTGGGCGCCTTCGTGCGCAAGCTCGTTGACGGACGAGCCGTTTGTCTTGAGGCTGGCGGTGAACGCATCAGGGACCGCGACCCAAACCTGCCGTTAACGCCTCTCGTGCCCGATCCGGCTCTCGATCAACAAGGTTTGAGAATCATACTGCGCGGCACATCGCAGTTGCGCGGCTTCCCTCTGGCGAGCGAGGCTTTCAAGCGCGCGGCCGCTCGATGGGAAGCGGTGATTCAAACTCGTGTGACCATAGTCATCGATGTCGATTTCGGGCCAACCTTATTCGGCAAGCCGTTCGGCGATAATGTCGTCGGGAGCACAGACACCCAGGTTCTTGACGGCAACGCTCTCTATCCGGCAGTCCGGGCCGGTTTGATTTCCAAGGCAATCGCCCCTCAGAGAACGTCATTGCTTAACTCCCTGCCGGCCAGAGTTGTGCCAACGGATGGCGGAGAATCGGCGGGGATAGCTGCTTCCTCCGCAACGCTTCGCGCCCTGGATTTGATCAACCAAACTGCCGATCCCGACGGTGAGTTGAGCAGTTTCGGTCTGCCGCCGGCGATTGGTATGAATTCAAAGTTCGCCTTTGATTTTCAACCCGCGGATGGCATTGCGCCGGACAAGTTAGATTTCGAGGCAATCGCTCTACACGAGATTGGCCATATTCTCGGGTTCATTTCGTGCGTCGGTCAGCAAGAAATGGACTCGTCGATAGACGTTGAGTCCTCAATCTGGGATTTGTTCCGGGTTCGCCCCGACGCAATCAAAAGCGGCTTTGCTGTGGCGCAACGAATATTAGCTTCCGGCGGGGAGCAGAGCTTTTACGCGGGCGACGACGCGCTGCCGTTATCGACAGGGCGGCCTGACGGCGTGGGCGGAGACGGCAGACAGGCGTCGCATTGGAAGGACGATAACCTGACAGGCACGTACCTCGGCGTTATGGACCCGACGATTGGACCCGGAGAGCTTCACTTCATCACTGACAATGACACTGCCGTTCTCGATGCTATCGGGTATCGGGCGAACAGCTTGACCGAGTCGCCCATTCTAATTCCTCTTGTCTCGGGACGACCGCAAAGTGGAGGGATGGTCAGGCCGCCGCTTAATTTGGGCTTCCTGAGTCACCTGCAGTATTCGATAGGAGTCGCACAGGGCGCCGCTCAGTTGCGAATCGAATTGAACGGGAATCAGGACGTAGACCTGTTCGCGCGCTTTGGTGCAAGAGTGTTCATTCAGGGCTTCCATCCGGTAAGCGATTATGTTTCCGCCGGCAAGTCAGGTTCCGAAGCGATAACCATTACTCCATCCAGTTCTCCGCCCCTGCGCGCTGGGACTTACTTCATTGCGGTAGCGAACTTTGGTCCGGGAGACGTGGATTTCACCGTTACAGCAACTGTGACTGACGGCCTCAACACCCGCGCGCCGGCAATCTTCAATATAAGCCCGCGCCTCGAAGGCGATGTCTTGGGTCTCACTTACGCAGCCATAGATCTCGATGGCGACGTCGTAAAGGCGGACCTAACAATTCTTGATGAGGCTGGGCGTCCGGTTGGTCAGCCATCAAGCTTTGTGATTAGCTCAGGGGATTCTGTTCGGATTGAATCTCAAATATCGATAGGCGGCTTGAGTATGGTTCCCACGGCCGAGCGCGCGAGCATTGTCTTGATCGATCGTGATGGAAATAGAAGCCCCGAAGCGACTGTTGATTTTAGCCGGGCCGAACCCGGCGGGCTCACAGTTAGCAGCGCGACCTTCGACGGATCAAGGCTTACGATAAAGACGAGCGGAGTCGCCGAGAATCTGGAGGTTGAAATCAACGGCCGTGTTGTTGCGCCGCCCCGAGCGATTAAGGTAAAGGCATCAGGCGGAAAGCTGATCGTTAAGGGCGATGCCGGTCAATTGGGTCTGCAGCGAGGCGCCAATCGAATTCGCGTGAAGAACGCCCGTGGTTGGTCCAATATCCTCATCTTCAGCACTTGAGACTGACCTGAGTGAAGGTGTTGTATCCGCGCAAATCCGTCGGATCAGCGTTATCCGTGGTCTGCGGCGCTAGCAAGGTGATCCTTCCGAACGCATAGACCACTGATGAAACGGATTCGACGGGATTTCACGGTTTTCTTGCCGATTTGATCGTTAGCGAAATGCCCGGTACAAGGCTATAGCTCGCGAGGGGCCTATGACCGTCTTGACAGCCCGCCCGCCCCTGACAAGAATCGAATCTCAGTCTCAAGGTGAATCGAAATGAAATCAACGGCCGAAACCGGCCTCGAATCGAGAATGAAAAACTCACGGGACACGCTTGATTCCTGGGTTCGCGAGATAGTCGAATGGCATTTCAATCCAGAGACGGGATGTCCGTTCTGGCTGGAATACGCGAAGCAGCTTGATTGGGACCCGCGGCGTGAGATTCGTGGCTATGACGATCTCGACAGGTTTGGTGGCTTTCAAGACGAGTGGCTGCGCGGCGGCCCGGTCCGGCGCTGGGTGCCGAAGGCTTATGCCGATCGCCCCATCTTCACGTTCGAGACGGGCGGAAGCACTGGCGTCCCCAAGTCGCGAATAAGCATCGACGGTTTTCGCACCGACTACGAGGCTTTCAGCGAGACGCTCCCCGACGCGTTTTTTCCAAAGGGTTCGGACTGGTTGATGATTGGGCCGTCCGGGCCGAGAAGGCTGCGGCTGGCGGTTGAACACCTCGCACAGCATCGCGGCGGGATATGTTTCATGTTGGACCTTGATCCGCGGTGGGTGATCAAGCTGATCAAGAAGGGCCAGGGCGAAATGGCCGAGAAGTACAAACAACATGTCATCGATCAAGCGCTCACGTTGCTCAAAGCGCACCCAAACATCGAGTGTCTTTTCGCAACGCCGAAGCTGCTCGAGGCCTTGTGCGACAAGGTTTCGCTGAAGCGAGTCGGCATCAAGGGCGTTTTTTGTGCTGGGACCGAGATGACTCCTGCATTTCATCGCCTGGCGGTCGAAGAGTTGTTGGATGGCGTTTACTTTGCGCCGACGTACGGGAACACGCTGATGGGGCTTGCGGTTCACAAGCCGCGCGTGGCTGAAGACAACTATGCGGTGATCTACTATCCGCCGGCGCCTCGCGCGATGATCGAAGTAGTTGACCCGGACGAGCCGGAGAGAGTCGTCGAGTACGGTGAGACCGGCCGCGTACGACTGACTACATTGACGCGAGAGTTCTTCATGCCTAGGTTTCTCGAACGGGATGAAGCCGAACGCGAGCCGCCGTGCGAGTTGTACCCTTGGGACGGCGTTCGCAACGTCAGGCCCTTTTCGCGGTTTCAGACGAGTGTTGTTGAAGGGGTGTACTGAAATGCGGTTTAGCGTTCGTAGTTCGGCCTTCAGGCGGAAGTTCGTATCTTACCCGCGCGTTCACTCCGCAACCTTACGAACTTCCGCCTGAAGGCCGAACTACGAACTTATGGATATGAAGATCCTCTCAATCACAGCGGGCGCGGCGGGTATGTACTGCGGCAGTTGTCTCCGTGACAACGCGCTGGCGGCCGAGCTGCTCAAGCAGGGACATGACGTTCTGCTTGTCCCGATCTACACTCCTACGCTGACCGATGAAGAAAACGTCAGCCAGCATCGAGTCTTTTTTGGTGGGATCAGCGTCTACCTTGAACAACACGTTCCACTGTTCAGACATACGCCGAAGCTGCTCGACCGGCTGTGGGACTCCGAGGCCGCGTTAAAGGTGGTCGCTCGGCGTTCCATCGCAGTCGATCCTCAATCCCTAGCAGAGCTGACGATCTCGATGTTGAAAGGTGAAGACGGATATCAGCGCAAGGAACTCGACAAGCTGATCGACTGGCTCAAGGCCGAAGCGCGTCCTGACGTGGTGAATCTGCCCAACTCGCTTTTGATCGCGCTGGCCGGGCCGATAAAGCGTGAGCTGAATCTCCCGGTCTTTTGCACGTTGCAAGGCGAGGACCTGTTCATCGACGGTCTCGGCGAACCTTATCGCAGCGAAGCTCTGAAATTGATCCGATCGAACATCGAGTTTGTTGACGGCTTTCTTGCGGTTAGCGATTTCTACGCGACGAGGATGTGCCGTGACCTCGGCATTCCCGAGAGCAGGATGCACGTCGTGCCGCTGGGAATCAACTTCGATGGTTTTGAAAAGCGCTCGCGCGGCTTGGAGAACGCAGAGCCCAGCGAGTCCCTTGAGTTCGTAGTAGGCTATTTCGCCAGGGTCGCGCCCGAGAAAGGGCTGCACGTTCTCTGCGACGCGTATCGGCTTCTGAGACAACGAACGCCTGAACAACGAATCAGACTGGAGGTCGCCGGCTACATTGCGCCGGAGCATCACGAGTATCTCTCAGGTATCGAGCGTCAGATGAGCGACTGGGGACTTGGCGGAGAGTTTCAGTATCATGGCGTGCTTGATCGCGAAGCGAAGATTGTCTTTTTGAAAGGACTCGACGTGCTCTCGGTGCCGGCGACTTATGATGAGCCAAAGGGCATGTCCCTGCTCGAGGCGATGGCGGCCGGAGTTCCGGTTGTTCAGCCGCGAAGAGGCTCGTTCACAGAAATCGTAGAACGAACCGGCGGCGGATTGCTGGTCGACGGTTCCGGCGCCGAGAGTCTTGCGTTGGGGTTTCTGTCGTTGATTGAAAGCCCCTCGCTGACGGCGGAATTGGGTCAAAGGGCTTTTGCAGGCGTGCGAGAGCATTATGGAGTCTCGAACATGGCGCGTCGTGCCATCGAGGCGTACGCCTCGACAGAGGGTGCCGCGCGAGACGCTGGGATCACTACGGCCGTCGAATTTGCGCGCGGATGAAGGGTCAGTCCGCCATGCAACTGTCGTATGCTCAAATCCCTCGCCGCCATTTGGATCTTATGGACCTGAAAGAGGTGTTTCGCTTCGTCTCACCTCGAGTTCGTGATGCGGCGATCCAAACTGCCGGACGGTTGAATCATCTGGGCATCCGCTACGCGTTGGCCGGGGGACTCGCGGTGGGCGCTCACGGATACGTTCGAGCCACAACCTATGTGGATTTCCTGGTGGGAGAAGAGGCTTTTGAACATCACGGTTCGGTGGTGGCCTTCAAAGCCGGCGTTCCCATCGAAGTCGATGGCGTGCGCATAGACTATCTGTCGCCGGTCTCGCTAGGCCCATAGTTGGAAGAAGTCCTTGACCATCCTCCGATGAACGAAGGCCTGGCCATCGTTCCGATTGAAGTGCTCATTTACATGAAGCTCGTAGCCAAACGGCGCAGAGACCTGGTGGATGTAATCGAGCTTGTGAAAGTCGGAGCGAATGTGAATCGGGTGGGGGACTACCTGCGGCAATATGCCAGCGATCTGGTTCCACGGTTTGAAGAGTTAGTCAACGAGGCGCTTGGTGAATGGTAGATACCACGAGGCGACCATTCTCTTCGACACCACCGGCTTCAGCCGCGTGGTGGTTCAATTTCGCCCTACGAACAGAGGCGCCCATTCTCTTTTTAGACACCACCGGCTTCAGCCGCGTGGTGGTTCAATTTCGCCCTCTTGGTACCGAGAACACCGTTCTGTTCGACGTCCAACGCTTCAGCCTCCTGGCAAGTGTACCGAAGAATACTGGGATCCGGCGGTTCGTAGGGTGAAATTGAAGCACCACGCGGCTGAAGCCGGTGGTGTCGAAGGGAATGGTCGCCCCGGTTCGTAGGGTGAAATTGAAGCACCACGCGGCTGAAGCCGGTGGTGTCGAAGG
>CAZJQQ010000004.1:0-29550 GCA_964548075.1 uncultured Clostridia bacterium | reverse complement strand
GAACGTTGCATGACGAAAATCTGATCTAGCGAAAGAACCTTTGCGTAGACATATCGAGGGATTCAGGGAGCTGGTTTAAGCCAGAATTAAGCGCCCTCTCGCGGCAACTCTCGTTAGACTCGACGGGCGGATTGAAGTCAAAGGAGTGAATTAGCCGGATGAGTGTTACCGTAACAGACTTATCTCTCAGAGCGCAGGAAGCAAAGACCCGACTCGATGCCCACGTGCGTGAGATCGTCGAGTGGCACTTCAACCCCGAGACCGGATGCCCCTTCTGGCTCGATTTCGCCTCGAAGCTCGGTTGGGACCCCAGACGCGAGATCAACTCCTATGAGGGCCTCAGGAAGTTCCCCCCTTTCGAAGACGAATGGTTGCGCGGAGGGCCGGTGCGGCGCTGGCTGCCTAAGGGACTTTCTGGCAAGCCTCTCTTCACCTTCGAAACCGGAGGCACGACCGGCGTGCCCAAGAGCCGCCTCCAGATCGAAGACTTCCGCACCGACTATGAAATGTTCAGCGAGACTCTACCGGAAGAATTCTTTCCTCGAGGCGCCAACTGGCTGATGCTCGGGCCTTCTGGTCCGCGCAGGCTGCGGCTCGCGGTCGAGCATCTGTGCCAGTATCGCGGCGGCATCTGTTTCTGCGTAGACCTCGACCCACGCTGGGTCATCAAGCTGATCAAGTGGGGCGAGTCCGAGGCGCTCGACGAATACAAAGCCCACGTGATCGATCAAGCGATAACGGTTCTCGGGGCAGGCCACGATATTAAGTGCATGTTCACGACGCCGAAGCTGCTCGAAGCACTGGCCGAAGAGCTCGAGAACCGCGGGACTAGCATTGCGCAGTCGGGAATCACCGGAATCTTCGCGGGCGGAACGGAATTCACACCGCAGTACACTCGCTTTGCGATGGAAGAGTTGCTGGGCTCGGGCGTGTACCTGACTCCGACATACGGGAACACGCTGATGGGGTTGGCCTGCTCGAAGCCGGTGACACCGGAGGACGGCTACAAGATCGCGTACTATGCGCCGCAGCCTCGCGCTGTCATCGAAGTTGTCGAATTCAACGACCGCGACCTTGTGGTCGGCTACGGCGAAACCGGCCGCGTGCGATTGACTACGCTGACCCGGGAGACATTCATTCCTGGGTTCCTGGAACGTGATGAGGGCGAGCGCGAGAAGCCCTGCGAACAGTATCCGTGGGACGGCGTGAGCGGAGTACGTCCGTTCCGCAAGCTCGCGGCGCAGACAACGGTAGGAGTCTACTAGCGGACGCTAGAGCGTCAGATCCGTGCATATCCGCCGCATCGGCGTCATCCGTGGTCTATCCTGGATTGTTGCGCACGTCATAGACCGCGGATGACGCGGATTTGACGGATTCACACGGATCAGCTCGCGCCGAACTCTGAACATCCCTGCGTTGAATTGTCTATGAGGGAACGATGGCGATACTAAACATTCCAATCTCCAGATGGGGTCAACCATACACGAGTCTCGACACCGATGACGTCGTCCACTTCATCACCGGCGAAACTCTCGCGCGAGTGAGCCAGGCTAACACAGGTTTGCTGGCCCGCGACATGCGGCTGGCCGAACGCGCGCGGCAGGTGCTCACCGAGATTCCGGTTTCGGATCTGATCGCAATGATGAAAAAAGCAGCGGACCTCTATCTGAATGCGACGCTGCCGATGGGGGACGGTGAGCAAACGCCCGATGATTTCGCGCGCCAGCAGTCCGCGAGCACCGGCCTGCCCGAGCATATGTGCAAGGGCAACATGAGCAAGAACCACTTCGTGCTGTCGAATATGGACAAGATTCTGGACTCGCTTACTCGAGGGTTGGATCTGAACATTCTGACACGCGGCTACGGAATCGAGTCTCGCGGAGTGATGGTGAGCTACCAGGCGCAAGCGCCCGTGTTGGGCTTGGTGCTGCCGTCGAACTCGCCGGGCGTGCACACGCTGTGGCTTCCGGTGATTCCGATGCAGATCGGGTTGCTGCTCAAGCCCGGCCCTCAGGAGCCCTGGACTCCCTGTCGAATGGCCGCTGCCTTTACCGAAGCCGGCGTGCCCAAGGAAGCGATTGCGATTTATCCCGGAGGCGGCGAGATGGGGGCCGAAGTCGTGCGCCGATCGAATCGCACGATGATCTTCGGTGGCACCCCGACGGTCGAACGCTACCGGGGCGACGCTCGCGTTCAGGTGCACGGACCGGGATTCACGAAGATCCTGTTGGGCGACGACGTGGTGGACGAGTGGGAGAAGTACCTCGACGTGATGGTCGACAGTGTGTTCTTGAACAGCGGTCGCGGATGCATCAACTGCTCGGGCGTATGGGCCTCGCGCCACACGAAGGAGATCGCCGAAGCTCTGGCCGAGCGATTAGGCCCGGTCGAGCCCAAGCCACCCGAAGATCCCCAAGCGAGCCTCGCGGCGTTCACGGTTCCGGGCGCCGCGAAAGCGATTTGGAAGAGCATCGAATCCGGCTTGCACGAAGCGGGAACCGAACATGTGACAGCGAAGTTCGGCTCGCGACTCGTCGAGAAGGAGCGATGCGGGTATCTGAGGCCGGTCGTTATTCACTGTGACTCACCGGAGCGTACGTTGGCCAACACGGAATTCATGTTCCCATTTGTTAGCGTGGTCCGTTGTCCTCAGGACGAGATGCTGAACCGAATCGGATCGACTCTCGTAGGCAGCGCGATCACTTACGATGAGAAGTTTCAGAGAGAGCTTGTGAACGCGACTCACATCGATCGGCTGAACCTTGGACCGGTGCCGACGATTCAACTGGACTGGCTTCAGCCGCACGAAGGGAACATCGTGGAGTTTTTGTTCCGCCCGAGGGCGTTTCAGTCGCGGCTTGAGAAGGCGGCGGTGTAAGGGATTGGGCATCACGCGACATCGAGCAGCGCCTTCGGGTTGCGTTCCGCAATGAGCAGCAGTGTACGAGCCGCGCCTGACGGAGCTCGGCGGCCCTGCTCCCAGTCCTGCAAAGTGCGGGTGGATACCCCCAGCAACGCGGCAAAGCGCTCCTGAGAAAGACCGGTCTTCTCCCGAATGCTCGCGACACTGGGAATGTTGACGACGCGTCCGTGCTCACCGCGCTTGATCTCTCGGAGCCCTCGCAGAATTTCGCGACCGATGTCTCGCTTCGCCTTAGCCATTTTCAATCTCCTCTCGAATCTGGCGCAGGACGTGCGCCGGAATGCTCTCGATCACGTTCTTCGGATACATCGTCAGCATCCAGACTACGCCGTCAGATCGCTTCACGTAGTAGATGACTCGATAGCCTCCACGCTTGCCTCGACCCGGAGCCTGCCATCTGAGCTTCCTCACTCCGCCCGTTCCCGGGATCACCGGACCCGCCTCCGGGTCCGAGGCGAGCAACCACTGAAGCTTGCTGTACTCATCGTCGGCCAGATATTCCTGGACGAGCCGAGTAAAGAGCTTCGTTTCAATGAAGCTGAACACTTGCTTAGTATACGGCCTTGCCGTACCCAGTCAAGTCTGATGTCCGTCAGGCGAATGCCCGAGGGAACTTCCCGTCCGCAAACGATTGTGAGAGACTGGCTAGTCGGAGGCGGTCCTAGTCGGCGCGCTGATTCAGTTCGCGTCACCCTTTGTTTCGGCCACTTCAACATATATGAGAGCTCTCCTTCTCCTTCTCCTCTGCGTTCCCGTTCTCGCCGAAGATTGGCCTGAATTCCGAGGACCAACAGGCCAGGGCCACTCGGATGAGCGCGGACTCCCTCTTACCTGGAGTGAAACTAAGAACGTCAAATGGAAGGTTGCGATTCCCGGAAAAGGATGGTCTTCGCCGGCGATCCTTGGAGACCGCATCTGGCTCACGACCGCCACTGAAGAAGGCAAGTCTTTGCGCGCGATCTGCGTAGACCGCAACACCGGCGCGATCACGCAAAACGTCGAAGTGTTTCGCCTCAAGAACCTCGGACCGATGAGTCCGAAAAACAGCCTCGCTTCGCCGACGCCGGTGCTCGAAGGCGATCGCGTCTATTTGCACTTTGGCGCTCATGGGACTGCTTGTATCACTCAAACTGGTGAGATCGTTTGGAAAACGCGGCTCGACTACGATAACGGGCAACACGGACCGGGCGGCTCTCCGGTGCTCTATGAGAATCTCATGATCGTTAGCTGCGATGGGAATGACTACCAGTACGTCGTAGCGCTCGACAAGCTGACCGGCAAGACGAAATGGAAGAAACTGCGTGAGGGCTATCAAGCCTACACGACGCCGCTCGTTGTGAGGCTGCCCGCCGGAGATCAAGTGATCAGCCCGGGAGCGTTTCGTGCGATTGCTTATGAACCGCGTACGGGAAAAGAAATCTGGCAGGTGAAGTACGGCGACGGGTTCTCGAACGTCCCTCGTCCGGTGTATGGAAACGGATTGGTCTTCATCTGCACGGGGTTTCAGGAACCGTCACTGTTGGCGGTTCGGGTGGACGGCCGCGGCGACGTAACCAAGAATCAGATCGCCTGGACGCTGAAGCGGGGAGCGCCGCTGACGCCGTCTCCATTGCTGGTGGGCGAGGAGTTGTACGTGATCACCGACACCGGCATCGCGACTTGTCTGGATGCGAGCACTGGCAAAGAGTATTGGAAGGCGCGTGTAGGCGGCAATCATTCCGCTTCCCCGATTTATGCCGACGGACGCATTTACTTTCTCAGCGAGGAAGGCGAGTCGGTAGTGATTGCGCCGGGCAAGGAGTTAAAGGTGCTCGCGAAGAACGAGCTGAACGGAGAAACTCTCGCGTCGATGGCTGTGTCGGGCGGCTCGATCTTCGTCCGAAGCCGCACGCATCTGTACCGCTTAAGCAATTGAATTACTCTCAGTGCGAAGCAAGAATAAGGGTTCGGACATTTAAGTCAGTTTGTCTCGGAGGGATTTTGCTATGCGACGCAGAACGTATTCATTCCGATGGGCCGGCACGATATTGCTCGTCGCGCTCGTCTCGGCTTTGCCATCACAATCTGTGAGAGCCAAGTACATTAAGGCTGACCTGATCGACGTCCCCGTCGACCGGCTCATCAGGAATTTGGAGGTGCTAGCCAGGGAGAACCCGAAGGATGCGGGGGTTCGATTGAACCTGGCCCGCCTTCACGCCATGGTTTACGCGCTCAAGACCGACACCGCTAAAGTACTAAGGGGCAGGGAAAACGATGGCGCCTGGTTCGGCCATGTGCACGCGCACGTGCCTTTCGAAGTCAAGCCCAGCGACGACGAGGACAGAGTGAAGGCCCCCCGTGAATACCTCAAAAAGGCAATCGAATACTACAAGGAGGTGCTACGGCTAGATCGGGGCGACCTGACTGCGGCGCTGGGTTACGCGTGGTGCCTGGAGCAATCGGGCGATAAGCAAAGGGCAGTCACGGAGTATCGAAAGGTCATCGCGGCCAGTTGGAGGAAGGAGAGGAACATGAAGAGCACGACACCTAGCTGGAGCTCGTTAACCGCTGAAGCCGCCGGCTATCTCATACCGCTTCTTGATCCGAAAAAGAACCGAAGCGAAATCGCTTTGCTCAACACGCGCATCAAGCAGATGGAAACGGTTCGCAGACCAGTCACCCCGCTGGTGATCCCTTTGCGCGACGGCGTCGCGCCCATCCAACTGGAGGATCGATCAGCTAGTGTGAGCTTCGACGCGGATGGGACCGGTCTCAAGAAAAGGTGGACCTGGATCACAAAGGACGCCGGCTGGCTGGTCTACGACCCACGTGGCACGGGTGAGGTCACTTCGGCGCTGCAGATGTTCGGCAGCGTGACGTTCTGGCTATTCTGGGAGAATGGCTACCATGCGCTTGCAGCGATGGATGATGACCGCGACGGCGTGCTGACTGGCGATGAGTTGCAGGGCTTCGCAATATGGCAAGACCTGAATCGCAACGGCATTTTTGATCGCGGCGAGGTGCGACGGCTTGTGGACTGGGGCATCGTCGCGCTCTCTTGCACCTACATCTGGGACGACGTTCGCGACGACCACATCGCCTACTCGCCGCGCGGGGTGTTCTTTCGCGACGGCTCGACCCGGCCCACGTACGATTTGATCCTCCGTCCGGCGACACAGACTGTTGAGTGAATCCAGCGTAATCCGGGGTCTTCATTGCTCGAAGTCATAAACCTCTCCAAAAGCTACCCAACCCCGCGAGGGCCGCTCCCGGTGCTCTCGGGGATTTCGCTCAGCCTCTCTCGGGGAGAAGCCGCTGCCATAATGGGACCCTCCGGCAGTGGCAAGAGCACGCTTCTGCACATCCTTGGCGCGCTTGATAATCCCACCTCTGGCAGCGTCACTCTCGACGGCGCCAATCCTTTCGAGCTTGATGAGAAGGCGCTTGCGGCTTTCAGGAACGAGAAGGTTGGCTTTGTCTTCCAGGATCATTGCCTGCTGCCCCAGTGTTCTGTGCTGGAGAATGTCCTTACCCCGACTCTTGTTTCGCGATCGAACAATGACCGCACTGACCATGCACGAATTCTGCTGGATCAAGTTGGACTCACTGAGCGGCTCGATCATCGCCCGGCTGAGTTGTCGGGCGGCGAGAAACAACGGGTAGCTTTGGCGCGAGCGCTCATCAACGAGCCCGTGCTGCTGCTGTGCGATGAGCCCACTGGCAACCTGGATTCCAGATCAGCCGATACTGTAGCGTCGCTGCTCCTGGAGCTGCACGCGCGGCAAAAGACTATTCTGATCGTGGTGACCCACAGCGCGGAGCTCGCAGCGAGGTTTCCGGTCCGCTACGAAATGGCCGAGCAGACTATCAGACAAGCATGATGCGACTCTCCACTCTCGTCTCTCGAAATCTCACCTACTTCTGGCGCACCAACCTCGCCGTCGTGCTTGGAGTTGCGACCGCGGTGGCCGTCCTTGCCGGAGCATTGCTGGTCGGCGATTCAGTGCGAGGCAGCTTGCGCGATCTCTTCGTGCAACGGCTGGGCAAGACTGACGAGGTCGTCGCTTCCACAAGCTTCTTTAGAGAGAAGCTCGTTGATGACCTTCAAGCTGATCCGCGTTTCGCGCAGGCTTTCAGCGGCGCCTGTCCGCTGATCGTGCTTAAAGGGCTTGTGATTGACGAGAAGAGCGGGCGGCGAGCTTCAAGCGTTCAGGTGTACGGTGTCGACGATCGCTTTTGGAAGTTCCACGGACTTACGAGGGAAGTCAAACCGCCATCCGAACGTGAAGCCCTGCTGAGTCCCGATCTCGCGCGGGAGTTAGGGACCGAGGCCGGCCAGACTGCTCTTCTTCGCATAGAGAAGCCGTCGGCTATTCCTGCCGGATCGCTGCACGGGAGGAAGGATGACCTGGGCCGGACGATTCGCCTGACTTTTCGTGAAGCGCTGGCGGCGTCTCATCTCGGCGAGTTCTCGCTTCACCCAAGCCAGGGCGGGCTCCGAGCGATCTTCGTGTCGTTGGCGAGGCTGCAAAAAGATCTCGAGCAAGCCGCCAAGGTAAACACCATCCTGGTGGCCGACAAATCGCTCGGCGGGGAGCGAGCTACGAACGGTTCACCAGTAATCGCCGATATTCTGAAAGATACTCTCTCGCTTGAAGACCTGGGGGTGAAGCTGCGGGTGCTTGATCGGGAGCGGGGCATCGCGCTCGAAAGCGACACGGCGATAATCAGCGACGCGCTTTATGCCGACGCGGCAGACGCGGCCGGCAGAGCGAGCCTGAGTATCGTTCCGATCCTGAGCTATTTAGCGAACGGCATCCGGCTGGGCGAGCGCGAAGTGCCCTACTCCGTGGTTGCTGCCATCAACGCCGACGAGTTCGAGGCGATGAGCCGCCGCTACACTCGTGATCCAGTCGAGCAAACCGTGCCCGCTGAAGTCCTCGCCCTCCCGCGAATTGTGTTGAACGAGTGGGCCGCCAGCGATCTCGGCGCAAAGCGCGGTGATCTCATCACGCTTGAATATTACCTTTGGGAAGACGAGGGCCGGCTCAGAACTGAGAGCGCCCGGTTCATCCTCGATGCGATTGTGCCGCTCAATGATCGAGCCGTCGATCGTGATCTTGTGCCCGACTATCCAGGCCTCACTGAAACCGAGAACATCGCCGATTGGGACCCGCCGTTCCCGGTCGATCTCAAGCGGGTGCGCCCCAAAGACGAGGACTACTGGCATAAGTTCCGAACGACCCCGAAGGCTCTCATTCCGCTCGAGGCCGGAATCAAGCTCTGGCAGTCGCGTCATGGCAAGTTCACGTCGCTTCGCGTTAGGGCGTTGGACGGCAGCGATCCGAAATCACGCCTGGAGTCCTTCAAGCAAAGTCTGCGAGCCGGGTTGGACCCGATCGAGATGGGTGTTTCGATCAGCTCTTTGAGAACCGAGGGCCTTGAAGCGTCACAAGGCGCGACGGACTTTGGAGAGTACTTCGTTTATTTCAGCTTCTTCCTGGTCGTGGGAGCTCTGCTGCTTGCAAGTCTCTTCTTCAAGCTGGGCATCGAGCAACGGCTGCGCGAGATCGGGACTCTTCGAGCGGTCGGCTTTTCCGCTTCGGTTGTGCGTTCGTTGTTCCTGAGAGAGGGACTCGTGCTGGCAACAGCCGGAAGCGTGCTCGGAGTAATCGGCGCAGTGGGGTACGGCGCGCTGATAATGTACGGGTTGCGGACCTGGTGGGTAGGCGCGGTGGGGACAACGGCGTTGAGCCTGCACGTTTCGGCTTTGTCGCTGCTACTGGGTAGCGCGGGCGGTATCGTCGTTGCGCTGTTGTGCGTTGTCTGGACGCTCCGCACGCTCAAGCGCGCATCGCCGAGAAGTCTGCTCACCGGCAGTCTGGATGCGGCGATGCAAAGCGATTCGGCAGGGGCGACCCATGGCCGCGTTGTTTTGTCTCCGCGGCTCCTCGCGGCGGTCTCTGCCTCAGCCGGGGCCGCGCTGCTCGTCGCGGCTTCGCTCGACCGGATTGGAAAGACAGCGGGGTTTTTCGGCGCGGGAGCTATGCTATTGGCGGCGTTGTTGTGTTTCGAGTATGGCTGGCTCAAAGGAAAAATCAGGAGCTTGATACGCGGCAGTGGCTGGTGGCCCGTTGCGAAGCTCGGGTTCAGAAATGCGACCTACCGGCCGGGGCGCAGCATTCTATGTATCGCGCTGATTGCGTCGGCGGCATTCATCATCGTGGCGGTTGATGCCTTCAAGCGAGACAGCAGTGACGTGATGCTCGACAAGAAGTCAGGCAACGGAGGGTATCCGC
Organism: uncultured Clostridia bacterium; assembly: GCA_964548075.1. Lineage (GTDB taxonomy): Bacteria > Acidobacteriota > Blastocatellia > UBA7656 > UBA7656 > Onstottus_A. The sequence continues at coordinate 20,349 of CAZJQQ010000004.1, read as the reverse complement.
TACTCGCAGAATCAATGTTGCCGCTCTATCACGACCCGAACACGAGCGAAGGCAGAGAGGCGTTAAGCATCGTAGCTCAGAAAGGAATTGACCCCGAGAGCGTCAGCTTCACTGGCTTCAGGGTTCGACCGGGCGATGATGCGAGTTGCCTGAACCTCTATCAGCCGCGCAATCCGCGGATACTCGGCGCCAGCGAAGCATTCATTCAAGGCGGCGGCTTCTCATTTCAGGAATCATTGGCTCAGACAAACGAAGAGAAAGAGAATCCATGGGTGCTGCTCAATCGCGAGCAGCCGGATGGCGCGGTGGCGGTGATCGCCGATGCGAATTCGATGACGTACGTGCTTCATCGAAAGCTCGGAGACGAGATTGTCGTGAGCCGAACCAATGGCGAGCCGGTGCGCTTGCGACTGGTTGGCGCGCTGGCCGACAGCATCTTCCAGAGCGAGTTGCTGATGAGCGACGCGAACTTCCTGCGTCTATTCCCCGATCAAGGCGGCTACGGCTTCTTTCTGCTGGAAGTGGCTCCAGAAGCCTCTTCCGTGGCAGCCGGTGTTTTGGAGGAGCAGCTATCGGACTTTGGCTTTGATGTCATTTCATCTTCTGAGCGGCTGGCAAGTTTTCATCGCGTAGAGAACACCTATCTGTCGACCTTCCAGACGCTGGGCGGGCTTGGGCTGGTGCTGGGCACGTTAGGGCTTGCGACGGTCTTGCTCAGAAACGTGCTGGAGAGAAGGCGAGAGTTAGCGCTGCTCAAGGCGATCGGCTACAACTCGGGACACGTCGTGCTGATGGTACTCACGGAGAATGCGTTTCTTGTATGCTGCGGGCTTATTACCGGAGCGCTGTGCGCGCTCCTGGCCATCGGACCCGCTTTTGTTTCACGAGGTGGTCACTTTCCGGCTCTCTCGATGTGGTTGTTGTTGAGCGTGTTTGTGACGGGGTTGTTTGCGTCGCTGGCAGCAACGTTAGCTGCTCTGCGCACCCCGTTGCTTCCGGCGCTGCGCGCGGAGTAGATTGGGTTAGTATGACTAATGCCTTTTTCTCGAAGAACGCGTTGCGCGGTTGGGTTGCGGGCGCGCTCGTAAGTCAGTTCTGTTTTGCCCAGGACTGGCCTCAGTGGCGAGGGCCGAATCGCGACGGAGTGGTTGCTTCGTTTACCGCTCCGAAAGTCTGGCCCGATAAGCTGAGGACAATATGGAAAGTGCCGGTCGGCATCGGGCACGCATCTCCGGTAGTCGTTGGCCGAAGGATTTATTTACACTCGCGGCAAGACGAGAGTGAAGTCGCGTCTTGTTTTGATCTCGACACTGGAAAGCAGTTGTGGCGCGACAGCTCTCCAACTCCTTACATGATGAACCCGGCCGCGGTCTCTCACGGAAAAGGCCCGAAGGCGACGCCGGTCATCTACAAGGGCAGGCTTTACACATTTGGAATCAGCGGCATTCTCTCCTGCTATGACGCCGCAACCGGAAGCGTGAGATGGCGCAAGGAGTTTTCGAAACAGTTCAAAGCGACCTCGCCTCTGTTCGGCGCGGCGGCTTCTCCGCTCGCTTACAACGGTCTCGTAATCGTGCACGTCGGCGGTCACGATGCGGGCGCGCTCATGGCTTTCAACGCCGAAACGGGGGACCTGAAATGGAGTTGGACCGGCGACGGCCCGGGCTACGCGTCGCCAATAGTATTCGAGAGCGGCGGCGCCAGTCAGATCGTCACGCAAACGCAGAAGTCCATCGCCGGGTTTTCTGCCGCAAGCGGTGAGTTGCTCTGGCAGATTCCCTTTGAGACCGAATACGTCCAGAACATCGTAACGCCGGTTGTCTACAAGCAGACGCTCATTCTCTCCGGCCTCGACAAAGGAACGATGGCGATCAGAGTTATCAAACACGGACAAAAGTGGGAGACCGAGCAGGTCTGGCGGAATCCAGATGTCTCGATGTACATGAATTCACCCGTGGTGAGCGGCGATTACATCTTCGGGCTTTCGCACAAACGCAAAGGGCAGTTGTTTTGTCTCGACGCCCGCACCGGTCAGACTTTGTGGAGCAGCAACGGCCGCGACGGCGACAACGCTGCGATCTTAGCCGCCGGAAAGTTCTTGTTTCTACTGACCGATGGGGCAGAGCTGATTTGGCCCGGGGCGACGCCATACTGTTCGAAGTGTTGAAGAAGTACCCTGTGGCAGACAGCCCAACCTGGGCGCACCCGGTGATTGTCGGGAATCGGGTACTGATCAAGGACGCTTCGACTCTGGCGCTGTTGGGTTTCGAATGAGCGTATCGGACTTCGACTTCCACTGCGTGCGCCTTCTTCTTTCACCCAGAATGAATTAATATTAGTGGCCATTCCAACCGGGGAGGAAACAGGTGCGCAAAGGACTATTTCTAGCAGTTTTCGCCGCTCTATTGGTGATCAGATCGGTGTCCGCCGACAACTGGCCACAATGGCGTGGACCGTTTCTGAACGGCGTCAGCGCCGAAAAGAACCTGCCCCTTAAGTGGAGCGCCGAAGAAAACGTCACCTGGAAGCTCGCGATGCCGAGCTGGACCGGCGCGACCCCGATCATCTGGGGCGAACGCATCTTTCTCAATGTTGCCGAGGGCGACGACCTGCTTCTGTGGTGTGTTGACAGAACAAAGGGCGAGCTTCTCTGGAAGAAGCATCTCAGCGGCGGCAATACCAAGATGCGCAAGCAGAACATGTCTTCTCCTTCGCCGGTCACCGATGGCAAGACCGTCTGGGTGATGACCGGCACCGGCATCCTCAAGGCGTTCGACTTCAGCGGCGCCGAGCTGTGGGCGCGCGACGTGCAGAAGGACTACGGGCGTTTCGGTTTGAACTGGGGCTACGCGTCATCGCCGCTGCTGTATGAAGACGCGCTGTTCGTTCAGGTGCTGCACGGTATGAGGACCGACGATCCGTCTTACGTGATGCGCATCGACAAGAAGACGGGCAAGACTCTTTGGAAGGTCGAGCGCCCGACCCAGGCGATCAGAGAGTCACCCGACTCCTACACGACTCCCGCCCTGCTGAAGTACGGCAAGAGCGTCGAGATTGTGATCACCGGCGGCGATTGCGTGACTGGTCACGACCCCGCGACCGGCAAGGAACTGTGGCGCGCGAACGGGCTCAACCCGGACAACAATCCTAACTTTCGAATCGTTGCTTCTCCGGTCGTGTTCGCAGACGTCGTGTACGCACCTACGAGAGAGAAGCCTTTGCTCGCCATTAGAGCCGGCGGGCGCGGCGACGTGACCGATTCACATAAGCTTTGGGCGTTTACTCACGGTCCCGATGTGCCGACTCCGGTGACTGACGGCAAGTACTTCTATGTTGTCGACGACCGTGGCATCATGTGGTGCCTCGACGCCAAGACCGGTCAGGCTATCTGGGGACCGCAGCGCATCAAGCCGGCGACCTACAGTTCATCGCCGGTGTTGGCCGACGACAAACTTTACGTCACTAACGAAGAAGGGCTCACAACAGTGTTGAAGGCCGGACCGAAGTTCGAGGTGTTGGCCGAGAACAACTTGAACGACTACACGCTCAGCTCGCCGGCTGTTTCGGACGGCCAGATATTTATGCGAACCGCCCAGTATCTCTACTGTATCGGTAAGCGAGCACCACGTTAGTTCAGAGTTCAACCTTCAGGTTGCGCCCGGTGGATAGCGGCAAGCTAAAGCTTGAACTCTGAAGCTTGAACTCAGAACTCGGAACTCTCAACGCGACGCAACTCTTTGGAGAACCTAAATGATCAAGAAAACGATGACAGCGGTCTTTCTAAGCTTCGTGTTACTCACGACGGCGACGGCTCAGAACAACTGGGCGCAGTTTCGTGGACCCGGCTCGCTGGGCGTAGCCGAAGATCCCAGCCTTCCAGACACCTGGAGCACCTCCGAAAACGTCGCGTGGAAGGCTGAGATTCCCGGCACCGGTTGGAGTTCGCCAGCCGTTTGGGGCGATAGCATCTTCCTGACTTCAGTCGTCAGCTCGGTCGCGGGCGAACCGCCGAAGAAAGGTCTTTACTTTGGCGGCGAACGCAAACCAGCGACTGACATCCACCAGTGGATGGTCTACTGCGTCGACTTCAAGACCGGCAAGATTCGCTGGCAGCAAGAAGTGAAGAAGGGTCCGCCCGAGATCTCGCGCCACTTGAAGAACAGCTATGCTTCAGAGACTCCGGTGACCGACGGTGAGCGTGTCTATGCTTACTTCGGCAACGTCGGTCTGTTTTGCTTCGACATGAACGGCAAGCTGCTCTGGTCAAAAAAATGGGGACCGTTCGCGACCCGATACGGTTGGGGCACGGCTGCGTCGCCGGTGCTCTACAAAAACCGGCTGTACGTCGTGAACGACAACGACACCGAATCGTTCATGGTCGCGTTGAATGCGAAGACCGGCGAACAGATTTGGCGAGTTGAAAGAGAACAAGGCACCAACTGGGCTACGCCATACGTGTGGGAGACCACCTCGCGGACCGAGATCATCACGCCGGGAACAAAGAAGACCAGGTCTTACGATTTGAACGGCAAGCCGCTGTGGGAGTTCAGCGGCATGTCTTCGATCTCGATACCGACTCCGTTTTCACGGCACGGGCTGGTCTACATTGCGTCTGGCTACGTAGGCGATCAGCTCCGGCCGGTGTACGCGATCAAGCCGGGCGCGACGGGTGACATTTCGCTCAAAGCCGGAGAAACCAGCAACAACTTCATCGCGTGGTACCAACCGCAGGCTGGCCCCTACAACCCGTCGCCGATTGTCTACGGCGACTACTACTACACGCTCTTCGATCGCGGATTTTTCACCTGTCACGACGCGAAGAACGGGAGTGAGGTTTATCCCAAGGCGCGAATCGACCCAGGTGTGAACGCATTCACGTCGTCGCCGTGGGCGTACAACGGAAAGATATTTTGTTTAAGTGAAGACGGCGACACGTTTGTGATTCAGGCGGGCAAGGAATACAAGCTGGTGGGCAAGAACTCGCTGGATGAGATGTGCATGGCTACGCCGGCAATCGTGCGAGGGAGCTTGATCATCCGCACGGCTTCGAAGCTTTATCGAATTACCAAGGGCGGAGCATCGAAGGCTTAGAGGGAAGACCAGAATCGGTAGCATGCTCGTAGTCGGGAAGGGTGGCTTGCCCCCGCCGTTCCTGGTAGACATAGTCACGCGAGCGGGGGCAAGCCACCCTTCCCGACTACGAGCATGCCAAGCTACCGGGTTGTTCCGCAGGTAACTTCTTTTGTCGCAACGACAGAATTTTGGAGCATGCTATATGTGGCGTTATTGCCGATGGGAGAGACTCATGAAGAACCTTGGTGTCATTCTGGTATCGGCATTTTGCGCGCTTGCCGTGTACGCTCAGATTCAGCCCGAGCAACCGGCCATTTTCAACTTCACCCGCGTGAGCGATCAGTATTGCACGGGTGGACAGCCGAAGCTCGAGGCTTTGGAAAAACTGAAGTCGGAAGGCGTGAAGTCGATCATCAACCTCAGAACACCCGGCGAGCACCGCGCCGCCGATGAAGAAGCTAAGGCAAAAGAACTCGGACTCAAGTACTTCAACATTCCGGTTGTGTACAGGGACCCGAAGGACGAACAGGCCACGGAGTTTCTAAAGATAACTGACGATCCTGCAAACCGCCCGGTCTTCATTCATTGCACTGCTGCGATTCGGGTCGGCGCGTTCTGGATGATACGCCGTGTGTTGCGCGACGGCTGGACGGTCGAGGCTGCTGAAGAGGAAGCAAAGAAGATTGGTCTCCGCGAGGCGCCCCACCTGACCGAGTTCGCCAAGGGTTACATCGCGAAGTACGGTAAGAAGTGAGGGCAGTGCGTGAGAATTCTGGAATACCCCACACACCCACTGTGCTGTTCAGGGACACCACTAGGCTCCGGCTTGTTCAGCGGACCTCGAACGGGAATGTGACCGTAGATGAACCGGGCCGTTTCCTGATCGCCTCTAACTTGTCTACATCGAACGGCTTACCTATGTTGTTTCCCGCCAGATCCTCGATCGTCGTTTGAATCAGAAGCTTGTATCCGCCACGACGCCAGGGACTGTGAGGGACAAAAGTCCAACGACGTTCCTGATCCTCCAGCCCGGACTTCCCATCGATTGAGTCTCCGGAGGCGCTGGTGATCCGGATCGAGCGTGGCGTGACGGCGCTGTCCATTGGCTCCGGGAAAAGGACCGAAAGCGGTTCGAGCGTGCCGGATGGTGGAGGCTGAGTCTTCCATAGAGCAGCATCCACCGGCTCGCGATCAGATGGACCGGCCTTGAACGTTTTCTCAAAAGACTGTTTGAGCGGAACGCCGGCGCCGTCCTTCCAAGCGCTGTCAATCGCCAGCGTGTAGCTCTTTCCAGCTTCCAGCACAGGTCCAATCTCTTCAAGAGGACGAACTCCTCGCTTGATCCGGCCTGGATCGATGATCAGGGTCAGCCGAGTCATTGCCGGGTCCCACAACTCCTCGTCGATCTCCAGGAACGGAAGTTCGACTTCCTTCCCCGCACTGTCGCGCAAGTGAATGTGATCGTAGATGCGGCCGCGGCTCATCGGCGCCGAGAAATGGACATAGAACTTGAGGAGGTTCTCAGGCAACACGTCGGCGCTTGGATAGACGTGACTCACGATGGTGGTTGGTGACGAGTTTCGCGGAGGTGATTGGTAGACCGACGTGACCGGCTCGCCCGCCTCACCGGTTATCGCAGCGGGACGAAGCAGCGCGCGATATTCGGCCTCTGGTTCAACCGGGAACTGCGACTCGAACAGGAGCACATTTGACTCTAAGCGGTAGGCGCCAAGCATCGGCGGCAAGCTCGGATCCGAGGTCGAGCCCGGCCGCCCGGCGTACACCGACAACAGGCGTTGCCATTCGGCGGGCGTCCACGTTGACTCTCGCAAGCGGTCGAGCGATGCCGCATCGAGCCCGTGCACTTCGACGAGCAGCTTGTTCGAGCCTGTTTGATCAAGCGTCCAGCGGAGGGAAACTGAGTGCGGCGGCGCGCGTTTGCACGCTTGAAATGAGAGCGACGCGCCCAGGGTGATCAATGCCGCGACGAGGATTGCCCGCGGCGCACGTTGCCGTCGAGGCACGTTCATAGCGGTCGGCGTGACGTCGGTGCGAATCTGTTGAACAACCAAATGTTCGTAGTTCGGCCTTCAGGCGGAAGTTTGTAACCGACTTTCATAACAGCGAACCCGTACAAACTTCCGCCTGAAGGCCGAACTACGAAGCTCCTAACGGCCTTACGGCAACGGCAACGATTCAAGAATCATCGAGCCGCCTTCGACGCGGCGGACGACGATCGCGTTTTTGGCGTCCAGACGATCAAGTTGCTCGACGCCGGTCCAGCCAGAGATCGTCTCGTAGCTCAGCCCCTTTTTTCCCTGCACGGGTGCTACGATGCTCTCGGCCTTGTCGATGTTATCGGTGCTGATCTTCATCACCCCGCGGCTGCTGTTGGCCATCAGCAGATAGGTCTTGCCGTCCTTCTCGTAGACGATCATATCGAGCGGGCGGTTCATGTTGCCGAGCTCGGCTATGGTCTTGCCCTGAATCTTTGCGCCGGGCTTCAGCTCGCTGATCGGAAACTGCACAAGCGGCGTGCAGGTGTAAGCGGCAAGCAAATGCTGCTGGCCGCCGACTTTGAACGGTGCGAAGGTTCGCACCGGCGCCCGCGTTTCGAATCGCCCGTGATTGCCATGATAGATCTCGACGCTGGTCGGGCTGGCCTGGGTGTTGAACGGGAAAGGCACGGCTCGGAGAGTCGAAGCAAACTCCTCATTTGACAGACCGGCGATCACAACGCGTCCGTCGAGGAAGGCGATGTCGGTGATTGATTCCTGTCGCGGGTTGCTCTGCCGGTTGCCCTGACCGACAACTGCGTCCGCCGGCGCACTGGGCAACTCCGCTCGCGAGAATTTCACCTTTTCCAGCGCGACCACCTCGGGCTGTCCGTCGGGTTTCACCCGCACCAGCACCGGAACCGCGTCGGGACCGCGTCCGCGCGAGACGGCCAGATAGGCGTTGTGCGACACCGGGTTCACAGCCAGATCCTGGATTTGGATTTGATCGGCACTCGTGCCAAGCAGGCTTGCGAGCTTCTGATCGATGCCCTCGACCCTAATGAGTTTGGCAGCGGAAGCCTTGGCGTCGCCGGTGGCAATCGCCGTAACCGCGGCTGCTTTGGTGTCGGCGACAAAGAGAATTCCCTCAGGCCCAAATGCGAGCGGGCCCATGAACTGAAAAGCCGGCTTGCCTTCTTTCAGGTCGGCTGTCCAACTGGCGGTGCCCGCGCCGTTGGCGAGCATGCCGATGGTCAGGATCACGAGTAACAGCGGCAATAGAGAACGCTTCATAGATGCTCCTTTCTTTGACACGTCGAAGATGAGACGCGCGGAACCGCGCTGGCATACGAGCTAACGGCACACATCATCAAGCGCTCGGGGCGAATCTGTCAAGATCGGCGGGTGAATCGCAACTTCATCACGTTGCGCTCTTATCGAACACGACCTTTTTCGGTCTCGGCTTGGACTCTTGAAGCTTCTTCAAGAATGATTCCAGAGATTCCGTTGATAGCGCTGGAACGGAGTCTTTGTCAATGAAGAAATCGGTCCTGGCGTGCAGGTTCGATAGTATCCGCCACTCAGTAGTCTTGGGGAATTCCGTCGGCTTGGTCTTCTCAAGGAATAGAATTCTGTACTCCCCTTTCTGATATGTTGGGCCGACCCAGGCCGTCTCCGTGAAGCTGAACTGCTTCTCGGTAGTCAGGAGACCCTTTAGAACCTTCAATGCTTTTGCGGCTGCCACCATCGGTCCATCTGCCGGAGTGGCAGTGTAGTCAGTTGATAGAATCTCAACAGCCACCACTGCCTCAGCCGCCGCAATCAAGCCTTCGAAGGCGCGTTGTTCCTGCTGCACCGAAATGGTTTCCGATCCCATCGCCAGGAGAGCCATAAGTATGAGAGGACCGCTTGAAGCCAGCTTAGTCATGTCTGTTCCCCATAGCTTACCTCAACCCGAATCGTGAGTTTCAGTGTTACTATCGCGCCGGACCGGAGGACTTCTTGCCGATACAAAAAAGATACGCGTCGGTTCGGATGAATAGCTGGCCGCCGGCAATGGCCGGTGATGCGACCATTCGCTCGCCGATGTCGTTGCGGGCCAGGATCTGGAACTCTCGCCCCGCCTTTAGCACTATTGTCTCTCCTGTTTCGCTTATCAAGTAGATCTTTCCATCGCCGGCGACTGGTGAAGCGCTGAATATTCCTTCCGTTCGCGCTTGCCAGACTTTCTCGCCGGTCTTCGCGTCAAAGCAGCTCGCGACTCCCGCGTCGTTAGCCATGTAGATCAGACCTTGATATAGCACAATAGACGACACATACGGCGCGCCCGTGGGAACGAGCCATTGAACATGCGTGCCTGAGATGTCGCCCTTGCCGCCGAGCCGGATAGCCATGAATGGGCCGCTTCGATAGCCGCGGCTCGCATACAGCACGCCGTTCTCGGACGACGGCACCGGGATCGGAAAGCGATTAGGCTCGCCGGTGTACCAGAGATGTTTTCCGGTCGCGGGATCGTAAGCGTCGATTCGCTCGCTGGCGTTTACGATCAACTCATCGCCGCCTGGACCGTGAACCACCGCGGGCGTGCTGTAGGAGCGCACGCCCTTGCCGCGATCGGATTTCCACTTTTCCTTTCCGGTCTTCTTGTCCAGCGCGAGCAAATACGAAGCGGGGATGTGGTCGCACAGCAGGATCAACATGTCCCGGTAGAGTGTGGGTGAGCTTCCGTGTCCCCATTCAATCTCGAACGGCGAGTACTCCTTTCCCAGGTGACGCTGCCAAACGAGCTTGCCCTCCATGTTCAGAGCGACAAGCTGACCGTTCCCGAACCACGCATAGACAAGATCCCCATCGGTGACAGGGCTAGGACTCGCCAGGTTGTGCTTCTGGTGGAGAGGCGCGAGCTTTCCTTCCGCGGGTGTCCGATACTCCCACAGACGGCTGCCGTCGGATCTGCGAAAGGCTTCAACCAGGAAGTAGAGTTGCTTCTCTGCCGCCGCGGCGCCCTTACCGAGAGGCTTTTCCGCCGCCGCCTCCGGGCCTCGAGCGAGAGTGGGATGCGATCCGGGGCGCAACTCTGCCTGGCCCAATTGAGAGGTGACAAACACCCGATCGCCCCAAACGATTGGGGACGAGACGCCGAGTCCTTTCAGCGGAGCTTTCCACGCGATGTCATCCTTGCCCCAGCGCGTCGGAAGACCCGTTTCATTCGAGACCCCGTTGCCGTTGGCGCCTCTCCACTGCGGCCAGTTGTCCGGATAGGCCGGGCCGGGAAAGCCAATCAACACGATTGTCGCAGCGAGCAGAATGCGCATCTGTTGTCCTCCTTTGAGGGAGTTCGTAGTTCGGCCTTCAGGCGGAAGTTGGTATTTTTTCTCTGACGACGCGCTACGAACTTCCGCCTGAAGGCCGAACTACGAACTCCCGACGGCTGTCGTTAACCAGGATCAATCGAGCGTGTTCGCGGTCGCGGCTTCACCGCGGTGCCAACCGCCTCGTCACGGTCGTTGTTTGCACTCGCGTTCCCTGAGATAATGCCACAGGTTCGGAATTTTCTCGATAGGCTGCCGATGCTGACCGTGAATGAATTATGCACTCCATTTTGCGCAGTCTTCCGCGTATCGAGAAGCACGAGCACGCAGAAGGCAAAGCGTCGTTAGCCTTGACTATCGCCTGGCGAGTCTCACCAAATTGGCTCGCGCTTCTTCAGAGGTGTGTATAGGCGAGTCAAAGTCTATTCTCAATTTGCGCTTGTCAGCTAGCAGGTCGAATCCTTCGCTATCGATCCCCGTCATTGTTACCGCTTCGGCGCCCGCTCTGCCAAAGAGTTTGCAATAATGAAACAGTGCTTGCTGGTGATCCCGATTCATGTGCTCAACGATTCCTTTTTCGGTTTCGCGAAAGGGGTTCTTGACGAGCATTGACTCTGGCTCGATCCAGAATATCTGTCCAAACCCGCCGATGAAGCGCGCTCTCCGCAGACTAATTCGATAGAACGAGAAGTCATGCGTTTCGAAGTACGATTCCGCCGAAGGAAAATAACGCAGGTAGCGATCGCGGGTCTCGTTGTCAGACGGGTCGACTGATTCGGCATCTCCGATCCAGGTAAGGCGACTGCCCGACTGAGGGTCATTCTCCTGAGGATCAAACACAGTCAGTGACACCTTGTTGCTCTGTTTGATATTTCTCGTATGCTGAGCGATGTCGCTGATGAGAATGGTGGGCTCGCCGTCATAGTTGAGCGTGTATGGAGCTATCGATCCAAAGGGGTAGCCTTCAACGTCGATCGAATGTGTGGCCAAAACGCCGACGCCCTGATGGTTTAGCAGTTGCCTGGCCGTACGAGCCTGGTCCGACATGCCTTTGATTCTACCTTCTACTCTGCGATGGGCGAAACGGACTGAGAGGAACGGCGCGGCAGCAATCTCAATCAGTGTCTTGCGGCCAGCTATTTCTTGTTCGGTTCTATCTCGTACTTTACTTTCAGATAAAGTGTGAACTGCACGACCGGCTCGATAACCACCGGATTCGTGACGTGATCAAAACCATCCGCATTAAGGCCGTTGAAGAAGAATGTGCGACTCTTTCGCGCGCCCTGAATCGTATATTTTTGGCGATCGCTGTCGCTGCTCATCTCTTCTGATTCCGACGCCGCGTATGAGTCATACAATTCCGTGGGAAAGTAGATGCTCGGTTTTTCCGCGTAGACCTGAAGCGGGGGCTGCAGCCTGATGCCCAGGAGCTTTTCGTACATCGCAGCTTTCTGCTTTATGACCTGGGCTGCGTCATCGATGAGCTTGCCTTGAACCGCGGCGGGGTCTCTTACCACATAGTCCACCTTTATCAGGTCAAAGATCTTCGATTTGGACGCCGCGATCACCAACTTATCGAGCAGCAGTTTGTCTTTGTAGTGAACGGCGACGTTCTTCTTGAGTTCAAAGCCAACAAGCCTCTCTTTGGCGATTGCGCCGGTCACCTGAAAGCCATAAATCTTGTTCTGAGCGGCGAAGTCAACAAAAACATCATCGCTGCTGATTCCCAGTTGCTTCAGCTCGCCCGAGAATTCATTCACAGTAGCATTCATCTTCAGATTGCATTCGGCCACGGTGGCGCCTTCCTGCAAGATGCCGAACACTGCGACGTATTCATCGGCCTTTACGTTCATAAGCACGTTGGCCTCAACGAACATGCTAGTGGCGCTCGGAGGCAGCTCGCCCTGCTGCACGACATGCTTGCTTCGTTCGTTTTGTCTGGCTCTGGTGTTCCCGCCGGTTTGCGAATAAGCAGCATTGCCGCTGGCTTGCGCGAGACAAATGCCGTGGAGCGCAATGGCCGTCAGCGAAATCAGTAAGATTCTCTTCATAACTAAGCCCCTCCTAAGGATTCGTACTCCTCGACGCATTCGAGGCTTGCGCAAGTTTAGCGATGCCGATGCTCATTAAGCCAGGCGAGGCCCGACGCGGACATTGCGGGCATTGCATCCATGAGAACTTGGGGCTTGCCTAACGGAAATTATCGACGCGTCACCGTTGAGCACGGTGACGCGATTGTGGCGCTCGTCGAGAGCGTGCAGGTTTCAGCCGATCCCCGTTGAATCGAAAATCGTCCGGAGGAAATACGATGCTACCCCTGCGGCTTGAAGTACAACACGATTCCCGCGCCTACGGCGACAAGCAACATGCCAACATAGATCAGCGGATTTGGCGCCGTCTTGGGCGGATGTTGCCACATCGAGTACAACACGTTTATTATCGGCGCGCCGCCAAACACCAGGGGCATCACGTAAGTCGGAATTCCCCCGCTCTTGAAAGCGTAGATGATGCAGAGCGCTCCGGCCGCGCCCAGCGCGCCACCCAGCGTTGCCCAGGTGATACCCCCGCTGTTGAAGTCCTTAAGCCCGCCTTGCGCCCCCAACGCGATGAGGGGCACCAGCACTCCGATCAAGAAGTACGCGACTCCAACGCAGAGCAGGGCGCGGAACGGATTGCCAAGCTCGGTTTGCCCCTTGTGCAGAACGGGTCCGTAAAGGCCCCACGAAAGCGCCGCGCCCAAAGCGAACATCACCCAGATCATAGATTTGTTTTGCTCCTTCCTGGTTTCAGTCACGAACCCTCCCCTGCGCGCTTTGCGGACCTTTGCGTCTTTGCGCGGAGAATTCTCAACGCAAAGACGCCAAGAACCGCAAAGAGCGCAAAGAACAATCAGCTCTTGCTGCCAAAACAATACAGCGCGCTTCGAGTCCTGATGTAAATCCGTCCGTCAGCGATCGCCGGTGTCGCGAAGCATTCATCGTCCAGTTGGTTAACCTTGAGTATCTCCCACTCGCCCGCCGCCTTCAGCACCGAGACAGCGCCTCCTTCTCCGATCAGAAAGACCTTGTCGTCGGCCGCTACCGGCGAAGAGAAGTACTTGTCGATCGCACCCTGCAAACGGCCCTGCTTGATCACGTTGCCCGTCGCCGGATCAAAGGAGATCAGCACGCCGCCGTCGTTCACCATGTACAGCACGCCTTTGTAGAGCAGCGTCGAAGGCACCTGAGGCACCGGTTTCGTGTATCGCCACCGGATCGCGGTTGAGGTCTGATCGCCCTGGCCTCCTAGCTTGATCGCTAGCAAGCCGTTCTCGGACGCCAGCATCGCGCGGAAGATGCCCCAGTCTTTTTCGTTGAGCTTTTCGTCGCGATCGGTGTCAAAGGCCTCGAACGCGCCGTTGAGCATTCTGTCCATCTGCTCTTTGCCAATGACTTCCGATTTGGAGATCTGGCCATCGTGGTTGGTGTCATACTTCGCCAGCCCCTCGGAAAACGAGATCGTCTTGACCTGTTGCCCGGGCTGATTCTGAGGAAAGCCCCAGCCGTTGACGTACAGGTATTCGGCGTCGTGGCTGGCTATCGACTTCATCTCGCAAGCGAGGCCGCGCACCCACCAGACTCGCAGGCCGTTTTCAACCGAATAAGCCGAGAGCTGAAAGGATTCGGGAATGACGATCTGTTTCGCGCCCCGGCTCGGCTGATAGATGATCGGCGTCGAGTAGCCCGAGATGACTTCGGGGCGATCGACCCTCCAGCGCACGCGGCCGTTGTTCTTGTCCACCGCGATCAGGAACGAGTTGGGGTTGTCCTGATCGACTGGCAGGATTAGCTTGTCGTCAACGAGAATCGGCGACGCCCCGAATCCGTAAAACATGTTGAAGGGCCCGAGCGGCAGCTTCCATCGCTCCTTGCCGGTGCCGTCGTAAGAGATCATCCCGAACTCTTGAAAGAAGACGAAGACGTTCTCGCCGTCGGTGACCGGGCTTGGCGACGCGGGCCCGTTGACGTTCTGCAAGCGGCCGGCACGCGAGCGCGGGACTTCGCGCTGCCAGAGGGGCCTGCCGGTCTGGCGGTCAAGGCAGATGACGATCAACCGGTGGTTCTCTTTCTCGTTGGTGTGCGCGGTTAGGAAGATTCGGGTGCGCGTCAGCACTGGCGAGGAGTGCCCGGGCGGCAGCGGTGTCTTCCAGACGACGTTCTTCTCGGGCCCGAACTCGGTGGGCAGCCCGGTGGTGATTGAAACGCCCGTGCCGTTAGGCCCGCGAAATTGCGACCAATCTTCGGCAGCCGCGACGAACGACCCCGACGTAGTGACCGACGTCATCAACGACGCTATGAGCATGTGTTTGATCTTTGACATAGTGACCTGCAAAACGAATCTCGAAAATCGGCGAAGCTTTACTCTTATTTCGCCGTGGATTCTAGTTGATGGCGGAGGAAAAGAAAACCGCGTAACTTCTCTTGGTTTCGACCCGCCTAGTTGAAGCGGTCTTTGAAAATGCAAAGGCAGTCCTCGATCTCGTGCGGCTGCAAGCCTCTAAGAGCGGCTGGGAGTTCATCGACAGAAATGGATCCTTGCTTCCACGGCAACCCAAGAGCCCGAGCGCCGCGTCTAGTCCCGCTGTGTAGGTAGACGCGCTCCGGCATTAACCTCAGCTTCGCGCCGATACGAAGCGCGGTATCGTACACGAGTAGCTCGCCGGCGCCACGAATCGAGCCGATCGCGTGATCGATGATGGTATGGAGTTCATCGAAGGTGCGCACCTGGCTAAAGTCGATTTCCAACAGTCGCCGGCGAGTTGCCTGTAATACCACCCGCTTGATGCGGCGTTGATGTGAGTATCGTGCTCTATCTGGTGTCTCAGCGACACCGGCGCGCTCCAGCGCAGACTGTACTGTGGGTTCGGCGGTAAAGGTACGTAGTTGGGCCTCCAGGCGCGGTCGGCAGGTTTCGACATACGCCTGCACAACCGCTTCAATTCTTTCCACAGGGCGCGCAAGCTTCGGTTGAGCGCACGATGACGAATCGTTCTTTGTGTTTGGTGAACAGCTACTCATGTGTCGCAATCAATCCTTCTCGTGAGATCTGCACTATTTTCCAAGCACAACGTCTATTCCCGAAAGCACTAAACCAACCTTTGCGCGCGGCAACTTACTTACGCGGTCAATGAGCGGCGCCTTATCCAAGCTGACGATCTGCGAGACGTTGGCGACCGATTCTTTTTGGAGTCCCGTCAATCGAGCTGGCAGTAGGACGTTGCCCGGAGCATCGGCCCACTTGGTGTTGCTTGTAAGCGGAACACAAACAACCGTAGCCAGCCGGCTGCGGTTGAATGAGTCTCCTTGCACAACCACGACCGGCCTGCGGAATCCAGGTCCGGACCCAGTTGGGTCCGGAAGATCCGCCCACCAGATGTCTCCCTGAGAGATCACCACTCGACCCGCTCCAGCGTGCGCCGGGCCGCTGCTGAAGGGAACGGATCCGGTTCACTACCGATCTCGGCGCAGACTTGATTCATCGCTTCCGTCACGTGATCTGGAGCATGGCGAGCTACATACTCAGCCAGCGCTCGGCTGAACAACTCGCTTCGGGACTTCTTCATTCGGCGCGCCAACCGCTCTGCTTTCTCGAAGACGTCGTCAGGTATTGATACCGCCGTTTTCATACCGGGAGTATAACCAGAGCCGGACGGGCGCTCAAGCCTGTTGAACAGGCGGGTTGGCGATGGTCTCCGGGTAGACCCATCTCAGCAACGGCGTTGTCATCAACGTAGTCACCAGAGCCATCAGCACCATTATCGAAAACAGCGCCGGTGAGAGAATTCCAAGATCGAGTCCGATGTTTAGAATGACCAACTCGACCAGTCCCCGCGTGTTCATCAAAATGCCTACCGCTGCGGACTCACGCCACGACATTCCATTGAATCTGGCCGACAGCATTGATCCGCCCAGCTTGCCGGCGACCGCCAGCACGATGATCACCGCACAGTAGAGCCACATCTTCGCGCCCGAGATCAGGAAGATACTCGAGCGCAATCCGGTCAGCGCAAAATAGATCGGTAGCAGCAGCACAACTATGAGCGCTTCAAACTTCTGCGAAAGCTCTCGTGATAATTCGCGGTGCCTGGGCATTACTACTCCCGCCAGGAAAGCCCCAAACAACGCGTGAACTCCCAGAGTCTCAGTGATCAACCCTGAGGCCAATACTACCAACAGAATGATCGCAATCAGGTCCTGTGTTAGATTGCCGCGTTTCTCATAGACCATCTCAAGCCGCCGCAGGGCTGGCCTCACAACCAGCCCCATCACTATGACAAACGCCGCGAGGCCGCTCACTGTCAGCCACACCGGAAGCTCAAGACTTGACGCGCGAACGATGACGACGATGCCGGCCAGGATGCACCATGCGGTGACGTCATCCACGGCGGCACAGGCGATTGCTACGGACCCGACCCTGGTTCGCAGCATATTGCGCTCGGTCAGAATTCGAGCCAGGACCGGGAACGCAGTGACGCTCATGGCCGCGCCCATGAACAGAGCAAACCCGGCGAAGCTGACGCTCGGGTCGGAGAGCCTTGGATAAAGATAGACGGCAAACGTGGAGCCGAGTATGAACGGAACGATGATGCTGACCTGGCTTGTCATCACGGCCGCGCGACCCAACTCGCGAAGGTGTCCGAGATCAAGCTCGAGACCAACCAGAAACATGAAGATCAGGAGACCTACCTGGCTGAGCGAATTCAAATGACCCAGGCTGTCGGCCGGGAAAAGGGAGGAGGATATGTTTGGCGCCAGCCAACCAAGCAGCGAAGGTCCAAGCAGGATTCCCGCGAGCATCTCACCGACGACGCGCGGTTGATGAAGCTTGCCGAATAGCCAGCCGACGAGTCGAGCGACGATTAGGATGGTCCCGATCTGGAGGATTAAGAGCTTGAAGCCGGCCATAGACGCAGGCGACGCGGATCGTTTACGACTCGGTTGATTTCAGTGCGGGAACGCGATCGTCAAAGTACAGGTACTTCGCCGAAAGAACCTGCCCGGGCTCGGGGTCCACCGACGGATCACCGTTGCCATCAGAAGTCAGGAACTCCTCATAAAGCGGCGGAGGGATCTCCGCGAATTCAGACATCGGTCCGTAGACCGCATCCACGCCTTCTCTGAAGACGTCGCCGATCAGCAGGTTGATGATGTTGACGCGATGCTCGGGGTACTTCTGAAGGAACTTAGCGAAGCTGAATCCGTCGCTGTAAAAGGCGTGCACGAGCTTACGCATCGACTCGATGCCGTCATCAAGCTTGGATTGGAACTGGCCCAATCGCTCGCCCGAGAAGTCGTTGTTGTTAAACGCGTCGTGTATCGCATCGGCGGCGAGTTCGGCCATCTTGAATGCCAGCAGAACGCCCGACGAATAGATCGGGTCGAGGAATCCGTAGGCGTCACCAATCAGAATGAATCCATCGCCTGCGCATTGCTTCGAACGGTAGGAGTAGTCGATGATCGAATAGATTTTATCGACCCGCTCGGCGCCCTCGACGCGCTTGCGGCACGATTCGCACTTTTCAACTTCTTCGTTAAATATCTTCGCGAGGTCCTTACCGCGATCCTTCATCAGGTAATCAGGATCGGCGACAATGCCGACGCTGGTGATGTCGTTCTCGAGCGGGATATACCAGAACCAGCCGCCGCTCCCAGGGGGAGTTCGCAGCACAAGCGTCGCGCCGCCGTTCAGATCCGGCTCGCGCTGCGCGCCTTTGAAGTAGGAATAGAGCACGGCTTTCTTGAGCTTGGGGTCGCGGACTCGCCAGGCGAATTTGTTCGAGAGCAGCGCGCTTTGACCGGTCGCGTCGACAACCACCTGCGCGTTGAACTGTTGAACCGATCCGTCCTCCATTTGAGCTTCGACGCCGCAAGCGCGACCGGCCTCGAAGATCACTCGCTTGACGGGAGTCTTCTGATAAACGACCGCGCCTTGTTCCGCGGCGTGTTCGATCAGCATCTGATCGAACACCGCGCGAGTCACCTGCCATGTGACCGCGCTCTCGTGATGGTTTGCTTCGAAGAAATAGAACGGCCGCGATTCTCTTCCCGCCCAGTTCGCGAATTGCACGCTGTACTTGACGACGAACGGGCTCTGCTTGAGCTTCTCCAGAAAGCCCATTCGCTGAAAGGTCCAGTACGTATCGGTCATCAGCGATTCGCCGATATGATGACGCGGGAACTGTTCTTTCTCGAACAGGACAACCGTGCGGCCTTCGCGGGCGAGGATGCTGGCGATGGTGCTGCCTGCCGGGCCCCCGCCCATCACGATCACATCATAATTGCGGTTGTCGTTCTGCATATTGAGATTAACCACTTATCGACTCCAAGACTATGCGGTACTTTGTAATGAGACGTTCTGTGCAAAGGATGTTCGGTGCAAGGACGCTTCTGGCAAAGATTCTTCGCGCAAAGACGCCAAGATCCGCAAAGATCGCTAAGTTCTTCGCGAGCTTGGCGGTCCTTTGCGACTTTGCGCGAGGTGTTGTTCCTCTATTGGTTGTCCCTCTATTGGCGAACAAAAGTATCTTATGCATATCGAACAGGTCTCAATTCTGGTTCAAAAAATTCGGAGAGAATACTATCCACCTGCAGCAGCCCGCTGCGTGTCAGCTCGATCGTTCCATTGTTGCGCCCGATCAGATGCTCATCGGTCAGGCGCTGGTAGACCGGCTCAAACTCGTTCCATATCTCGACGCCGAACTTTTGGCTAAAGTATGCGGTGTCCAGCCTGCCGGTCTTGAGTTGAAGAACCATCTCTCGGATGAGCTTTTGTTTTGGCGTCAAAGTTAGCGCTCGCAGAAGCGGCAACTGATCGGCATCGAGGAGACGAACGTATTCTTCGAAGCTGTGCGCGTTCTGGAAGTGCACGCCGCCGAAATGCGAGAAGGACGAAACGCCGATCCCAATCATATCGCCTCCGTGCCACAGCGCGTCGGTGTAGATAAACCGGCAGGGCTTCTTTGTCGTCGCCAGCGTGTACGCGCTCGCGACACGATAGCCTCGTTCCTGAAACTGCTCGAACGCATAGTCAACCCAGCGACGCTTCGTAGGCCAATCCGCGATCGGCGAATCGAGTCCCTTCTCGATCATCTCCCGCGAGATCACGGTGTTGTAGGGCAGCTCCATCTGATAGATCGTGACCGAATCGGGTTCGAGTTCAATCGCGCGCCTGACGGTGTCGCGCCACATCGCCTCCGATTCGCCCATCATCCCGGCTATCAGATCGATGTTGATCTGAGGAAAGTCGACCTCGCGAGCCCACTCGTAGGCCTCGTAAATCTCGGGTGAGAGATGCGCGCGGCCGTTCGCCTCGAGCACGTCGTCGTTGAAGTGCTCGACGCCGAGGCTGAGCCGGGTCACGCCGATTTCCTTCAGCGTCTCGAGCTTCGACTTTCGCAGCGTGCCGGGCTCACATTCGAAGGTGACTTCCTCAGCGTTCTCCCAACTCACGTGGCGGTTGAGCCCTTCGACCAGGTAGTGGAGTTGCTTTTCGCTTATGTAAGAAGGCGTGCCGCCGCCAAAGTAAGCAAACCGAAGTTGCCTTCCTTGAAAGGCGCGCGTGCGGCTATAAATCTCATTCTCTTTAATCAGAGCATCGAGGTAGCGCTCAATCTCGGAAGCGTTCTTGTCGGTATAGACTTTGAAGTAGCAAAACTTGCAGCGTTTGCGGCAGAAGGGGATGTGCAGATAAAGCCCGAGCGGGTCTTCTATGCGCGGGGGCTGATTGAGCGCTTCAATAACGTGAGGGATGTATTCCGGTTGCCACAATGAAAACGGCGGATAGTTGGAGACGAAATAGTTGCCGACCTCGGTCTTGGTTTCGGATGTGTTGATCATAATTGCTATTGCTTGCCATTCTGGTTGCACTTCATTGTGGGTGTAATTAAAAGTGGGACGTGGAATCACGCTGCAGCTTGACGAACTCTGTGC
>CAZJQQ010000003.1:251860-279621 GCA_964548075.1 uncultured Clostridia bacterium | reverse complement strand
GAGGGGTTTCGCACCCCCTTGATGTAGATTCATTTCCAGGTTTCTCCGGCAAGCCACCCTTCCCGACCTGTGATCCTGCCACGATAGCTCGAGATGTGAGCATCACGCATGACGAATCACACATCACGAGATTCTCGATGAAAGACACTCGGTTCGCACAATTCGCTATCTTCATCAACAGCGCGGTGCCGCTCTCGCTGCTTGGCTGGGATTGGTATCATCACCGCCTCGGCGCGAACCCCACCGAGTTTGCGACGCGCACGACTGGCGTGCTGACGTTGTTGTTCCTGATCCTCTCGCTTGCGGTCACTCCGCTCCGCAAGGCGCTCGGGCTTCCATGGTTGATCAAGTTCCGACGGCTGCTCGGATTGTACGGGTTCTTCTACGGCTGCGTTCACCTGCTGACCTACGTTTGGTTCGACAAGTTTTTCGGCTTCAGGCTCATCGGCGAAGACATCGTCAAACGCCCGTACATAACGGTGGGCATGGCAAGCTTCGTGATGCTGGTCCCGCTCGCGCTGACTTCAACTCAGAAGAGCATCAAGCGGCTTGGCGGAAAGCGATGGAACCTGCTACACAGGCTTGTTTACCTGTCAGCAGCCGGCGGGGTGATTCACTACTACATGCTTGTGAAGGCGGATACTCGAGAGCCGATCTTGTTCGGCGCGGCAGTCGCGGTCTTGTTAGGCTATCGAGTGCTCAACAAGTTTCTTCCGCACCTGACTCAGCGAACCCCCTCCCGCGCGCAACGCTAGCGTCAGTCAATGCTTATCGATACCCCTCCGCTTGCAACGCGAACAGCTCGGCATACAACCCACCTCGCGCAACAAGATCCTGGTGCGAGCCGTCTTCGATCACCATCCCGTTTTGAAGCACGATTATCCGATCCGCCATCCTTACCGTCGAGAACCGATGCGAGATGATCACCGCCATTCGTCCCGCTACCAACTGCGAGAAGCGAATAAAGACTTCGTACTCGGCGCGAGCATCAAGCGACGCCGTTGGCTCATCAAGAATCAGCACCTGAGCGTCGCGCATGTAAGCGCGGGCGAGCGCGATCTTTTGCCACTCACCGCCCGACAGCTCGACTCCCTCATCGAAACGCCGGCCGAGCATCTGCTTGTACCCTTTTGAGAATTTCGGCAGCAGGCTCGACGCAAGCGATTTCTCCGAAGCCGAAACAATCGCGCCGGGAACCTCGCCGTTGCCGCCGCTTCCATCGCTCGCACCGCTCTCTTGTTCGCTTACGCTTGGCGCGTCCAGATACGAACGCACCTCATCGATTTCGCCCACGCCGACATTCTCGTCGAAACGCAAATCGTACTTTACGAAATCCTGAAAGATGACTCCGATCGCCCGGCGCACGGAATGAATGTCATACTCTCGAAGATCGACCCCATCGAGCAGTATGCGCCCTTCGGTGGGATCGTAGAGCCGCGCGAGCAGCTTGGTCAGCGTCGTCTTGCCTGCGCCGTTCTCACCCACGAATGCGACGCGCTCGCCCGGCCGCAGCGCAAAGCTCACATGCCTTACCGCCCACGCATCGCTTCCGGGATACTGAAAGCCGACGTCTTCGAACGCGAAGCCGAGTCTTATCGGACGGGGCACTGCCGGAGCGCCCGGCGCCGAAGCGATCGACGGCTTCATCTCAAAGAAATCGAAAAGGTCCTTGAGGTAGAGACACTGTTGATAAATCCCGCCCGCGCTCAGCAGCAGTACTTCGATCAATCCTCGGCTTCGCGCGAACGAGCCTGCGAGAAAGGTTAGCGTCCCGATCGTCAACTCCCCTCGCGTGGCCCGCACAAGTATGATCGCGTACGCGCTGTAGTAACCCAGCGTGCCTATCAGCGAAAGCAACGTGCTCACTCTGGCTTTTCGGATCGAGAGCTTCTTGTTCTCGTCGTAGAACTTCCACGATAGTTTGCGGAACCGATCGATCAGCCACGGCGACAGCCCGAATGACTGCACTTCTTTCGCGGTCCTGTCGCTCGCCGCGACGTAGCGCAGATAGTCGAGCTGTCTGCGCTCCGGCGTCCACCTGAACTGCATCGAGTACTCGAGCGAAGCGAAGTGCGTCTCACCGAAAAAGCTCGGCAGCACCGCAACCGCAAGCAGCAGCAAAAGCCACGGGCTGTAGACCACCAGCGCGGCGCCCAACGATATCAATGTGAGGCCGTCCTGCCCGATAGCCAGAAGCTGGGCCAGCAACCCGATGCGGCTGGTCGTCTGCCGCCGCGCGCGTTCCAGTTGATCGTAGAATGCGGGATCCTCGAAATGCGCGAGGTCGAGCGTGGCCGCGTGCTCCATCAAACGCACGCTTGTGTGGTTTGAAAACAGATCGCCAAGCAAGCTCTCGACGAGCGACGACGTTCTTGCAAGAACATCGTTAGCGGTCACGATTGCTATTTCGAGCGCAACGAGTTTCCAAAGTCTTGCAAAGTCCGGGGACGATTCGCGCGAAGCGACCACCGAATCGATGATCAGCTTGCCGACCCATAGCATCGCGACGGGAACGCCGGCTCGCATCAGACGTAGCACCGCCATCGTTGATGTGTAGCCGCGATGCGTCTCCCAAACGAGCTTGATCAACGGAGGAATGTAGCGGAGCGCAGCAAACCGCTCGCGAAACGTCGGCCGCTCATTGCCTTTGAGCGCCGGGCCGAAAGAGAAATGCATTGCCATAGTGATGCGTGAAACGTGATGCGTGACAGAAGTGCATGGAGTTCAGGCTTTAGCCTGGGTGTTGATTCGCTGAAAGAGAAAAACAGGCTAAAGCCTGAACTCCATGCACTTCTGTCACGCGTCACTCGTTATTTCGTCTCACGAAGCTCGCGCAGCAACTCGTCTCGAAAATATCCCGCCGGCACGCTGCCCTGCTTGATGAACTGAAGGTGAAATGTTTTGGCCGAGAATCGATCGCCCAGCGCCTTTGAAGCTTCTTCGCGCAACGCGTAGATCTGGTCTTTGCCAAGCCGATAAGTGATCGCTTGAGTGGGCCACTTCGAATAACGAAAGATCGCGCCCTCCGCCGATTTGCAACTCGCCCGCTTATCGTCCTTCGCAGCCGCCGTTGCGTCGCGGCACGAGCCCGGAAGGAAATCGACCACCTGCGAGAACAGATCGACCGCATCATCGTAGCTCATCCGCCCAGTGTGTATGCCGGTGTCCACGCGCACACGCAGATCGCGGTAGAGCTTGCCCTGCAATTGATACAGCCTCTCCTCGGGCGTGTAAGCCCCCTGAGGCGCACCCGGCTGCGGCTCAGCCATCAGCGCTTCCGCGTAAAGCGCCCAACCCTCGGCGGACATCGAGTCCTCCCACATCGATGAGGAGTCCTCGACCGCTCCCGGCGTCAGCCATCGCACCGAGCCGATCTGATCTTTGTACTGAGTCATGACTTTGTAATACCAGTCGTGACCGGGGAAGCCTTCGTGCGCCGACAAGTCCGCTAGCGCCGAGCGGTTGTTGGATTTCAACGCGGCGATGTCGTTGTCGGTAGGCGTCACGTAGAAGCGGCCGACCCCAGTTGTTTTGAACGGAGGAGCCGGATAGTAGGCCGCGCCGTCGATTGAAGCTCGCAGCGGTCCCGGAGTCTCGACCACTTCGAGTTTGTAGTCCGTTGGCACATCAAAGATCCCGGTCTTGCGCGCGGAGTCGACCAGTCGGAACGCTGCGTCCCGATACCACGAAACCATCTCGGCGTCGGACTTGGGATAGTCCTTTGACAATTCGTCGAAGACCGCGCGGACTGCAGCGGGGCCTTCGGCGGGCAAGCTCCAACCGCGAGTCCTTCCGATCTCGCGAGCCAGATCGATCATCTGCTTCTGAGTTGCTTCGACGATGGGCCACGCCTCTTCGTAGAGCTGCGCCGCGGTCTTATCGATTCGGAAGTTGTTCTTGAGAGCCCAATCGTATTCGGCTTCGCCCATCGCGAAGCGATCACCCCAAAACTCAGGTTTGACATCGAAGGGAAACTTCATCGCTCCGCTCGACCATGTGATCGACTCGTCGAAAAACATCTTCGCAACAAAGTCCCGCAACCCACGATAGGCTCCAGCAGCCAGTTTCGAGGCGTCGCGAATCTGAGTCACCAACTGCTCTCGCTGCGGGCCCGTGACTCGTTCCTCAGCTAGCTTCGGCAGCGTCTCATCGAAATACTTCGCGTCTGCTTCAGACGTGTCTATCCCGTTGCGCTTCAGCATGCGAAAGTCTGGGGTGTTGTTGGATTTGATCCCTGCGAGCAGTTGTTCTTGAGCGACGCCAAGAAAGCGCGGGATCACGCTCACGCGTTTGGCCACCAGCGACCACTCTCCCTCGGTGCCGTACGTCTTCTCGCCAGTCTGAGTCATCCCCTGCAACTGCCAGTCGATCGCGCGGAACGGCTCGTCGGTGTAAGTGTCGAGAGCGCGTTCCTGATATCGGCGCACTTGATGCTGATGAAGTAGAAAGCGAATCTGAGCGAGCGCGACCTCGCGATCGATGCGCAGGTTTGCCGAAAGCGTGTTCGGGTCGACGCTCTCGAAAGACTTCTGGGTGTCCGCGAGCCAGCGGTCTTCGGCTTCAAGCGCGGCCGCCGAGTGATCGCGCAGCGTCCCATCAACCCCGCGAAGCGAGGGATCGAGTCCGGCGCCGCCCAGGTACGTGTTCACCGTCGAGTTACGCCGCAGGAATTCCACGACGTATGCGTCGTGAATCTTTTTGAGTTCCTTGTCACCCGAGTTGTTCATTGTCTGTTCCGTCGTCTTCGATGATGTGCACGCAGTCATTGCCGCGATCAAGGTGAATGCCCAAAGTTTTCTCATCTTCTTGCCTTTCCACCGCGCGAAGTAGCATACACTTTAGTCTGTGTCTGGTAAGTCCGTAATACGGTGAATCACCAGACACAGACTAAAGTCTATGCTACTTCGCGCGCCGTTAGCCCCTTGTCAACTGGCGATACTTGATACGATGCGGCTGATCCGCCGCCGCGCCGAGCCGCGCATGTCGATCAGCTTCGTATTCAGAGTAGTTGCCGTCAAACCACTCGACGTGGCTGTCGCCTTCGAAGGCCAGAATGTGGGTTGCTATGCGGTCCAGAAACCACCGGTCGTGGCTGATAACCACCGCGCAGCCCGCGAAGTTCTCAAGCGCTTCTTCCAGAGCTCGCATCGTGTTCACGTCCAGGTCATTAGTCGGCTCGTCGAGCAGCAGTACGTTGGCGACTTCTTTCAACATCTTCGCCAGATGAACCCGATTGCGCTCGCCTCCCGATAGCGCGCCAACCTTCTTCTGTTGATCCGTGCCTGAAAAATTGAACCGCGCCACGTACGCTCGCGAGTTCACTTGCCGCTTCCCAAGCTCGATCGTTTCGCCGCCGCCCGATATCTCTTCCCATATCGACGCATTCGGATCAAGCGTGTCGCGGCTCTGATCGACGTACGCGAGCTTCACAGTCTCACCGATTCGTATCGTCCCGCTATCCGGTTGCTCCTGCCCGGTTATCATCCTGAACAGCGTAGTCTTGCCCGCGCCGTTTGGACCGATGACGCCGATGATTCCGCCCGGAGGAAGCGAGAACGACATGCCTTCGATCAGCAGATTGGCGCCATATGCTTTGGTGACGTCCTTCGATTCGATGACCACGTCGCCGAGCCGCGGGCCAGGCGGAATGTATATCTCGAGCTCTCGCGATCGCTTGTCAGTCTCTTGCCGGAGCATCTCCTCATAAGAATTGATGCGCGCTTTCGATTTCGCGTGACGAGCCCTTGGAGCCATTCGAATCCACTCCAACTCGCGTTCGAGAGTTTTCTCACGCTGGCTCTCGGCTCTCTCTTCGCGCCGCAGGCGCTCCCGTTTCTGCTCGAGCCACGATGAATAATTACCTTCCCATGGAATCCCACGACCTTGATCGAGCTCCAGAATCCAGCCCGCAACATTGTCGAGAAAGTAGCGATCGTGAGTGACGGCGATGACCGTGCCCGGGTACTTCTGAAAATGCTGTTCGAGCCACCCGACCGATTCCGCGTCCAGATGATTAGTCGGTTCGTCGAGCAGGAGGATGTCAGGCTGCTTGAGCAACAGCCGGCACAGCGCAACTCGGCGCAGCTCGCCGCCCGAAAGAATCTTGACCGGCGTCTCCGGAGGAGGACACCTCAACGCGTCCATCGCCATCTCCAACCGGCTGTCGAGATCCCATGCATTCGCGGCGTCGAGCTTTTCTTGAACGTCTCCCTGCTGTTCGAGAAGGGCAGTCATTTCGTCGTCGCTCATGGGCTCGGCGAACTTCTCGTTGATCTGGTCGAACTGCTTCAACAAGTCGATGGTGGATTGCACGCCCTCTTCGACGATCTCGCGGACGGTCGCGGATTCATCGAGGTGCGGCTCCTGTTCAAGGAAGCCGATCGTGAAGCCCGGCGAGATAACTGTCTCACCGACGAATTCTTTCTCGACGCCGGCGATGATTCGGAGCAGCGAGCTCTTGCCCGAGCCGTTGAGTCCGATCACGCCTATCTTCGCTCCGTGGAAATAGGAGAGATAGATGTCTTTGATGACCGGCTTCTTGTCGTAGTACTTCCCGACTCCAACCATCGAGTAGATGATTTTGTTTGGTGCGCTGCTCATCAGTAGTTCCGAGTGCCTCCGATTCGGACCAATCTAGAAGTAAATCAGTATGCGTCCTGAGTGCGAAGCTTCACAACCGGCACGCCACCGCTTTTCTGGCTTTCTTCTTTCCGTCGCGCTTCTTCCGCTTCTTGCTGCGGCCGCGAGAAGGACCGCGCTGATGCTACTTATAGTCTGTAGACTCATCGTCTTCTTATTTGTCACCATCGTTGGGTGAAGAAGAAACCAGACAATCTCCGAAAAACCCTCGCCGACAATCTACTCACTCACCGAAGGAACTTGGGCTTATCACAGGAGGAATTCGCGGATCTCTGTGGACTTCATCGGACCTATGTGGGTTCAGTGGAACGCTGCGAGCGAAACGTCAGTTTGAGCACGCTGGAGATATTTGCGAAGGCTTTGAGCGTCTCTGTCCCTGACCTCCTAACAAAAATGGGTTCTGAATGATAGGCAAAAAGAAAAAAGCCCGAAGGAACTTCGTCTCGGCCATTTCAGGTAGTGGGCTTTCGATCTATGATCACATCGAAGTCGGGGATCCAAAGTTGTGGATACCTTCTTCGGACCTCGAAGCCTTACTGGACAAGGGACTCAGAGGTGTTTCAGTAGCTGGCCTAAAATTGCGAACTCGCTCAAAGGTCGTGAAACAGAAGGTGTGCGAGATACTTGGCTATCCAGTACCGGAAGCCTTTGAGAAGACGCAGCCACGATTCCCAGGTCAGGCCTTCGATACTTATATCCAGAAATCAAACAACCTTCAGGTCTGGAACGAGGAGCTAGCCCCGGCTAGGCGCTACGTGCTCATCCGCGTCTCACCAAGCGACACGATCAACCGAGTGCGAGTAGTTACTGGTGATGACTTGGCGTTGCTCGATCCGACTGGCACACTAACGCAAAAATACCAAGCCCGCATCTCAACGGGAGAACAGAGTGGAGAGCTCATCTCAGCACGAGATACCGGGAACCTGCTGCCAATTGTTGGTCGGAGCAGGAGTCTTGCCTCGTTCGATCCAACAGATGCGCCAGAAGTCGGGGCGATTGTTCCAATCACCGAGGTGTTCAATTGCCTTCGGCCTCTGATCGGTCGGAGCTTCGCCGACTCCGGACGAGACCAGGAGCGTAACAGAGGGGGAGAGCTTCATCGCCTCGTGTGCGAGGCACTGGGCTATCGCGATTATCGAGATGACGGGCGATTCCCCGATGTCCGCAATCAACTCTTGGAAGTGAAGCTTCAAACCGCGGCGACCATAGACCTGGGACTGGTCCGACCCGACAGCCAGGCGCCATTAGACCTCTCGCAACTTGAAGGCACGACTGTGCGTCACTGCGACGTTAGGTATGCCGTGTTTTATGCTGGGACCGATGGAACGCGCGTCACGCTCACGCACCTTTATCTCACAACCGGAGAGCAGTTTTTTACACGCTTCACTCAATTCCAGGGGAAAGTCCTTAACAAGAAGCTGCAAATACCACTACCTGGTGACTTCTTCGATAGGTAACCCGAAGGCGCCCCAGACCAAGCGGTCCAGTTCTTTCTGCAAAGCGTCGGACTCACGGGAGGGAACGGCACTGTACACAGACCGTGCTAGTCGGACAATCGTCTTTGCAGTTGCGGAGTGCGGGCGGGGAAGAGGGAACTTTTCAACATACTGAGTCATAAATCGTCTGCGACCGGAGTAAAGCTTATTATGGAACTTGTGGTCGTAAAATGCTTCGATGAACGAAGAGTTGCCGACAGCCAATGCCAGCCATAGAAGATCCTGTTCTTCAGCTCTTTCGCAGGTCAGCCAGTAGCAGTCACCATTAACAACGGTACCATCGAGGTCCATCCAAAAGGTGGGTGTTTCCGATATATCGCGAAAGACTAGCTTTGGTTTCTCCCAAGCGCCGGGATCTTGCGGCACCCATATCTCAAACCACTTTCGACCTGACTTTATAACGTAATCGCGAGACTCTAACTCCGATCGATATCGTTGAAGGTACTTCGCGGTGCGGGGAAACTCGCGAAGATCAACGGCCTCGCGTCTATCCTGAACAACCCTGTGTGGGTATAGAATCTTCCTTTCCGGCGGTAGAGCCTTGAAGCGCCTCGCTATGTGATGGGTAGCAATTGGTCTCAAGAGCTCTGGCTGTTCGGAATCTGGGAGCGTGTGCCAATCTGAGCGAATGAATACTTTGTCCGCTGTTGTTTTTACTCCAACTCTTATTCGCCCAAGCGCTCTGAACAAGCAGTGGGTATGAGCTTTGACTGTTTCGAGCCACCGATCTGATGTACTCGTCGCATTCCTCCATATGTCTCTCGCATTGCCGCCACATTGGAGACTGCCGTGTCGCACGAGATAGTGCCGATCATTCTGAACCGACACTACTCCGCTCTTGTTGAGGGCTTCGATCACGTTTTCAGACCGTACAGCAAATAGGGAGCCGACGGTTGAGTAGATCGACGTAAACTTCGACGGTAATCGCGCCGATACCCCATCCTTACGCCGAAGAATCAACACCGCAGGCAGTACTGCTGCTTCAAAAATCTGTGTGTCGCCTAGGTCAAAAACATGCACAATGTCAAAGTCTTCGATGATACTCTTGCGGACATCCGCGCCCGACTTAGTGGTCATGAAGCGGTTGGATACAATGACACCGGCAGTGCCGCCCGGTCGAAGCGCTCCAGCAATAGCTCGAATAAATGCGTAGTACAAGTCCACGCGACCAGATAATCCGAACTCCCGCGCCAGTCTTTGTGCTTCCTCCGAACCCATCACCTGGGTCCTAACGTATGGAGGATTCGCGATTATGAGATCGAACATTTTCCCACGCTGAGCAAACAAGCTTGCGCTCCCCGCGGCCCCATAGTCCTCCAGCGACACAGAAAGGAAGTCGCGTGAGGAGAGCGTTACGCTCATATTCGGAAATCTTTGCTTGATGCGCGCTGCGGCGCTTTCGACTGCCTCTTCGTTAGTGTCAAATCCAGCGGGCTCAATATCCCGGTAACCCCTTGATGCCAATTCTGCCAGCAACGAAAGAAGAAGCTGACCATCTCCAACTGCAGGATCTAGAACTGAAATGCGTTCGTTTGCTGGCCACGTCGGTATCGCCTTTAGAATCTCTGCGGCGACGAAATCGGCTAACAGCTTGGGCGTGTTGTGTGCCCCGGTTGATTTCTTCAGGTGCTCAATTCTCTTCGACTCTGTTTTCATCCGCGCGAACCTCAACCTTGAGTTTGCCGACAGAATGAACCCAGGTAACCGAAGGCAAAGCCATTCTCGCTTATGCCGACGCCTTTTTCAACAACGCGATCTGTCCCGCGTGAAAGATCGTGCTGAATGACGCCATTCAACAAGAAGTACACTGAGTACTGCGTGCCTGGCACGATCTTGTCAAGGCGCACTTCATCAAGCTCGCCTTGGCTAATAATCGAAACTACAGCCATGTTTGGAGGTTGACTCGCCTGGAACTTTCGTTCGACGTACTCTGCATAACCGGCGCCCCGGATGTAGCCGACAAGAATGCCGGTGTCGAGAACGAAAAGGGACATTGCTTATTTACTCTTTGAGAGCGGCAAGGATTTCTTCAAGCGACTCATCTCCTGGCCACTTCCCCCACACTTCCGTGAGCGGAGTGCCCGAGGCCGCTTGCCGCCGCAAATCTTCAAACATCTCGATGGTGGTCAGAGACTCGGGCATGTGATCGAAGACTTCTTCACCAGAAGCCATCGGCTTGATGACCTGCGCTTCCAGGAGCCTCACCTTTCTCGAGGGCCGGAAGTGAACCAGACCTTTTATCGTGACTCTTCTGCCCCACCACTGTCGCATGCTCTCGACATCGAGAAACTCGGTATCAATCGTGCCCGGTATTGTTTGCCCGTCGCTCAAACGAAGGAGGAAGCGCCGCCTGCTGTGCTCGATTGTGTCTAGTTCGCCCGCAAGGACGAGTGCTCTCGGTTCGGGGGTGCTTGCCTTTAGCCGGCCGATCTTCTCTATCTCATCGCCGCTGATGTGAAACTGCTCGGCGGGCCGGTCCGGCGAGTCAAGCTCAACGCACTGAGCGAAGCTTCTGAGGAACGGCTGAAACGACATGAGGCCGGCAAGGACACCGGCATCGTACGTGTCGCTTTCCAGATTCTCCGCAGTAGTATCATTCACGGACCGGCAAAAGAGGCTTACAGCGGTATCCTCTGGGACAGG
This sequence comes from uncultured Clostridia bacterium, assembly GCA_964548075.1. GTDB lineage: Bacteria > Acidobacteriota > Blastocatellia > UBA7656 > UBA7656 > Onstottus_A. The sequence goes on along the minus strand of CAZJQQ010000003.1, from coordinate 268,843 downwards.
CTTCGTGTACCAGAGATCTTGATCCCTGATTTGGTCGGCGGCTGTTTCTCCCAATTCCGGAGCAGCGAAGTCGATAACAGTCGAGCCAGGTTCAATGCCAGTAATTGTGAAGTTGACCGATTTGGAAAGCCACGCCGGGGGTTTGCCCCTTTTTATGCTCTCGCCTTGAACGGCGAGTCTTAGGCCCCGCTCTGAACCCTCTGAAATGAGATCGAGAACATCTCGAAGAGCTCGTATTGATATCGTCCCTTCCGGCGTCTGAAGACCTTTGATTCTAAGCTTGTAGTTGACTTCGTTCATAGCGCTACACCGGATCGAAATCAGGCAAAAGACTCAGTACATCGGAGAGACACAAGGGCGTTATCAATTGTCGCGTAATAATCAACTGAGTTCAACGCGAATGACGTCGGTTCCGTTAATCGGCCAATGCTCCGACTATCAAGCTTTCTTCAACAGCGCAATCTGCCCGGCATGATAAAGATCGTGCTGAATCACGCCGTGCAACAAGAAGTACACTGAGTACTGTGTCCCCGGCACGATGTCTTCGAGCCGTGCTTCATTCAGCCCCCGGATCGCTGCGCGCAGAGCTTCGTGGTTGCGCCGGAGTTCCTCGAGCGTGCTGCTCCAGGCGTCGTCGCTGGCAGCCTCAACTGCGGGCCAGTCCTCTTCGTCCGAGACATCGATTGGAATAAATTCCTCGATCCGCCTGCGGCCGACGCGCTCCCACGTCGCAATGTGCAGAGCCAGCTCCCAGATGCTGTGCGCGTCTGCGATTGGATGCGCCGCCGCTTGCCCGGCAGTAACGCCTGCGAGCGCTTCAGAGACAGATGGTCCGTGCCAGGCTTTGCCTTCGAACGCTCGCTTTAGTTGGTCGTTGATTCGTTTGATCTCGCTCATAAAAATGGGTTCCTAGTTCAGGGTTCAGGGTTCAGGGTTTCTGGTTTCTCGTTTTTGGTTTCTGGTTTCGGGCTGGAACGTCCTGCTGCGAACGTCACCATCCTAAGCTCAAGAACTCTGAACGCCGAACCAGAAACCTCAAACCAGAAACCAGAAACCCTGAACCATCAACCGGAGGTTCAGTTGTTCCCCGGTCTCGCTTGCGGTATCGGAGTCGGCTGCACCGGCTCGCCGGGCTTAGGCGGGAGCGGCGGCATCGTCTCTTTGCTGAAGCGCGGCAACAACTCATCGCGCATCGCAAGCTGATAGAGCGCGGCCGCGATCGCCATCGCCGACTTCTTCACGTCGTCTTCGATGATGCGCTCGTAGCTGTCCAGGTTCGTGTGCCACGTAGCCGAGTTGTACTCGATCGGGTCCTGCCCCAGGCCGATGCCGGGAAGCCCCGCCTGGCTGAACGAAGTGCTGTCGGTCCCGCCAAGCGCGCGACTCTTCGAAGCAATCGCCCCCATCACCCCGAGGTCTTCAAACGGCGCGAGCGACTGCCGAACAACCCCCGCGGCTTCGGGCGGCCCGAACACGCTCGCTCCACGCACGCGCCCAGTTCCCGAATCGACGTTGAAGTAGCCGCCAAACTTCGAGTACTCAGGCTTCTGCTCCTCGAAGGTTCCGAAATGCTGTTTCACATAAGCCTGCGAGCCCAGCAGTCCCTGTTCTTCGCCGCCCCACAGCGCAACTCGAATCGTGCGGCGAGGCTTCACCCCGATCGCTTTGAGAATTCGAGCGGCTTCCATCATCACCGCGCAGCCGATCGCGTTGTCAGTCGCGCCGGTCGCCGAGTGCCACGAATCAAGGTGCCCGCCCAGCATCACGACCTCATCTTTCTTGTCGGTACCGGGAATCTCGGCGACGGTGTTGTAAGCGGTCTTGCCTTCGGGGTACCAGCGATTGACGATGTTGAACTCTAGTTCGACGGCTGCGCCGTCCGCAAGAATGCGCGCGATGCGGCCATAGTCTTCGTTGCTCATCACCACCGTTGGAAGGGCCTTCGCCGCATCGAAGGTTCGGTTGTTGAATGCGCGTATCTGGCGATGCTCGCGGCCGGCGTCGTTGAGTCTGATCAACGCGCCGCTTGCAACGAGGAACTGGTCGAGCTGTTCGTCGATCTGACGCGCAGTAAGCTTGCCCGGCTCAGGTTGCTGCTGATTTCCGCGAGGCCCTCCGCGAAACTGCCCGGCGTTCGGGTTGTTCGGATCGTAGCGTTCCTTTGCCTGTTTGTCGTCTTGACGGCGTGAAGGGGGCGTCATCGTTACCGCAACGATCTGTTGTTTGCCCGCCAGCACGATCCTGCCTTTGACTTTGTCTTTTTGCGTCGCAAGGTACGCGGTGAATTCTTCCTGAGTGGGCTTTTCGGGAAGGATCATCTGATGAGCCTTGGCCGTCACCGGGCCATTGGTGCCCGGCGTCCACGAGAGCACTTCGCAGGTGAGCGTGTCCTTGACCGGCGAGTTGATGAATCCGGAGAAGCGCTCGTTAGCCCATCCCGGATGACCGAAGTCCCACGCCTCGAGATGGCCGTTCTCAAATCCCCAGGCAGTCATCTGTTTGATGGCCCATTCACCGGCAGCTTTCAGATTAGGCGAGCCGGTCAAGCGCGGGCCGTAGACATCAGTGAGAAAGTGCATCGTCCGCATGATCTGCGAGTTTTCCGTCTCCTCTTTGCGAATCCTTGCGTTGATGTCCGCGGCGTCTTGCGCAAACACCGGCGCGTAGCTAAGCAGCGACGCCCACAACATGAACAGTGCCCGAGTTCTTAACATTGCTGTTCTCCTGTCAGCTTGATGAGTTTCCACTGAGATAGCGAGCGAGGATTATATGACTGACGTGGCGCGAGGTAAACACCCTGGGAGCGCACCGGAAAACTAGAAGTGGGGTTACACTCCGTCACCTATTCGCTGCTTCGAAGCATCGCCCGCATTGAGTCGCGGGCGAATCGCTTCTGCAACAACCGGGGTACCGGATATCCAAGCCTCGCGAGAAGCACGTTAGGCCTGGAGTAAGCCAGGATGTCGTACCACACCGAATCGTCTTTCTGCCGCCACTCGACCGTGAATTGTTCCTGTCCGCATTCCGCGTGATCGGGAAGAGTGCCGTAGATGAACCCGTACCTTCGGCGCTCTCCGTCTTCGTCAATCACGCTGACGATCCGGCAGGCGTTCAGCGACCAGAAGCCGAGGTGATGAGCGAGCACGGCTACGCCTGAGCCCGCCTCGATTGGCGCATCGGTCCAGCAAAGCTGTAGCCAACCGATGTTGAACATCTCCCATCGCTTGATCGCTGCGATCGCCTTCGCGAACACCTTCGGCCCTTCTCCGAGCTTGATGCGATTGTGATCCGCTGTGTAGCCGCGAGGAACCGGTAACTCCAACATGCGCGCGTCTGGATAAGAGAAAGGTTGATCCTCTTGCGAGCATAGAAACTGTCTAATCTCTTGTTCGGAGGGTTTGTTTAGCAGAAACATTCGAATGGGCCGTTAACAATGGGGCCGAGTGAGTCCGTGGTCAGGCCGGAACATGAACGCTTCCAAAGCGCGCATCGCAGCTCGAAGGATCAAGGCCGTCCCCAAATGGTCAGTATCCGAATGTCGCTCAGATCGCCGGGCTTTCTTGCTCTGCTTCGCTTGCGTCCTGTTGAGCGCGAATGAACTTACCAAACACGCCGTTCCAGGGCGGGATCACTATTGTCACATTGCCATAAGCCTGCGCCTGGCACGCAAGCCTTATAAGCGGGCGTGGTTTGTCGCTGTCGATATAGCCGAACTCCGTGATCTTTTGCCACTCGAGCGCGGCGACCTCCGAAAGCTTCTCCGAGCCGGCAAGCACGCCAACCCAACAGGTGCCGCACGCCGCGGTGCGACACTGAACAGGAATAGGTCCTTCTCCGACAATGCAGCGCGGCTCGCGCGAATTGTAGTCGCGTTTGTCGTTGGCGGCGGCGGTCGTCAGATGCTGCGTGTTGATGAGTTTGAACTTCGCCGCGGGGTCGCGCTCGTCGAAGGTGATCGAGAAAATCTTGTCCGGATTGAACAGAGATGTGAGCAAGGGTTGCCTATCATCTCGCGCTCGGTCTTTCAGAATCTGTTCGGGCGACTTCTCCAGCAGCTTAAGCACGGCGCCTGGCGAGGATTTGAAAGCCGGCGCTCCTACCTGCTGCAGAGTCATGAACGCGACCGCGGTGATTCCCGTGACGAGCGACGCATCAACTTTCAAGCGGCTCGCGGCGATTGCGGCTACCCCGCGTATCTGAGTTGCGAGATCGAGACTTGTTGGCGCATTTGTTGAAGCCGCCAGTTCGCTCACCGCCGCTTTGACCTGCGGCCAGTAGCGATGGCCATAGAGGAAATCGTGTGAACCGTCGATCTGATCCTTCAGCCAGAAACTGCCTGCGAGAGAGAGCTTCCTTGCGAGTTGCTCGGGGTCGTCCGATTGTTGCAGCGCTCGCAGAATCGCGAGGGGGAAAAAGTAAAACCAGATCTCGGTAGCAGTCCGGTCGACCTCGTGTATCGAAGGCAAGAGCGTGTGAACGATTTCGCGCCACGCGTCATCATCGTGCTTGTTCAAGAAAGCTTCGAATAGCGGTTCGCCGCTGCTGCCCGTTGCTGTTGCTGATTCACTCATTCATTTCTCCTGATTTGGAAACGGTGATTCTAGCAGCAACAAACCTGGGAGCGCACGTCTCGCGCGCATGCGCTCTCAGGATGCCCACGTCTGGACGTAGCATAGACTTCAGTCTGTGTCCGGTGACTCCGTTACAAGAGCAATCACCAGACACAGACTAAAGTCTATGCTACTTCTTCGGGCGCGCTTTCCAGTTCAGGTAGACGCTAGGCAGCCCTCGCGCCGGAGGCGTGCGCTCCCACGCGGCGCCACACGCTCGCTTCACCTTCTTTGCGGATCAACGCCCTGACTTCGTAATAAGCTGCCGCGTACAACGAGCGCATTTCGGCAGCAGATGCTGGGTGAGCAAGTCTTCGTTCGAGTTCGTCCAGCGGCAGCCGCGCCTTGCCCCTGAAGCGTAGAAGCATCGGGCCTTCGCCTGCGAAGCGGATCGCCAACCCTTCGACTAGCCAACGAGGAACGCTGCTTCCACCGTTAGCTTCTATCACTGAGTGTGCGTACTCGTGCCGCAGCGTCGTCCTAAGAATCCCGCGCCGCCTGAGTAGTCTGAGCGGCTGTAGCTCAATTCGCCGCCCGTGCGTAACACCCGCCGCCCACCACGATTGGCCGGTCGCCGCAGTGAAGTCTTGCGTGGTTTCGTGAACCACCACATCCACTGGGGCGTCCGGCAAAGAGAGCGCCGCCGGGGCTGTGCGAGCGAACATATCCAGCCGCGCCGTTTCGAGTAGCCGAATCGCGGCTTCAATTTCGGAGCGTGGGATTCGGGCGGGATAGCTGATGTGGAAGTGTTCGCTTGATAGAGACTGGCGGGGAATCAACGCAAAGGCGCAGAGACGCAAAGACGCAGAAGGCAACAAGTTTGTTTCAGTCTCAAAAACCGTGTCTTTGCAGCTTTGCGCCTTTGCGTGAGATTGCTCTCCAGAAATGCGGGCCCCGGGGAAAAACTTACCCAGGATCTGCTCAAACGTCCCGCCGCGCCGCGCCATCACATGAGCCCCGTTCTGACACAGCCCCAATCCATGACCGAACCCGCTTCCGCGAAAGATGAACGTCGAGCCCCTTCGACTCACTCTGAATCGCGAGCTCTTCAGCACGTTCCATCCAAGCGCGCGCCCCACGATCAACTTGAAGTCCCATCCGCGAAGCTGCCGGCGGCGGTCGCCTTCGATCGAGATGATCTCGGCCCGGCCCGTCGCGTCTCTCTTTGTCACAACGACATCGTCGATCTTTCTTCCCGCGTCGGCGAGCGGGTCGCTCGCGAGGGCCTTCGCAAGTTGCGCGGCAGGAATCTCATCAGTCCAATCGTGATTCGGCATCGTCGCGCAGTAATCATCACGAATGCCGCGCAGGTAGCTCGGCCCGGGCGTGCCCCACAACGCTTCAAAGTTCGCCGTGTATCCACCGCAAGCAGCATGGAAGTAAGCATCCGCCGGCTGTCCATTCGCGTCGAGCAATACTTCGCCCTCGGTGCCGGCCACGGCGCGCCGCATCTTCTCCGAGACTCGCGAATCACCATCGACGTACTGCTGGCAGTGAGTGTTCGAGCAGAGATCGAAGCCTTCGCTCGCGTGACGCCCGATATTCTTGAGCGCGTACGTGCGGCTAACAATCGCCTGCGCCTTGAGCGCTTCAAACTCGTCCTCGACCGCTGCCTCAACCGAGAGAACACCGAGCACGTAGTCCTCAACCGGGATCGTCACGACCCGATTCGCGCTCAACATTTTCAAGCGTAGCGTCGAAACATCGCCCCCTCGCCTCGTCTCCCCCTCTCCCCGTCGTTTTTCCTCTCCCCCTTGAGCCGTTTTCCCGGCTCTTCGCTCCAAGTACTCTTCGAAAACACGATGGGAAACGACGGCGGCATCCGATCCATGCGAGCGTTTGATGAACACCAGCACCGCCAGTTCAAGCGATTCAGGCGTCGCTTCGGCTGCCGAGTTTGCATCAGCGGCAAAGCTTACGAACCAACCCTGGCGTCGAAATCCGTTGCTCGAGGTCGATGTGCCCGTCTTGCCGAAGATAAAGGTCGGAAGCGAATTGAGAGCGGCCTTCTCGGCTGTTCCGTACACAACCGCGCCGCGCATGCCTTCTATCAAAGCGGCTCGGTGCGAGGCTTCGACGTGAAGACTCGTTCGCTCATCACCAACGAACTTCTCGGCGTCTGATGACTGCGGTCTGAACACGTGGCCGCCGTTCATCAATGCGCAATACGCCGTCAGCAATTGAATCGGCGTGACCAGCACGTTGTCGCCTTCCCCGAGCAAGTCGCGCACTCTCCAATCGGTGTCGCGAAGGCTGCCCGCCGACTCGCCGCCTGCGTTGACGCCGGTCTTCGCGCCCAGTCCGGCTGAAGCGAGCGTCGCTTTGAACGCGTCAAAGCTGAGCCGTCCGCTGAGGGTCGCGAAAAAATAATTGCAGGAATACCCGAGCGCTTGCGCGAGATTGAATGGGGCTTTGCTCTTGGGATGAGAGCAGACGACGTCGAGACCGTCACCGGTGAACCGCCCGCGGCACAGCGTCCGCGACTCGCGATCTATCAAGCCGGCGCGCATCGCGGTGAGAGCAGTGAAAGACTTGATCGTAGAACCGGGCGGGAACGCTTGTTCGAAGGCAAGTCGAGGATTGACAACCGCGCGCAGACGGCCGGTGTGGGGGTCCATCACCAGCACTGCGCCTTCGCGGTCACCGAGCGCTTCAGTGGCGGCTTCAGTTAAGGCGCGATCCACCTCGCCGGCGTTTGCATTGGGCTTCCCGTTTTTCTTCCCCGCGTCCTCCGCGTCCTCCGCGGTTTGTTTCGGCCGCGCGCAGGAACAAAGAAGCGCCGCCAACAACAGCGCAACCCCGGCCGCCAAGCGGCCGCTCTGGTTATGCTTCAGCCGGGACATGACCGGCCCCTTCGCTGGGTTGAGCGACGCTGACTACGCCGCTCGCGTCGCCTCGTTCTCCGAGCGCGCCCACAGTCACAACCCAACCGATGAGCGAGAACAAAACCGCAAGCAGCAATCTCGCGACTAACAGCCCGGCGTCGAGCCAGGGGGTACTCACCGGCGTCCTCGTCCCAATCAAGAAGTACGGTACTACGGCAAAGAAGGCGAAGCCGATCGCGTAGATCACCACTGATTGCGGCGCGAACGCTCGGGCAAGAATGCGTGGTGATCGTTTGAGAGTTTGTTTGAGTCCGTCGCGAGCGGTCCCGATCCACAGATGAATCGCGGCGAGCGGCAAGACGAAACAGAAGAGCAGATACTCGATCGTAGTTACCGCGATCGATTGCCAGGATACAGACGGAGGCTTAGGCGCAGCAGGCCGCGGTGGAGCGGGCAGCGCGCGCACAGCTTCGCGAACCGCAGTCGCTGCCGGAGTAGTCGTTTCGATCTTGCCGAACAAATAAACTGCCAGCACGGCGATTAGAATAAGAGGCGCGATAATCACAAGCAGCTTCCAAAAGTCGCGCAGCGAGCCTCCAAGCAACGTCCACGCTCGCGGACTTCCTTGATTGTATCTCGCAGCCATCGTCTGAATGACCAGGAACAAAACCGGCGCCGCCAGCGCGAAGAGCACCGACAAAAGCAACTGCCCCACGGTTGCCTCGCGCGTGGCGATGAACTGATAGATCGCACCGAGCATCGCGAGGTAGAGCACGATTAGAATGAGGAGCGCGCCCCATCGGCGAAACAGTTCGCGCGCGGCTGAAGTGAACACGTGAAAGACTCTTTTGATCATATTATGCGACTCGATGTCCCGACGTCCGACCTAGATTGTGATAGACCCTCACGATCAATGAGAGATCTCTCAACAACGGCCCTTGCTGGCCCGACAATCCAATCGGAGGCCGCGAATGCTACAAATCGATTAACCTCACGTGGTGTTACCTGCAGTCGATCAGTTCCGTGTCGTCCGACTATGGCGATCTTCCTTGTTAGCGGCGCGACAACCTGAGCGGTCGAATGTCTCAGCAAGGCTGGTGGAGTGTCGGCGAAACCATCGGCTAGCCAAGCTACACCGCGGTCGCTCGTGATGAACCACTCCCCGTCAGGTGCGTCTAAGCGAACCCATGACAATCGTGGGAAATGACGGACCTGGAAATACCACGCCTGACAATGCAACATCTCAAGGTAGTCGTCACGGCGAAACACCAACTTCCAGCCGAGTTTGCGATAGGCAGCGATTTCCTCAGCGTCGATAACCTCGCGGCGAACACCTGTGTTGGGATCTTCGAGACACATCGGGCGGACTCGGTTGGCAATCTCTTCGAACCCTGGAGGAGGAGGCTCCACTAGTTCAGCCTCCTCATCGAATGGAGGATCATTAACCCATTGTTGTACCAACTCCATCCAACCTGGCGTCCGCGCAGCCTGCCACGCCAAGAATCGCCAAATCTCCGGTGGGCATACAGCTCCCCCGACCGAAGGGGTGGCACTCAAGTTCCGTATCGCGGAAGCGGCTGCGCTTTCGATAGTTGAGAGATGGGCCTCGAGCGACGCGTCTGGATCACTAAAGGCTCCGGGTCCGTCATATAGTCCGCGCGCAATCGAGATGTTCTCGGGTGATCGCCGCCTGATCTCAACCAGTCTTCAAAGATCCAACCCACGCGAACGGGGCTCGGTCACCTTCGGACTCCGGCGCGACAAAACCGGCAAGATAAAACCGCGGTACAGTGTGCGCTCGAGTTCCCAAGCCGTTTCTCCCTTCTCATTTCCTCGAGCCCAGTCTCGTCCGTCATTCGCAGCCACGCTCATCGCGGTGGCTTGACGCGTCGGTTAGCCCGTCCGACGCCTTGGTGCGGTAACAGGTTCCTCCCCGAGTCGCTCCGAAATCCAGATCGCCGCGAGTTGCCTTGGCCCGACTTGTTTCCTTCTCGCAACACGCCGAAGTCGGTTCAGCGTCTGCGCGTCGAGCGCGACCGTAAGCGTTTTCGGCGGTGGCCGCCGCAAGCGGATGTGAACCGGTTTGCCTTCATCGAAAAGCCCCGCGAAATCCTCGTCGCTGAGTTGATCCCATTCCTCGGCCTCTTCGCGAAGAGCCCGCCGCTTTGCTGCCGTCAGTTTCTGCACCATTGTTGATACCTCCGTCTTGTCGGCCGTTCCATTTCCATCGCGGTTACAGCACGCCAACCCCCGCGCTTTGGGGATGGTGCGATCACAGCGATCAGATACCGGCCGGCGCACGTTTGCCCGAAGATTGTCCACCGCACTTCACGGACTCCGCGACGGCGCCCCCGAACGATCCACGATGGGTGGCAGTCCTCGTATACAATCTCTTCGACTTCCTCCGGTTCCACGCCGTGCCTTGCAATGTGCTCCACATTGTCGTCGTCCCACTCCGCTTCCAATTCTTGGAACCGCATGCACGCAGAATATCACGCCAATCAGGGAGCGAGCTAACGATGCGCATCAAGGACGGCGTACCCGTACCGTGGATGCTCTGCTTAGACTGCGCTCCGCAAGTCGAAGGCCAAAAACCGGGTCGAACGTCAATCTCGCACGGAGTTCCGACGGGCGACCGACAATCACGCCTTCGATCGTTGTTGGCTTGTTCGGTTTGTCCCGCGTCTTCTTTATGATGTCCTTGTCAAGCGTAATAAACCATGAAGCGCCGATCGCGACAGCCTCCGCCAAGTGACGCCGGTCCGGCGGGTCTCGAAGGTTCAGCCTCCGAAGTCTGGTTTCAACTGTATTGACCACCTCGATATCTGGTGACCCATGTTCTTCAATACCCAGATCCTGCCACGCCTCGCGCAACGAACGGTACGTGTCAAGTTGCTCTTGCGATGGATTGCCACGAGAAAGTTCTTCCAGAAGGTGCCTAGGCGCTGCAACGTCCCAACGGTGGTCGAGGTCCTGAACTTCAGCACGAACAGCCAGTTCGATGACCTCGCCCAAGTGCGCGCAGTTCCGTCTTGAGATTGCGATTCGACGGTTGCATGGCGCCCTCGCGGCCGAAGACGAAATCGCCGTAGTCAGCGCAGTATTGAACGATGTTCGCGTCGAGGTAAATCAGCATTTTTTCATCTCGTGGCGGCCTAACTACTGTTCGCTCCTATCAAATCCGGGTCGCGCTTTTCTTACTGCCCGCGAAGTACCCGTTTGACGCTTGCATCAGCGCCATCCACTTCAACAACCAAATCGCCGCCGCGTCGGCCGACGTTCTCCTTAGGACCATAGGCGATACGCCAGCAGAGCCCGTCATCTATTACCTGCGTGATGGTAAGCAAGCATTGGCGGGACATCGATCTTCAGTTCGCGGGCACGTCTATTCGCCGCGGCCACCGCACGCGCCAAAGATACCGCCACATCATCTTGAAGCACATCAGCGCCTAGATCTCCCATTCGAACACGAGTCCTTATCCGTTTCGACAAGTCCGAACCATCACTTCTTATCCAGGAAACTCACCCTAGCGCCCGCGGTGTTAGACTGCACCGTCGGCTGATACATCAACTCCGCTCGCGCCGGCGCTACTCGAAACTCGCCCGGCACTTGCACCCGCAACGCGACTTGAAACGTCGCGTCGCCGTCGAAGTAATCCACGAACAACGCCGTCTTCTGGTCGCGGAACTCCCTCGAGCTATACCAATCGGACCAGCTACGCGAGCCCTCACTGTAAGTCAGATCGAGCCCGCTGATTCGCTCGACTTGTTCGCATCCGGCGGGGATCGGGTCTTCGATCATCATATACTGCGCCCTCGATCCCTTTACGTGAAGCCTCGATACGATCAAGTCACCCGATTTCAGTTCGCCCGTGAGCGGTTGGATCTCCCAACGCGCCTGCTCGCCGCTTTCGACTACTTTCAGCCGCAAGTACTCGCGAGTCAGCGTTAGATTCGGCGAAGCCTGCGCCTGAATCTCTTCATCGCGAGTGAAGTAGCTGAGCGAAGTCGAGAGATACAACGCGCCTTTGCCGGTCTTGACCACTCGCACTTGATTTGAGCCGCCGAGCTGCGCGCCTTTGCGCTCGATGAGGAACGCCTGCGCCGAAGTGACGTCCGCCGCCGTCACCTGCTTCGAGATTATCTGCTCGCCGTTCAGATAGACCTGAACCGAGTAATCCGGCGAGAGTTCCTTGCTGACCTTCACGTAATCAATCAGCCCGAAGATCGCGAACGCAGTCTGGCGAGTCGACTCCCAGTAGTAACCGTTGCGCCGGTTGCCAACCAGCCACTTTGCGGCCTTTGATAGCAGCGCACTTTGCGGACTAATGCGAGTCAGCGCCTTTAGCGACAGGGCCGTAGCCTCAGTATCGTTTTCGACCTGGTAGCCATGCGACGAGTGCTTCGATTCCCAATGCGCGTCGAACTCGTTTGTGCGAGCCGACTGCTCGATCTCGCCCGCAACCTGCCGCGCGCGGTTGTCATCACGGTGCTGCTTCAACGCGAGTGCGAGCAAAGCTCGGCCGTATGCTTGCAGTTCGCCACGCTTCGCAAACAGATCGTTGATCACCGATGCGTCGACATTGCCACTCTGACCGAGCGAGTAAATCATGTAAGCGCGCGTGTCGGGATCAATCGCTTGCCCGTCATCGCTCTTGCCGCTGCCGATCATCTGCATGAGCTTGTCGCGGCCGTTCGTGATGCGGGCCTTATCAACCGTGTATCCGGCGCGCGACGCCAGCGTCAGCCCATCGATCACATAAGCGGTCATGAACGGATCGGTCTTGTCATCCTTCCACCAGCCCCATCCACCGTCGCCGTGTTGGAACCCGTAGAGCCGGTCCATCCCGCGTTGCACCTTCGTTCCAAGATCGTTCGTCCCGCGAATCGTTGTGGTCTTTATGTCCTTGAGCGCCTGGGCGACGATCACGTTCGGCAAGAAGCTGGACATCGTCTGCTCGGTGCAGCCATACGGATAGCCCGTCAGATAATCGAGCGCCCCAAACAACGTTCCCGCTACAGACGGCGAAGCTTCGATGCGAAGCGCTCGCGCTTGCGCGTGAGCATCGGCCGGCAGATTGAGCGAGATCGTCTTCTCGTCATTGTCACCCGACAGCGTAATCGCGCCGCCGGTGCTTTGCTTCAATCCGTGCGGCACTACTTCGAGAGGTATTTCGACCGCGTCTGATTCCTGATCGGTCAGCGCTTTCGCAAGCAGCTTCAAATCGCCGACCTGGTTTGCGGCGACGCGCCAATCGATCCGATGCTCGCCTTGTTTCGGGATGGTCACCGTCTGCGACGCAGCATCTAAAAGCCGCGCGCCTGTCACGCCGATTGAGATCTGCACCGCCTTGGCCGCGTCGAGATAGTTGTGAACTATCGCCGACAACGTGACTGTGTCGCCTTCGGTCAAGAAGCGCGGCGTTTCAAGTCGGAGTATCAGGTTCTTGCGCGCGACGAATTTCAAGATCGCAGATCCCACTCGCGTGTCAGTCGTTACGCCGCGCACCGTGGCTCGCCACGTCGTCAGATTGTCAGGCAGCTTTACCTCAACCGTAGCTTTGCCGTCCGCGCCGGTCACGATGTCGGGCTGCCAGAACGTCGTGTCCTTGAAGTCTTTTCGAATGGTCGGCTCGGCGTACTGGCCTTCGTTCTTGAAATCGGCCAGTTGATAAGCGCGCTTGTTGGCGGCGATGTTCAGCGGTTTCTCGCCCGAGTGGCCTTTGAAGTAGTAAGAGATCGTGAAGCTCGTCTGCACCTGGTTGTAGCGCCGCCCGTAAAACGCTTTGCGAATGTCGCGAGTCGTATCGGGGCGAACGCTGTAGATGGCTTCGTCGACGACTCCGAGACTCAGCTCCGCGCCGGCCGCTGGAGACTTGTCGGAATTGTGCGCGATTATCGTGTACTTCGCGGTGTCACGCGGCTTGTACTCCTTCTTGTCGGCGAGTACTTCGATGTCGAGGAACTTGCTTTTTGCCGGCACGTTCAAGAAGCGGTCGTGCGTGTACATCTCGCCGTCTTGAATGTATGCGACGTTCAAGTAAACATTCGGCGCGTATCGCGGCTCGATGGGCACGTCGATCATCACCGCTCGCGACGGCGAATCGACGATGCGCGCTGTCATCACACCAGTCAACTCGGTAGTCACCAGCAAGTGAGCCTTATCGGTCGGTAAGATCGCCAGCACGTGCGCCGTCTCGCCCGGTTGATAAGACTTCTTGTCGGCGACCAGCTTGATCGACTGGTCGTCGCCGGAGGACCAATCCGACCAGACGCCTTTGCGATCGGCGACCCACAAGTAGTCTTCGTTGGACGGATATTGCTTCTTGCCGTCTTTGACGATCGTCTTGATGTTTACGCTGCCGGGCCCAGTCACAGCGTAATCGTAGCTCGCCTCGCCCTGCTGATTGGTGGTGACATCCGCGGAGGCCAGCTCGCGCTCGCGCATCGTGTACTCATAGCGCGTCTTGCCCGACTCGTCTTGCTTTGGAGTCGCGTCCCAGTGGCGCTCGACGAACTTGAGCGTGACGCCTGCGGCAAGCGGGCGGCCCTCGTAGTCGCTTGTGCTCACTCTAATCTTCGCGGTGTCTCCTTCGTAGTAGACGTAGCGATCGGTGCGGGTGTTGGCGACGACGCTGCCGCGCGTGCCGACGAAGCTGGCTTTCGCCTCGATCGTTCGGCGCGACTCGTCGGTCACCTGAGCCTCGAGCCGATAGGTGTAGTCGGAAGAATCCTTCTCATCCGCAGCGGGGACTTCAAATTCGACGTCGAGCTTGCCGTTGGCGTTCAGCACTCCTTCGCCGTCTTTGACCATGTCGTTGCCGTAGCCGTAGCCGCCTTCGTCTTCGCTCTCGGATTCGCCGGCCTCAGCGTCATCCTCATCCGCCCACCACCAGGGATAATACCGGCTGCGATAAATGTAGTATGTAACATCGGCTTCTTTGACAGGCTCGCCAAAAAAGTAGCGCGCTTCGATTGAGAATTTGACCTTCTGGCCGACCTCGACAAACTTCTTCGGCGTTGTGACTGAGACTTTGTACTCGGGCTTCTTATACTCCTGGACCTCGAAGTATTCGCTTGCGCTTGCCGCGCCGGCTTTCGCGATGATGCGGTACTGGCCGAGCGGCGCGCCCGCGGCAATATCGACCGAGCCACTGAACGTCCCGCGAGGGGTGAGCTTCAGATCAGCGTCGAGCACTTTGCCGCTGTTCGGATCCTCGATCGTTGTCTTGACCGAACCGCTCGGCAGCTCATAACCGCGGTCACCGGCGCTGCGAAGGATTCCCCGGAAGAAGACTCTTTGCGCCGGCCGATAGACCGGCCGATCGGTGTAAATGTAGCCGGTGAGTCCGCCGCCGCCTTCGCTTTCGCCTTCGCCTTCTTCGCCCTCGCCCCCGTAGACCCCGAAGTAATAAGCAGCCAAATCTGAGATCGCGAAGTGGTCCCGATCGCGAGCGGTGACGACGTAGGAGCTGTTCTCGTTCCGCCGGCTTTCGGGATCGACGTCCTCCGAGGCCTGTTCCGGCTCGGGTTTAGGTCTCTCGACGCGAGTCCTTAACAATCCGCTCTTGTCGGTAGTTCCCTTGGCCACCGTTTTCTTGGCTTTGATGATTTCAACTTTCACGCCTTCGCGAGGCGCGCCCGATTTGCGATCGGCTGTGTAGACGAGCATCTCGCCCGTTGGAGCGGTCTTGTTGATCATCGTAAGATCGGTGACGATCGCAATCGTGTAAGCGCGGAGGTCACCGTTGACCGCTTCGATCAGGTACACGCCCGGGTCGCGCTTGCCCAGCATCACCATCCGCGTGTCGTAGACGTTATCAAGCGGCGTTAGCTTTTCACGCCAACTGCTGACCATCTGATCGGGGTTGAGCAGCGGGACTCGCGCATAGTCGGCGACGTTGAGAGGCTGGCGATCGCCTTCGCGATTGAGCTTCTGATTTAGCGACTCACGCGTGCCGCGGCGGAGCTGATTGCGGAAATAGTCCCTGATCGTTTTGAAGATCGAGACCTTGAACGAGCGGACGTTTTCAAGCGCGGATGGTTCTTTCTTGAGACCGGAGATGATCTGAGTCTTCTCGCCTTCACCCATCTGGTGAGGGTTCACGAGATTTGTGAAGAACTTCACCGGGTCATCGACTCGATAAACCCGAAAGTCCATCTGGTCGATGCCCACATAGTTGATCCACACCCGCGCGCGGTCGGCGGTTCCATAGGTTCGATTGGTCGACAGCGCGAAGTAAGGCTTGTAAGTGGCTGTGGAAGCCGATTCTAAGGCTGCCGTCTCGACCGCACCGCTTTGTGCGCGCAGCCGCAACGTTGATATCGAAAGCGCGCCCGCGATGACAAGCAGGTAGACCGCTACGGTTATCAGGCCACGGTGATTACGTGAATAATCTTTGAACACGTTCGAAGCCTCCTTCAATCAAGCATCTTGAGTCGATAGAAGCCAAGGAAGTTTGGATTGCTCTCGATCGGCCGCCAGCGTTTGTCCGGATGATGATCCAGCACAGCGAGGCGCACTTTCTTCAAGGTGCCTTCGTCCGTCGGCGAAGACCCGGTGTGATAAACGACCCAGTCCGCGGCGCCTTCGCCGTCGCGCACGGGCTCACCAATGAAGATCATTGTGTGATATGGAAACTTCTGAACCCACGGCTGATGGAAGAAGAGCAGATCGCCGCGCTCGGCGCGGCGGCGGTCGCGGCTCACGAAGAGGCAGTTGAAATTCTTCAACGTGCGCGCGTCCGCGAACTCCGCGAACTTGCCGCTCGCGAGGTCGGCCTCTTGAAACGACCCGAAGTCTGTACGAAAGAGTTTTTCTGCGAGAGGATTCGTGTCGAGGTTGAACGCTCGCACATCGGGCGCGACGGGTTCGTAGTCCGCGCCCATCTTCTGAAACCACGACCGGTCGTGCTTGCGCAGCGCCTCGCGCCATGCGAAACGGATCAGCCCCGCGCAATCGCGTTGCTCGGCGTTCCATTCATCGCTCGGTCGATAGAACTGCATTTCGGCTATCGCGGCAAACCAGCGTCTGAAGTTCTGCCGGTCGTCAAACGATCGCAGCTCCGCTTTATCTGGAATGCCGTCGCCGTCGGAATCGGCTGACGCATCGGCGACAGGTTGAGCCCTGTTGTTGTGTGCTTGCGACGGGCGACCACATGCCGCGAATGCCGCGCACGCGATCAGCAAAACAAAAGCGTAAGCGATGCGGAACTGCACCGGGAAGCTGCCTCCTAAAGCGGCGGAAGTAGGACGGCCGGATTATATGGCCGCGCGCCTACCAAGTCAAAAACACGGTGCGAACCCAACAGCGAACAAGCGCAGGTTCAGCGAGTGCTTTGTATACTTTTTGTGAGGTTTGGTTGTCTTGACTTTAGTTGTCTCGGTTAGGGAAGGACAGGGTGCTCGGTCAGCTTGTAGGGGGCGTCCCTTCCGTTCATTTCCCTAGCCCAGGCGTTTACGGTTGGGTTGCGTGTGGATGGAACGGAACTGTGCTGCCTCCTTTTCCCTAGCCCAGGCGTTTACGCCTGGGTTGCGTGTGGATGGAA
>CAZJQQ010000003.1:154255-251760 GCA_964548075.1 uncultured Clostridia bacterium | reverse complement strand
CGGAACTGTGGCGCCTCCTTTTCCCTAGCCCAGGCGTTTACGCCTGGGTTGCGTGTGGATGGAACGGAACTGTGGCGCCTCCTTTTCCCTAGCCCAGGCGTTTACGCCTGGGTTGCGTGGATGGATTAGCTTAGCCCCGTTCACGGGGCTTCCACAGAGCTTTAGCTTTTGATTGGCGAACTCCTGAGACGAAGAATCGCCTGAAGGCCAAACTAAAGCACGGTGAACCGGGCTATCTGAATCGGTCGGTCCACATGACCCAGGCGTGAACGCCTGGGCTAGTGAAAAGTTATCCAGGTATCAAGGTTGCCACGTGAAGTAGAACTCGCACGCGTCGTCGCCGCGGGCGCGGCAACGTGTGTGAGTCACTCGCGCCGAGCGTGCCCCGCACAACTCGACTGCGTGTCGAAAGTAGGAGGAGCCGCTCGCGCAAAAACTTGGCGGCGGCGCTTTGTCGTATTGAATCGTGAGCAAGCCGCTGGTTTCGCTGAGCGGTCCGTAAGAGGCGGTGCCGAAATCCTGATAAGCGTGATGGATCATGGCTGATTGAGAAAGGAAGCTGTGAACGTCAGGATTGATTAGGCTGCTATAGGGGCCCGACAACGCCGAAGTCGCGGAGAACTCCCCGAGTCGATCGAAAACTTCGTCTTCCTTATCGCCGTCGCCCAATTGTTCGGCAATCGCGCGATCAACCAGGTCCAACGTCCCAAGCGGATACCAGTTGTCTACGATAACGCCTTTGAGTGACTCGCGCTCATCGTCGGGCAGTGCTGACAGTACGCGAGCCCAGGTATCGGCGCCGTGGTTGAGAACTACAAAGAGGAACCGCGCTCGGAGCAGCCCCCCTTTGACGTGCATGCCTGAGTAGCTTGGCTGGGGAGAAGACATCTCCGTGACTCCATTCTGAAACGATTCGCACGGGAAGCGAGCGGCGGGATTATAGCACGAAAAGAGCGGGGGGCTGATAACCGTTAGCGGGCTTGAGCGGAGGCTGTCTGATCCGACGTTCAACTAAATGGGGCTTCGATGGCATCACGATTCTCTTCGTAAAGCCTCCGAGCGGTGGCTTTCATTTCTTCAAGCGGAGTGTACGAGATGATCTCCTCGGACGTTGCGTTAACCAGAATCTCTCCGGTCTGCCCCACGGGGCCAATGATGGGATAGGCCAGCAACACCGGTACCCGCCACACATTGGCGGCGCCATCGAGCTTCGGACTGCGGAACAAAGAGGGTCCCGGACAGAGGAGCCCACGCGGTCGCGGCTTCAGCTAGGTCTATCTGCATCACTCAGCCAATCGTCAGCGGAGCCGTGCGAGTGAACTCCGCGTTCTTCGGATCGCGAGGCTGGGGGTCGACGAACCCTCGCTCTTCTCGGGTGAGAGCGTCGGGTGGGACTCCGCGGTCGATCATAGACGCGAAGTACTCGTCTATCTGATCGTATATCTCCGAGATCGTTTGCGAGTGGAACACTCGCTCGCGAAGCCGCGCCCCTCCCGAAAGCCCGTGCGTGAAATAGCCGCACATCTGCTTTAGCTTCCCTGAAAGCGCGCGCTCGGGCAGCTCATCCCGAAGCAGTTCGTGATAGCGATGAAGCACTCGATGCTTCTCGGCGAGCGGCGGCTGATACACCGGCTCGCCGCGCATCAGCTCTGAAGTCTGGCGGAAGATCCACGGATTGGCGATCGCTCCGCGCCCGATCATCACGCCGTTGACGCCGCTCTCAGCCAATCGCGCGAGCGCCTGTTCCGGAGTCGTGATGTCGCCACACCCGATCACCGGAATCGAAACCGCTCCCTTTACGGCGGTGATCACATTCCAGTTCGCCTGTCCGCTGTAGCCTTGCTGGCGAGTGCGCCCGTGAATCGCGACCATGTCTCCGCCGCAGTCTTCGATCAAGCGGGCCACTTCGACCGCGTTGATCGAGGAATCATCCCACCCGGTTCTAATCTTCATCGTGAGCGGGATCGACACCGCCTTGCGAACGCGGCGCAGAATCTTCTCGAGCTGCGGCAGATCGCGAAGCAAAGACGAGCCGCCTCCGCCGTTGACGACTTTTTTGGCGGGACAGCCGCAGTTGATGTCGACGATATCGGCGCCGCTTTCTTCGATGATCTCAGCGGCAGCCACCATTCGTTCGTCATCGTAGCCGAATATCTGAATCGACAGCGGGCGCTCCTCGGGCAGGAACTTCATCATCCTGTGAGTGCGCATGTTGCCGCGAGTTATTCCCTCGACCGATATGAATTCGGTCACGATTAGGCCGACGCCGCCTAGTTCCTTGATCAATCGGCGGAAAGACGAATCGGTGACGCCCGCCATCGGCGCAAGCGCCAGGTTCGGAGTGATCGTGACCCGCGCGATGTTCAGTTCGCTCATCATACCCAGGGGAGAAAGTGTAGCACGGCGCGCTTTGCGCGGGAATCGCGGCCCACGAGTCCTCAGGACACCACCGGCTTCAGCCGTGTGGTGTTTCAACTTCAGCCTACGACCACACGCCACGCTTCGAGGACACCACCGGCTTCAGCCGTGTGGTGTTTCAGCTTCGACCTACGAACCGAGCCTCACAGATGGTCCCCTGAGGGCGGGGAGCATGCACGTAGGCTGAAGTTGAAGCACCACACGGCTGAAGCCGGTGGTGTCGGAGTATCTGAAGGCTCGCTTCGTAGGTCGAAGCCGAAGCACGGCTTACCGACTTTTGTCCCCCATCAGCGCTCGTGCTAGCATGCAATCTGCGAATTCCTGAGCAACGTAACTATGAAAGGCATCAGATTGCGCAACACAGCCGCTAAGACCCAATCAGCAGCCGTCGTTCTCGCGATACTCCTCGCGCTTTCGTTGTCATCGCAACGCGCCGCCAGTTACCAATCGGACAAGAAAGAGGAGAAGAAGACCGAGCCGTTCAAGATCCGGCAGCTCACACAGGGAATGGGACTGTACACAATCGGCCCGGTCTCACCGGACAAAAAATCGATTCTGTTGATCGCAAAGAAGCCGGACGCCGCGCCCAATCTCTACGTGATGAACATCGGCGATCATTCGATTCGGCCCCCCTTGACCAACTTGAAGTGGGGTGTGGCCGCTCCGCAATGGTCGCCCGACGGCCAGTGGGTGGCCTTTGCTGGGTTCAACGAAACCGCAAGCTTCGACGAGATATTCATCCTCAACATCAAAACAGGCACGGTTCGCCAGCTCACAAAGAACGCCTTCAGCGACAAAGAGCCTGTGTTCACCCCCGATGGCAAACAGATTCTATATACCTCGGATGAGAGCCCGCTGCCCGACGCAGCCTTCGGCATCTTGCACGTCGCGTCAATTCCCGTCGGTAGCGGCAAGCCGCAGTTCTTCACCGAAGATGAATGCTCATCAATTCGTCCCGGCATATCGGCGGACCGCAAGAACGTCTTGCTCATAAAGGTGAGCGACAACAGTGGAAGACATTCGCTCTGGCAATATGGCCTTGATGGAAAAGCTCAGCGCGATCTCACCGAGACCAGGTACGCGCGGATTCGCAGCTACACTCCCGGCGCCGCGCATGGAATGATCGTGCTATGGGCGCAGGAAGAAGCCGAGCAGCAGGACAGCGTTTACCTGTTCGATCCTGAAGTCGGCCAGGCCCACGAGCTTCCCCAGCCTGACTTGCCAAAACACACTCCGGCGCTTTCGCCTGACGGCAAGCTTATCGCCTTCGTTGCGCCGGCAAGCGCAGGCTCACAGCTCTTTCTCTACGATTCGACCACCGCGCAAATCAAACAGCTCACCTACAAACCCGCGAACACGCACTCGCCGAGGTTCGTGTCGAACACCGAGATCCTGTTCGGATCGAACCGCGAAAAAGAGAGTGAGCTTTATCTGGTCGATCTCAGCGAGCCTGTCGAAGAGAAGAAGAAAAAGTAGATCCTGTGAAGTAGCATAGACTTTAGTCTGTGTCCGGTAATTCCCGTACCAAGAAGGTCGCGGGACACAGACTAAAGTCTCTGCTACAGATTTACGGCTGTCTGCGGCGCAACTCCTGAGCTTTCTGGTACTCGCGGTTTGCTTCGTCCTGCAAGCCCTGACTGTAGAGCGCGTGGCCGAGCTTGGTGTGCAAGTTGTCATCGGAAGGTTTGAGCGCAACCGCCTTGCGAAATGCTTCGGCGGCTTGCTTCCATTGCTGCCGCGTGAAGTACTCGTCGCCCAACGCAATTAACAAGTTCACGTTGCTTTGATCACTCGAGGCCGCGGCTTCAAACTCCCCGAGCGCGGCTTGATTCTGCTGACTCCGGTAGAGCAATGCGAGGTTGTAGTGTGGGGCTGCCCATTTCGAATCAAGCTCGCTCGCCCGCTTGAATGCGCGCTCAGCCCGCCAAGTATCGAGCTTACCCTGATAAACAAGCCCGAGCGCATTCTCGACCGCAGCCATCTTCGCCGTCTGAAGCGGCGCGAGCGCGCGCTCGGCTTCGTCATAAAACTGCAATGATATTAGCGCCTCGGCGGCACTCAGCTTCTCGAGCGCGATAACGTCGCCGTTATCGGGTATCAGTGTTCGCGCGCGGGCCAGCATTTGTCCGGCTCGCTTGAAGTCATCAACCTTGTCTGAGATGTTGTCGCCGCGCACATCTCCGCTCACGATCGCCCGGCCCTGCGCCGCAAGCGCATCCGCCAAAGCCGGTTTCAATCGGGCTGCATCCGCCGCGGTGCCGGGCTCGGAAAGCATGCGCTGGTACAAGTCCCACGCGCTCGCGTTCCTGGGCTCGATCAAGGTCCTGGAAGCTATGGCAGCTTCGAGTTGTAAGACCAAAGGCGACGGCGCGGCTTCCGGGCGCGCAGCGGGAACCGAAGCCGACAGAGGCTCGGGCTGATTGGCGGCGCGATCCGGTGAAACAACTACGGCACTCGGCGGATTGACTGTCGGATTCGGCGGCGTCGGTACCTCACCAATCGGGATATCAACACGGGCGAGTTCGCGAGGCGGCGGCGCCACGGTTGGCGTTGACTTCACGGTCTCGGTTGGAGGGGGAGTTCCAGCGCGGGGTACCGGAGGCTTCGGGGCCGCAGGCTTGGGAGCAACACTGCTTGAAGTTGCTTCTGGTTTAGGCGCAGCAGAATTGCCGCCCTGAGTTTTTTCATTGCCGCCCGGCACGATGACCTCCGCTTTTTTCCCGCTGCCCGATGCCGCGCCGGGTTCTGCCTTTTCTGCGCGAGCCATAATCGGAGGCGGTTCGGGCTTCTCTTTGCTTTCGGCCACAGCCGGCTCGGGTTTCTTATCCTCGCTTGAAGTAATCGGTCCGCTGACTGCGACATCCTTCTTATGCTCGGGCTGAGGGTGGGTGTCAGACGGCTTGTTCTCTTCTGCTGGCTTTGATGACACAAATACGTTTTGAGGGTTCGTCTTCGGGGCGAGATCAGTCTTTGGCGCTGTCGCCGGAGCGTTCTGCCGCTCGAGGCGAGCCACGTGAGTCTGTCCAGTTCCGCTTCCGCTTCGCCACGGGTGCTGCTTGCCAGAGGTATCCTCGGCCACTCGTCCCTTCAATAGTTCGAACAGCTCGTCGGCGGTAGTCGCCAAGTCGCCGTTTCGACTGGCGCCATCAAACAGCACGTCCGCCAGATGCTTCGCGAACACTCCGTGACCTCCCCACCGCTGTCCCTCGCGCGAGAACTCTCCCGGTCCGCTAGCAATGATCGCTGCCAGACCAGGCCTGGTGGCGGTCAGTTGATCGAAGGCCTGTGCAAACGATTTGGATGAGGCAGGATCGGACTCCGGATCGAAGAAGTCGCGGCGCACCGCGTCTGCGATTAATAGCACGCGCCCGGAACGGACTCTCCGCGCCAGCGCCTGGCCGAGTTCGCTCACTGACAGTGCCGTGCCGTATGGGTCCTTTGGATCGGAATCGTAACCGAGCAGGTACGATTCACCGAATTCGCGCTCGAACAGCCCGTGCCCCGAGAAGAATATGAGAACCGTGTCCGATTCCGAGACCGACCGCGCGAGCCAGTTGCCGATGGCGGACTTGATCGCTGCGCCGGTCGCTTCGGCTCCGGTCAGCAATTTTACATTTTGAGCGCTCACCCCGCGCTTTTGAATAGCCTCTGAGAATAGCGTTGCGTCGCGATCGGCAAACTGAAGCTGCTGTCCTCCGGGAAGCTTCTGATACTTCGATACCCCAACGACGACGGCCCAGGTCCTGGCGGCCTGAGCCGGCTGCTGCGCATCGGCGGTCATCGCCAGCACAGCGAAAAGTATCGCAAGCATATGCAGCTTCTTTGTCATTGAATACAGACGGGAAAGGGCGCAACCTTCTACTCCGCGTAGAGGCCTGCGCCCTTCTGATGTTCAACGTCATTCGCCCGGCCAGGGCCGTCGTGCTACTTGAAGCTCGAGACCGCCGCTCCCTCATCGTCGAACGATTCAAACACGGTCAGCAGCTTGGTGATGGTGAGCAGGTCGTGAATCTTCTTGGTCTGATTCAGAAGCTTCAACTGGCCTCCATTGTGGTTCGTCGTTGTATAAGAGCTGACTAACTCGCCTATGCCTGAGCTATCCACGTACGACACGTTGCCGAGATTCAGCAATATCTTCTTCTTGCCTTCATCGAGCAAGCGGCGGACGGCTTCGCGCAACTGGACGCTGCCCTCCCCGATCGTTATCTTTCCGGAGAGATCGAGTATGGTGACATCGCCCGCCTGGCGGTCCTTGATATTCAGATTAGCCATCTTCTACGTCTCCTTTTCCGTCCCTTAAGTTTTGGTTCTAAGCTAAGCGCTTGACCTTTCTCATCCGCACCACGCTTCCCCCCTCTGGATGAATCGAGTGCTCCACCTCATCCATAAAAGTGCGCATGTAAAAGATCCCTCGACCAGTCGGGTTAAGCAGATTATCCGAGTTTGTGGGGTCCGGCAACTGCGTCGGGTCGAATCCCTCCCCGTAATCCCTGACGTAAACCGTTACCGCGCTTTGTTCGGTGACAAATCGAACATCCACTTGTTTGTCGGCAGCGTTTTTGTTGCCGTGCATTATGGCGTTGATGACCGCCTCGTGCACCGCAAGCTCGATCCAGCTAGCGTCCTCTTCGTCAAATCCGATCTTTGCCGTTACGCTCTTGGTAACCGAGGCGACCAGATCGACGAACTCGAGTTTGCTGTCGATTGAAAGCTCGATGGTCTCTGTCATCGGCTCGCGGGATGCCTTTCGTCTAACGTTTACAAGCCCCTGATCGAACCGCGCAACATGACAAGCAAGGTGGTCACAAGGCGCGTCATTGTGTAACATGCGGCCAGTTGTGATGTCAAGATCGATGAGAATCAAGGGGCCGGCGCGCGTCAGCGGGTCGTTGAGGGTCCCGGGCGACAAGTCAATCTCACATCGAGTCGCGATGCTCGCTTCGATCGCAAGCGGCCCATCCCGAGTCACCGGATTTGCCTCAAGCGCCGATTGCCAGGCAACACTCGATTGCATCCGCAAGCTCGGAATCAGAATCGAGGACTCCGGCTCAGGCATGGTGATTCACGGTGAAGGACTGTTCGGATACCGTCCCCAAGAGCCCGTAGTTCGGCTCGACGCCGGGAACTCAGGGTCGACGATAAGAATGCTGAGCGGCCTGCTCGCGGGACAGCGGTTTAGCTCCGAGATCACCGGCGACGCGAGCCTTCGGCGCAGGCCAATGGGGCGTATAATCGAACCACTCAGCTTGATGGGCGCGCGAATCCAAGCGACGGCCGCTAACTTCGCCCCGCTGACGATTCACGGGCGGAAGCTTAGAGGGATAAGCTACGCGAGCCCGGTGGCGAGCGCGCAGGTCAAGACTTGCGTGCTGTTCGCGGGGCTGCTCGCCGAGGGGCACTCGGTGCTCTCGGAACCCGCGCCGTCGCGCAATCACACCGAGTTGATGCTCAGCGAATTCGGCGCCCTTGTAGACGCTTCGTCCGCCGGCGCGGTTTCCGTTGAGGGCTTGCACGAACTGACGCCGCTGGATTATCACGTGCCCGGCGACGTGTCGTCGGCGGCTTTCTTCATCGCAGCCGCAAGCATCCTGCCTGACTCTGAGTTGGCGCTCCGAGACGTGAACCTCAACCCAACTCGCACGGCGTTCGTTGACGTGGTGAGGGAACTCGGCGCGTCCGTGCGAACGCAGAACTTTCGAGAGCGTCACGGCGAGCTGGTAGGCGACATCGTTGTCTCCAGCGCCCAGCTTCGGTGCGAGCGTGGCGGCGCGCGGCTCTCAGGCGCGATCATACCGAACATCATCGATGAGATCCCGATCCTGGCGGTGGTCGCCACTCAAGTGGAAGGCCGGGTCGAGGTACGCGACGCCAAAGAACTGCGCCTCAAGGAAAGCGACCGCATACGGACGGTCGCCGAGGGCATAAGATCTCTAGGCGGCGAGATCGAAGAGTTTGAAGACGGCTTTGCGATCTCAGGTCCTCAGCGGCTCTCGGGGGGGCGTGTTGAGACCTCGGGCGATCACCGCATCGCGATGGCGTTTGCGATCGCCGGCTTGATAGCTGAAGGAACAACCGAGGTCATCGACGCCGGCTGCGCCAGTGTTTCGTTCCCCGGTTTCTATGAGTCGCTCGCGATGATGGCCGGGCCTGACACGATTGCGCCGGGACCCGATCTGCCTTGATTCCCGATTCGCCGAGGACAAAACAGAGTGCTTGATGACTCACCTATTTTTCTTGTGGGCTTCATGGGCGCCGGCAAGACGACAGTCGGGCGGGTGCTTGCGCGTCAACTCAAGTGTGCGTTCTTCGACCTTGATGATCTCATCGCCATCGCAGTCGGTAAATCCGTTCAAGAGATATTCGCGGAGCGCGGCGAGGCTGAGTTTAGGCGTCTGGAACACCAGGCCATACAATCGTGCCGCAATATGGATCACTCTGTGATCGCCTTGGGGGGCGGCGCTTATGTGTCGGAGGAGAATCGGACTGCGGTGCGATCGATCGGCAAGAGCGTCTGGCTCGACTGCTCGCTGGAAATCTGTCTTGATAGAATCGCCGGCGATAAGTCGCGGCCCCTGCTCGGCAGTGAAGATGATATGAGGAGGCTGCTTGAGCAAAGGCGCGAGGCTTACGCTCAAGCGGACTACTCTGTCCAAGCTGGCGAACTCTCTCCTGAAGAACTCGCGATCGAAATAACCAGGCTGCTGAGCAAATGACGGGGCGCCAGTATGCCACCGGCTTGCCCGGTGGAGGTTCACGATGGTTGCTACACCTGCCAATTGAGAGACGCGATGATTAGGAACTA
This sequence comes from uncultured Clostridia bacterium, assembly GCA_964548075.1. GTDB lineage: Bacteria > Acidobacteriota > Blastocatellia > UBA7656 > UBA7656 > Onstottus_A. Next base: position 242,540 of record CAZJQQ010000003.1, on the reverse strand, counting down.
ACGTGATGATCCACCGGACAAGCCGGTGGCATCTGGACTCTCGATCTAACGGTTGTTGTAGTACTCGCAGTAATCAACCAGACAGCACTGCTCGCACAGCGGATCGCGCGGCCGACAAACACGACGGCCATGGCGAATCAGGTTGATGTGCGCTTCGAAGTAGCGCTTCCGCGGAATCATCTCGCCCATCAGGCTGTGAGCCTGTTCATCCGAGCACTTTTCAGGAATCAGTCCGAGTCGTCTAGCTATGCGAAAAATGTGAGTGTCTATGGGAAAGACCGGCCGGTTGCAAGCGAACAGCAGCGTGCAAGCGACGGTTTTCGGCCCTACGCCTTTGAAGCTCGCGAGAAACTGTTTAGCTTCCTCCAGCGGGGCCGTCGTTAGAAACGAGAGATCGAGCGAGCCTCGGCGCTTGTGAATCTCGTTGAGCAGCTCTCTGATTCGAACCGCCTTCTGCTTTGCGAGTCCGCCAGATCTTATTGCCGCTTCGATTGAAGTGACTCGCGCACGTCTCGCGGCTTCCCAGTTCGGAAACCGCCGCTTCAAGTTCTCAAACGCGCGGTCGCTGTTTGCGTTGGTAGTCGCTTGCGAGAGTATCGTTTCGATCAGCACATCAAGCGGATCAAGGGCGCGCTGAGGCTTCGGCGTGCCGTAGGCCGCTTTAAGATTCTGAATGATGTAGGGAATCGATTCCGGAGTACGCCGTCTATCAATCGCGACTTTCCGCTTCATGGTGAATTGTCTATCACCCCTCTTGATTGAGGAGCAACTCCGCAGCGGCCATCAACTCCTTTTACCCCAACGCTGATCTTGCTGTAACGAATCACGCATCGAGTTTCACGCATCACACGCACGAATCGCGCTTCGTTGACACTCTCCGTGAGCCTTTGCAATAATCCCTGAGCAACTAGAGCGTTTTGAAGCAATCAGTTCCGTATGCGCCCGTAGCTCAGCTGGATAGAGCGTTTGCCTACGAAGCAAAAGGTCGCCCGTTCGAGTCGGGCCGGGCGCACTCCAAATTTAAAAGTTTTAGCCAAGCTAGCACCCGTTCAGTTACTTTGTGAGCCAGGCGTTCTTATTTCACTTTTATTTATGGTTTCACTGTTGAGCGGTAACACCTCCATAACACCGCTTTGAGAGCATGTTCGCTCGACACTTCTCGATTGCACGGGACTATTTCACTCTCTTCTGTTTGACAAATCACTAGATTGTCCATAGAGTTGCGACGAACCGAGCATAGCTTACTCTCTTCTTCAGCTTCTCTGGAATCATCCAGTCCATCTGAATCGAACAGCTCACCTACAAAGGAGCTAAAATGTTTACACGCAATGTGACCATGAAACTGAAGGCGAATACTGCGCCAGAATTCAACCGCTTAATCGAGAACGAGATTCTCCCACTGCTTCGCAAGCAGCCGGGCTTCCGTGATGAGATCACCTTCGTCGCCCCCGAGCGCTTGGAAGCAGTGGCAATCAGCTTCTGGGAGACGAAAGAGAACTGCGAGAATTACAACCGCACAGGATATCTTGAGCTGCTGAAGATCGTGGCGAAAGTCATCGAAGGAACTCCTAAGGTCGAGACCTTCGAGCTTTCCACTTCGACACTCCACAAGCTTGCCGCCAAGGCTTGAGGTTAGGTAGTGCTCATAATCCCGAGAGGGCGGACACGTCTGCCCTCTCGTCGCAACCTTGCTCTCCGGCAAACAACGGAGATGCGCCCGGGTCTGATGTGGCCCGGACGATCAATCGCTTGAAGAGCAGTCAATCATTCAACTTTGTTAGACCGACAGTCTCCGCCCGCAACCGTTCCCGCGAACCGCTCGGCCTGCCCTCTGCTTCCAACTCTTATCCGAGCTTCTTCTCCGTTCCATTCAAGCGTGCGGCACGCGTCGCGTCACATCACTTCGGTAACATCTAACGACAATTCTTTTTGAAACTGTCCAGTAGTGAACAGAACCCCGCGAGGAGCAGGTATATCATTCGTTTGATAGCAAATCCGGTGAAAGAAGAAGGGAGCTAGAACGTTATGCGTATTATTGCGTTGATTGTGTCGGGTCTGATTGTTGGCGTGATTGCCAAACTCTTGATGCCTGGCCGTGATCCTGGCGGATTCATCATCACCATTCTGCTGGGGATTGCCGGTATGTTTCTGGGTAGCTACGTTGGAGCGGCAGTTGGATTCTACAAGCCCGGTCAGCCTGCTGGATGGATAGTGTCGATACTCGGAGCGTTAGTTTTACTGGCTCTCTATCACCTGCTGTTCATTCGCCGCAGCACGCATCGTATCTTCTGAGGTTACGAGGACGACGCTTTAAGTAGACCAGGCAGGCCGAAGCCGGCTGGTAACTATTACGGCAAGTGTTAAGCCTCGAGGCGCTTCGCTGGGGATTGCTAAAAAAGGAGTTCAAATGAAAGTCAATATCTTAAACCGGATGGTCGTTGCGCTAGTAATCGGCGGTGTGATGCTGCTGGGAACGAGCATTCCCGCCAACGCGCAGGAAAATACGAATAAGCAGCAAAGCAAACAGCAGCGTAAAGCCGAGCAGCAGCAGACTGAGCAACAGGCCGCTCAGAAGCAGGCTAATAAGCAACAGCGCAAACAGCAGTCTCAGGCTGAGCAGCAGCAGCAAAGCCAACAGCAGTCTCAGGCTGCGCAGCAACAGCAGCAACAAACTCAAGCTGCTCAGAAGCAGGCCAATAAGCAGCAGCGCCAGCAACAGGCTCAGGCTGACCAGAAGCAGGCTGAAAACAAGCAGCAACTCCAACAGCGCGCTCAGGCTGAGCAGCAACAGCAGCAGCGTCAGCAGCAACAGACTCAAGCTGCTCAGAAGCAGGCCAATAGGCAGCAGCGTGTTGATCAGCAGCAACAGCGTGAGACACAGTATCGTCAACAACTGGCGCAGCAACAGCGTCTCACGCAACAGCGAACAGCAATGCTGCAGCAACAGAGGCGTATGGCGCAGTACCGTTATCAGCAACAGTACCTGGCGCGCGTGCAGCAGATTCGCATTCAGAACGCGCGCAGCTACACCTCAAATCGCAATTCGTACTTCTACGCGACTTCGAATTATCGGTACTCTCGTGGCGGCAGCTACTACCAGACCAATCAATACGGCGCAAACTTGCTTCGACAGGCCGTCAACTACGGCTATGAGCAGGGCTTTCTTTCGGGACAGGCGGACCGTCAGGATCGCTGGAACTCCAGCTATCAAGACTCCTATGGCTATCAGGACGCGAACTATGGCTATAGTGGCTACTACGTAGACCAGAACGACTACAACTATTACTTCCGCGAGGGCTTCCGCAGGGGCTATGAAGACGGCTATGACAGCCGGCATCAATACGGCAGCTACTCTAACGGTAGGTTCTCCATCCTGGGCGCCGTTCTTTCCGTAGTTCTCAACTTGGAGTCGCTACGCTAAAGGCTGAGAGGATGGTGTTCTGAACCCCACGCGCCCGGCACTGACCAGTGACAAAGTAACTGGAGCCGGGCGTTGCTTTTCACTCCCACTCCGACCTGGCTTTTCTCGACCCACGCACGGTGTAATGCGCCGGCTCAACTTCGGATTGTTTGTAACTCTGACTAGGTTAGCGTAGTGGTCCAATCGTTAACCGACATGACCGCGCCTCGGGAGCGAACTCCTTAGCAGCAACGAGCATCTGACCGCTCGGCCTTGACTAGTTCAAGGGTTCCTAAATCTGCCTTCGCAAAGGCGCACGGAGATGAGAAAATGAAGGAAACAGCATTAGAAGTTCGGGTGGTTTCGGATGGTGGGACTGGCAGGGCTGTCGTAGAGTTTCGTCTGCCTAATGACCGGATCGCAACGGCGGCCGTGCATATTCGGCGTGAGGTGTGGGAGAAACCGACTGGAGACTGAATGTTGTGTCCTTTGGGCTGTGCATCCAACACTCTTCCTTTTTGAACCATCTACCTTGAGGCGGGAATTTTAAACTGAACCACCCCCCGCAACGCAACGTCATAGTTTGCCATTGACTCGGAGCGTGGGTATGCTCTTCGCCTTGTAGCAGAGTCGGAGCCTGGGTAGAGCAATCACGCCCTGCAGAGATTCACATCACAACTGAGCGGTTGGAGCCGGCTTCATCAATCAGCTGGTCAATCGTCGGCCTCAAGCGTTCGAAGTCTGGCTTGACAAGGTACGCTTGCGCGCCGGCAGCTAGCCCCTTTTGAATATCAGCTTGATAGCCCGCGCCCGAATAGAACATGATCGGCGTGGCAGGGTCAAAGGCCCGAATCTGCCGACATAGCTCAATTCCGTTGCCCTCAGTTATCCAATGATCAAGTATGCACAAGGCGAGCCCACCCGACCTGGCACTTTCCAACGCATCGGACACGGAAGCGGCGATTACCGGTTCATATCCGTATTCGCCAAGCAGCACTCGCATCATATCCCTGGTATCCTCATCGTCATCAACGCAGAGAATCCGCTTTCTTGCTCCTGACGGGGTTGTCATCTCGGTCATTTCGATCTCTCACTTCTCCGGGCCAATGTCTTTGATACAGGCACCTATCTCCAATCGCGCGTAAAGCTCTGTTTGTACCTGCGAAGCAGTTAGGCCCTGAACCAATTACCAATCGGTGTAGGGATCGCCGTGAATGAACGTCATTGCCGCCGATGCCGTACACCCATTGGTAAACCGCGGCCACAGTACTCCAATTGCGGATTCAATGATGTTCAGTATTGAACAAAGGGGAGAATAGAGTTTCGATGGGCGGGGGTGTGCAGGGGGGCCAGTCAATCGATACCAGGTAAGCGGTGAGCTTATCTTCAACGACTAGATGGTGCTCTTCATTGAGCCCTATCAGCCCAGGTTCCCCCAGTGCCGACACGGTCTTCCCTAAGCGTGGTTCGCTATCACCAGATTAGCGAAAGAACGGGTTCTCGCCGACCTGCTAAGGCCCGCAGCCGGGCTAGTCAATCGATGCCAAGTAAGCAGTTAGCCTATCTTCCCTGACTATTAGATAGTGCTCGATCAGCCCCAGGTTCCGAAATCTCTGCATAAAGACGCTGACGCGGGGCCGCGTTGTGCCGATCATGTTCGACAGTTCCTCGTGTGAAATCCTTAGCCCGATGCGCGTGCTGCGACGGCCTTTCTGGCCCAATTGTTTGGCCAGGTGCAACAACGTCTTACCTACGCGTTGTTCGCCATCAACCGCCACCAGATTAGCGATGACCTCCTGTTGGTCCGCCACCCGCACGGCCAGATACTTGACGAAACCTTCAAGCAGCGAGCCGGCAGCCAAACGCTCAAAGGAACTTTGCACACGGAATCTTTTTCAAGAGCGTGTCTTCCATTGCGGTCGCCGATTCCAGCCGGCCCTCTGTCCCCGACAGGCACAACTCGCCGAACACATCTCCCGAAGCGTGGATAGCGAGCAGACATTCTTTGCCTTCAGAAGAGAGCATTAGCAGCTTCACCTGCCCGCTCTCGATGAAGTAGACCATCTCGTCTTGCTCTCCAACGGTGTAGACGTTTGCGTGTTTCGCGATCTTGATGGCCCGCGAGTTCTTGACCTCGCGTCTCAACGACTCGCGCATCTGTTCTTTGAATCGGTTGGTCTCGGGATAATCTTGAATCATACTTCGACCCTCCGTTCGGGCGTTTACGAGGTAATGACTGTTAATTTCCCTTCGGGCGAATAATTTACACAATCACGCTAAAAGTTTTCAAGACTGGAAGCGGGCTAGCCGCTGCTTTAGCCCGGCGAGTGATTGAGTGATCAAGGGCGCACGCTATCTGGCTCGGTTTCTCTGGGCCTGTCGCGTAGCCGCTGAATCATCCCTCGGAAATTATTTTCGAGGTTGTCCCATACTGCACAGAAACTCATCTCGAGTAGGCGTACGATTCGAAATGTAAAACCGGAGTCGGGATAGAGCCTTGGTGCGCTCGACACGGAGGACGTCCTTCACCTGGAGGTGAACTATGCTTTGGACAATCTTGGTTATTCTGCTGGTCCTGTGGCTGATGGGGATGCTCGGCGGTGTCGGCGGGGGATTAATCCACCTGTTGCTTGTTATCGCGGTAATAGTGTTGATCTTCAACCTGCTAAGTGGCCGCCGGAGTGTCGTCTAAGCGGCACGCAAAGGGCACGGCACGAATATTGCGATTTTGAATTCTTCGTCTGCTTTGAAGATTGTATTGGCCCGTTTCGGTAAGCTGGTCCGAGACGATGACCTATTCCAATGCAATCGCAATTGGCCAGTTCAATTGTGTATGGCAGTATCGGGCGCCTGTGATAGACCGATATCCGCCTTATGTTTGATTTCCTAAATTTCTAAGGAGGTTGAAGCTATGTTCAATCATGACAAAAGGACAGCCTGCGGGGTTTTATCACTAATGCTGCTCGTGGCATTAGCAGCTCCGGTTCTGGGACAACGTCGTGTCACGGTGCCGGTAGGTACCATCGTGCCACTCCGGATGGATACGGCCTTGAGCTCGAATTCCTCCCGTGTGGGGGACCGCTTTACTGCAACAGGTTTTCGGTCGGTGTTGGTTGACGGTCGAGCGGTTCTGCCCGAGGCTGCGAAGGTCGAAGGGCACGTCACCGGGATTAGTCCTGGAGAGCGCGGTAGGGCGCCTGGGGCAATCGCCGTCGCATTCGACAGAATAGCTCTCCCCAATGGCAATGCAATTCCGATCGAGGCGACGCTCACGACACTCAGCGAGGAAGGCAGGCGAAGGATCGAACAGGACGTCCGCTACCAGGAGGGCGGCGGCCGGACTCGACGCGCTGTGGTCTTTCTGGGCGTTGGCGGAGGAGGGGGTGCGACGATTGGCGTTGCCGGTGGCGGCGCTGAGCCTACAACCGTGGGGGCGATACTCGGCACGCTGCTGGGTAACGGCGAGAGGGCAGAAGTGCAGCCCGGCGCCGAGTTCGGAATGATAGTGGAGCGTTCATTCACCGTGGACGCAATCTACGTAGCAGGTGATCGAGACTCCAATGACAACGATACGAGAACGCAGTCTCAAACTGGTTCGACTTCGGCTGATTCCGTACGTTCCGCTCAAATCGCTCTCAGAAGCAGGAACTACTACGATGGCCCGATCAATGGAGTGATGAATCAGGCGACCCGGGACGCGATTAACAGTTTCCAGCATGACCGTAACATTGCAATCAGCGGTGAGTTGGACATCGCGACAGCGCGGGCGCTTGGCATACCGGCCGATGCTACCGGCCCGCCGGCGCAGAAGGTATTCACTTCGGCGGAGTCAATTCGATTCGCGCAGATTACTCTGAGAGATCGCGGCTACTACGCTGGCCCGATCAATGGAGTGATGAATCAAACGATGCGCAACGCAATTCGTCAGTTCCAGCGAGACCGCAATCTCAGCATGAACGGTGACCTTGATCTACGCACGGCCCGCGAGCTGGGGATCGCAAGCGATTCCGGCTTTGAGTCGGCGGCGATTGAAATCATGAACGCGCGCGCGGAACGCATCGGCGCAGGTTCGATTCGCATCAGCGCGAACGTTCACACTCAAGGCAGCGGCTGGCAAGTGTTTGTCAATCGGTTCGTAACCGGCAACACCTTGCACGTTTATGTGCGCGGTGTGCCTCCGCGATACTCGACCGGCTCGGCGATTGATCATCATCCGTTCACTGAGACGTACAACGACCTGCCAAATGTAGCGCGGGTGATCATTCACGGTCCGCAGCGTGACTTCACGGCTGATCTGCTGCCTGGCGACCGAGGCGGCACGGTCGGCGCGACAGGCATCGGCAATCCTCGGCAGATCGCTCTTCTTGCAAATCGCCTGTTGCAAGACTTTCAGCGAGAGTTGAACATGCGCAACAATCGCGGACAGGTGGTCTTCGATACGCGGCGCGACTTCAGGCCTAGCGAGGTTGAAGTGCTCTTTCAGATAGCCTGCCTGCAAGCGGTGGCTGAACTCTACAATCAGTTGACGGCTTCGATCACTGACCCGGATGCAGTTAATGGCGCTGCCGGCGGGCTGATGAGGCAGGCGCGACTCCTCGAGCGGATCCTGAGGCGTGACGCCCGGTTGACGCTCTCAACAACAGTGAGCGCCGACTGGCAGCAGTTGCAGGCCGAGCTCGCTCGGATCAACGTAACCGACGCAAATCTGGATGCCGACGTAATTCGGTAGCGGTGTTAGTGATGGGAGGAGTTTTTTCATCTCCTCTCATCACTTTGTTGCAGTGATGAGATCATTTTTTGGAGGGGTGATGGAGCGGGAAATGCCAGATTCGGATGTGGTGGATCTTTACGAAGAGCTGCTCTACGAGCGCGCAGCGAAAGGCATCAGGCCGGTGCTTTACGTCTCATCACACAAAGACCTTGAGTGCAGCGTGCTCATGCTGCTGGATGAAGCACCGGAAGTACAGTTGGCGGGACGCCAGCGGCCGGCCGCAAGGGGAATCCGCTATCGAGCAGTGATGAATTAGTTTCGCCTGCGCCGCGGCGGGCTCCGGGTTCGCGTCAAGAACTCAGACTCTCTAACTTTATTTGCCGGAGACATCGCCATCAACGGTTCGTCAGATGACAGGCACCAGGAACTCTGCGAGATGAACAAAACCCTGCGATCGATGAGTGCGATCGGCGCCGTTCTCATTCTCCTTGCCGGCGCCGGCTGCGTGACCGAGTCCAACACAACCGCCAACAGGCCTACTAACCCGCCCGCCAACACAAACGCGGCAAGCGCCACGCCAACAACACCTGGACCGGCGCCGGCAAAGACCGGAAATACGTCGCCGAACACTCAACCGGTGACCTTACCTTTGCTTGATGCGTTCTTCGCGCAAGAGAACTTCTCGGCGGAGCTGAAGTCGAAACTGCAGCTCACGGATGACCAGGTGAATAAGCTCAGAAGTATCGCGCGCCAGGAAACGTCCAAGCTGCATGAAGGTAATAATCACGATGAATATGCCGGAAGGACAACGGCGGCCCGCGAGGATGCGTATGAAAAGAGCAAGGCTGCAATCGGCGAAGAAAAGACGCAGGAGCTGATCGCTTTTGTGAACGAGCGCTGGAGCGGCGACGTCACCGTTCCAACAACACCAAGCGTCACACCCGCCGCGGTACCTCGAGATGCCGTCGGAGTACCCCAGGATAAGCGTGTCGTCGTCAACGCACCTGCCTTTAGAATGGATCTGTTTGAAGGCGGCGAGTTAATCAAGTCTTATAAGATCGGGATCGGCTATCCTGAATTCCCGCTTCCGACGGGACTGCGTAAAGCCGACACGATCATCTTCAACCCGACGTGGACGCCTCCCGATGAGCCCTGGGTTGAATCGCCAGGAAGCAAGGTGAAGGTGGGAGAGAAAATCGAGGCCGGCGATAAGCTGAATCCCCTTGGCCCGATCAAGATCCCGATCGGCTTGCCGTCGCTGATACACGGAGGCAAGGCTCCGGCTAAACTCGGCGGCTTCGCGTCGCACGGATGCGTTGGATTGACCAATTCGCAGATACAGGACTTTGCTAAACGGCTTGGGCAACTTGGCGGAACGCAAATCTCAGATGAACAGATCGCCGAGTATCAAAAGAACAAGACCGAAACCAGGCCTGTGAAGTTGAGCAAAGTCGTGCCGGTTGAGCTGCGCTACGAAACCATAACCGTTGAGGACGGCAAGCTGCATATTTACCGTGATGTGTATGATCGCGGCACGAATACGGAAGAAAACCTGCGCAACGTGCTGCAACCGTATGGCGTGACCCTCGATCAGTTGAGTGCGCCCAAGCGGGCAGAGGTGACACGCGCCCTCGGCCAAATGGCTCGCGACGCCGGAGGCAAGCCGGCGACCGAAGCGACCGCTGCGAACAAATCGGATAGCGCCAAAGGGAGATCCTCAGCCGCGGCTTCAACGAGCGCTTCGTCAGGAAAAGGTGATAAGGGCAAGGAACAGTCGAAGGCGGACAACATCGCGAGCGGCAAGGTGACGCGCACAATCAAGGGAGGCAAGGAAGTGGTCGTCGAGATTCCAGCGCTCCTGGGGAAGGGCTATCCTGCGCCTGTGGATCTGGATGCGGGCGTTGCGAAGAAAGCCGCGCCACGCCCTCGGCGGCGACAGTAGTAGAGTTACAGATTCCTTGGGTTCCTGGGAGTAAAGAGGAGATCAGAAATGAAACAATGCAGATGTACAACAACACAACACGACAATCATCCGGGCAAGATCTGCGATAAGCCGGCGACTACCGATGATGCATTTTGCAAGAATTGCCACGACAAAGCACGGAAGGAGCACGCCGTAACAGAACCAGATATGCGGTCCTATCAGCCCCGATAGCCGGTTACTTCCGGCCACCCAGCTCCCTTAAGAGCTATCACGATCACGACGCCGCGCTCGCGAGAAGACGCATAGCCCTGCTCACTTGTGGACAAGCAAAGGATAGGGATTGATCGGATCACCGCCGCTCCACTGGTGCGGCGACGTAATCTTCGAGATGGCAAAGTGTAGGTGAAAGTTTCCCGCGTCGGCATTGCCGGTGTCGCCTACATAAGCGATCACATCGCCGCGCCGCAGTTGTCTTCCCTCCGCGACACCCTCAGCGTAGCGCATCAGGTGTGCATAGTAATAAACGTAGCGGCCTGATGGATCGAGTTCGTAGAGGGTTACCCCACCTCTGTCGCTCTGAAAGAGCTTGATCACTACGCCGTCACTGGTAGCCAGCACCGGCGTCCCCTGAGGCGCCCTTATGTCGATCGCGTCGTGTTGCCGCCCTTCGGAGCGCGCTTGATTGAAGGTATCGTGCAACTGACTCGCAGTCACGTTCGCCACCGGTATCAGCAGATTTCTCGCGGCGATGTAATTGAGGTCGGCATCGGTGACTGGGGTTGTCCCTTCGAGTGACGGTGCGGTATCTGGCGGCGGCGCTACAGCGTGTGGCTCAACTTTCGGTTTCTCCGCTTTCGCGTGAGCAGGCGTCGCGCGAGCGGAATCTTGCTTAGGTGTGCTCGGGTCAGAGGGCGCGGGCATCGGGCCGGTCGGCAGCTTAAACAGAATTGCAGCGCCCAAAAACACACACGCGCAAAACAGGACGAGCACGAATGTGCGCCTGCTGGCGACTGATGGGCTGCCGCTACCCTTCAACGCTCACCTTCCGTTCGGGTGAATCTATGGTCTCTTCTCGAGGATCCCTTTTAGGGATCAATATCATAACTTCTGTGCTAGTCCGAGTAATTTAGTCTGTTACGGCAGCCCAATTTATACCAAGGACTTATTCTCGAACTTGTCCTCTATTGGACTGAAAGCCATCCCTGCTGAGCATATCATAGGAGACACACAAGAAGGCCGCCGAGCTGACCGGGCGAAGTTTGGAGATACAGAGATGCTGGAGATTACTGCTGTAGGGATGGGGCTGATGATGACGGGAGTGGCCGTCGTGGTGGGTGGGCTCATGCTTGAAGCCACGCTCTTGATGATGTGCCGAGCGCTGCGAACTCCTACCCTCGCCGCTTACTCGAGCCTGCCGCGATACACTTGAGTTAGGTGGAAAGAGTAGACCATGAACTTAAGCATTGAAAGTCTAGTCATTCTACTGATCGTCGGTGGCCTCGTGGGCGTGATCGGGCAGAGGCTCGCTGGATATTCCCGCGGCGGATGCTTGACCTCGATCGCCCTCGGCTTCATCGGCGCCCTGATAGGAAGCTGGGCCGTCAAACAGTTTCAATTACCCGAAATCTATGTTTTGAAGATCGGTCACACAAGCTTTCCGGTCGTCTGGGCGATCATCGGAGCGGCGGCGTTAGTTGCCGTCCTTGGATTGCTCACGCGGCGCCGGTATGTCTGAGTGATCCGCCAAAAGGAGAGTTATGTCCTCTAGTGAAGGCGCTGGAACAAACAACGTTCTGTTAGACGAAGAGCGCAGGCTCGCCTCGCATCAGGAGGTCAAGGCCTCGATTGATGACGACGTGAATGCTCGCATCAAGCAAGAGTCGGCGCGAGTCGAGCCAAAGGAATCGGCCGAGGTGGCCGGCGTGGCTCAAGAACTGAAGCAGAAGTCGGTGCGTGAAGCAGTGGGGACTGAACGTGAGCTGGGGCGCGGTAGAGCGGCGGCTCGGATTTCGCAGGTAGTCGATTACTTTTTCTACCTCATCTACGGCCTGATCGCGTTAGAGTTCCTGCTCGGGCTGATGGGCGCGCGGGCCGGCAATGGATTCGTTCAGTTTATCGGCGCCCTCACGCGGCCGCTGCTAGCGCCCTTCGAACGCATAGTGGGAACGCCGTCGTCCGGAGCATTTCAAGTACGGATATCTTACTTGTTCGCGCTTGTTGTCTATGTCTTGATTCATCTCGCAATCAATGGTGCGTTCCGCTTAGTCGCGCACCGCAAGGTAACAGTGTAAGGCTGATGCGATGGGCGTCAGCCCACCCATCCCAGGGAGAGACAAACCATGCGACCACGATCGATTATTACTGCCGTTGTCACGGTCCTTATCATCGCGGGGGCGGTGTATTACTTCTACGGCTATCGCCATCGTGACATCTCGTCCGACTTCAACGCGGTGAAGGACTACACCGAGGATGCGGGCACGACTGCTGCGGTCAAGAGCGCCCTCGCTCTGAATAAGCAGGTCGCTTCCTTAGACACCCATGTCAGCTCGGCCAACAACGTTGAAACAAAGGACAACAACGTAACTCTGACCGGCAACGTGCCGACCGGAGATGACAAGCGAGTCGCGGAAGAGATCGCGCGCAGCACCAAAGGCGTCGCCAGCGTTGTGAACAATCTTGAGGTCGCGCCAAACCCCCAGGCGGCAAATCCGGAGAAGCAGTATGTTCCGGACCTTGAAATCAAAGCGGCCGTGTTGCAGTCCATCCTGAATAACCCGAGCCTGAAGACTCAGCAGATCAAAGTCGATGTTTACAACGGTGCGGTAAGGCTGACCGGCAATGTGCAAACTTCAACGCAAAAGGCCGACGCTGAATCGGCCGCTCGGGCTATCACTAATGTCCGCGAGGTCGATTCGAATGCTTTGGCCGTGACCAATAGCGGGGCCGGGCAACCATGAACATACGCTTGATCAAGGCTGGTATGTCGCCCCTGAATGAGACAAATAACCAGCCGCCGTCCTGATCGCGCAATTTTCGGCAAGCAACAAAGTAAGGCCAGTCACCTGCCCAGGCTCGAACCCAAAGCGGCAGCGTTATTGTGATAGTCGGTAATGTACCGCCGCTTTATTTATTGTCGGCGTCGACGCGGTTGCAGTTGGGCGCTATATTGGCTTCCTTAAAAACGATCAATGATGTCTGGGAGGGAAAATCCATGAACTTCAACCGCAAGTATTTAAGTCTCTGGGCAATCGTTGCGTTCGGCTTGTTCTTTTTTGGCGCTTCCCCTGCGGTGGCTCAGATATCATTGGGTACGGCGCAGAGTTTCGGCGTCCTGGCTGGCTCGACTGTGACCAATACGGGAGCGACTTCCGTCACCGGAAACCTTGGCGTCAGCCCAGGTACTGCGGTCACAGGTTTCCCTCCGGGGACAGTAACCGGAGGAACGATACACCTGAACGATGCAGTCGCAGCTCAGGCACAGAGTGATGTCACCACTGCGTACAATGCCATAGTGGGCACGGCGTGCACTGTCGACTTGACCGGTCAGAATCTCGGCGGCCTTACGCTGACGCCCGGGGTGTATTGTTTTTCGTCGTCGGCCCAGTTGACCGGAACACTCACTCTCAATGCCTTGGGCAACGCCAATGCGCTCTTCATCTTCAAGATCGGGAGCACGCTGACGACCGCGAGCAGCTCGACTGTTCAGGTGATCAATCCCGGTACTAATTGCAACATATTTTGGCAGGTCGGCAGCTCTGCGACGCTCGGCACAGGCACCAGTTTTGTAGGTAACATTCTGGCACTCACTAGCATCACGCTGACTACCAGTGCAAACGTCTCCGGTAGAGTCTTGGCGCGAAATGGCGCGGTGACGATGGATACCAACAACGTCGCCGTGTGCGGGCCTAACTTCGCCTGTCCGGTCATCACGGTAAACCCGGCCACGCTGCCGAACGGTGTCGTCGGGACCCCTTACAGCCAGACGGTCTCGGCCGTCGGCGGAACCGCGCCATACACCTTCACGGTTTCGAGCGGGGCACTGCCGAACGGCCTGACACTCAACGCGACCACTGGCGTCATCTCGGGGACGCCAACTGCGGCGGGCACCTTCAACTTCACAATCACCGCCACCGACACGAACGGCTGCCCCGGCAGCCGGGCGTACTCCATCGTGATCCCATTGCCCGGCTGCCCCGTCATCACAGTCAACCCTGCCACGCTTCCCCCCGGTGTCATCGGGATCCCCTACAGCCAGACGGTCTCGGCCGTCGGCGGAACCGCGCCATACACCTTCACGGTCTCGAGCGGGGCGTTGCCGCCCGGCCTGATGCTTAACGCGACGACCGGCGTGATCTCGGGGACGCCGACCACGGCCGGCCAATTCAGCTTCACGATCACAGCAACTGACGCGACCGGCTGCCCCGGCAGCCGGCCGTACTCCATCGTGATCCCGGTCGTGCCCGGCTGCCCCTTCATCACGGTGAGCCCGGCCAGGCTTCCCCCCGCTGTCCTCGGGATCCCCTACAGCCAGACGATCTCGGCCAGCGGCGGAACCCCGCCATACACCTTCACGGTCTCGAGCGGGGCGCTGCCGCCCGGCCTGACTCTAAGCGCGACGAGCGGGACGACCGCCCTCATCTCGGGGACGCCGACGGCGGTCGGCCCCTTCAGTTTCACGATCACAGCCACCGACGCGAACGGCTGCCCCGGCAGCCGAGCGTACTTCCTCCAGCGTCCGGATGGGCCTCCGGCGCCTCCAGGTGGCGCCGTTCCGACGCTATCGGAGTGGGGCGCGATATTGATGGCGCTGCTCATCATTGCTGCTTGCACCTTCTTCCTGGTCGGACACAGCAGGGCAGCGTCTCTCGCGGCAGCCGTTCCTTCGACTGCGTTCTCGGGAGCGGAAAAGGCCCTCGACTGGAAGCTGCTGGCGCGCACTGTGATGTACGTCGAAGCGTCGATAGCGTTGGCGCTGATTGCGCTGTCGGCAAACCCGGTTGATATCCTCGGCGCTCTCACTTCAGGTCTCGTGGTTGCGTTCATCCTCCACTTGTTGATTGGCGGAGCGCGGCGGCGTTGAAGCAGTGTGCGTCGGCTACGAGATCTTGATGAGCGACGTGGCTAGCCGCCGCTCGCCAGGCATCACGCTTCTTCTCTTGAGGCCAACGCGCAACGTCAGTAAGCGTTGCCAACCTGGCAAGGTGGCCGGTGAGTATGTTGCCGAGTGGGCGAGTGACTAACTTC
Source organism: uncultured Clostridia bacterium (assembly GCA_964548075.1). GTDB lineage: Bacteria > Acidobacteriota > Blastocatellia > UBA7656 > UBA7656 > Onstottus_A. The sequence goes on along the minus strand of CAZJQQ010000003.1, from coordinate 227,261 downwards.
TTGACGGCCAATCGCAAGCCGCTGCGGTTTTTGGGGCTGTTCGGGTTGATCTTTGCGGCTTGTTACTTGTTGTTTGGCGTCATTCCCAGAGTTCGGTTGGGAGTCATCAATCCCTACACTGAGTTTCTGGCGAAAGCGGTCGCAGCCGTCATCAACCTGTTTGGCGCAGGTGCCCTCGCGAACGGTGCATTTGTCTACTCTCCTCGTTACTCGATGGACATTGCGATGGGATGCGACGGCGTCGAAGCGTCGTGCCTGTACCTGGCAGGAGTGCTGGCGTTCCCTACCTCGTGGCGAGCCAGGCTGATAGGATTGGCCTTCGGAGTCCCGCTGATCCAGGCTATCAACCTTACTCGCCTCGTGGGGCTTTACTATGTTGGGAAGTACTTGCCATCGGCAGCCGATCAAATCCATGACTACGTCGCCCAGAGCATCGTCATTCTTCTCTCAACGGCAATCCTCATCTTCTGGCTCGAGCGATTTGGCGTTCGGCATCAGCGGGCATAGATGGCTGAGTCTGTTTGCTCTCACGCTTGCTCTCTACATCGTGATTCTTCCCCTGTGGTGGTATTCGCTCGGCGCCATCTCGGCGGTCGCAGGCACATGCGCGAGCTGGATCTATACATTCTTTGATGGTCGCGTTGCGATCAAGCCAAGAGGCAGAGTAGTTCAACTTGTGGTGAACGGTAGGTTGCAGTCGAGTGGCTTACGAATGGACATGGTGACCTACGGTTTGCCGATGCTTTTGGCGCTCGTGATCGTGACTCGCTCGAACTCGCTTGTTGCGAAGCTGCGGGCCCTTGCGATTGGGTGCGCCGTCATGTTCGTGCTGACCGTCTGCGCGTCAATGGCATGGGCAAAGATGACAAGCCTCCAGCTCGAGCAGGCCACGCCAGGAACCGATGAGTCGAGCTTTTTCTTTCTTGCTTTTCACGGCTATACGTTCTCGCAACCCGCGGTAGCCGTGCTGATTTGGTTGACGCTGATCACGCTTGGCTTGTTCAAGGGAAGATCGAAGAACGAAAGGGGTGTTGCGACAATCGCGCGCAACGCTTCGTGTCCCTGCGGAAGCGGGCGAAAGTACAAGCGTTGCTGTGGCGCATGACCCCTTGATCGCACCTGAGGCCGCAGCAGTTCGCCAGCTGCGGCCTCAAAAACCAGTACCTCAACTCTGTCAGCGGTTATTTCCTCGGGACACAGTCCAGAAGGTTGTTATCCATGTTCTGATCCTTGAGAAATACTTTGAACGGCTCCGGCGTGAACTTTTCCACGAGAGCCTTCCCTGGGCGCACTCGTTGACCGAGGCGACCACCCTGTGCTCGGCCTGCACGTCTTCGAGAGTAATCGGGCAGCCATCAGTTTTCACAACCCCCACCCCGCCTAACCTGAACCCGTCGCTGCAACGAGTGAACATTTACTGTCTATGCGTGTTGCCGATAGGCGAACGGGACTTTGGTTTTACGGGAGGGGTTCTTCCACGCGCTCAAGCTGGGTCTGAGCTACGAACGAACAATACGAAGTTGAACCGGGGCGTTTATTCTATTCAGCTCGTCTCTCAGCTCTAGAGACGCTACGAGTTGATCTTCGGCAACCTCAAACAGAGGCCGCCACTCAGTGGACGTAAGCGGATTCTTGACTTCGAAGCGCCATTGCGTCTGCTGTTCCATAGTCATACCTGAAACCACTCAATGGTACAGATTAGACTCTGAGGAGTCTGTGCAATTTTAGACAGAATTGAAAAAAGTTCAGAAAACAGTGACTTTCCTTGGAAATCTCTCGCTACTGTCGCGCAGCGCGCTCACCGCGTGGGCGCGCCGCAATTCTTTCCTTTTCAACGTATTCACCCAAGACGCCCGCTTTGCTTCTCAACCTCAGCAGGCTGTTTGTCGTGAAAGATCTCTAGTTCTGTTTCCATAAATGGCAAAGTGGGCTATTGTCTAATATTGAACAGCGCCGCTTGGATCGGAGGCGTAAACTAGGTAGTCGATAAGCATTGGCAGGCAGAAAAGAGAATCGGCGGAAACGGGCGAAGAGGTATGATTCAGCAAACTTCTCAGTCGGATCAATTCAAAGAACAAATGCAGGGGTCGTTGCTCAGTGAATTGAAAAACTCGAGTCCTATCAAGGTCGGCAAGCACAATCATGTCTACACGGCTGGGGACGAACGCGAAACGGTGTACTTCATCGAAAAAGGGCAGATCAAGCTGGTCATGGTCTCGACTGAAGGTAAAGAATGCATGCTCGCCATCCACGGCGCGGGAGATGTTTTCGGCGAGCTGTGCTTGTCCGGGCTTGGGGGCCGGCTGGAAACAGCAACCGCAATGGAAGACACTCTTTTGAAAGAGATGCCTTGCAGCAAGTTTCTCGATCGCCTGGCCAAAGACTCTCTCCTTGAAGGCTTCATCAAGTATCTGGCTGTGCGCGTCGCAGACCAACAGCAGGTCATCGCCAACCTGGTGACCGTTGATAGCGAGCAGCGCCTGGGGAAGACGTTGTTACAAATCGCCAAGAAGCTCGGCAAGAAAGACCCGCGGAGCATGCGTATCGAAGTCAAGATCTCTCACGAAGAATTGGGCGCAATGGTAGGCACGACGCGGCCGCGGATCAGCGTATTCATGCAGCGATTCCGGAACCTCGACCTCATTGAATACAACACAGAGCACCATCTGATCGTCAAGGAAAAAAAGCTCACAGCTTACCTCGCATCGATCCTCTAGAGATGTCGCCCGCAGCTTCCTGTCCAACCCCGGAGATTGCTTTACAAGTCCAAGAGTGAACAGCGCAGAGTACGGAGTGCGCGTATGCGCCTAGCAGGAAGATCCGATGTAGGCCGCAAAGGAAGCATATGGACAACCTTCGAAGAACTTACTTGGCATCGGCCGCCTAAAGGCCGGTGTCTTCTTTCTCGTCTCTTTCGCTCTCTGCAACACCACAGAATTATTTCACCATTGTCCAATATTGAACGGAAGTCCATCGCGAGGTGCGCTAGGATTCAAGGCGGGGGAGGCCTCGGGAGGCAGGGTTCGTGAAACGGCCTCGAAAGATATCTACCACGGAATGCTTTCGCCGCCTCCCGGGCCGCTCCGATTCAGGCGAGAATGCGAGGACCGATTGGACCGGCAAACGACAGAGTCGGTGCACCTCACCGACATCACGTATCAACGAAATCGCTTGCGGCTTGGTATCGGCCGTGAATCAAATCCACGAACCTCACTGTCACCCAGGGTTCAACCCACCACTTAACCCTAATACACGTGCAGTCTTTCAAGCGGTCCGGTGATCCCGGACAAGTTGGAGGTTAGTATGAAGGCAAAGACGATCTCGACAGCAGTATGCAGCGTGCTCGCTTGTCTTGTAGCGAGCACGGTGTGTTTCGCAGGACAGAAGCACAGCAAGGACTATGACGACGCGGTGTCTCAGTCAAAAAAGGCAGCTCAAGTGTTCCGTGAGATCATGCGCGCGCCGGACAAGTCAGTGCCTCGAGACATCCTGGATGGCGCCGAGTGCGTAGTAGTGTTTCCTCAGGTTCTCAAGGCGGGTTTCGTTGTTGGCGCGCGAGGCGGTCGCGGCGTCGCCAGTTGCCGGACGAAGAGTGGCTGGAGCGCGCCTGCGTTCTTCAACCTCAGGGGCGGCAGCGTCGGCTTGCAGATCGGCGCCCAGTCGACTGATTTCGTTCTTCTGTTCATGAACAAGAACGGGCTAAACAGACTGCTGGGCGACAAGGTCGAAGTCGGCGGAGACGCGTCGGTCGCCGCCGGCCCAGTCGGACGCCAGGCCGGAGCTTCAACAAACGTCCGCATGGATGCGGAGATTCTCTCTTACTCGCGGAGCAAAGGCCTGTTCGCGGGTTTAGAGCTGAAGGGTGTGGTCATCACGTTGGACGATGACGATATGGTCGCGGTCTACGGCCAAGGAGCCAAGGCGAAGGCGGTACTCCAGGACGGAAGCGCCAACGCGCCTGCCGCCGTGCGCGCCTATCCGGCTACGCTTGGGATCTACTCTAAGCGGAGAGCGAAATAGCAGCCTGAAATAGGAATGACGCGAACAGCTCCGGCATGGGCGGACCCGGTTCCTGCCGGCGCTGTAGTTCGGCGATCGTCGCAATGCAAAGTCAAATGCAAAGAACGGACGATCGATCTCTTCGTCGCCATCGAATCAACGGTGTCGGTCAAGCGGGTCCACCGTTGTGTTGGCGGGAACCCTTCGCTGTTGTTAGACACGTTCCAACTCAGTTGATGCCGTCGTAACGACTTGTCGCCGACCAACCGACGACCTCGGTTACTCCTTCTTCTCTGAGGGCATCAGACAAGCGTGATGACGAATAGGGGCATTGACCAGCGGCGTCTCCTTCAAGCTTATTTTCAAGACTGTCCAATATTGCACGGAAGTGGATCCGGCATTGACGTATGCTCAGATGGACTTAGATATAGAGACACTATGAGAAGAAACAACAGACAACTCAGAATCATCGCCGACACTCCCGACGCATCAACCAAACTGACTGACACGTCCGGTAACCCCAGCGAAAGCTATCACTGGACACACATGGCGGCGGTTCGGCGGGAATGGCAACACGAGTTCTGGTGTCCACCTGTGAACGGCTTTGAACTGACCCTGGCCGAAATCACGAACATTGAAACGCGGGTGAGAAGGGAGCTTTACCCATGAGCGCTCGTGTATTAGACGAGAGCCTTGTGCCTGCCCGCCGAGGTAGAAGCCGAGGGGCGCTGACAACTGGCGACAAGGCGGTCTATCCGGGTCAGGGTCCCTGCCGTATTGGCCGCGTCGTCAAGAGAGTCGTCGATGCCAGGGTGATAATGTTCTACCACTTGACTGTGCTGGACGACAATCGCGGCGACTTGTTCGTGCCAGTAGAAAAAGCTCGGGCTATTGGTGTCCGGTTGATGATGAAGAAGTCCGAGATTCCCGGGCTCCTGGCTCATCTAAAGAAGAGCGCCAAGACCGCCGATAACTGGAAGCAGCGCGCAGCCGACAATCTGAAACTGTTCACCTCCGGGTCGCCCTACGATCTCGCTGAGGTCGTCGCATCACTGACTCAGTTAGGCGATACGAGGTCGTTAACTCTTGGAGAATCCATGACGCTCGGAAGGGCGAGAAGGTTGCTCATCTGCGAGGTTTCAGAAGTAATGGGAGAAGCCAAGGCCGCGGTCGAAGAACAGATCGACCAGGCACTCAAGCGCCAATAGACGAATGAGAACTAGCTGGTGTCTGTGGGCGAGCCGGCAACCAGCCCACGCGAATGGATGGATAAACAAAGAGGGGCAAGACTCAAGTTGCAGCTTGTCAACTTGTCGATGCCACACGCGGCTTGGCTCGAAGTCAATCTGCAACCGTAAAGGAAAAATCATGAAAAACACTGTAGTTCGAAATATGGTTCTGTCGGCCTTCGCCTTGCTCGCGGTTATCCTGGCCGGCGCCAGTCTGAGCACGATCCAGGCACAAGGCTCGGGGGATCGGACGATTGATCAGGCTCAACGCGCCGTCAGGCAACGCATTATCAGTCAAGAGGGCGGGCGCAATCTGACTGTGCTTTTTAACACTGATGCGCGAACGGATTTCAGATCGCGAACCGCGGTTCGCGTACGTGGAACGGGCACGTTCTCACGTGCCAACTATTCACCTTACGGCAATTCACGCGACAACGATCAACAGTATAACGACTCGCGCAACAATGGGGGGAGGCCGAGAAACTTCTCCTATGAAGCAATAGTCAATAACAGCACCCGCTACGGCAATGCGTACGGTAATGTGTCTGGCGTCAGGTACGACTTGAGAAGCGGCTGGTTCGGCAATGGCCGCGACAACAACGGCCGCGACAACAACGGTTGGGACAACACCGGCCGCGACAACAGCCCCGGCGGCTTCGGCAGTGGCAACCGGCCTGACGGGCGCGTGAGCTACTCCGGACCAATAATGAACCGCCACAGCAACAAAGCCCTGGACGTGACTGAGCGGAGCAATCAAGATGGGGCCAACATCCAGCAGTGGAGCTATGCCGATCAGCCCAATCAAAACTGGGATGTCATCGACCTCGGCAACGGCGAAGCTGCCATCATCAGCCGGCAAAGCGGCAGAGCACTCACTGTCCAGGGCGGCAGGGACAACAACGGCGCAAACATCATCCAGCGAAGCTGGAATGGCACGCCGCAACAGCGCTGGCGCTTGGAGCAGGTTGGCAACGATTACTACCGGATCGTGAGCGTGGACAACGGCAAGTGTCTCGACGTGACCGCCCAGGGTCGGCAGGATGGGGCCAACATCCAGCTCTGGGATTACGCCAACCAGGCTAATCAACAATGGAGACTTCGCCGATAGCCAGTCGCTTGATCGGAACCGGTTAGCCCCCGCGGCCGTCCGCTCCCCTCAGATTGGGGAGCGGACGAGCTGGCGCAAAGCGACGATGGCGCGAAGGAAGATAGCTACTCTGTTTTGAATCAGGTTGGGGCTTGCCCTTGCTACTCGTCTCATTTGATCGAGTGAGGCCCGACTGGTAATTCGGATGGAACCAAAGATGATGCCCAACCACTTAGAAACGGAACGATTCGACCTTTTAAAGGACGACGGCGTGTGTGTAGGGGACTACGGCTTCGGACACAACCGCCACGGCAAGCGTGACGTGGATTGAACGCACTGACAAGGGTGAAAGGTTCTTGAGTCAGATCACTTTTGAGGGCGAAGCTCTCGCCGTCCGCAAGGAGATCTACACAGGGCGCTGCTACATACTGCGCGAGAAGGCGAGCGGCCGTTACTACTTTCTCGATCTGAATGATTGCGGTTTCTGGCTACACAGCGACCCATTCTCGGGCGCGGAGACCTTCTGTGGCGACGAGGCGGTAAAAATACAAGAGTGGTTGACGCGTAACGCTAATTGACCCGCAAGAATTCTGACGAGAAGCTACAACTTCCCTTCCTCCAAGAAACTGAAATACCCCGTCCGGTTGAAAATGATGTGATCCAGCAAATCGATCCCAACGATCGACCCGGCAGCTTTGAGTTGTGCGGTGATCTCGATATCGCTCTGTGACGGCTCAAGACCCCCGCTAGGATGGTTGTGAGCCACGATGACCGCCGAGGCGCGGTCGGAAAGTGCATCTGCGAACACTTCGCGCGGATGAACCGGACTGCGGTCCACAAGGCCAATCGAAACGACTCGTATGTTCAGAATCTCATTCGCCCCGTTTATCGTTGCGCAGAGAAAATGTTCCTGCTTTCGATCAGCGTAGTGCCGAACGTGGGGTAGCAGGTCAGCAGGTGTTTCGATCTTAGCTCCTTCCGGCTTGATGCGGCGGCGCGCGAACTCGATCGCCGCCAGAATCAAGGTCGCCTTCGCATCGCCCACCCCTTCAAACTGCGTCAGATCTTCGGCCTTCACTCCCAAGCCCTTCTCATCGATGAGCCGAGCCAGTTTACCGGCGAGGGTCATGACATCCATCCCGGGTGTGCCTTTGCCGAGAAGAACCGCCAGTAGCTCCTGATCGCTCAAGGCTGGGGCGCCTTTGCGGAGAAGCTTCTCACGCGGGCGATCGGCTTCGGGAATTTGGTCAATGGTCTTGCTCATAGCCTCACGCCGCGGCTGATAGATGGTGCTCAATCACCGTGAACGCCATGATGTCGAAGATGCCACTGGGGTCCGTGTATTTCGGGTCCGACAATTCCTCGTAACGACCGCGCTCGTCGTAGGCCGTCTGAATCTCACCGTTGACTTGCCCGCGGTAAGCGCCTTCGAGATAGATGCGGTCTTCCCGGTGCGTCCTGACAGTGCCGTGGATGACCGGGTCGGCAGCTTTTTCCTCGGTCACCTCCTTGATGTAGAGCGCTTCCTCGTCGCTGATGTCGAACGTAGCGCGAATCTCGTCAATCATGTCCTGAACGGAAACCTTCTTGGGCGGCGGGCCTGAGCCTTTCTTGCCTTTGCCTCGCTTCAGTTTCACCGGCCCTCCGCTGGTCGTGACGCCCTGATACTCGACAGCTGCCTTGATGACCTCCGTTTGCCGTATCTGTTTCATTAGGTCAGACACGCTGCCTTGCTTGATGAGTTGCGGGCCGACGTATTCAGCGAACGTGGCGAACTCCTTCAACTCCGGTGCATACGTGAAGAAGCAGGTCAGGAAATGGAAGATCTTGACGTAGCGGGCCAGCAAATAGACGAACGTCTTGCGCTCTTCAGTGTCCGAAATCCTTGACTGAAACCTTGCCCGCAGCGCGTTGACAAAGAACTGCACCGCGGCGTCTGTGCCGGTGGCGACAATTCGCGCAAAATCGGCGGCATCCTTCTGCGTGAAGGCCCCCGCCGCAAGAATGTCGGCGTAGAGTTTGGGGCAAAGGTCTTGGTCCGGCTCTTCCGGCTCGAACGGCGTGCCTTTGCGGTATTTCTGGAACGCTTTGAGGATTGCCGCGGCGTTGTTGGTGAAGTCCACGACCACCACGTCTTTCTTGCCTTCGTGGCAGCGATTCAACCGCGACACCGTCTGCACGGCATTTCGGTCAACGACAGGCTTGTCGAGGAACATGCCGGCGAGCAACGGTTGGTTGAAGCCTGTTTGGAACTTGTTGGCCACGATCATCAAGCGGTAATCGTCGCCCTTGAACCGCTCCTCGATCAACTCGCCGGCTTTGAGTTCATTGACGGCGTGCTCGTGAATCTCCGTGTTGGTTTCGGGATGAGTGAAATCCGAGAAAGCGTAGAGGGCTTTGTATTTCGCGCCGCGCTCTTTGAGCTTTTCCTTGATGATGTCGAAGTAGCGCAAACCTGCGACGCGCGAGCTGGTGACGATCATCGCCTTGGCCCGGCCTCCGATGAGCGGCATCACACTTTCCTCGAAGATGCGCAGCATCACTTCTGCCTTGTATTGGATGAGGCCGTCATCCTGAAACGCAACGTTCATCAACGCCTTGGACACGACACCCTTGAGATAGACTCTTTCCTCCTCATCCGGTGGCGGAACGAAATGGCAATGCAAGTTGTAGAGCGTCTTGTAGGAAATGATGCTGGCGGCCACGTCCACGATGTAGCCTTCGGCGATGGCCTCGGCCTCGGTGTAGCTGTCGAACGACGGACCGAACAGGCTGACGGTGGCGGGCGCGGGGGTGGCGGTGAACGCGACGAAAAGCTGATTGAGGTCGTGTTCGCGGATGACCTTGGCGATTTGCTCTTCCGGGTCTAGTTCGGGGGCGTCGGCGTCCGGCTCGCCCGCCTTGCGAAATGGCAGGCGGATAGCAGCCCCCATTTGTCCTTCCTGCGAGCGATGGGCTTCATCAATCAGAAACGCGACACGCAAACTCTTCAACGCCGGATTTTTTTGGAGTTCCTCCAGCACATATGCGAGCTTCTGCTGCGTCGTCACGATGATCGCCTTCCGCTCCTCGAGAAAGCGAGGCAGGTGGTCGGATTTTTTGGCGATGCCCACCACGTCTTTCAAGTGAGTGAAATTCGCGATGTCCTCCCGGATGTTTGTATCAAGCGATTTGCGGTCCGTCAGGATGAACGTGATGTCCACCAGCTTTTCATTCGTGCCGGGCTTGTACAGGCTGTTCAGCCGGTCGGCGAGCCAGCAGATTGAAAGCGTCTTGCCGCTGCCGGCGGAGTGGTCCGCGAGATACTTCTTGCCGATGTCGCCCGTCGTGGCAAAGTGCGCCGTGATGTCCTCCGAGATCTTCCGCACCAGGCGCGCCTGATGGTAGCGCGGGAACAAGGTGAACGCTGGACGTTCCGGCTTGTCGTCCTCCGCCTCGCGATGGGGCACGCGGACGAGGAAGAACGAGAGCGCTTCGAGCAACTGCTCCTTCGACAACACCTCGCGGTACAGGAACTCGACCGGGTATTCGTCAGGGTTCGTGGTCGTGTTGGTCAGGCCCGTGTTGTGCCAGCGGAAATTCTCCTCTCGGCGTGGGTCGGTGGCAGCCATCACGTCGCACGTGTCGGCAGCGAGATAAAGGAAGGGGTGCTGGAAAATCTTTCGCGCATGTTCGCGCTTGGCGAACTGCGCGACTGCATCGTGCACGGTTTGGTTCTTCTCGTGTTTCAGCTCCAGCGCTACGATGGGCAGGCCGTTGAGGAAGAAGACGAAGTCAATCTCCTGGTTGGTTTCACCGAAGTAGAAGTGCGGGCGAAAAGTGATTCGGTTCTCGCTGTATTTGCCGGTCCCGGCACTCTCGGCGGAGCGAGGCTTGGGATAGAAGAGCCGGAACTCCAACCCGCGCACCTCGAGGCCGTGGCGCAAGAGCATCCAAAGCGACGTGTGCTCCAGTTCCCTGCGGAGCGCCTTGAACACTTCTTCCCGCGCGTCCGTGCTGTAATCATCTTCCAGCTTCTTGAGCGTGTCGGTCTGCGTGGCTTTGAGGAAGGCCCAGAGGTGGTCTTCGGCGATGCAATGCCCGGTGTCGGTGATGTCGGCCTGTTCGAGCACACCATACCCGTGCTCACGGACGAGGTATTCCGCGATGTGACTTTGAAACGTCAGCTCCGGGGCTTTGTTCTTCCTGGGCATGGTCAGTCCTCGATCGCCTTCAGTCTTTTCGGTCTCCTGGCGGACAGTTGCTTGAAGTTTTCTGGGGTGATGACCGGCTTGCCGGTCTGGGCCTCAATGTCTTTGCGCGTCCTGCCGGCCACCGCCCCGCCGTCGTGGGCATCCTTTTTCAGTGGTGTCATACCTTGCGAATCCCGGTCCCGGTGCAGCGTCGTGGTGGTCGCCTCGGCCAGCATGGTCAGGATCAGCTCGATGTCGGTCATGTGATCGCGGAGATTTTCCCGCACCAGGTCTTTCACCTGCTTGTAGTCCTCCACTTTCAGGCCAAAGGTCCCCTGTATGATCTCATTGGTCAGGATGGCGTATTCCAAGGTGGTTTGGGCGCCCCGGTTTTTCCATTCGCCGGTCAAATCCTGCCGGACCGCGATGCCACGCAGCCGCTTGTCGATCCACTCCTTGGGATAGCCCTTCTTTTCGTAGAGTTCCTGCATCCGGGCCATGGCAAGCTCGGGGTTTTCGATCTCGTCAATGCGCTCCTTGCCCACGCGGGCCAGCCAGCGCTTGAACGGTTCGGCCTTGGGGCTGGGGATGGACTGGATCAGGCGGAGGATGCCCTCGATGTTCCAGCACTGGAGTTTCTGAGGCCCGCCGGCCGTCGCGAACCCCAAGGCAAGGGGGGGGACAAATTGTCCCCCCCCTTGGAGGGCCTTGCCCAAATCCGGATCCCGTTTGCGCATTTTCTTCCAATAATCGGAAGGATTGGCCGCATCCGTCAGGACGGCGATGATGTCCGTGATGACAAACCACCATTCGTCGTTGTGCATCGTGCGGCGAATCTCACGCTTCTGAAACAGCGCAACACGGATTTCGGGATTGATGTCGGGTTCATTCACAACAAATCCTCCGTGCTCATGGCTGGCGGCTCCTGTTCGTGTTGGCCTGGCGGCCGGATCGTTGCTGAACGCCCGCACAATCTGTTTTCAACCGTCCGATTTCCTCGGACGATTCAAGGTTCAGTTGTCCGGTGTTTTCGGACAACTGGCTGCGCGCAACCTCCGCCTCCGTGATGCGGCGCTGGCCAGTGACGCACTCGTGGATCAGCGATTTGCGGTAGGCGATGAGGGTGTCGATTTGCTGGTTCAGAGTTTCCTTTATCGCGAGAGCTTCTTGTTCCTTTGAGTCGAGATACTTCCCAATCTCCTCTTGTTCCTTCCTGGGAGGAAACGCCGCGAAGTTCGTACCGATCCGTACGCTGTTAAGGTTTAGTTGAGTACTGATGACGGCGGAGCGCAGCATGATACCTTTCATGGCCCGCATCATGTAGTACAGAAAGTTCAGAGCCGTCTTAGGTCTGGGGATCAAGCCGACCATGCTGTCGGGAAAACAAGCTTCAAAGTCGAGAATGGCCACGTCACCGATGTTGGCGGCGATCGACATCACTAGGGTGCCGCGTGGGAACATCTTGCTCACGCTCAAGCCAAGCTCATTGAGCGTTTGCGAGTAGGTGCGAATGTACTTAACTGCGGCAGTGATGTCTCCGGTCTGAACGAAGGGATATTCCCCGTCATAGTAGGCGGGATCGTTCCTGGGCCGATGGGTGAACTTGCCTCGGACGATCTCGCAAGCACGCTTGATTTGCTGAACCTGCCAATGGTTTGGAACTTGTGAAAGCCAATCCATTCCGGACGCCCTCAACTTCACAGCCGTATTGATGCCTTGTGTGACGGCCTGATGGATGACCGCTAAAGCGAGTGCGTCGAGGGTTTCTAGTTGGCGGCGTTTGGCGGCCACCGCCGCGTCAATCGCCGCACAACTCGCATCCAGATACGCAGCGATCCGCGGTTGCTCCGGCAGCGGCGGAAGCGGCACGGCGAAAGAGTCGAAGTCTTTGTCGTCAATCGCTGGATAGCCGACACCTTTTGCCGTAGCCTCGAAGTATTGCCGTGCGCCTTCGGAAATGAGCGCGTAGTAGGCAAACTTAGGCGAAAGCTTTTGCTCCGCAGGCTGCACGACGTTGAAGCCAGTGGAACAAATGAAGTCCTTCCGCCCATTGTTCACGAACGCCACGGCTTGCAGATTTGGCCTGACGGATGAAATCAACGTGCAATTCTTCGCCACCCGGCGCCGCGCCCGCGAGGGTGCGTCTTCGTATCGCAATCGCTCGATGGCCTTCGGATCGACGATACCGTGATAGTCAACATTCGAGATCTCGAGATACTCGAACTCGTAGTCCGGATCGGTGTTGGCTGGCAGCGAATCCGCGTTGATCGCCGCCACGTCTTTGAGACGATCGCTTTCCCAGTTTTTCGGCAAGTGGCTCATGAGTTTGCAAGCCCCTCCAGCATCTTCTCGGCCTCCTTCTCGAGCCTCCAAAACTCCGCGAGCAACTCTTTCGCGGGCATGGGCGGCTGGTTGTGGCAGAAGTATTGGGTCATGGGGCGTTCCTTTCGGGAAGAACCGCCCGCACGACGTCGGCAAGTTGCTTCGCCGTCGGAAGTTTGCCCTTCAGATTTGCCGGCAATTTCGACTGGAGTTGATAGACAGCCACGCCGATGGGGTTCGCTTTCGTACGCAGGGCGTATTCGACTTCCACGTCGTCCTTTTCCGCGCAGAGGATGATGCCGATAGACGGCTGGTCGCCGTCACCGCGTTCTTTGTCGTTGAGCAGGTTCAAATAGAAATCCATCTTGCCCGCGTGTTCCGGCTCGAACGGCCCGACTTTCAGTTCGAAGGCCACAAGCGCCTTGAGGAAGCGATGGTAGAAGAGTAGGTCGATGAAATATTCCTTCTGGCCGAGCGTCAACCGGTGTTGGCGCCCCACGAAGCAGAAGCCGTAACCAAGTTCGAGGAGGAACGCTTGCAGACGGGAGATCAACCGGTCTTCGAGTTCGCGCTCCTTCACTGCGCGGCGGATGCCGAGGAATTCCAGGTTGTAGGAACTCTTCATCATTTCTTCGGCCTGCTCGGCCAGATACTCCGGCAGGGCGAGGGGAAAGTTGTGGGTCTTCTTTTCCACAACGGCGCGCTCATAGGCCCCGGCTTTGATCTGGTTGAGCAGGACATTGCGGGACCAGCCGAAGCGGGCGGTGGCGCGGAGGTAGTAAATCCGGGCGGCGGGATCACTCAATTTGTTAAGAATGAGCAGGTTTTGCCCCCAGGGAATTTCCGCGACAAGCTGTTGCAGAAATTCGATGACCGTTTCATTTGTCAATTTGGCTGCAGCTTGTGGCCAAATTTCAACGTCACCCGCTTTGGCCTCTCTCGGCAATTTGGCTACAGCCTGTAGCCAAATTGTGGAATCGGAATAAGAGAGGTATAACTGTTTCGCACTGCGCAGATTGCGCGGTGAGAAGCCGGTCGTGGCCGGAAATGCCTGTTGCAGGTCCGCCGCGACCATTTCGACTACCGACTCACCCCATCCAAGTGCTTGCTGCTTTTCCACAATCCCACGTCCAATGTCCCAGTAGAGCTGGATCAGGTCGCAATTGACCGCCCGTGCCGCGGAGAGGCGGGCGGATAACACGCGGGCCTTCAACTGCTCAATGAACCGTCGGTATTCTGGCGATGCGATGGAAACCTCTTGTGACTTCTTCATCTCGCCAAACCCTCCAGCATCTTCTCCGCCTCCTTCTCCAGCTTCCAGAACTCGGCCAACAGCTCTTTGGCGGGCGTAGGCGGTTGATACCGGTAGAAGTATTTGTTCGGCAGGATCTCGTAGCCGAGTTGCGGGCTGTCTTCCCAGCGGATGATTGGCTTGGCGATTTCCCGTTTCAGGAACGCCTCGATGTCCTCGCCGTGCGGGATGTATTCGTCGTCCTGAACGTAGTGCCGGTGCGTCCACTCGACGGAGAGAATTTCCGTCCGGTCTCCCAGAGCCGCTTTCAGCTTCTTAGCCGCGCTGTCCTTCGGTTTGAGGACGAACTCCACGGTCTTCTCGCTCTTGTCCGCTTTGACGCGCACGCGGAAGGCGAGATCGCTGTCGTGGAACGCCTGCTCCTTCGCGAGATTGGCGGCGCTGAAAGTCTTTTCATAAGGCTCGGTGATGATCGCGGGCTGATCGTGCTCGTCGGTCTGCCAGAAGACCACTCTCACTTTATGGAACGCAAAGTCCGCGTTCGTGAAGAGCTTCACATGCTCGTCGGAAAACCCCGTTTCCCACCCTTTCTGGTAACGCTCCTCAATCCATTGCCGGTGTGCGTCAGTCATCCGGTTGCGTTTGTTGCCGAAGGATTTCGGTTCTTTCTCGAACTGCTGGCGAGCGTCGATGAGCATCACGCGCCCGCGATGGTTGGCGGGCTTTTCGTTTCGCAGCAGCCAGATGTAGGTGAAGATGCCGGTGTTGTAGAAGAGCTGGTCGGGCAGCATGACGATGGCGTCGAGCCAGTCGTTCTCCAGAATCCAGCGGCGGATTTCGCTCTCGCCCGAGCCGCAGTCGCCATTGGAAAGCGGCGAGCCGTTGAAGATGATGGCGATGCGGCTGCCGCCGTCTTCTGGCGGGATCATTTTCGCCAGCATGGTTTGCAGAAAGAGCAGCGCGCCGTCGTTGGAACGTGGCATGCCTGCCCGGTAGCGGGTCGTCTCCAGCTTGCGCGCCTCTGCCTCATAACCGTCCTTGCCGCCCCACGTGACGCCGAAGGGTGGGTTGCTGAGCATACGGTTGAATCGGTATTTCGTCTCCGGGAACTGGTCCCCCGGCTCTTTGCTGTGCGGATCGTGAGGAATGAGCGAGTTGCCAAGTAGTACCGTCGCCTGTTTGTCATTCTTGATCAGGAAGTCAGCCTGACAGATGGCGTAGTTCGTCGGCGATAGCTCCTGGCAGTGGAGGGTAAGGAACTTCTCGACGCGCTCCCTTTCCTCTGGCGTAGCAGCGCGGTCGAGCATGTGTTCTTTAGCAACGGATACCATGCCGCCTGTGCCGCCAGCGGTGTCATATATGGAGAAATGCCTGTCAGGGATCGGTATCTCCAGCAGCTCGACCATGAGGCGGATGACCTCGCGCGGAGTGAAATGTTCTCCCGCCTCCTCGCCGCTTTGTTCTGAAAAGCGCCGAAGCAGTTCCTCGTAGATGTAGCTCATCTCAAGACCGGAGAGCTTGTCTGGGCCAAGTTCCAGTTCCTTGTATTGATTCAGGATCGGGGCGAGCCGGTTGTTCTTCACCATCAGGGTAATGGTGGCGCGGTAATTGAAGTGTTCGATGATATCGTCAATGTTCTTGGAAAAGCCGTTGATGTAGGCGCGAAAGTTCGCCTCCAACAGCATGTGGTCTTCTTCGTAGACCTTTCGCAAAGTCCAGTCGGTCCTGTTGGAGAACGGCGACTGCTTAGGATTCAGTTCGAGTTCCTTGACGAGCTTGGCAAGTTCCTTCTCGGTAAGCTTGGGACGTTTGGCCAGCACCTCGGCGCGCTTTGCCTCGCGCCAGGCAAGCAGCACGCACTCCAGCCGCCGGATGACGATGATCGGCAGGATGACGCTCTGATATTCGTAAGCCTTGAACTTCCCGCGCAGCCGCTCGGCCGATTTCCAGATCTCGTTCGCGAGATTGTCGAGCTTCGGCTTGTTGAGCGCCAGAGTTGTTACCGGAGAAGTGCTTGTTACCATAACCTCACTGACTCAAGAGCGAAACTTAACGCCCTGGGTCCCAGTTTGTAAAGGATCCGATAATCAGTAGAAAGATTGTCTCAGCGTACTTGTTTAGACGGCGTCAAGGGTTGACGTTTCGACCGCTTTTTCGATGGTCGTATGTTTGGCCAAAGGAAGATGAGGCCCTGCGGAATCACTCCCAAGAGAGCAGAGTCCCCATACACTGACGGTGCGTCGTAATTGAACTCTCGAGCTACTGTTCTTCGCCGGTCTCGTCCTCCAACTCCGCGGGGAATACCACTCGATCGTAGACTTCGGCGAGCCGCAACGTGCAGTCGATTGATTTGATGAAGACGCTGTGCCCCAGACCCTGGTACACGTGATAGGACCAACTGCCATCAGGCTGGCGCACGAAGTGTTCGACGATGGGGGCGCACTGTGAAACGAGGATGTAATCTGTCAGAGACGGGTTCCAGTTCTGATAACGTAGAAACTTCTCGCCGCGATCAAACGCTTCGGTCGAATCCGACAGAACCTCGATGATCACGCTGGGGTTGATCACGACGTGGCGATGCTCGTCGTAATACTGCGGCTCTCCACAAATCACAACTATGTCCGGATAAGAGAACAGCCCCTTGGCCGACCTGCGAGACATGGATGAAGTACCGCTTCGAACCTTTGTGTCTTTCGAAAAGGTTTGGCACGGCGTGCGGAGTAACTGGGTGCTGACGATTCGGCTGAGATTCATGCAGATGGTGCCGTGCTCCGGGCTCTCGCCAGCCATTAGATAGATCTGCCCGTCAAGATACTCGTGGCGCTCTTCGGAGTCTCGTTCCAAAGCTAGGTATTCTTCGACTGTATAACGTGCCGCTGATTTCGCGACTGACATAGAAAAGATCTCCTGCGATCTGAATCGGCTCGACCTAAGAGATTGTCATTCAGTCGAGCAACGGATGCAAGGGTCGGGTCCCAATAAGCGACTATGTCTAATTCCGTTCTGGCGGGATTGAATACGTCACGGTCGCATGAGCCACCGGCTCGCGATCGCCTTCCGAGTACATCGTCACCTCGCCGACCGCCAACCGCTTGCCGAGTTTCAGCAGCTTGCACTCGGCGATGACATCGGCTTGTTCCGGTTTGCGCAGGAAGTTGATGTTTAGATTTATAGTCACCGCCAGCGCTACCGGACCGATCATTCCAAGCAACGCCATGTACATCGCTGTGTCCGAAAGCATCATCAGCGAGGGGCCCGAGATCGTTCCGCCTGGCCGGAGGTGCCGGCGGTCGAAGCGCATTCGAACCTGCGCGAACATCTCATCGACCCGCTCGACCTTGAAGGCCCGATGCACCGCGTCCGGAAAATGTGAGTAGAGGAATTGCTCTAGTTCTTCTGCTGACATTCTGGGCATCGTTTCGTCTCTCCAGGTTCAGAGTTCAAGCTTCCCCGGCCTTTCTTTATCGCAAGCCGGAAACACCAAACCTTATCGCCTTGGCGCACGGTGGTCAAACAATGGTTGGTTCGCAATCACGCACTCAATAAAGTCGTGCCGGAGTGCGCGCCTTCGCGTTATCATAAACGCATCCGATGGCCGAATGCAGCAAAAGGAGCGAGCGATGCTGAGACGCTATACAACGCTGTGGGTCCTGGTCCTGGCTGTGTGGATGCTCGTCGGGTTGTCCTTCACGCTGAACTACTACTTCTTCGCCGCTCACTATGTCGCAATCTTCAAGCAGCAACCAACGCTTGCGCAGATGCTCGTATGGGAGCTTCCATACTGGCTGCTTTGGGCGGGGCTCGCGCCGGTGATCTTCTTGTTCACGCGCCGCTTTCCTATTGATCGCGAGCGGTGGCTTAGCAACTCGCTCCTTCACATACTCGGATGTGTTGTCTTGTCGATTGCTCACCGCGCGATCTATTTGATCATCGGGTGGCTGCTGCACGTCGCCGCCTATCAGAACCTCGATTCGATACCGGACCTGTACTCGTCGGATATTCTCTTCAATCTTCCGACGGGATTCATGAGCTACGGAACGATCTTCCTGATCAGCTACGTGACCGATTACTACCGGCGACATCAGGAAGAGGAGCTGAAGATCTCCCGGTTAAAGGCAGAGCTCGCTCAGGCGCAGTTGCAGGTGACCGAAGCGCAGCTTCAAGCGCTGAAGATGCAGCTTCATCCGCACTTCTTATTCAACACGCTCAACTCGATTTCGGCGCTGCTGGACGAAGACGCGGACGCCGCGGAGCAGATGCTGGCGCGGCTCGGCGATCTATTGAGACTCACGCTCGAAAACTCGGGCGCGCAGCAAGTGACGCTTCAAGAGGAGCTCGAATTCCTCAGATGTTATCTCGAGATCGAGCACGTGCGTTTCCACGACCGGCTCACGGTGAACATGCTCATTGAGCCCGAGACCCTCGAGGCGCGAGTGCCGAACCTGATCTTGCAGCCGATAGTAGAGAACTCGATCCGCCATGGGATTGTGTCGAGGATCGCTCCGGGTGAGATTGAGATTCGAGCAACCCGCGCCGGCGGCGTTCTGCAGTTGCGGGTGAAAGACAACGGACCGGGACTACACGGCCGTGAGGCCGTGAGCGGGCCAATCAAAGAGGGACTGGGCCTGGCTAACACGCGCGCCAGGCTCCAGCAGATGTACGGGGCGGCTCATCGATTTGAGATGACGGACGCACCCGAGGGCGGATTGCAAGTGACCCTTGAAATGCCGTTCGAAACTTCGAATATCGTTCGCGAACAGGAAGAGGCGGCGATCATATGACATTGGGCACGAGGATTCGGGCTTTGATAATCGACGACGAGCCGCTCGCTCGCCGGAAGATCCGGCGAATGCTCGCGCGCGATCCCGAAGTCGAAATCCTCGGGGACTGCGCAAACGGACGCGAGGCCATTGCTGCGATCAGCGCTCAAAATCCCGACCTGGTTTTTCTGGACGTACAGATGCCTGAGATTGACGGCTTCGATGTTCTGGAATCGATACCGCCAGCAGAGATGCCGTTCGTGATCTTTGTGACCGCTTACGACCAATACGCGCTCCGAGCCTTCGAGGTCTCGGCCGTTGATTACCTGGTGAAGCCGTTTGACCGCCGCCGATTTGAAAAGGCGCTGCAGCGCGCAAAGTCGCGGCTTGCCTCCGAGCGAGGAAGCGACCTGAACCAGCAGACGCTGGCTCTGCTGGAAGAGTTGAAGGCGCGGTCGAGTCACGTCGAGCGGCTGGTGATCAAAGCGGGAGGCCGCGCGTTTTTTCTGAAGACCGAAGAGATCGACTGGATCGAGGCCGAAGGCAAATACGTCCGGCTTCACGTCGGCAAGGAGTCTTACCTGCTGCGAGAAGCAATCGGCGGCATGGAAAGCCAGCTCGATCCGAAGAAGTTCCCGCGCATTCACCGCTCGACGATCGTGAACATTGAGCGCGTCCGCGAGTTGCAGCCGTGGTTTCATAATGAATACCGCGTCATCCTAAAAGACGGAACCGAGTTGATGCTGAGCCGCAGTTGCCGCAAGAGACTCGGCGAGCTTCTCGGAAGCGCACTTTGAGCCACCTGGGAGCGCAGGCATCCCTGCCTGCTGACGTTGCGCGAGAACGATGATCCGGGTTAGCGGTAAGAGGCAGGCAGGGATGCCTGCGCTCCCAGGTACAGTTCATTCCTCTCTACCATCAATCCACGCCTTCATCTGAACCTTCGTGACAAAGTGATGGCCCCTCTCGCCCTCTCGCCGTATAGTCACCGCACACGATAAGTGTCGAGTAGGAAACTCGGAATGGCCGGGCGCGCAGCCGTTCAGCTCTGCGCCGCGGATGGGGTATAGTTTGCCCGAAGCATCGAACTGCACCCATCCAAAAAGAAACGGAGGCCAATCCATGATTCGTTATATGTCTCGTTACATCGCGCTGGTTCTATCAATCATTGTGTGCTCGCCCGCTCTGGTCGCGCGGGCCCAGGATCTCTCGAAGGTCGAGATCAAGTCGAGCCCGGTGGCCGGTAGCATCTACATGCTCCAAGGATCGGGCGGCAACATCGGAGTTTCAGTCGGAGCCGATGGCATTCTGATAGTCGATGACCAGTTCGCGCCGCTCGCCGACAAAATTCGCGCGGCGCTCAAGACGCTGGGCGAGGGCAAGCTGCGCTATGTGCTCAACACGCATTGGCACGGAGATCACACCGGCGCCAACGCGCAGTTCGGCGTAGAAGCTTCGATCATCGCTCACGACAATGTTCGCAAACGGCTCACCGGGGAACTGAAACCGGCCAGCGGTACGGCGAACCCCGCGCCCAAAGAAGCGCTCCCGGTCATCACGTTTGATCAGTCGCTCTCGGTCCACTTCAACGGCGAGGAGATTCGCGCGATCCATTTCCCGCACGGACACACCGACGGCGACAGCGTCATCTTCTTCACTCGCTCGAATGTGGTTCACATGGGCGATGACTTCTTCAACGGGATGTTTCCGTTCATAGACCTCAACAGCGGCGGTGACGTCCAGGGCTACGAGCGCAACGTTGCGGCTGCGATCACGAAGGTTCCAGCCGCCGCAAAGATCATCCCGGGTCATGGTCCGCTCGCGACGATCGACGATCTCAGAGCGTTTCACGCGATGCTGGTTGAGACGATCGGCCTCGTGCGCCAGCGGATGAAGTCTGGAAAAACGCTCGAGCAGATTCAAGCGGAAGGGTTGCCGGAGAAGTGGAATAGCTGGGGCGCCGGCTTCGTCAACACCAAGACGTGGATCAACATCGTTTATCAGAGTCTGTCTAAACCCCTCTAGTCGCTCGCACCCGGCGCTCGGTGCGCGCATTTCAAATCTAGCGGGGAGCGTCCTGGACCTCAGGCCGCGCGGAGGATTTGAAATGCCGAAGTCACCGTTGACTTTAGATGTGCGCGCTTCCCGCCCGCAGAATGACCTCGCAACGGCGCAAGGCGCAACCGCGCCTTCCGGGAATCGCCTGTTCGCAAGGAAGCCGCTCAAATTGCTGCTCGATGAGATGGCGGGCGAGCACCGCCTGCTCCGAGTGCTCGGACCGGTCCAACTTACGAGCCTCGGAGTCGGAGCTATCATCGGCGCGGGCATCTTCGTCGCAACGGGCAAGGCAGCTCACAACGTCGCCGGACCTGCATTGATGCTGTCATACATCGTAGCAGGAAGCGCCTGCATATTCGCGGCGCTGTGTTACGCGGAGTTCGCGGCGATGGTCCCGGTTGCCGGGTCCGCTTACACGTATGCGTACACGACGCTCGGCGAGTTGTTCGCGTGGATCATCGGGTGGGATCTCGTGCTCGAATACGCGGTCAGCGCGGCGACAGTCACTCACGGCGCGTCGGCTTACTTTCAGGACTTGATCGGAATCTTCGGGCTCAAGCTGCCCGAGGCGCTGAGCCGCGCGCCGTTCGACATCGATGCGACGACCGGAAAGTGGGTGGCGACCGGAACATTGCTCGACTCGCCGGCTCTGGTGGTCACGGCGCTCGTGACAGTCATTCTGGTCATCGGCATCAAGGAGAGCGCAAGCTTCAACGCTGCGATGGTGATTCTGAAACTGGCGATCGTCCTGCTGGTGATCGGGGTCGGCGTGTTCTACGTTGATCCAGGGAACTGGCACCCGTTTTCGCCCTACGGTCTGACCGGCGTCAGCTTCTTTGGCAAAACTCTCTTCGGTCAAACGGACGCCGCGGGTCAGCCGCTTGGAATGCTGGCGGGCGGCGCGGTGATATTCTTTGCCTATATCGGGTTTGACTCCGTGTCGACGCATTCTGAAGAAGCGCGCAACCCTCAACGCGATGTGCCGAAAGGAATCATTATCTCGCTGGTTCTCTGCACGGTGCTCTACATCGCTGTTACAGCAGTGCTGACCGGGATGGTCCCGTACAACAAGCTGGACATCAACGCTCCGGTGGCTGACGCATTCAAACAGAAGGGCCTGACCTGGGCGCAATTGCTGATCTCGCTCGGCGCGGTTGCGGGAATCACCTCGGTGGTGTTGGTAACCATGCTGAGCCAGGCTCGGATACTGCTGGCGATGGCGCGCGACGGATTGCTCCCCGCGAAGTTCTTTGCCGCGGTGCACAAACGCTTTCGCACGCCCTGGAAATCAACGATCGTCACGGGCATCTTCGTCGGGACGACGGCGGCGCTTCTCCCGATCGATGTTCTGTTGACCCTGGTGAACATCGGAACTCTGCTGGCGTTCGTGATTGTGTGCTCAGCGGTGCTTATCATGCGTCGCACCCACCCGAACGCCGAACGGCCGTTTCGGGCTCCGCTTGTTCCGCTGGTGCCGATACTGGGAATCGCGATTTGTTTACTGCTTATGTTCTCGCTGCCCTCAGAAAACTGGTTGCGATTGTTTGTCTGGCTGTTGATAGGCTTCGCAATCTACTTCGGCTACGGGAGAAGACACAGCGTTATGGCTCGCAGCCTGGCGCACGAAATAAGCAAGCACGGAGTCTCGCCAGCGGGTTCGCCAGTCACCGAGACTGAGCCGGGCGCCGACTAGAGGGTTGGCATGCTCGCGGTCGGGAAGGGTGGCTTGCCCCCGCTCAAGTGATAATGTCTACCAGGAACGGCGGGGGCAAGCCCCCCTTCCCGACCACAAGCACTCTACTGGTTCTGGTCCTACCTCTAAGCCTTCAACGCGCTGCCGAGGTAATGCCGGCCGAAATGCTGAACGAGGGCGGCGCATTCCAAATGGGTTTCGCTATGGTAATATCTCGACGGGATAACCAAACATCGGTCGAGGGCGACAGTGTCTCAACGAAACTATCGCGATCCGCTTCACAACATCATTTCGCTGGACGAGTCCGAGCCCGAGGACCGGTTGATCGTCGACCTGATCGACTCCGCGGAGTTCCAGCGCCTTCGCCGCATCAAGCAGCTTGGGCTCGCGATGTTTACCTATCAGGGCGCGGAGCATAGCCGGTTCACGCATTCGATCGGGGTGATGCACGTGATGACGCGCTCGCTGGACCTAATGGGCTCGCATCACACGATAACCGACGAGTCGCGGGTCGTGGGCCGCGCCGGCGCGCTGCTCCACGATCTCGGGCATGGGCCTCTCTCGCACGTTGTGGAGAAGGTGTTTCACTTTCACCACGAAGACTGGACGCGGCGGATAGTCCTGGACAGCGCGACTGAAGTCAACCAAATCCTCAGCAGCTTCGACAGGCAGCTCCCAGAAAAGCTCGCCTCGCTGTATCAGCACAACTACACGCCTGCGTTCGTCTCGCAGCTTGTCTCTTCGCAACTTGATTGCGATCGAATGGACTACCTTCTGCGCGACAGCTTGATGACCGGCGCGAAGTACGGAATGTATGACCTGGAATGGGTCCTGCACGCGCTCAGGATAGATGAACCCTGCGATCGAATCTACGTCGAGTCGAAGGGTCTGTACGCGGTTGAGGAGTATCTTCAGGCGCGTTACTACATGTTCCGGCAGGTTTACTTTCATCGGACGCTGCGCTCCGCGGAAGCTGTCCTGAATTCGGCGCTGAATCGCGCCCGAGTACTGATCGAGCGCGGCACACTCGGCTTTCGCATGCGTGGCTCGGTGTTTGAGAAGATGCTCATGGGTGAACAGGTCAGCACTGGCGAATACCTTCAGCTTGACGACACCGATGTGATGTTCCGATTGAAGGAGTGGTCGCGTGATGATGACGCCATCCTGGCAGATCTAGCGACGCGATTGATGCATCGAAGGCTGTTCAAGGCCATCGACATCGGGGCGGATGTGTCCGAGACCTTCTGGGAAACCGCGAGCGAGATTGTGCGCACAGGAGGCTTTGATCCGCAGTACTACCTGGTAACCGATCGAGCAGTCGACATTCCCTATTACGGCGACTATTCCACCGCAGGCGTTGACCCGAAGAGCCTGATCTACATTGAAACCGGACCGCAGTCTTCGATACGCGAAATAAGCGAAGTCTCAGAGGTAGTTCGAGGAATGCGCGGTTATCGCATCGACCGCGTGTGTGTTCCGGTCGAGGTTGCCGACCAGATCTCACTATTGATAAGCGATCACGCCAGGCAAGCGAGGAGTGGCGGCACCGGCTAGGCTGCCCCCCTTTTGATTGAACTTATTGGAAGCTTGAGAGCCTGGTTCGATTTCGCTCGTTCGTCACCTCGAGGGTGACGCCAACAAACTATAACTTAAGTCTTGGCGTGGTCAATTCCCCGTGCGGGTAGGTCACATCAAGAGCAGGCCGGACCCGCTTGATAGTGGCCGGGGTCATTTGCTGGCGGGAGAGTACGTCCGCTGGTAGCTGGCAATCGTTTCGCGAACGCGTTCGGCGTCTGCGCGGGAGACACGGAATTTCTGAGATTTCCCTTGAAAGGTGATGACCATCTCGTCTTTGGTCAAACTCACGCCTGCGCCGACCAGATTGGAAGCGTAGACGTCCTGCCCATCGTAACGCACGCCTGTCGCGTTAATCGTCAGCGTTCCCGTGCATGAACCGCCGAGCAGTCCGGTGTGAAGGTGTTTGACCTGGAGCGTGAGCGGGGTAGGCTCGGCCGCCTTTTCGCGCTGCTTCTTTTCGACTCGCTCTATCTTGTCCTCGAGCGTCGCCACTGGGTATAGCGCGCTTCCACCCAGGCGACGAGCTTCCTTCCATCGCTCGACGGCGGTGGCAGAGTCCCCTCTCTGGTATGCAATGTCTCCGAGGGCAGCTATCGAAGAGTGATATGCGCCTTCGCCTGCAGTCGGCCGCACCTGGCGAAAGAGAGGTTCTGCCTGATCGAGGTGACCGGTCAGTTGGTAAGAACGCGCAAGCGCGAAGACAACATCAGGAGTGCTTCTCCCGTTGAAAGCTGCGTGCTCGAGATCGGGGATCGCCGCCTCGAAGTTGCCGCCGCGGTAAGCGTCGAGTCCGCGGAGACGGCGCGCATCGGAATCAAGAGGTTTTGGCTGTTCAGCCGCGCGATGGGCCTGGATATCACGTAAACGCGAGCGGGACTGCTTGTCTTCCGGGAACAGTTGAGTGACCTGCTCAAGCTGTTTGATGGCCGCTTCGACATCACCACGCGCATACGCTTGATCGCCCGCCGCCGCAAGCGTCTCTTTCACCTGGTTACGTATCTGGCGCGCCTTCTCATTCTGCCGATCTATCGCGAGCGCCTGCTTGGAGTAAAAGTAAGCGTTCTTGCCGGGCGGGTCAGTCAATCGGCCCGCCTGAAGTGCGTCATCGGCCTTGCGCACCAAATCACGCACCTGGCCTAATGCACGCGATAGCTGGTTTTCAAGTTTCGCAGCACCCGCCCGTGCCTCCTCGTCCGTCGGGTAGTAGTCCACCAGAAAGTTGTATACTTCCTGCGCCTGGCCAAGATCCCCTCGCGAGATCGCGCTCTGTGCTGATTGGTGCGCAGCCTTGCGGACCCGTTCGCGCATTTCGGAGGCGAAGCTGCTGTTCGCGTCGAGAGTTCGAATGTAGTCCGCATAGTAGAGCGCGCTGCCCTCATAAGGAATTCCGTAGTAGCCGCGAGCGAAAGCTTCTTCAGCTCGCTGTTGATACTGTCTTATCTGCTCTTCAGGGGGTAGTCCGACCGCTTCCGCGGGCGGGATGGGCTTGAGCTTAAACTCGACCGGCCCGGATTCGGCCACGCTTAGGGAATATACTATCGGCTCAAATCCTTCCTTGGAAATCGTCAGCGTGTACGTCCCAATAGCCAACTGTTCGAGCTTGACTGGCGAATGACCGTAGTCCTTTGAATCGAGGCTTATGTCAGCGCCGGATGGCACGGTGAGTATGACCAGTTGATCAACGGTAGAAGGTTTCTTCGTGACAAGGTATACACCAGCTATGGTCAGTGCCGTTAAGAGGAGCGCGGAGACCGCGGCGAGCAACCACCAACGCTTGCCTGTGAAAGCACCCGGTGCCGTTGCTCCCGGGGCCGCCTGCTCTATAGTGGAGGTGTCGTGATTGGCGTCGATCTTGTGTGTGGCTGCCAACGCGGACTCGTCTGCGGCGGACGTCGCCATCGTTGCGGCGGCCCCGCGCCCAAGCGAGCCGCGCACACCCCCACCAACGCCGTCTCTAACACCGCGGTCGTCGTCTATGCTGTGTTGACTGGGATTTTCGCCTAACATCGTCCGCTCGCAAACAACATCGCCCGGTCGGTCTCGACCAACGCCTACCAGGTCCTTGACTGCCGGCACTAAACTCCCACGACTCTTGCTAGCCAGACCCTGACGCGCGTCTCAAATGCTATCTGTAGGATACAGTATCGACCTGATAGCGGCAACGATGTATAAGATATCAGTCGACCACACCCCATTGAACCCGCCGGACCGTCGTTGGGATCCAGAAGGAAGCGTCGGAGGCAAGAACATCAAATGTCACGATAGGGCGTCATTAAACTTGTAGCCAATGCCCCACACGGTGAGAACATATTTTGGTCTCTTAGGATTCTCTTCGATCTTGGTTCTGAGCCGATTGACGTGAGGGTCTATGTTGCGCTTATAGCCTTCGTAGGCAGTCTCCCATATCGCGTTGAGCAGATCCTGCCGCGAGTATACGCGCCCCGGAGCGGATGCGAGCAATTGGAGTATATTGAATTCGATTGGCGTTAGTACGACTTCCGTACCACCAACCCTGACTATGTGTTTCGTGAAATCGATCTCCATCTCGCCGCGCCTGAGAATCGTCTGCTCTGGGTGTTGAACCGCAGCTTGAACCCTCTTATGAAGAGACTCGATCCTAAGCTCGAGTTCGCGGGGACTGAAAGGCTTCGCGAGATAGTCATCAACCCCCACGCCGAAACCGGCTTCCTTGTCTTTTATAGTGGCCTTTTCCGTGAGCATTATTATCGGCGTCGTAACACCTTTTTCTCTAAGGAGCTTACAAAGCCTTACACCATCTATCCCCGGCATGACCACGTCGAGGATTATGAGATTAGCGTCTGAAGAGAGGCCGTAATCAAGACCCTTTATTCCATCTGCGGCTTGAAGGACATCATAGCCTCGGGCGCCGAGATAGTCCGCTACCATCGTGCGGATCGATTTGTTGTCATCGACAATTAGAACTCGCTTGCCGGAGATGTCTCGCATACGGTCGGAGTTCCTGTTTGAGTTGACGCCGCCACTCGGAGTCAGAGCAGTCGCATTGGCATGACCACGTACTTGTATTCTGCTTGTCCGTCCCCGGATGGCCGCAACAACGCAGGACTCTGTTCATCCTTGAACTCAAACAACACTTCATCCGTGCCAACGACACCCAGAAAGTCCAGCACGTATTGAGCATTGAACCCGATACTGAGGTTGTCACCGGTATAGTCCAGCGGAATCACTTCCTTGGCCTCCCCCACGTCTGCGCTCTGCGAGGTTATGCTCAGCTTGCCATTCGTAAGATCGACTTTGACTCCGTGACTTCGCTCATCTGCCATCAGCGCGGCGCGCCTTATTGCCTGCGTTATCCTGTCAACATTCAAGGTTATCGATTTATCATTGTTCTTTGGCAGCACGAGGTCGTAGTTTGGAAACTGTCCCGCCAGCATCCTCGACGTTAGATGTCTATTCTGGATCTCAAAGTACAGATGATTTTCGTCTCGACTGATCTCCATATCCTCTTCCACACCGGCCGTCAACTTGGCCAGTTCGATCAGAGCCTTCTTTGGGACTATCACCTTCAATTGATCAGCACTCCCATCCAAAGCCTGATCTAAGCTGGCAGCAGCCAACGCCAGCCGGTGACCATCAGTTGCTACCATCTGCAATCGCCCTTCGCCGAAAGAAAGGAGGGCCCCATTGAGCGCATATCGTGACTCCTCCTGAGTTATCGCGAAAACAGTGCGGTTGATCAAGCCGTGCAGCACCGCTGCCGGAATTGTCACTCCAGCCTTGTCTGCCTTAGGGGTTGACGGGAAGTGTTCCTTCGCCTGGCCCACGATTCTGAATTCGGATGACGCACAAACGATCTTCACCCAATCGTTATCTTCCTTCGCAAAGTTTATCTCGGCGTCTGGCAGATTTCGAACGATCTCAAAGAGCTTTCTCGCCTGCAAGACGATTGATCCATTGCGTCCCGATTCTGCAGCACACTCAGTCTGAAGAGACACGTCCAGGTCCGTAGCAACCAACGAGATCATTGATTCGTTCGCTGTTTCGATTAGGACGTTTGATAGGATCGGTATCGTGCTCTTCTTCTCGACTATACCCTGAAGAAGGTTTAGCTCCTTTAAAAGGGCATTCTTGCTAACGCTGAATTGCATGTCCCACCTCGTCTTTCGAGTGTTGGCGCCTCAGAACTACGACAACACAGAATCTCTGATTCATGTTCTTAGTATTAGTAGTAGGGCCTGTGCAAAAGTGTATCGGCGCGGCTATACCACTGAAAACAGAATTTCTACTGTCGTAACGCGGATGTGGAAGAAACTGTGGAAAAGACCGCGCATGGATCTTAGATGTGACTCGAGCGTGCGCGAAGAGCAACGGTCTAAGTATGTTCTCAACAGCCAAGCGATAGAGGCCTGTGGAAAAAGGTAGAAAACTCATTTCAAGTCACCAATTAGACTGTTAATAGCCTTGTGGAAATCCGTGTCCTTTGCGTAAAGCTGAGCTATCTTGTTAACGCTGTGCAGCACGGTCGTATGGTGCTTACCGCCGAACTCACGCCCGATCTCCGGAAGGCTCGCCTTGGTTAGTGTCTTGCACAAGTACATCGCGATCTGGCGGGGTACCGCAACCTTTCTGGAGTTGTTCTTTGACTTAAGATCGGCCACCTTGAGTCCATAGTGAGCGGCGACCGTTTTTTGTATGAGCTCCACCGAAACGCCGCTCGACTCCTCGGCGAGTATTGTCCGAAGAACTTCGTGGGCTAAATCCAAGTCCATCGGCAGACCTTTGAGCGATGCGTAAGCGGTAAGTCTGACCAGCGAACCCTCAAGCTCTCTGATGTTCGATTTGATCTTACTCGCGATGAATAAGGCTACGTTGTCTGGAAGGTTTATCCTGTCGAGGTCGGCCTTCCTCTTCAGTATTGCTACCTTGGTTTCGAGATCAGGGGGCTGGATGTCCGCGATGAGCCCCCACTCGAACCTGGAATGCAGCCGTTCTTCCAATGTCGGAATCTCCCGCGGCGGGCAGTCGCTCGATATCACTATTTGTTTCTGCGCATCGTAAAGAGCATTGAATGTATGAAAGAACTCTTCCTGCGTGCGCTCCTTGCCTGCCAGAAACTGAATATCATCCATCAGCAGCACATCGATGTTGCGGTACTTGTCCCTGAACCTGATGGTCTTGTCGTACCGGATGGCGTTGATGAGTTCGTTCATGAAGCGTTCGGACGAGAGGTAGGTCAAGCGGAGGTTCTGGTTTCGTTGCTTGATTGCCTGTCCGATCGCGTGCATGAGATGGGTCTTGCCCAGGCCGACACCTCCGTATACATAGAGAGGGTTATAAGTCTTCGAGGGCATATCGACGACAGCCAGGGATGCGGCGTGTGCAAACTGATTGCAAGAGCCAACAACAAACGTATCGAAGGTGTACTTCGGATTAAGCGGAAGTTCCATCGGCTCGGTTTCTACGGCCCTAACTACACCGGCCGCGAACCCGTGCTCATTGCTTGGGAAGGAGTTGGTTCTGGAGGAAATGCTACTTAGGGTCTCAGGTTGCCGCCCCGCCGCTGGAGTCTCATCAATCATGAATCTCAACTGGTAGGCATTGAGACCAAGTTCGTGAAGAGACTCCTCAATGACATCGAAGTAGTTGTTGGTTATCCAATCACGGAAAACCTCGTTTGGAACGCCCAGGTAGATGCTGGAGTCATCCTTCTTGACGGAGGTAATAGGCTTGAACCACATATTGAAGCTCTGCTGGTTCACCCTTTTCGAGATGGCGTTGAGTATGGATGAAAGCAAATCAGCGTGCATTGTCGGGGCCAGTGAAGGCGAGGCTACCGGTGAACCCTAAGACTGGAGCCGCGCGATGAAAGAGTTTCAGGTACCCAACACTCACTAGTGGAAGCCCTGTCTTCGTGGCGCACCGGCACAAGGAGCGCAGCCTGTCGCGACGGAAGCTCCCTCTTGATTGAGAGTTGATATCAGACGATTGAAAGATCCGGATCAAGGACGGCGAAGACTACCACAGCAGACTTGCAGAATTCAACGCCGATATTTTGGTAGTGAATCACACCGTAGGAACCGAAGGGCTCTATCGCGCCTTCTGAGCGATATGCAGCTCTACAGACGCGAGCTCGAGTTCGATGCCAGCACGCACGATGTCGGCATCGGGGTCAGCGAGGGCCCGTTGTAGGAGCTGCTCGGCTCGCTCTTTAGTCTTAAGCGCGCTGGCAAGATCGATGTCCTCTGGACGGGTGGCCTTATTTGCGAGGACGGTTACGCGGTCGGCGTTAACCTCGACGAACCCGTCGCTAATTGCCATCTCGCCGGTTTCGCTACCGAGATGATAAGTTAGCAAGCCGGCGGGCTTGAGCAGCGACACCAGTTCCGTGTGGCCAGGCAGGATGCCGAGCTCGCCATCGAGGCCAGGAACCTCCACGCTCTCGACGTCAGCTTCGAAAACCTTGCGCTCCGGGGTTACAACCTCCAGGTGAATTAGTTCTGCCATTAGCCTCTCTCGCCCTCGTGCGTTTGCCGCGCTCAAAAATCCTATGCTTCTTTGGCGCGTTCACATTGCGTGTGCTTTTTCGACTGCCTCTTCGATGCCTCCGACCATGTAAAAGGCCTGCTCGGGCAGATCGTCGTGTTTGCCTGAGATCAGTTCTTTGAAACCGCGTACGGTATCTTCGAGCGCAACGAACTTGCCCTTCGATCCGGTAAACTGTTCAGCGACGTGGAACGGCTGAGAAAGGAAACGCTGAATCTTTCGCGCGCGGGCAACCATTAGTTTGTCCTCCTCGGACAGTTCGTCGATTCCCAGAATGGCAATGATGTCCTGGAGATCTTTATAACGTTGGAGTATTCGCTTGACCTCTTGCGCGACTTGGTAGTGATCCTCTCCAATAATCCTTGGATCCAGAATCCGGGAGGTTGAGGCCAGCGGGTCAACCGCCGGAAAAATCCCCAACTCTGAAATCTGTCTGGATAAAGCAGTCACCGCATCCAGGTGAGCAAAGGTTGTTGCGGGCGCGGGATCTGTGTAGTCATCCGCAGGAACATAGATCGCTTGCACGGAGGTGATAGACCCGCGCTTTGTCGAAGTGATCCGCTCTTGCAGCTCACCCATCTCCGTAGCGAGCGTGGGCTGGTACCCGACGGCAGATGGCATTCGGCCAAGAAGGGCCGATACCTCGGACCCGGCCTGGGTGAAGCGAAAGATGTTGTCGATGAACAACAGCACGTCGGTTCCGGCTTCGTCGCGAAAGTACTCGGCTACCGTCAGAGCGGTCAGCGCTACTCGCAAGCGAGCGCCAGGAGGCTCGGTCATCTGGCCGTAAACTAATGCAGCTTTGGACTTAGGGATTGCCGCCATGTCTACGTGCTTCAGATCGAACTCGCCTGTTTTTTCCATGTGCTCGTAGAACGACTCTCCGAAGTTAATGACTTTGGATTCCACCATTTCGCGAATAAGGTCGTTTCCTTCACGCGTTCGTTCGCCTACGCCACCAAAGACCGAGAATCCACCGTGTTTGAGCGCCACGTTGTTTATGAGCTCCATAATCAACACGGTCTTACCGACTCCGGCGCCACCGAACAAGCCTATTTTGCCCCCGCGGAGGAATGGCTCCAGGAGATCGATCACTTTGATCCCGGTTACGAACATCTCGAGCTCGGTTGATTGATCCTGAAACGGCGGCGCGTGCCGGTGAATAGGGTATCGCTGCTCCGATACGACCGGGCCGAGCTTGTCGACTGGTTCCCCGATGACGTTCAATACTCGGCCGAGGGTCGAAGGGCCAACAGGAACCGTGATCGGCCCCTCGGTGTCGATCGCTTTCATCCCGCGTATCAACCCCTCCGTCGGCTCCATAGCAACACAACGGCAGCGGCCTTCGCCCAAATGCTGCTGCACTTCAACCGTGATCCTTATCGGCTCGGGAACCTCGAAGCCGTCACTCACGATTCTCAAAGCCTGATATATCGGTGGGAGCTCGACGTCTTCAAACTCCACGTCCACGACCGGCCCGATAACCTGCAAAACCCTTCCTTCTTTCGCCATTCCTCTATTTCCCCTCGTTGAGCCAGCCCAATGACAAAACACCGCAGGCCCAACGCCATTTCCCTAAGATTGAACAAAAAGCGAAACAAAATAGCACAGTCCGGTTACGTTTGGCCACTCCTTTGTGGCGATTCCGGCGATCTCTTTTGTTATTCTAACCGCCACACGCGAGCACCGCTAGTCAGGAGAGCGCTTCAAAGGGAAACCAGCACGGGGCGACGTTTCACGTGGAACATTTCGGAGACGTGCTCAGGAGTTAGCCGGGTTTTCGTTTGGCGGGCCAAGATTTTGTGCTATTGTAGCCCTCGATGGCACGCATAATAGCGATCGCGAACCAAAAGGGGGGTGTCGGAAAGACTACGACAACCATCAACCTTGGGGCCACGCTTGCCGTTGCTGATATGAAAGTGCTGATCGTCGATGCGGACCCTCAGGGAAACAGCACCAGCGGCTTAGGGCTAAGAGGGAAATCTCGCAGAAGCCTATACCATTCGCTCATACTTAATGAACCGTTGAGCAGCATAGGTTTAGATACCGAGTTGCCTAACCTCAAGATCATCCCGTCAGAAAAAACCCTTGTTGGCGCTGAGATCGAACTCGTTGACCTACCCGAACGTGAGTTCAAGCTGAAAGCGCTGCTGGATCCTTTCGCCCGGGACTTCGACTATGTCTTGATCGATTGCCCTCCCAGCCTGGGGTTACTGACGCTGAATGCGCTCGCAGCCGCTAATTCAGTGTTGATACCAATTCAGTGTGAGTACTTCGCTTTGGAGGGCGTCTCCGAGCTGTGGGATACGCTGGTTAGGGTTCGCCGAACAATAAACCCGAACCTGACCGTCGAGGGATTCCTCCTGACCATGTTCGACGAGCGGACGAATCTCTCCACCCAGGTGATGTCTGACCTAAGAGACTTTCTTGGGTCTCAAGTCTTCACTACCATCATTCCGAGAAACGTGAGATTGGCAGAAGCCCCGAGTCACGGCAAGCCGATCATCCTCTACGACATTAGATCCAAGGGCGCCGAGAGCTACGTTAGATTGGCGAAGGAGGTGATAAACAATGTCAAGAAAGGCGCTGGGCAGGGGGCTTAACGCGCTGTTCACGCAAGCTTCCCCGCTTGAGCACGATCTGTTGGATCTAGATATCGACCGCTTAGACCCCGCGGACGTGCAGCCCCGAGGTATCTTCAAGGAGGATAAACTCGAGGAGTTAGCCCTATCGATACGACACAATGGAATAATACAGCCCCTCGTAGTGAGGCGAACCGGCGAGCGGTTTCAAATAATAGCCGGCGAACGAAGGTGGCGTGCAGCACAGAAGGCCGGGCTACAGAGGGTGCCCTGCATTGTTAAGGACGTAGCCGATGATAGTGTGTTGGAGCTTTCTCTGATTGAGAACATTCAGCGTGAAGAGCTCAATCCAATCGAGGAAGCGAACGCATATAAGAACCTCTTGGAGAAACGGGATCTCACTCAGGAAGAAGTGGCCCAACGAGTTGGAAAGGACCGCTCTTCAATAACAAACTCACTGCGACTCTTGAAGCTCCCGCTCGAAGTCCAAAAGTTGGTCGAAGAAGATAAATTGTCGATGGGACACGCCCGGGCGCTGCTGTCAGTCGCTTCGGTCGAACAGCAGATCATGCTCGCGAAAGAGATCACAACAAGAGAGCTATCTGTAAGAGAAACCGAGCAGCTTGTTAAGAGGGCGCAGGGGATATCCTCCGGTTCTGCTCGGACAAAGCCGGGTGTGAGCAATAACACCGAAGCAGCGAATGTACTCGCCGCCGAGGCGAAGCTGAGCAAGAAACTCGGCGCTCCGGTCAAGATAAGGCTCGCAAGGACCGGAGGCGTAGTCGAAATAAGGTTTTCCTCGAGCGAAGACCTCGCGCGCTTATTCGACACCCTGATGCAGTCGAGGTACTAGTCCCCTGGGTGGCATGCGCCCTCCAAACTTTCTCGGACCGCCTCGAAGATAGAGAACGGAATTCAGACGCCCATCAATCAGTGATAAATCCCACCGTAAGAATCGAGACAGAGAATAAGGCCAAGGGCTTAAGGCCGGCGATTGCGGATAGAGCTGCCGGGCTCTCGACGCTTCTTTGTCTTTCAACCTTTCCCGCCCACGAGTTTTCCTGTATAAATACTGGGCTCAGAACTTTCGTCACTCTACTAGCGTAGAGTGGCGTGAACTCAGGAACGCTAATAGGCATATCAGGAGAAACAAACATGCAGTCACGAAAGCTTACGACTCCCCTGCTCGTTGCTGTTCTGTTGACCCTTTCAGCGGTCGCGTCAGCAGCATCATTTAACAAATCGACTAATCAGCCTGGTCAAAACAAAGATACTTTGTCAGGCAAGTACGAAGGCGTGGCCAAGAGCGACCAGATCGGCGATATACCACTGACCGTCGAGATCAAGAATGATAACGGCAAGCTGACCGGGAAGATTGAAACCCCGCAAGGCCCGGCCGCTATCACCGGTGGAACCTTCGACAACGGCAAGATCGTGATGAAGTTCGATGCCGGCGGCAACGAAGGCACTGTCACAGCGATGCTCGATGGCGACAAGATCAGTGGCAAGTGGGAACTCGCTGGTCAGGGCGGCGGGCTCGAGTTGAAGCGTGCCGCAATGGGTGCCGCCGCGCCGGCGAGCTCAGTCGGTGGCGCAGCCAAGCCTGCAGCTCCCGCGGCTCCAGCGGCGGCGGCGGGTGATCCCATCACCGGCGAGTGGGACGCTTCGGCCGATGCTAACGGCACGCAGTTTCCCTTTACGCTCAAACTCAAGCTCGAAGGCGACAAGGTGACCGGCTCGTCAGACTCTTCGCAGGGCACGGCGCCGCTAGTCAAGGGCACCTGGGCTGGGAACAAGCTGAGCTTCACGTTGGACACCCCCAACGGAGCGATAACCTTTACGGCGACGCTTAAAGACGGAAAGGCTGCGGGCGACTTCGATTTTGCGGGTCAGATGACCGGCAAGTGGGAAGCGAAGAGGAAGTAGGAACCGAGATCGGCAGTCCCCGGGGGCTGAGCGCGGCGATCCGTTTGCCCAGCCCTCGGTTGCCTCACTTGCTCACGCTTTCATAGACGCCGCCGCCGCCGATTATCGTCATCACGCAGCGGGTCTTAAGGATCTCGGGTTCCGCGATCTTCATTATGTCCGCCGACAGAACCGTCAGGTCGGCGAGTTTTCCGACCTCTATCGAGCCCTTCAACTTATCCTCGAATGCGGCGTAAGCCGCCCATATCGTGAACATCTTCAATGCCTGCTCGCGCGACACCGCTTGCTCCGGATGCCAGCCCTCACCCGAGTAGCCCTTCTGGTCTTTGCGCGACACCGCCGCGTAGAACTCGATCATCGGCTCCCCGCGTTCCACCGGCGCATCCGAGCCGCCCGCGATGATCGAGCCCGACTTGATGAAGCTCTGCCACGCATACGCGCCCTCGAGTCGTTTCATCCCCAGCCGGCTCGGCGCGAAGTGCAGATCTCCGATCGCGTGAGAAGGCTGCATGGAAGGAATGATACCGAGCTTTGCGAAGCGAGGAATATCGGCGGCGCTGACAATTTGCGCGTGCTCGATCCGCCAGCGCGGCTCGCGAATCTTTCGCTGATCAGGCGGCACCGCGTTAAGTGCCTTTTCATACCAATCGAGGATCGTGCGGTTCGCTCGGTCGCCGATGGCGTGAACCTCGACCTGAATACCCTTGCGCAGCGCCTCGACCAGCATCGGCAGCATCTCTTCTTCCTTCTGAGTGAGAAGCCCGGTGGTGTCGTAGTCGGAATACGGCTCAAGAAGCGCCGCGCCTTTGGAACCAAGCGCGCCATCCACAGTGACTTTGATGTGCCGCATTGTCAGCCGATTGTCGAAGGCGCCGATCATCGGCCCTTCGCTCAAGAGCCGCTGTGCGTCCGAGCCCGGCCCGCGAATCGCCTCGTAGATTCGCAGCTTGATCTTGCCTTCGCCGTAGAGTTTCTTGAGCAGCGCTACTTCGGAGTAGGAACTGCCGGCGTTTTGAATCTCGCACCAGCCGAGTTCGACGCTTCGCTTGACGCCGAGCAGAATCTCTTGTTCGGCGTCTCCCGCGCCTCTCGCTGGAACACGAGCCCCGATCAGGCCCGCCGCGCGATCCAGGAACATCCCGTTCGGCTCGCCCGACTGTTTGTCTTTCATGATTTCGCCGCCGAATGGATTGGCAGTGTCCCTGGTGACATTGGCTATCTTGATCGCTGCGCTGTTGGCCACTGTTGCATGACCGTCGGCACGAACCAGGGCAATCGGGTTGTTCGGCGAAATCTTATCGAGGTCCCAACGCGTCGGAAACACCGGCGGCCTCCAGAAAGTTTCGATCCATCCGCGCCCGGTCACCCACTCGTCCGGCTTTGCCCGATCGACCCGCTCTTTGACCTTCGCCAGGAATCCTTCGAGGCTGGTGATGCCTTCGAGATTCAGGTTCATCTCGCGCGCGCCGACGCCGGAAAGGTGATAGTGCGAGTCAGTCAGCCCCGGCACAACCGTATTGCCTTTGAGGTCAACGACGTGGGTGCCCTTGCCTTCGTAAGCCTTCGCGTCCCGGTTCGATCCGACAAAGATGATCTTGCCGGCTTTGACGGCGACGGCTTCAGCGTGCGGCTGACGATCATTGACGGTGTAGATGTTTCCGTTCTTGAAGACTGCATCGGCTGCTTCTGGGGCGGCCTCGGGTCTCGCGCTGACGGATGCAAGCAAGAGCAGCGCTACGATCAGAGCAAGTGCACGCAGTTTCATGTTCGTCACCTTTTGAGTTGGGATTCAAGTACGCGCGAGCACTTTTTCACAGCCGCCGAAGCCAGTCAAGCGAGAGCCAGAGTACAACCCCTCAGGTTGCGTGTATAATTACGTTTCGCCACTGAAGCGAACGAAAACGTTCGTAGTTCGGCCTTCAGGCGGAAGTTTGTAGCGCGCAACTCCTACAGCGGCTGGTCCTCAACTTTAGCCCCGATTGCAGGTGGGGGAGCGATCGCTGTAAGAATTGGGCCTTACGAACTTCCGCCTAAAGGCCGAACTACGAACATCTCTCATAGGAGGTTCGACATTGCGGCGCACCCTCATCTTCATTTTGTTGATCGGCACTTCACCATTACTCGCTCAAGACGCGGATCTGCTTCGCCGCTTTGACTACGATAAGAAAGCAAAACTCGACGTCCAAGAAAACGCGGTCGAGCGGCGCGGCGCCGTCGCCATCCACGACATCTCATACGCGAGCCCAAAAGGTGGGCGAGTTCCCGCCTACCTCGTCGTGCCGAAAGGCACAGGCCCGTTCGCCGCCGTTATCTGGGGACACTGGTACTGGGAGAACTCGCCGATGCGCAATCGCAAAGAGTTTCTCGACGAGGCGGTGGTGCTCGCCCGTTCCGGCGTTGTGTCATTACTCACAGACGGACCTGTAGCGCGCCCCGGTCACGTAGAGAACCGCGAACCTCTGAACGATCAGCAAGCCGATGACCTCGTGCAGCAGATTGTAGACATGCGGCGCGGTGTCGACTTGTTAGTTGCCCGCAAAGATATCGACCCCAAGCGCATCGCATACGTTGGGCACAGCTACAACGCGACGGTAGGCGGCTTCCTCAGCGGCATCGACAGGCGCTTCAAAGCGTTCGTGTTGATGGCTGGCGGCCTCTCGGATGAGGTCGACATGAAAACGAAGGACTACGAGGCGTACCGGCAGAAGGTAGGCCCGGAGCGATTCGACGCTTTTGTAGCCAAGTACACCTGGCTTGATCCCGGCAAGTTCGTATCTCACGCAGCGCCGGCGGTGGTCTTCATGCAGTACGCGACGAGGGAGAAGGATCTGACGACTGAAGGGGCACGGCAGTATGCGGCAATCGTCAGCGAACCGAAACGCTTCAAGCTCTACGAGGCGCCACACGCATTGAACGCCGAAGCGCGCCGCGACCGCCTGGCTTTCTTGAGCGAGCAACTCAAAGTGAAGCCGCTCTCTGCTGCACAGCTCGCGAGCATTCCTGAGCTGTTTCAACCACCCGAGCCAAACTAATAGCGCGCTCAAGTGACGGTGTCTTAATTTTGAATGTCCGATGAACTTAAGTTTGTCGTCGCCCCGGCTTATGTCGGCAAACCTGAAGTTTGTCGGACAATCCGATTAAGACATCGCCCGCCCAACTACTTCTTCGCCGCGAGAGCGGCCGAGAGTGTATAATCGTCCAGCATGGCTACGCTGGAAACAACGATTGTTTTACCGCTGACGCTTACCGAGGACGGGACCATCCGGATCACAGGCACGCGCGTAAGCCTGGACTCTGTCGTTCACGAGTATGAGCAGGGAGCGACGCCGGAAGAGATCGCCGTCAGTTTTCCTTCGCTTCGTATCGAGGACATATACGCCGCTATTACTTATTACCTCAATCATCGTGAACAGGTAGAAGAGTACCTGCGCCAGCAAGAAGGGGATGCCGAGGCGATTCGTCGCCGAATTGAATCAGCTCCGGATTATCAACGAAAGATGCAGGACCTCCGCGCTCGCATACTAAAGAGACGGGCATCAAAGCAAGATCCGTCAGCGCCCCCGAGCGCAGACTGAGCACGAATGCTCCGACTGCTCATCGATCAAGATTTCAACCACCACGTAGTTGGTCGTTCCATCGAGCGGGTCCACAATCCAGCGATACTCAGAGCCGCTTTCGGAGAGGCCACCCTCTTCGGCGAGAATCTCATGCCGTGGGTAGTAGGTGGATATGGCTTCGCGTATCAATCTCTCGCTTGCGAGGTCGACGTCGGTCACGATGTTGATCGCGCCTTTATGGTCTATGTCAATTCTGGTCCCGACGCGGTCGCGAAGCAGCCGGCCCGCGTCTTTAGCCACTCGTATAGCGAAGTTCAGCATTGGGCCATTTCAACACAAAGCCACGAAGAGCACCAAGATCATGAGCCTCTTACTCGTCTGCTGCCCGGCTGCTGCCGATCAACTTCAAAAACTCGACAGCCATAACTTCAGCCCAAAAGCGGTCTTCACCCTCGCGATCGGCGGAGATGAATCCCACGTGCCCCCCTTGCTCAGGCGCGAGCAGCACGACATTGGGGTTAGCCTCGATGTCGGGGTGCAGGAACGACTCGAACGGGATGAACGGGTCATCCTGAGCGTGAACGATCAAAGTTGGAACTGTGATTCGGCTGATGAACTGAAGCGAGCTGGCTCGCGCATAGTAGTTCGCAACATTGCCAAAGCCTGAATGCGGGGCGGTGTACACATCATCGAACTTGCGGATCGACCACACGCCTCGCAAGCTCGACTCGTCGTAGCGTTCCGGGAACAGCCGCGCCTTCCGCCGCATTCGCGTTCGCAAGCTCCAGACGAATCGCATGTTGTAAATGATGTTTGACCGCAGCTCAATCGCATCGGCCGACGCGTTCAAATCGATGGACGGTGAAACGCCGATCACGCCCTTCAACTGCTGAGGTGCGGCGCTCCCATATTCGCCGGCGAGCTTAAGCACGACGTTGCCGCCCAGCGAGAAGCCCATGATGTAAAGCTCGCCAAGGCCGTCGCGCTCCGAAAGCTCGGCGATTATCTGCCGCAGATCCTCGGTCAGCCCCGCGTGATAAAGCGTCGAAGTCAGATGCTCCGTCCCGCCGCAGTTGCGCGTATTCACTCGCACCGCGTTGAAACCGGCTGCCAGAGCCTTTTCCGCGGTACCGAGCATGTAACGCGATTCGGTCGAGCCTTCCATGCCATGCAGGACCACAAGCGTCGGCCGCTCGCCGCGATTTCTCTGCCAGGAACAATGCGCGAGCACTTGCACTCCGGGCGCAGTGTTAAAGTAACGTGGCTGCGAGTTTTCAACGACTGCCTTGAAGCGGCGCGGCATCAACGTGCCCGCAAGCGTTTGCGCGTGCGCGTTCCTAAGCTTCGGCGGAGGGATGAACGGCGTCCGCGCGAGGTGTTCGAGTATGCGCTCTTTCGTCATCGTGTTGTGTGCTGTAGACTCAGCCCGCGCGCTCGGGCGAAGGCTACGAAAGATTGTAGGGGCCCGTCACTGAAGCGACAAGCTAGGTAGGTGTTGCGCACACAGCAGTCCTCCGCGCCCTCAGCGTCCTTATAGGTTATTCTTCTGTCTGTCTCCGGATCTTAACCGCAGAGGACGC
This sequence comes from uncultured Clostridia bacterium, assembly GCA_964548075.1. GTDB lineage: Bacteria > Acidobacteriota > Blastocatellia > UBA7656 > UBA7656 > Onstottus_A. The sequence goes on along the minus strand of CAZJQQ010000003.1, from coordinate 186,944 downwards.
CGAGGGCGCAGAGAACTAATGCACCACCAGCGACAAGCTTGACTGCCGCGCGCTCAAATCGATGGCAAACGCGAGAGACGAGCGGCATCGTTACGGTCAGCATTACACGCCTCCGGAAGTGGCGAGACTGCTGGCGGCTTTCGCGGTTCATTTGCCGAACGATCTCGTGTTCGACCCGAGCTGCGGAGATGGAAGGCTGCTTGAAGCTGCGCTGAAGCTCAAGAAGCAGCTCTCAACCCGGCGTCGCTCACACGGCCCACGCTTAGCGGATCAGCTCTTCGGAGTTGAACGCTCGGCGTCCGCCGCACATGCTGCGCGCCGCACCGGAGCCTGCGTCGCGGCCGCGGACTTCTTTGATGTCGGGCCCGGCGCGAGCTTGAACGAATCAATGTCGCTGCCGCTCGAGTTCGATGCCATCATCGGAAACCCGCCGTACATCCGTCAGGAAGTGATAGGCTCAAAAGGCAAGCGCCGCATCGAAGCTCGGCTCGCGCGCGATCGAGCAGCTTCCCCCGATATGTTCTGGCCGCCTTGGTCCGGCCGCTCGGACATCTACGTTTACTTCTTTGCGCATTCGATTCGCTTCTTAAAGGAGCACGGACGGCTGGTGTTTCTCACGGCGAGCAGTTGGCTTGATGCCGGATACGGCGCGGCGCTTCGCGAGTTTCTGCTGAAAAACTTTCGCGTGATCGCGGTCATCGAGTCCGCAACCGAGAGCTTCTTCGCCGACGCGTCGATCAACACGTGCATCACCGTGCTCGAACGCGAGGCCGATTCCCGCGCGCGGGAAGACCACTTGATCAGATTCGTTCGGTTCAATCGCGCGCTGAGTCAGATCCTCGGAGAGGACCGCAGTCGCCGAGCAGGGCAGGCTGATCGTGCGCGGCGTCTAGCGGCGGACATCCAACGCGGAGGAGACGCGTCATCGATGAATGAGTCGTATCGAATGCGGGGCGTCGCTCAGTCTGAGTTGTTGAGCGCACTGGCCAACGAACGGCCCGCCCGCGCGGCCTTCGAGCAGGGCTGGGGCAAGTATCTGCGCGCCGACGAAGTATTCTTCAAGATCATCGAGCGGGGCCATTCGAGACTGCAAAACTTGTCGAAGATGGCGAAGGTCCGCTTCGGCGTAAAGACCGGCGCGAATGCGTTCTTCTACGTGAAGGAGGACGTTGAGAGCGCAAAGGGCAAAGGGCAAAGAGCGAGGGGCAAAGAGCAAGGGGCGAAGGGCAAAGGGCCTGGCCTGCTCGCATTGGCGGATGTGGCTTCGGTGCGGCGAGGGATCACTACCGGCGCTAATGAGTTTTTCTATCTCAGTCGATCTGCCGCGCGCACCCTTGACGGAGCGACGACGGTCAGTGTTCGGCGTTCGCATGCACGGGGCTCGACAGACGGGCTCGCTGTTGTGCAGGACTCTACGGGAAAGCTCAGAGAGATCGAAGCTGAACTACTCGCGCCGGTAGTTTTTTCTTTGAAGGATATTCCGGGAATCCTGCTCGAACGAGTCGACGTGAAGCGGATGTTGTTCAACTGCTCGCTTGCGGCAAGCGATCTCGCGGGCACTCGCGCACTCGAATACATCGAGAGCGGCGAGCGCGCAGGCTACGATCAGAGACCCACTTGCGCATCGCGCGAGCCGTGGTATGCAGTCGCCCGTGGAATGAAGCCCGCGCCGCTGATCTTCCCATCAAAGGTCGGAGAACGCTGGGTGGTGGCCTTGAATCGCGCGCGGGTCTTCGAAGACAAAAAGCTCTACGGAGTGTTCCCGGCTCGCGGAGTCTCGGCACTGGTGCTTGCGGCGCTGCTTAACTCGACCTGGGCGCGTTATCACGCCGAAGTGACTTGCCGTCAGATGACCGGCGCGCAAGCGATCGCCGACATCGACGTCGCGGTAGCCGAACAAATACTGCTGCCCGATCCGCGCAAGTTGTCGCCGTCGATCAAGAAGAAACTTGAAGCTGCTGTTGTGGAGCTGTCGCGCCGGCCGGTCTATTCGGTCTTCGAAGAGATCAAGCGCACCGACCGCAGAAGGCTCGATGCATTGACGCTTGAAGCGATCGGCTTCAGCCGAGTATCAGAGCGAGACGCAATGCTGGATCAGTTGTACGAGGGTGTGACTCGGCTTGTGCGAGCCCGTCTCTCAAAATCCAGCCGTGTGTGATCGAGATTGGACGAGAATCAATGTCATGGTAGTGTGCCCTCGCCGCAACGCGTGGCCGCAAACAAGACCAGATCGCCGGCTGCGTGTACGGGCCGAATCTCTTCAAAGCCAGCTTTCAATAATGCTGTCTCGTGCTCGTTCAGACTCAGCAAGTGTTTCTCCTTCTTATCGCCATCGTTAACTTCATCAGCGATCAGAATGACGCCTCCCTCTCTAAGCAGCAGTTTTAACTCGTCGTACAACCTTGGGATCCGCGCGCTGTCGCGCACTTCGTGAATCGCTTGCATCGATACAATTGCGTCGAACGGAGCGGGTAGCGAGCGCTCCCATCCGCTATCCAGGAAACTCCCCTGGTGAAAGACGGCTCTCCCGCCGCAACCTCTGAGCCGAGCGCGGCTGAGTTCGAGCATGTGTGGCGAGAAGTCGAACAAGTGGTAGGAGTCAACATTGCATCCACCAAGAACTCTCTCGGCCAGGAAGCCTGGACCGCTTCCGACATCCAGCACCTTTGGGTTGTGGAGGACTGCCAGCTCAGAAACAAATGCCTCGAAAAACTCGGGGCGGAATGGGCGTTTGGAATTGGCCACACTTGTCCACTCGTTGACATAAGCTTCGTTGAAGTAGTCGTGAGGTCCGGTATACTCGTGCATATCAGTCTACAAATCTAATCTCCGTCAGAGGCGAAGTCCACGCGATGCTCACTCCGTAGGAGTGACATGTCTATAGAATTGAGTGGTGTGTTCTCACCCGTTACTTTGTATTGGCCGAACTCCGTAGGAGTTACCTGTGGTGGTTGGTGTATCGCGATCCTGCATCGAAGACAGGTCACTCCTAAAGGAGTGAAGCAAACCCCGGCTACTCGTTTTCTATAGACATGTCACTCCTACGGAGTTACTCCCACGGAGTGAACCCGTACTGCTCTCTTAGAACCGAAGTCTCAGCGAAAGTTGAATCAACCTAGGGCCGCCGATCGCGCCGCCGGTCGTGCCGATGGAGGGCGCGCTTGCAGTCCCGAGTGTTTGCGTGATCTCGCCAAAGTTCGCGTTGCTCAGGTCGCTCACCGGGTTCGCAAAGTTTGCGTGATTGAACAGATTGAAGAAGTCGGCGCGGAACTGAAGCCGAGTCTGCTCGCCCAGCTTTGTCCCTAACGAGAAATCCTTGGCGACCGCTAAGTCACAGTTCTGGAGACCCGGCCCATAATACTGATTGCGGCCAGACGTGCCTACTCGGCCCGCGAACGCCGCAGTGAACCACGTCCGGTCGAACGCCGCGTCGGGGTTGCGATTGTTCTGCGGCAACGGTCCGGGCTTGGCAAGGTCAGGCCGGTCGCCGGCGGCCGGGCTGAGACCCGACGCGCTAGCCTGGTTAAACCCGCTCGAATCCGGACCGCCAGTCACGACGGTGAACGGGTAGCCGGATTGCAGCGTGACGACCCCCGAGATTTGCCAACCGCCGAAAAGCGCGCGTGAGTAGCCGTTGTTCCACCCGAGGAATCGCTGGCCCGGCCCAACCGGCAGCGCGATTACAGAGACGAGGTTAAGGCGATGGCGGATGTCAAACGCGGAAGGTCCGCGCTCCAGCCGTAGACTCCTCGAATCCACCGGCGCTCCAGTCTCTCCCAACAGGTTGTTCGATCCGAAGAATGATGAGTTGTAGTCGAGCGATTTGCCAAACGTATAGCCGCCTTGCACGAAGAGGCCGCGGCGATCCTGATACTTCGCAATCAGGACCAGCCCGTTGTAGTTTGAAGAGCCGATGGACCTGGCGAGCTGCACGTTACCAACGTGATTGTCCGGAAACACCTGTTCATTTGGCGCGACCGTTCCCCGTCTAGCCGGGTCGCGCACGATGACCGTCGGTTGATTCACGTCGATGAAGATCCCAAGCTTGCGCCCGGAACTCCCCTGATAATCCGCTTCGATCGTAAACGCGTCGCCCAACTTCCGCTGGATCCCGAGGTTGTATTGATACAAGTACGCGCTTCTCAAGTTAGGATCCACGCCCTGAAAGTTCACTACTCCGACCGTCGGAGTTCCCGGCCCTTGCCGACCGAAGTTCGAGATCAGCGGCACGTTCTGATTGAACCCGATCGCCCACGGGAATTTTCCAGGCTGCGTGACATTCGCTGACTGGGTGACTTGCAGATTGTAGGGCGGGCTCAAAGCCATCAAGGACGGTACGTTGTTGAAGATGTCGTCGTAGGCTACGCGAAATCCGCCGCGGATGACCGTGTCGTTCACGCCGAAGAAACCCTGAAGCACTCGAGGGCTATAGGCAAATCCGAACATCGGAGCGAAGTTGTTCTTGTCCGAGTAAACGCCGCTTAATGGAAGCGTGAACGGAGCTTGCTGAAAGATCAGCGCTGCCGGGCCCTTCAGAGCGGGGTTAATATCCAGCACCCGGTTGCTTCCAACCACCACAGGACCGACTCCCGGAACGTAGTTCGTTGCGTTGCCGCGAATCTCATCGACGGCCGACGGGTATTCGTAACGCATGCCGTAATGCAGCGTGAGATTCTCGCGGACCTTGAACTCGTCTTGCCAGAACAGGTCCCACGGATACCGGCGCCAGTAGGCGAGCGTGCTCCCGTTCCGGAAGTTGGAGGTGCTCACCAGTCCCCTGGCAAAGTCAGCGAAGCTCGCGAAGTTGAATGCGCCGCGCGAGGCGCGATCGAGGTAGCGACGCAAATCCTCCCGGCGAATGTGAAAGCCCCAACGCCACGAATGCTTCGACCAGCCGAAGGGCGAGTTGAGCGATAGGCTGTCGAACAATTCAATCGTGCTCGACACGCGGCCCTGCGGAAAGTTGATATTTGTTCCCAGCGGAGCGAACCCTCCCGCCACCGCGACCGTAGGCAGTCCCGAGTTCAGCGGGTCCTTTGCGGCATCGACGACGCCCGGCAAGGGTTTGCCGCCGGCGTCGGTGAATATCGTCGCCGCGTTTAATCCGTCGTCTTGCACGGCTCGCTCCATCATGTTACGCGAGTAGCCCAAGCGGAACTCGTTTATGAACGTGGGTGAAAACGTGTGTCCTTCGCTCCACATCACGGATCGTTGGAGGGGCTCGCCCTGGTTGCCGCCGGTCTGCGGCGTCGGTCCGCCCACGAAACTCGACGCCCGGTACTCAGTCCACCGGCCGGAGATCTGGTCGCTAGCACCGAGCCGGTGATCGATGCGGATGAGGCCGGTGTCGTCATCGTCTTCGTTGCGCACGTTGCCGATGAAGTTCAAAGTCCCGGCAGCGTTTGGGAGCGGCCAGTAGTCGAGGAGCCGCTTCGAGATGAGATCGGTTACAGACGCGCGTTCGGCCGGCGTCGGCACGCGCGTCGAGCGCACTACCGGAGCCACCTGGCGAAAGCCCTCGTACGCCGCGAAGAAGAAGGTTCGATTCTTCACCAGCGGTCCGCCGAGTGTTACGCCGAACTGGTTGCGATTCAAAACGTTCTTCTGGCCTCCAAGTTTGTTGGTGAAGAAATCGGCGGCGTCCAGTTTCGTGTTGCGGAAGTACTCGAAGGCGGCCCCGTGAAACTGGTTCGAGCCGGCCTTTGTAACGATGTTGACCTGACCGCCACTTCCGCGCCCAAACTCCGGCAGGGGCACGCTCGTCTGCACGGCGAATTCCTGAACGGCATCCGTGATGCGGAACGAATTGAGCGGCCCGTTCTGCTGCGTGTCCATGTTGCTGATGCCGTCCAATAGATAGACATTCGATTGCGAGCGGGCGCCCGCTGAGCTGAAGCCGCTGCCCTGCGTGCCGGGAGCCGCGGGAACAGTGCCCGGCGTGAGAAGAGCCAGGTCAAGAAACTGGCGGGCATTCAACGGCAAGCCGTCGATGGTTCGGCTGTCGACGACGGAACTTAGGGTGGACTTTTCAGTCTCGAGCAACGGGGCGACGCCATCGACTTCTATGATTTCCGACACATCGCCCAACTGCATGGTTACTTCAACGTGAGTTTCCTGGTCCACCTGAACAATGACCGAAGGGATCGTGACACGTTTGAAGCCGGGCGCTTCGGCGGAGAGCGACCATCTCGCAGGCTCAATTTGCATGAACTGAAATGCGCCGTCGGCGTCCGAGAGAGCGGTCTTTTGAGCACGTGTCGCGGCGCTCAGCAGCTTGACCGGGACCCGGGCCAGGGGCGCGCCCGACGGATCTTTAATCACACCGCTGATGCTGCCCGTAGGCGAACGAAAGGTGAAACCCGTTACAAGCAGCATCGCGGCAAGGAACGCAACTCGATGACAAGAGCCTCTGTCCACTGGCCACCCCCGGTTCGTGCGGCGAAGACCAAGACGCGTAAAGGTCGGCCTCTGATCAGTGATGTTTCTGGATCGTGCGGTTACTGACCACCTCGAGCAACTGCATCATGCCGCGGTCTTCGTGGGCGAGGATGTGGCAGTGCTGGACATACTGGCCGGTGAAATCAACGAAGCGGCTGCGCATCTTGAAGTAGCCGGGGATCACTTTCTTCTTTAGGAGATCGGTCTCTGGATCATTGGGATCCGGCACACCCGGCGGAATTCCGAAGGTGTCCCACCAGACATACGGCGGCGATAGTTTCAGCGGCTCTTTCATCGTCGCCGGATTGAAGACTTCGACGATCTGGAATGGGTTCACGTGAATGTGGAAGGGGTGCGCGATTCCTATGGTCTTGTTGTAGATGGTCCACTCTTCGGCGGTGTCGAGGAGCATAACTTGATTGATGGTCTGATCCTCGAACTGCTTGCCGTCAATGTTGTATTGAGGCGCGGCTCCGGTGGCACCACGGCCGGGTGCATTTGCTCCGCGATCCCAACCGTACGTGACTTCCCGCCGGAACCGAATCGTGCTCGGGTCAATATCCGCCAGGAAGGTCGGCAAGGTTGGGTAATCGCTTTGCTGAGATGGGAATTGCATCGCAGGGCTAATCGGGCTACCAGTCACATTGATGTACACAATCGGACCGGCTTTGGTGTCTTGCAGCACATAGCAGCCCGGCGCGCCTGGCGCCTGAACTAGCAAATCGAACCGGTTCGCCGGCGACAGTGCGATAGCCTGCGAGCCGTTCGACGCGGCGCTGAAGTTTTGCCAAGCGAGCTGAACGCCGTCCTGCGCAGTTTGCTTGAACTTCATCGCCGGTTGTTTCTGTGTCATCGGGATGAGCTGTGCATTGACGAACCCCTGCACACTTGCGTTGATCAAGCGCCACAACTGAACCTGCCCCGGCTGCATCGTTATCGTCGGAGTGAACTGGCCGTTGACAAGCAAAGGAGAAGGTCCCGCGGGCGCTCCGCTCAGCAAGTTGGGCGTGGCGGTGATCTGCTGGATGACCAGGACCTTTTCCTCGAGCTTGCCGCTGTAAAACGCCTTCAGCTTCCCGTCGTAACCAGTGGGGCTGTTGTCGGCGATGATGAGAGCCCCGGCGAGGCCATTGAACAGGTTGATCGCCGTTGAGCCGTGTTTGTGCGAGTGATACCAGTGAGTCCCGGGAGCCTGGCCCATCTTGACGCCGGCCGGCGAACCGTCGTACTTCGGGATTTGAAAGCAGTAGGGATACGAGCCGCTGTACCATTGCGGCCACACACCCTGACTGATGGCTTGTTCATCCTGAGGCCATAGCTGCAAATTCTGGGGAAGCCCATGTCCGTCCGGGTTTCGGCCGGGACCCTCGTATGGCGCCGTTTTGTCGTATTCCTGGAGCAAGGTCTGCTGATAATCTCGCCATCCCTTTGAGAGGTCTCCCCACTTTTGCGGCTGCTTGCCCAACTCGCAGTGCTGGAAAATTTGCTGGAAAAACTGCTGAACGTCCTTCTCAGTCACTTTCGCGTTCGGGCGCACATTGACCAAGACGTTATCGCCTGTAGTTGAGGGAGTGACGTGAGTCCCATGGAAGTGAATATTGGCGGAACTCGATCCATGCAGGCAGTTCGGGTATTTGTCAGTTGCCGGATACCAGTTCTTATTCGTGCTGCCATCCGGATTGGCCTTCGTGGTCTGGTCACAGCCGTTGCTGCGCCCCTCTTCGCCGGAATCCAGCGAGCCTCCGAAGTCCTGCACTTTGACTTGATTGAGCAGCGTGATTTGAACGACATCGCCGATTTCGCATCGAAGCGTTGGGCCGGGACCGGCGGCAAGGGTGACAGGCCACTTTTGGTTCGGATTGGCCGGATTGTAGCCGTCAAAGTATCGCAGCATGGACTGCGTTGGCTGAGAGCCTGGTTTGTTGGATATGTTCCTGTTCCCGCTCGCCACTTTGATCACCGCCAGCAGTTTTTGGTTCTGACTGGTGATCTCACCCACCGGTGTGAAAGCCAAACCCGGGGGTGGACAGACGGGCGTAGTCTGCGGGGCCGCTTCCAACAGCGAGGAGGGGAGAAGCTCCGTGAGAGCAACGCCGGATGTGACCGCTAGTGCCTGACGCAAAAACCGCCGGCGAGCGGCGCGAGACAACTGTTGCTTTGTGGCCGGGGCGGCCCCATTTGTTTTGACATCTTGCACAGTCAGATCGTCAGCTTCTGCCATAAATGCCTCCTTATTGCACGGTGATGGTGCCTGTCTCTTGCGAATGAAGAGCGCAGACATACGTGATGGTCGTAGCTCCGCTAAAGGACAAATACCGCGACGTCGGAGCAGGCTGGTCAGGCCGTTTTATCGGGATCGGATTGTCCATCCAATCAGTTTTCTTATCCACGCTTGGCGCCGGCCAGTGCTCAGCCTGTTCGTCATTGTTGCTCCAGAAAATGTCGTCCCCAACCCCGGCCGCCCGGTTTTGAGGGCTAAACTCCGCCAAGGCCTGGCCCGGCTTTCTGTTTATAGCGATCATCTGGGTTTGTGCCATGTTAGTCAGCTCCTTTGTCTCTCATGATCTGTTTTCACTAATCTGCGGAAGGAAACCCGGTCTTCCGACTTTTAGACCCGGCGACTACGCGCCGGTCACACTCTATTGACTATCTGTGAAGTGAAGCGCCAAAGACTCGAGTCGTGAGCCTTTCCTAGCGTGCGCCTGAGGTCTTGTTGATTGGCCGAAACGCCGAGCAAAGCTCAACGACGGCGGCAGTCTACGCCGAGCATCAACGGTTGTCAATACTACCGTCACGCATTGTGCGGTATGCCACGCCCAGAGAACTCTGACTGGTGTACGTCTTGGCTGATTGTGAGCCGGCAGGCGGATCACGCAGCCGCGATCGAGGGCGCCCGTTGATAATTCGTCCGGGCCGACATAGAATCGCTCAGAGCCGCCAGCTATAGCGAGCGCGAGTGACACAACGGCCAGTTGGAGGGCCGCGCTCGCTACCGCTCGCGGCACCGGCCAGCCGGAGATTGATCGATGACCTCGATGGGCCCTTTCAACCGAATCATCCTCGTCGTACTCGACAGTGTTGGTATCGGAGAGATGCCTGATGCCGCCGATTATGGCGACTCGGGCGCGGACACGCTCGGGCATGCGCTCGGCTCGCGCGAGGTTCACATTCCACACTTGCGTCAGATGGGGCTGGCTAACATCAGGCGCTTGCCAGTCGATCCCGTTGAAAACCCAAACGGCGTGTTTGGAAAGGCAGCAACTTCTTCGCGCGGGAAGGACACAACTACGGGTCACTGGGAAATGGGCGGCATCGTTACGGAACGGCCGTTCCCAACCTATCCAAATGGTTTTCCTCCGCGAGTGATCGAGCCATTCGAGCGAGCGATCGGCCGCAAGGTGCTCGGCAACAAAGCGGCTTCGGGAACCGAGATCATCAAGGAGCTTGGCGAGGAGCACGTGCGAACGGGACGGCCAATTGTCTACACATCCGCCGACAGCGTCTTTCAGATAGCGGCTCACGAAGTGGTCGTCCCGCTCGAACAGCTTTATGAATGGTGCGAGATCGCGCGCGGGCAACTCGCAGGCGAAGACGAAGTGGGCCGGGTCATCGCCCGGCCGTTCGCTGGCGAGCACGGCAGCTTTCGCCGCACTGAAGCGCGGCAGGACTACGCGATCAATCCGCCCGAGGACACTTTGCTTGATCGAGTGAAATCGGCGGGGTTGGCCGTTGCGGCGGTTGGAAAGATTGGGTCGATCTTCTGCCATCGCGGCACGACTGAAGAGTTGAAAGCCGGAAACAACAACGCAAGTGTCGATCAAACGCTGCGAGCCCTCGAATCGACCGGGCGAGGGTTGATCTTCACCAACCTAGTAGACTTCGATATGCTCTACGGCCATCGAAACGACGTGGAAGGCTACGCGCGATCGCTCGAGGAGTTCGACTTGCGGCTGCCGGAGATTCAACAGGCGATGCGAGAGGACGACTTGCTGATGATAAGCGCGGATCACGGCTGCGATCCTGGAGACGTTTCGACGGATCACACCCGCGAGTACGTTCCGGTGCTCTGCTGGGGGCGGCGGGCGCGAGCGGGAGTCGATCTTGGCACTCGATCATCGCTGGCGGATATTGGGCAGACTGTAGCTGAGAACTTCGGGTTGACGCTGCAGGCCGGGCGCAGTTTTTTGCGGGACATCTCGTAGGCAATCTTTTTTGGGTTTCGTGCGCCGTCCCGCCGTTCGATATGAGACTTGGTTATGAAGCTGTGCGTCCTCCTCACACTCCTTCTCACCACCGTTACCGCGCAAGCGCGAACACGCGAGTCCCTCGCATTACAGGATGCTGCCCCACCGAATCGTGAATCTCAAGAACCCAAGAAGGTCGATGACATCACGCGCATGTTGGAACGAGTCAAGAGCCGGTCGACCGCCGAACGCCGGGAGGCCATCGATCAACTGGCCGAAGCCGGTGACCCGCGCGCGGTTGAACCGGTGATCGCCGCCTTGAAGGATCAGGAAGGGGACGTTCGAGCTTCGGCGGCAAATGCGCTCGGACAACTGGGCGACAAGCGAGCAGTCGAACCGCTGATTGCGATGCTCAATGACGAGGTGTCATTCGTGCGCGCGGCCGCGGCGAGGGTACTGGGCCAACTGGGTGACGCAAAGGCGGTGGATCCGCTGACCACGTCCCTCAAGGATGGCAACTCGACGGTTCGCGGGGCTGCAGCGATGGGGCTCGGGTCGTTGAAGGAAGTGCGAGCTGTGCCGGCGTTGATTTTTGCGGTGAGAGACGAAGCGCCTGACGTGAGGTCGGCGGTTGCGGCGGCGTTAGGCGATCTACGCGACAAGCGAGCGATCGAGCCGCTCATTCATTCGCTCAAGGATGAGTACCGAATGGTCAAACTGGCGGCCGCGCTGGCGCTAGCCGACATCGGCGACAAGCGCGCGGTCCCTGCGCTTACTGAAGCTGTGGCTAGTGAGAAGGAGGAAGAAGCTCGGTCGCAGATGAAGGAAGCGCTTCAGAGACTGATGGCTGCTCCGGAATAGTCAGTAGTCCGTAGTCCGTAGTCTGGTAGTCTGTAGTCTTGTAGTAAGAATACGCCCTCGCGGTGCTCCTTCTTGCCAGTTTGACACTCGCGGCGCTCGTTGTGTAAGCTTTTCGCTCGGCAAAAGAAAACGGAGGTTTGAGTGGCACAGGTAAAGGTTCACGACAACGAGAGCATCGAAAGCGCAATCCGTCGCTTCAAGCGGCAAGTAGCCCGCGAAGGGATCATCACCGACACCAAGAAGCACGCGTTCTATCTAAAGCCTGGCGAGCGCCGCCGACTGAAGTCACAGGTTGCCAGGCGCCGAGCGCGAAAGAGCCTTCGCAAACGGAACACCACCCACGAAGAGTGAAGCAGAAGTCAGTAGTCCGTAGTTAGTAGTCAGTAGTCAGTAGTCAATAATCAATAGTCGATCGTCCGTTGTATTCTTACTACGGACTACGGACTACGGACTCATCCCTTACCTCAACGCGATTCGCGGATCGCGAGCGCGAGGCACCTCGTACCATACACCATCGCACTGATCCAACTCTTCCTGATCAAGTTCCAATTCAACCCCTCGGAGCGCATCGCGTAGCTGCTCGGGACTTGTTGCTCCGACGATCGCCGAAGTGACGGCTCGTTGCATCAGCACCCAGGCAAGCGCGACGTGCGTGAGCGACTTTCCGCGCGCTTCAAAGAGAGTTCGCAATCGCTCGACCGCTTCGAAGCTCGCTTCGTTCCAGTAACGGTCGAGGTAGAGTTTGCCGGCTACTGCGAAACGCGTGTTGTCTGCGGGAGGCGCGCCGCGGCGATGCTTGCCTGTCAGGAACCCTCCCGCAAGCGGGTTGTAGACGATCACGCCGACGCCCTTGTCTTGGCACAGCGGGAACAACTCGTGCTCGATCTCGCGAAACAGGAGGTTGTATCGGGGCTGAGCCGAATCGAATCTGGCAAGACCGAGTCGATCGCTAGTCCATAAGGCGTTGCCGAGCTGCCAGGCTTGAAAGTTCGAGCAGCCGATGTACCGCGCCTTGCCGCTTTGAATGATCGAATCGAGAGCCCCAAGCGTCTCATCGATCGGCGTCTCGGGATCAGGCGCATGAACCTGATAAAGGTCAACGTAGTCGGTGCCCAGTCTCCGCAAACTCTCGTCGATCGCCGCCAGCACGTGCTTGCGCGACAGACCGGCGTCATTAGGGCCCGTTCCCATCTGCATTCGGCACTTGGTCGCAAGCACGAAGTCGTTACGCTTGCCTCGCAGCCATCGACCGACGATCTCTTCGGTTCTGCCGGCGGTTTCCAGAGACACCGGGATCGGGTACACATCGGCTGTGTCGATGAAGTTCACACCAGCATCAGCGCCCGCGTCCAGGATCGCGAAAGAAGTTTGCTCGTCGCATTGATGACCAAAGGTCATGGTTCCGAGACAGACCTCTGTCACCCTAAGTCCGGTGCGGCCGAGTCGCTTTACTTTCACTTTATGTCTCCTATGAGCAAGAGATTATCATCGGCGTCCCGCCTATGCGAGGACGAGAAGCATCCAACCAATGATACTTCATCTTGTGAAACGTTCGGGGCGCTGGTTATACTTTTCCCTCGCTGTCGGAACTACCAGACTCTAAAGGGTGGCGCGTCCCTTGATGGAGGTTTGGCCGTGATAACAGTGCAAGCTTTCGCCCGGTTCGGCTTCTATTAGTGTCGAGCCAAAGGTCGGGCAGATTGGGTGCTGGGGATTCAACGCGGATTCATAATTCAAGCGATGCACACAAACGGACAATGACTGCCGGTCAAGGACCGCAGTACCGGGTTGTGGTTGATAAGAGGAGTGACAGAGGGATGAGGAAGGCAGTCGCATACTTCATAGCAGCGGTTTTGGTTTTTTCCTGGCTGTTGGCGCCCGATGTGACCGATCGGCTTACCGTTCGGGCACAATCAGAGGCGCCCGACCTTAAGAAGCTCCACCCGAACGTCGTAACCGCAGGAACGCGCACGTTCACGATACGATTGGACGGACGCCGCTTCGCGGACGGAGCCAATGTGTTGTTCGATGGTGTCGCCCTGGCTTCACCGAGAATAAGCAAGAACGGTAAGGTGTTGCTCGCGGAAGTAGATGCTTCATTGATTGCATCTCCCGGAACTCACACTGTGCAGGGCGTCAATCCCGATGGCGGTGCAAGCCCAACGGCCACGTTGACAGTCGGGCCTCAAGACCCGACCTTGCGGATTCAGCTCGACGGGAACGCCGCACAGGAGGATTCGGGACTGATATTCCTTCCCACCCTTCTGACTGATTCGTTTGGGAATGGGTCGAATGTCCTGGTTTGGGGCAAGGGTACGGTGGTGACGGAAGTCAACGAAGGCGTTCAGATCGAGATCCCCGAGGACTTTGTAAACGATCCCGCCTCGATACCGATCACCCTTGTAGCAAAGAACGGAAACCTATCCAACACCGAACTCTTCTTCGTGGTTCCAACACCTGCGGAGGTCAAGTCGATAGATCCTTTTACGCTTGAAGTCGGGACGGAGGATGTGTTTCTTATCGTGACCGGGGTCTTCAAGCCCGGCGCGACGATCGTCGTGAACGATATGGAGCTGCCGACCACTGCCGGCAAGAACGAACGGCTCGAAGCGACTATTCCAGGCATTCTCAGAAGCGAGCCCACCCAACTTGTCGTCCGCGTCCAGCAAGAGGGCATCCAGTCGCTCGACACGATCCTCCCAGTCACTCCCACGACAGATCCGTTCATCTTCAACGTTGCGCCGCTTCTGATTCGTCAGGGCGAGGACAGGGCGTCGGTCGAAGTCACTGGCGCAAACTTCAGCAAAAAAGTGACGGCGTTCGTCGATGGTCAGGAGGCGTTTATTCGAGAGTCCTCTAAGACCCATCTAACCGTTGCGCTCGAGCGGGACGTGGCCCTGGGCCCGCACACAGTTCAGGTGAAGGACCCCGACGGCATCACGACGGAACTGGCCACATTCGAGGTCGTGCCGGACCTGATCGTGTCAACCTTAGTCGGTACCAGCAAGGCTGGCTTTGATCTCGTGTGTGTCGCCGGCGACGAAGCGACGTTTCGCCGTCCGAGGCGAATGACATTCGGGCCGGATGGTTTACTTTACATCACCGATCAGCAGAATCATTCAATACGAACGATCGACGTCAACACGGGTGAGACCTGCACGCTGGCTGGGACCGGCTTGGAAGGGTACAACGATTCCGGAAACGTGTTAGGCAAGGCACCAACCTTTTCGTTCCCCAACGGCCTGGCTTTTGACGGCAGTGGAACCATGTTTGTCACCGAGAACGGCAACAGCGTTGTGCGGCGGATCAGACGATCGGGTGGGAGTATTACGGTCGAAACGGTCGCGGGTACGTTTAACGAGGTCACTGATCCGGACAGACAGAAGAAGTTCAACAGCACGCGTCAGGGCACTGCCAGCTACAGGGATGCGGGGCTGTTCGGCTCCGCTTTCAGGCTGCCAGACGACATCCTGGTTGCGGCCGACGGAACGATCTACATAGCCGACGCGGGCAACAGCGCGATCCGCCGGATAAGGCAAAACGGCGCACAGACCGTCGTTGAAACCATAGCGGGCAACGGTGTTCCCGGTTTCGCAGACGGAGCGGCTGAGAATGCTCGATTCAACATTCCTACAGCGATGGCGCTTTCCGCCGATGGCAACTTCCTGTTCGTGGCAGACACGAACAACAACAGAGTGCGGAGAATCGATCTCGCGAACCGGCAGGTCAGCACCTTCGCGGGAGGTGCAAGCTCGGGGGCTACGCTTGATGGACAGGGCGGACAAGCATTCCTCGTTCAGCCGATTGGGCTCGCGCTTGATTCGGACGGAGTGCTTTATGTCGCCGAGTTCGGAGCCAGTGATATTCGCCGCATTGATCCAGCGGGAAACGTCACAACGGTTGCTGGCGGTGGGAGTGTGAAGCTCCGCGACGGGCCGGGCGTCGACGCAAAATTCAACCAGCCTCGAGGCCTCACAATTGACAAGGTGCGGGGGGTTCTGTACATCGCAGATTACGAGAACTTCGTAATAAGAAAGATCGCCTTGCGCTAGCCGGCCAGGCAGTCACTTGAAGCGTGACACTTGGTCAGGCGCGAACGAGACTAGCTGCGGTGCCGGTAGGTGATGCGCCCCTTAGTAAGGTCGTAGGGCGATAACTCTACCGTCACCTTGTCCCCCGCCAGAACTTTTATGAAGTTCTTTCTCATCTTGCCTGACAGATGGGCCAGGATCTCGTGCCCGTCACCGATCTGCACCTTGAAGGTTGCATTCGGCAGAGACTCCATCACGGTTCCCTCAACCGGGATCATATCTTCTTTTGGAATGGCAGCTCCTCCTTTCGGATTTTCAGCCGATTAATCGTCACGAAACCCGCTAAGAATACCTCAACATCTCAATTCAGTCTATGACGCCGGTGCCGCCTGCCCAGAAGACGTCCGGGTCCTCGAGAGATCAGCCAACACCGGCCTTGAGCGGGACCAAAGAGGCCCGGTGCGCCAGGCACAAACCGGTTCTTATCGCCTCCTCAACTCGAAAAAACTTGACAGCACTACGCTCATATTTTATGCTGCCTATGTCGCAGATTCCCAGGCGGCGAATAGGGACTAGATGGCGGTCAAGTTCAAGGACTACTATGAGGTGCTCGGCGTTAAGAGAGACGCCAGCGACGAGCAGATCCGTCAGGCCTATCGCAAGCTTGCCCGCAAGCATCACCCCGACGTCAATCCCGGCGACAAGGTAGCCGAAGACAAGTTCAAGGAGATCAACGAGGCCAACGAAGTCCTTTCCGATCCCGAGAAGCGCAAGCGTTACGATCAACTCGGTCCCAATTGGAAGAATGGCGCGGAGTTCACCCCGCCACCCGGCTGGGGACGCGTCAATGTGCAGTTCGACGACCTTGGCAGCATGTTTAGCGGAGGCGGTTTCAGCGATTTCTTCGAGACGCTTTTTGGTGGGGCGAAGCCGGCAGGTCAGGCCGAGCACCGGCGCAGGGGGACGCGCGCCAGGGCCGGGCGCGGTCAGGATGCGGAAGCCGAGATGGAGATTTCGCTCGAGGACGCTCATGGCGGAGGGCGCCACAGGATCACGCTGCAAGGCACGCGGCCTTGTGCGGCTTGTGGGGGAAAGGGGACAACGTCAGGTGTCGTCTGCACGACGTGCAGAGGCGCCGGTCACGTCTTGAGCCCCAAGACGATTGACGTAAACATACCTCCAGCCGCGCGTGAGGGTTCCGTGATAAAGGTAAGCAAGCACGGGCAGGCCGGCGCTAGCGAACCCGGCGATCTGTACATCAAGTTGAAGATCAAACCTCACCCCATCTTCACTGTCGCAGGCGATGACATCACCGCTGAAGCTCCGATCTCCGCCTCGGAGGCCATTTTGGGAGCGACGATTGAGGTGCCGACGATCGATGGAAAAGCGGAGGTGAAGATTCCGGCCGGGTCTCAGGGCGGGCAACGGTTGCGGTTGAGGGGCCAGGGGTTGAACAGACGTGGCGGCGGGCGCGGTGATCAGTACGTGAGGTTGAAGGTTGTCGTGCCGACTCACCCGACTGATCGAGAAAAGCAGCTCTATCGGGAACTGAGTGAAGCCAGCCACTTTAACCCGAGGGCGGGATGGGAGAAGTAATAAATGGACATCAATCGATTTACAGAGAAAGCACAGGAAGCGGTTCGCGCTGCTCAAACACTCGCGACCAGATACAGCAATCAACAGATCGAAGTTGAACATCTTTTGCACGCGCTGCTGGATCAGGAGGGCGGGCTTGTGCCTTCGATTCTCACGCGTGCCGGTGTGAACGTAGATCCATTGAAAGCGGCCGTCGAGCGCGAGATCAACAAGATGCCAAAGGTCACCGGGCCATCGGGTCCGGTCGATCAGGTTTATATAACCGCTCGTCTCAACAAAGTGTTTGTAGCCGCCGAAGACGAAGCGAAGAAACTGAAAGATGAATACGTGAGCGTCGAACACTTGCTGCTCGCCATCATCGAAGACGGCGGGCCAGCGTCGCGCGCTCTGAAGACGGCCGGCGCGACTCGCGACCGCATCGAAAAAGCACTGATGGAGGTCCGCGGCCACCAGCGAGTCACCTCGCAGAATCCGGAAGCCACCTACGAAGCACTCGAACGGTATGGACGTGATCTCACAAAGATGGCTGCTGCTGGAAAGCTCGATCCGGTGATTGGCCGTGACGATGAAATCCGCCGGGTGATTCAGGTGCTCTCGCGCAGAACCAAGAACAACCCTGTGCTGATCGGCGAGCCAGGCGTGGGTAAGACGGCAATCGTCGAAGGACTTGCGCAACGCATCATTCGAGGCGATGTGCCCGAGAGCTTGAAGAACAGGAGAATCGTCGCGCTAGACATGGGCGCGCTTGTAGCGGGCGCGAAATATCGCGGCGAGTTTGAAGAACGGCTCAAGGCGGTCTTGAAGGAGATTCAGGCGTCAGAAGGCGAAGTCATCCTGTTCATCGACGAGATGCACACGATCGTCGGCGCGGGCGCTGCCGAGGGCGCTGTAGACGCGTCGAACCTTCTCAAACCGATGCTTGCGCGCGGCGAGTTGCATTGCATCGGCGCGACGACGCTCGACGAGTATCGAAAGCACGTGGAGAAAGACGCGGCGCTCGAACGGCGCTTCCAGCCGGTGCTTGTGGATCAGCCAACCGTCGAAGACACGATCTCGATTCTGCGTGGCTTGAAGGAGCGCTACGAAGTGCATCACGGCGTACGCATCAAGGACTCGGCATTGGTCTCCGCGGCCGTGTTGTCACACAGGTATATCTCGGATCGCTTTCTGCCGGACAAAGCGATCGATCTTGTTGACGAGGCGGCGGCGAAGCTCAGGACCGAGATCGACTCGATGCCGGCGGAGCTCGACGAAATTCTGCGCCGGGTTATGCAGCTCGAGATCGAGCGCGAGGCTTTGAAGAAAGAAACCGACTCGGCGTCGCGTCACCGGCTCGACAAACTCGAGAAGGAACTTGCCGACTTGCGAGCAAATGCCGATCAGCTCCAGGCTCAGTGGCAAGGCGAGAAAGAAGCGGTCCAGAAGATCCGTTCGATTCGCGAAGAAATAGAGCAGACGAAGGTGGCGATCGAGCAGGCGCAGCGCGAGTATGACCTCAACCGCGCGGCCGAACTGCAGTATGGAAAGCTGAATCAGCTCGAAAAGCAATTGCGGGAGTACGAAGATGGGCTCGATCAGCAACACAATCGGAGCCGGCTGCTCAAGGAGGAGGTCGACGAAGAGGACATTGCCGAAGTAGTAAGCCGGTGGACGCACATTCCGGTTTCCAAGCTGCTGGAAGGCGAGCTTCAAAAGCTGCTCTCGCTGGAGGTGCATTTGCACAAGCGGGTGGTTGGCCAGGACGAAGCGGTCAGCGCGGTCGCCGACGCCGTAATCCGCGCGCGCTCGGGCCTCAAGGACCCCAATCGGCCGATCGGGTCGTTTATCTTCCTGGGACCGACCGGCGTTGGTAAGACCGAACTCGCACGCGCGCTCGCGGTGTTCCTGTTCGATGACGAACACGCAATGATCCGCATAGATATGTCCGAGTATCAAGAAAAGCACGCGGTGGCTCGGTTGATCGGCGCGCCCCCCGGTTATGTCGGCTACGAGGAAGGCGGACAGCTTACGGAAACCGTAAGGCGGCGGCCTTATTCGGTCGTGCTGTTCGACGAGATTGAGAAGGCGCACCACGACGTGTTCAACGTGTTGCTGCAGATACTCGATGACGGACGGCTGACCGACGGGCAAGGCCGCGTCGTGAACTTCAAGAACACAATCGTCATAATGACCAGCAACATCGGCAGTCACTTGATACTCGAGTATCACGGGCGGCATCGAGGCGATCAATACGAACGAATGAAGGAGAGCGTGCTCGATGCTCTGCGGCATCACTTCAGGCCCGAGTTTCTGAATCGCGTGGATGAGACGATTGTTTTCCACTCGCTGACCGAGGAGGACTTGAAGAAGATCGTCGACATACAACTCGACCGATTGCGTACACGGCTGGCAGAGCGGAGGATAACGCTGGACCTTACGGATGAAGCGAAGACGCATCTTGCTCTAGCGGGCTACGACCCGGTGTACGGCGCGCGGCCTTTGAAGCGCGCAATACAGCGCGAGATCGAGACCCCGCTGTCGAGATTGATCCTGAAGGGCGATGTGAAGGACAACGCGGTGCTGAGAGCTGACGTGTCCGGTGGCGCGATAACATTCTCGATTGGCCCGTTCGCGGCAGAAGCCGAGGTGACGCATTAGTCCGTAGTCAGTGGTCCGTAGTCCGTTGTGTTCGCGGATAGACAAACCTAATCACTGACTACGGACCACTGGCTACGGACCCGGAACGACGGACAGCGGACTGGTTCATTAATCGTTCGGGTGCCCGGGGCCTTGTGCTATCATGATGTCGAGTAACGGAGGTCAAATCGTATGAGCGAGATGTACGTGATGCGGCGCGCAGACGGCGGCCTTTTCACCGAAGAAATAAATGGGAAGCAGTGCATACCAGTCTGGTCCAGCGAGGAAGCGCTTTCTCGTTACAAGGAACGCAACCCGGAATTGATGACTTTCCTGGCAACACGATTGACTCGCTCTTTGAGCAACAGAATAGGAAGCGAACTCGCGGGTGAAGGAACCACCGGATTCTTTCTTCTGTCCGAGGACGATCCCGACGCTGATCTTGACGATGGCAGACCGATCTCGCTGCAAGAAATCTTCTCGGAGAGTGAACACACCCTGCAGCCTGCGCAACTACAGCTCTAAAGCGCCTGCGGCGCAACCATCCGCACCTGAAAGGGAACAAGGAGGAAGGGTATGATCTCGCACGATGACTTGAGCCAGTTACACCAATATCCGTCTGGCCCTGAGTCACTCATTCTGAGCCTCTACGTAAACATAGATCAATCGAACGCCGCGAACCTCAATCGCGGGTTCGAAACGAGAGTTGAAAGCCTGTTTCGGCAAGTTGCCGAGAATCAGAACCCGCACGAGGGAAGCAGGCAAAGGTTTGACGCCGAATGCCAGCGAGTTCGCAAGTTTCTGAGGGACTACGTGCCGAAGGGCAAAGCGCTGGTTGTATTCAGCGACTCGAAGCAGGATTTCTGGTGGCAGCGCGATCTCCAGGTCGAACTGCCCACAGGATTGCGATGGTCACCACAGCTCTGGGTGCGGCCCTTGCTCGAAGTGATTGAAGAGCACGGCCGCTTCGGCGTCGTGTTGATAGACAAGCACCACGCTCGCATCCTGGCCGTCGATGCGGGCGGGATGGAACAGCAAGCCGAAGTCGTGTCTGATGTGCCTAACAAGCACGCAACAACCGGGACTGATCACATCTGGTCACAAGGACAGATGGACCGTGAGCATACAACTCACGTTCAGTCGCATGCCAAGCGAGTTGCCGATGAGTTGGCGTCGGTAATCGATCGTATGAAGCTGAAGAGAGTCGTCATAGGAGGGCCGGTGGAAGCGACCTCGGTGTTTACGGGCGGACTTCCGAAGCGGATCCAACAGATGATCATCGGGACGATCTCGGCGCCGGTGGATGCCAATCACGACCGGCTCATCACTGAGTTGAGAGCTGTGCAAGAAAAAGCCGAGCACGAGGATGAAGCAAAAAGTGTCGATGCTATGATCACCGCCGCGATGAAGGGTGAACGTGCGGTGCTAGGCCTGTCCGATACGCTCGGCGCCATCCAGGAAGGCAGAGTCTACCGGCTGGTGGTCGCGCGGGATTTTCGAGTCGAGGGTAAGGAATGCAGCGCGTGTCACGTGCTGGTCTCGCATGGCAACGAGAAGTGCTCGTTTTGCGGAGGGCAGCTCGAGGCGGCGCCGGACTTAATCAATCGCGCTTCGCATCGGGTGCTCGACATGGGTGGCAAGGTTCAATTGGTGTCCGGCGAAGCGGCGGCGAGGCTGGCCGAAGCGGGCATCGGCGCAGTGTTGAGATTCTGAATTAGTCAGTAGTCAGTAGTCCGTAGTCCGTAGCTTCGCGCTCGGCTACGGACTACGAACCACGGACTACGGACCAAGGACTAACGATATGGTTTTAATACCGACAGTTGTTGAAACGACCGGCAGAGGCGAACGCCACTACGATATCTATTCCAGGTTGCTGAAAGAGAACATCATCTTTCTCGGAACTGATATCGACGAACCGGTGGCGAACATCGTCGTAGCAGAATTGCTCTATCTGGAATCCGAGGACCCCGACCGGGAGATATCGATTTACATCAACAGCCCTGGAGGGTCGATTACCGCGGGACTCGCCATCTATGACACGATGCACTTTATCAGGCCTGACATCGTGACGATCTGCATGGGGCAAGCGGCTTCGATGGCGGCAATACTGCTCGCCGCGGGTACCAAAGGGAAGCGGTTCTCGCTTCCTCATTCGAGGATAGTCATTCATCAGCCGTCGGTTGAGGGCATCGCCGGCCAGGCGACTGACGTGAAGATCTACGCCGAAGAGCTTCTGCGAACGCGAAACCTGCTTTCGCATATTCTGGCGGACTTGACGGGACAGCCCTTCGAAAAGACCGACCGCGACGTCGAACGAGACTTTATTCTGAGCCCCACGCAAGCCGTCGATTACGGGCTCATCGATAGTGTCCTGACGTCTCGCGATCTGGGGGTGGGTGATCTCGTTGAAACAGCTACTCTGCTGTGAAGCGTAGCATAGACTTTAGTCTGTGCCGTTTTGGACGAAAGAGCTTTCGCCAGCGGCCACAAACTGAAGTCTATGCGACCGGTGGAGCAAGGTCATGTTGTCAAGAAGCAAGAGGGTTTTCATAGAGCGAATCAGCAGCGAGTATCGCCGCCCGAGCGGCCCGCTATGGCAGCCGGCGGTGGACATCTACCGATGCCCGGAAGGATGGAAGA
The DNA here is from genome assembly GCA_964548075.1 of uncultured Clostridia bacterium. Taxonomy (GTDB): domain Bacteria; phylum Acidobacteriota; class Blastocatellia; order UBA7656; family UBA7656; genus Onstottus_A. The sequence goes on along the minus strand of CAZJQQ010000003.1, from coordinate 164,578 downwards.
TCAAGTTCGATCTTGCCGGAGTCAAACTGGACGATGTCGAAGTGCTGATCGCCGAGGACAAGCTGATAGTGCGTGGAGTCCGGCGGGACACTGTGATCACCGAAGGGTGGAGCTATCATCAGCTCGAAATAACCTACAGCCGCTTCGAGCGAATTCTGAAGATCCCCTGCGATTTGTCGCGGGCGGAGATTCAGTCCGAAAGCCGGGACGGCTGGTTCATATTGCATTTGAAATGTGTGTAAGTTGGAAGGAGTGACCAAGCAGCAAGCGGGTTGTTCCTTTACCGCTTAAAGCCGGCCAGTGATTTCAGGGGTGCAAGCAGATGACAGAGAATAGAATTTTAGAGTTGCCGATCCTGCCGTTGAGGAACACTGTGATTTTTCCGTCGGGCATCACGCCGCTAACGGTGGGACGGCCGTTGTCGCTCGCGGCGGCGGAAGCTGCACTGTCCACTGAAGAGAAGTTACTCGGCGTGGTGGCGCAGCGTGAGGACAACGAGACCGAGCCGACGCCCGACAACCTCTACAAGACCGGCACGGTCGTCGTCATAAACCGAATGATGCGCTCACCAGGCGCCGAAGAAGTGCTGCATCTAATCGTTCAGGGTCAGGAGCGTTTCCGATTAATCGAATTCACCGGACAGTCGCCTCATCTGAAAGCCCGCGTCGAGGTCTTACCGGAGCCCGTGCGCGAGAAAACCCCGGAGGTCGAAGCGCTTCAAAGAAATATCCAGGTCCTGGTTCAAAAGGCGCTCAGTCTGCTTCCCAACGTTCCGCCGGAGATTCGAAACATAATAGTTCAAGCCGATGACGCGGTACGGCTCGCTTACTTCCTGGGTTCGGTGCTCGATCTGAACGTCACGCAGGAACAGGCGCTGCTCGAGGCCGACACTGAGAGTGACGTGCTTCACCTGATGCACACTTACCTCGCCCGTGAAGTCGAGGTATTGGAGATCAGGAGCAAGATCGCGAATCAGGCGCAGGAGGAACTCGGGAAGGCGCAGCGCGACTTCATCCTTCGCGAGCAAATGAAGCAGATTCAGAAAGAGCTTGGCGAGAGCGAGCCCGAGCAAGCCGAGGCGATGCTCCTGCGCGAAAGGATCGAGAAAGCCGATCTGCCAGATGAGGTTCGCGCCGAAGCGGATCGCGAACTGAAGCGACTCGAGCGCCTGCCTACCGCGGCGCCCGACTATCACGTCATTCGAACATATCTTGACTGGATACTGGATCTGCCCTGGATGAAATCGACCGAAGAAGCCCTGGACCTCAACAATGCTCAGGCGGTGCTCGACGAAGATCATTACGATTTGGAAGACATAAAGCAGCGCATACTCGAGCACCTCGCGGTGATCAAGCTCAATCCGAAAACAAAAGCCCCAATACTGTGCTTCGTCGGCCCGCCCGGAGTTGGCAAGACGAGCTTGGGGCAATCCATCGCGCGGTCGATGGGCCGTAAGTTCGAGCGAATGTCGCTGGGTGGAATGCGCGACGAAGCCGAGCTGCGCGGGCACCGGCGCACCTACATCGGCTCGATGCCCGGGCGCATCATCCAGGCGCTTCGACGCGCCGGCGTCAACAATCCGGTGATGATGCTGGATGAAGTGGACAAGCTCGGGATGGACTTCCGCGGCGATCCGGCTTCGGCGCTGCTCGAAGTTCTCGACCCGGCTCAGAATTTTTCTTTCAGGGACCATTATCTGGATTTGCCGTTCGATCTTTCGAAGGTGTTCTTCATAGCAACCGCGAACACCCTCTCGCCCATCCCGCCCGCACTGCGTGATCGCATGGAAGTGATCCGGCTTTCGGGATACACCGAAGAAGAGAAGCTTCACATCGCCAAGCGGTACCTGGTTCCGCGCCAGATCAGAGAATCCGGATTGAGCGAAGAGCAGCTTCAGTTCACCGACGAAGCGATTCAGGGGATCATCAGCCGGTACACTCGCGAGGCCGGCGTGCGGCAGCTCGAGCGCAACATCGGCAGCGTCGCCCGCAAGGTGGCGTTAAAGGTTGCGCAAGGCAAAGGCGACGTGTTCACCGTCAAGCATGAGGAGCTTGAAGACTATCTTGGTCACGAGATGTTCTTCCACGAGATGGCCCGGCAAAAGCTGCCGCCCGGAGTCGCGACGGGCATGGCTGTGACCGAAATGGGCGGCGAGGTCTTGTTCATCGAAGCAACGCTGCTGCCCGGTTCGAAAGGGCTCACGCTGACGGGCCAACTCGGCGAGGTGATGCAGGAGTCGGCGAAGGCGGCGCTCAGCTACCTATGGTCGCACTCGGATGATATGGGATTTGACTGTGCCGAGAAATTCGAGAATAGCGGTGTGCACGTTCACGTGCCCGCCGGCGCGACTCCGAAGGATGGCCCTTCGGCCGGCGTCGCGATCATCTCCGCGCTCGCGTCGCTGTGCTCGGGGCGTCCGGTGCGAAGCGATACGGCGATGACCGGCGAGATCACTCTCAGTGGTCTCGTGCTTCCGGTTGGCGGCATAAAAGGCAAAGTGCTTGCAGCGCGCCGCTCCGGAATGAAGCGGGTTGTCCTGCCAAAGAAGAACGAACACGATCTGAAGGACATTCCAGAAGAGGCGCTTCGCGATCTCGAAGTGATTTTTGTGGAGCGAATCGATGAGCTTCTGCCTCACACGCTCACGACTCCTGACGAAGCACGGCCCGAGATGCCTATTCCCGAAGGGAAACCGGTAACCACCGGGGTCGAGGTGCGTGTTGAAGGCGGAGAAGCTCGCGCATAGTTATGTACACCGAGTTATTCGAGACTATCTATCCGATCAACACGAAGAAAGAGAAAGGCGTGGTGGTCAGCGCGGTTGACCCGTTCGCACTCGGAGACGAAATGGGGATCGAAGCCGGTGACCGCATTATGAAGGTCAATGGCCGCGAACTGCGCGATTTCCTCGACTTTCAATTCTACACGGGCAGCGAAGACCGAGTTCGGCTCGACATCATCAAGAAATCAGGCCAAGGCGCCGCACTTGACGTTGAAGTCGGCGAGGGCGAAATTTGGGGGCTGGACTTTGAGTACTTCTCGCCGCGCCAGTGTGCGAACGATTGCATCTTTTGTTTCTGCAACCAGAATCCTCAAGGCTCGCGCGAGTCGCTATTCTTCAAAGACGAAGATACTCGTTTGTCGTTTCTTCACGGCAACTACACGACTATGTCTTCGATCTCAAAAGTGGAACTCGATCGCATAGTTCAGCAGCGGCTGTCACCCCAATACGTCTCCGTTCACGCGACTGATCCCGAAGTGCGCCAGTATCTCCTCGGCCGCAAGCGCCCTGACGACGTCCTCGGTAAGATGCGATATCTCGCCGAACATGGCATCGAGCTTCATGCTCAGGTGGTCCTCTGCCCATCGATCAACGACGGCCAGGTGCTCAGGCGCACGATAAACGATCTGGCGGAGCTTCATCCGGGTCTGAATTCAGTTGCGGTCGTTCCAGTCGTGTTCACGAAACTCCACAACTATCGCGATAGGCTTATGGCGGTGACTGACGCGTTCTCTCACGCGCTGATCAAAGAGGTGAACCCTTGGCAGCGCGAATTCCGACGACGCCTCGGAACTACGTTTGTGTTTTTGGCCGACGAGTTCTATCTGCGCGGCGGCATACCGCTCCCCGGTCGTGCGCACTATGGCGACTACCCGCAGATCGAAGACGGTGTAGGGATGGTGCGCCGTTTCGTCGTTGACGCGAAGAAGACTCTCAGCCGGGATCTTGTCTCTGATTTCAAAATCAAGCCGGGATCGCTGCGGGGCACAGTTGCGACTGGCGAACTGTTCTACCCGGTACTTGCGCGGTACGTAGATGAGATAAACGAACAATGCGCCACAAGGCTCAAGGTAGCCGCTATCCGAAATCATTTCTTCGGTGAAGAGGTAACCGTTGCGGGGCTAATGGCGGGAGGCGACGTGTTGGCGGCCCGAGGTTCAATCGAAGGGGACTTCCTGATCGTGCCCGAGCAAGCTTGTCTGAAATCAGGTAACGTCTTTCTCGATGACCTCACACTGGAGCACCTCGAAAATGAGCTTCATCTGCCAGTTTCGCATGGCGGCGGGTCGCTTGTAAGCTTGATCGGCACCGCATTAGAGCTGGAGTTGCGCGCTGGCAATGCGAAGACTGCAACTGCACCCGCCAACAGATTCGGCGTGGCGCAGACGAACTTTCGAACTTAAGTCCGCAAACTTCAATCCAGCGAGGTCGAACCTCAGGTCCGACTAAGCCTCATGATTCTGAGGCTGTCTTCAACATCGGGGGCGCTGATTGTTTGGTGTCTTCGCCTCGCAAGCGCACGCCCAGAATTCCATTTCCAATTTTTCGTAGATACTTCCAGAATCTTGGAAGGTGACAGCGTCTTCTAACTCGACCGCTTTCAACTAACAGCTTGCTCAACTACGATTTGAGTTACTGGCGTGCTCGCGGTATCGAGATTGCTTAGTCTACGGCTGCACATCCTTAGAATCTCTACCATTCTGTTCTGAACTTGGGGAGAGGTCGTCGCCCGGGCACGGCGGCGACCTCCAATTTTTTTTGTCCCCATCTGACTGCAGTCAAATCCGCTTCACGGAGCGAATATTTCGGTGAAGCACTAATGTCGCGTCGAACGACGAGTCGCGCAGGCGTCAGTCTTCAATCCGCGTCCACTAAGATTGCGATCTTGGCTTCAGGTGGTTATCGAACCACTCCAGCACGGTGTTGTACCACAGCTCTGAGTTTTGAGGCTTCAAGACCCAGTGACCTTCATCCGGGTAAACCAGCAGCTTAGACTCGACGCCCTGCCGCTGTAGCGCGGTAAACAGTTGCAGTCCTTCGCCGACCGGCACGCGGTAATCAAGCTCGCCGTGAATCACAAGCAGCGGCGTCTTGAACTCTTTCACAAACATGTGCGGCGACCACTTCGCGTACATTTCCGGATTGGTCCAGGGCATCCCCTTGAACTCCCATTCCGGGAACCACAGTTCCTCGGTCGCGCCATACATGCTAGTCAAGTTGTAGACTCCAGCGTGCGAAACGAGAGCGCTGAACTTCACGCGAGGATCGGTGTTATGCCCCTCGATCCAGTTGACCATGTACCCGCCGTAGCTTCCGCCTGCTGCGCCGATTCGCTCGCGATCGACGTAGGGCATCGCCGCAACGTAAGCGACGCCGTTCAGTATGTCGGTGTAGACCTTGCCGCCCCAGTCACCGGAAATCTCATCGACAAACTTCTGACCGTAGCCTGTCGATCCGCGGGGGTTTGGCGAAAACACTACATAACCCGCCGCCGCGAAGAGTTGCGGGTTCCATCGATAGCTCCACGAATCGTTCCACGCGCCCTGCGGTCCGCCGTGAATCAAGACGATGAGCGGCCATTTCTTGGCGGCCGTGAAATTCGCCGGCTTGGTGATGAACCCGTAGACTCGCGAGGCTGCCCCACCTTCCCACGAGACTTCTTCAGCGGGTTTCAGATTGAACTCCGCCAGAAAAGTGTCGTTGGTCTTTGTTAATTGAGTGACCCCTGCGCCAATGGAGTTGGCTTTGTAGATCTCCACTGGTCGCGCGAGACTCTGCCGGGTAAAAACCAGGGTCTTTCCATCCGTGCTCACTTGCACGTCGTCATTGACGCCGTCGTTGATCAACTTCTTACCCGGGCCTCCGCCGACCGGCAATTCATATATCGGTTGGCGGCCTTGATCGAGGGCCGACATGTAAATCCTCTGACCATCAGCCGAGAACGTAAAACTTTCGACGGAGGAATCGAACTGTTCCGTCAACGAATGACTCTGGCCGGTCTTGCGATCGAAGAGCATCAACCGCCAGCGGTCGGCTTCAAACCCCGGCTTGGACTGCGCTCGATAAGCGATATATCTTCCGTCGGGCGAATACACCGGTGTCAGGTCGTTTGCGGGATTATCGCCGGTGATCCGCCGCGCCTCGCCTCCCGTCACGGGTACGATGAAGATGTCACCGTTAGTCGAGATCGCTTCGACCTTGTCAGTGTTGCGCGCGAAGGCGAGTTCTTTTGAGTCCGGCGAGAAGGCGTAGTCAATCTGGCCACCCAGACTGAAAGGGGGCGCATCGTAGTTGCCCAGCGTAAGGTCGCGAGCCTCGCCGCTCTCAGTCGAGACAACGAAAATGTGAGTACGTTTGCCGTCCTTCCAGGTGGTCCAGTGGCGGTACAACAAGCGGTCGGCGATTTTTGCCTTGACCTTGGTTGCAGCGGCCTTTTCGGTCTGCTGTTTGTTGCAATCGTCGGTCGCGCACCCGGGATAGACTTCGGAGGTAAACGCGATCAACTTTCCGTCGGGCGACCAGACGGGAGCATCGGCTCCGGTCGAGATGTTGCTGATCTTCTTAACCGAACCGGGGTTGGCTTCCGCTAGCTCGATGGTCCAGATTTGAGATTCGCCGTCGCGCGCCGAAACAAACGCAAGGCGCTTCCCGTCCGGCGACCAACGCGGCGAATGTGAGGACTGCTTTTCGCTGGTCAGCGCCCGCGGATCACCTCCGTCTGTCGAGATCAAATAGATTTGAGTCGTCCGCCTGTTGGCAGCCTTATCCGTGTCGGCTATCGTGTAGGCTATCCATCGGCCGTCTGGGGAAAGTTGCGGATCAGAAACACGGCGGATCTTAAGCAGGTCATCGATCGTGAACGGGCGTGCCGGCTGCTGCTCCTTGGCCACAGCAGACGCAAGTGACAGCACGATGATAGTCACTAACGCACACATGCGCTTCATAAGTCCTCCTCGAAAATGCGTTGCTTTTAGACGTGAACTCGAATGAAGCAAACGCGACCCAGGTTGTGATGAAAACCGGCGAACGAGCAAGTTTATAGGCTACCCAACGACCAATGTTAAGTCAATTCGCCATATTACGTTACGTCATATTCGTCATATTCGTATTCCCTGGAGTCGCCGCTTCGATTCGAGCTACGGCTTCTTCTCGACGCTCGGACCGTTCAGGTTGTGCTTGCCAAGAAAATCTCGAATGGCTGAATAGGCTCGCACCGTCTGATCGTGGCTAAAGCCGCCGTGCTTGCCGCCCGGTATAGTCACCAGTTGATTGGGGACGCCGGCTTTGTTCAACGCTTCCTGAAGCCGCACGGCGTGGGTGTAAGGCACGACCGGATCGGCGTCACCGTGAATAGTGATGATCGGAGGCAGCTCGGCGCGAACATAGGTCAGCGGCGAGACGCGACGCGCGACTTCTTCACGATTCGGCATGCTGCTCAGCCACGCGACTGCGTACTCCTTCATGTTCGTGCCGTCGAGGAGATCGACGACATCGCTGATGCCAAACCAGTTCACGATTGCGGCGACCTTCAGTTCTTCGCTCCCGGGACACTCGCGGTCGAGTCCCGCAGATGACGGCAGCATTCCTGTCGTGAGCGACAGGTGGCCGCCGGCGGAGTGACCGGTCACCACCAGCTTGGTCGTATCGAAGTTATATTGCTTTGCACTTCGGATTACCCAGCGCAACGCGCAGCGGCAGTCTTCGACGGCGGCCGGAGCCAGCGAGACACGCGCGAGCCGATACTCGACATTGACAACGGACCACCCGGCTTCAAGGTACGGCACCAACTGAAGCCAGGACGTTTCCTTGGAGCCGCCAACCCATCCTCCGCCGTGTATGTAGATCAGCGTTGGGTTTGGCGCGGCTGACTCGCGAGGCACGTAAACGTCGAGCTTCGCGTCCCAGTTGTTAGCGGTCAAATACGTGACGTTTGGGACAATGCGGTAGCGGTTCGATAGATCGCCGGCGCGGCCAGCCTCTTCCACCGACTGAGAACGCGCCAATCCCGGCGATGCCAGTGACGACAGGATTAGGGCAGCAAGGATCGATGCAAGGCAAGCACATTTCTTCAGCATAGAATCTCCTCCCTTAGCTCCAAGTGGCGAGATTCTATGCTGAAGACGGCGGATTGTAAACGAAACTCAACCCGCCTTGGCGTCTTGGCGGACCTCCGCGTCTTTGCGCGAAACCAGTCTGTTCAATCGGTGTTTCGTGCAAAGACGCAAAGTCCCGCCAAGCCGCTAAGCAGTCTTTCACTTGCCGGCGTCCGCTCCTCTGAGATACTTATCGAGAAAATCCAGGATCGCCTTGTAGCCTCGGATCTCGTTAGCCTTCTTGGTGAAGCCGTGACCTTCGTTGTCGAAGACTATGTACTCAACGACGCCGCCCTTCTTCTTCACCGCCTCGACAATCTCGTCGGACTCGGGTTTGATCACTCGCGGATCGTTCTTGCCCTGAAGAACCATCAGAGGCTTGACGATCTTGTCCGGGTGAAAGAGCGGAGAAATCGCCTTCAAGTTTTCGAGATCGGTTTTCGGGTCGCCGAGCTCCTTGTAGAGCGCTTTGCGGAACGACTCCCAGTACGGGGGGATCGATTCGAGTGTGCGCACCCAGTTGGAAACGCCAAACAGATCGACGCCCACCACGAACTCATCGGGCTTGAACGCGAGCGCCGCAAGCACCATGTATCCACCATAGCTTCCGCCGATGATTCCGATCTTCGACGTGTCGACGTAGCCGAGCGACGCCAGGTACTTCTTCGCTTCAACACAATCCCAAAGCGGCTCGCGGCCATGCTTCTGATCATCGGCGGTGAAAAACGTCTTGCCGTATCCCGAGCTTCCACGGTTGTTGACCCCCAGAATCACGTAGCCGTGATTGACCAGATACTGAATCACTCCGCTGTAACCTGTTCGAGTCTGGCCGCCCGGACCCCCGTGAATCCAAAGCAGCGCCGGCGCTTTCTTCGTCGCGCTCGCTTGTTGGGGTTTGTATAGGATGGATGGAATTGCCATGCCATCGAACGACTCGTATCGGATGACTTTTGACTCGACCAGATCGGCTGAATCGATCTCGGGGTTCAGGCTCTCAGTCAGCTTGCGCACTTGTTTGGTTGCGAAATCGTAGACATAAAGGTTGCTCGGCGAACGCGACCCGTTGAAGTAGAACGTCATCAACTTTTCGCTTCGGGAGATGTTGACCGAGGTGATGTCGCCCTCAGGAAAAGCAGGCAAGGCGATGGGCTTGCCCGTCGCAGTGTCGTAGATTCTTACTTTCGTTCGCGCGTCTTCGTTGACGCCCGAGACTCGATACTTGCCGTTGTGCGAGAAGTAGGTGAACGCAACGTCCCAGTTCACTTTTTCAACCGGCTCTTTCTTTCCAGTCGTCAGGTCGTACCGCGCGACGTATGAGAACTCGCTGCCCTCGTCGGTCTGGTAGTACAAGTATCGCGCCGCGGGATCGAACGCCGCGGGACTTGAAGCAACATCGCCTTGATGAGGGGTGATGTTCTTCATCTCTTTCGTCGCGACGTTGTAGAGGTAGACGTCCGAGTCAGAGGTCGTGTTCGGTTTCGCGAATGCGATGAACTTCCCATCGTCCGAAATGTCGCCGAACTGGTAGCCGACCGTGTCCTGATAGAGCAGCGTCCGCTCGAAGCTGGCAGCGTCCAGCTTATAGATGTCGAAGAACCTCTGGTCTCGTTCGTTTGTGAATATGTAGAAGGACTTGCCGTCGTGCGTCCATCCCAGGAACTGAGCCTTGACCTTGTCGCCTGGTGTCAGGTCCTTCTCCTTGCCGTCCGCGCCCAGCACATAGATGTGGCTGTTCTCGTTGCCGCCCTGGTCGTGGGTGTACAGGATGCGGGAGTCGTTGGGGAAGTAACCTACGCTGAAGGTGCTCTCGGTGGTCGAGCGAGTTAGCTGCGTCGGCTCGCCGCCGGTAACCGGAACACTGTAGACATTGTAGATCCCGCTCTTGTTGCTCGAGAACAGTATCGACTTCTCGTCGGGGGAGAATGAGCTCCCTCCGATTGCGGTTGTGGTTAGGAACTGCTCGATCGATCGTGTACTGCTTGATGGCGCGGGTCGCGCCGCTATTCTTCGCGCCCTGGCCAAACGCCGGAAGCGTAAACAGCGCCAACGCAACAAGCGCGGTTGCCGTTAGCGCCAAGGGGTGTTTTCTATCTGCGAATGTTTTTCGTGATTTCATAGAATTCTCCAATCGTTTGAATCCGTAACGAGTCGGATTGCTGAAGCATTAACAATAAGCGAGCGCGTTTTCACAACGAAGCAGTTTGTACGGACTCGGGCTTCGCGAGGTTCCTATCGAAAGGGCGGACGATCTACCACATCGGTCTCCGGTCGAAAAAAGAAGCCGATCGTGTTGCGAATCATCGTGGAGCTTCGTGATGGCTGCACGATTGCTCCTCGCTCTTCGACGAACGCAGTTTGCGCCTTGGATCATCCGGGGCGATCTTCCTCGTCTAGCGCGTTTTGCGCCTGGAATAATCAGGAGGACTTTTCCCTAGCCCAGGGCGTTTA
>CAZJQQ010000003.1:0-154155 GCA_964548075.1 uncultured Clostridia bacterium | reverse complement strand
CGCCTGGGATGATCAGTCGCTCTTTTCCCTAGCCCAGGGCGTTTACGCCTGGGATGATCAGTCGCTCTTTTCCCTAGCCCAGGGCGTTTACGCCTGGGATAGAAGCGCCCGGTCTACGCCCTTAGCCCCATTCATGGGGCTTGCCGCGGTGCCTTGAGGCGGGGGCGCTGGCTGGCTCAAGCCGACTCGACAAGCCCCCTGAAGGGGGCTCGATCATCTCGGCACTGATCAACCCAGGCGTAAACGCCCTGGGCTAGAGAAAAGAGCTTCGGCCTTGCTAAGTAGCGTCGCCAGCCGGGACTGCCGTGCGGCTCTACACCTTCACCACTGAGAAATCTATCAAGTGGCGCGCCTGGTCGACTCGATTGACTGATACCCTGACGCGATCGCCCAGGCGAAACTCGAGGCGCGCGCGTTGACCGATCAGCCGGTGCTTGCGCTCTTGATACTCGTAGACATCGTCCGTAAGAACCGAGATATGGACCAGGCCTTCGATGAAGAACTCATCCAGCTCGACGTAGAACCCGTACTCCTTGACCCCGGTTACGACGCCGTCGAACTCATCGCCGACGCGATCAACCATGAATGCAGCCTTGCGCCAGTCCATCAGCTCGCGTTCGGCATCGGCGGCGGCGCGTTCACGCTCGCTCGAATGATCGCCGATCGCTTCAAGCCCGGCACGAAGGTCAGTTTCGCGCTCCTCATCAAGCACGGGCCCGGACACTCGCTTGATCGCATGCTTCGCTCCAAGATCGACGCCGCTCCAGCCATCGGTCTCTGTACCGCGCTCGATGACTTCTCGCAGGATGCGATGGACTATCAGATCGGGATAGCGCCTGATTGGCGACGTGAAGTGTGTGTAGGTCTTCATCGCCAGCCCGAAGTGCCCGGCGTTCTGGGGCGTGTACCGCGCGCGCTGCATCGAGCGCAACATCAAGTACGAAAGCATACGCTCTTCGGGCTTGCCTTGAATCTCGCGCGTAAGCTGCTGGAAACCGCGCTGAGGAATCGGGCCGTGCATTGAAAACTTGTGACCGAACGACGCGGCGATCTCGGCGAACTCTTCGATCTTCTCCGGGTTGGGCTCTTCGTGAATGCGGTAGAGCAACGGAAGGCTCAAGGATTCAAGGTGTCTCGCGACCGTTTCGTTTGCCAACAGCATGAACTCTTCGATCAAGCGATGAGCAATGTTGCGCTCCGACCGCGCGATGCCGCCGATCTGACCTTCATCGTTGAACCACAATTCAGCCTCGGGCAAATCGAAATCAATGGCGCCCCGCTCCTCTCTTCGATTGATCAGAAGCAGCGTCAGCTCGTGCATCCTGAGAAGCATGTCTTTGACCTGCGCATAAGTACCCGCCGTTTCGCCTTCAGGGTTAGTGATGATCTCGTTGACCGTGGTATACGTCATCCGCTCGCGGCTGTGGATCACCGAAGGCGTGAGCCGATAGTCGACGACGCGGCCGTTGCGGTTCAGCTCGATAAGCGCCGACATCGTCAGCCGGTCCACTTGAGGCTTGAGCGAGCAAACATCATTCGAGAGCCGCTCGGGCAGCATCGGGATGGCGCGCTCGGGAAAGTAGACCGACGTGCCGCGCTGCAAGGCTTCCTCATCAAGCGCGCTCCCTTCGCGAACGTAGTAGCTCACATCAGCGATGTGCACCCCAAGAAGCAGACGCCCGCTGGGCAATTCCTCGATCGAAACAGCATCGTCAAAGTCTCGCGCCGTCTCTCCATCAATCGTGATCGTCAGCCTGTTGCGCAGGTCTTCTCGCCCGGCGAGTTGTTCTTCGGTTATGGGTTCGTGAAGGGCTTCCGCTTCGGCGAGCGCGGCTTCGGGAAAGATGTGTGGAAGGTGATGCTTTCTGATGATGATCTCAAGATCGATGCCCGGGTGTTCAGGCCGGCCGAGAACTTCGATCACACGTCCCCACGGAGGCCGTCCGGCGATTGGAGGCCTGGTCATCTCGACGTTGACGATCTCGCCGTCACTCGCGCCGAGCGTGTCGGAAGGCGCGATGCTGATCTCGTAGAGGAACCTTTCATCGATCGGCGAGACGAAGCTCTCGGATTTGAGCTTTACGAACGTGCCGATGACCGTTTGGTTGCCGTGATGCAACACCGCTTCGACACGGCCCTCACGTCCACGCTCGCGCACCCCGGTGACGCGCGCTATCACCGTATCGCCGTGCAAAGCCGCGCCCATCGCCCGCGCGTTTACGAAGAGGTCTCCCTTCTCTCGTTCTTTCGGGTCATCAGGCACAACGAACGCATGACCGGAGCGCGTGCCCCTTAGCGTTCCTATCAAAAAGCCGGGAGCTTGTTTCCGCCAGTAGCGACCACCTTTGGCTGCTGCGAGCCCAACGCGAACAAACTCTTTCAGGAACGCGCCAAACCGGGCTGATTGGGACTCCCGGAGGTTCAGCGCTTCGGCGAGACGATCCAGGGTGACGCCGCGTTCGCGAGACTTCGGCAGTGCTTGAAGTACTCTTTGTGGCGATAAGTCTGTGGTGACCATATCTCGATTGCCGATTGCCGATTGCCGATTGCCGATTTTAGATTGTACGCGATTTCGATCAATAAAATGCGAATCAAAGCTCCGTGCTCGCCGTCTCAATCGAAAATCGGAATTCGGAAATCGGAAATCCATTGACACTGTTTGCGAGCGCTAGTTAGTATATTTTCGGTTCGTTTGAATCACAATCGCCGATCATGCGGATGTGGCGGAATGGCAGACGCGCAGCGCTCAGGACGCTGTGGGAGCAATCCTGTGGAGGTTCAAGTCCTCTCATCCGCACCAAACTTTCCGATCTCCTTAGAACGAGTTCGTAGTACGGCCTTTAGGCGGAAGTTTGTACCTGGTCACAGTCCGGCCATCGTGCTACAAACTTCCGCCTAAAGGCCGTACTACGAACTCTTCATCGCTTCGCGTCGTCTCAGACGACATGAGAACTCCTCTGATACAATTCATTGGCATGGCAAAGGACTTTCTTTCGAACTCCTCGCTCTGGGAGGAGTTTCAAGAGGCGGCCCGAAAGCGGCGGCGCAACCCTGCGCGATTGCTGGAAGATTACATGCGGCGGTGCATTGCGGTCTGGGAAGATCAGATGCTCGATGAAGAGATTCGGCGTGATGCGCAGCGTAGCGGCCACGCAGAAGAGGACGCCGTTGATGTTGTGCGCCGTCACCGCTTGGAAAAGAGTCATCGTGCCGCCCGGTAGAGAACATTTCAAGTGCTCTCAATTCGCGCAAAACTCACGCTCTGGTATTTTGGCCTCGCCGCTTTAGTGTTGGCAGCTTTCGCCGTCGCAATCTACCTCTATTTCTCTCGCGGGCTACTAAACACGATCGACGCGTCGCTGCGAAATCACGCCGAGCGCTTCGCCTACGCCGTCGGTCACCCGTCTGCAAACGAAGAAGCCAGCCAACCTGGCGTGTTGATCCTCGCGCCACAGTTTCTCTCGGTGGTTAATAAAGATGGGAAAGTCACCGATCAAATACCCGACTCGGAGGGACACGAGGTGCCGGTGATCAAGCCCTCGCTTGAGCGCGCGGCGGCGGAGTGGAAGCCGCAGTTCGACGAAGTCTCGCTCTCCGCCACCGAGCAGGTCCGCATAATAACCTGGCCGGCTCGGGATGAAGACGGCGAGTTGTTCTTCGTTGTCGAGGGACAATCACTCAGGGACGTTCAACGCGCGCAGAAGCAACTGATCCTTCTGCTGGCCATCGCCAACCCGGTCGCGCTTCTGCTCGCAAGCCTCGGCGGCCTGTGGCTCGCCAGCAGAGCGTTGAGCCCGGTTGATCGGCTGACGCGTGCAGCCGAGCGCATCGGCCGGGGCAACCTTAGCGAACGCGTCGAGGAGCATCGGTCTCAAGACGAGATCGGGCGGCTGGCCGCGACCTTCAACCAGATGATCAGCCGGCTCGAACAAGCCTTCGAACGCGAACGCCGTTTCACAGCGGATGCTTCTCACGAGCTAAAGACTCCGCTTGCGGTACTTCGCGGAGACATAGAGGTAGCCCTTCGCCGCGAGCGCACGCCCGAGGAGTATCAGCGAGTTCTCCAGTCGAGCCTGGAAGAAATCGCGCGGCTCACCAAGCTCACAGAAGACCTGCTGACCCTTGCACGCTCCGACGCGGGCGAATCAGTGCTCGAGCTCGAGCAGGTGCAACTCGACCAGCTTGCGTCAGAAGCTCGCGCTTACATCGCGCCACTGGCCGATTCCGCCGGCGTCGCGCTGACCTATGACGCGCCGATATCGCCGGTACTGGTCGAAGGCGACCACAAGCGCCTCAAGCAGCTGCTGGTGAACCTTCTGGATAATGCAATCAAATACACTCCGGCGGGAGGTAGCGCGCGGCTTTCGCTGTCGGTGAAGGACGCCAGCGCGGTGATCGAAGTTTCGGACAGCGGCCGAGGTATTCCCGCCGCGGCCCTGCCTCACATCTTCGAGAGATTCTATCGGCAGACCGATCCTCGCGACTCACGCGTGACCGGCTTCGGGTTGGGGCTTGCGATATCAAAGTGGATCGTCGATGCCCACGGCGGCTCGATAGAAGCCGACAGCCAGGAAGGCCGGGGCTCTAAGTTCACGGTCCGACTGCCGCTCCAAAAGAGCGATGCAGAGGCCGCGCTCAAATCCGATTGAAGCGCCGCCGACCGAGGTGATAGATTCTGCCTCTGCGACGCATCCCTTTCCTCCGCGATAGGCACGGCAGTATCCGCGGGAACGGCGGGGAGTGCTTGACGGAAGAGCCTATGACTTACCGTGAACAACTGCCCCACGACTGCCCGCCATTCGACGCATAGTTGGTAGAAGAGGATCTAGACGTATTCCGCTTGGTGCGCCAGTCTCCGCCGACCGATGAAGACTTTCAGTCGCAACGTGCGGAAAAGCCTGATGCGGTGTTTAATGTAAGCGAGTGTATCGCACGCGGACTGTCGGTGTTCACGGATAGGCGGGACTGCGAACGTGCGTCGAAGTTGCCCACGCTGAGGGGTAGGCAGGTCTGCAGTGTGAGGCTCAAGTAATTTGGGCAGTTCTTCCGCCGGAGAAGCGCGAGCCGTGGGTATGCTATTGAGGCGTGACTGTCTAACTGCTCGCTGGAGCAAGCCGCAGAAAGCACGGCTGGGTCGTCTCGAATGGGCTCGCGGAGCGCGCAAGTGCAGGCTGTCGAGTGGTCTGAATCAGTTGAAAGAGCGAAATGCTTGAGCCGGAGCTAATACAAAGACTCATCGTGATCGGGAACGCAGAGTCACCGCACGAAGGAAATCCCGAGGGCCTCTTGGATTCCGTCGGGCCTCTCGATCATATCAATAGACTTCATTGGCGGGAATGGGATTTGGTGACTCAAGCACTACCCAACGATGATCTGGTGGCATTGGTTAAAGGCCTCACTCTGGCTGAACTGCATCATCGTTGGTCGGGTGGGTCGGTTTCTTCAGTCATCTGGACATTTCGTGAGGTTCAACGGCGCGGGCCTGAGCTTAGCGAAGCTTTGGCAGACTGGATTCTATCGCGCACGCGCAACCCTTATGTTCCTTTCGGAACCCACAACCACGGTGATAGGAAAGGGTAAACCTCTCTTCGAACCCAAGCCGAGCTGTTGTGCTATTCTCTATGCGCAGAGATTCAACAGGAGGCGTTATCGTGAGCATAAATGAATTGGCGCCAATTTTGAGCGGCTTGGATCGCGCGGATAAGCTGCGCGTGATGCAGCTCTTGATCCAGGAACTCGCTAAAGAAGAGGGCGCTTTATTGAGCAGCGACTCTTACCCTATCTGGTCTCCCTACGCCTCGTTCGAGGCAGCCAATGTATTGCTCGAGGCATTGAACACAGAGCAGCAGCATGTCTGATCCCGAACGGTTCGAGTATACGTCAGTAACTGCACAAGCAGGCGAGGCTGGCCTCTTTACCCCAGCTACCGCTGATCCTGACCTACAAGAATCAATCGGTCAACGCCTCGGGGTTGCTTGATACAGGCTCAACCGTCAATGTTCTGCCATATCGCCTCGGTCTCCAGCTCGGCGCAGAGTGGGACCCACAAGCCCCAGCCATCACATTGACCGGGAACCTGGCTCAATTCCCAGCGCGGCCAATCGTCGTCCTGGCCTCTGTTGGAACGTTCCCCTCGACGCGTTTAGCTTTTGCCTGGACACAAGCTGAGGACATACCCTTGATCCTGGGGCAGGTGAATTTCTTCATGGAATTCGACGTCTGTTTCTATCGATCACAACGAGCCTTCGATGTGCGGCCCAAGAGCTAGACCGATCTCGTCGGCAAGCGCTCGTCTCCCAAACCTCATGACAGCAACACGATTGCGTCTAGATCTCAATCCTGGCATGCGCGTGCGGATCACTTATTAAGGTTCGACACTCACCTCAGGGCATGCCAGAATCCATGAAAGGACTTGCTGTAGGATTTCATGAAGCGAGTAAGGCTATTATCTGCCGGCAGGGCTGCGGCGCTTGGACTATTTATTACCATAGCGGCGGCCCTCGTCGTGTACCTCGTCTTCCGCAGCAAACACGCTCAACCGGAGCCCACCCACCCCAAGCTGCAAGGAAAAGTCGTTGCCGTCTTCTCGAACACCCACTACTCCCACGAGATCAACGGCCAGGTTCGATTCAACATCACCGCCGGAACCGACAGGACCTACCAGGATGGTACTCACGAGCTCGAGCAGGTCAAACTTGAATCCTACGGCTCAGCCGGCGACCGCCACGATGTTGTTACCTGTGACCGCGCAAAGGTGAGCGATCCGGCCGACCTCAGCAAACTCGATGCCGAGTTCATCTCAAACGTCGTCGTACAAACATCAGATGGGCTCACGCTCAAGACCAGCTATTTGCACTACGACCAGACGAAAAACACCGTCGATACTAAAGAACCCGTCGAGTTCGAGGGACGCAACTACGCGGGCCGGTCCACCGGCATGATCATCGAGGCCGCCACCGAGCGGGCAAGCCTGCTGAAAGATGTCGATGTGACCATCAAACCCGAAAGCGCAGCCGCCCGCGAAACGAAAGGGAGTGACATCGCCGCGGCTGGCCCGCAGCGCGAAGAAACTCCTGAAGAGAAGCTCGCGCGCAAGGCCCGAAAACGCGCGCGCAAGGAACAACGACGCCGTTCAGCCGAAAGCCTTGCTCAAGCCCCGTCCACAGAGCATGCACCTGCACAACGAAAAGCGGATCCGAAGCGGCGCAAGGAACAGCACCGGCCCGAGGCCGAAGCGCTTGCTCAAACTGCACCGGCCCAACAAGAAGCGGATGCGAACCGGCCCGCTGTGAAGAAGCCGACAAGAATACGCAGCGAGTCGGCGCTACTTGAGAAGAAAGAGCATCGGATCACCTTCGACGGCAACGCGATAGTGACCCAGGAGGCCGATGAGCTGCGCGCCGACCGGATGGTTAGCTACGCCGACGCTTCTAACCACATCGAGCGCATCGAGGCGCGCGGCAGCGCTTACCTTAAACAAGCAGAAAAGGCGGAAATCAAAGCTCCCGACATGGATTTCTTCTTTGGCGAGTCGCACCAGCTTGCGCGCGCGGTCGCGCTACGCGGCGCATCGACGCGATCGCTGGGACCCGAGCCGATTAGAGAGGCCAGCGCCGACACCATCGAAGCGACGTTCTCCCAGGGCGCCCAAGCGAACGCAGTTGAAACGATCACCGCCCAGGTCAATGCGGTGATGAAGATTCACGCGCCCGCACCCGCAAGCAACGACGCCAATCCCGCCGCGCGACAACTTACCGCCGACACCGTGACCATGCAGTTCTTCCCGGATGGAAAGAACATCAAACACGCTGAAGCTGCCGGCAAAGCAGTCATGACCGTTACGCCGGTTCGCGCCGAGTCCCGCGCCGACAAGAAAACCCTGCGGGCGCCTCGAATGGAAGCCTTGTTCTTTGAAGGAGGAAATCGCGTTAAGACGTTCAACGCCACGGAAGGGGTCAGGGTTGAAATCGAAGCGACCATTCCCGACGGTCATCCGCTGCGCGTCACCACCAGCAAGTCGGCACGAGCGGATTTCCTGGAGGACTCCCAGGACATAGGTCGCCTATCCCAGGAAGGCAACTTCAAGTACAACGAGGGCGACCAAAACGCTGTTGCCGAGAGCGCCGTTTACGATGGTCAGAAGGAGATCCTCGATCTTCGCGGAAAGCGTCCGATGGTGTGGGATGCGAAATCACGCACCCAGGCCGATGAGATAGATTACAACCGTCAGCGAGATGAAACGCATGCGAGAGGCGATGTGCGCACCACTTATTACAGCCGCGAGACGACTAACAACTCGACGCCGTTCAAGAACACCAAGTCGCCCATCTTCGTCACCGCCGAGCGCGCCGACGCTCAGAACAAGGAGGGCGTCGCGGTGTACACTATCAATGCCCGAGGATGGCAGGACGATAACTTCATCAAGGCTGACCGGATAGAGCTCTATCAAGACGACAAGCGTATGGTCGCGACCGGCAACGTGGAAAGCGCGCTCTATCAGACAAAGCAAGAGACCTCGCCTGGGAAACGCGAGGTCGTGCCCGGATTCGCGACGGCCGAGAGGATGACCTACTCGGACACCGATCGAAAGATCCATTACGAAGGCGCGGTGAAAGCCAGGCAAGGCACCGACCGCATCGAAGCGTCATCCGTCGACGTGTACTTGATGCAGGAAACGAACGAAGTCGATCACCTGAACGCTGACGGAAACGTCGTGCTCACGCAGCCCGGACGGCGAGGCGTCGGCGACAAGCTGGCGTACACGTCCGAAGATGGCCGCGCGGTTTTGACTGGAAAGTCTGCCCGTGTCGACGATGTTGAGAAGGGCGTCACTATGGGCTCTCAATTGACGTTCTATAGTCGCGATGATAGGATTTCGGTCGAGAATCAGCAAGGTACAGGCCGTGTCCGATCAACTCATCGTTTGACTAAGAGCAAACAGAATTGAAGCGACCAGATGGTAGAAGAAGTGTCCGTGATCGAAACCCCGACCGGTGACGCCGAGGCCCAAACACCACTCCCCTTACAACAAACAAGCGTTCTCGCCGTCGAAGGTTTGCGGAAGTCGTATCGCAAGCGAACGGTCGTCGATAACGTATCGCTTGATATACATCAGACGGAGATCGTCGGGCTTCTAGGGCCAAACGGGGCAGGCAAGACAACGGTGTTCTATATGATAGTCGGGCTCGAGCGGCCCGACGCCGGCAAGATCTTCCTTGATTCGAAAGATATTTCGCGGCTGCCGATGTATCTGCGCGCGCGGGACGGCATAAGCTACTTGCCACAGGAAGCGTCGGTTTTTCGAAAGCTAACGGTCGAAGAGAACATACTGCTCGTGCTACAAACATTGCCGCTCACAAAGGCGGAACGCGAGCATCGCCTCGAGTTGCTGCTGAGCGAACTCGACATCGCTTACGTGCGTCACACAAAAGCGTACCAGCTCTCGGGGGGCGAGCGCCGGAGGACTGAGATAGCTCGCTGTCTGGTCATCGAGCCCCGGTTCATCCTTCTGGATGAGCCCTTCGCTGGAATCGATCCGATCGCGGTGATTGACATCCAACGAATCTTGCAGAAGCTGCGCGAGCGCGGCATCGGCGTGTTGATAACCGATCACAATGTTCGCGAGACTCTGGCGATTACAGACAGAGCGTATATAATTAACGACGGCAAGATCTTCCGCGCGGGCACGCCCGACGAGCTGACGCGCGACGAAGAGGTAAGACGGGTATATCTGGGGGAGAATTTCAGAATGTAGTCATTTGTCATTTGTCATTTGTGATTTGTCATTTGTCATTTTCCGAATGCCTCCTAATCAAAGGTAAACGAAATGGCAAATGACAAATGACAAATGACAAATGACAAATGACAAAATGAGCTATGTCGGTCAAGCCACATCTCAGTACGAGCCTCTCGCAGCGCCTGGTTCTGACGCCACAGATGCGGCAGAGGATCGAGCTGTTGGCGATGACCAAGCTCGAACTCGCGGACATGGTCCAGACCGAACTGTCCGCTAATCCCGTCCTCGATGAAGTGGCGCCTGGTGAAGGCGTCGACGACAACTCACCGCTCGCAGACGAGCTCGCCGCGGTTGACGCAACCACTGCCGACATCACAAGCCCGGGTGAAACAGCAGCGCCGCAGCCCGCAACGCCTGAAGGCGGACTGATCGAGTTTACTGCGCCGGGCGAAGCGCAAAACGTCACTACCACCACGACTGAATCCAGTCCCGTCGACGGCGAAGCAGAGCCCGACCGCGAGCGCGATCCATTTGAAGAGGTGGACTTCGGTTCTACTTTCGAAGAGTACCTCGATCCCGGCTACAAGACCCACGAATACGAAGCGAAGGACGAAGTCTCGTTCGAGAACATGCTGACCCGGCGAGACTCGCTGCGCGAGCAGCTCATATGGCAGCTCCACCTTACCGAGTGTTCGGACGAAGTGCGGACCGCCGGCGAAGCGATCATCGGCAATCTCGACGAGAACACCGGCTTCCTCGATGCAACGATTGAAGAGATTGCCGCAATGGGTCCGTGGGCAATCGAGACCGTTCAACAGGCGGCAGCCGTCGTGCAGCGTTTGGACCCGGTCGGGTGCGCCGCGCGCGACGTGCGCGAATCGCTGCTGGTTCAGCTCGATTACTATGGTTTCGGTGATCGGCTTGCGGTCCAAATGGTGCGCGATCACCTCGAGAGCCTGCAGACTCATAAGCTACCCGAGCTGACAAAGGTGCTCGGCGTGCCGCTCGAGCGGGTGCTCGAGGAAATGGAGATAATTAAAAAGCTCGATCCAAAGCCGGGCCGCAAGTATTCATCCGAGGAAGCGCAGCCCGTGGTCCCCGAGGTGACGCTTGAGAAAGTTGGTGATGATTACATCATACGCTTCGAAGATGACGGATTACCGCATCTGCGCATCAACAGGACCTATCGACAAATGATGGAGTCGAAGGACTCGTCGAAGGAGACGCGCGATTACATCAAGGAGCGGTTCCGGTCGGCGGTCGATTTGCTGAAGAACATCGAGCACCGGCGGCAGACCATCTATCGCGTGTGTCATTCGATAGTAGACCGCCAGCGTGACTTTCTCGATCACGGCATCGAGCATCTGAGGCCGATGATGTTGAAGGACATCGCTGAAGATATCGGGATGCACCTCAGCACGGTCTCGCGCGTGGTCAATCGCAAATACGTGAACACGCCGCAGGGAGTCTACGAATTGCGCCGGTTCTTCACCGAGGGAATGAGGAGTGATACCGGCGAGGACGTTTCCACACGCGTGCTGAAGCTGAAGATCAAGAAGATGATCGAGGCTGAAGACCCCCACCACCCCATTACCGATGACGAAGTGGCCAAACGTTTGGCCAGGGACGGCGTCAAGATGAGCCGGCGCACCGTCGCAAAGTATCGCGACCAAATGCGCATACCGGGCTCGCGAGAGCGCCGCGCCATCGTCTAGGTTTGAAACCTGTCCGATTGCCGGTTCGGATTCTTAAATGACTCGCAAATCATGTTTCCTCTTATTCCCCGAATCCGAAACCAGCGATCCAAAAACAAGGGAGAATAGTAGATGGAATTTGAGTTCACAGGCCGCCACATTGACATAACCCCGGCAGTAGAAGAACTGGTCCGCAAGGAGCTTGGGAAGCTCGATCGAGTGCTGGATTCAGCACCGATGAGAGCGCATGTAACGGTTTCGGCTGAGAAGCATCGTAAGCGAACCGAGATCGTTGTGTACTGGCGCGATAATGTATTCACCGCGGTCGGCGAGAACACCGATCTGTCGCAGTCGGTTGCCGCAGCAGCAAGCCGAGTTCAGAAGCAAGGGCTGCGGCTCAAAGAAAAGTTCCACGCAAAGAAACGCGGGCGCCAACCGGCAGGAAAAGTGGCGCCAGTGCCGGGCGGCACACTCGAAGCGGCCCCGAACGCGCCTCGCATAGTCGCTCAGCGCCGCTACCGTGTGAAGCCGATGACCGCCGAGGAAGCCGCGATAATACTGGTCGACTCGGACGATCAGTTCATAGTGTTCCGCGACGCCGAGACCAACCGAGTTGGCGTGCTGTACAGCCGCACGGACGGCAACTTCGGCCTCATCGAACCGTGAAAAGACAGAAGGCAGCAAGCAGAAGGCAGAAGGCAGCAGCTTCTTTCTGGCTTCTGGCTTCTGCCTTCTGCTTGCTGCCTTCTGAGTTCTTATGCCTGTTTCGGTCGTTATTATTACCGGCGTGTCGGGCTCGGGGATGTCCTCGGCGCTCAAGGACTTTGAAGACCTCGGCTACTTTGCGATAGACAACCTCCCGGCTCAACTTATCCCGACTTTCGTCAAGCTGTGCGATGACTCGAGCGAGATCGATCGGACGGCGTTCGTTGTCGACGTGCGCTCGCGAGAGTTCCTCAGCTTGTTCCCCCGCATGCATGAGGAGTTGAAGGAAAGAGGGGTCAATGTCACCGTCCTCTTCCTGGAAGCGGACGACGAAGTTCTGCTCCGGCGTTACAGCGAGACACGGCGGCCACACCCCCTGCCCGACCAAAACGTGCTCCAGGCTATCAGACAAGAACGCGAGTTGCTCTCGGAGATTCGGGACCTTGCCGATCACGTCACAGACACCTCGGAGCACACGGTACATACGCTGCGCGACGTGATCAAAGATCACTTTGCCGAGAAGAGCGGTGCGCACGAGTTGAATGCAACGATTTCGTCGTTCGGGTTCCGGCATGGGTCGCCGCGTGGGCTGGACATGATGTTCGACGTCCGATTTCTGACGAACCCGCACTTCGTTGCCGAGCTGCGGCCGTTGACGGGGCGCGACCCGGCCGTTATTCAGTACTTGCAATCGGAGAGCGAGGTCGAGGATACTATCGCGCGATTCGTCGATTTGCTCGCGTACCTGTTGCCGCGGTTTCAGCGCGAAGGAAAGAGCTACCTGACCGTTGGCGTCGGCTGCACCGGAGGCCGGCACCGCTCAGTTATGGTCGCTGAGGCGATCAACAAGCAATTGAACGATCTGGGATACAAGTCAAAAGTAGTTCACCGGGACATTCGTAAGGATGAGGAGCGGTATAAGGCGTGATAGGCGCGGTAATCGTAACTCACGGACAGTTGGCTAACGAGCTGGTCTCGGCGGCAGAAATGATCGTCGGTGAAATAAACCATATCACAGCAGTTTCGATCGGCTGGCACGATGACGTCGACGTCGCACGGGAAGAGATCGAACGCGCGATTCAGAGAGTGGACACTGGCAGCGGCGTGCTGCTGCTCACGGATATGTTCGGCGGGACGCCCACTAACATCGCGGCCAGCTTCCTGGGGCGCGCGCCAGTAGAAGTGGTGACCGGCGTGAACCTGCCGATGGTCATCAAACTCGCAACCCAGGAGGTGGACGAGACACTACCGGAGCTTGCGCGTCGCGTCCGAGACCAGGGTCAACAGCAGATCCACCTCGCAAGCGACATACTCACACCAAAGAAGAAGTAAGAACGAAATTGCGGATTGCGAATTTTGGATTGTGGATTTGACACGCGCCTCTCAGCATCGCGAGCAGGATTTCAAAGTCTAACGAATGATATCCAAGTCTGAAATCTCGAATCTCAAATCTGACATCTCAAATCCGCAATCCGCAATCCGCAATCCGCAATTGCTTAAGGTTTCCAGCCTGCGCGTATATTTCCACACCGACGATGGCGTTCTCGAAGCGGTCGACGGTGTGAGTTTTGACATCGCAAACGGGGAAACACTGGGGCTCGTCGGCGAAAGCGGATGCGGTAAATCGGTGACCGCTTATTCGATCCTTAAGCTCTTGCCGGTGCCCCCTGCCGAGTACGCAGGCGGTTCGATAAGCTTTCGCGGCGAAGACCTCCTGGGGCTCGATGACAAAGCGATGCGCCGCGTCCGAGGCAACCTGATCTCGATGATCTTTCAGGAGCCGATGTCGTCGCTCAATCCGATCATGTCGATCGGCTCGCAGATCACCGAAGCGATTCGCGAACACCGCAAGACGTCCAGGGGCGAAGCCAGAAAGATCGCTATCGATATGTTGCGGCGGGTTGGAATACCCTCGCCCGAGTCTCGATTTCATGAGTATCCGCATCAACTGTCCGGTGGGATGAAACAGCGTGCGATGATCGCGATGGCGTTGGTTTGCCGTCCGGCGCTCCTGATCGCCGATGAGCCGACTACCGCGCTCGATGTGACTATTCAAGCCCAGATACTCGAGTTGCTGAATGAGCTTCAACGCGAGCTGGACATGTCGGTTCTGCTGATCACTCACGACCTTGGTGTGGTCGCCGAAACCTGCGATCGTGTCGCGGTGATGTACGCCGGGAAGGTGGTCGAGTCTGCGACTGTCGCGTCGCTCTTCCAGCGCCCGAAGCATCCATACACCCACGGGCTGTTTCGCTCGCTCCCAACGCTGGGGAAAAGAAAAAAAGAGCTTGCGGTCATCCCCGGAGCGGTGCCGAGTCCGCTCGACTTTCCTTCGGGCTGCAGGTTTCGCACGCGTTGCTCGTTCGTGCAAGAGGTTTGCAAAGAAGAGCCGCCGCTGCGCGAGATCGAGCCGAATCATTTCGCGGCCTGTCACTTTGCCGAGCAGGTAGGAGAGATGCCGCGCGGTTCGGCCTAAAACATCGAAGAAAACAAAGAACCATGCAAGATCATTGGATCATCGCTCAGAACCGCAACTTATTTCCCGTTTTTTATTTTCCATTTGTCATTTGTCATTTAGCACCAATCCTGTTCATCGGATCGTTGGTCTGAAAATAGCAAATGACAAATGACAAATAGAAAATGGAAAATCCATTGACTTCTTTTTTATGGATGACATCCTCATCGTCGAAGACCTCGTCAAGCACTACCCGATCCGCAAAGGTGTTGTGCCCAGGACTGTCGGTTACGTGCGAGCCGTTGACGGCGTCTCGTTTTCGATCCCGCGCGGAAAGACGCTTGGCCTTGTAGGCGAGTCCGGCTGCGGTAAGACTACGACTGGCCGAACGATTCTCAGATTGATCGAGCCTACTTCGGGGCGAGTGATCTTCGACGGGCACGACGTGTTCGCGCTAAGCGAACGCGAGATGCGCGGTCTGCGTCGCGAGATGCAAATCATCTTTCAAGATCCGTACGGCTCGCTCAATCCGCGGATGACTGTGGGCGCGATGCTGGAAGAGCCGATCCTGGTCCACGGAATAGACTCCGGAGACGAAAGCGAAGAATCGCCACATGAATCGCGGAGTTCGCGCGGGCGTAAACAGATGGCCACACCGGCACGCCGCCGCGCGCGTCAGCGAGTCGCTGAGCTTCTCAAACTTGTAGGCCTCAACGCCGAGCACGCGCGCCGCTACCCTCACGAATTCTCGGGCGGGCAGCGGCAGCGCATAGGCATCGCAAGAGCGCTCGCGCTGAAGCCCAAGCTCATCGTATGCGACGAAGCCGTATCGGCTCTCGACGTTTCGATACAGGCGCAGATACTGAACCTCCTACGCGAGCTTCAGCAGCAGTTCGGTCTCACCTACCTGTTCATCGCGCACGACCTCGCCGTGGTCAAACACATATCCGATCGCGTAGCCGTAATGTATCTGGGCGAGATAATCGAGGAAGCCGATACCGAAGAGATCTTCGTGAACCCGCTCCATCCTTACACGCAGGCTTTGCTGTCTTCGATACCGCTGCCGGTTCCGCGTGCAAAGCGTCAACGAGTTCGCCTCGAAGGAGATGTTCCTACTCCGATCGATCCTCCCGAGGGTTGCCGCTTTCGCACGCGATGTCCGATAGCAATCGACGAGTGCGGGCTAGCCAGGCCGCCGCTCGTAGAAATCAGTCCCGGCCACCGCGTCGCATGCATACGCACGGACGTATCGGCTCTGGGAGCGCGGGCAACCCCGCCTGCATGAAGGTTCGCGAGAAGAGAATGACGGTTAGCCGAAAACAGCAGGCCCTGGGAGCGCAGGCATCCTTGCCTGCATTGACGCTTCCGTGAGAAAGAGAATGACGGTTAGCCGAAAACAGCAGGCAGGGATGCCTGCGCTCCCAGGGGGCCTGCGCTTCCCAGGGCGCTCACCGCTCAGCGCTGACCTCTCGACTCGTCTCGACCTCCGCGTCGTCGTCTTGCACGCGCGTGAACGCTCCGCTGTTTCGGGTCGAAACGGAGTGGCTTCCCGAGTGGTGGTTGTGGTTGTAGCGGCTATCGGCCTTAGTGATCTCGTCAAGGTGGGAATCAAGCTCGATGAATTGATCGGCGACGTCTATCAACCGCGGGCTGGTGTTGCTGCGAAAACCGGCCAGCTCTACGCGAACGCCTTTGTAAGCGACGGCATATATCGCATAAGAGAAATCCTCGTCGCCTGACACCAGCACCGCTGTGTCATACTTGTCGGCAAGCGAAAGCATGTCGACCGCGATCTCGACGTCGAGATTGGCCTTCTTGGTCCCGTCAGCGTAGGTCTTCAGTTCCTTTTCGACTACTCGATAACCGTTTCTGCGCATCCAGAGCAGAAAGCCCTGTTGGCGTTCGGCTTTTTCGTCAACTCCAGTGTAGAAGAACGCCCGGAGAAGCGGAGCATCGCCGCGAAGAAAATTCAGAAACTTCGCATAGTCAATCTCGACCCCAGCCGACCGGGCCGCATGAAACAGATTATTCCCATCAATAAATATCGTTATCTTTCCCCTCATAATCCCTCTTTGATCCATGGAATTAAAACAGAATTAAATACCACTGAATGTCTAACATACGGCTTGTGCGTTGACAAGTCTGCGGTCAACAGGCGTCAGAGTTGACAGTCGCTGTGACGGGCAGAGACAATGACAAAGCGTGATGGTCAACAAATCACGCACAAGTTTTCGGGCCGTTCAGCGTTGAGGTGCCGAGCTGGCGGCCCGCTTGATTTTGAGCATGACCAAACGAGCAATACTATCTTCCATCCTCATTCTCGCGTCTCCGCTGGCGGTCCGGGCGGCATCGACCGACACGATCGTGACGATGCCGTTTGAGAACTTATCCGGCCGCGCTGAATACAACTGGGTCGGCGAGAGCTTTGCCGCGGCGCTTGCCGATCTGTTCGACAAGCCCGGGCTGGTCGCGATCAGACCCGACGAGCGCAACGTGGCCTATAAGCAGGAAGGCCTGCCGCCGACGGCAATACTCACCCGCGCCACCATGATCAAGATCGCCGAGCGCGCCGGAGCCAGCCTGGTGGTGATGGGCACCTATCGCATCGCTGGCGAAGGACGCGACAGCACGATCGCGATCACCGCTCGCGTGGTTGACATACGAGAGGGCCGGCTGGTCGGAAAAGAGTATAATCGCGGAGGTCCGCTCGTTGATCTGCAAAAGCTCCAAGGCGATCTCGCGTACGAGATTCTTTATCAACACAACCAGGCTCTGCCGTTCTCGCGCGATCAGATCACTACCGATGCGACCGTTGCTCCGATAGGCGCGTTCGAGAACTTCATCAAAGGCACGCTGACACGAGACCGCGACGCGCGCATCGGCTTCCTCGATCGCGCGATCAAAGAGTATTCGGAAAAGGCGAAGAGCCCGTACGTGGCAGCGATCTTCGAGCTTGGCCGGATTCGCTTCGAGGCCGCCGATTACAAGGAAGCCCTCGAACAGCTCGCTCTCGTTGACGAGAAGAACCCGCGTTACGACGAGGCGCAGTTCTACCTAGGCGTGGCGCAAGACGCACTCGGGCAGACCGAGCAAGCGCTGGCGACGCTGAAGAAACTTGCAGCGAGGCTGCCGCTGTTTGAGGTTTACAACAACATCGGCGTGCTTCTGATAAAACAGAAGCAGTACAAAGACGCGATCGACCACCTGAAGCCCGCCTCGGAAGCCGCGCCGCGCGACACCGACACGCTTTTCAACCTGGGCTACGCATACTTTCTGGCGAAGGACAACGCCAACGCGGCCGCGACGCTCAAGAACGAAACCAAACAGCGGGCTTCGGACGGAGAAGCGTTGTACATCTTGAGCAAGGCGCTCGCAGCCGTGAGCGACCAGCCGGGCGCTACGACGGCTTCGGATCAAGCGAAAAAGCTCCTGCCGTCGTTCGCGCAATGGGAAACGAAAGGCGTGCCGCCGCTCGCGCGAGTTAAGCAGAGCTTCAGCAAGATCAACTACTACCGCTACAAGCGTGAGCAGGACGAGCGGCTGAACACGCAGACTCAGATCAGCAGCCAGCCACCGCAAGCCGATCAGTTATTCGAGACCGCGCGCAGCGCCTTCAACTCGGGCCGGGACGCGGACGCGTTGATTGCGCTCGGCAAGCTGTTGCAGCTTTCGCCTCAACACTACGACGCGCACTTGCTGATGGGCCGGGTGTATGAACGAAAAGGCGATTTCGATCGCGCGACGAATGCGCTGAAGGCGGCAGTGTTTTGGAACCCGAAACTCGGCCCCGCGCACGTGCTGCTGGGAAGGATTGCCGTTCTGAAAAACGACTGCGCCGCCGCTCAGGCTTCAGCCGACAAGGCTCTTCAAATCGATGCCAACGATCAGGACGCGCAGGCATTGAAGCGGCTTATCGAACAGAAGTGCAAACCTGGTTCTTGAGCCAGACCGCCGCTCCCTTGTTGCGTCTTTGCGGGTCTTTGCGTCTTTGCGCGAAACAGGTTTTGGAATTGGCGTTTCGCGCAAAGACGCCAAGATCCGCAAAGACGCTAAGAACCCCGCAATGGCTACTCGTTGAGCCGCCCCTTCCCTTGTGATACTTTCTAGCTCTTGCAGCTATTGATCATTCACGGAGGACCCGGATGTCGCAGTCCATTGATTCGATTCTGAATGAGCGCAGAGTTTTTCCACCTCCCCCGGAGTTCAGCCAAAACGCGCACATCAAAAGCCTCGAACAGTACGAACAACTCTACCGCGAGGCCGAAGAGAATCCCGAGAAGTTTTGGGGTGAGATTGCCGGCCAGCTCCACTGGTTTCGCAAGTGGGATAAAGTACTCGACTGGGAATCACCCTGGGCCAAGTGGTTCGTCGGCGGGCAGATCAACATCTCTTACAACTGTCTCGACCGGCACGTCGTCACCTGGCGCAGAAACAAGGCCGCCATCATCTGGGAAGGCGAGCCCGGCGAAGTCCGGACCTTCACCTATCAACAACTGCTCACCGAAGTATCGAAGTTCGCAAACGTGTTGAAGTCGCTCGGGATTCAGAAGGGCGACACCGTTGCGATCTACATGGGTATGACTCCCGAGTTGCCGATCGCGATGCTCGCGTGCGCGCGGATTGGCGCGGCTCACTCGGTTGTCTTCGGCGGCTTCTCGGCGAACGCGCTTGTGGATCGCATCAACGACGCACAGTGCAAAGCGGTCATCACTCAGGACGGTTCTTACCGGCGCGGCGCGGAGATCCCTCTCAAAGCAACCGTCGACGAAGCGCTGCCGGGTTGTCCTTCGGTCAAGACAGTCATCGTTTTCAAGCGCACCGGCTCAGAAACCAAAATGGAATGGGGCCGCGATCATTGGTGGCACGATCTGATGGCCGACGCTTCGGACAATTGCGAAGCCGAACCGCTCGACGCCGAGCATCCGCTGTACATCCTCTACACTTCGGGCAGCACCGGTAAGCCGAAGGGCGTCGTGCACACGACCGGCGGCTACTCGGTCGGAACTTACATCACCGCGAAGTGGGTGTTCGATCTGAAGGACGAAGACATCTTCTGGTGCACGGCGGACATCGGCTGGGTAACCGGGCACAGCTACATCGTGTACGGGCCTCTGCAAAACGGCGCGACCGCGGTAATGTATGAAGGCGCGCCCAATCACCCCGAGCCGGACCGATTCTGGCAGATGATCGAGCGGCACAAGGTGAATGTGTTCTACACCGCGCCGACTGCGATTCGAGCTTTCATGAAGTGGGGCGAGCGCTGGCCGCGGCGCTACGAGATGAACAGCCTGAGACTGCTGGGCACGGTGGGCGAGCCTATCAACCCCGAAGCGTGGATGTGGTATCGCGAAGTGATCGGCCGCGAGCGCTGCCCCATAGTCGACACCTGGTGGCAGACGGAAACCGGGATGATAATGATCACCCCGCTGCCCGGCGCGATCGCGACCAAGCCCGGCTCCGCGACACGGCCGTTCCCCGGCGTGATCGTCGATGTAGTGACTCGTCAGGGCGAGCCTGTCCCGCCCGGCTCGGGGGGCTACCTCGTGATCAAGCGGCCCTGGCCCTCGATGTTGCGTACGATCTTCAACGATCCCGAGCGCTACGTGAGTCAGTACTGGTCCGACATACCGGGCGTGTATTTCGCGGGCGACGGCGCAAGAAAAGATGAGGACGGCTACTTCTGGATCATGGGCCGGGTCGACGACGTGATCAACGTGTCGGGTCACCGGCTTTCGACGATGGAGGTGGAATCGGCTCTGGTAGCCCATCCCAGGGTGGCCGAGGCTGCGGTCGTCGCACGACCGGATGAGGTCAAAGGCCAGGCTATCGCGGCGTTCGTCACGCTCGAGCTGGGGAACGAGCCTTCCAGTGAGCTGAAGGAAGAGCTGCGGCGTTGGGTTGCGAAAGAGATCGGCGCGCTCGCCAAGCCCGACGACATTCGCTTTAGCGACGCGCTGCCCAAGACGCGAAGCGGAAAGATTATGCGGCGGTTGCTGCGAGAGATCGCATCGGGCAGCGAGGTTCGAGGCGACACAACGACGCTCGAAGATTTTGGCGTGCTGGCGAAGCTAAGAGAGGAGGAGGAATAACGCGGAGGAGCAGAGGGGCCGAGGGGCACGGGAGCGGGCCAGCGAGAAACAACCCGCCAAATGCCTCTCCTCTTCGCCTCTGCACCTCCGCTCCCAGCTATGTTGCCCGTCTGCCTGATGCTCTTCGATCTCGATGGCACGCTCATTGACTCGAAGACTGACCTCGCAAACTCGATCAACCTGACGCTCGCCGATCTCGATCGTCCGCCGCTCGATGAAGCAGTGGTCGGCGGGTTCGTCGGCGACGGGGTTCGCGTGCTGGTCCACCGTTGTCTTACTGCCACTGATCCGAATCACCAGCCGCCGGAAGAGGCTCTCCACGCGAAAGGCATCACTCTGATGCACAGTCACTATGCGGAAGGGATGCTCAAGACCACACGGCTGTATCCGCAAGTCGCCGAGACGCTCGCTTCGTTCGGCAACAAACTAAAGGCCGTCGTCACAAGCAAGGAAGTTCGCTTCACGAAGATCATCCTCGACCACTTCGACATCGCGTGTTATTTCGACGCGATCGTCGGGGGTGATACTACTCCGGCTCGCAAGCCCGATCCGAGGCCGGTGCTTGAAGCGATACGATTGCTGGGCGGGCCGGCTGCCGATGCAGTGATGGTCGGCGACAGCGAGAACGATATCAACGCCGGCCGCCGCGCAGGGGCTCGGACTTGCGGCGTCACTTTTGGATTTCGCACGGCGGAGCAGTTGCGCCTAAGCGAACCCGATGTGATGATCGACCGGTTCGATCAACTGAAAGAAGTCTACTTTTGAGGAGTGAGAGTGATCGACGCAGATCAAGACATCATCGAACGCGCACGCAGGATCAAGCTGCTTATCCTTGATTGCGACGGCGTGCTCACCGACGGGCGAATCATAATGCTGCCCGACAGCGACGAGACCAAAGCATTCGACGTCAAGGACGGCCACGGGATCGTGATGGCTCAGCGCGCGGGTTTGCGCGTAGCGATCATCTCCGGGCGCAAGTCGTCGGTCGTCAGAGCCCGCGCTAAGGAGCTTGGCGTCGCGCACCTCTACGAGATGGCCTGGGTGAAGACGGAACCTTACGAGAAGGTACTCGCCGAAGAGGGATTGCTGGATGAAGAAGTCTGCTACGTGGGCGACGACGTAGTCGACATACCTCTGTTGCGTCGGTCGGGGCTCGGCGTTGCGGTCGCGGACGCGGTTGAAGAAACGAAACAGCACTCACACTTTGTGACAACGCGCGGAGGAGGACGGGGCGCAGTCCGCGAAGTGATCGAGTTTATTCTAAAGGCTCAGGACAAGTGGGACGATGCGATGGCTCGGTACTTCTAGTCTGCGTTGCTGGGATTGTCTGAACTTCATCAGAGTTTTGGGTGAGCCTGATCGAGTGACTCATCGCCTCGGAATCAGCTTGCATCGCACTACTGACGTCGTTACTTCGCGCGTCAGCCGGTTCGCTATCAGCCGAAGTTTGCGGATGGGTATTAGATTGAGCTCTGCAAACTGAAACGGGCTTTGCTCGACGAGCCGCTCAAACCTTCGGATCGTCATCTGATTCAGTCCTTCATCGCTGAATCGCGTTGCATTATCCCGTTGCTGTTTGAGGCTGTTGCGCCACCGAAGCAACGCTCGCTCGGTGAACACGAAATGCGCCCACGGAAACACGCACAAGCTATGCCCTCCAAGCGGGTGATACCAAGTGGGCCCAAACGCAGCGAACACGCAGCCGTCCGGTTTGAGCAGATTGCGCATCGTTTCAAGAATCGCAGCGGGATCGCTGAAGTGTTCAAACGCATCGATGCTCACGATAACGTCCGCACGCTCCGTGGTGCTGCCGGCGAAGGTACAAATATCACCGACTCCTTCGCGCTCGGCCAACTCCCGAGCTGCATTGGCGTTGCCTTCGTGGATATCAATCCCAATGACCCTGCCTGCTCCACGTTGGGCCAACTCCACCGCTTCGCTGCCAGTTCCGCAGCCAAAGTCAATTACGGAGCGGCCCTTGATCGAGCGGATGAATTCCGGCCCCAGCAAAACATCAAGCTTGCTTTTCTCCTGGTAAGCGCTGCCGTCCATCCAGGTAGTAACGCCATCCTGTGAAATGGACTTGAGCAGCTTAAACCCGAGATGACCACCAATGATTCCCATAGCCTATCTCCCAGGACCCCAGGAACAGACGGAGCAACTCCTCTGCGCCCTCGGCGTCCTCGGCGTCCTTATAGGTTTTCTGGATCAGCGTTGAGGATCAACCGCAGAGGAGGCCGAGGGCGCAGAGGAGTTGCTCCGGCTTTACACACCCGAACTGACTTCGTCATCAAATCTCGACGACGCGTTGCTCCTCAAACTGTTCGGGGACAGGTCGAGCGCTTCGATCACCTCTTCGATGATGTCTCGAGTGATCGCTTCGGCTCCGCTTGCGTAGCCGTACAACAGCGCGTTGTCACAGATGTTATTTACAACCCGCGGAATCCCTTGCGACACGTTGCCGATCAGGCCGATAGCTCCATTGTCGAACAGGTTCACGTTGGCTGCGCCCGCTTGTTTCAGCCGGAAGCGGATGTACTTGTTGATCTCGAACACGCTGAGTGGTTTGATCTGGCAGCGCAGCGAAATCCGCTGTTTGAGCTGGCGAAGCGCGGGCCGGTTCAATACTTCGTGCAGCTCGGGCTGCCCGGACAAGATCACCTGCAAGAGCTTTTCGCTGCTCGTCTCGAAGTTCAAAAGCAGCCGGATCTCTTCAAGCAGTGCTGTGGGCAAGCCATGCGCTTCGTCGACAATCAGCACCGTGCGCAGCCCCTGTGAATGGCGCGTTGCGAGCAATTGCCCGAGCGCCGCCAGCATCTCGGGCTTCGAAACCTTCTTTGGGAGGTCAAGCTCAAACTCGTGGGCCAACTGCTCGAAGAATTCCGACGCGGTAAGGAAAGGATTGAAGATGTATACGCTCAGCACCTCGTCACTGAACTGCTGAAGCACCGCGCGCAGAGTCGTCGTCTTGCCTGTGCCGACCTCGCCCGTTACCACCACGAGCCCTTTGTTGTGCTCGATGGCGTAGCGGACCGTCGCCAGCATTTCAAGGTGGCTCTCGGTCTTGAATATGTATCTGGGGTCTGGCGTAAGCCCAAAGGGCATTTCCTTCAGACCGTAATACTCAAGGTACATCTGCCTCCTAATGAGACCTATAGGACCTATAAGGCCTATAGGACCTATTGATTATTAATTGCGCTATCCAGCGCCGCTTGAAACGCCGTGGCGCTTGCAAAGCGTTTCGCAGGTTCTCGCTCGAGCAATCTCATCACGACGCTCGATACTGATTCGGGCACGTCGATCGAAATCAAATGCGGCGGCGCCGCGCGAAACTCAACCTGCCTCTGCCGGACGTAGTCTTCATCGTTCGAGTCGAAGGGCGTGCGGTCCGTGAGCATCTCGTACAACACCGCGCCAAGCGAGTAAAGGTCGCTCCGCTGATCGGCCGTCACGCGCATCGTTTGCTCCGGGCTCGCATACGGCACCCGAGGCGCCAGCAACCGCTCTGTGCCGTGCTTTGCTTCCAGTCCGAAGTCCGCAACCGTAACCCATCCGTCGGGCTCTACCAGTACGCTTTCGGGCTGCAGCCGCAAGTGCAACACACCCATCTGGTGCGCGTGCGCCAGAGCGCTCGCTATTTGATCGGCGATCTGAACCGCAGACCTCGCATCGAGCCATCCGTTGTTATCGACCAACTCGCGTAAGGTTAGAGCCGCTTCCTTGTGCTCGACCACGCAGAAGAAAACGCCGTTTACCTCTTCAGGTGCTCCCGTTCCGACTATGTTCATGTGCGCGAGCTTCGAAGCAGCGTTGCATTCAAGTCGAAACAATTCGCGCGCTTTCACGTCACCAGCTCTGCGGGCCGAAAGCACCCGCAACTGCACGACATCGCCGCCAGCATCTCGAGCAACGTAGTACTCGACGTCACCCGGCACGCCGCGGGGTTTCACCGAGGTGAATCGATTCCCCAGCGCTCGCCGCACGCGCTCAGCGCCGGGCTCGCCCACGGGCGTTACCGCCGGCGGCGTCATCGCGCCCTGCCGTCGGCCGGCCATTCTGATGACTTTCTCATTCATAGTCATCACAGCGTTCTTGGTGTTTGCTTCACCAGCAGATTCCCTGGTACAGCTTGCGAGCATCAGCAAAGTCAAACAACCTCACCAGGTCCACAATCACGCGGCCGTTGTTCAGCTTATCAGAGAGAACGCGAAACTCGTCTTCCTTTTTTCCTATGATGACGACCTCCGCCTGTTCGATTACCTGGTCGAGGTCCGAGTTCATCAGCGAAGAAATGTGCGGGATCTCGCGCTCGATGTACTGTTTGTTTGCGCCGAACAGTCTTGCAAGCTCGACGTCGCGATCGTAGATCGTAAGCTTCAGTCCTTTGCCGATCAGCGTCTCTATCAACGCGACCATCGGGCTTTCGCGCAGATCGTCGGTTCCCGCCTTGAAGCTCAGCCCCAACACGCCGACGTTTTTGCGCCCGGTTCTCAGCACCGTATCGACCGCGCGTTCGACCTGTTGACGGTTACTCAACAGGATCGAGTTGAGCAGCGGAACTTCTACGTCCAGCTCTTTCGCTTTGTAGGTGATCGCACGGAGATCCTTTGGCAAACACGAACCCCCGAACGCAAACCCGGGTTTGAGATAATAAGGCGACAGGTTGAGCTTGGTGTCTTTACAGAAGACATCCATCACAACGTGGCTATCGACTCCGAGCGCCTTCGAGACGTTCCCGATCTCATTGGCGAACGCAACCTTCAACGCGTGAAAGCTGTTGCATGCGTACTTAACCATCTCGGCTTCTTTGATTCCCACGTTAACCAGCGGCGCGTCGATGCACGCGTATAGCCGTTTCAAAAGAACCGACGCTTCTTCATCATCCGTCCCGATCAGCGTGAACGGCGGATGCGCAAAGTCGTAGATCGAAGTGCCCTCGCGCAGGAACTCCGGATTGACTGCGACGCCGAAGTCGCGTCCGGCGCGCTTTCCGGAGAAGACCTCAAGAGTGGGAATAACAGCCTGTTCGATCGTGCCCGGCAGCATCGTGCTGCGCATCGCGACGACGTGGTAGCGGGACTTCGAGGCGAGCGCCTCGCCGATCTGCTGGCAAGCGCGTTTGATGTAGCTGAGATCGAGACTGCCGTTGTGATTGCCAGGCGTGCCGATGCAAACGAGCGAGACGTCTGATTCGGCGACTGCTTCGTTTGCGTCCGTGGTCGCACGAAACCTGCCCTGCTTCACCGCGGCCGAGATCAGTTCCTCGATGCCCGGCTCGACAATTGGGCTTCGGCCGCCGTTGATTATTTCGACTTTCAGCGGGTTCACCTCGACGCCGATCACTTCGTGGCCGTTGCTTGCAAAGCACGCCGCCGAAACACACCCAACATAGCCAAGACCAAATATGCTCAGTTTCATTTCAAACCCTCTGGGAGGGCAGGCATCCCTGCCTGCCTGGCGTTTGCGCGGGAAGAAGCAGGCAAGGATGCCTGCGCTCCCAGCCGGCCGGCTCGCTCCAACACGTCTTCAAAACACTCGGCGATCACCGACCAATCATATCGCGCGGCTTGCTCGGCGGCGGCCTTCTCGATCCGCCGCCGCAGTTGTTCGTTCTTCAACAAAACGATCATCGACTCGGCGAACTTCTCAGATGAGTCAGCAATTGCGATGTCAGCCCCGTCGTTCACATCCAATCCCTCGGCTCCAATCGAAGTCGACACCGTAGCCTTGCCCATCGCCATCGCTTCGTAAATCTTCAGTCGCGTTCCGCCGCCCACGCGCAACGGCACGATGTTGATGGCCGCTTCTCGATAGTGCTCGATTACCGAGGCGACTGTGCCGGTGACTTCAATCGAGTCGCCCGCAAGCTTCTGGACTCGCGGATGTGGGTTGCGCCCGACGATTCTGAATCGCGCTTTGGGCACTGCTTGTTTCACAGCGGGCCAGATCTCGCGGCAGAAATAATCAACCGCATCGATGTTCGCTTCCCAATCCATCGACCCCACAAAAACCACAAGCGGCGCGATCGGGCTCGCATCCTTGGCCCCTTCGCGCGCGACCTGATACTGCTGCAAGTCGACGCCGGTGGGAACCACGCTGATCCGCGAGGCGCCGGTCATCGCGCTCATCAAATCACGGTCGTTGTCCGACACTGCAATCACGTGATGAAACCTTCCAACCGCCTCGCGTTCATACCGGAGCATCTTCGCGGCCTCGAGTTTGAAGATCATGCGGTTGATCGGATTAGGTTCGTGACGAGCCTGCCGCTGCCACAGCGACGACTCGACGTTGTGTTGAAACAGCACAGTCGGCGTTTCGAGTACGGAGGGAAAGTTGAGCGAGGCCGCGAGGAAATCGCAGATGGTCACATCGAAGCGGCCGACTGAAAGCAATGCAGCGATCTGTCTTTGAATCTTGAGCGAGGTGAACTTGCTGACCGCGTACGGCGCTCGCGACGTAAGCCGCCGCAGATAATTCAGGCCGCTCGCAAGCAAGTTCCCGGCGGATCCCCCGGTATGGACAGCAACTGCGCCCGGCAAGTGCTCGGCCAGTTCACTCTCATAAGCCTCGTCGCGAGGACCGAGGTAATAGGACAGCAACGTCACATCGTTTCGCTCGTCGAGCCGGCGAAGGATGTTGTACGAGCGGATCTTGCCTCCGGTGTCCACCGGAAGGAGCTTGCCCGCTTTGACCCAAAGAATTCTCATAGCTTCCTAAAAATCGCGCCGACCGTGGTCATCACCGCGCCCGCAAGCTGGTAGCTTGCGCCACGGGCCGCTTCGGGGACGAGGGGCTCTCCATCAAAGAAACGCCGTTGCCAGATCTCAAAGTTGATTAGAGCCCATAGCCGCTCGGTATGGTTTTCGCCCGCCTGGTGCCGCGCAACCAGCTCACGAACGAAGGCGGGGTTGAAGATGCCTCGCCCGATCGAGCGCGAGTTCAGCACGTACTCATCGACGACGTGGCTGAAGCGGCCGCGAAGCCACCCACCGACTGGAACCGGGAACCCCATCTTCCGGCGCGTCAGAATCTCTTTAGGCAACCGATCGCGCATCGCCCGGCGCAGGATGAATTTCGTCGTCAGGCCTCGCAGCTTCATATTCACCGGCAGCCCCGCGGCGAACTCGACCAGCTTGTGATCGAGAAACGGCACTCGGCTTTCAATCGAAGCCGCCATGCTCATCTGGTCCTGCTTCATCAACAGCTCGTGCAAGTAGGTCTTCAGGTCAGCGCTGAGCAACCGATCCAACAGCTCGGTCGAATTGAATTCTCCGATAAGCTCGAGCGACGCCCGATACGGATCGCAGTCTCGCATCTGCTCCCGCGCTTCGCCGGTGAACAAGCGCTGTTGCATTGCTCGCGAAAACACCGAGAAGTTGTCGAAGTAGATGTCTTCGATCTCAGGCTTCAGACAAAGGAACGTTCGCGAGAGCTTCTGCCGAATGCGCGATGTCGGGTTCAGTTTTAGAATCGCCCGCTCGATTGTGCGCCGGATCGATGCCGGCACAGCGCCGTGATACGACTGGCCGAGTGCCAGGTTGAAGATCGTCTTTCGATACTTGTCGTAGCCTGCCAGCAACTCGTCGCTTCCTTCGCCCGTCAGCACCACCTTGACGTGCTCGCTTGCAAGCTTCGAGACGAAATAGAGCGGCACGCTCGACGGGTGCGCGATGGGCTCGTCCTCCTGGTAAACCAACGCCGGCAGCGCGTCGAAAAACTGGTGGGGGCTGACCACAACTTCGTGATGATCAGTCCCGAAGCCACGCGCTACCATTCGGGCGTATTCAAGCTCGTTGGCGTCGCGCTCTTCGAACCCAACCGAGAAAGTCTTTATGGGCTCCGAGACCATCTCGCTCATCGCGGCGACGATTGCGCTCGAATCGATTCCGCCGGAAAGAAACATCCCCAGCGGCACATCGGCCATCAATCGCAGCCGCACGGACTCTTCGAACAGATCCTCAAACTGGTCGACGTACTCGCGGTCGCTGCGAGGCTCGGCAGGTTTCGCGAAGGTCAGATCCCAGTAGCGCTCGATGTGAACTCGCCCGTCGCTCCAGACCAACAGGTGTCCGGGAAGCAACCGCTTGACACCGCGAAACAGCGTCTCTTCGCCCGAGGTTGAACGGTTGGCGGCGTAATCTGCCAACGCGTCGTAGTTGAGTTCGGCTCTAACCGCGCGCGTTTCCACAAGAGCTTTGATCTCCGACGCGAAGCAGATTACGCCATCATCAGAAAGTGTGTAATACAGTGGCTTGACGCCAAGCCGATCACGCGCCAGCACCAATCTCCTTCTCGGCTTATCCCAAATCGCAAAGGCGAACATACCGCGAAGCTGCTCGACGGCGCGCGGGCCGCGCTCTTCGTAAAGGTGAATGATCGTCTCGGTGTCGCTGGCGGATTGATAGACGTGGCCGCGCGCCTCGAGCTCAGGGCGCAAGGCGCGGTGGTTGTACACCTCGCCGTTGTAAGTTATCCAGACCTTGCCGTCTTCGTTAGACATCGGCTGGTGACCGCCTGCGAGGTCGACTATCGAGAGACGGCGATGCGCGAGTCCCATCGCTCCGTCGATAAAGACTCCGGCATCATCGGGTCCGCGATGGGTGAGCGAGTCCCGCATACGAACCAGCACCGCAGCGTCTACCGCGCGGTTCAGCTTCTCAGGGATAGCTATGCCACAGATACCACACATCGATAGTTAGTCCTTGTCGACAAGCTTCCAGCCAGAGCCTTCAAGCACGAACCGAGCGTTTAGACGGCCGGGCGCCAAATCGAAGCTGGATTTGTTGACCACAATCCTGTTCGGGGAGTTGTGGAAGGATAAGGCAAACTGACTGCCGCCATGAATAGTAATCTCAATCTGGCCGTCACCGATTTGAAACGCACAGCACCTAATGGTTGTCGGTGAGCGGAAGACTACACACTCGGCGACTTCAAATCTCTTACCGCGTATCAGACAGCCGCGCGTTAAGCCGCCGGCGATGAATCGCGCCCACGCAATCGAACCGGTCGCGAGCAGCCCGTCGCCTACAAGCTCGTCTGCCCGCTCACTCAGCAAAAGGAGATCGTGTGCTCTGGCCGCGCGTATCGAATGAGTCCTGTACGGGCGGCCCTCTGTGGCCGCCCCTTCCTGCGCATCGCGGGGGCCTTCTTCGATGCAGGGCGGCCACAGAGCGCCGTCCGTTCGCGGCTTCTGAGGAATGAGAAAACTCACGAATTGCTGAGGTCCTTCGCCTTGCGCCTCAAAGAGCGCAACCGGCGCGGGCTCTCGCTGTCCGTAACAACTCGATACCCAACCGTCTTCGACTCGCAGCTTCAACTCACTTTCACCGAACGCGGTTATCGAGAGCCCGCAGTCACCCGCTCTTGCCTTGATTTCATTGGCGCCCGCG
Organism: uncultured Clostridia bacterium; assembly: GCA_964548075.1. Classification (GTDB taxonomy): domain Bacteria; phylum Acidobacteriota; class Blastocatellia; order UBA7656; family UBA7656; genus Onstottus_A. Next base: position 124,087 of record CAZJQQ010000003.1, on the reverse strand, counting down.
TTCACCGAGCAGCCCGGCGCGAGGTGATATCGCAACGCATATTCATGCTGCTTGTTCGCAGCAAACTGATCACGAACGATCAGGTATGGCGGAAGCTCGCTCTGATCATCGCGCTTGAGAAACAAGAGCGACCTCGTGTGTGTGACCGGATCATCGAGCCGTTCGTAGCCGTCGTGCGAGCCCTCGAAATAATCAAACCCCTTTTCAGATATGAACTCCTTGGAGTTCGATCGGGCGATGTGCTCCCATGCGAAAGGGCCGGCCGGAACCGATTGCGGATGACTATCAACGGTCACCGTGTTGTGAGCTGCGGTCGTGCGGAACATATCGCGAGAACTCGCATCGCTGGTGTAGGTGAACGTGCCCGGGTCAACCAGCCACGTCGTTCCCTCGGCCGCGTACTCGAACGCGAGCGCATCGGCGTGCGCGTGCCCACAACTCAAAGAACCATGAGGCCCGCAGTCTACAAGCACGTAGCTCGACTGCTTCGACCACCCGTCTCGCAGCACGAAGGAGCCGCCTTCGGCGAACGCTCGACTGGTCTCGAGCGGCGCGCACGCCTCGATCTGATCGTAGTTCCTCAGAGCCTGTGGCCCGAGCAGCCACAGCGTTTCAACTGGCGCCTCTCCGGCCACCTGCTTCCAGTCGCCGCGGCCGAACAATGCCGCGCCCGCCGCAAGCGTGTCGCGAAAATCATTAGCCCGTCGAGCATTCAATTCCAGCAGCCGCCCTCCGTCGTCATCGCCGTACAGCGGCGTTACGCCATCGGGCCTGGTGATGAACATCATGTGATCGAGCGCCAGCGATAGCCGTTCTTCTACTTCGCGCGGGAGCGTCACATTGGCCGCGCGAGCGAGCACAACAAGGTGCGTGTAGAAATCCACGGTGTAGCGATGATAGTAGGAGGATTGCTCGAAGTAAGTTCCGTCTCGTCTTATGTGCCGCGGCAGTTGATCGACCAACACGCCGAGGCCGGTATCACGCCAGCGGCGCGCTCGGCCCAGCTCAGGCAACGCCGCGCCGAGGTAAAACAACCCGAGCGCCTCGCCCGTCAGATGTGTGTTTGGGCTGAAGTAGTGCGATAGATATGACTCGATGTGACGGCCCTGGGCGACCAGATACTTCACGAATCGCGAAACGAACTTTGGAGTCAACCGATCCGAATCGGCGAACAAATGCAGCGCCCATATCCACGCGATCACCCGGAACGAAAGTTCGAGGCTGCTCGCCCAGTTGATGCCGAGCTTCGGAGGGTTCGCGTCCATCCACGATGAAGCTTGCGACGTGAACGCTTCGGCGAACCGCTCATCACCTGTCAGCCAGTACGCCTGCCCTAGCGTGACGAAGTGCGCCTTGCGGTTCAGCTCCCAGGTGACTTTCTTATCGCCAGCGACGCCTGGGTCGAGATAGTCGATCCTGCTCCAGTGAACAAGCGGCGTCCGCGTGCCGGTCGTTGGATCGAAGCGCCAGTCAATCGGATCGCCAAAGCTCAAATCGCTGAAGCCCAGCAAATCGAAACGACCGTTGATTGCCCGCTCGGCGCGGTCGAGAAGTGCCAGGCGCTCAGCGGGGAAGCGTTGCTCGTTGATCGCTGATACTTCGTCGCGGTTAGTCAGCGATGGGAAGAACGGGGCTGAACGGATGCGCTCGAGCATGAGCATGGCCGAGCCTTCGCTATTTCCGTTGCCGGATGCGGGATGGATCTCGTGGAGCAGTGCCTCATCGGTCATTTCGACGGAGCCCGCGCCGAAGATACGCTCATTGAGCTTGGCAAGCTCTTGCGTGCCGCGAACGCGGATCTCGCGAAGGCTCGTGCCGCGAAGCTTCTCTAATTGTGCGAAGTTGTTTGCCATCTCAGATAGGTCATTCACAGTCTCTGGCACATTTAGGGTCACAGACCTGTCATGTATGGGAAATGTCTATTTGGCCGATTTCACCAGAACCTGATCGGCGAATAAGGCGTGGTTCGGGAGGTTCTTCTCCTCAGCGTCCTCTCTGCGGTTAAGAAGCAATTCAACCGCTGAGGACGCCGGGGACGCTGAGGAGAGAGGAAGGGAAAGACGGTGGAGGGCTGCTCGCGTGTAGGCTGGCCTAAACGATCCGCCTACTGCCGCGAGTGGGGTTGGCGCACTCGCTATCTCGCTGATGAGTTCTCGGCCTCCTTGACTCGGTTTGGTTGCGACGCGGCCTTCTTGCAGGCCAACTCTCGATAGAGTCTAAGCCATTTGACGCTCACTGCGGACCAACTGTATCGACCGCACCCTTCACGTGCGCGACCTGCAATGCCTGTCGCCAGCTCTTTATCGCGGAGCAATCGGATCACACGATCAGCCAGCGCCTCGTGGTCGCCGCGGCCAACCATCAAGCCCGTTTCTCCGTCGGTCACCATATGTGGGATGCCGCCCGCGTCGGTCGTGACCACCGGGAGCCCTGAAGCAAACGCCTCGATGATCGAGAGCGGCTGATTGTCTACGTCTGAAGCGTTCACAAATATGTCGGCCTGATCGTAGAGCGCTGGCATGTTTTCAGGGGCGACAGCGCCGACGAAATCAACCTTGCCCGGCGCGAGCGTCGCGGCCAGATCGTGGAGTGCCTGCCGTTCACTGCCATCGCCGGCGACGATTAGCCGCGTGTCGGGAACTTGCTGCTGAATGAGCGCGAACGCCCGCAGCGTGCATTCAACGTTGTAGTGACGTTCGAGGTTGCGGTTGGAAAGCAACACCGGCTTCAACCACCGGCGCTCGCGAAAACGGAATCGCGCAAGGTCCACCGTGTTGGGCACGCGCTCAGCGTGAAAGCCGAACGTCGCAAAGACGGAGACGAGGTAATCGGACGGCACGACTACACGATCCGCGAGCTTGATTATCGGGAGGGCCGTTCGCGGCCACCGGCGCAGGTGGTCTTCGGCTTCGCCGCTGTGATAGTTCAAGAGCACAGGCTTGCCGTAAAGCCTGGCTATCAGGATTGCCGGCGCCGGCGCGAGCAGGAACGATAAGTAAGAAGCCGAGAACACGTGCACGACATCGAAGCGCGGCAATCGGACCAACAAGCTCGCAACGTATGCAGTGGACGTGACGACCGTTCTCACATATTTGATTCGCTGCAACCAACGAAGCGGGCCTGGCAGGCGCGGATTGATCGGGAGCAATTCGGCTTCGATCTCGAGCTCGCGAGACAGACCTTCCATAAGCCGCAAGGCTTGGATCGACTGGCCGCCGAGAATATCGATCGACGCGACTACTACACAGACTCTGATCTTTTTCTGCGACGTCATCTGATCCTGTATGGCCCCTGGGAGCGCAGGCATCCTTGCCTGCTGCTTTCGCCTAACAGCTATTCTAGTCGCCAGGCAGGCAAGGATGCCTGCGCTCCCAGGGCATCAACTCGTCATACAACCGCTGGACTGATTCAACCATTCGGTCCATTCCATACTCGGCATTGATCCAACTTCGAGCCGCCGAGGTGATCTCCGCGCTGTCGTCTTCATGTCTCAGCGCGAACAGTATTCGATCGGCGAGAGCTGCGCTGTCAGCGGGCGGCGCCAGATACCCGGTCTCGCCGTCGGTGATCAGTTCTTTGGTTCCGCCGACCGCGGTTGCAACAACCGGCACGCCCGCAGCCATCGCCTCCATCACCGCGTTCGGCGAACCCTCGTGCAACGAGGCGAGCACAAGCAGATCAAAACCCGAGACAAGCCGCGAAACAAAGGTTCGATCGCCGAGCAGGTGTAAGCGATCAGAGATACCGAGTCGCGCAACCTGGTCTTCGATCTCGGGCCTGAGCGGGCCATCGCCCACCAAAACGAAATGCGCATTTGTTTGCTCGCGCAGCACGATTGTGGCTGCGTCGATGAAGAAGCGGTGGCCTTTGACCGGCTGCATCCGAGCGACCATTCCAATGAGCTTCGCGTCCGCGTTGATGCCTAACTCTCGGCGAATATCATCCTGGGAATGCGCCCGGGACGCGTTCGCTTCCAGCACGCCGTTCTTTATCACAGTGATCTTGCTGAGCGGCGCGCTTCCTTGCTCGATGATTCGATCGCGAATCGCCTCCGAGTTCACCAGTACGCAATGCGCAAGGCGGTGAATCAATCGTGTTCCGACTTCGTGAGCACGGCGATCAGAGAGCTTCAAGTGCCGCTGGCAAGCAATCACCCGAACCCCAGCAAGACGAGCGGCCGCTGCGCCGATGAAGCTGCTGTAAAAATCGTGCGCGTGCAGAATGTCTACCTTCTCGCGGACCATCAGTCTTCGCAGACGCGCGAGCTGCTTGACCGCGTTCGCGTTGTAGAAGCTGGTAAGCGGAAACTCCGGCACATCCGGGAACAACGCCTCGATCTCTCGATAGAACGGCCCTTCGTTGCGAAGCACGGCGAGGCGCACGTCGAAGCGATCACGGTCGAGCCGCTTGAGAAGCTCGACCGCTTGCCGCTCAGTTCCGCCGATCTCGAAGTTAGTAATCAAATGAAGCACGCGAGGCCGCAGACCGTCAGATTCGCTCACAAGCAACGGACGCTCGGCGGCTGGTGCTCGGGTTATCGCTGTGCTCATTGCGCGTACCCTTCAACGACTACGGGCGGGTTGACCGTCAAGCTGTCGAGTCCTATCCGCTTCGCGCCTTCGAAGTTAGGGTCGGGGCGTCGATCGATGAAAGAACGCTGCCAGAGCTCCAGAGTCAGCAGCCCCCAAAGTTGAGTCGAGTTATCGCGGCGCCCCCGGCGATGTTCATCCAGAATTTCGTCGACGACGCCTTGATTGAAGTAGCCGCGCTGTCTTGTTCGACCGTCGGTCAGCGTATCGTAGAGCAACTCGCGAAGTTCATTGTTGAACCACCTGCGGATTGGAACACCGAAACCTTGCTTCTGGCGATTGATGATCTCGTCGGGAATCAGGCCTCGCACGGCAGTTTTCAAGATGTGCTTGCCTACGGATCCGTTCAGCTTAAACGATGCAGGTATGGTCTGAACGAACTCGATGAGCTTGTGATCGAGCAACGGCTCGCGCGCCTCGATGGAGTGGGCCATGCTCATTCGATCGACCTTAGTCAGTATGTCACCGGGAAGGTATGTCTTGCTGTCGAGATACAACAGATGGTCGAGCCGCTCCGAAGAACGGGGCACACTGAGCAGCCGCCTGAATTCATCAGCGGAGTCGTGCCCCGCAAGCCAGCGCCGCAAGCCGGGCGAGAGCAGATCCCGCTTCGCATCTTCGTCGAAATAAGAAACGCTGTCTACATAACGCGAATCCGAGTCGAGCGCCATGTTGCGGAGAAAATTCTTACCATACGTTTCTCGCGGAATCGCGCGGCTCGCCCTGAGCATGAAATTACGACGTAAGAAGCTCGGTATGCGCTCGAAGAGTTCGCGATTGCGGTCTACCAGGTACCGATCGTAGCCGCCAAAAAGCTCATCGCCGCCGTCCCCCGACAGGATGACGGTTACGTGCTCGCGGGCCATCTTCGACACTATGTACGTCGGTATGCTAGAGACGTCGGCGAACGGTTCATCGTGGTGCCAGACGATTTCCTCCACGATCTTGCACACGTCCGGGGTGACGATGAACTCGTGGTGCTCGGTGTTGAAATGACGAGCCGCGATGCGAGCATAATGAAGCTCGTCAAAGCTAGATTCGGTGAAGCCGATCGAGAATGTCTTCACCGGTCTGTCCATCTCTCGCGCCATCATCGCCACAACGGTGCTGGAATCGATTCCGCCCGAGAGGAACGCGCCGAGAGGAACATCGCTTATCAGTCGCAGCCTGACTGACTCCGCGATCAGTTCGCGGATGCGTTCTATGTAGTAGCTCTCTTCTCGGACCGGGCCGGAGGCACCGTTCTGATCATACTCAAAGTCCCAGTAACAGCGCGTGCTCAACCGTCCGTCCTTGAAAGTCAGCGTATGGCCCGGCAGCAGCTTGTGAATGCCTTGGAAGGCGCTCGCTGGGTCCGGCACGTAGCCGAAGCTGAGGAAGTCCGAGATTGCTTCGAGGTTCACCTCACGAGCCACGTCGGGGTGTTGAAGAATCGACTTGATCTCGGAGGCGAAGACCAGGGTGTCGCCTGCCAGCCAGTAATGCAGCGGCTTTACGCCAACCCGATCGCGGGCCATGAAGAGCTTGCGCTCGCGCTTGTCCCAGATGGCGAACGAGAACATTCCGCGCAGGCGCTCGACACAACGTTCGCCTTCGTCTTCGTAGAGGTGAACAATCACTTCGGTATCGGTGCCGGTCTGAAAGGTGTGGCCGCGGCGAATCAGGTCGTCGCGAAGCTCCCGAAAGTTATAGATCTCCCCGTTAAAGACGATCCATATCGAACCGTCTTCATTGGTGATTGGCTGCTTGCCGGTGACGAGGTCGATGATCGAGAGCCGCCGCATCCCGATCGCCAGGCCGCCGTCGACATAGAAACCTTCGTCGTCGGGTCCGCGGTGCTCGATCACACTGCACATCTGACCGATCACTCCGCGGCGCTTGCCGGGGCTCATTGCCTCTGCGGGTCCAAACATTCCTGCGATACCACACATAAGATTCAGCCCTTAACTTCAACTCGCTGTCGTTGCCAAAGCAGTCCCGATGTCGTGACCTGCTTGGCTATCGGGCCACTGGCCGCCGGGTCATCGAGACCTTCAATCTCGTGCAGTTTCTTCAGCGATACCGCGTAAGCCACAGGGTAGAAGAGGTACCACTGATATTGAGCCGATGAGAAGACTGCACATACGATGTATCCGATGATTGCTGCCTGCACTCCGACGCTCAAGAAATGCAGTTCCCGTTTGCGGGGACTGGCCGATTTGGATGTTTCGCGTTCGATTCGCTTGAGTCTCTTCAGCGGCGTGAAAATCAAGATCAGGTAAGCTATAAGCCCGGGCAAGCCGAGCTCGGCCGCTATTTCAAGAAATGAATTGTGGGCTCTTATCGCGTGATTTGAATAGACGGGATAGTTATTCAAGCCGATGCCGATGATTGGATGGCGTGACGCAACTTCAATAGCACGCATCACCTCTCCCTGGCGCTCCTGAGCCGAACCCGTCGTGTCCTTCTCGGTGTGGAGTATCGTGAACAACCGGTCTGAGTATCCGGCTGGCATCGAGAGGGCGAGGACGGCGCACGCGGCTAGGGCCGCAATCGCCGTAGCCAATCTGTTACCCCGACCGAGCTTCCAGAGCAGAACCCCAGCCGCGGCTGCCAGACCCAGAAAGCCTCCGCGCGAAAACGTGACTACCACTCCCACTACCAACACAAGGGCACAGGCTAGATAGAGCAGCCGGCCAACAGGCTTACTGGTTAGTGCGAGCACAATCGCCAACGGCAGCAGCATGTCCAGCGCCATCGCCAAATCGTTCGGATTGCCAAATATCCCGCCGACTGTCCCCTCAATCCGGACGCCTACGCCTTGCAAGGTTACTGTGAATTTTCCTTGTGCAAATTTTGCTACGCTTCCGGCCGCTATCCCGGCGCCGCATATCACCACAAGCTTGAGCATCAGAAGCAGTCGCTTGCGAGTGTCGATAAGATTGATCATCAAAACGAAGATGACTACCACCTTAAAGAAGGTGTCCGAAATCATATCGATGCTGGCTTCCGGGGAAGCAGCGACGGGCGTAAGTACAATCCCAAGCAGCACGATCATTGCCAGCATGGACATCTCGAGCGGCCAGACGCTCAGTCGTTCGCCGCCAACCAGCTTGCCTCCGATGTAAACGGTTAGTGTAAGGATGGCGACGATCTTCATGATCGAGAACGCGCCGAACACTTCTGGAAACAGCTCATTGGGCCGCACGTAAAGCAGAAGCGTGAAGAAAAACAATCCAGCAAACGCCAGCGGATGTGAAGTGTCCTTAACCGCCGGCCTTATTGCATCTACCGGGCGGGCGTCCAACGACACACCTTCGGTGGGTTGGCCAAACAACGCCCCCGGTTTTATCTTGTTGCTTTTAGCAATCATGCTATTCGTTGCTTGGGAATCTCGGCTGCCGGCGTAAAACCCAGCCGCCTCGACCCCGAACGATAAAACTTCAGCAATGTAGCGCGCATCTCGACCCTCTCCGATGGGGTCACCGCGCCTGAAACGAAGGCGGCAAACAGCCAGAGGGCTACGAAGACTGACGAGCAAAGGACAAGAACTACGAAAGGATGTCCGCCAGGGAACGCGAGCTTGACCGTGAACGCGCCCACGCCAGCGACCCCCGCCGCCGCTACGGTCCTCAGGACAGGCGCGAACCGCCAGATGCCGGCCGGTGACATTTTCAGTTTTCTTGCGATTGCCAACAACAGTACGGCGAGATCTAAGGTCTGAACGATGACCACGGCGGTAATTGCGCCTACCAGCCCTGCCGCGTGGATGCCCACGTAAAGGGCCGCAGCGGCCACCGGGATCATAGCCAATGAGAGTTTCAGGCGAACGTACTTCAGATCTTCGAAGGAGCGGAGGATCGATGTCGGCACGCAGATGTATAAGAGAATGTTCAATAGGTTAATCGCGAAGATGGGTGCGGCGCCTTCGTAGTTCTTGGTAAACAACGTTGTTATGAACTCCTGCCTAACAACAAACAGGAGCACATACACGGGCACGAAGAAAAGCGCGAGTTTGCGAACGGCAGAAGCCCACAGTTCGATGATGCCATCGTAGTCGGCTTTTGCTTCGCGCCGAGCAACCTCAGGCAACAACACGCTGATGACCGAATCCAGCAGCATGCCAAGCAACGGCAACTGAAAGCACCCAACCGCGTAGATGGCAAACTGGTCGGGATCGAAATAGTGCGAGACGAAATAATTGTGCAGGTCAGCTTGTGTAGCGTACGCGAGGCCTCCGATGCCGAACGGAAGCGCGTTGGCGAGCTGAGCTTTGAACAGCATCCAATCGAACGTCCCCCAGAACCGCCCGAACCGCCGGTGGAGATAGACAAACATGATCAAACAGTGGACAGCGCCCTGAAGGACCGCCGCCACGACGACCGCGTGGACGCTTCCAAACAACACGGCGGCGCCCATCAGCAATCCGCTTTTCGTGAGCTGAACGACTACCACGAACATGCTCGCCGAGCGTATGTCGTTGTCCGCGACCGCTACGACGTCGAGCACGGTCGACAGCAGCCACAGCAGTATCGCAACTCCGAGCAAGGGCATATGCGGGACCAGACCGTCGCCCTTGAAGATGAGCGTTACCCAGCCAGGAAACACCGCAAAGACGAGAGCTATCGCCGAGCCGACTACGGCGTAGAAGGCCAGCACGTTTAGCGCGATCTGCGGCTTCTTGTCCGGGTTGCGAGGTAGGAAGTAGAGCACGCTCATGTTGACCTGGAGCCCGGCCAGCGACAGCACAGTCATCAGTATCTGGAAGACTTGCTTATAAAGACCGAAATCCGACTGGCTGAGCGTCCGCACTAGCACCAGCGGAAGCGGGATGGTCATAGCAAATGCGACGATCCTCGCGGCCGCCAGCATGGCCACCCGCTTAGTCAGGAGATTTCTTTCTGATGTTGTTTCGTTCAAAGCCATTATCAGTCGATTGGTTGAGGCGCCGGCTGGTGCTTTTCAGGACGCAATTGCGAAAGCAACCTCCTGACCTCGTCAAATCCGCTGGTGTTCTTGACGAACTGCGCCATATCGCGCTCGGTGTGGATACGCTTGAGCGCGAGCATGTTGCTATGCCCATTATTCAAGCCGTAGTCGGCCGTAACCGCGCATTTATAGCCGGCGCGCGCCGCCTCTTTCTGCACCTCGCGGTTATGATCGCCGTTGGGGTAAGCGAGCATCTTCACTTTGCGTCCGAGTATGGACTCGAGCCGGGACCGCGACTCGCGCAGCTCGTAGCGCAATCTCTCGCCGCTAACCTTTGTCAGTATCTGGTGAGTCACCGTGTGTGATCCGATCACGACTCCGGCCGCGTCCATTTCGCAGAGCTCGTCCGGGGTCAACGCGCTCAGCTCGGACGGCGGCAAAGCAGGAAGCTCAACTCCAAACACCGACACCAGCCGCTCGATCGCTTCGTCCTTCGCGTCATCTGTCATCCGCTTCAACTGCCCGTTGATTTGCTCGGCCGCACGGAGACGAGCCGCGCTGCCATTCAGCTCGATGCGAAGCGCGCGCCCGTTAACCGTAGCCTCGAAGACGCGCGACTCAGCGCGAGCAGTCAGATAGCGGAGCTTGTCAGTCCACAGCCAGCACTTTCGGTCTACAAAATCGGTGACGACGAAGAGCGTTGCCGGCACCTTTCGCTCGCGGAGGATGGGGAACGCGATTTCGTAAGCGTCACGGTAGCCGTCGTCAATCGTGATGACCGCGAGACCGGACGGTATAGGCTTGCCGTTTTGGAGGTAGCCGGCAACCTCCGACAGAGGCACTATCCGGTAGTGTTGGGTCAGGTAATCCAGTTGCTCGGCGAAGCGGTGAGCATAGGTCGATATGCCCTCGCCGGTCTCACTGAAGCGATGGTACATCAGGATCAGCGTTTTGCCCCGGCTTGCCAGGCGGAAGGGCGCGAACAAGCCCGCGCTGTTCATCAGACTCATTACCGTGTGCTTAATCCTGACCTTGTACTTGTTCACGGGGCGTCTCCGGGATTACGCGAACCGCTGACATTCTCCCGGCCTCTCTATTCACTGGTTCGATTGATCACTGCGCCAAGTATGTCGTCCTGCGAAAAAGGGGCTATGGCCCGGGCCATATCAGTGGAGCTGGTGTGGCCCGCGCGAATCACCATTAGAGTTGTATCCGTAAAGCGCACCAGGAGGCTCGCATCACTTCCATTCGCGAGGGGGGATGAGTCGAACAGGATGAAGTCGTGATCGGCGTCGAAAGACTGCAACATCTTCCAGAATCCAGGCGCGGCGAGCAGCTCAGTAGGGTTGCCGACGGGCCGCGTGGTTGGAAGCACGTTGAAACCGTAGGGCCGAATTCCAACCGCAGCGGCGCCCGGAGGCATTCCCTGCGCGAAGGCTTCGTACATTCCGATATCGCTGTGAAGACCGAGCAGGCGCATCACCGAAGGGTTGAGCAGATCGCAGTCTACGACCAGCACTCGCTGTCGAGCGCGCGCAAGCGCGCAGGCCAGATTGAGCGTGACGCACGTGCGGCCGTCACCCGATTGCGCAGACGCCACGAGCACGCGTTTGAAACCTCTCTCCGCCGCTCTGGAAACAAGGGACAGGGCAAGCCTGTTAAACTCTTGCGAGGCGCGCGGATCGAAGTTGTGGAAGGCGGTCAGGTGCGGATCGATTCGGTTGGCGTCAATTGTGAGTTCGCGTCCAGGCTTTGCCGGTGATCGTGGCACAAGCGCGGCGGCCGCAGCTCCCCTAAAAGTCCGGTCCCTGGTGACGGTCGAGGCCGCGCCTAACGAGTACCGCATGAAGTGGAATCTCTCCGGAGCTGGATCATCCTGGTGCGCGTCTTCTTGCTCCTCTTCCACTTCGTCAACGAGGTCGATTTCCTCGTTATCAGTCTGTGCCCTGCTTAGTGCTTCGTATACTTTTCCCATCGAGCTCGCCCTTTCGATCAGGTGGAGTCTATTTGTTTCCCAGAATTTGAAAGACCTTCGTTGCATTGAGCACCAGCGCCAGAATCGGAACTGCCGCCGCCCCAAGCGCGAGGTAACCAAGAAGCCGGACGAACTGTCGACGCCTGGCGCTCCCGCGCTCGCCGATGGTCAGCGTCTCCGGAATCAGCGCGACAACAGGCACGCCCAGGAAATAGTTCACATCACGTTCGTCGTAGATCGTCGCGAGCCTTCGAACTTCGACCACCGCAGCGGTGGCCAGTCCTGCAAACAGGGCAAGCGCAAGCGCCATAAGCATAAGCTTTGAGCGGATCGGCCCCGCAGGCGATTGCGGGAGGTTGGGCGGGTCTACCATTTGGAAAAACGGGGTGGCCGGTCCCGCAGTCGACGGCTGGAACTGGAGAAGCGCGTCTTCCCTCTTCAGCAGAGCCGTGTAACGCTCTCGTAAACCTTCGGCTCCATAGTCGCCATAACCGCCGGTCGCACCGGGGTCCACAATCGGCGCTGACGGCATTCGCGTGTAAGGGGCAGGACTGCTGGAGGTGATGCCTGGGGCTGCTTGCTGCTTGCGATCGATCTCGCGCTTAACTACCTCGAGCTCAGTCTCCAGGCGCGACAGCTCGCGTTGCAGGCCACGAAGCTCTTGCGACGCCGGAGAAGCCGCTGCCGCTCGAGCTTGCTCGCCTGTGCCGGCTCCGGCTATCCGATGATTAACCTCCGCAAGCTGCTCGCGAGCCTGCACGAGTCTAGGGTACCTGTCGGTGAACTTAGAAGAGTAATCTTGAATCTGACCTTCAAGCTCCGCCCTGCGCTTCACAAGCGCGCCGTATGAGTTGGTCGCTCGCAGATCGTCCACCGGCGGAGGAGTGTTTCTGACAACCTCCTGCTGCTGACTGATAAGCCGCTTCTGATCGGCAATCTGGGCGTTGAGCAAGAACTGGCGGTCTCTGAGCGTTTCAAGCGTAGAAGAGATCGCGCTGCGTTCGGCGCGCTGGCGTTCGATCGCGCTCGCGGCGCGGCTGGCAGCAGTGCTTTGAAAGGCGCTCGCAATGCGTCGAGCGCTGGCGGTGCCGAGCCTGGCTTCGATGTTTGCAATCTCGCCTTTGATCCTCTGGGCTTCTTCGGCAGCCTGCGTCTCGAGCGTCTTGTTCGCCTGATCGAAAACCGCGACCAGTTCGGCAACGACGTTATGGGCGATTGCCGGATCAGAATGGCGATATGAGACCGTGAAAGATTCGGGGAATCCCGCTGAATCGCTGCGGTACTTGGTGTCGAACTTGATCTCCTTTTGGAATTGCTGAACGGTGGGGTCGATCTTGGTTACCGGCGCATAGAGGTTGTAACGCTCAATCAAGGTCTCGAGCTTCGAGCGGCTGGTTATCTGCTCGGTCACCATGGCAATCTGGGCGCCGTTTGCCTGCCGGTCGTATATCGCGCCGGAAACGACTATGAGGGCCCGTGATTCGAAGAACTTGGGTATGCTGATCACGACGGCCCCGGCCGCAAGCATCACTATGGCCGTAGCGAATGCGATCAGCAACTTTCGCCGCCAAAGTATCTGGAGGCATTCCGCTAAGCCGCGAGGTCTGAAGCTTCCCATATTCACCCCTTCAAGTGCTTCGCATGCGAACGACGGCTATGTGAACCGGCGCATTCTAATCCTCTCAGCATTAGTAAATTCGGAATTGGGAGGGTTTTCCATAAGTCTGGATGCGTTTCTCCCGGCCTCGGTTATGTGGAAATCGCAGCCCTAAAGCAATTTAAGTAAGGTACCTGGAAGCGCACGCAGGATCACAGGTCGGCGTAGCATAGACTTTATTAGTCTGGGTGCGGTGATTCCGGGCGGAAGACAAGGACACAGACTAAAGTCTATGCTACTCCCGACCTGTGATCCTGCGCGCTCCCGGGACAGGAAAGGACGTTGTAATGATCGATAGCCTGGGAGTGATGACATCTACCGCGATAGAGGCTTCGGTGTTGACCGATGACCGGGATCTTGAAGCCCTTGCCGCCGAATGGGATGAGTTGCTGGAACAAAGCGATCAGCGCGCGTTCTTCCTGCGGTGGTCGTGGAACTCGCTCTGGTGGGGCACCTTCAGGCCGGCCGACAGCCATCTCTTCATTATAACTTGCCGGGACAGTGAGGGCAGATTGGTGGGGCTGGCGCCCTTCTATTGGAAACAACGCCGGACGGCAGGGATCCCCCATCTCAGAGAAGTGTTGTTTCTAGGAACTGGTATCTACGCGCAGACCAGTGAGTACCTGGACATCGTGGCTCGTCGTGGATACGAGCAGGCCGCGGCGGACGCGGTTGCCGACTTCCTTAGCCGCGACACCGGTTGGGATCGCCTGCGACTGAGCGAAATCCCCGACGCCTCGACTGTGCTTCCATATTTGCAGCAGGCGTTAGGTGAACACTCGCAAATCGCGGTCTGCAATCGCTCTTACTACATCGACACGGATACAACTTGGGATACGTTCAAGACGAATCTCGCCGGATGGGCGCGCGATAATGTTTTTCGCCGCACCCGCCGATTGTTCAACTCGTATGAGAGCAGCTTTTGCCGGGTAGAGACGGCCGACCAATTGGAACCGGCGCTGAATGCGCTGGTCCGGTTGCACCAGGCGCGTTGGCGGTCCAAAGGCGAGCCCGGCGCATTTGCGCTCACTGGAGCAGAGGGATTCCTGAAGGAAGCGGCGCGAGTGAGCCTGTCCGAAGGGCGGCTCGGCCTGTGGACGCTGGCGTTGGATACGCAGGTCGCCGCCGCACTGCTCGGGTTCTTCGATAACGGCGTCTTGCATTTCTTCCAGGGAGGATTTGACCCGGCTTACTCCCAAAGAGGTTTGGGGAACGTGATGCACGGGCTGTGCATCCGCGCTTGTGTGGAGGACGAGACGGTTCGCAATTACGACTTCATGGGTGGCGATAACGGCTATAAGCAGTCATGGACCAAGGTGTGGCGGGAGAGCGTATGTTTGACCTATCAGCGCCCGACTCTGCATTCTCGGGTGTGCGACATCATCGAGCAGGCGACGCGAGTCGGAAAGTTCATCATAAGGAAGACGGTGCCCAAGAAAATGAGAGTCGCTGCTCACAAGTTGATCATTAAGCGGCGCTATTACTCAAACGAATAGGATGAACCCTGTCAAGCCAGCAGTCGTACTTTCCGGGCTGAGCATTCTGAGATGCTTCGCTGATGAGGAGATCCCTACGCTCGTGATCTCAGCGAATCCCGGTGACGTCACGTTGCGCTCAAGATACTGCCGTCAGAAAAGATTGATCGCTAGTCCGGTATCCGAACCTGCCAGGGCGATAAGCGACCTTGAGGAGTTGGGAAAGTCCTTTTCGGAAAGGCCGGTCTTGTATTACGGCGACGACTCGATGCTCTTGCTGATCTCGAGGAATCGCGAGCGCCTTGCAAAGTATTTTCGCTTCCAGCTCCCGGAGCCTGAGCTGGTCGAGCAGCTTGTCGACAAAACACAGTTCGCGTGCCTTGCCGACAGCGGCGGACTTCCGGTTCCTAGAACCGTCACGTCCGGCCGGGCCGGGACCGCTAAGGAAGCGCTGAAGTTTGTCTCCCTGCCTTGTGTAGTGAAACCCAACCTCCATGAGGGCTGGTGTGAGCGTAGGGCTGTTACGCAAAGGGGTGGGATACCTCAGAAGGCGTTGCGCGCCGAGAACGCCGGCCAGCTCGATTCGCTTTATCGCACGGTCGGCGAATTCACGAATGACTTTGTCGTTCAGGAATACGTTCCCGGCGGAGATGATTGCATCTACAGTTTCCACGGTTACTTCAATAGTCATTCCGAACCGCTGGCCTGGTACGTCGGACGCAAGATTCGAACTTATCCAAAAGAGTCGGGCGCGAGCACGTACCTCGAGCTTGTGAAGGAGCCGGAGGTTGTCGAGCTTGGAATGGAGATCCTGAAGAAGTTGAAGTTCGTCGGTCCGGTCAAGATCGACTTCAAGAAAGACCCGGCCAGGAACCGGTATTACCTCTTGGAGATCAACGCGCGGTTCAATCTGTGGAATTACCTGGGCGCTGCAAGCGGCGTCAATCTTCCGCTGATCGCCTATCGAGACTTGACCGGCCAGGCTTGCGAGCCTCAAACGGACTACCGGACCGGCGTGAGGTGGCTCGCATTCGGAGACGACTTGAGGACATTCGTCCGGCATTACCGCCCTGCAGGTGAGCTCAGTTGGGGGCGGTGGCTTCGTTCCTATGGAAGCAAGAAGGTTTACCAGACATTCTCGTGGCGGGATCCGTACCCGTTTGTTGTTTCTCTTCTGAGCTATTCCAAATCGTTCTACGGGCGGCTGGGCAAGGGAGTGGTCAAGTGAAGTACGCGATCATTACTGACATCCACTCCAACCTCGAAGCGCTGACCTCGGTCTTTGAAAGAATCGACGCGCTCGGCGTCGATGAAGTGATTTGCCTCGGAGACCTCGTGGGCTACCACGCCAATCCGAACGAATGCGTAAAGCTGATCCGCGATCGCGGAGTTCGATGCATCACCGGAAACCACGATCGCGCTGCGGCTGGGCTAAAAGAGCCGGTCTACTTCGGCGAAGCGGCTCGTCGCGCGATTCTTTGGACAAGGCGAGAGTTGACCGAAGACAGCCGTCGGTTCTTGAAAGGGCTTCCGGTGTTCGAGGTCATCGACAAGAGCATTCTGATCGTCCACGCGGGCGTCCATCCACAACCGAACGAAGACGTGCGGCTGAATTCCGGCGGCGACGTAATCAAGAGCTTCGAAGCGATGACCCGGATCTTCCCGGATGTCAAGGTCTGCTTTGTCGGCCACGCTCATCGGAGCCTTGTGTATCAGTATCGAGATGCGACTCTGACGTGGATCAAAGGCCAGGCCAAAGTAAACGGTCACGCCAGGGCAAACGGCCATAGGAGCGGCGTAGGCAGTCGGCGCGCGGGCGCGCCAATCGTAGAGCCTGGCCAATTCATGAGCCTCGAGTCTTCCGCGAGATATCTCGTGAACCCCGGAAGCGTTGGCCAATCACGCGATGACGATCCAAGAGCCGCGTTCCTAGTCTACGACGATCTCGAGCAGACCTTGCGCTTTCATCGAGTCGAGTACGATTGGGAACTCTGCTATCGAAAAGCAGAGCAAGCATGCTTAATGTACAAGGAAACTCGCCTGCGCAAATCGGTGAACTGGATAGCGGCTCGAGTCATTGCGGGCGAGAACATCGTCAAGCGAACAGTCGTGCGTCGATTCCTGTGATTGTTGACAGCCGCATACCGAAGACGAGTCCCGGGCTAGAGAAAGGTTGAACGCCTCGCATCGCCGTGCCGCGTAGTTTGTGGCTACGGTGCATGCGAAAAGTTAGGCGGCATCTTTGTACGAGAGCCGAACCAAGTGCTTCATGAATGAAGATGTGAGTTCGACAACGATCTCGACTTCTTCTTCGATCACGGCGTCATCATGTTTGACATACGTATTCTGGTACTTCGCATAGTAGTCAACCAGCTTAACGAACATGTTAGCCAACTGCGCTGAACCCCCACGCTGCTTGATAAAGGTGCCAAGGCTTGGTAACTGATTCTCTAATGCCTTCTGGGTGCCGAGTATGCTCTTCAGGAGAAGCTCAAGACCCAGTCTGAGGTCATCCAGCACGTTTCGGAGAAACACTCCGTTGGAGTGCTTCTGGATAGCCTGGTCGTACAGGGCCAGTACGTCCGGATATGGACCCAACCAGTGCTGAGTACGCTCAACAAGCTCTTGGTCCAGTTCAGAGCCGAGTCCTTCGTTAGCTAGATGGCCGTAGCGTGCAATGAGAGTCAGTTTCAGCTTCTCGGCACCCTCTGGATTTCGCTGATGGATGGCGGGGTGATCACAGAGTCTCACGGATGATTCGATAGCGTTGGGGCTCGGAAAACGCCATGAGATTGTCGAACAAGGCTGTTCGCTTGTTTGATGCTTCAAACGGGTACTGTTCGTGGGGAACGTTGACTCCGAACTCAATCGCGTAGCCCACTGTAGCCTTCACAATCTGCGCACCGCTGATGCCAGCGTCCGTGTCGCCGAGGAGGTCCGCGGCGTGGGACACGAAGGCGGCGGACAACTGTAAAGTCATAACGGCAAACCTGTGAGGCCGTTTAGCGATTGCGGGGCGCGCTTCTTGCGCTCCCGTGGATCGCCGGAGTTAGCTGGTGCTGGTCGGGGGAGGCTCATCAGTCGGCGGTATTGATTTCTGCTTCTTGCTCGCAGGGATCAGCGAACGGATCTGCTTTACTCGTTGGGCGCGTTCATCCGGGAGCACGTATATCTCCTGAAGTATGCTGCGCAACGTCTCAAGGAAGAGCCTCAGATGAGCACTGTCCCATTTGTCCCATGACTGCTCGTGGACCTTGTCACTCGTCATGTCTTTGATATGGCGAAGCACTTCAAAGTACCCTGGGTCGACATCAGGAAATCGCTGTTGAAGATCGCGGATGCGGTCATCGTAGTTAGCCCCTTGGGCATTTTGGAGAACCGTAAGCTCGTAGATTGCCTTCCGCGTACACGCCGAAGCGCCGGTCAAGAAATTCATCTTGAGGCAGCCTTCCGCTTCTGTTATCAGGTCACGGAGTACGCGTGGAACGCGCGTGTCCATCACGAAGAACGACGTTGGAACGTTGTAAAAGATCGCAGCGTCCAAGTCTCTTGCGCTACTAAACTGCGGCTTGCCGAGTCCGTAGTCGTAGTGAAGCTCTTCAAAGGACAGATGCAGTGACTTGGATTCGCAGCTGCTGCACTGAACTATGTAGAGCCAACAAGGCTTGGTGTCTGTCCAATCGAAGCGCGCCCAGCCAACGAGCGTGTACGACACATGCCGTCGATTACAGAAGGGGCAGTTATATATCTTGTCGTCGATGAAGTACTTCAAATCAAGGGCGGAATGATCAGGCATTCACCTCTTCCCCTTCGGTGTTCACTAGGCATTGACCAGAACTCAGCAGCCTTGTTCCATCTGGGTATTCCATGTCAAAGTCGTGGTTTCGGATGTTCAGGTCAGTATGATAGCGCATCGCTGCGCCAAGAAGCACGGATTCGATGATTCTTTTTGCCAATTGTTCTGCGTAATCCATAGGAACCAGATTTCTCGTCGTCTAAGGTAGAGTTGAGTGGGGCCGCGAACGGCTCTGAGGGACCATAAGACCCTTGCTCGCGACCTCTGGTCGAACGCCGTGTTAGATGCCACCTAATGTTTACTTGGCCGCTGAGGCTTATCTGACTTATTCGGTTTACCTAGCTGAGTAGCAGATTGCATAGCCTTTCTTAATTGTTCTATCTCCATCTCCAGCTCTTGATTCTCAAGTTCTATCCTTTTATTCTCGAGATCAAGTTTTGTCTTTTGTGATTGCCGTTTCTCGTTTGATGACTCTGTGAGGAACGTGAGTTATGTTAACAACGAACGGGCGGCATAATATCCCGGCCTGTTATGAAAATCAACACGAGCGATTCCGTTGGAAGAGTGATGCGTCAGACTCTCGCGCATACCCGCACGCGCCAGAGACTCTGTGAAGACTCCGAGGATGCCACCAGCTTGCCTGGTGGAGCTTCACGATGGCTGCTATATGCGAGCGCAGGCGATTCCCAGATGCCACGGGCTTGCCCCGTGGAGCATCACGCTGGCTGGGAGTTTGGCGGCTCGGCTCTTCGGCGGCCTGCGCAGGGAGCGTGAAACTCCACGGGGCAAGCCCGTGGCATCTTTGGCCCACGACTTCGCTTTGTGTAGCAGCAACCGTGAACCTCCACCAGGCAAGCTGGTGGCATCCTCGGAGTTGGAAGAGGGATGCGTCAGTGATTGTTTATTCGGGGAGGTGACTCACAAGGCTATGGGTGCGCCTGGCAGCGCGGAAGGCATAGGACTTGGCGGTGTCGACTAGGCGTGATTGACCGTAGGGTCTCGGATTGATCGCTCGTTTACGCAAATAGTTGTTCACTTTGTAGACGATCTCTCGTTGTTCAGAAACGGGGCTCCGAAACGTTATGCTGAAGGAAATCGAGACCTCGTCGCCGTTCTTGACCCAGTGAGGCCAATTCAGCGGAAAGTGCAGACCCTCTCCCGGATTCAATTCGAATGTGAACGCTTTGTCCGGATACTCGTCCTTGAAGTCGTGTTTGTACTCGTCTCCGCTGAGGAACTTTTCCAACAGCTCTTCCGAGACGATTGACCGGTCCGAGACGTCTAGAAGGGTCGCCGTTTTCTTTCCGCGAACCTGGAGCAGAAAGTTGTACTCGGGGTCCATGTGAAAAGGCGTTACTCCACCAGGCGATGTTATGAAGACGAAGCCTTCGCGCTTGAACATACCGGGCATGATCGGGTCGGTGAACAGTTGAATCTCGTCGAGACACTGGTCCACGAGCGCTCGATATGCCGGGTCCTGTTCGACGAACCTCAGCACCATCCAGGAGCCGCACTCCTCGACCTGCCGAATTGTCTCCTGAATCGATAAGCCCGTCTTTGGCGCCGAGTAGACAGCCTGGCTGACATCCACGTCCGCGCGGTTGTACCTGACGTTGCTTTCGGGGAGGCGTTTTGAGAGCTCGATCAAACTCGGGAGAGTCAGCAGCGGATGATCGACGAGACTGTGTCCGATAGTGAAGGGCCGCCGATTGAAGCCGCGCCGAAAGACGCCAGCGTCGATATCCAACGTCCGGCGCTTGGATTGATCTGGCATCGACGAAACGGCCACGCGCGGGCTCGGTGAAAGTCTAGCTGAACTCATTGTAATCTCCCTCCAAGAATGTTCGTAGTTCGGCCTTTAGGCGGAAGTTCGAGTTCAGAGTACAAGCTTCAGCTTGCTTCCAGGTCTTAGCGCGATCGAATCCGGCAAGCTGAAGCTTGTACTCTGAACTCGAACTACGAACTTAGTCCTCGCAGTTTGCGATTGAGCGACCTGATCAAAGGCAATGCCGAGATCACGAGCCCTCCGGCTTTCTTTCCCGTTGGCACAAGCACGCTCTGAATCGCTCTGCGTTCCAGCCACAAACGATCGATCATCGGATGCTCGGGGGTCGCGCAGGAATCCATCCATTCAACGCTCGGTTCGTTATGAAGACGACGTATGTTCTCCAGCTCCAACAGGACCCCCGGTGAGTAGAACGCGTAGTTCTCATCGAACGCTATCCTGTATGCAAACGATCCCGGCGCAGCGATGAAGTTGCATTTCATCGCGATCGCTTTGCCGTCCAGCCGAACGGCAAGCATCATCAGTTTGCGCTTCTCAAACGCCGCTTTCGCGATTGTCGCAAAGTAATCTTTGTCAGCAGCGTTACAACCAAACGCGCCGCCCTGGCCCTTCCATCCGCTGGCCTCGAGTCGAAGATACTCTTCTACCCAAACATCGATGTCTCCATCGGGTTCGAGCGCGTCGTATTCGAGCTGGCCTGTTTCGGATAAGCGTCGCGTCCTTCGCCTCAGGTCCTTTCGGTGGCCCCGATTGAGCGCAGCCCGAACGTAGGAATCGGCGCTTTCCATCGGGCGAAACAGCGCACGCGTGTAAGTATCATGGACCAGGCTCTGACTTCCTCGGCGGGTCAAACAATCATTGAGAAGCTCATGAAAGGGGCCCTCGCCTGATACGAGATTGAACTCCATCAAGGCGCAGTCGGACTCTGAGGCCAGCCAGTCAAAGAAAGCGTCGAGACACTCGCTCTCGTAGCCAGCCCTTATGAGCGGCGTACACAGCCCGCAATAGATATGCTGCCAAAGGGTGAAAGCGGTAACGGGAAGCCCTTTGTAGCGCGGCTTCTTTTCCAGGGGGAATACTCCGCACAAGATTGATTCGCCGCGATCGGCCGCAAAGACCAACACCACGCGCACGTCTTTGCCCGCTGTGAAAGACTGCAGCGCGGGCATCAACATCCACGGCTCGTAGAAGGGGTTCGGCTCCAAGGCGTCGGCGGCCAAGTCCTCCCACGCTTGAAGATGATTCTCCAGCAAGTCGAAGTCTTCGATTGCCAGAACAGACATTCGCTCGCGCAGGGGCGTAGCGGGCTGCTGGGACACGGCATCCACGGTGAGAATCTCGGACATCGATTTCATTATTGTCTCGAAGACCCAGCCGCGCGGTCTTCATGGCTTATAGAAATGTCAATTAGCCTCGCGATTCCTGGGGAGCCAGAGGGCCGCCTCTACAAGTTTTCTGATCTTAGGAGCGTAGACTTAAGGGAAGTAGGTATACTCCGGCGAAAAGACACCCAGAGAGTTTCTGATGCGCAGCTTATCGCCCGGCTGAACCCACCTTCCAAGCTTCTTGCCAATCAAAATGGTCCCCGGGTTTTCGCTGTCGTAGAGAGCCTTTTGCTCTTCGCCGTTCAGGAAAATGACTGATCCGCCATCGAAGTTGATGCCATATATGAGAATCTTTCTATCGCTCTTGCGAAGCGTGCTGGTAATCAGCGGTCGAGAGCCCGCCGCGTCCTGGCTCACAGAGAACGTCTCTCCCTGAACCGTAAGCGTTCCCGTTCGAGAGCTCGTTTCGGGGTTGATCGCCACCGAGTACCTCACCGTCCCGTTGTCGCTGCCCGAGCCACCCGAGGTGATGGCTATCCAGATCACATTGCTCTTGGTGGTCCAGCTACAACCGCTTTTCACTGTTACGCTGATCGTTCCGCTGCCTCCTCCTGCGTCGAAGGACTGGCTTTTCGGATTGACTGAAAACGTGCAGCTATTCTCCGGCTGCCTGACGGTGCACAGCAGATCGTTATAGTCTCGGTCGCCGCCTCCCATCTGATCTTCGAAGCCAACATTCGACCTTCCACCGCCAAAGCAGGTCACTTCTGCGTGCGGAAGACCGTCCGGGTTCACCGAACCAGAGCCCATCATGTAGGTCTTCTGGGTCTCTCGGACGAAGACGCCCAATATGAGATCGACTCCCGCCGGAATGCTTCCAACCTTCACGATCGTACCCGCATCACGGTTGGTCGCGATAAAGCGCCGCGGTCCCGGTGACATCAGATAAAGCTCTATCGTGAACCCTGCGTCAGCCGCGAGTAACTCGACCTCCAGCTCGCCGCCATTGGAAACGAGCCGGCCGCCGATCCCGGACTGGCATTCGGCCGCTTGAGGTGAGAGTCCATCCCACGTGTGTCCGGTGCTTGGCGCAAAGATCCCCAAACCGAGCAACAATATCGCTGTGCCCACTAGTGGAAGGCGTCGAATGAGCCTCGTTCTATTGGAAGCGATCATCTGAATTTCGGTAGTACCCATCAGAGGGTCCCCTCCTAGTTCGAGTAAGATTCTGAAACGCCCTGTTGTTCCAGAGAACCGCGATCAAGATTCAAAACGAGTTCGTAGTTCGGCCTTTAGGAAGTAGCATAGACTCTAGTCTGTGTCTGCAACCCCTAGAGAGAGGAGATCTCCATCGGACATAGACTAATAAAGTCTATGCTACCTTCGCCTGAGAGCCGAACTTCGAACTTCTCTGTTTCAAGTAACTGTTGCCGGGGCCTTGTCGCTAACGTAGAATCGGCTTGGTCCGCGCGGGTTCTCGTCCGCACCGAATTGTCTGACGTGCTTCGAGTTGCGAGCAAAAGCCTATGAAGAACGGCGTATTTAGAGCAGCAGTGCTGGTGGCTGTGACCGCTGCGACTATCATAGTTCCGGCTCAAACCAAGAGACCTCTACCGTCAGCTACGGATAAGACGCCAGCCGTAGTCACTGACCGGCGAATCTACTCCGAGGGGCCTGCTCCAGCGCTGCCACGCGCGGGGGGAACGTTCGTCGATCCGGCGTTCGGCACTACAATCATGCGGGTGACAGACGAGCGCGATGGTGCGTCGTGCAACAACTTCTATTCATATTGGCCAACCTTCAACCTGGACAGCACGCGGTTCTTTATCGCGTGTGACAGCAACCCCAGGCTTTACCGGTTCGACCCGACCAACCTCCAGGTCCTTAGCAAGGGACCTCTCTTCGACCAGCCGGTGACGGGCAGTGGGTACCTCTCGGCCGAAGACGCCATATGGAGCGGCACCAACGCGAACGTGCTGTACGGGTACGCAGAGTTGAAGCTCTATGCTTATGACGTCGCGGCGAGGTCCTACTCTTTGGTCAAAGACTTCAGCAGCGAACTCCCTGGCTCTCTGGGTCAAATGAGCAAGAGCGTTGACGACAACGTGTTCGCATTCTCGAGGAAGGACAAGAACTACAAGGCTGTTGGCTACCTCGTGTGGCGGCGAGATCAAAATAAGATACTTCGCAACGTAACCCTCGGGACATTCGACGAAGCAGAAGTCGACAAGTCGGGCCGCTATGTCGTGGTGAAGGCGGAGTTTGACAAGACAGTTGATGTGCAGGTCGTGGACTTGCAGACCGGGAGCGTCGAGAAACTGACCGACCCGGCGCCGGATTTTTCGCCCGGGCACAGCGACAACGGCCGGCAAATCGTCGTAGGGCACGACAACTGGAACAACCAGTACACTGTGAGGAAACTGGCAGCGCCTCATCAATTTCAGACGGTGATCGGCTTCGGCAATGACTGGTCTCAGGCGAATCACGTGTCTATGCTTGCGGACAACGAGGGCTGGTGCGTGATAAGCAACTTTACCGCAGGAAATGGGCCGGCCGGTCCGTTTCGCAACGAGATATTCCAGGCCTCAACTGACGGCAGCCAGAAGGTGAGGAGACTGGCGCATCACCACTCGGTTTATCGAGACTACTGGGACACTCCGCGAGCCAACATGAGCCGGGATGGGAGATTCATAGCGTTCACCAGCAACTGGGGCGGCAACGCCAGAAGAGACGTCTTCATAATCAAGGTCCCTCCAATGACCCTCTGAAACTCACCTTCGCCCTGGGAGCGCAGGCATCCCTGCCTGCCTCCTCTCAGCCACGCCAAGCAGGCAGGGATGCCTGCGCTCCCAGGGGGACAGACTACCGGTGAGGTGGAGAACCCGGAGCATTCGCATTATTTCATGAGTGGAAGATCAGACTGCTCGACCGACTTTGACTGAATCAGCATGTGTGGCTCTCGACTGAAGCAGCGATTTCGTTCAAGCAGATGATCACCGGCGAGGTACGCAATCCCCATGTTCAACTATGCCTACAGGCGGGTCTACGAAGGAATCAACTACAGACTGCGGACAATGGGAGGAGGCAGATGGGCTTCTCGCTGCCGTCCCACGTCTATCGGGTTGATGCTCAGCTACCGGTGCAACGCGCGCTGCGTTCACTGTGACATCTGGAAGAATCGCGGCAAGGAAGATTCTCCCAGCCTCGACGAGTGGAAGACAGTGATGACCGACCTGCGCCGATGGCTGGGCCCGGTGCACGTCGTCATTACCGGCGGCGAAGCTCTGCTAAAACCATTCGCGATTGATGTGGCGGCTCACGGTTCTTCGATCGGGCTGTTCGTCGAATTCCTTACCCACGGCTATTGGGATGACCAGTCCAAGATAGAGAAGCTGGCGCTCGCGCGGCCCTGGCGCGTGACGATCTCGCTTGACGGGATCGGTGAAGTCCATAACCAGATCCGAGGCCGCGAGAAGTTCTTTGACAAGACCTCCGCCTCAATCGAAACTCTCAAGCGAGTGCGCAAAGAAAACGGTTTGGGATTCGATATCCGGCTGAAGACCGTCATCATGCGGCAGAACCTGGACCACGTGTGTGAAGTCGCCCGCTTCGCCAGCCAGGACGGGATGCACGTGTTCTACCAGCCCATCGAGCAGAACTACAACACCTCCGAAGACGCCAAATGGTTCGCGCACAGTGAGACGTGGCCCGAGGACACCGAAAAGGCGGTGGCCGTAGTGAGGCAACTGATTCAGCGCAAGCGAGAGGGGCTTCCGATCGCCAACAGCTACGCCCAACTCGAAGCGATGATTCCTTACTTTCGCAACCCCGACGCTTTGAGGGTTGCCACTCAGAGTCACAGCGCCCACGAACACAAGGCTATTTGCTCGGCGCTCACGCTGCTACAGATCGAAGCAGACGGGAATGTGACTGTGTGCACCGGAATGGAGCCGGTGGGCAACATCAAGACCGAGCGCATTCAAGATATCTGGGAAGGCCGGCCGCAGTGGTGGGAAGGTGGATGCTGCCTTGAAAGGCGTTGCTCCGTAGCCGAGAGGGCGGTGCTTTCTTTGCCGGTCCTCACTTCATCATAGTGACTCAAGTGAACACAGTCGTCTCAGTCTTTGGTATCGAGCCGATCCGCATCGGGGGCATCGAGGCCTACGCGCGCGAATTGTCAATGCAGCTCGGCAAGCGCGGATGGCGGAGCGTCCTATGCTTCCTGAAGGAGCCGCCGGAGCCGGTGCGCGCCTACCTGCAACTTCCCAACGTCCGAATCGAGGTGATCGAGAACTCCTGGCAAATGAGCTGGCGCGCGGCTGTCGACTTGAGACGGATGCTGCGGCGCTACCGTCCCGAAATCCTGCATCTTCATTTCACCGGATTCATCGGGCCCTATCCGTGGCTCGCAAAGCTCTGCTCGGTCGAACAAGTCTTCTTCACCGATCATTCCTCACAACCAGAAGGCTACGTGACCCGGCGCGCGCCAATTTGGAAGCGGTGCGCGGCGCGCCTGATCAATCGACCGATGACGCGAGTCATCACGGTGAGCGAATTCGGCTACCGCTGCGTGGCGGGCAGAGGTTTGGTTCCGCTCGAGCGAATAGAGATGGTTTACAACAGCGCGGATCTCTCGCGTGCGTCGAATGCGCCAGAGATCGCCGGCGAGTTTCGCAGGAAGCATTCAATACCGGAGGATCGCACGCTCGTTACTCAAGTGAGCTGGATCATCCCCGAGAAAGGGATCGCTGATCTGCTGGAGGCCGCGCGTCTGGTGATCGCTCAAAACCCTAACGTCCATTTCGCATTCGTGGGTGAGGGCGCCTACCGCGAGCAATACACGCGCGAGGCGGCCAAGCTTAGCCTTGAGAACCACGTGACGTGGACTGGCCAGATCGACGACCCGATGACGGAAGGCGTCTACGCGGCTGCTGATGTAGTCTGCCAGGTGTCGCGTTGGGAAGAGGTCTTTGGTTACGTGATCGCCGAGGCGATGTCTTGCAGCAGACCTCTTGTGGCTACGCGCGTAGGCGGCATACCGGAACTGGTCGAAGACAGTCGGACCGGCTTTCTTGTGGATCGCGGCGATGTGCGAGCCATTGCCGACAGGATTCTCGAGCTCGTCGCTGATCGCGAACTACGTGAGCGCATGGGCCGCGCCGGCCGCCAGGCCGTGGAAATAGAATTCGAACTCGAGCGAAACGTCGCACGAGTCTTGGAGTCCTACAGCATCTCAGCGCCAGCCGCTGCAGGAGCCATCCGCGAAAGTCTCGCGTCCGTTTCGTAGCCACGCAGCCATCGACTATCATTGAGGTGATTCATGGCTAACCGAAAGCTTCTTGACCCGATCCATCCCGGAGAGATTCTCTCTGAGGAGTTCCTGAAGCCACTGGGCATCAGCATCAACAAGCTGGCTCGGGAAATTGGTGTCGCGCCCGGCAGAATCAGCGCGATCGTGAACCGAAAGCGGGCGATCACCGCCGACACTGCGCTGCGGCTAGCCAGGTATTTTGGCGTCTCGTCCGAACTCTGGCTGGGGCTACAAGCCGATTATGACTTAAGGGTCGCCCAGCGCCTGGTTGGCCCAGAGATCGAGAAACAAGTCCACGCTTACGTTGCTTAGTCAGACCCCTAAGTTGGCGCGCCTTCAGAGTCCTCATTCCTCAGGGCCCGACTTGCCATCCTGCCATTCAGCAGCGAAACTCTTATTCGCCCAAAGTGCCGCGCAATGCTCAGCATCAAACACGCGGACACACGGTCGCAACTTACGAACGAAATACACACTAAACACGACTGAAGGAGGCTCACACCTTGAAGCGAATACTCACGGTTATTCTATTACTTGCGCTCACCGGCTGCTCTACAACGCAGTCGCCATCCAACAGCAACCAACCCAGTCAGCCGGCGGCGGCCAATCAGCCGGCCCAACCATCTACGCCGGCAAAACCGCAAGGCGCCTTGCAAGAGGGCCAAGCCAGCGGAACGATGGTCGATGAAGGACAGACGATCACTCTGAAGTATGCCTATGCCGGGCAAGGCGAACAGTTCGACGAACCCGCAATCGTCATTTTGCTAACCGAGACCCCTATCGCACCCGACGTCCTATCGAAGGCGTTCGAGGAGTCGTTCGGGATATTTCCACGGGACAACAAGGGGCTCGAGTATAAGGTCGGGAAGGGATTCTGGGTCATGTACCACCCGAGTGGGTTTCAAACCTCAGGCATCAACACGCTCAAAGATTACTCGGTCGAGAACGGCGTAGTCAGGGGCCGCGATGAAGACAGTACCGACTTCAGCGGGAGTGTCTACAAACGCTCGGTGAGTTTCGTCGCGCGGGTGACTGAAACAAAGAAGTGAGCAAGACAGCGCCGATGTTGTCCAGAGTCAGCGTCGGGCATCGCGCCGTCTGCTGACAAGGACCTTACTGCCGGGCCGCTTCCTTCTTCGGCTCGAGCCCGAGATGTTCGCGGAACCAGTTGGCCGCGGCGTTCGAGCTGATCTCGAAGGCCTCGTTGATGTACATCTCGAAGTGCGTGATCCCCGGCACCTCGATCAGCTTTTTCGGACCCGTCAACACCTCCAACGCAGCGTAGGCATTCAACCGATTGTTGATCAGTTCATCTTTCTCGGCAGGGATGAGAAGCACCGGTCTGTCGCCGACTGCCTTCAGATATTGGAACGGACGATACTCCGCGACCATCTGGTTCGTTTCCAGGTCAATCATCCGCCGGGTCGAGAAGCCAGTCTCGAATTCTCCCCCTTGCCCTGCGCGCGCGCGCTTAATGGCATCTTCGAGCGCCCTGCCTCTGAGGGGAACAGGCGCGACCGGCGAGTCTTTGCCTGAGATGGCGGGGACCTGGCCGACCACCGCCTTGACGCGCGAGTCCAGCGCCGCCGTCACGATCACGTTGCCTCCCGCGAAGCTCGATCCCCAGACGCCGATGCGCTCAGGATCAACGCCGGGCTCGCCCTGCAAATAGGAAATCGCGTTGCGATAGTCCTCGACTTGTTTCATAGGAATGAGCCGTGTGCGTTTTAGAACGACGTCCGTCTTGGTGTTCGTATACCGCTTGTCGTCCCGTGTGGGTTCAGCGTCGCCCTTGCTGACAGAGGCTTGAGCTTGCGAAATAAAACTGTCGCTCGATCCCCAGCCGCGATAGTCGATCGCCATCGCAACAAGTCCGCGCTCGGCGAAACGTGCGCCGTATTTCTCGATCGAGAAATGCGTGCCTGCCCATCCCTGTCCGAGCACTACGCCCGGCGCCTTGCCGGTAGCGGAGAATCCTTTGGGGAAGAAAAGTTTCGCATAGCAGGCCACGCCGTCGCTGTAGTAAGTGACTTCCTTCGACGTCACGCCCTCAGCCAGCTTGTATGCCCAATCTTCCTTCGTCAGCCCGGTCTTGATTTTCTTCTCTTGCGCGGCAGACGAGATCGCAGCGCAAACCAACAAGGACGCAATCAGAATGGTGAAGCTTCTTTTCATCATGGCCTACTACCCCTCTTCTTAATGTTGAGTCAGTCGCGAGGGAGCATGGAGTTCAGCCTTTAGGCTGCTCTTCTCGTTGGCTGCTCTTCTTGGTTCATCGAGACAGCAGGCTAAAGCCTGAACTCCATGCTCCGGAACTTCATGCTCCGGAACTGCCTGCTGTCTGAACTCCATGCTATCTAGCGATCAGCGCCGCTTCTGGAATTGCTCGAGGAAGTCGAGTTGCTCCTTCAGCAAATGGTTGCGCAACTGAACCACGTCGCCAAAATCCATGTAAGGTTCGTCGCTCGCGTTGTACGAGGTCCACTTCGGCAGACCCTTGCCGTTCGGATCACCTGTCTTTGCAAAATTCACCCAGTAAGCCGACATCATCTCAGCCAGCTTATGATCCAGTTCCTGCAGCATCGTGTTCTGCGGGTTGAGATTGTTGAACACATAAGCAATCTCGGCGGCATGATATGCCCCAAGGTACTTGCTGTTCGGGTTGGGCGGCACGTGGCTGAAGGAATAGAGATACGCTTTGGAACGTCCGGTCGCGGTCATTCGAGCCCAGGTGCGCATCGGCAACGTAAAGGTCACGTCACGCAGGCTGCCCAGATATGCCGCCGCGACATCCGCATCGCTCTTCACCGGATAAAGCGCGTCGAAATCCCGGGTCGCTTCGCCATACAGCGGATCGATACGCTTGCGATAGTCCTCGATGGTCTTGGGCACAGTCGCCGGAACCGTCAAGGTCGACATCTCGTTGGCGTTCGAGCCGACGATCACCGGAACGTCGTTTTGTTTGCCTTGACCAAAGATGTTCCGAATCTCGTCGGGCAGCACCCATCCATCGACGTTCGGAGAAGTCCTGAACTTCTTGCCCTCCGTGTCATTGTTGAAGACGTCGATGATCTTGTCAGCCGGCAGCGTGCGCAGCGCTTTGATGGAATCGGCGCCGGCTGCTTTCGCGAAAGCCGCGCCGACCTTCTCGGCCGCCGTTAGTCTGCCTCGATCCTCTTTCAAGTAGGCCATCGGCCCGAACGAGCCGCCGCTCTCGCCGATCGCTCGATGAAAGAGGCCTTTGGCGAGCGGCGTTGCCACGAGCGCATTGACGCTCCACGACCCCGCCGATTCGCCAAAGATCGTCACGTTCTTCGAGTCGCCGCCAAATGCCGCGATGTTCTTCTGCACCCACTTCAACGCCGCGATTTGATCCAACACTCCGTAGTTCCCCGACGAGCGCTGCGGCGATTCACTGGTCAGTTCAGGATGCGCGAGATAACCGAGCGGCCCAAGCCGATAGTTGATCGTCACCAGCACCACGCCCTTCTTAGCGAAAGCTGTCCCGTTGTACGTGCGACTCGCTCCCGACCCGCGCGTCAACGCGCCGCCGTGAATCCACACCATGACAGGCCGCTTTTCGCCCGCCCTGGCCGCCGTCCACACGTTGAGGTAGAGACAATCCTCACTCTGCTTTTGCGGTGGCGACGCATACATCGATCCCGCCGGGTATGGCGCTTGCGGACACTCGGGGCCGAAGGCGTCACACTGGCGTACGCCGTGCCACGGGACGACGGGGTGAGGAGCTTTCCAGCGCAGCTCACCCACGGGAGGAGCGGCGAATGGGATGCCTTTGAAACTTCGGACGCCGTCAGCAGCCGTGCCGGAGATCAGACCGCCATCTACCTTGATGGCGTCGTTGGCTGCGAACGCGAGTCCGGAAATTGCCAGACCAAGGGCTAAGGCAACAAGAGTCAGATTACGACGCATTGGGATTACCTCCTTCTTGATCACGTGTAAAGGTGGCACCCCGTCAGGGGTGTGATGTTTATAGCGCCTTGGTTCGATTAAGAGCCGCACCCCAGCGGGGTGCAATGTAGCGCATCATCACCGGTACGATGACCGAGTCACCAACATAGCACCCCTCTGGAGTGCGCCGCGTGAAGCGGCGCGCTTCTATAAACATGGCACCCCGCTGGGGTGCGTAACGCGGATTGACGCGCTTCGATGCTCAATCAATCAAACTACTTCTTCGGGTCGTTGGCGTTGATGAACTTGACCAGGCTATCGAGATACTCCTTGGGCATGTAGCCCGCCATGATCGCCGTCAGATGCGACTTGCCGGGCAACACGACGTTTGTGAAGTTCTTCACCTCGCGCGTCATGCGAGTAGTCTTGGCGTTCGGCCGGTCAAACTCGCCGTTGATCGCAAGCATCGGAATGTTCAGCTTGGTCAAGTCGAGCTGCGGACCGGTGCGAGCCGGCGCTGCCGCGGCTGGAGCAGCAGCAGGAGTCCGCGCCGGCGCCGGAGTAGCGGCCTGCTTCTCCGCCTCTTCTTTGCTCATTCCGAGATCCATCGCTCGGTGTATCCGAAGCGTGCGCGACGCTTCCGCTTCCTGCGGATCGCTGCCTTGCTTATCAGGCGGAACCTTCGCTCTCATTTCCGGATCGACCTCCGCTATTCCCGAACCGCCGAAGGCCGCAGTGATCATGCGATCGGGAATCATGGTCAGAAGCCGACCGGTAATTCCGCCGCCCATCGAGTAACCATGGATGTGCGCCTTCTTGATCTTTAGATGGTCCATCAACTCGACGACGTCTTCCGCCTTGCCCGGTCCGTTAGCCACTGGCTTGTCGCTCTTGCCGTGATTGCGGCAATCGAGCGCCACCACCATGTGATTCTTGGCGAGCGCTTGAGCGATACCGTTGGAAAACCAATTGCCCCAGGCGGTTCCGGTGTACCCGTGAATCAAGATGACCGGCGTGCCTTTGCCCATGACGTAGTAGTGAATCTTCACGCCGTCTGAGGTTGTCATGTCGGCTTCGGTGGGCTTGCCGTCGGCGGCTAGGATCGAGCTTGCAATCAGCAGCACACACAAAGCGATCGAGATAGGGGTTCGTCGCGTCATTGAATTCCTCCTATAGATGAGTTCGTAGTACGGCCTTTAGGCGGAAGTTTGTATCTCTGCCTTCGAACGCGTCAATTCACCGAATACAAACTTCCGCCTAAAGGCCGTACTACGAACTCAGGCTTCCTTACGCCAGTTGCTTCTTAATTGGCAATTCACGAATGCGTTTGCCGGTCGCTGCGAATATAGCGTTGCAGATTGCCGGCGCCATCGGCGGCACGCCCGGCTCGCCAACTCCGGCTGGCGGCGCGTCGCTTTGCACAATGTGAACCCGCGTCTCGACTGGCGCGTCGGCAATTCGCGCGACCTGATAGTCGTGGAAGTTCGACTGCTGAATCGCGCCGCCGGACGCCGTAATTTCGTTCATCAGCGCTATTCCGGCGCCGAACACCGCTGCTCCCTCGAACTGAGCCTTCACCCGATCGGGAGTGATCACTCGGCCTGCATCGACCGCTATGTCCACGCGCGGGATCCGCACTTTGCCGTTGTTGTCTACCTCGACCTCGACGACGGCGGCTACGTAACTGTAGAAGCTCCAATGCGCCGCGATCCCGAGCGCGCGGCCCTTTGCGGGTTTTTTCTTCGCCCAGCCCGAACGCTCCGCTGCCAGTTCGATCACGTTCCGCAGCCGGCCTGTGTCGAGCGGGTACTTGGCCGCCAGAGGACTGCGGCTTCCGAGATCGATCTTCCGCGGCTGCCCCAACACGTCAAGCAGATACTCGACCGGATCGCGCTTCGCCAGATGCGCCAGCTCATCGACGAAGGAATGAATCGCGAAGGCGTGCTGGATATTCGCAACGGAACGCAGCCAGCCGAGGCGCACGTGATGCTGAGCGGGCCCGTTTTCCGCTCGATGATTCGGGATGTCGAACGGCAGATTCGTCCAGCCCATTCCCAACTCGCCGCCGCTGGCCGAGGTCGCCGCCGCGCTGAACGTCGACATCATGGACGGGAACGCGCACCGTTGCAGCCACGCCGTCGGCTTGCCCTTCTCATCCAGCGCCGCTTTGACATACATCGCCGAAACGGTGTGATAGTAATCGAAGCGGATGTCATCCTCGCGGCTCCAACTAACCTTGACCGGTTTGCCGACCGCCTTTGACAGCAGCGCCGCTTCCGCCACGTAATCCGGTTTGGACTTACGCCCGAAGCCGCCGCCCAAGAGCGTCACGTGACACTCGACGTCCTTCTTGTTAATGCCGAGCGCCGCTGCGACTGTGTCCTGCACAGCCTGTGGGTTCTGCGTCGCGGCGTAGACGACAGCCTTGCCGTCTTTGAACTCGGCCACCGCGGCAGGCGGTTCCATCGGCGCGTGCGAAAGGTGGGGCACGTAGTACTCGGCCTCGTGAGTCTTTCCGCCCTTGGCAAATTCGGCGTCAACGTCGCCGATGTTGCGCGCGGGTTTCTGCGGCTTGCGAACGGTTTCCAGCAGCGTCTTCTTGTAAGCCGCCGAGTCGTAGCTCGCATGCTCGCTGGCGTCCCACTCTACCTTGAGTGCTTCGCGGCCCTTCATCGCAGCCCACGTGTTGTTGGCGATGACCGCCACACCGCCAAGCGGCTGAAACCCGTGAGGCGGCTTGAAGCCCGGGATGACTACGGTCTGCTGCACTCCCGGCACTTTCTTAGCTTCCTGATCATCGAAGCTCTTGAGTTTGGCGCCGAGCACCGGTGAGCGCTCGATCGACGCGTACACCATGCCCGGCATCTTCGCGTCGATGCCGAACGTCCCTCGACCCGCGCAAATGTCATCGCGGTCAACGGTCGGAAAGTCCTTTCCGATGTAACGGTATTCCGACGCGGGTTTGTACTTGAGCTCTTCTTTCTTCGGCACCGGCTGTTGCGCGGCGAGCGACGCAAGCTCGCCGTACCCGAGCTTGCGTTTGCTGGGAAGATGAACGACGTGATGATTCTGCGCCTTGCATTCAGTAACAGGCACAGACCACTTCGCGGCGGCTGCGCCTTCGAGCATCAATCGAGCGCTTGCGCCGGCGTCGCGCATTGCGTCGCCAAAATCGCGAATCGAGCAAGAGCCGTCAGTGTTCTGCGAGCCGTACTTCACATCGCCGAGCGCCTGCTCAACCTTCACACGCGCCCAGTCGGCATCGAGTTCGTCGGCGACTATCGTGGGAAGCCCGGTGCGAATTCCGGTGCCCATCTCAGAACGGTGCGCGACAACGATCACCGTGCCGTCGGTCTCGATCCCGAGATAGACGCTCGGATTCCAGGCTGCGGCTGCGGCCGTTCCAGTGCCGGTTTCTGAAGCTGCGAGGGCCTCGAGCGGCAACAGCCGCGCGCTTAGCACGAAGGCGCCCGCTGAAAAGACGCCACCCAAAAAAGTGCGGCGGGTAACCACATCGATTCGGTTCATTTCTTCACCTCCGCTGCCTGTTTGATCGCCTGACGAATGCGCTGATAGGTTCCGCACCGGCAGATGTTGCCCCGCATCGCGGTGTCGATGTCAGCATCGGTCGGCTTCGGCTTTTGTTTTAGCAGCGCGGCGGCAGCCATGATCTGGCCGCTCTGGCAGTAGCCGCATTGCGGCACGTTGCCTTGTCGCCAGCAGACCTGAACCGGATGCTCGGCTTTCGCGTTCAGCCCTTCGATGGTCACGACGGCTCTACCGGCGGCGCTCTTCACAGTCGTCTGGCAACTGCGCACCGCCGCGCCGTTGACGTGGACGGTGCAAGCTCCGCACAGTCCCATTCCGCAACCGAACTTGGTTCCGGTCAGCTCGAGTGTATCTCGCAAAACCCATAGCAACGGCATGTCCGGACTGACATCCACAGTCCGGTCCTTTCCGTTGACGTTGATTGTCATTGCAGGCATCGAAATCCTCCTTAGGATAAATAGAACATATAGGACATATAGGGCCCTATAGAGTGAGCGCGACCAACCGGCCATCATATGTGGCTACGACGATGTACTGTTTGCCACCCGCCATGTAAGTCATCGGCGTTCCGTGCGGGTTCGCCGCAAGAGCGATCTCGGCGATCACCTTGCCGGTGGCCTTGTCGAAAGCACGCAACACGTTGCCGCCCCCACCGCTTCCGCCGCCGCGGCCCCCCGCTCCTTGTCCAACAAAGAGCAGAGTCTTGGTGAGCAACGGTCCGCCGCCACCGGCGCCCAACGGGCCGACGTCCTTGCCGTTGCCGATCATCTCATTCACCTTCTGTCTCGGACCGTCGCCGTGCGGAATCTGCCACACGTGTTCACCTTTGTTCAGATCAATCGCGGTGATCCGGCCGTAAGGCGGTTTGAACAACGGCAGCCCGCGCGGTCCTGCGCCACTGCCGCCTCCTGCGCGCGCGTATTGGAAATTCGAGCGGTTGGGGTCGGGCTTGCTCAACTTGACGACGATTGGACTTGAAATGGATGGGATGTAGAACATTCCGGTTTCCGGATCGAACGCGGCGCCCCACCAATTTCCGCCGCCGCCCCATCCCGGAAGGTTGACGGTCCCCTTCTCGGTCGGTGGAGTGAAAATGGGTCCGTGATCTAACTTGTTCAGTATCGCGAGCGCTTCCTGTCGAAGCTCGGGAGTGAAGTCAATCAAGTTGTCTTCCGTCGATCCTTGACGCTCGAATGGCGCCGGCCTGGCTGGCTGAGGCTGCGTCGGCGATAACCGCTCTCCGGCAATTGTCGATTGCGGAACGGGACGTTCTTCGATCGGCCAAACCGGCTTGCCGGTCACTCGGTCAAAGACGAAGCAGAATCCCGTCTTGGTTATCTGGGCGACTGCCTTGATCTGCCTGCCGTTCACCTTGATGTTGCAGAGCACCGGCGCTGCCGGCAGATCATAGTCCCACACGCCGTGATGCACCGTTTGATAGTGCCAAACTCGCTTGCCGGTTTTGGCTTCAAGACAAATCAGGCTTTCGGCAAAGAGATTGTTCCCCACCCGGTGCCCGCCATACCAATCGTTTGTCGGCGTCCCCGTCGGAATGTAGACATAGCCCAGCTCTTCATCGGCGCTCATCAGCGTCCAGTTGTTTGTGTTGCCGGTGTACTTCCACGATTCGTTCTCCCAGGTGTCATTGCCGAACTCGCCCGCCTGTGGAACGGTGTGAAATATCCACGCCGGTTTGCCGGTACGGACATCGAACGCCTGTATGTCTCCGCGCGGCGCTTCTTTCTTAACGGGGCCGTCATTGATCGAAGCGCCGACCAGCACCACGTCACGACAGACCATGGGTGGAGATGAGACCGCATAGTTGCGTGCTCTGACCGAGAGCGGGATGGCCTTGGTAAGATCCACCCTTCCGTTCTCCCCAAAGCTTGCAACGGGCTGGCCTGTCTTTGCGTCAATCGCTATGAGATAGGCATCGCTGGTTCCGATGAAGATGCGTTCCGATTTGCCATCGGTCCAGTAGCCCACACCGCGATGCACGAAGCCAAGGTTGGTCGGCTGTCCGGTCTCGTAGCTCTTGGGATCGTAGACCCACATCGTCTTGCCGGTCGCGGCATCGATCGCCGCTACCTGACTCAACGACGTGCTGATATAGAGCACTCCTCCGATCATCAGCGGCGTAGCTTCATAACCAAGGGTGTAAAGCCTCGAATTCTGCTCCAGCACTTTGAGGTCGGGCGAGTCCCAGGTCCACGCGACTTTCAGCTTCTGAACGTTTTCCCGATTGATCTGATCAAGAGGCGAGTACTTGCCGCTGCCTTGATCACCGCCATAAAAGCGCCACTCACCTTTTTGTACACCGTTACTTGCTCCGACCGGTATGGCGCCCAAACTACTGATGAGCAAGCACAGCGTCACAATGCGCACGTGCTTCAACGATCGCATTCCGTTCCTCCGTGTAACTGGGTTTCAGATCTCAAGCTTGAATCGGCTGCCACCTGATTCGACACAAGTCTAATACTCGCCTCGGAGAGGCAAGGTTGCAAGCAAGTTCCCCGAGCCGGCGTTGTCAGCCCGCGATACCACGCGACGGCGGCATCGCCTCCCAGAATTTCCTGATCTCGCCGCGCGGATCGTTCTCGACCCGGGTGTCAGTATCAAACACCATCGTAGCTCGCGCGCTTGCGTCGTAGGCCGGCCAACGCGGAATCTGCGGGTTGTTCGGATCGCCGGTCTTGGCGAACGCAACCCACGCGGAAGCCAGCCGATCACACATGACCTTTCCTACTGCCGAGCCGACACCCACGATGTTATCGCGAACGTTGTGGAACGACGCCGAGACGTCCGTGCCGTGAACCGCGCCGAACTTGCCTCCGTGGCCTGGGCTCACCCACGACCAGAGATACATGTAAGCGGGGGCCTTCCCTAACGCGGCCTTGCGTTCGGCCTGGGTGATTGCCGAGCGGCGGAAGCCCGAGTCGGTGAAGACCTGCGCCTGAATCAGGTAGGGCGACTTTTGCGGATAGCGTTGCTTGTAAAGCGCGAAGATCTCGTCGGCCTTGTCCGCGTATCGCTGAGTGAGGACCGTCTTCAAACTCGCTTCGTCGAGATTGAAGTTGGTCAACGCGAGAGCCGAGTCTTCAAGAGTGGTCGAGATGATCACCGGCACATCGGCGGACTCGGGTGGCGCGACCGGATCAAACGGATGATGCGGCAAGACCGTGCCGTCAACCACCGGCGAAAAGCCAGTTAGTCCAGTCTGGGCCTCAAGCAGTTGCTGCCACGAGATCTTCTGAATGTCGGAGATACGCGCCTTTGGAATCTCGAGCTTGGCCAGCAGCGCCTCAGCCGACTTGGTAGCCGCCTCGCGGGTAGCAAGCTTCAACGTCGAGCCGCTTTGAACCGCCGCGCGGTGGAAGAGGCCTTTGGCTGAAGGCGTCGCCAGAATGGTTGAGGTCTTCGCGCCGCCGCCCGACTGACCGAAGATCATCACTCGGCCAGGATCGCCGCCAAAGTTCGCGATGTTGTCCTTGACCCATTGCAGCGACGCAACCAGATCCAAGATCCCGGTCACGCCGGCGTTGGCAAACTCCGGCGGCGCACCGAGATCGGCCAGATGAGTGTAGCCGTAGCTGGCGAGGCGATGATTAACGGTAACAACTACCACGTCGCCGAAGAGTGCAAGTTGAGCGCCGTCAAACCCCGGCGCGTTGCCCGAACCGGTGGTGAAGCCGCCGCCGTGAAACGAAACCAGCACCGCGCGCTTCGCTCCGTCGTTGACTCCTGGGGTCCATACGTTGAGCACCAGGCAATCCTCGCCCATGCCGCCGGACTGCTGGTCCCATTGGATCATCATCCCGTATTCCGAGCGGAGGTTTGAAATCGTCTGGGGACAACACTGGCCGTGAGCGAAGCACTCGCGAACACCGGTCCAGGGAGTGGGTTTTTTGGGCGGCATGAAGCGGTTCTTGCCGCCGGTTGGCGCACCGTAGGGAATACCTTTGAACTCCTTGATCCCGGCGGTGGCGATCCCCTGAACCTTGCCGGATGTCGTTTCCACGACATGGAAGATCTGGCTACTCGCGGTGCCAGCAGAGCGGGCGGGAGTTGTCGGCGTCTGAGCGGAAGTTTGCTTCGCAAGGGCAGACCCGGCGCCCACGGCTGCGACTGTAAGCGATAATCCCTTTAGAAATCCTCGTCGGCTGGCCGTGCCGAATGCTCTGTCCTTGTCCCTGTCAGGGTTCTTAGTAGTCATCTTCGTTTCTCCTTCGGAAGAAAGTTCGTAGTTCAGAGTTCAAGCTTCAGCTTGCTTCCCGGTCTTAACGCGATCGAATCACGCAAGCTAAACCTTGAACTCTGAACCCAACTTTTATTGTTGGGTCGCTTTGCTGAGACCGTTGAAGAACTCGAAAAGCCTGGCTACGTTCGCGGGGTTGTGCCGAATCCACACCTCGTGATCCGCGCCGGGCACTTCGATGTAAGTGTGCTTTATCCCCAACTCCTTCATCTTCGCCACCGAAGCCCGCGAAGCCTCGGCCCTCACGATCAAGTCTTTCTCACCCTGCATCACAAGGAACGGGAGATTCTTGACCTTCTCGCCCGGCGCATAGCGGTCATCGATGCCGCCGCCGGCAATCGGAGCAACGGCGGCCCAGACTTCCGGGTGCTTCGCCGCATAGAAATATGCACCCGCGCCGCCCATCGAATGGCCCGTCAGGAAAATGCGGTTCTCATCGATGTTAAATTCCTTACGCACCATGTTGAAGACGTTCATCGTATCCGCATAGGCCAGTTCCTGCACGCTCAGTTTGAGGGTCTTTTCGTTCTCAAACCCCGGTTCGCCATCGAGCAATCCGCGTCCGATGCTGGGCATACCCCAGAATGAGCGCACCGAATAGCCCGTCGGGCAAACCACGATATAGCCGTACTTCTCCGCAAGTTCGGCGACGCCTTCAAAGCGAATCTGCTGGACGGCGGTGATGTTCAAGCCGTGCAGCATCACGATGAGCGGATATTTCTTCGACTTGTCATAATTTCGCGGCACGAAGATCGAGTAAGGCATCCACAACCCGTCGGCCTCTTTGAATCTGTAATAACGATCCTGAATGAAGTCGCCGGCCAGGCGGTCCTTCATCAACTGCTGAAATCCGCCGGCGCTTCCCGTCGCCGGACGCGCGCCGGCGGGAGCAGCCTGGGAAGCGCCGCCGCTCTGAGGCGATGCCGTAGCGGGTCGAGCGTCTGACGTTGTAGAGGTGGCTGGACTCGATGAAGGAGTAAGCGGTCGTTCTCCTGCAGCGCCCGGAGCCGGACGCGCTGGGGCTGGAGCCGACTGAAGCTGCTTCATATCGGCGATCATCAGCTCGCCGGTCAACTGCGCGAAGGTAGCAACCTGCCGCGCAAAATGATCGCCATCAAACCGGTCGATTTGCGAAGCCGATGACGTCGCCCAATAAGCGCCCATCGAACCCATGATTGAAAAGCCCGGCTTGTTTATCCGATTCGCCAGGCCGCCCAGGCCATACCACGGGCCTTGTGTCCGCCCGCTCTTGCCCGGCCTCGCGGGCGCGCGGACGAAAGCGCCTTTCAAGTGGTTGTCTGCGACTGCCTTGTGCGCCAACGCGACCATCTTGTCGTTGTTCGTCACGTAGAGATTGTGGATGTCGGTCCGGCCGCTCGGCTTGATCTTATCGCCGTCTTCGACGTATTCGATCTGTCCAAGATGTTCCATGCCGATCACCGCTACCGCTTTGTCCTTGTAACTCGGATTCTTCGCCAGCCAATCCTGGGCAGCGAAGGCGCGTTCGCCACCGGGCATGAAGTGACGGTTGTCCATAAAGAACATTAGCGTGCGCGGTCTTTCGGACTGCGGGATGTTGGAGAAGTATTTGGCGATCGCCAGGAAGCCGAACGGCCCGTCATCCTGCGAGATCGACGGCCCGTCGCTGTGCGTGCTGTACATGATGATCTCGTCCTGAGGCGTGCCGTAGTTCTTGCCCGGCAGATAGCTGATGAGTTGCCACGTTTCGGTCGGCGTGATCTCGGCCCGCAATCGGATCGTCGCTTTCGTACCTTGTTTGGCGTCGGCGATCACCTGTTTACCAGCCTCGCGGTCGAGGTAGAGCGATGGAACGTTGTAAAGCTGCGGACAGCCGAAGGTGTACATCCCGGCCATCAGTCCATAGCTGGCGTCGAAAACGAAAACCGCGCCGGCCGCCTTGCCCTGTACTGCCGTGCGGATGAAAGCGCCGACTTGCGGCAATTGAGACCAGATGATCGAGCCGGCTACTTTGAGATCCAAGCCGGCAGGGGCTGGCTTACCGGCAACCGGCCAGCTATCTTCTGCGCCCGGATACTCGAAGTCGTTTCCATAAATGTTCTGCTGCATCTCGCGTGTGAATCTCGGCTGCCAGACGACGATCTTCCCGGCGATGTCCTTTGGCGGACTCGTGGCGTCGTAATAAACCATCTCCGCTGTGATGCCCTCTTCAGGAGTTGACCCGGAGTACGCTCCGTAGCTTGCTGCCTTGATCTTCTTTCCATTCGAGACCAGCGACCACTTCGAATCGTCGGGCCACTCAGATGTATGCCACCGGTCATAAGTGAACGCGTTGCGCGTGATGTCCACGGAGCCATACTCCTTGAGCTTCTTCTCGACAAAAGTCATGAAGTTTTTCCAGGACTCATTACCGGAAAAGGCGGGGCCGCCTTTTGCCTTCAGGGCGTGCCATTCACTAGCTTCCTTTGCGGTGATAACGTACTTCGGATTTATCTGGCTGAGCCGCTGTCCGCCCGAAGCGATTAGTTTGTTAGATTGCGCCTGCGCAAGAATCGCGAGAGCTCCCGGAATAGTCAGGCACAAGGCTGTTAAGAGGATCAGCTTTTCAAACGACTGGGGCTTCGCTCGCTGCATGATTGTATGACTCCTTAATCCCGGTTCAGAGCCCACTGCGCTCCTCCGCGCCCTCTGCGGTTGAAGATCCCTTAACGGCAGAGGACGCCGAGGAGCACAGAGGCGAGTACTTTACTTCTTCTTTTTCGTCGAGAGATAAGCCTTGGACTGCTGGCGAACGACGTCTATCAGATTGCCCATTGCCAGGTTAACGTCAATCAAGTGCAATCCCCAATCGGCCTGAACCTGCCCGCTCACCACCACATCTCCCGCGATGTCATCGGTGCGAGGGTCCGCCGGGTTGCCGTGCACGGTGACCTCCAGATAAGACCCTTTTTCGTTCGAGACGCACTCGGCTGTAAGCAGTCCCGGCACACTCACAAAAGGCGTGCTGATCGGCTGCGGGGGCGTCACCCAGGGGCGCGGTTCCGCCGCCGATCCGTTGCCGCGTCCGGCGGATCCTAGATAAGAGTGCAACGCGCCGCTTCCGCCACCCAGCGCGGCCGGGTTCGCGCACGCGGCAGCCATTCCTTCCCCTCCTGCGCGCCCG
The DNA here is from genome assembly GCA_964548075.1 of uncultured Clostridia bacterium. Taxonomy (GTDB): domain Bacteria; phylum Acidobacteriota; class Blastocatellia; order UBA7656; family UBA7656; genus Onstottus_A. The sequence goes on along the minus strand of CAZJQQ010000003.1, from coordinate 82,413 downwards.
AATCTGCTGTTCGCCGGGGGAGGCACGTTGGAGCGGAAAGAAGCGTAAGCGATGACACATCCGGTCTGTGACGCCGAACGGCAAACGGGAACTTGCTTGAACGCTCCGCCGATATCCTTGCCCTTCGGCACGGCCAGGCTGGTGCCCAAAAGAAGAGCGGAGATAAGGCGCTCTTGAACCGGCTTGCCGTCAATCTCGTTGCGGATCAGTTGCGTCAGCACGCCTGAGCCTTGCGAGTGCCCGATCAGCACGACACCGCGCCCCTGATTGTCGTGTTCCAGATAGTACTTCCACGCATCAACCACGTCGTTGTATCCGAGCGCGCGATCGACGGTCATCGGTCTGCCGGCGATCCCGGCGCGCAGCGCAGTCAACGTCACCTGTCTGTAAAGCGGAGCGAACACCCGGCACTCTGAGCCGAATCGCGCGAACTGAGATCTGATCACCGCCAGCTCTTCCGGCCCAGCGTTCATATCGCTGTTGGGCGTCTGGTCATTCGACACGGTCGGGTAGACGTAGAAGCAATCGATCGCGGCTTTCGGATTCGAGGACCATTTCTCGACAGTCAGCTTGCCATCCGCAGCGACGACGGTTGTCGCCAGATCGACCGCGCAAGCATCTTGCCGTCCGGGGCGACATAGCCACGTCTTGCCATCGCTGTAATCATTCTTGTTGGCCGGCGCGGCAGGCGTCTGTTGGCTTTGCGGCTGAGCTATGGCTGACTGAGCCAAAGACAAACCCACAAGCAGCGTTAGAGCTAGAACAATTCGTCGCAGCATATCTTCTCCTTTTTACAGAGCGAAGCTCACAGTTGATAACGCACTGAATTTCTGGACTTCACTGCTTCGATTTCTCGGGGCTTACGGCTTTCGCTTCGGGCTGACTCTTGAGCAAAGTCTGCTCAAACCAGGCCACCATTGCCGCAGTGGCTCGTTTCGCATCGTCGCCGCGAAATCCGTGGCTGGCGCCTTCGATGACGATGAACTGTGTCTTTACTTTGTTCTGCTGGAACGCGTCGTAGATTCGCTGGCTGTTGCTAATCGGCACCAGATCGTCCTTGTCACCGTGAATGAGCAGCGTCGGCGGGTCGTCGGGCGTCACGAATAGAATCGGCGAATAGTCCGGCGCTTTCGCCTTATCGAAGTTTAGCGCCGGAAAGCGATCTCCGGTCCCACCCGTGGGCGCAGGATTGACGCCCCGTGCGATCGACCGCAGATCGACCGGCGGAAAATAGGCAACTATCGAAGCAACTCGATCGCTCTCTTTCATGAAGTCCTCCTTGGCAACGGGGTCGCCGTTGTCCGAGGCCGTGCCGATTACAAGTGATAGGTGTCCGCCTGCGCTGCCTCCAAACACGCCCAATCGATTCGGATCAACGCCCCACTGTTTGGCGTTGTAGCGAATAAAACGAACTGCGCGCCGAACGTCTGTAACAATATCCGGAATGACATACCTCGGACTGCTCCCGTGTCGAACCGGAATCACGGTGAAGCCTTTATCGAGAAGATCCTTGAAGCGCACAGCCGTTTGCTGCGGCGGGCTGTAGGACGAAACCCATCCCGCGCTAACCATGAAGATAACGGCAGCCCCGTTTGCGTTAGCCTTCGGTTTCAGGACATCGAAGGTCAAGGCAAGCCCATCTTTGTGCCCATAGACCACGTCTGGAATGATCTCCACCTGGGGCGGCGTCGCGTTCTGCGCAGTTGCGCAAGTGGCTAGCATCAATATGCAAAGAAGTGAACGGCTAATCATCGGTTTGCTCTCCTCTGGAAGATTGATTTCAAGTCATCGTTGATAACGCTATCGCGACTGTTGAAGCTTGCCACCCTTCGCCGAGAGCATCAGCTTGATGATCTCTTCGGTGACTTTCGGTTCGAGACCTTCAGTATGCCCCTTATCAACGCGGATGATGTCGGCAACGACACGACCGTCCTTGCAATCCGGATAGACGAACACCTCGGCCTTGCCGGGGCGCGCCTTTGATCCCCACACCGGGTTAGGGTTTGGTTGTTCGCGCCCATCGTAGAGATAACCGGCCTTGGTGTCTACGATCTCCTGCGGCTTGCGCCGCGCGCCGCACTTCAACTTCTCCGCCCAGCGCGAATTGTCGGGCAGGCCTGTGGTTGGCAGTTCGTGCTGACCCGACGCGTAGATGTGCGAAAACTCACCGCTCGGCAGCACCGAGGCATCGGCCACCAGTCGCATCTCCGGCGGGGCGCCTCCGGGAGTTGCGGTTGTCGGAGGCGGTGCAGTTGCCCCGGGCGGCGGGCCTCCGCCTGAACCGCGAGGGATCGCCGCGCGCACTTCACTACGCTTTGAACCAAGTCGCCCGCCCGAAAGACTGACCCAACCATCCACTCTGTCACGGTAAAAATCCGTCAGCAGAAGCCTATTGGAAGTCTGCCCGCCCTGCGAATGTCCAGCCAGCCAGAACGCCTTGATGTTCTGCTTGCCGAGCTGCTCAACGACCGAAGTGACGATGTTCTGCAGGTACTCGTCGTCCGCCGGAGACCACGCCCGCCTCGGCGAGAACGGCGTAGCGACGACCAGCCGGTACTTGTCCACGTAGTCCAGCAGCGGGAAGTAGTGGCGCTGCCAGTTTCCATAAGAGCCGCCGCCGTGCAGACTCAGGATGAAGGTGACTTTCTCACCCGCTTTCAGATCGCAGGGGTAATCGAGGAAGTAGTTGCGGCCAGTTTTCGGCTCGACCACAGGCCCGCCGTTCGCCACCATCTCACTGGTGCAGTCCTTGTCGGGACAGTGCATGACAGGAGGCTTCGCGCACGTCGCGCCGGCGAACCGGATCGGCTGTTGGGCGTTTGCATATCCCACGAAGACCACCGCGGCGACGGCCACAGCCAGAATTCTGATCGCATTGAGCGATTTTTTCATACAGTTTTCTCCAGAGCGGTGCAACGGAATCCGTCTCCCGCGCCGCTGATATCTAAGCGTGAAGACCGAACATCATTCACATTCGGAGCTGTCGCCGGTTCGGCCGGGCGCTGTGCTGCGCCCGGCCGTGCCGCCACTTGAGGCCTAAGGGGTCTGTTGCAGCTTGCCGCCTTTAGCCGAAAGCATCAGCTTGACCAACTCTTCGGTGACTTTCGGCTCAAGCCCTTCTGTGTGTCCCTTGTCGATGCGGACGACGTCGGCAACTATCCTGCCGTCCTTGCAGTCCGGATAGGCGTAGACCTGGGCCTTGCCGGGCGCCGGCAGCAGTCCCCAGCCTGGACGCAACTGATTCAAACGGGTGCTGTCAAAGACGTACCCAGCCTTGGTGTCAACGATTTCTCGTGGGTTGCTCCGAGCACCGCAGGTGTACCTCTTAGCCCAGTCCGACGTCTCTGGTATTCCCTTGTCATCCATCTCGCGTTGGCCGGTCTCATAGATGAACGAGAAATCGGCAGCCGGAGGCTCGCGCAAGGCCGCCATTGACGATGCCATGCCGGGAGGGGCTCCCGCGGGAGCGGCGCCGGGCGCACCGGCACGGGCACTGCCAGGAGCCGCCGGCGGAGCGCCAGCAGCAGCCGGGGCTGCGCCCGGAGCTCCTGCGCCAGTGGGAGCGAAAGTCGCGCCGCGGCCGGGGTTCCCACCCAGGCGTCCACCGGACAGGCTAAGCCAGCCGTCCACCTTATCCTTAAAGAAATCCGTGCGCACGATCCGGTTGGAGGTCATGCCGCCCTGCGAGTGCCCGGCCAGCCAGAAGGCCTTGATGTTCTCCTTGCCGAGCTGATCGACGACGAAGTTGACGATGTTCTGCAAGTACTCGTCGTCCGCCGCCGACCACGCACGCGTCGGCGCGTTCGGAGTAGCGATGACCAGACGGTATTTGTCCTTGTAGTCCATGATCGGGAAATAGTTGCGCTGCCAGTTCCCGTACGAGCCGCCGCCGTGCAGACTGAGGACAAAGGTGACCTTCTCGCCCTTCTTCAGGTCGCACGGATAATCGAGGAAGTAGGTGCGTCGCGTCTTCATCTCGACCACATTTCCCTGGTTTACCACTATGGGCCCTGAGCACTCGCTGTCGGGACAGTGAAGGTAAGGCGTTGCGGTGCAGGTGGTATCCTTGAACCTGAAATATTGTTCCTGCGGATTCGCGTTGACGTACCCTGTGGATGCCACTGCCGAGACGGCCACGATCAGCAGCGCGATCAATCTGAGAGAGTCTTTCATATGATTTCCTCCTGAGTGGTTTTGAACTTTGCGATCCTTTGAGTCTTTGCGCGAAACTTACTTTGCGTTTCCTCGCAAAGACGCCGAGGACCGCGGAGACCGCAAAGAGTCTAAGCAGTCCTGTGCGCTCGCGACTGACTACTCGCCGGGCGCAGGCAGCGGTCCTCCAACGTTTCCGCCGCGCTTTTCCATAATCTGTCTGACTTCGCTCGTGGGATCGTTCTCGACGCGGCAAGGCGCGTCGAAGATCATCACGGCCCGCTTGTCCGTCGTATAGGCCGGCCAGTTGGGCAGCCCTTTGTGATTCGGACTTCCCGTGCGGGCAAGCGAAGCCCAGGCTCCGGCGCTGTCTGCCTCGAGCTTCCGCATGCCGGCGTTTACCGGGCCGACCATGCTCTCGCTGACGTCGATGTGATTGAACACGAACGGAATCTCAAGCGTGTGCGGCGACCGGAGTCCCATAACCGGCGTCTCCCAGGCAAACACGTACAGGTACGTCGGCGCTTTGCCCAAAGCCGCGCGCCGTTCCGCAAGCCGTATTGAATTCATCGCACCGGCGTCACCCGTGATGTTCGTCGAGAGTTCATACGGCGTGGCTTTCGGATATTTCTTGCGATAACCGGCAATCACCTTTTCAGCTTCATCGCCCAACCCGCGCTTGACGTTTGCCAGCAGTCCCGCTTCATCCAGCTTGCCGTAATCCGGAGAATCAATCTCATATACCGTGCGTTCAGTTCGCGTGTAGCCGACGATCACCGGCACATCGGCCGACAGTGGAGTCGCTACCGGCTCGAATGGATGCGCCGGCAGAACCTTACCATCAACCACCGGTCCAAAGCGCGCCTTATTCCCAGCCTCCATCAGTCTGTCGAGCGGTATGTTCTGCAGCTCACGCCCCTGACCCTTGCTCAACCCAAGCTCTTTCATCAGCGTTTCGGCGGTCTTTGTCGCCGCATCGCGCGGGCCGCCTCGCAGAGATGCGCCGCTTTCGATGACCGCACGATGGAAGAGGCCCTTCGCGCCGGGCATAGCCAACAGCGTCGAGACCTTGCCGCCGCCGCCCGACTGTCCGAAGATCAGCACTTTGTTCGGATCGCCGCCGAACGCGTTGATGTTATCGCGAACCCACTGAAGGGAGGCTACCAGATCAAGCTGGCCGGCGTTGGCCGAGGCTTCGAATTCCGAGCCTCCGGCATCACCAAGGAACAAGTAGCCCAGGACGTTCAGCCGGTGGTTCACGCTAACGACAACGACATCCTGGTGCTGCGCGAGCCCAGCGCCGTCGTAGCCAATCGAGCCGCCGGTACCCTGGTCGTACCCGCCGCCGTGAAACCACACCATCACCGGGCGCTTTCTCCCGTCGTTTACTCCTCGCGTCCAAACGTTGAGATAGAGACAATCCTCGCTCGCGTCGTTGGGCTTGCCGGCTCCCAGGATTCGGAAAAACTGGCGCTGCTTATCGCCGCGCGGCCGGTTGGACTGCGGAGCGTAGTGCCCAAATTCGAAGGCGTCGCGCACACCGGTCCACGGATCGGGCGGCTTAGGCGGCATAAACCGATTCGCGCCGCCGGTCGGCGCGCCATATGGAATCCCCTTGAAGGTGTTCACGTCATCAACGATCCGCCCGCGGACTTTGCCTGCGGTTGTTGATACAGTCGCGGTCGTGCCGTTCGCGGTATCCGAAAGACTCCTGGTCAGCATGCCGGGCAGGAATGCGCTTGCAGCGACTGCTTGTGCAGTCGACGTCAGGAAGGAACGGCGGCCTATTAGGTGATCCTTGGCGTCTTGATCTTGTTTCGGTGTCATTGATCAAACCTCCTCATTGACGACCCGATTCCTGGAATTAGCGCCAACCGACCGATCGGACGGTTGGTGAAAGGAAGACCATTCTAACCAAGAGCGGCCAATGGTGAAAGTCAAAGTGGGACTATTTCGGCGAGACTTTGAGAGTAACACCAGCGATGGAAGCAGGAATCACGGATCATGTTTGGACAATGAGAGAGCTGCTTACGTAGTTTAAGGCTATGGGTGTGCCCCAAAGTAAAAAGTATCATCGGATGTATCTAATGCAAACCGGATTCGTTCCAGACACCCCTCTAGTCCCACTATTGACGGTACTCCAGGCCACGGAATGCCAGGATCGGGAACAAACGTAGTTGCACTCACTGTTAACTCATTTCCTTGTTCAGCAGGAAAGGTTAGGTCGAGTCTATAGAGCGCACCAGTCACATATGCACCGCGAATAAATAGCCTTGCACGATCAATCGCCGTGGTGGGATCAAGGTTAAATCTGTTCGCTACGCTTGGTGCACAGACGAGAAAAGCCGCACCTGTATCTAACATCGCTTGAGTCGTGAATCCTTCAATGACAACTTCGAGTATGACACGGTTGTCATTTTCTCCGGTAGCGATGGGACCGTACAGGTATGGTTGCGCACCCTGCGTGAACGGTTCCCCATTAAGCATTAACATTCAGGGTACCCGGGTTATCAACACGCCCTGGCCCTCACCTATGGACGCGATTAATTCATCAATCGAGTCGGCGGAACTGAGCAGGTTTCCGTTTTGAAGGCCGATCCATTTCCCTCGGTACTCATCCCGATGCGCTCTCAACCAATCCCGGTTGGCCCTGATCGAAGGATTAAAAGGAACCGCTCGTTGCGTGACAGCCGGTTCAGCTAATACTGTATGATACTTTTGTATCCTGTCATCTTGGGGATACCGTGCTTGTCCCATCCGGGAGATCCGTCGCGCGGACTTATATGCACCCATTCTTAACGCTAAATCGATTACGCGATTGAACTCCGATGCCGAACGGTTTTCCCAATTGATACTTTCCAGGATATTCTCGAATGCGCGGGCGTTTCTAATCGACACCGCAACTTCCAGTTGGGATATAGGGTCGTATTTCTTCTGAGATTCACCGGGTATTACATAGTCTCTATATCGCTCTGACTCCGAACACAATCTATGCTTCAATGTGATTCTTGGCACACCTATTCTGGCCGACCACCGATGGCCAGTAGTGTAGAAATTCCCGCATTTGGTTATCCTCGCAGACACTTGCTCACCCTTACGTTGTTATCTCAGGTACACCGGCCTTTTCGAGAAAGGCTTGTAAGCTTTTCTCTTTTGCCTTAGCCCGTTCCAAGATCTCTGCCAGCTCTTCAAGCTCATCGCCGTCCATAGCCACAAAAAACTCTTTCATTTGCTCGCCTTCATGATACCGGATTCTTAGGGTATGAACAATTCCCATGCCTATCGGCGCTTCTATCTGACCAGAACCGAAGATTGGCCGCAGATCGGTCAGGAGTCGCGCGTTGCATATCACATGTTCGTATTCATGCAGAACGGTCTGTGCCTTTATTGACGCACTGATCGATTCAATACTAAGTATCTTTACTAATTCATTCTCAAAACGTGCTCTATCCCCCGATAACTTCAATGTTTCAAGTCCTGTTTCTTCCATTGCATCGCAAATTGCTTTTGCAAAATCAGGAATTGAGTAATCCAAAAGCGCCCTGCCGTAGTTGAGACTGATGGTAATCCTGGCAAGAACCGGAGCGATGTCCTGCGGAATGCTTTTGGTCCCTGCGGATATAGCCGTGGCCAGCTCGTGGGCGTCAGACATTGGCGGCGCGTCAGCCAAAGCCGAGAGCAGTTCGGCCATAGCGTCACCTTTTAATGCAACGAGGGCCGCAAGGCCGGGATAATCGCTTTCTGGTATTCTCAATACCGCCATAAGTCCGCCGGATGAGGGATTCCAAAGAGGATGCCGATTCTATCTACCGGCTTAATGAGAAGTCAAACTGCAAAACGGATGGGGGTCATCGCGCCCGGGAGAATAACATGGTGGTTCGAGCAACACAAGATTAGGACACTACCCGACGTTGACGCACGACTGCGCCCGTTGTTTAATGGGCCTGCCTGGGACATCCGCCACTAAGGCACTAAGACACGAAGGTACACTAATTGGGTTATGCTCCGAGGAAATGCTCTTGCCACTAAGACACGAAGACTCACCAAGAGGTCAGCGCAATGAAAGTTCTAATCAAAAATGGCAACGTCGTAACCGCAGTCGACAACTACAACGCTGATATTTTGATCGAGGATGACAAGGTCGCGGTTATCGGGCGCAGCCTCGACATGGAAGCCGACAAGGTGATCGACGCTTCCGGCAAGCTTGTCATTCCCGGCGGCATTGACCCGCATACGCACATGGAACTGCCGTTCGGAGGCACGTTCGCTTCCGATGACTTCCGTACGGGCACGATCGCTGCGGCTCACGGCGGGACTACGACCATCATCGACTTCGCGGTTCAGTATCACGGCGAATCGCTGATTCAAGCCGTCGACAACTGGCACAAGAAAGCCGAGGGTAAGACCGCAATCGACTACGGCTTCCATCTGATCACCACCGACTTGCCGGACGAGCGCGTGCCCGAGATGCGCCAGCTCATCAACGAAGGAGTCATGAGCTTCAAGATGTTCATGGCTTACCCGGGGGTGTTTCTGGTGGATGACGCGACAATCTTTCGCGCGATGAAGAACGCCGGCCAGTGGGGCGGGTTGATCTGCATGCACGCCGAAAATGGAATCGTCATCAACGAGATCATCAAACACGCGCTCGCCGAAGGCAAAACCGCGCCGAAGTATCACGCGCTGACTCGGCCCACTAAGGCCGAAGCCGAAGGCGTACACCGCGCGATCGCGATTGCGGAGATGGCCGAGGCTCCCGTGTACATCGTTCACCTGAGCTGCGCGGACGCGCTTGAAGAGGTTCGCGAAGCTCGCGACAACGGGCTGCCGGCCTATGCCGAGACGTGTCCGCAGTATCTGTTCCTGGACTACTCGCTGTACGAGCGTGAAGGATTCGAAGGCGCAAAGTGGGTGATGACTCCGCCGCTGCGCGAGAAGTGGAACCAGGACAAGCTATGGCAAGGGCTCCAGGGCAACGATCTGCAAGTCATCTCGACCGACCATTGTCCGTTTTGCATGAAGGAGAAGGAACTCGGCCGCGACGATTTCACCAAGATCCCAAACGGTGGGCCGGGAGTCGAACACCGCATGAGCCTGATCTACAACGGCGGGGTGGCAGGGGGGAAGATCGGTTTGAACCGCTTTGTCGAGCTTACTTCAACATCGGCTGCCAGGCTGTTTGGGCTCTTCCCGCGCAAAGGCACGATCGCGGTTGGTTCGGACGCCGACATCGTCATCTTCGATCCGAACGAGGAACAGATACTCTCCGCAGCGACACATCATATGAACGTGGATTACAGTGCGTATGAAGGAATGAAAGTGAAAGGCGTGACGAAGACGGTGCTCTCTCGGGGAAGAGTTGTGATAGAAGATGGCAAGTTCGGCGGCAAACCAGGTGATGGGCAGTTTCTCAAGCGCAGCGCGTTCAGCGGGCGGTATTGATCCCTGAGTCTCAATGAAACTTCGATGACGTTATGATTCAAACAGGTCTCGTCGGCCCGATCCCGACTGCGAGTCCTTAGTTATGGCTGCTCTGACTTTCATAAGCGCTCGAAGCGCGGACTATCAATACGCAGAACCGATCTATCGGTTTCTCAAGTCGCAAGGGCTGACTGTTTTCTTCAGCCAGGAATCACTGCCGGAGCTTGCAAGCTCCGACTACCGAAAACAGATAGACGATGCGCTCGATAGCGCTCAGCATATGATCGTCGTAACCAGCTCGAGAGCGAACGTCACGTCCTCGTGGGTTGAGGCCGAGTGGGGCCTGTTCATCAATGAGAAGCGCTCCGGGCGCAAGGCTGGTAACCTCATAACGGTTGTAGCCGGGAATCTCAGGGCCAGCGATCTTCCCCCCAGCCTTCGATACTATGAGGTCATACCGCTTCAGCCTGCAGCGTTCCAGAAGATCCTCCGTTATGTAACTGCGCGGATCGAACCGAGTTCGACGACTCGGACGGGCGAGACAATAATCAAGAAGGGCGAGTCACTCCCCATCAAACCCACCGGTTCGGTGGGGACTGCTAGCAGTCCGAATCGAGTCGCTGATGCGAGTCGAGTTGCTCAAGAGCCCAGCGGCCGCCCGCTCACCGCCGTCGCCGTTCGGCCCCCACCGCCTCCAACAAGAGATCCCTCAATATTCACTGGGATCACAAAAAAGATTCCAACGACAAGGCTCATGTACGGATCGATCATCGGAGCAATCTTGGGTGGGAGTAACGGGATGCTTGCAGGGTTTTATGAAGTTGCGAACAACCAGAGTCGGCTTTCCCCGATAATTCCCGCAGTAATCGGCGTAATTTTCGGCGCGGGTTTCGGGAGCGTCGCGGCGGTCAGCCGCTGGGGCCGCATCGTTGGAATTGCCGTAGCCATCATAGCAGGAATCATCGGAGCGGCTACTGAAGGACCTTCAGCAGCGGTCGGAATGGGGCTTTTGTTTGGAACCATAGCGGCAGCTTCGACCGCGGGGCTCGCCTTCTTAGTCAAGACCTTACTTAAGCAATAGCGCACTTGTTTCGTGTGCCCAAAGTTGGGCGGAACACGTTCAGCAGCCCGGGATTCGTGAGCTTCGATCCGAGGATCACGCGCGAGATTCGGTTCTACGAGCGCGCGCGGCTTCAGTTGATAGTAGAGGCGTTCAACGCATTCAACCGGGTGAACTTCGACCGTATTCAGAACGTGATGTTCAACACGACTGGTACGTTCCCGAATCAGACGTTCACAGTGGCGCCGGGCTTTGGCACGGCCACGACGAGCTTGAACCCGCGTAACATTCAGCTCGCGGCGAAGATTATTTTCTAGTTCTTGCTTTTGCTAACCTGGAGTAAGATTCGGGAGATCGCACAGAGTGGCGGTCTCCCTTTTTCGTTTCGTAACACCGATGGACAATAATTCAGAATGACTCTTGGCAGTAGGAGTGGGAGTGGGAGCGAGAGCCTCTGAGAACGGGAGCCCCGATGACAATCCACACTGAAACAGAAGACTCGCTCAAGCAGTTAGAAAAACATCTAGCTGCACAGATGATTTTAGGAGAGCGGAGCGGGACCTTCGACATGTGCGACGAACCGGAGGCCGGCGTTCTCGCCGCGTTCCAGGAGTTGCACGCGGCGCTTGAGTGGCTCGAAGAGAAGGTCACGCGGCCGTGGCGCTTAGCCGATCAGAAGGCGCTGCGCAGCCAGTCACATCATCGCTTGTTGGCGCGGGCAGCCATTGTCACCGGCACGGCCGCGATCGTGCTCGCGGTGGTGCAACTGTCAATCAAACAGACATCGCCAAAATGGATTGGCGCGGCCCTCGTGCTCGAAGCGATCGCTGTCGCCGCGGCCTTTGTCGCGGTGATTGTTGGGCTAACCGCTAAATACAACCACCAGTGGCTGAGCCAACGGCATCTCGCGGAGCTGCTGCGCATGCTCAAGTTTAGCGCCTTGGAGGAGATCTGGCGCCAAGATCTCTCGTCCTGGAAGAAATGGGTCGAAGCCCGGCTGGGTGAACTGAAAGGAGCCGACAACTTTGAGCATGTCAAAAAGTGGTCGGAGGAAGGAGAGGTCGAACCGCCCGACGCCACGCCTATTAACCGCACCGTGGATTCGAGCTTCGCAAAGGCGTTGACGATCTACTACCGCTTCAAACGACTCGACTTCCAGGCCACCTACTTCGAATCCCGTCACGATACTTACACGCGGCAAACCGGCGGTTGGCGTCATCTGAACCTCCCGTTCTTTCTTGCCAGCGTCGTCTGCGTTCTCGCCCACTTTGGCGCAGAGTTCTGGGGGCGGCATCTCGAGAGCATTGGGGATTTGCACCGAGCACACACCTGGTACAACATCGCGATTTGGTTCGTTGCGTTTGCGGCGGTGATCCCGATACTGGGGATCGGCGTTCGCGCGTGGTTCGCGGCCTTCGAGTTGCCGCGCAGCGCCAGCCTTTTCGCCGCAAAACATCAGGCGCTGGGTAGGGCCTCCAAACACCTTCAAGAAGACTCTAAGGACGCGGCGGCAACTCTTCGCCACATGGCGCAGGACGAACACTTCCTCGAGCATGAGCATCGTGAATGGCTTCGATTGCTTTTGGAATCCGAGTGGTTCCTGTAGTCCAATTGGATAGAAATCCCACGACAAAAAGTGATGAATAGAAGCGATGATACTGCTAGAATGCGCTAATCCATTCACCGGAGGAAAGCATGGCGGTCAAGGGCCATACCCTGTTCAAACCAGATTTCGTCGAACTCGAAGAAGACGTCTCCGATAGCCCGCTGTGGAACGAGGACCTCGCGCCTGTTCCGATCCTGAAGCGCAACTGGACCACCTACAACTACGCCGCGTTGTGGATCAGCATGGCTCATTGCATCCCGACCTACATGCTCGCGTCGAGCCTGATCGACCTCGGCATGAACTGGTGGCAGTCGCTTATGACTATCTTATTGGGAAACCTAATCGTACTCGCGCCGATATTGTTGAACTCACATCCAGGCACGAAGTACGGCATTCCTTTTCCCGTGTTTGCTCGCGCAAGCTACGGCACGACAGGTTCGAACTTGCCCGCCCTCATGCGCGCAATTGTCGCTTGCGGCTGGTTCGGCATTCAAGCCTGGATCGGCGGAGAGGCCATCCACACGTTGATTCGCGTGGTGTGGCCCGGATGGCAGACCCTGCTAGGCGACAAGATTCAAACTCCTGCATTCGTGGCCGGGCACACGCCGACCGAGTACGTTTCGTTCCTGCTCTTTTGGCTGCTGAACATCTACATCATCTATCGCGGCATGGATTTGCTTCGCAAAGTCGAGAACTGGGCTGCGCCTTTTGTGCTTGTCATGGCTGCCGTGCTGATGGTCTGGGTGCTATGGAAAGCCAAGGGTCTGGGCGCGATCATGCACGGCGAAGACAAGTTCGGCAGCTTCGGAGCCTTCTGGAAAGTATTCATCCCGTCACTTACCGGCATGATCGGTTATTGGTCCACGCTCTCGCTGAACATGCCTGACTTCACCCGGTTCAGCAGAAGCCAGCGCGATCAAACTATCGGGCAAACCGTAGCCCTGCCGGCGACGATGTTAGTGTTCGCCGCGATGGGTGTGATCATCACTTCGGCCTCGGCCATCATCTTCGGCAGGACGATCTGGGACCCGGTGCAGTTAGTCGGGCAATTCACGCAGCCAGCCGTTGTGGCGATCTCGATGTTCACGGTGGTGGTCGCGACGTTATCGGTCAACATCGCCGCCAACGTCGTTTCTCCGGCGAACGATTTCGCGAATGCTTTTCCGCGCGCAATCACGTTTCGACTGGGCGGACTCATCACGGGGATTCTGGGAATCGCCATGCAACCCTGGCGATTGCTCGCCGATCCATCGGGCTATGTGTTTAAGTGGCTCGGCGGTTACTCGGGAGGGCTCGGCTCGATAGCCGGGGTGCTGATCGCGGACTACTGGCTGATAAGACGCAAGACGCTCGAGCTGCCTGATCTTTACAAGACACGCGGCGCGTACACCTACGCCGGGGGGTGGAATTGGCGGGCGGTCGCGGCGACGCTAATAGGTTGCGCGCTGGCGTGGGGCGGTCTGGTGATCCCAGCGCTGAGGCCACTCTACGACTACGCGTGGTTCGTGGGGCTGTTTGTTTCCGGCGCCGTTTACCTAGCGCTTATGAAAACCATTCCCGTCGGCCAGGCTGCTCCGCATTTGGACCCGGCACCCGAAGCAGAGGGCGATTGATTGCACGCAGCTTGTTCAGCCACGCGCGTGGCGGTGCTACCCGTTGTCTGATACGATAGGTTTCGCCCCACACCTTGCTTTGAGTTTTTGATCGTGACATCACCTGCACTGCGAATCTCTGTAATTATCTGCGCGGCATTGATCGCGGTACCGGCACACGCTCAGGAAAGGCCTGGAGCGGCGCCGGCTCGGCTGCTCTCCGATTTGAGGAGCAAGGACAAAAGCGACCGGCGCGAGGCGGCCAATCAGCTTGGCGTGCTGCGCGCACGAGGTGCGTTACGCGCGCTCGTGGAAGTGTTATCGGACAGGGAAACTTCTGTGCGCGAAGCCGCCGCGTTTGCACTCGGGCAGATTTCGGATCCAGCCGCGACGGGCTTGTTGATTCCGCTTCTAGCCGATCCCGAACCTTCAGTGCGCGCCTCGACCGCGTTCGCGCTCGGGATGATAGCCGATCGCAAAGCCACGGAAGCGCTCTCGTTCGCAACCGGTGATAACGATGCCGAGGTGCGCGCGTCAGCCATTTTCGCGCTCGGGCTGATGCGAGACGAGGCGGCCGTTGATGAGCTGATCGAGGCGTTGGATGATCAGTCGTTCGATGTGCGCTACGACGCGGTGTGGGCGCTCGGACAGATCGGCGAGCCGGATGCCGAGGAACCGCTGCAGGGCTCGCTGGTAACGTTGGACCTGCTTCGCATAGACGACTCGCAGCGCCAGGCCTTTCGCCAGGCTGTGCAGTTCTCGCTTGAGAGCCTGAGGACGGAGGCTCACGCGAGGGCGGCGGAAACCGGGAAAAGCAGACCACGGCGGGCCACCGGCGTTGTCAGGGACAATCGCTACACACCGCCGCCTTCTCGTCCGCTGGGGATTCATAAGTCAGTCCGCCCAGCATTGACCGACGTCGCACTGCGAGCGAAAGCGGGCGGTTCGGTCAAGCTGCGAGTTCTCGTGGGAGCGGATGGAAAGGCGGTGCGGGTTTACGTCACGCGGCGGCTGGGCTACGGCCTGGACCGCCGGGCAGTCGAGACCGCCCTGCAATACAGATACGATCCGGAGCTGGAAGGCGGGTTGCCGCAAACTATCTGGACTGATATGGAAGTGAAATTCTGAATTAGTCCGTGGTCAGTAGTCAGTAGTCCGTAGCTCGCAGTCTATAGCCACGGACTACTGACCACGGACTAGGGACTACTGACCACGGAGCCTACTATGCCAAGGATCGTTAAGTGCGGATTGATACAAGCATCCAACGCCTGCCCGATCGAAGAACCAATCGAAAAGATCAAGCAGGCAAACATCGAAAAGAATCTTCGGTTCATCGACCAAGCTGCAAAGCAGTGCGTACAGATCGTCTGCATGCAAGAGGTCTTCACGACGCCTTACTTCTGCGCCGAGCAGGAGCCTCGCTGGTATGAATCGGTCGAGAAGATACCCGACGGGCCGACCGTCAAGCTCATGCAGGAAGTCGCCAGGAAGCACGGGATGGTCGTCATCGTGCCGATCTATGAGGAAGAGATCACCGGTGTCTACTACAACACTGCCGCGGTGATTGACGCCGACGGCAAGTACCTGGGCAAGTATCGCAAGAACCACATACCGCACACCAAGCCCGGCTTCTGGGAGAAATACTACTTCAAACCTGGAAATCTCGGCTATCCGACGTTCGAGACCGCGTTCGCGCGCGTCGGCGTTTACATCTGCTATGACCGCCACTTTCCTGAAGGCGCGCGGGCGCTGGGGCTGAACGGCGCGGAAATAGTCTTCAACCCGTCGGCAACCGTTGCCGGACTGTCGGAGTATCTCTGGGAGCTCGAGCAGCCGGCGCACGCGGTGGCGAACGGCTACTTCATCGGCGCGATCAATCGTGTAGGCCACGAGCAGCCCTGGGACATCGGCGAGTTCTACGGCAAGAGCTACTTCTGCAACCCTCGCGGCAAGATCATCGCGCAAGCTTCGCGCGATTCGGACGAACTTGTGGTGGCGGACCTGGATCTCGATCAGATTCGCGAGGTGCGCAACGTCTGGCAATTCTTCCGCGACCGCCGTCCCGAGACGTACGATGCACTTGTAAAGGAATAGACCACGGATGAGGCGGATCTAACCGATCTTCACGGATCAGATCCGCGCTGATCCGTCTAATCCGTGTCATCAGCGGTCTATCCTCCAGCATGAGTAAACCTAGGAGAATGCATGCTCGAATTCGGAATCACATTCAAACCAGACATGCCTCACCGACGCATGATTGCGCTGGCTCAACAAGCCGAAGCCGCCGGCTTCGACTACGCCTGGATATTCGACTCGCACGTGCTGTGGCAAGAGGCGTATCCGCTTATGACTCTTCTGGCAGTCAACACCGAGCGAATGCGACTCGGCACCTGTGTGACAAATCCCGCTGTGCGAGATGCGACCGTGACGGCAAGCCTGCTCGCGACGCTCAATCGAATTTCAGGTGGGCGGATGGACCTCGGCATCGGCCGCGGCGACAGCTCGCGGCGAGTGATGGGCAAGAAGCCGACCACGCTCGAGCGATTGGAAGAAACCGTCAACGTCATACGGGACTTGTGCTCGGGCAAGCAGATCGAATACGAAGGCCGCGACATTCAGATGTCCTGGGCGGATTCGGGCCTGCCTCCCGCGTGGATAGCGGGCTACGGCCCGAAGGCGTTGCGTTGCGCCGGACGAATCGGCGACGGGGTGATCCTTCAATTCGCTGATCCGGCATTGATCAAGTGGTGCCTTGGCTTCGTTCGCGAAGGAGCCGAAAAAGCCGGCCGCGACTTTTCGGAGATTCGGGTGATGAGCGCAGCTCCAGTTTGGGTGTCGGATGATCTCGCAAAGGCCCGCGATCAAGTGCGCTGGTTCCCCGCGCTGGTTTCGAATCACGTTGTCGACTTGGTCTCGCGTTACAAACCGGAGGAATTGCCCGAAGAGTTAACTTCGTACATCCGCGACCGCAAAGGATACAACTATCTTCATCACGCCGAGGTGGGAAGCTCGAACGCAGAGTTCGTGACTGATGAAATAGTCGATCGCTTCTGCATAGTCGGTCCTGCGGAAGAACACGTTCGAAAGTTGAAAGAGCTTGAGAGCATCGGTGTGACGCAGTTCAATATTTATTTGATGAGCGGCGACGAAGAAGAGACAGTTGAAACTTACGGCCGCGACATCGTTCCTCGTTTGCGATAAGCCGGGTTAGTAGCGCGAGCGGTGGCGAGCGAGTCGCATCAATCAGCCAACTAGCCGCTCGCTACGCTCGTGGTTACGGCAGCTCACCACGCCGCGCTCTGCAATGTCTATTCGTCAACGCCTTGACTTGCCGACATATGAAACCAGGCGCGGGCGCTGCTAAATCATGCTGCTGATCCAGAGCACCACAAAGAAGCCATAGAACACTGCCATCCCGACCAGAGCTGCGCGCCGCCATAGCGACGGCCGAAGCTCCTTTGGCAAGAGCGTCGTGTTCACATAGAGAATGTGAATTGACGCGATGATAAAAACTATCCCCGCCATGTTCGCGCCCAGTTGCAGCAGGACAATGGGCTGTGCTAACCGCAATGCTATCACTCCCCAGACCACCGTCGCAGCAAGCACGCTGTAGTAAACAACTCTGACATCACCGCCGCGCCAGGCTCGCAATCGCTTGTTGCTGGTCCAAAGTATGTCCGTGATGGCGCGGGTCATTCCCTCGATGATATCAAGTTGGGTCTTCAACAGTATCCACGCCCCCATGAATGCCACGGCCCCTCCAGCCAGGGCCCCCACCTTGCCGGCCATCGCGTGCGCAAGAGATGCTCCGATTCCAATCCCGCGGATCTCACTTCCGCGGGGCAGGAAGGTAACGTACAACAACGCGGGCAGAACCATGCCAAGCATCGCGCCTACGAAGAATACCGCCCACTGGTCCGCCTTGATGATTCGCCACCAGCCGCGCCACCGCCCGAGGGAGTCTTCCGTCGGCAGGAAGGTGGAACCCGTGTGCGCGAGGTTGACCTTCTGACCCCCGACCAAAGCGGGAATGTAGCCGGTGATCTGACTCATCCCGTAGCCTTTGTCGCGTGCCCAGTTTGTAAGCGTGATGTTGCCGACCCCGCCACAACCCGAGTAAGCAGCCAGCGCGCCCAATAGGAAATAATCAGCGCCTGCGGGGAGGAAGCTGAACCCTCCGGACGCTGTATCATAACCAACAAAACCCGCGCCGGCTGCGAGCCACGTCGAGGGGCTTGCGTACATCAGAGCCAGCACTAAGAACGAGCCAAGGATAACAACAATCAAT
The DNA here is from genome assembly GCA_964548075.1 of uncultured Clostridia bacterium. GTDB lineage: Bacteria > Acidobacteriota > Blastocatellia > UBA7656 > UBA7656 > Onstottus_A. The sequence continues at coordinate 64,294 of CAZJQQ010000003.1, read as the reverse complement.
ATCCAGTTGAGCAGTTCCAACGTTCGCTCGATGCGCCGTCCGATTAGTAGAACAAGACAGCAAAAGACAAACGTCCCGGCTGCAATCGCGTAGACAATGTTGCTATCGGCTGGATCGGGCAGTCTCTGCGTCGAGAGCAGGAATATCGCGGCGGCGGCATTCCCTGCCCACGCGGGCCAGCCCATCTGGAGAAAGTAGAGCGCCACATAGAACCAGGCCCAGAAGGTCGAGTTTGGTCTCGTGCGCATGAACCCGGTAATGGCCGGCTCGCCGGTAGCGAGCGTGTAGCGCATGAGTTCGAAGTTGAAAATGGTCTGGAGGAACACTGCGACGGTAGTAATCCACAGAAGCGCAAACCCGTAATTGACGAACGCGGCCGGCCCGAGTAGAAACTCGCCGCTGCCGATCGACATGCCGAGCACGATCACGCCCGGACCAACAACGCCAATCCAGCCAAGTCCCTTGGGCATTGGAGGCGCCGGCAATTCAGCCCGTTTCCACGGGTCCAATCCCGATTGCGCCTCGCGATGTTCGATTGTCGGTTGCTCACCCATGGCGATTCAGATCAACCCGTTGGTTTCCACCGCGCGCGAAGGCGTGGTCAGTCCTTCCGCCACCGGCCTTGTCGGTCTTCATCTGGCGAAACGGTCGCGACATAGGTTTCCTGTTTGAAAGGCGTGAAGCCTCGTTTACGATAGTTGGGCATCGCAGCCGCATCATCCAGCGTGCACGTGTGCAGCCAAACTCGATTCGCCCCCTCGCTCCAGGCTTGCTCCGCAGCAACGGTCAGGAGGTGTTTACCTAAGCCCCGGCCGAGGAACTCCTGGATCAAGCCGAAGTATGCGATCTCGATTGAGCCGTCCGGGTGACGCTCGAGCTCGAAGTACCCTGCGGGCGCGCCTTCGCCGTACATTACCCAGAGTGTTATCTCGGGACGCGCGAGATGAGAGCGAATCTCGTCGTCTGTCCACGGGAGCCGGTCGGTCCAGTGATAGAACCTTCCGACCTCGCTGTAGAGATAGCGAAAAAACGACGCGGGACACTCGTCCACGCGGTCAATGCGGACCCGCGAATCATCTACGCGAGCGGGATTGAGGTCTTCGGGACGTGCGAGATGAAGATAGGTTCGAGTGACTTCGACGTCCATGGCAGTTCAGAATATAAACACAAAGGCACAAAGCCACAAAGCAAAAGGGGCCTTAGTGTCTTCGTGTCTTTGTGGTTAAATTCCCTCGCAGGCTACGCGGTGTTGTTTCGTTCTCATCAAGGAAGCGGTCCGGGGTGTACTGCTTCTACAGTCTCGTAGCAGAGGTTCAGATGAAAAGATTTTTCTTCTTGTTGTTGATTGTCGCAGCGCTTGTTTGTGAGTCAAGTGCTGCCGCCCAGTCCGCAAGCAAAATCATTGACCGGTTTAAGAAGGCATCCGGCGGCAAATCCGCGGCGCGCCTAAAGAGCACCTTGATGACCGGAAGCGTGAAGGCCATCGATGGAACTACCGGCCGGTTCAGCTTCCAGACCTCGGCTCCTAACAACCTTCGACTGGATCTGGAAATCGGCGGATCGAAGGCGAGCGAGTGCTACAACGGCAAGTCCGCCTGGCGGCTCGATGCGCGCGGGCTGCGCACCCTGTTGGGCGATGAAGCGAAACGTATGCGCCTCGAGTCCTTGCTTTCAAATAGCCGCCTCAACGACTTGCAGCGCAATCGCATCGTTCCACAACTCGCCGGCAAGATGCCTATCGACGGGCGCGAAGCCAACGCGATCGAATTCATCAAGGACGGCGTTCGCGTGAAACTCTATTTCGATGCCTCAAACAATCTGCCTGTGAAGCGCGAGCGCGAAACGAGCGACGGCGTTGAAGAAACATTCTACGCCGACTATCGAGCGGTCGACGGCGTGATGGAACCCTTTTCGCTCAAGATCAGGAAAGGCGCCAGCGAGTTGATGGTGACTATCGACCGAGTCGAACACAACCGCGCAGTCGAGTTGACGGCCTTCCGCTATCCGCAGATCGAGGGCTCGCGTCCGTTGCCCGATCTCGAGCCTCTGCTGAAGGCCCTCAACGAGAACCAGGACAAGATAGACGAGTTGCGCGAGCGCTACACTTGCCGGCTCATCGAAATCGAGCGCAAGCACGACGGCGATGGACGAATCAAAGAGACGGAGACGCGCACTTTCGAAGTCACTCCGATCGGTGAACGGTCGGTCGAGCGGCTGATGAGCGTCAACGGCAAGGAGCTGTCGCCATCCGAGCGCGAGAAGGAAGACAAACGCGTTCAGAAGGAAGTCGAGGACATTATCAAACGGCGCGAAAAGAAGGAACAGAAGGACGAACGCGAGCGCGCCAAAGGCGAGAAGGAGAAGGAGGACGACGGCGTCGAGATCAAAGACTTCCTGCGCATCAGTGAGATCACTTCGGTTCGGCGTGAGATGTTTCGAGGTCACGAGGTGATCGCCTTCGACTTCGAACCTCGCAAGGGATTCAAGCCGAAGAACCGCGGAGAAGACATCGTCAACAAGCTGGCTGGCACGATCTGGGTAGACGAAGCGGCCCAGCAAATCGCGCGGCTGGAGGCTCGGCTGACGGATTCATACAAGATTGGCGGCGGGATGCTCGCTTCGATTGGCGCTTCGACGGCGTTCAGCTTCGAGCAGGAAAAAATCGGCGACGAGGTCTGGCTGCCCGCTTCGATGGAGGCGAACATCTCAGCGAGGGTCCTTTTGCTGGCGAAGTTCAATCGCAGCGTGGAACGGCGCTACAGCGACTACAAGAAGTATCAGATCGATAGCAAGTACGACCTGACCAAGCCGAAAGAAAACGCCAAGCCCTAGAATCGCAATGCTGGACAACCCCTCAACCGCATTGCTAGAATCTGCGGCTTCACGATGGGCGATAAAGGCGGCCTATACAGCTTGGGTTATGACAACGAGCCTTCAACTGGAAATGATGACTCGCCGGGGTTCACGGCTCCCGAAGCGGTCGAGCGCCGGGTGTGGCGCAACATCTTCGCGGTGGTCGCCATAGCCGTTGTAATCGCTGCATTAACAGCAGATTTGAAGTTCATGCTGGGGCTCGTTTTGGGCGGCGCTCTTGCCTTGCTAAACTACAAGTGGCTGCACTCCTCGCTGCGAGCGGTGCTGGCCACGGGCAACGAAAAGACGCCGCCGGGAACGATGATCAAGTTCGTCGTTCGGTGGCTGGTGATCGCAGCCGTAGCGTGGGCAGCAAACAAAACGGGGTACTTTGACGCGGTCGCGATACTCGCGGGGTTGTTCGCCCCGGCGGTAGCGGTGATGATCGAGGCCGCTTACGTCGCGTACAAGGGCCTGATGACAAGGGAGAACGATACCTGATGCTGGCGCCGATTCTAGCGTTACTGCAAGAGGGACACGAGGCTGCTGCTGCCGCCGCCGAGCACGCGGGAGCAGCAACGGAGCACGCCTCGGAACCGTGGCTTGTCGAGCAGGCCAATCACATCTTCGGCCCGATGGTCCTCAACATCGAGCGGGTTGTGATGCCTCCGATCTACGGGTTGTTCGGCGCGCATTGGCACGAGCCCGCGCCGGGTGAGTTGGTGATCCCGGAGCACATCGTGTGGTCCGTCCTTCTGTTCATCATCTGCATCGCCGGAGTGCTCGCGTTGCGAGGCCGGCTATCGGTCGACCGGCCTGCAAAGGGACAGCAACTCCTCGAGATTATTGTGGAGCAGATTCGCGGGCTGCTCGATCAGGTCATCGGTCCATATGGACGCCGGTATCTTCCGGTCATCGGTTCGTTCGCCGTGTTCATCCTGATCGGCAACCTTATGGGGCAGATACCGGGACTTGGAGCGCCCACCGAGAACATCAACGTGACCGGTGCGCTGGGCATCACGTCGTTTATGTATTTCATCGGTAGCGGCTTTCGGCAACAAGGGTGGAGGTACTTGAAACACTTCACCGGCGGGATCACCGGCGCGCTGCTCTTGGCGATGGGTTGGTTGATTTTCGTGGTCGAGATAGTCTCGAACTGCGTGCGGCCCGTCACGCTTTCGCTGAGACTGTTCGTCAATATGTACGCCGACGGCAACATCGCGCACGCGTTCCTTTATGATCTTATAGCGCCGATCGTTCCGATATTCACGATTGTGCTCGGCATCTTTGTATCGTTTGTGCAGACGTTCATTTTCATAATGCTCTCGATGGTCTATCTGTCGGAGACCGTGCCGCACGAAGAGCACGACACGGAAGAACACGCGCACGCCAGCGAAGCGCTGGCCGAGGCGCATTGAAAAGATTTTAGATTTGCGATTTGCGATTTCCGATTTTGGATATGGCGATATTGCGCCAATCCAATCAAAAATCGCAAATAGAGAATCGCAAATAAGAAATCGGAGAGGCTTCATACGTACCCGTAACCGGAAGGTGATGATGGTTTGGGTTCTTTTCATACAGTTGATCGCACGCCGCTGCTGGAGCCTTGCATCAAGGGGAGCAAGCGTATACCGGGCGCGTGGAAATAATCTCGAGCCGAACCTGTCACACCTTCTCTTTGATAACTGAGCTTCACTCAGGCGTCCGACAAACTTCCGTTTGTCGCGCGGTCCGAAGCGCGCAGCACGACTCGGCGACAAACTTGAAGTTTGCCGGACAACTGAAATGAAGCTCGAATCCGCCGATGAAGATGTATCGGCGTCGAGGTCTTCGCGACCTCAGGAGAAAAGACTATGATCAGATTCAAACTATTCCTGCTGTCGGCGCTGATGATGCTGTTCTCGGTCGCGACAGCGATGGCGCAGGTTCCAGGTGCAGCCGCAACAGACGCGCAACCCGGGAAATCGTGGTTCTTCCCGGCAATGGGCTCGTTTGCAGTCGGAATCGCCGCGTTCGGAGGGGCACTGGGCGACGGACGGGCAATTGCGGCTGCGTGCGAAGGCACGGCTCGCAATCCGGGAGCGGGCGGCCGCATATTCACGATGCTGCTGCTCGGCCTCGCGCTGATCGAGACACTCGTGCTGTTCACCTTCCTGACCGTCGTGCTGAAGTACTGATGGGCGCAGTCAAGTGAGTAGTTTAAAGGGAGGCGTCGCAGCCTCCCTTTTGATTTTTGTGACAAGGCGATAAACTCGACTTGCTGACACTTCTATTTCACGGGAGCCTGGGGCCATGGACTCATTCAAGGACAGCCTCATCAAGTTAATCACCGAGACCTCCACCAACCTTCCGCCCGACGTGCGCAATGCAATGGCTGAAGCCGTCGCCGAAGAAAACCCCGCGACCAGCGCAGGCACCGCGCTTTCAGTGATCGCGACCAACATCGACATGGCTTGCGACAGCGAAGGCCCGATTTGTCAGGACACCGGAATGCCGACCTTCGAGATCAAAACGCCGGTCGGCGCAAACCAGATGGTGATGCAACGCGAGATTTGCGAGGCCATCTCCGAAGCGACGAAGCGCGGCAAGCTGCGGCCCAACTCGGTCGATTCGATAACCGGCGCAAACTCAGGCGACAATCTCGGACCGGGCACCCCGGTTATTCACTTTCATCAGTGGGAAAACGAAGACGAGATCGAAGTAAAGCTGCTGCTGAAAGGCGGCGGGTGCGAGAACAAGAACATTCAGTACTCGGTTCCCACTGAGCTTCCGCATCTGGGTCGCGCGGGCCGCGATCTGGACGGCGTGCGCAAGTGCATACTGCACGCCGTGTGGCAGGCTCAAGGGCAAGGCTGCAGCGCCGGCGCGATCGGCGTGTGCATCGGCGGCGATCGCACATCGGGTTATCAGCACGCGAAGGAACAGCTTTTCAGAACGCTCGACGACACGAATCCGAATGCCCAGCTTGCGGCGCTTGAAGATTACGTAATGAATGCCGCGAACACGTTGAACATCGGGACAATGGGATTTGGCGGGGGCGTGACTCTGATCGGCTGCAAGATCGGCGCGCTCAACCGTCTTCCCGCGAGTTTCTTCGTGTCAGTCGCTTATGACTGCTGGGCTTTTCGCAGGCTCGGTGTTGTGCTCGACGCTAAGACCGGTGAGGTCAAGCGATGGCTTTATCGCGATGAGCATAAGACGGAGAAGCGAATGGCGGCGGGCGAGGGCTTCAGGCTGACCGGCGAAGAGAAATATCTCGTCGCGCCGATCAACGAAGAGCAGATTCGCGCACTCAAGGTTGGAGACGTTGTGATGATCTCCGGGGAGATGTACACAGGCCGCGACGCGGTTCACTCATACCTGATGAAGCACGAGGCGCCGGCCGATCTTCACGGCTCGGTCCTCTATCATTGCGGCCCCGTGGTGATGAAGGACAACGGCAGCTACAGAATCACCGCCGCCGGTCCGACGACCAGCATCCGCGAAGAGCCTTATCAGGGCGAAATCATCAAGCGCTTCGGTATACGGGCGGTGATGGGCAAAGGCGGTATGGGTGCGCGCACGCTTGACGCGATGAAAGAAGCCGGCGCGGTGTACCTGAACGCGATCGGCGGTGCTGCTCAGTATTATGCTCGCTGCATCGAGAAGGTGCTCGATGTGAACCTGCTCGAGTTCGGAATCCCGGAAGCGATGTGGCACCTTCGAGTGAAAGATTTCCCGGCTATTGTCACGATGGACGCGCACGGCAACTCACTGCACGCGGATGTGGAGAAGGCTTCGGCGGTGATGCTCGCGAAACTCGCCGAACCCGTGTTTTGATTTCCGGGCGTTCGGGATGGTATTCTCTCACTCTGCAGGATCCATAAGGTCAAAGGGGCACCAGCGGGTGGTAACAAGTAGTAACGGGACGACAAGATCCGGCAGCATCAAAGTGCTCTTTCTCGGGCAGTGTCTTCAGTATGGATACGCGAACGTACGCAAGTCCGCGACGTTCGCCGAGCTTGCCGCCTCAATGCTGCGTGTGCGCTTCCCCGGTCTGAGTTTCAAATTCGACTTTAAGTACCTTTACCACCCCAGCGGGCTGAAGAACATCCTTAAACACAGATTACTTCGGTCTCGTCCCGACGTAGCTCTCATAAACCTGCCGGCGCTGTACGCGGCCACAGCCTGGCGGGTCAACCTTGTATACGAAATGGCGCCGGAACTCGTGGATACAGCACGGTCGTTCATGCAAACGATTGAAGCGAAGATCAGAGGGAGCAACGAACCGCAGCAAGCGACGATGCTCGACAAAGCATTTGCCATCCGCCGGCCAATCTCTATTGACGAGTACGAGGGCCTGGTCCGGGAGGCAGTCGAGGACTGCAAGCGCGCGAGCTCGTGCCGCATAGTGCTGATGGGACCCGGGCGCTTCAACGAAGACTCGGTTGAGGACTACGCGGTGCACTCACCCGAGTTGTGGTCCTCGGTCAATCAGATGGTGTTGCGAGTTGGCAAGAGTTTGGACCTCGCTGTGATCAACGCCCAGGAAGCGCTGGCGGAGTACGGCGGCGAAGTGTTTACGCCTAACAATCACCGGTGGAGCGAGTATGGTCACGAGGTTATCGCTCGCGAAGTCGAGTCAGCACTTGCCTCTCACGTGGCTGAGTTGAGCCGCAATTAGAACCGACATGCCTGAGCCTCAGAACGCAACCACGCACAGCCGGTTCGTCGAAGAACTGTTTGCGATTCAGCGCGAGTATTCGTTTCGCGACCCGATGTTTGACGCCGTGCGAAGCGGTTCGATGAGCCGCGCGGGAGTCCGTCTGTGGACGCTGCAAGCTTCGCTTTTTGTGCGGCAGTTTACACGCTTCATTAGCGCGATCCACGCGAACTGTCCGCATCGCGACGCGCAGCAGCTATTGGCAGAGAACCTCTGGGAAGAGCACGGTCAGGGCGTCATCGGTCGCGACCACTACTCACTGATACGAAAGATGGCGGCCAGCCTCGGCGCCACAGACCGGGATCTTGACGACACACAGCCTCTGAAAGAAACGGACGAGTACATCGCTCACTGCTTTAAGGTGACGCGCGAGCTTTCATTCATTGAGTCGCTGACCGCCATCGCCGTTGGCATCGAAATGTTCGTGCCCGCCTTCTTCGGCTCTCTCGGCGAGAGTCTGTGTTCGAAGTATGGGCTAACGCGCGACGACGTTGACTATCTGATGGTGCATGTTACCGAGGACGAAGTGCACTCGCGCCGTGCGCTCGCGCTGATCGAGTCATATGCCAACACACCGAAGGTTCAGGAGAACGCTAAACGGGCGCTACGCGAGATGCTTCTGGTAAAGCGGCGGTTCGCGCTGGCTGTTTACAATCACTGCTCCGCTGCTGAGTGAGCATTCGATAGCGTTCGTAGTTCGGCCTTCAGGCGGAAGTTTGTACCACAACGACCGGACTATGCCCAGGTACAAACTTCCGCCTGAAGGCCGAACTCCAACTTTCCGAGGAGGAAAAAGAATGACTCGGGGATCTCTCGTACTTCTATCTCTCTGCCTGATAGCTGTCGGTGGCGGCACTGCCGCCGCTCAGACGCCCGACGCGGTCACCACCCGCGAGATGAGTGACATCAACTGGATGGAGTTCAAGGAAGTCGTTCCATCGAAGATCAACACAGTCATTCTTCCAACCGGCACGCTTGAGCCGCACGGCGTTATCAACAACGGCGCGGACATTACCGCGCCGGTGGCCCTCGCTCGAAAGATCGCGCGTGAAGTGAATGCGATGATTGCGCCGATCATTCCTTACGGCATCACCGGAAGCATGGACGCTTACCCCGGCGCGTTCTCGATCTCCGAAGCCGCTTACCGAGCCTACACGCGCGACGTCTTGGCCGGTCTTGCGAAGAACGGCTTTCGAAACATCATCGTAATCAACGGGCACGGAGGACCACAGACGGCCGTGCTGAATCAGCTTGCGACTGAAATAGGCCAGGAGAAGCGAGTGCGAACGCTGGTGATCAACTGGTGGAGCTACGCTTCGGATGTGACGCTTTCGGTGTTCGGCGAAGACGGCGGCCACGCGGGCTGGAACGAGACCGCGTTCATTCAAGCGATCGATCCGAAGCTGGTACACAAAGAACGTTACTCGGATGCGCTGGCGACGCCGAACGCTGCGCCTGGCACTTATTCGGCTTATCCGGCGCCGTCTTCGATCGGGCTGTACAAGGAAGGTCAAGGCTACGTGAAGTTCGATCAAGCGAAGGCGGATGAATACTTCGCGAAGGTGACGCAGAAAGTAGCGAAGCTGATCATCGACACTCGTCGCAAGTGGGATATGGCGGGGCTGTTCGAAAAGTGAGGAGTGATGCGTGACGTAGCATAGACTTTAGCCTGTGTTCTTCAGTCTAATCCCTGAACAACGGACACAGACTAAAGTCTATGCTACTTCACGCATCAATCCTCACTTATCATTCATTGACACGGCGACGCTGACGAACTAGTCTGCAAGACACGGCTTTCAGGTAATTCGGGCAAGAGAGAACAGAGTATGATCTGTGCGAAGTGCGGCGCCGAGAATCGCGAGGGATCAAACTTTTGCCGATACTGTTCGGCGCCGTTGACACCCCAAAGCCAGGGGCCACCCTCAGGCTACATTCCCTCGGTTCCGCCGCCGCCAGCGCCGGGAACAAGCCCACCACCGAACTACTACGCGCCTCCCAGCTATCAGACTCCGCAGCCGGGCTATCAGACGCCGCAACCACTGGCCCGGTCCGTTGTTCCAGCGAAGCTATGCGTGCGATGCAACTCTACCAGCGTGGTCAAGGGAACCGTGCCGTTGTGGGCGATACTCGTAGCGGTGATCGGCGCGCCGTTCACCTGCCTGCTTTCACTGTTGTTCCTGTTGGTCAAAGACCCGAACAAGTGCCTCAACTGCGGACTCGAGTTCAAATAGTTCAACTGAATTCGCTTGCAAGTTCGCCCGCCCACCTCATTCAAAGAGCGCACACAGAATGGTAGAGGGTCACGCCCTCTCACAATACATCTAACCTGTGCCTGCCCAACCGTGCTGAGCTAAACCGGAGATCACGGAGAGAGGATTATGCAAAACAATGCTTCGTTTCTAGCGATGCCCGAGCACCCGTGTATGATCACTCGGCTGATAGATGAAATGCGGGAAGCCTCGCACGAGTTCCGCGAGGACCCGTGGGCTTTTGTCACCGGCGCACTCAAGGGGAATACAGGGGGCGGCCGGCGCAAAATGCTTCTGCAACTGGGATTCGCAATCGCCATTTTGTTTTATGCGATTGTGGAGGTCGAGTTCAATTTGAGGTGAGCGATCCATCGGATGAGGGCCGCTAGTCGCGGCTCTCATCCGTTTTCCGCTTTGTCTGGTAAGCCCGCGGCGGGGTCAGTTCATCGGACGCGTTGTAATGAAAAACATCCCCGTCGAGCCGAAGAAAAATAATAACCACGTCTTGTTCAGGGTCGTACTCCTTGACCACTTCTGCGATCTCTGCGTTGGGCCAGCCACCGCGCTTTGATAATCGCTCGCTGCCATCGGCGACGTAATAAGCCGGCACCTGAAGGTTCTCGCCGGACTTCGACGCCTTCATCAAATCAACCACCACCACGCCGCGACCTTCGGTCAGGTACTTCCCCCACGCGAACGCCGCGAAGTCACACCACTGCGATCGAATGAACGTGACATGCGCATCCGGCGTATCGAGATCCTCGATTCGCCCTGACCGTAGCGTGAATCCCATGCTTAGCTTAGGCCGCCCCGTACTTCTTGAACCACTCTTGCAATCGCCGCATTCCGTCTTGAGCCGCGCTCTTGTCGTAGCCCGGCCGGTAGTCCGCGTTGAAACCGTGGCCCGCATCCGGATAGACGACGATTTCAGATTTGCCGCCCGCGGCCTTTACCACCGCGCGCATCTTTTCGATGGTGTCTTGCGGGATGCCTGTGTCCTTTCCGCCATACAGCCCGAGCACCGGCGCTTTTAACTGAGCGGCGATATCAACCGGGTGCGTTGGGTGTAGCTCATCCGGAGCTCCAACAAGCCGGCCATACCACGCGACCCCCGCTTTGAGCTGCCGGCTATGCGTGGCGTAGAGCCAGACGATCCTCCCGCCCCAGCAGAAGCCGGTGATTGCGAGCTTGTTGACATCACCCTTTGACGACCTCTTCGCCCAGGCGACAGCCGCGTCGAGATCCGACATCACCTGTGCGTCGGGGACCTTCGAGACGACTTTTGAAATGATCTCGTTGATGTTTGTAATCTTCGAGACATCGCCTTGCCGCGAGTACATCTCTGGCGCTATCGCAACGTGGCCGAGCTTCGCGAAGCGGCGGCAAATGTCCTTGATGTGTTCGTGCACGCCGAAAATCTCCTGCACGACGAGAACGACCGGAAACGATCGGCCCGTTGCGGGCATCGCGCGGTAAGCGGGGATCTCTCCTCCCGCTACCGGAATCTTCACTTCGCCCGCGATCAATCCCTCTGTGCCGGTGGTGACGGTTTGCGCAGAGACCGGCTGCACTGCCAACGCGAATCCGCTGGCGAGCGTCGTCACCACGAACTCCCTTCTCGTCAGTGCGGTCTTCGCCTCAAGCGCGGTTAGGTCTTCAAACATAGTCGCTCCTCTCCTTGGTAATGTTTGATGCCAATGCAGACTACCAATCCGGCCCTTTGCTTTCCAGGACACCTCGCGCAAGTAACTAATCGCCGGCCGGCAGGGCTGCTAACGTGGCAAGGGTTCAGGCAGATTCGCAATCGCATAAGCAAGCACAGCCACTACCGCGGCGTTCTCAGCCAGCTCGCGCGGGACGACCTTGTCGAGTGTGTCAGCCGCGGTGTGATGATAGTTGAAGTAGGTGCGATTATCTTGAATCGGAGCAAGCGTCGGCACGCCCGCGGCGTCCAGCGGTGAAACGTCCGCGCCTTCTGCGTTCCGGCTTTGTCTTATGATGCCGGCGCCTGAAGCTTGCAGCACGACTGCTATCGGCCGGAGCATTTCCAGCGCCTTCGCGGTGACGTGAGCCGAGAACCCAACTGGATGGCCTGCGCCCAGGTCGCTTTCGATAGCGGCGACGTGGTTGGCGAACTCAGATTTGTGGTTCTCTGCGTACGTCCTTCCGCCCATCAGACCATTCTCTTCGTTCATCCACGCGATCACCCGGATGGTTCGTTTGGGCCGAAGGCCAAGCCGCTTGATCAACTGGGCCGCCTGCATCGCTACTGCGACGCCCGCCCCGTCATCGATCGCGCCGGTGCCCAGGTCCCACGAGTCGAGATGACCAGAGACAATGATCACCTGCTCGGGATGCTCGCTGCCTTTGAGATCCGCGATGACGTTGTAGCTCTCGACATCGGGCAGCGTCCGCGGGGTGAGCGTCAGATGCAGGCGCACTGGACCTTGAGCCGTTAAGTAAGCGATCAGATCCGCGTCTTCCGCCGCAACGGCAGCGGCAGGGATCTTCGGCGTGTCGCTGGCGTAGCCGAATCCGCCCGTGTGCGGCAATCGGTAGTCAGCCCCACCCACCGAGCGCACCAGCGACGCGACCGCACCGAGTCGAGCTGCCGCGCTCGGCCCCGCGCCGCGATAAGCCACAGCCTGGCCGTACGCATCGCCCGCGAATCCCTGAGCGGCCATTTGTTTGTCGAACCGCGTGTTGAACAGGACAACTTTGCCGGCGACCTTTCCACGCCCCATCGAAGCGAGATGCTCGAAGCTATCGACAACGACGACCTCGGCCGTCAAGCCTTCGGCGGGAGTCGCAACGCTTCCACCAAGCGCAGTCAGCACAATCTTCTGGGTCGTTTCCGGGGCTTGGCCGGCGAATTGCACCAACTCTGCTGTCTCCGCGCCTCGGACCCAGTGCGGCACCATCACCTTTTCGAGCCTCACATCGAGACCGAGGCGGCGCATCTCGGCGGCGACGTACTGAACGGCTTGCTGAGCTTGCGGCGAACCGCTCAAACGCGGGCCGATGTTGTTGCAGAGGTGGGCTAGCTGAACGTAGGCATAGTCGCTCGACAGGGCAGCGTTGTGGAGTTGCTTCATCTCCGCGATGAGCTTCGGCGAGTTTATCTCTGACTCTTGGGCGATCGCTTGTGCGCTTAGGATGGCTGATAGGACTGCGGCTAGGAGGCTTCGATGGGCAGAAGCTATCTTGATTGTCATCCGCGAGATTATACGTGAGGCGAATCTGTTCCGACAGCGCGCCCCGCTTCTGGGGTGCGCGTCAGGTTTTCGCGCATCAGTTCTGACGGAGCTGTGAAGACTCCGGGAATACCACCCACGGGAGTGGGTGGATGGTTCAAGCCCGGCCTACAAAGGGGGTGCACGCGGATTCCCGTTTCTCCTCTCCTTCTCTCTCCCATCGCGGCGCGATGGGAGAGAGAGATAACAAACGAGCTGGCGGATCCCTTCGTAGGTTGGGCTTGAACTATCCACCCACTCCCGTGGGTGGTATTTCCGGAGTTTTCCCAGTCTCGGTCAGATGATGCGCGAAAATCTGACGTGCACCCGCACTTCTGCACCGAACGGAAAGAGGGCGGCCGATCATGACCGCCCTCCAAAAGTTTCAAAACAGACTCTTACGATTTTTCTCTCTATTCCAGCGTCAAGGAAACGTAGCGCAGTTGGCTGCCGCGTTCGACCTGAAGCGTGATCTCCTTCTCTCCCTTGATCGCCGCAAGCGCCCTGGAGTAGTCCAGACGATTGATGACGGGCGTCCGGTTAACGCGGTGAATAACGTCGCCTCGTTGCAAACCCGCCTCTGCGGCCGGGCTATTCGGTTGCACGTTGGTAATTGCGATGCCGCTCGGGATCTTCAGTTTCAATTCGCGAGCCACTTCAACGGTCACGGGTGAGATTGAAACCCCGAGCTTGCCCCCGTCCTCGTCCGGATCATCCTTGTCCGCCGGTTCACCGTCACCCGAGCTGGATGGACGCTCGCCGAGTTTGATCGCTGCCGTCTCCAGACGGCCTTCGCGCACGTACTTAACGCTAGCAGTCTTTCCTACCGGCGTATCGGCCACCATCTCAGTCAGTTGTTTGGGAGACGTAACCTTCTTGCCATCGAACTCGACTATGACGTCGCCGCTGCGCAGCCCGGCGGTCGCCGCCGGACTATCTTCTTTCGAGACGTCACCAACCAGAGCGCCGTCTGTCCCCGTATACCCAACCGTCCTCGCAAGCGAGACCGGCTGCAGAAAGACGCCAAGGTAGCCGCGCGTTACCTTACCGTTCTTGATGAGCTGGGCGTATACCTTTGTCGCTAGATTCGACGGAATGGCAAACCCGATTCCCGAGCTTGTTCCCGTCTCCGAGAAGATCAGCGTGTTGATGCCAACGACCTCACCTTGCATGTTGATGAGTGGCCCCCCTGAGTTACCGGGGTTAATCGACGCATCGGTCTGGATGAAGTTCGTGAACTGACCGGCGCCTACTCCGAGGTCGCGCCCGGTCGCCGAGACTATTCCAGCCGTCATGGTCTGCTGAAGTCCAAACGGACTCCCAAGCGCGATCACCCACTCGCCTTGCTCGAGTTTGTCCGAGTCCCCTAGTCTGGCGAAGGAGAGGTTCTGGGCGTCAACCTTGATGACTGCAAGATCGGTCTCGGTGTCTTTGCCAATGACCTTCGCTTTCAACTCACGTCCGTCCGCAAGCTTCACGTTGATCTGATCCGCATCTCCGGCTACGTGATTGTTCGTCAGTATGTAGCCGTCGGCGCTGATTAGCACCCCCGACCCAGTTCCTTTCTGACGGCGCGGCGTATCGCCGAATTGGGGGAAACCTGGAATCTGTGGAAAGCCTTCAGGCATTCGCAGCGAGGACCGCTTCGCCTTCTCGACGACGTCTATGTTTACAACGGCTGGCTTAATGTGCTTCGCCACGCTGATGAAAGTGCGAGACAGATCTTGCGGTGACGGCAGGGTAGCTTGCCCCTGCGGCTGCTGCGCAAATACGATCCCCCGCAATTCGAAGCCAAGCCCCGAGGCGCCCGCCAGTGCCAGCGCGAAAACTAGTATCCGCATACCGCTCAGTTTGTTTTTCTTGTTGCTGCTCACATTAGTCTCCATTTTGTTCGAACCTCCCTCACTTATCATGAAAGGCAAGAGTATATTGACAAGAAACGAGTGACAAGCATTTTCGGGCCTGTCACTCGTTTGTCCTTCTGGGTCTAACCACTACTTCTTACACTTTTACGTCCCGCAACATTCAACGCGTCTGCGACGCGCTTGTTTCATTTAGATGCTTAATCCCACTCAATTCTCATTCTTCTTTTTGTTGGCCGGCTCACGGGCGTCTGGCCACCGTCTTTGGATGCCTGAGGCGTCTCAACCGCTGTCTGCTTCTCACGTTGGTCCGCGCGGAGCACCGCCGGCGCACTCAAGCCTCCACTCGGGAGGGGCTCGCGCCCTTGGAGTACGGCCGCTACTTTGCTCAGCGCGCCGATTACTTCCATCCGGTCCTCATCGCTAAGCCGCGAGAGAGTGTCGGTAAAAACCTCATTCCGGCGCCTGCGAAACCCGTCTATGACTCGCCGTCCCTTCTCGGTGACCGCGACCATCACGGCGCGTCTGTCGGTCTTAACGGTCTGGCGCTCGATTAACTGCTTTCGGCCAAGGCGGTCAGTCAGTTGAGTCACCGCCGGAGCTGATATGCCCAGCGCCGCAGCGAGCTTGCTCGTTGGAAGCGGCGCCGCCCGGAGAAGCTTGAGGGCCTGGGCCTGAACCAGCGTCAGGTCCATCTCGACCACCTGTGTCTGGTGGTGGTCGAGCATCAGCCGGAACAACCCCTCGATGAATTCGTCCAGGATCACAACCGCAGCCGCTTCCATTCCAGGCGTCTCCTTTCACTCTTTATTCATTACTCTTAATTATTAATTTACATTAAGTATTCTAATCGGGTGGCCCAATTCTGTCAAGAAGTGATTTTGGCTTGGCCGTGGTTACTGGCTGGGTTTTTCAGGACTCAGGCTGGCCTTGAGCTTTTGAATACGATCGCGCTCAGCCTGGAGCTGAGCGAGGCCCTCTTCGATTTGCAATCGGTCTTTACTCAGCTCTTCGAGTTGCTCAGAACTAACGAGCTTCCGCCGCATTCTGGCAAGGCTAAGAAGGATAACCACGACGACGGAGGCATAGAATAGCCAGCTTCCAACATAGCCTCTCCCCACCAGCATGAAGAGGGCAATGACAACTATTACCATCATGAACAGACCGAAGAATGCGCAGCCCCTCTGCAGTGGCGCGCTTTGCTCCCGGCTTCTCAGGCTCTCGATCTCCGACTCGGCCGCTTCCATCAACTCGTCGATCTCGGCCAGCCTCGATTCAATCACGGCCACGGCATTCTCCCCTCGCCGTGAGTCCGCGCTATCGGGCCACATCTCCGAGAGGTTTATCAGATCCCCATGCCGGCGTATCCAATATGCCGTAGCACAACCCGGACAAATCACATTGTCGAATTCATGTGGGATTTCGAGAAACCGCTGGCACCGAGGGCAGTAGGTTGAGATGAAGCTCATATGACTTCCGAGTACTATTGTCGCAATTGGAAAAATCTTCAACTAAAACGAGACAACGCCGAAGCACAGTGCCCCAACTTTCAAACTTTCATGCCGATGCTGTATAGTTGCTGATTCAGCGCGCAGGCAGTTTCTTAACTGATCAGGACGGTAGATCGAGATGACCGATATCGAAACAATTGCCAGCCTCGCGAAGCGGCGAGGCTTCGCCTTTCAATCGAGCGACATCTATGGCGGACTCGGCTCGGTCTGGGACTACGGACCGTTGGGTGTCGAATTAAAGAACAACATCAGACGCGCGTGGTGGCGTTCAGTGGTGTATGAACGCGACGACATGGTCGGGCTCGATGCGGGTCTTCTTATGAACCGGCTGGTGTGGAAGTACTCGGGCCACGAAGCGACCTTCTCCGACCCGCTGGTCGATTGCCGCAAGTGTAACGCCCGGCTGCGCGCGGACAAGATCGAAGGTGACAAGTGTCCCGAATGCGGCTCCACGGATCTCACCGAGCCGCGCCAGTTTAATCTGATGTTCAAGACCACGGTCGGCCCGGTTGAGGACGAGTCGGGTTTGACCTATTTGAGACCAGAGACCGCACAAGGAATATTCGTAAACTTCAAAAACATACTCGACTCGACAAATCGCAAGCTGCCCTTCGGCGTCGCGCAGATCGGCAAGGCGTTTCGCAACGAGATAACGCCCGGCAATTTCATCTTCCGCACGCGGGAGTTCGAGCAGATGGAGATCGAGTACTTTGTAAAGCCGCCGCTGGCGCTCAAGCCCGGCGAGTTGACCGACGATGCATGGCACGAGCGCTGGATCGAAGATCGCTACAACTGGCACATCGCTTTGGGAATGCGCGTCGAGAATCTACGAAAGTTCGAGCAGCCGCGTGAGGAGCTTGCGCACTATGCCAAACGCTGCGTTGATCTTCAATATCGCTTCTTCCCTGATCGCGCGGATGAAGAGAAGCAATGGGACGAGCTCGAAGGAATCGCCAACCGTACGGACTACGATCTGAAGGCGCATTCGAAAAAGCCGGCTGACGCGGAAGGTAAGCGGTTCAATGCGGATTCGACCGCAGACCTCACCTACTTCGATCACGAAACGAACCAGCACGTGTTCCCGTACGTGATCGAGCCATCTGCCGGCGTAGATCGCAAAGTTCTTGCCTTCATGATGGACGCCTACCAGGAAGAAGACGTGCGCGGTGAGAAGCGCATAGTGCTCAAGCTTCATCACGATCTCGCGCCGATAAAAGTGGCCGTGCTTCCGCTCGCAAAGAACAAAGAAGCCATCGTCAGTCTCGCTAAGGATATCAAGTCGCGGCTTCAGCGCACCGGCGCGATACGTGCGGTGTACGACGATACGGCAGGGATCGGCAAGCTCTACCGCCGTCAGGACGAGGTCGGAACGCCGCTGTGCGTCACCGTAGACCATCAGTCCCTCGAAGACAATCAAGTCACCGTTCGCGACCGCGACACAATGCAGCAGGAACGCATTCCCATTGCGGAAATCGAACGCATCATCGGCACGAAGCTCGGTATTTCATTCAGTCTCTAGCCAAGCCCTGTTCCCTTTCCTGCCCCGCGGCGAGAGGGTTATCCTTAACTCGAATGAACGCGGACGTCGTGAGGTTGTGTGAAGCTGTGCGTGAAGCCGGCGGGCGTGCAATGCTCGTTGGCGGATCGGTACGAGACCGCCTGCTTGGCATTGAATCGAAAGACTTCGACATCGAAGTTTACGGCCTTGAGCCCGCGCGGCTCCGCACGGTTCTCGAACGGATAGGTCACGTCAACACGGTTGGAGAACATTTCTCAGTCTACAAGCTGGTGTTCTATCGGCCGGCGCCACCTCAGACTGATAATCCCGAACAATCGCTCTCCGATCAAACTACCTCACAAGAGAGATTCGAGATCGACGTTTCGCTTCCCAGACGCGAGTCGAAATCCGGCCGCGGTCATCGCGGATTTGTGATCGAAGGCGACCCGGCGATGAGCTTCGAGGAAGCAGCTCGTCGCCGCGACTTCACCATCAACGCTATTATCTATGACCCTCTAACGGACGAGACCATCGATCCATATGCCGGCCGCGACGATCTGGAGCGCCGGGTGCTGAGGGTCGTAGCTGCGGATACATTCATCGAGGACAGCCTCCGCGTACTGCGCGCGGTACAACTCGCGGCGAGGTTCGAAATGACTATCGAGCCGGCGACCGTAGAGCTATGCCGCGCGATCGACCTCTCGGATCTTCCCCGCGAACGAATCTGGGGCGAGATCGAAAAGTTGCTAACGCTCGCTGAGCATCCATCAATTGGGTTGGGCGCAGCACTTGAGCTAGGCGTGCTCGATCAGGTCTTCCCTGAGATCCGCTCGCTGGTTGGCTATCAGCCAGAAGAAGACGGTCACCCGGCGGAAGACGCTTTTGCGCACACGAAGCTTTCGTTGGATGAAGCGGTAAAGCTCGCCGGCGAGCTGTCGAAGCCAAAGCGCATAGCGGTCATGCTCGCGACGCTCTGTCACGATCTCCGGCAGGCGATCACATTTGCGAAGGTTGACGTTGAGCCGGTTGAACATCACAAAGCGGCTGTAGAACCGACGCGCTCAATCCTGAACGGGTTGGGCCTCTACGGCATCGGCGGCTACGACGTACGCTCGCAGGTACTGGCGTTGGTGCGCGAGCACCGGAAACCGCGCGAGTTTTATCAACAGCGCAAAACGACCACCGATGGTAACTTTCGAAGGCTCGCTCAGCAAGTCGACATAGATCTGCTTTTTCGCGTTGCGAAGGCTTGCGCGAGGGGAGGCAGATCAGCGTCATCAGACATTCCCGAAGACTGGTTTATTGAGCGGGCGCGCTCGCTCGGGGTCGAGCATGGCCCACCGGCTCCGCTGCTTCAAGGCCGCCACCTGCTCGAAGCCGGGTTTCAGCCCGGGCCACAGATGGGGAAGCTGTTGCGCGCCGTTTATGAGTTGCAACTGGACGGCAAGGTCACAACCGCAGAGGAGGCGCTTGCTGCCGCCCAGCGCAACGATTGAACCAGCGCCACTTAAGTTCGGGCGCAAGCCGCGGATAGATTTCTCCTCACCATCAAGTCTACTATCGATCGAATCGTTATTTTGAGAAGTCGCTCACCCGGCTGTAGTCAGACCAATCCGAGAGCCGCGTTGGCGGGGTTCAACACATCGGTTCGCAGCGGCCGTAAGACATCAACCGACAACCAGGTGGCGCGATACGTCGCGCGAAGGTAGTCGGCCTGGCAGTCGGGCATGTTTTCGAGAATCAGATCAGTATTCCAGCTACCATCAGACAATTGACTGTCGAGCACTTGTCGCACGATCAAGCCGAAGCGGTCGTCGTGATTGTAGCCCAGCCCCAGCCCTTTATAGATCGAAGAAGCTAGCTCGTTGACGATCTCCGGATCCAACTCGGGCCCAGCATCCTCGATCCAAGGCGCCAGGCGAGCCGCGTACGCAGACACTCGCCGCGCCGCATCCTTGTAAGCCATATCCCGATACGCGATCGTGTGGTGCGAACTCATCCCGCTTGCGAGGTTGACAATCACCTCGCACAACTCGCGCGCGTAGCTCTTGCGGAACGGAAGCTTCTCGAGATCATCTGCGGACCGCGAGAAGAAAGCGTCCAGGTCAATCCCGGCGAAGCCGGCTTCTGCTGCGTAGTGCATATCGAGCACCTGTTCACTCCATGTGTCCCACGCCGCGCTGGAGTTCAATCGTTTGCCGTTTCGACGGCGTAGTTCCACGGGATTGTCGCGGTTAACATAAATGTCGAGTCTGTCCTTCCGTAGCCCGGCGTCGACGCGTTGCGTGACAGACTCAAACCGAGCTCGAATCTCGGGCGAAAGCGTTGTCACTGCCGGGCGCACCTTGGACAATAGCCGGAGAAGCTTGAATAACTCATCGGGAGGCAGAGCCTCCGTAACTGTCCTCTCCAGCATGCTCAGGGTCCCTTCCGCTGTGTGATGCGCGACAGGATCGAAGTAAGGATTGCTCGCGATGAAAGGGTTGAGGCTCGTCTGGAAGCCGGCAATGATCTCCAAGAGCTCCGACTCGAACTCGCCGGGCATGACGTCTTCCAGGACGTCGCCCATCGACGCAAGGTAGCTCGCAAAGCGAATAAGGTGGTTGCAGCCCCTGAGCACCGCTCCGTACACATCGCGCAGGGTGATCGCTCGCACTTCAGGCACGTCGTGATCAGGGAAGAGCGGCCCGGGCGGAATCCCGGCAACAAAGCTCGCGGCTTCATGATCGGGAATTGTCGCGAAGACCTCGGAGTGCCTCGCGCCCGCCAGGAGCGTGCGAACGCCGACGCTGACCTCCTCGCCGCGCAAATCATAGAGGTCGCCTTCGGGCCGATTGTTGACGAGGGCCGTTATTCGTTCGCGTTCGGCTGAGCTCGCGAAGGTGAGCCCCGCCGCGTAGGGCATCAGTTGTTCCCCGCGCGGTTTTGGCCCGTACTTCTCCTCGAAGCGAACGTACTTGGATGACAACACGCGGTTCAGCTTCTCATCGATCGGGTCTTGGAATTCGGACATATCGTAGGAGTTCGACCCGTCGACGTTTGCTCGCTCCAAACTCAAAGTACGTTTCATCTCACTCCAAAACCACCGGTCCATTGTCTCGGCGAGCGTTACCTCGTGATCGGCTTCATCACGGAGGCGGTCCAGCTCGGCAACAACTCGCGCTTCGGTGATTTCGCCGTCGCGGACCTTCTCGTAGGCTTCGGCGAGCAACGCGGCTAGCTCGCCGGTCACTCGCTTCTTGCACGTGTCGAAGTAAAACTCGCGGCAGGCGAGAGGGCGCGCCTCGTGGACGCTACAGATGCGGCGCGGCGTGCCGTCCGGTTCGCGAACGTACTTCAGGAAAATACACGGCGAGGCGGGAAAGTTCTCACGCCGTCGGAGGTAGGTAACGATGCTGCAACCGGCATCGTCAATCAAGTTTCGGCGCGACTCTTCTTTTTGGTCCTCGTTGAATCTCTCTTGCGTGAAGCTCAATAAGAACTCCGCCGGCGCGACATTGAAGAACGCGGCGAGTCGAAACACGTCGAAGCTGGTCAGATAGATCGCATCCTCGCTCTCACAGCAAGCACCTGAGAGGCAATCGCTGCACACCTGATGCTCGTCATCGTAGCGCTGCTGATCTCGCCGCGTGGGATAGTGGCGAAACGGAAGGCCGAGCACTGGAAGTTCTTTTCGACGCCTCTTCACCATCAAATACTCGATCGGTCACGCGTTAGTGAGCGGCGGGCCATTCGTTTGTCGGTTGCTACCGGCAATGTCGCTATCGCTTGCGGCGTGCCCACCGCTCAAGCAGCGGTTTCAGTTTCGGGAAGCTCAGCCTCTCGCCGCGCCAGGCAAAGTCACGCAAGCCGTCAACTGCTGTCCACGTTGGATGGTAGCGCTCGCAGTCGTCTTCATTTGTGTCGCCCCAACTGCCATCGGAGTTTTGACCAGAAAGAAGGTACTGAGTTCCCCTGCGTATGAGCGGATTGCTGTCCGCTAGTCCGAAGGCTTTCAAGGTGTCCATGAACTCGCCCACCATATCCGAGTCGTCGATATCAATGGCCTCTTCCAAGTTTGCTTTAAGGAACTCGAACTCGCAGGGCAGCCAGCGAGGCGAGAGTTGATAACGGCCATAATCATTCAGTGTGTAAACCAGGTGAGTGATGGCGTAAACCGAATAGTAGAAGTCTTCACTGCCCCCCTCACCCGGCCCGCAATAAGGTCTCATCTCAGGAAGCCACGCTAACGCGTCCGCGTACTTAGTCCCGAGCCGCACCTCCGAGCGGTCGCTGAGGTAACCTCCGTACAGCGCCTGCATCCAGGTCTGGTACCGGCTCTGCATCAACAGTCGCCGCTTGCAACCTCGGCAGGTCCTCCGCCCGCGCGAGTTGCTGGCTCCACATCGGCATTGTTGGGGGATGTCGGCAGGCGGCGGCTCGACTGCTGGATCGAACCCAAGAAGATCTTGCGCAGTGAAACGTCTCGCTTCCCGCCGAATACTCTGCTTGAGCGCTCCGTCTCGCACGCCAAGCCTGTCCGATGAAACGGTGCCCTCAATGAACTCTTCAATGGTCGTGGTGCCGAGGCGAGGCGGCAATGCCGGGTGCTCTTTTCGCCACTGGCGAGCACGCTCACGACCCATCTCACGTGCCACACGACGCAACCTGAGGTTCCGCGACGTCGATGCGATCAGACTGAAGCAACACAGGTAGTCGGACCCGAAGGTTTCAAAACTCTTGGCGTCGCAAGCGGTCCCATAGATAAACTGGATACCTCGCTGGATAGCTCGCTCACGCTGCTCGATCTGAGCTTTGTTCACCGATCGATGCCCCTCAGGCTTCCGCGCAGGATTCAATTCTTAGCTCGGCTCAGGAGATCGGCCGTCGCGTGAAAGATGTGTATGCCACAGTCAGGCTCTGAGTCAAGGTTCATAGAGAATAAGGGCCATTTAACTTGACAATCCTTCAGGTGAGTAATATCTTGCGGATCAGATTTCGCACGTTGACTTGCAGCGTCACCACGGTTGTATACGAGACTCAGGGACAGGCTCCGGAGGTGATTGTGATCAAGAAAACTTCGATCATCGTCTTGTTATTGGCTGGGCTGATCCTGCCAGTCTGGGCCGGGCATACAACGGCGGAGGCAGGAAGCGGCGCGACCCTGGCCCCCGTCGACATCTGTGATGCCAAGCCGTGCAAGGAGCTAATCGAGGATAGGATCAAGTGTTTTATGCCACCGCCGCCACCTGCGAGCTGCAGGGACTGCCCCACCCCCGGCTTCGCGCTGGCAATCATCAAAGACGACAAGGTGATCTTTGAAGGCGCGTCTGGCTTCGCGAATCTTGAGAAACACGAGCGGATCACAAGCAACACGGTCTTTGATCTCGCTTCGATCACGAAACAGTTTACGGCCGCGGCAATCATGATGCTTATCGAGGACCCCACCATCAAAGTGAAGCGAGGACATCGGCTGACCGTCGACACCAGTCTTTCCGACATCCCGATTGATTTTCCGCCGGAGCACGCCAAAGACATCATTCTCGCGGATTTGCTCACCCATCAAGCGGGCTTGCCTGATTACATCGCAGAATATCAAAAGCACCACAGGTTCGATTTCAAAAAAAATCTAAAGGAGGGTAAGCCGACCTGGTATGAAACGATGGACCATCGCAAGAAGAAGGAAGAACTTACCAATGAGGGGGCATTCAAGCTGATCAAGGAGGCTGAACCCAAGAGAGGCAGGGATCCGGGCATTGATTTCAACTACTCTAACTCGGGGTATGTGGTGCTTGCGAGGATAATCGAAAAGCTCACACACAAAACGTACAAGCAATTCTTGCAGGAGAAGATTTTCGATCCGCTTGGAATGACTAACACGTCTGTGTTCGATGAACACTCAGACAAGATTTCCAACCACGCGTTTCCATATCGCCAGCGCGAGGGTAGATACTTCGTTATGGAGGGCTACACACCGATAAACTTTGTCTACGGGGATGGCAACATTCACTCGACGCTCGGCGACATGATCAAGTGGGTACAGGCCATCGATAAATTGGAGCACGGCCTGCCGGGAAAATTGCCCCTCAAGTGCGAGACCTTTGAGACGGCATTCCAGTCCACAAGGCTAAGGGAAGACCTGAGTAAACCCCTGCGCTATGGGTTCGGCTTTTTCGTCGCGAGGAAGAACAGGGAGATGGAAGACCCAACTACCCGCGTCATCTACCACGCGGGCGATTGGTACGGCTTCCATTCATACATGCTGGACGGCCGCATTGAAAAGTCGGGAAAGACAATTTGTGAACCGGGAAAGACACTTTGTGAGCTCACGATGATCGTGCTGTCGAATTTCGAGCCCGAGTTGCACGATCAAAGCCAGAACCGACCTTGCCATCTTGCGAGAGAGCTGTCGAAATTCATCTGGGGAGACAACAAGAATCAAAACATCATACTGGACGACAACAAGATGTTTTGCGGATCTGAGCCGAAACCTACTTGCGGGCCTCCGCTGAGGTGCGCCACGACGCCAGGCAATTAGCATCCAGACCCTGGACCGCTTCTGGGCGGTTTACAATTAAAACTTGTTGACACGGATCAGGAAACAATATATAAAGCGCAGTATCTTGTATACGAGTCCCCCAGAGAATACAAGATACGGTTGGTAACAGGAAACTTGTGCGAACGGCGCACGAAAGGAGAGTGACCGCTATGGTAGTCAAATCAGTAGTCAAATCAAAGGGCGGTAAGAAGAAAGGCGCAAAGAAGGCCACGGCCAAGAAGGGCGCCAAGAAAAGGTAGAGTCGCCTCAGTGGCGCGCGAAGGGGTTGGGTAACGGGGAATGGACAATCATTCCCCTTTTCTGTCTCTGTCGCGTGCAGACTATGACCCGCGCCGCGCTTGCAGGATTTGGAAAGCACATGAACAGCTCCGGCGTTAGCGAGAGTGTTCCGTGGTCAGTTCGGCAGCCCGATGCGGCGTACCAGCTCGGCGAAACGAGGGTCCGCGCGCAGGTTGCCGAGGCGCGGGTCCACCTTGATCTCAGTCACTACCGCGTGACGCTTCTCAACCCCGTTCTTTAGTATCTCGATCGCCCGGTCCTTATCTCCAAGCCACACGTACAGGATCGCCAACTCCTTCGACAAGAATTGACTTTCCTTTTCCAGCCGGCTCAATTTCTCTGCTATCTGCAGCGCTTCTTCCTTTCTTCCCGCGAGGGCATAGGCCTGTCCGAGCACGCTTGTGATTTCAGCTTCATCCGGCGCAAGCGCGTGCACCCGCTCCATCTCAGCTATAGCCTCCCGCTGCATCCCTTTTGCCATGTACACCTCCGCCAGGTAGGTGTAGACCATCAGGTAATTGGGCTCGATCTCCAAGGTCTTCTGGAATTGCTTTATCGCCTCGTCGTAGCGGCGCGAGAAGAAAAGGATTACTCCGTAGTCCTTGCTTATCGGCAACGAAAACGGATCGAGTTCCTTTGCTTTCCTGATCTCGGCGAGGGCCTCATCCATTCTCCCTACAAATGACAGATACAGCGCGTACCAGTGATGCGCCGTCGAGTAGTTAGGGTTGAGGCTGATGGCCTTCTTGTACTCTGTCTCGGCTTCGGCCCAATCCCAGTAGTAGCCCGCGTTCATCCCCGCAAGCGACGTGTGCGCCTCGGCGAGGCTGTCGTCAATCGCCAGCGCCGTCAGCACAGGCCCCTTAGCCTCTGGATAGCCATGGCTGGGTGGGCTGAACCCGTAGTCGCTCAATAGCATGTAGCAGTCAGCGAGGCCGCTGTAAGCCAACGCATACTTCCGGTCCAACTGAATCGCCTGCTGGAAATACTTTATGCCGTTCTTGAACCCTTCCTCGGTCCTCTTGTTCCATTGGTATCGTCCCTTCAAATAGGATTGGTACGCATCGGCGCTGTTGGTGCGGTTCTTGCTCAACAGCTCCCGATTCGCGCCAGTCAGTTTCATTCGAAGGTTCTCAGAAATATCTTGGGCAATCTGACTCTGCACCGCCAACAGGTCCGAGACTTTGCGTTCATAGGTGTGTCCCCAAATACGGATTTTGTCCGAAACTCTGACTAGCTCGGGGCTGATGATCAGATTGTCTCCCCGCTGCGTGATGGTACCCACTAGCACCGTGCGCACTCCAAGCTCGCGACCCACCGCTTGCGCGTCTGTCTCCTTGCCCTTGTAGCGAAACACCGAATTTCGCGCGATCAGCTTCAGTTTCGGCAACTGCGACAGGCTGTCTATGATGCTCTCGGTTATTCCGTCGCTCAGGTATTCGCGATCCGGGTCGGCCATTATCTTCTGATCGGCGCTCGAATAGGTGAACGGCAACACAGCGAGGGAATCGCCCGCCGCAAGAAAGAAGTAGGAGACAACGGCAGCGACGGCGACCACGAGGGCCACTGCGCCAAGAAGCATCACTCGTTTTCTAACCGCTCCGACCGCGAAGCCGGTGGGAGCGATCACGATACCGCTCGTCGACACGCCTCGCCTCATGACTGCTGTAGCCGCCGACGCGTCCCCTGAGAACGAGCGTTCCAGCTTGTCCTCAAACGCTAGTTCGCCCATCAGGTTCTTCAAATCGACCCGAAGATCCTTCGCCGTTTGATAGCGTTCCTCTACGTCTTTGCAAAGTGCTTTGCTTATGATCCTCTGCATTTCCGGGGGCACGTTGTCTGAGTATCGCGCGAGCGGAGGCGGCTCGCGCGTCAAGATCTCTGAGATGGTCGCGGCCCTGCTGTCATTGAAAAACGGCCTGCGCCCGGCCAGTATCTCGTACAACACAACGCCGAGACCGAAGATGTCGCTGCGGCCGTCCAGCGGTTCACCCCGAACTTGCTCGGGTGACATATATGGGACTGTGCCGATGATCATTCCCGGTTCACTCAAGAGCGTCTCGGTCGCCGCGCCGCTCTCAAGCAAGGACCCTTGTTGAACAACTTTCGCGAGACCGAAGTCGAGCAGCTTCACGTGGCCCCGCGCGGTGACCATTATGTTCTGGGGTTTGATGTCGCGGTGAATGATGCCTCGCGAGTGCGCCTCCCCAAGCGCGTCTGCGACCTGCACAGCGGCGCGCAGAGTTTCGCGAAGGTCGAGCTGTTTTCGCCGGTTTCTTTCGGCGAGGGTTTCGCCTTCGACATACTGCATAACAATGAAGTTGCCGCCTTCGCATTCTCCGACTTCATAGATAGCGCAGATATTCGGATGATCGAGCGTCGCCGCCGCTTGCGCCTCTCTGATCAACCTGCCGGTTGCCTGTTCGTTTGTGTCCAGTTCCTCGGGGATAAACTTGATTGCGACCTTGCGTTTCAGCCTGGTGTCTTCCGCAAGATAAACCTCGCCCATGCCGCCCTGTCCGAGCTTCTCGATGATGCGGTAATGACCGATTTTGCCTGATAGCATTGAGGTGATGTTGACGCGCTGATCTTAGCACTGAATCGATGATTTGTTGAACCGGGGCTTAATGCGCGTGCGGTTCAACGTTGAGTTCGAACGCAATACTCGGATAGATTCTGCTCACCTTTGAGTCTAATATCGACTGGCTGACGACATACTCGAGATGAGGAGGTCTGATTTGGAGCGCGACACTGCGAAGGTGGATGACAAAACTGCAATCGATGAAACGCTTGACCCGAAGGATTGGGACGAGATCCGCAAGCTTGGCCACCGCATGCTCGACGACATGTTGGATTACCTCTCGACGCTGCGCGAAAGGCCGGCGTGGCAACCCGTCCCGGAAAGCGTGAAGGATTACCTTAGGGAACCGCTGCCCAAAGAGCCACAAGCCGCCTCTGTTGTGTACAAGGAGTTCGTTGAGAACGTGCTGCCTTATACGAATGGCAATCGGCATCCGAGATTCTGGGGCTGGGTTCAGGGCAACGGGACGCCGCTGGGAATGCTCGCCGATATGCTTGCGTCGGGGTTGAATCCTCACGTGGCGGGCTTCGATCAAGCGCCCACTCTGGTCGAGCATCAGGTGCTTGCGTGGCTCACTGAGTTGATGGGGATGCCTCCCGAGACAAGCGGAATCCTTGTGGGTGGCGGTACGATGGCGAACATCATAGGGCTGGTCGTAGCTCGCCACGCAAAGGCGGGCTTCGACGTCCGAGAGCAGGGACTTCAAGGTAACGGTCATCCGATGTTAACACTGTATGGCTCGACTGAAACACACGGCTGGGGGCAGAAAGCAGCCGAGCTAATGGGGCTTGGCAACCGGGCATTTCACCGCGTCCCCGTAGACGACGATTTTAGAATTGACCTCAATGCGCTCCGACGAGCCGTAGATCAAGACCGGCACGCCGGGCACAAACCTTTCTGCGTTATCGGAAACGCGGGAACGGTTAATACCGGAGCGATCGATGACCTGGCCGCGCTCGCAAAGTTCTGCCGCGAAGAATGCCTCTGGTTTCACGTCGACGGGGCGTTCGGCGCGCTAGCGAGGGTAGTTCCTTCTCTCGCACAATTGGTGGGCGGCATCGAGCAAGCCGATTCCCTGGCATTTGATCTTCACAAATGGATGTACCTGCCCTTCGAAGTAGCTTGCGTGTTGGTACGTGATGCGAAGGCGCATCGCGAAACGTTCACGCTCACGCCTAGCTACCTCGCCGAAACTTCAAGAGGAGTGATAGCAGGCGGGCTGCCATTCGCCGAGCGCGGGCTTGAGCTCACTCGCAGTTTTCGCGCTCTCAAAGTGTGGATGTCGCTCAAAGCGCATGGGATCAACGCGTTCTCACGTCTCATCGAACAAAACGTGCGTCAGGCTCGCTTCTGCGCCGACCTTATCGAAGCTCATCCCGATCTCGAACTCGTAGCGCCCGTGGCACTCAACATCGTCTGTTTCAGATTCGCTCCAAAGGACTCGCCCAGCGACGATCTCAACCGCGTAAACGAAGAGATTCTATTGCGAATACAAGAGAGCGGATTGGCGGTGCCTTCAAGCACCAGGATCGGTAACGCTTTTGCGCTGCGGATCGCAATCACCAATCACCGGAGCAAGAGCGAGGACTTCGATCTACTCGTCAAATCGGTCTCCGAAATCGGCCGAGCGGTAGCCTCCGAGTCTAAGCGCTAGGGAGGGGCAACGGGGCACCGGACGCGCTGATCGATAAAGGCTCATGTCCCGCGTCTCAAACGCGGTCAATTGACGGGAACGCTCAAGATTGCTCCTGTTTTCTTTTGATTCTATCGGCCTTTGGAAGTACAGTAGGGTTGATGCTGGAGAATGTCGTAAAGGATATATCGGCTCGACAGGCAACGGCAGCCGTGAACGAGTGGCTTGTCAGTTATGCCGGTGACCGCTTCCTTGCGGGCACGCCTGCGCTCGATACTCAATCGGAGGTCTGGCTTGTTCCGATCCTATACGTCTACCCGAAAGAAGGCCCTCTCGGCAGCGTAGGCGAGATAGCCGTGAACTCGGTGACTGGCGAGTTGAGCGCTCATCCGCCCATCGAAGAGATTAAGCGCCTGGCTCTAGACCTGTACCGAGTGAAACGTGGCGAAGACCCCACCCTTCTACCCTCAAGAGACTGACTTCTCTTGCGCCATCGCGTGCCTCCGCATGGTGCTAAGTCATCTTGGCGTGTCCAAAACTGAGGCCGAGCTACGCGAGCTTTGCGACTGCACGATCTTCGGAACATCGGCACTCGAACTGGTTTTTGCAGCACGCAGGCTAGGCTTCGCTGTTTCTAGCAAACACACGCTAGCACTGGCAGACCTGATAGAACTCACCGAACACGGCTACTTCCCCATTGTGTACGTTGTATCCGCGCCCCACGTCCCGGCGCCAGATGTTCATTCGTTCGTTGTTGTCTCCGCAACACGCGAACGCGTCGAGGTGCTCGATCCACAGCAAGGTCCGAGAATGTTGGGGGTCGACGAGTTCCTTGAGAGCTGGTCTCCTATGAACAACCTCGCCATTGTGATCGCGTAGCCAACTGACCGACTGTACCTGAGTTTCGCGGCCGGTTGCGGATCAACAATTGGAAAGGGGCTTGGGCGGCGTTGCAACGTCGCCGGTAGTGTGTGATGAAAGCAATGACTCGAATCAATTCTGCCCGCGCTCACACCCGGCAGTGAGCCACTCCGCGTTTCTCGAAATACTGTTGATGATAATCCTCCGCCACCCAGAATTGCGAAGCAGGCGTGATCTCGGTGACGATCTCTCGAGAGTGTTTGCCTGACGCTTGACGCCGCTCTTTGGAAGCTCGCGCGGCGGCCTCCTCTTGCGAGTTGTGAAAGAAGATCACCGATCTATACTGCGAGCCAACGTCGGGACCTTGTCGATTGAGCGTGGTCGGATCGTGAACCTCCCAGAACACATTGAGCAGTTGATCATATGACACCTGCGCCGGATCGTAAGTCACTTCAACGCTCTCAGCGTGCCCGGTTCTGCCTGAGCAGACATCCGTATAGGTCGGGTTATCGAACCAGCCGCCGCTGTAGCCAACTCGCGCCGATATTACGCCCTCGACCTCGCGAAACGCCGCCTCGACTCCCCAGAAGCAGCCTGCTCCAAACGTTGCAATCTCCATTTCTCTCAACTCACTTTCTATCTCAGTTTATCTTGTTTTACGAATTGTTGTCACCGCTTCGCGGAAAAGACAAGCTGGCAGCGTGACAAAACTTGAACAAGAGCGTCTTTGTCCAAATAATGCCGGGTCGCAGCCGAAGTATTCCCACGGGTAAGGGGACATGAGAACAGTGCTCACCGAGTGGGTAAACCTGCGGTGACGAGTCCTCCCAAAGACTCGCGATCTGATCCGCGCTTCCAGGACCCCGGCGGAAATTCTTACACGGCGCTGCTGTAATCTTTACGCTTGTTTGCTCCGCCTGGTTAAAGCCCAGTCCCGTTTGCCTAGTGTTTCCCGCATTTTTGACCATCCCGATTCGTGACCAGCGGCGGCATAACTATTGCCCACTCCTTGATGGGGCAGAGATACGGGTGATGATAAGTCACTTCCGGTCTCTTATGCGGTTATCGTGGTGAGGACGATAACCACAATAGGCGATGCGGACGTTCTCTGCATCGCCTTTATTCATTCTACTACGGTGGGAGATAAGAACATTGAAAGGCAGACTCACGATCCTGATAGCTTTGACGACACTCGTGGTACTGAGCTCCATAGGATGCGCGACCAAGAAGTACGCGCGCAACCGCGTCAGCGAGCGAGTCACCCCGCTCGAGCATCGCACCGGCGAGTTGGAAGAGACTTCGCGCCGCAACACACAGGATATCGGGCGGCTGTCGACTGACATAACCGACGTGCGAGGGAGAGCTGACCGGGCACAATCGCAAGCCGACACCGCCCTCAGCCGGGCAGATGAAGCGAACACTCGCGTGACCGGCGCGGAGCAATCGGTGAGCGATCTGCGAGCGAATCTGGATAACTATACGCTGCAGAACACTGCCTCGCTGCGCTTCAAGTTCGACAGCTACGAACTGACGCCGGAAGCTAAGGAGGCGCTCGATCAGTTGGCATCGCAGATCAAGGACCGCGAGAACTTCATCCTCGAGATCCAGGGTTTCGCCGATTGGATTGGCAGCGACAGCTACAACAATCAGCTAACCCAGAAGCGCGCTGACGCGGTTCGGCGCTACATAGCCGAGCAGCACAACATCGCACTGTTCCGAATGCACATGCTTGGGTTCGGCAAGATCCGTCCCGTGGCTGACAACAAGACCCCCGAAGGCCGCGCAGAGAACCGCCGCGTCGAGATTCGGTTGTTGACTCGCAACATCGGCGGCGCCGCGGCCGCGCGAACCAAAACAGCAACTCAGCGTTAGACCCTCTCTCTCAGTGATCGATGAGGCTAGAACCGCGGCCCTCGATCAGAGCCCCCAACGCAAGGCGGACCCTTCACAGGGTCCGCCTTTTTTGTGTTATCTTGCCTTGACGCCTTCAGCGGGAAGACATAATGACTTACTGCTACGATCACCCACGGCCTGCGCTGACCGTCGACATTGCCCTGTTTCACCGCTCCGGAAATCGAGTCGAGGTGCTGCTGATCGAGCGAGCACGCGAACCGTTCAAAGGGCTGTGGGCGTTCCCGGGCGGCTTCGTTGACAGGGACGAGTCGCTCGACGATGCCGCCGCCCGCGAACTCCTCGAAGAAACCGGACTCAGCCGCATTCATCTCGAGCAGATCGGCGCGTTCGGAGACCCAGGCCGTGATCCTCGCGGTCACACGGTTAGCGTTGTCTTCGCTGCGGTGCTTGATCACCGCGTCCGCGCTCGCGCGGCTGACGATGCGTGCGATGCGGCGTGGCATTCGGCACGGCGTCCGCCGGAGCTTGCCTTTGATCATAAGAAGATTCTCAGCTTTGCACTGAAACGAATGGCAGGCCTGCTGTCGCGGAACAGAAGCGCGCAATGACCGACCCCTCTGAAAACTCATCTCCCCCGCTAAACCCGGATTCGCCGCGGCTCCAAGTCGCCCTGGTCGAGCCTGAGATCCCGCCTAACACCGGCAACATCGCGCGATTGTGCGCGGCAACGCTTACGCCTCTGCACCTTGTCGGCAAACTGGGCTTCCGCACTGATGATAAGGCGGTGCGGCGCGCGGGGCTCGATTACTGGAGCGAGGTTGAGATTCACTATCATTTGAACATCGAGGCGCTTTACGCGGCGTTGCCCGGTTCTCGATTTCTGTACTTCACGACGAAGGCCGAGCGCGCGTATGCGTCCTTCCAATACGCGCCGAATGATTGTCTCGTGTTTGGAAGTGAGACTCGCGGTCTACCTGAAGACCTGCTGCGGGCAAACTGGGAGCGAGCTCTGACGATTCCCATGCCCAATAATCGGGTGCGTTCGCTCAACCTGGCGACGGCGGTAGGGATCGTGCTTTACGAAGCGCTGAGGCAGATTGGGTTCAGAGTTCAACCTTCAGGTTGCTGATGCGAAGCAAGCTAAAGCTTGAACTCTGAACTGGGATCAGAATCTCGCGATTGTGAATCGAGAGGATCGTTCCCCCGTTGTCGCATTGAATACTCTGACGGAAACCTGAACGCCAGCGGGGAAAGTTCTCTTCAAGGGCTTCTTGCCAATGTCCGCGGTCAACTGCGTCAACGTACCGTTCGCCAACGCGAATGAGCTGTCGTAGCTGACGGTTGGCAGCGGCTCGCCATCGACCTCGATGATCGCCGAACCGTTTACAAACCCGAAGCCATCGATTGTCACTGCTCGCTTGGTGAAGTGCACGCCGATCACTTCGGGCGTCTGCGGAGGCGCAATCTTGTTGATCAAGGCGTCGTAGGCGCTTGCTCGTCCTGAGCGGGCAAGTATCGAGACGAGGGAGGGGAGGGGCTGCGACGTATCGACTATCCGCTGCTTGACCTCCGCCGGTGTGAGCGACGGCTCGTGCGACCAGAGCAGCACAGCTATGCCGGATACATAAGGCGTTGACATTGATGTTCCCTGTAACGAACTGTAGCCGAACGGGTAGGTGCTGATAATGGAAACGCCAGGCGCAGCCACGCTCACTGAGTTGTGGCCGAAGTTTGAAAAAGGTGCGAGAGAGCCGCTCTGATTTAGTGCAGCGACCGATATCGCATTTGACTGATCTATTGAGTAAGCCGCAGGAAAGTCAGGGTCATCATCAGTGTTGGTGCCGCCGTTGCCAGCGGCGCACACGAACAGAATTCCCGCATTGTTTGCATCCGATATCGCCTGACGCAGCGCCTGCGACTCATTGCCTCCGCCCCAGCTCGCGTTGATCACTCTTACGTTGACACCGCGGCTCCGTAGATCGATGGCGTAGTTGATCCCCCTGACCGCATTCGACGTTGAGCCCTTGCCTTGCGGCCCACCCAGAAACTTCAGCGACATAAGCTTCACGTGCCAGGCGACGCCCGTGACACCGATACCGTTGTTTCCAACCGCACCTATCGATCCGGCCACGTGCGTGCCGTGGAAGTCCTGGCCCGCGTCCACGAATGTCGAGTTGTTGCCGTCGTAGAAGTTCCAGCCGTTTACGTCATCAACGAACCCGTTGCCATCATCGTCAACGCCATTGCCGGCAATCTCTCGAGGATTCACCCATGCATTAGCCGACAGGTCGTCGTGCTGAAGTTGAACACCCGTGTCTAGCACCACTGCCACGACGTCATCGCTGCCTGTGGTTATGTCCCACGCCTTTGTCGCATCGATGTTAGGGGTCGGCTGGCCCGGGTCGCAGAACGAACAACCGTTCGACAGCCCCCACATCTGACTAAAGTAGGGATCGTTGGGAATTGTGTCCATCGCATAGAAGAAGTAGTCGGGCTCTGCATATTCAACCCGCGGGTCCTCCTTCGCGCGGCGCACGGCGTCTTCAACCGAGAGGCCCCTGTTGAGATGAATCAACCGGACGCCGTCGTCGGGTCGTCGCGTCGTCAACCACTCCGCTTTTGCGCCCGGCGCGCGAACTATCTCCTCAGCCATCAAATCCGCATCCGAGCTTGTTTCGGCTCCAGCTTTGAGCTTGACGACAATCTGGTCGTCAGCATAACGCTGGACCGTTTCGCGCCGTTGCGAATAGACATTCGTGTGGGGAATAAGGACCAGGGAAAAAAGGATCAAGCACGCGACAGCGGCCAGGCACTTCTTCATTTCGCTACCTCAATATTTGAACTGCGAAGACTGACGCTCGTGGCTCTTTCATTGGGGACTATTCGGAGCCTTCATTTGACCATCCGTTCTCGGATTTGTATGGGAGACGGGCTCATTATAATTGCGATCCGGTCGTCCACGCAATAGTGCATATCGAGTCGCGCGCCTAACGCAGCATAGCCCCCATGCTGTCCCCTGCGTAGGCTGTCATCTCGAGGTAGCCGCGGCCGCGAATCTTCTTGCCTCCCGCCGCATCCTCTATTGCCACGCTGCCTTCCCAACGTAACGGAGTGGCTCAATAAAGCACCGGACGCTCTCTCATTGAAACTGAAGCGGCTAGTTTGTTAATCTCTCAATCGTTGGACGCTTCCCGCGCAGGGGCATCGGGCCTGCTAGCGCGACTTGCTGATCTGGAGATTCTGTCAACCCCCCGGCATGGCGATGGCCGAACTGCGGTCCGCTATCAATAGGCCGCTGACGCAGGCTGAGACATATTGAGCAACGCTCGCTTCAAACTCTCTAACGAAACAGTGCGCTATGGAGCTGCGGTCATCGGCGTGGCGCTGGCGACGGTCGTTCGCCTGCTGCTCAGCGGCGCGTTCGGCACGCATCTGCCGTTCACCACGTACCTCATCGCGTCGTTACTCGTGGCTATCTATTGCGGGCTGGGGCCCGCGCTGGTTAGTGTAGTCCTCGGGGCGGCGCTTGGCACGTACCTGTTCATCCTCCCAACGCATACACTCGCAATTTCCGAGACATCCGGGATATTCCAAATTGTCGCCTATTTTGTCCTGAGCGCGGGCCTCTCCGTACTGATCAGAGTTATCCAGGATGCTCGGAGGCGTGCGGAACAAAACGCGGTGGCCCTCGCTGAGAGCCGTGAGCGGCTTGCGACAATTCTCGCGAGCATCGGCGACGCAGTGATCGCAACCGACCTGGATGGCCGCGTGACCTTCATGAACGGCGTCGCCCGGTCGTTGACAGGGTGGACTCAAGAGGAAGCCAGCGGCAAACCAATTCAGGACCTATTCAGAATTGTGGATGAGCAATCTCGCGAACCCGAGTGCCCCGTCGCTCGCGTGTTGCGCGAAGGCGTTGGGGATGGCTCGACCAGGCCCGCGCTTCTTATTTCCAAGGACGGAACCGAGGTGCCCGTCGAGGACAACAGCTCTTCCATCAAGAATGACGCCGGAAAAACTACAGGCGTGGTGCTCGTCTTCCGAGACATCACTCAGCGCAAGCAGGCCGAGCAAGCTTTACGCGAGAAGGACGGGCGATTCCGCACCATGGCCGATACAACACCGGTCATGCTGTGGCTCTCGGGCGCGGACGGTTTGTGCAACTTCTTCAACCAGTCGTGGCTCGACTTCACCGGACGCACAATGGAGCAAGAGACGGGATATGGATGGGCTGACAACGTTCACGCCGACGATCTGGGTCGTTGTCTGGATACCTACCTGTCGTCACTGGAAGCTCGCAAGAGCTTTGATATGGAGTACCGCTTGAGGCGCTCTGACGGAGAGTATCGATGGGTATTGGACAGTGGTGTCCCGCGCTACACGAAGGAAGGCGAGTTCATCGGATTCGCTGGATCGTGTATTGACATAGCGGATCGCAAGCAAGCCGAGGAAGCGGCGCACTCCCTCGCCTCGATCGTCGAATCATCAGAAGACGCGATCATAGGAAAGAGGCTCGACGGCGCCATCGTTAGCTGGAACGCCGCTGCCGAGCGCATATACGGCTACGCGGCTGACGAGGTGAAGGGCAAACACATCAGCATTCTGTCTCCCGATGATCGCGGTGACGAACTTGCACGCATCTTCGAGACGCTCAAGCGAGGCGAGTCAATACCTCACCTTGAAACTGTGCGTCAAACGAAGGACGGCCGTGTGATTGACGTGGCCCTGACTATCTCCCCCACGCGCGACGAAGCAGGACACATCACTGGGGCCTCAACGATCGCTCGTAACATCACCGACCGCAAGCGGGCCGAGCAAGAGAGAAGCTTGCTGGCCGCACAAGTCGAGAACGAGCGCCAGCGCCTGAATAACGTCGTAGCAAACGTTCCGGGAGTTGTGTGGGAGGCATGGGGCCGGCCGGATCAGGCCTCGCAGCGAATCGACTTCGTCAGCGAATATGTTGAGAAGATGCTCGGTTACGGCATGGACGAGTGGCTGTCCACTCCGAACTTCTGGCTGTCGATCGTGCACCAGGACGACACCGAACGCGCTGCTCAAGAAGCGGCCGCAATCTTCGCCTCGGGTA
The DNA here is from genome assembly GCA_964548075.1 of uncultured Clostridia bacterium. Taxonomy (GTDB): domain Bacteria; phylum Acidobacteriota; class Blastocatellia; order UBA7656; family UBA7656; genus Onstottus_A. The sequence goes on along the minus strand of CAZJQQ010000003.1, from coordinate 27,554 downwards.
AGGGCGGCACGAGTCGATTCCGATGGAAAGCAAAAGATGGGCGCGTCATCTGGGTTGAGGCGCAGTCGGTAGTGGTGTGCGACGATTCCGAGACTCCGATCGGAATGCGCGGTGTGACGATGGATATCACCGAGCGCAAACGAGCTGAGGACGCTCAGCGCTTTTTGGCTGAAGCGAGCGGCCTGCTTGCCAGCTCATTGGACTACGAGACAACGCTTGCAAGTGTGGCTAAGCTTGCTGTCCCGAATCTGTCTGATTGGTGCGTCGTCCACATAATTGGTGATAACGGGCGGCTTCGCCAACTCGCCGTCGTGCACACTGACCCTGCCAAAGAAGAAGCAGCCCGCAAGCTCCAAGAGCGTTACCCGGTTGATCCCGACGCGGGCATCGGCGTGCCGAACGTATTGCGAACCGGGAGGGCCGAGTTCTATCCGCTTGTCAATCAGGAGAGGCTCGCGCGTGTGGCACGAAACAAGGAAGTGGCCGATGTGTTTCGAGAGCTCGACCTGAAATCCTGCATGATAGTTCCGCTGGTCGCGCGCAATCGCACGCTTGGCGTGATCACGCTGGCAACCGCGGAGTCAAACCGTTACTACGACGCCAACGACCTGGCGCTGGCGGAAGACCTCGCTCACCGCATCGCGTTGGCGGTCGACAATGCGCGACTGTACCGCGAGGCGCAGGACGCGGTAACCGCGCGCGAAGACGCACTCCACATCCGCGATGAACTTCTCAGACGCGAGCACGTGGCTCGTGAGGAGGCCGAAACAGCAAACCGCTCCAAGGATGAGTTCCTCGCCACCGTGTCACACGAACTGCGCACCCCGCTCAACGCTATACTCGGGTGGGCGCACATGCTTCGCGCGAACAAGCTCGATCACACGACGCAAACGCGCGCGCTCGAGACAATCGAGCGCAACGCAAAATCACAGGCGCAATTGATCGAGGACATTCTGGACGTCTCGCGCATCGTCACCGGCAAGCTCAGGCTCGATGTGCGCCCGGTCGAACTAGCGCCCGTGGTAGACGCCGCGATTGACGCGGTGCGCCCCGCGGCCGACGCTAAGGGAATTCGAATCGAGACTATTCTGGACCCGCGCGCCGGCCCCGTCTCTGGCGACCCGAATCGCTTGCAGCAGATCGTGTGGAACCTGGTATCGAATGCAGTCAAGTTCACCGGGAAAGACGGCCGTGTCCAGGTTCAGCTCCAGCGTGTGAGTTCTTACGTTGAGATCGTGGTGAGCGACACCGGACAGGGAATCAGCGCCGAGTTCCTGCCTTATGTCTTCGATCGGTTCCGGCAGGCCGATGCTACCAGCACCCGTAGACATGGCGGATTGGGTCTTGGGCTGGCGATCGTGCGCCACCTTGTGGAGATGCACGGCGGGACCGCCGATGCGAATAGTCCCGGCGAAGGAATGGGCGCGTCATTCCTCATTAAGCTTCCGTTGATTGTGCCTCGCATTGATAGACTGGACGGGGATCGCTTACACGCGACCTCTGGCGGTGGCATCGTGCTGGAGCCTTCGTCCAGACTCGACGGAGTGAGCGTGATGGTCGTCGACGATGAACCCGATACGCGCGAGATGTTGAGAATAATGATCGGGCAGCTTGGCGCAGAAGTGCGAGCGTGCGCTTCCAGCGACGAAGCGATGAGATTGTTGAGCGAATGGAAACCGGACGTAATCGTGAGCGACATAGAAATGCCCGGTGAAGATGGCTACGAGCTTATGCTCAAGGTGAGGCGATCGGAAGCAAATCGCGGGGGCCGCAAGATCCCCGCAATTGCGCTGACGGCTTATGGGAGAGTCGAAGACCGCTTGCGCGCGCTGTCCGCCGGATACCAGATGCACATCGCTAAGCCAGCCGAACCTGCGGAGCTCGCGGCGGTGATTGCTGGCCTCGCGGCGAGGAGCGCACGCGGACCTGTGGGATAACCGGACCGGCGACATGTAGTCGAAGAGTTACTCTAATAATTCGGCGGATCACTCGCTCCATACGGCGCTTCACCCGGACGTTGCGGACCGCCGGGCGGCGGGCCGGGCGGCGCATAGCCAGGCGGAAATCCCCCGCTCGACGGTGGTGCTTGAGGCGGATACTGTTGCCCCTTGCGCTTTTCGAACATCGCTACTCCGATCAAACCTCCCAGCGACGCGACGCCTATACCGACGATCGCAAACACAAGCCAGACGGCCAGGGCGATCAGCACGGGGTGGTTCTGCATCGTCGCGAAAATCTGCGTCATCATTTCGCGGGTCGCCGCGTCCTGAACGTTGTCGGCCCTCTGTTCCATCTGAGCAACGATGCTATTCCACTGTAGCAAGCTGAGCGGAACGCCGATAATGAGGTAGATCAGCGAGCCAACAACGCCCGCAAGCGCACCAGCCGAGGCTCCATCGCCCTTGCTGATTGGCAACACTGGCGAGCGCCTGATCAACAAAAACGCCGTAAGCGCGCCGCCAACAATTCCCCACCCGCAACAACACAGATTTCCGAAAGAGACATACGGTATGACCGAGCCGAGGCCGAGCACCAGGCCGCCTAGCAGCGCCGGTTGAAGCCTCGAGGGTTTTTCAACCATAGGGTTCCTTCCTGGTCCGTAGTCAGTAGTCCGTAGCCTCCGGTCCGTGGTTAATAGCCCAGATGCGTATGTTAGCTACTGACCACTGACTACGGACTACTGACTACTGACTAAAATCTCACAACCGTATCCGGGCCGCCTTCGATGTGAACCGTGTCGATGAACCGCACTCTTTTTGTGCGCTCGGTGGCCATAATGATCGAAGACGTGCGTATGCCTGTTCCGAAGAAGCGCACTCCGCGAAGTATCGCTCCATCCGTCACTCCGGTCGCCGCAAAGATGATCTTCTTTCCAGGCGCGAGGTCGTCGGTGTCGTAGATGCGGTGCGGGTCGCTTATTCCCATCTCTTTCATTCGCTCGAGGGCGCCTTCGGCGATCCTGTTCCGGTCCTCGATGTCTTCGAGTTGCTCCTTCAACACGAAGCGCGCGAGTATCTGGCCGTTCAGGCATTTCATCGCCGCCGCTGTCAATACGCCTTCAGGCGCGCCGCCCGTACCCATCACCGCGTGAATCCCCGAGCCGGCGACTGCGGCGGAGATGCCCGCGGAAAGATCGCCGTCCGAGATCAGCTTGATTCGCGCGCCTGCCTCGCGTATCTCCGCGATCAGCTTCTGGTGGCGGGGCCTCTCCAGAACGATGACCACCAGGTCTTCAATATCGCGGTTGAGCCTTCGCGCGATGCTCCGGAGGTTATCCTTGACCGGCGCGTCAATATCGACTGCCCCCTTCGACGACGGCCCGACGATGAGCTTCTGCATGTAGAGGTCAGGCGCGTGCAGCAGCCCTCCCTTTTCCGAGCATGCCATCACAGCAATGGCGTTGGGCGAGCCGGTAGCGCAGAGGTTAGTGCCTTCGAGCGGATCGACTGCGATGTCTACCTCGGGATAGCGTTCGATATCTTCGACATCGGCGCGATGGCCGAGCCCTACCTTCTCTCCGATGTACAGCATCGGAGCATCGTCGCGCTCGCCCTCACCGATCACGATCTCGCCGCGCATCGGGACCGTGTCCATGACCTCGCGCATCGCTTCGACAGCAACGTGATCCGAATACTTGCGGTCGCCCTGACCCATGGTCTGCGCCGAAGCGATGCCCGCCGCTTCAACAACACGCAAGAAGTCGAGTCCCAACTCGTGCTCCATCTTTCTCTCTTTCATGCGAAGTCCTCCGGTGTATCAGCGCCAAATGTGCTTATCAAAAAACGTAGCGTTCGCTTTGAGGGGACTTGATAATGATTCAAGGAATGCTTTTTTTCAAGTGCGGGCGCGACCTCGCCGCCATATCCCGCGAGTCATAGACAGGCGGGTGGCTTTTAGGGTAGCATCGCTCCCACTGGGTACCTCCGAAGATCCAATCTCGGGGCGTTAAACTTTCCAATTCAATCTAGCGCAGGTCGCGAACCGCGGCTTGATGGAAGCTCGCCATGCTTAAGAAACGAGTCACTTCAGCTCTCTGCGTTTTCATTTTAGCGCCGGGCCTTTTGCTCTGCGTGATCGCGTCGCGGACGACTCAGAATCCGCCAGCCGATGCGCCGCTAACACCGCAAACCGCGACTCTGGTCATCAACGAATACCTCGCCGATCCGCCAGATGGATTGGCGGGCGATGCGAACGGCGACGGCACACGCGACGCCGCCGACGATGAGTTTGTCGAGATAGTCAATAACGGAGCCGCACCGCTCGACATCGGGCTGTTCACAATCAGCGACGCGACCCAGGTCCGGTTCACTGTTCCCGCCGGCAAAATCATTCCCGCCGGCGAAGCGGCGGTTGTCTTCGGCGGCGGCACGCCGACGGGCGCGTTCGGCAACGCGACGGCGAACGGGTTGGTGTTCACCGCAGGCTCCGGGGGGCTTTCGCTCGCTAACGGCGGCGACACGATCGCCGTCAAAGATAATCTTGGGATGACCGTAGCCTCTCTGACTTACGGTTCGGCTGAAGGCAACGCGAATCAATCCATCACGCGCAGTCCAGACATTACCGGTGGCTTCGTTCCGCACTCGACCGCGCCCGGGAGCAACGGCGCGCTATTCTCGCCCGGCACGCGCGTCAGCGGAGCCCCCTTCACAACTACCGACCCTACGATTGATTCGATATCGCCACAGAGCGCGGTCGCAGGAAGCGGTCAAGTGACGATGATCGTTACCGGCAGCAACTTCCAGAGCGGCTCGCATGTCCGCGTCGATGCCGTCCCGATCAGCACTGAATTCTTGAGTCCCCAAACATTGAGGGCTCAGATTCCGGCATCTGTGACCGATGTTCCGGGCATTCATGCGATAACAGTAGAGAACCCAAACAGCGTGGTCTCGAACTCGGTTCCGTTCGCGGTGCTGAGCCAGATCGGATTCAATGAGTACCTCGCTGATCCGCCCGACGGCCTTGCGGGCGACGCAAACGGCGATGGCACGCGCGATTCATCACAGGATGAATTCGTAGAGATAGTGAATCGTACCAACACGCCAATCGACATCGGCGGCTTCACAGTCAGAGACGCCGACACGCAGCGGTTCGTGTTTCCCGCTGGGATTATGTTACCGGCTGGCGAAGCCGCGGTCATTTTTGGCGGCGGCAGCCCTCAAGGCGAATTCGGCAATGCGCGCCTGAACGGGCTCGTGTTTGCGATCGGCAGCGCGGGGCTCTCGCTCAACAACGGCGGCGACACGATTACACTGAAGGACTCGAACGGAACGACCATCGAGTCGGTAACCTACGGTTCGACCGAAGGGAACGCCAACGAGTCGATCAATCGCACCCCCGATGTAACAGGCTTCGCGTTCGCAACTCATTCGAGCATCCCGGGAAGCGGGGGACGTTTGTTCTCACCCGGAACGCTGGTGAATGGCTCGCCATTCACGTTGGCGCCGCGCATCACGTCGATCTCCCCGGACAGCGCGATGCAAGGCGAGCCGCCGTTTGACTTGACGGTTCTCGGCAGCGGGTTCGAAGTCGGATCAAACGTATCCATCGACGGTCAGTCCGTTGCCACGATGTTTGTCGCTGTGGGTCAGCTTGTGGCCCATGTTCCCGCAAGTGTCCTCGCCACGGCCGGACCGCATCCTGTTCAACTGCGCAATCCGGGCGGCAACCGGTCGAATCTCATCACTCTCACGATAATTACGCCACCTCCTTTTATTTTGTCCCTCCTTCCCAGGTTCGTCCCGGTTGGTACCGGGACGTTTACGCTCTTCGTGTTTGGCTCGAACTTCGCCGCTGGGGCGGTCGTGTTAATCGACCGAACGCCCGTCACAACGACATTCATCAGCACTCAGGAGCTAAGAGCTACAGTGCCCGCTTCATTCAGCGAAACGCCTGGAACGCACCAGGTTGTCGTGCGCAACAGCGACGGGAGGGAATCAAACGCGGCGACGTTGGACGTGGGTCTGAGCCAGCCCGTCACGCTGATCTCTTCGATTTTGCCGATCCTAGCGATTGCGGGAGGGCCGAGTTTTGAGCTATTCGTCAGAGGGACCAACTTTAAGAACAATGCCGCCGTACGTTTTGACCAAACGGAGATCACTACGACGTTCAAATCGCCGACAGAGCTGTCGGCTCAGGTGCCGGCATCGCTCATCTCCAAAGTTGGACTTCATTCGATCTCGGTGCAGAATCCTAGCGAGCCGTCCTCGAATGGGGTCTTGTTTCAGGTTCTTCCCGACCCGCCGATCACAGGATCGCTCGATCCATCCAGTGTGATAGCGGGAAGCGGTGACGTGACCGTAACGATCATCGGCGAGAAGTTTGAGCGCGGAGCCGTAGCACGGATCATCGAATCAACCAGACGCGGTCCGGCGCTCGACACGACGTTCATCAATAGCCAGCGACTTCGAGCCATTGTTCCGTCCGCGCTAATTCAAACCCCAGGGGTGGTCTTGCTGGGCGTCGAGAATCCAGACTCTGGACTGTCAAACAGCGCTCCGTTGAAGGTGCTGATAAACGACCCACTCGTTATCAACGAGTACCTTGCCGATCCTCCCGACGGCCCGGCCGGCGACGCAAACGGTGACGGCGCCCGTAACGCGGCTTCTGATGAGTTTATCGAAATCCTGAATCGGTCGGCGGAACCATTTGATATCTCCGGCTATAAGCTGTCGGACGCCGAAGCAGTAAGGCACGTCTTTGTTGCCGGAACGGTCGTGCCGCCGTTTGAGGCCGTTGTGATCTTCGGTGGCGGGACACCTACGGGCGCCTTCGGCAACGCGGCGGCGAATCAGCTTGTATTCAAAGCCTCGACCGGAGGGCTATCGCTCAACAACGACCGGGACACCATCACACTTCAAGACGCGCAAGGACGCGTCGTTCAAGAGATTCAGTTTGGCGCTATCGAAGGCAGCGCGAATCAGTCTATCAATCGCGATCCAGACGGCGGTGGCGCAACGTTCTCGTTTCACACAGTCGTGGCGGCGGACGCGAGCCGGTTGTTTTCACCCGGCACGAAAGCGGCGGGTCCGACGTTCACGATCAAGCCGGTCATTAGCTCGATAACGCCACCGACAGTTCGTGTTGGTGCGGCGCAGTTCGCGCTGACGGTATCAGGGAGCAACTTCCTGCCAGACGCCGTCGTCCTTGCTGGCAGCACGCCTCTTGCAACCGAGTACCGCTCCGATACGCAGCTCGTGGCCCAAGTTGGCGCGAGTCTTGTAGCCGAGGGAGGCGCGATCGACGTGCGAGTAAGAAACCCTCGGGGGGAGCTTTCCGGTATCGCCCGGCTATCGATCGTCGACGACCCACCGCGAGTTGTGCGGATCACCCCTCAGACAACCGGAACGGGCGCAGAAGACCTTGAGGTGTCGGTCACAGGTGAACGCTTTCAGCGCGGCGCTAGCGCGCAGGTGCAAGGCCAGGCGGTTGAGACAAGATTCGTGTCTTCTACTTCGCTGGTTGCCATCGTGCCGAGCGCGCTCTTTGTTCGCGCAGCGGAGCTTTCCCTGCTTGTGGTCAACGCCGACGGCAATCGCTCGAATGCCGTTACGCTTACGGTCGAGAACGGGCCGCTCATAACGCGGCTTTCGCGCGGAAAGATAAAAACGGGCGGCGGAGTGTTTGAGTTGACGGTCGGCGGCGTTGCGTTCAGGCCCGGGATAGTCCTGTTTGTGAATGACACCGCGGTCAGCACTACCTATGTTAGCGAGGCAGAGTTTACGGCTCGCATACCGGCCGAGATGACCAGCCAGCCGGGCGTATTAATCCTTCAAGCACGAAACCCGGACGGCGCACGCTCGAACACAGTGAAGCTCAAAGTGAAGCCGTGAGCCAAGGATGATGCCCGAACGTGATGCGCGAAGAGCCCGTCGCGCCTTGCGCATCACTCCCGACTTTTTCGGCAACCCATCGGACAGCCTTCATCATCTCCGCTAGCCTTATCCCATGACGTAGCTGAATGATAGAATTTGGTGACTGATCCAAAGGAACCCGGATGCAGAAAACACCAATAGTCTCTTCCATTCTCGTCGCGGCTGTCCTCTTAAGCCTATCCTGCTCCAGCCCAAAAGCTCCCGGTGTTTGGGTGACTCTAGACACCGGCACCGGCGACTCGTTCTTCAGCGTGAACTTCGTTGACGAGAACACCGGCTGGCTCAACGGGTTGAGCGGCCGCGAGCCCGAAGAAAACGAAAACGCCAATAAGAAAGCGCAGCCAAAAAAGCCCGCCGAAGACCCGCTCAAGGCGAATCAAGGGTTCGAGGTGCTGCAGACGACCGACGGCGGGCAAACGTGGCGCCAGATACCCGATCAGTTCAAGAACAAGATTCGGTCAGTGTGGTTTGCGGATCCTCAACACGGATGGGCGCTGGCTATCGATCGGGACATCCTGGCCACGACCGATGGCGGCGCGACCTGGGCGATTCAGCGGAAGGCGGGCAAGGTCAAGCTCAAGCTGGTCGGGAATCGGCGCGAGCCCGAGCTTGAACAGCCTGAGCAGATTGACCAGATTCACTTCGTCGACCGCTTTCACGGATGGGCGTGGGGCGGCGGCCGAAAGGATGAATTCGCCGAGCAACCTGGCATCCTGCTCACCACGGTTGATGGGGGCCGGAACTGGAACCAGATTTCCTACCCGTTCGATCAAAACACATCCGCGGTATTCTTCCTCGATGCGGACAGCGCGTGGGCCAGCACAGTGGGCGCCAGCTTTTACCGGACAACCGACGGAGGGCTCAACTGGACCAAGGTTCAAACGAAGCTGCCCGAGGATGTGTTCAGAGCGATATTCTTCACTTCCGCAAACGACGGGTGGGTTGTTGGGCGCAGCGGACGAATAGCGAAGACAACCGATGGCGGGCGCACGTGGAGAAAGATGTACGAAATCAAGGACGAGTTCAAGATGCACGAAATCTTCTTCACGGATCGGGATCACGGATGGGCAGTCGGCGACGCGGGCGCGATACTGTACACCCCGGATGCGGGCGAGAGCTGGATCGATATTGGCGCGCCAATCCCGGCGAGATTCATGGATGTGGGCTTCGTCAATAGCCGGACGGGCTGGGTGGTTGGGTTGAGCGGAGCCGTCCTGAAGTTCGAACCGAAGTAGCGAAAGATTCCTGGATATTGCGGCCCACCGGCTTAATAGCAAGGGGCCTGCGTGACGACGGGGTTACCGCAGCCTCATTGTCGGATCGCCAAACAGTATCCACGTCTGCCGCACATCGATGTCGGTCGTCGCCAGCTTCGCCGCGCGCGCCGCATCCCCGAGCCGCACCTGAGGCGCGCTGAACATCTGGAAGTACATCTCCTGATTGATCGCCCACTGTCCGGCCGGCAATGTTTGCCCGGTTGATGTCCACACAGCCACCGCGCCGCCCTTCGGGTTCAGCAGCAACTTCTCTGCGATGCTATCCAGAGCCGGATCATTAAAGTACCCATTCAAACACGTCATCATCAGAAACACCGGCAGATGATCGGCGTTGTCCAGCGCGGCTGCATCCTCGTTCGTCAGCAGGTTGGCGTGCCACTGATTAACGTTCCCGTGCCCGGTGTAGTTGACGTACCGCTGGCCTCGCGCGATCGCATCCAGCAGCGCCACCTTAGCCGCTGTGGTGCCCATCTGCCCGCGATTCAAATCCACCGCTCGCGCGTCTCCCGGAACCAGCGGGTGTAGCTGCGCGCTGGCTGCTTCAAAGTCATACCCATCGTTAGCGTCGGCCACCAGCAACATCTCATCCGGCGGTCTCGATTCGTCATAGCCGATGATCTTGGCTATCAGCATCTCGGCCTCTTCTCCCTTACGCACCGGCAATCGCCCCACCGAAAGCTCCGGTATCCCATCGCCGTTGAAGTCCGCCAGCCAGTCGTCGCTCGACGCTTCCATAAAGATCGTATCTATGAGCTTCGTCGGCACCAGATCGAATTCGCCAAAGCCCAAATAGTTCTTAGGGTCATAGCAGGCATCGCCAACAAAGACCGCATAGCGCGCCTTCTTCTTCCAACTGTTACCCGCGAACGCCAGGAAGTCCTTGATCGCTTGCGGCGTCTTCTGCCCAAAGCTGTATTCGTCGTAGATGTCTTCGATGTCCACGATAGCCACCGCCAGACCCTGGCTTTGACGAGTTACGCGCAACGGCTCGACGGCACTGAAAAAATCGCGCGGCGTTATTATGAGAAAATCAGCGCCCCGACTGGTCTTGTTCCAACTCGACGGCAGATTGGCAGCGACCTGCTTAGCCGGACCGGTCTGGCCGCCAGTCAAGGCAAGCAAAGTGCGCTGCCCCGTTCCAGGCACAAAGAGCGAGACGCTGTAGCTCGCACCCTGTTGTTGCACCTGCCCGATCGCTTCCTGCACCGCTGCCGGGTTGGTTATGTCAAACACGCGAATCGAGTTCGCGCTGAATCCTCCGATCGTGAGTTGCTGGTTGGCCGAGGCGGTCAGTTTCAACAGGTCGTTGTCCGCCGTGAATGTGTGGTTGTAGGTGAGCCGCAGGTGATCAACGAGGCTTACATCGCCCCCGCCGCCCGAGACAGCCAGGGTCGCCTGATTCGCTCCTTGCTGCAGCATGCCCGGCGGTACGCCAAACGTAGCGAGGCCCGCCGACTGGCCGGAGAAGACCAGGTCTCCCAGCGGCACGCCGTTGAGTGTGACGTTGATTTGATGCGTAACAAACGTGACGCCTTGGAGGGCGACTTCGAGCGTCCCGCCGCTTGCAGCCGCATCCATGTTTGTCACGGTGAGCGATTGATTCACCGGCTGGCTGACGATGACTGCGCCGAAGAAATTCTCGATCTCGCCGTTCAGCAACCCGGAGAAGTAGATCGTGCGATCCCGGCGCTCGACGGCGAAGGGGAAGTTGCCGCCGGCGGTGGGCGGCGCGGCGCTGGGCACGGACGTGATGCGCGAGCCGGGCGTCGCGCCCGCGGCCAGCCAGTAGACGCGCGTGTTCGTTTGAGGCGAGTCCATTCCGACACCGTAAAACTCGACGGCATCGGCAGCGTCGAGGGTGCCGTCGCTTTCGCCGATGACCGAGATCGCTTGCGGCTGGCCATCGACATAAAGCTGCAAGTTGCGCGGGTCGGTGTTTGGAGCAAGACCGACGGCCAGAAGCTCGGCTTGCTTCACTTGGTACCAGCCTTCGTGATTGACGAAAATCTTGACGGCAAATTGCGAAGCGAGACTGAAGGACGACGGCGAGATCCCTGGAGCAATCTTCACAGGCGTGGCCCAAGTCTGAACGGGCCTCGATGGCGCATCGGTGCGGCCGATCCCCGCAAGTTGCGCGGCCCGGGCTTTGTTTGGCGGCGGTCCACCGACTAACTTCGTGTCGACGGGGCCGAGCCATATCGAGCGGCCCTTAAGATCCAGTTCTTCAAGCCAATAAGAGGCAGTCTTCTTGCTCGATCCGCTGCTGTTGTCCCACCATGCGTAAGACTTTCCTGCGGTCAACGGTGTACCCGGTCCGGTGACGAGCGCTGACCCGGCCAAGATCTGCGGCGTGATGAGGACGCGTTTCCCGCCCACGTCTCTATAGATGTTGAAGCCTAGGTTGGCTACCTCGAAGCTTGTGTCCCACTCGATGAACGTGCCGCCATCGTACCCCGTTGCACGAAACGATTCGAGTCTGGCCTCCGTCGGCACAGATGAGTTCATCGTCCACGGTGAGAACTGCGTGACGTTGTTTTTCTCCACCCAGTTGTCCATTGTGTCGTTGGCTGCCTGACCTTCTTTATGCCAGTTTGCTCCGTCATACCTGAACAGATTAAGACCCGCTCCTTCAATATTGCCGTTCAACTCCGAATCGAGATAATGCAATCGCAGCGTCGCTGAAATGCCGCTGCCTCCGTTTGGAGTGATCGTGTATTTCCTTGCGATGGCGCCCGCGAATGGCGCAGGAGTAGTGGGAACCGCCTTGTCCAGATTGACGGTTACGTCTGTCGGGGCAGTACCTGAGTCGATCTGAATTGTGTTGAAGGGATTCCCGAAGCTAAGCCGGCTGCCACCTGAGACAAATCCCGTGCGCTTGACGTTTCCTACGACATCGGTAGTTCCAGCGGAGCTGCCCGTATTAGGTTGGGTCAACGTGAACGAACCTGTATTCAGATCACCGCTCGTGAGAGCGAGTATCCCGTTTACGTTTGCGTTCCCACCAAGACTTACGCCAGTGGCATTGTTGATAGTCAGGTTGTTGTATGTCGCAAATCCTGCGGGCATGGTCTGGGCGCTCGCGCCGTTGTATTCAATCGTGCTGCCGATGAGCGTGTGTCCTCCGGCTGCGCCGGTCGTGAAGGCGCCGGCTATCTTGACCGTGCCGGTCGAAGGCAGAGTCTTCGTGAAGTTGCTGAACGTCAGGTTGCCGTAATTGGCAGCCAGTACTGCTTGTACGTTGGATCCCTGGTTGTAGTTGATCGTGCCGTTGGCGCTGCTGGTAATACTACCGCTCGTCGCGGTAGCCGCGCCGTTCAGGGTCAGCGTCTGCGTGCCGACACTCAGCGCTCCGGACGTCAACATCAATGTCGCATTGACCATCTCGTTTGCAACGAGGCTCACGCCAGCCGCATTGGTAATAGTCAGATTGTTAAATGTCGTTGTCGATGAACCACTCATCGTCTGGGCGGACCCGCCGTTGAAGTTCACCGTGCCGGTGTTGGCAGTGTAGGCGCCATTGTTGGTCCAGTTCCCGCTGACGTTAATCGTGCTGGCGGCAGTAGCCGCGAGGGTCGCTCCGGGATCGATCTGCACGCCCCTAAAGCTGCTGCTAGTCGTAAACGTGCCTTGTTGCACTCGGAGCAGTCCTTGCACGGTCAACCCCGCAAAGCCGGTCACTCCGGCCGGATTGTTCAGCGTGAGGTTGTTATAGGTCGTAAAGTTCGAGGGCAGCGTCTGCGCGCTTGCACCATTGAATTCAACCGTACTGCCTGTCAGAGTGTGCCCGCCGCCCGCGCCGGTGGTGAATGTTCCAGCGATCTTGACCGTGCCGCTGCTGGGTAGAGTCTTTTGGAAATTGCTGAAGGTCAGGTTGCCGTAGTTGCCGGGGGCGATGCTCTGCCCATTTGACGATTGATTGTAGTTGACCGTGCCGTTCGCATTGCTCGTGAAGCTGCCGCTCGTGATCGAGATGGCATTGTTCAACGTCAAGGTCCGTGAGGCAATGGCAAGCGCCCCAGCTTGCAATGTCAGCGTGGCGTTTATCGCTATATCTGCGCTCAGGGTGACGCCTGCAGCGTTGTTGATCGTCAGGTTGTTGAATGTACTCGTCGATGAGCCGGCGATGGTCTGGGCTGAACTTCCATTGAAATTCACCGTGCCGTCGTTGGCGGTGAAGGTCCCGTTGTTAGTCCAAGCGCCCGAGACATTGATAGTGCTGCCGGCGCTGGCAGCCAGCGTTGCTCCGCTGTCGATCTGCACATCTTTGTATGTGCTGCTGCTCGTAAAGGTCCCGGCCTGAACACGGAGCAATCCCTGCACGATCAGCCCGGCAAAGCCAGTTGTCCCCGCCGCATTGTTCAACGTCAGGTTGTTGTAAGTGGTGAAGGCAGACGGCAGCGATTGCGCGCTGGTCCCATTGTATTCGACAGTGTTGCCGGTGACGACAAACGCACCTGAAGTAAATGTTGCACTCGGGTTGAACGCCCCCGCGATCCGGATCGCTCCGCCGTTGACGAGTGTCACGCTGTTGGTTGTCCGCGCGGCGCTGATGGTCAGATTATTGAAGTTGAAAGCAGGCACGGTTTGTGCGCCGGTGCTATTGAAGTCGACGGTGTTGTTGGTAACGATATAGTTGCCGCTGGTGAACGTTGCCGAAGGAGTGAACGTTCCAAGAATCCCAATCGTTCCGCCATTGATCAGCGTCACGCTGTTAGTTGTGTGGGCGCCGCTGATGGTCAGGTTGTTGTAAGCTAACGCCGGGACTGTTTGCGCGCCTGTGCCGTTGAAGTCAAAGGTGTTTCCCGTGATCGTGTGTCCGACGCCGCTGCCGGTTGTAAACGTTCCGGCGACACCGATGACGCCGCTACTAGGCAGGACCTTGCTGAAATTGCTGAACGTCAGATTCCCATAGTTTGCCGCCAAAACACTCTGGCCATTGCTGCCTTGACCATAATTGACTGTGCCAGTCGCGCTGCTCGTCAAAGTTCCAGTACCGACCGACGCGCCATTGTTAATGACTAGGGTGTTGGTTCCCACTCCCAATGCTCCCGACGTCAGAGTCAGCGTGCCGTTAACGGCTGTCGTCCCGGCTCCCAGGGTGACGCCACTGGCATTGTTGATTTTAAGCCCACCGTAGGTCGTCGTGCTGGCGGTTTGCGCCGCACCGCCGATATATTCCACGGTCAAATTCGTCAGTGTCTTGTTCGTTATTGTGTACTGGCCAAAGAAGGCATCCGCACCCGTGCGCGTGACGCGCGCCGTGCCAGTGCCTGCGAGTGTTCCCGATCCGCTGATGACCGCGGCGGCAACTGGCGCGAAGATCGCATTGGCGCCGTTGACGTTCAATGTACCATTAGCGGCGAAGCTGTTGTTGAGCGTGAGCGGCTGCGTCGTATTTGAATCAGTCAGATTATTGAACGTGATACTGGCGCTATTGCTGATGCTCTGTGCGCCGGATCCGTTGAAGTTAAAAGTGTTCGTACCAGCGGTAAATGTCGGCGTGGCCGGTCCAGTGCTATAACTGAAATTGCCCGCGATGTTCACCGTGCCGGTGTTGCCATTAAAAGCGCCGCCCACCACAGCCCCGGACTGAATAGTAAAATTACCACCCACGTTCATCGTGCTGTTGTTGCAGGTGAAAGTCCCGCCGGTGATGACCACATTGGTCGGCGCCAAGGTGCTGCCGGCATTGTTGGTCCAGGTGCCATTGGTAGTCACCTCGATGTCGCCACCAACACTCGTATTGGTACCTGAAACAGTGAGGGCGCTCGCGGTCGAGACGCTGCTCCCCGCGGTTGTCGCGGTATTACCGGTAAAGGTAATGCCGGCGGTGGTCCCATCCAGAAGTAAGCTGCCGCCACCTACGTAGATTCCGCCGCCACGGTTTCCCGCCGAGTTTGAAGTGAACGACGTAGTGCTGATGTTGACGTTCGTGAGACTCTCGTTATTGATGCCCCCGCCACTGGCCGTGCCGGTCGCCTGATTACTAGAGAAGGTGGAACCGCTGATGTTGGCCGTGCCAGTCGAGGTGTTGAAGTTAAAGACATCGATCCCGGCGCCGCCCGCGCTTCCTGACGAAGAAGTATTATGAGTGAAGGTTGTCCCTGTAACGGTCAGCGTCCCGGTAGCCCCTCCCACGCCAAGCGGATCCCCAGGTGAATAGCTAAGTCCACCTCCACTGTTACTGTTGGACGCATTCCCCAGGGTCAGGTCGTTGCGGTTGGCGCCGGGAAGGTTCGCCGCCCCAAACGTGCAGTTCGTCACGTTCATATCGCCCCCGGTGACCGCCACTCCGCCGCCGCCGGAGATGTTAGGTCCGGTCGTCTGATTGTTGGCAAACGTGACGTTCGTCAAGTTTAACGTCGTGTTTCTTGCGCCCCCAATAAAGCCGCCGCCGCCGACGTTACTATTTACATCCCGACCGCCGGTAATGGTGAGGCCCGAGAAGCTGAAAGTGAAGCCGGGCGCGAGCGTGACATCCATGCAGATCACGCGGTCGTTGGTGGGTGACATGTTTGCCCCCTGCCGAATAATCGTATTGGCTGCTCCCGCGCCGGTGACGGTAGTACTCGCGTTGATTTCGAGATCACCAATGGTGTTGCCGGTCGTTAGGTCTTCATTTACGCATCCGTTCGCGCCGTTGATGGTGAGAAGGTAAGTATTCGCAGGCAGGCTGATCGTGGTTCCGGGATTGGCGTTGGCGAACTGGACCGCGCCGCGCAGACTGCAATCATTAACAGCTCCGGTACAAGCTGAAGCGGCAGCAGTGTCGTCAGTTCGATCGACGGTTATTACTGCAGTCGGCGCCACTGGAATCAAGCTTGGCGAAGCGCCTCCCGTTCCTAGCAAGACCAAATCGCGTTCGCCATTTAGCTTCTGCGGCAGCGCCAAGACCGCCGCCGGCGCGTCAACCGGATCGACAGTAACCATCCCCAGATCGCCGGAAGTTGAAAGGGCAACGGCTTCGGCCCCTTCGCTAGGATCAATCTGGCGTATGATCTGGAGTTTCCGCGCGCTCTCGCGAAGCAGTAACACGTCATCAATTCCGCGAAAGCCGAAATGAGAACGCACAAGAGAGTCGTGAGAAGCTGCATTCTCCTGCCCCACACCATCGGTCACAATTTCGCGGGCCGTGCTCCAGTGCTCGATCCCGCCAGCTTGCCAGCTCGGAGCGGACTCAACGTCGAAGGCCGTCTTTGTTTGCGTCAACCGCGCCCGCGCTCGCGCCGCCACTTCCTCCTCGGTAAAGGGTCGCGTATTTAGGATTCCTCGCTGAAGAATGTGGACGGCGCCCCCATCGCCGAGGACCGCAATCTGCGTGGCGCCTGCTCGATTCCAAATGAAGTATCCAATCGTCAAGCCACGCGCCTGGAACCCAAGGCCGATCCGCTCTGCTCGCGACTCGAGCTTCGGGGACCCAGCACGTCCCCAGCCATGGATGACCTCTATCTCGCTCCCCGCAGCGACAGCCGCATCCATGAAGGGATCATCATCCAACGCCCCAAACTGCACGGCGGTCCCTGTCGACGCTAGTGGAAAAATCAGTGCTGCTGAGGATAATGGTCCGGTGGGTTCCTGAAATATCAGCAATGCGGGACCGAGTGGCCCTGCTACCGCTACCGCCACGTCTGTCTTTCCGTCCGCGACCCGAAACTCTCCGGCAGCTAGCGCCGTTACCTGACCTGGCAGAGTTAACTGTTCGGGCTCACGCAACCCGCCCGTTCCGTCTCCCGCCAGTAGATATAGTCCGCCGCCGCGCGCCGCTAGCAAAACGTCCTTTTGTGAGTCCTCGTTGAAATCGCCGACTTGCAGAAAGTCCACGGGTTCGGGCGATGCGTATGTTTGCGCCCTCGGGATCAGCGAGTCGGGATTGTAGCCTTTCTGCATGAGTTCGAAGACTGCGTCATCTTTCGGTGCAAACGCATCGGGGTTCCCACGCTGTACGGTAACAATGCCCTTCCCGTCCCACTCATATCCCGCAATCAAATCGGGCGCTCCATCCCGGTCGAGATCCGCTGACGCCAGCGCCCGTGCGCGCGCCGCTCGCGACTCAAGCGCGTCAACAAGAAAACGGTCACCGGTGTAGCGTGTGTCCAGTTCTCGTCGTTGCTGAACGTTCAACCACTCACGCCCTTCGCCCACTGGATTCGCTACACTGCGTTCTTTGGAGCCAACCGAGCTGGATGCTACTTTCAGTCCGGAGGCCATCAGCACCATCACGGAGATGAGGCACACACTCAGTATCAGCGCATTGCGATGAGCGGAGTTCCAGACCAGTCGCTTCATACAGCCTTACTCCAATTTTGAGAGACCTACAGGCGAAGCCCCGGCGAGAAAGCGCCGGCCGGCGATCTAACCGTCAACCCGCTGGGGGCGGCTGGGGTAGAGTTGTTGGTCTATGCCTGACTTGTCGACGCTTGCCGAACTTGATATGAGCCGACCAACGGAGCGCAGTCTATACTGGACAGTGCGACGTGTCAAAGGTCGCCGGCGGGAACTCCCGGAGGCAAAGAACCTATTGCGGACTGCCGCTCGGGTTGTGAAGAAAAAGGGCCGGATCGAAGGCGATGGCCGATGGCCCCTAGACCAGTGCTCTGGGAGTGGAGTTTACTCCCCTTGAAAAACAACTACCCGCAGAGCGGCAGCCCGTCGAACGCGGCGTTGGGAGGTCCCCGGTGAGACTGCCGCCTCTTGTTCCACGCGCAGCGTGCCAGCTATGCGCAAGTGCCCGCATTGCATATAATATTGCAGCACTGAGCGCTGGTAGTGCAGGCCGCTCCCGCGGGAAAACAATTCGCAGCCTGTGCCGCGGTCGGAGCTACGATCGAAGTCACAACTGGCAGCGCCAGCGCCGCAGTCAGTCCGATTCGCCTCATTACTTCGCGTCTCGATAGACCGGTCTTGAGACTCCGGCATCACTGTGCGCTCTCGAAGTGCGTTGGGTGGGATTTAGGCTCAAGCGACTGCGGTCAATCCGCACGCTTGAGAATGCTGGCGCCGCGCGGATACATCAGTCGAACATGGCGTTCGGCCAAAATCCACGCGGCGCGAGTCATCCCTTGCGCTAGAACCGAATGTTGTACTTTGCGAATATCCCTCGGCCGGGGGCGTCAACTCCCCAGCTTATCCCGCGATAGTTGCGGTCTCCGATGTTATCGAAGTCGAGCAACACTTCGTGGCGTTCGCCTAACTTGATTCCACCGCGCACGCTGAAGCCCACGTAGCCCGGAACACCAGTGTACAACGGCGCTGAGTTGACTCCGACGCCCAACACCCTGTTTTGTACCTGAGCAAGCGTCTCTCCCGTAGCAACCAGTCGGTCGTCCGCATTCCCTCTTATGCCATCGGGACCCGTGTTCACCAGTCCCAAAAAGCGCGCGCCGTTGTTGAAGAAGTTGGAGATCGCGCCGCGCGTGCGCCCGCCTCCCGTCCGGCGATCATCAAGGTCGAGACTGGACAGCCGGTCCTGCCGGTTGGCCGCGTGCATATACGGCTCGATCCAGTATCGCTTGCCGGTCGGCGCGTAGCGAATCTTCAAGTACCCGTCCGGCGCCGGCGTGCCGCCTTCAATGTTCGGCGGAAGGTCCGTCCTCTTATCTCGAGCGTGTAGATAGGTGAAGATCGTTCCCAGCGACCAGTCCCGGTTCAGCTTCACGTCGAGCGTGTGCTCGAAGCCGTAGATTCGCGCATCGTCAAAATTCGCCCGGACGAGGACCGGGTTAGGCGACGCCGCGACGAATACCACGCCGGTTGCACCCTGCGCGGTGATGGGCGTGCCGCCAAGCGACTTGCCCACTGCCCCGGCGGGGAGGATCAAGGCTTGCTTGACGATGTTGTCGTCGATGTCATTCACGAACCATGCAAAATTCGCCTCGAACCGCCTGTTGCGATATGCGATTCCGAACTCGTAATTCATGCTTGTCTCGGGCTCGACCTGCTGTACCGGGATGCCGGTCGAGACTGCGGTGGCGCCGGCGGCGTTGCCGATCGTTCCCCCAAGCCCCGCAACATCCGGCGCGGCTACTTCGAAGCCCGCGCCCGTCAGACCAAGCGTGCCGAGGTCCGTTATGTGAGGAGCGCGGAACCCGCGGCTGAAGTTCGCGGACAAGCTGAGTCCGGCGACGGGCGTCGCAACTACTCCCGCGCGAAAGGTCACGTCGGAAACGTCCAGCGAATCATCCGGCCACAACGGCTTGCCGCCCACCAGCGGCGAGTCGGCGGCGCGCGCCTCGTATGAAGCAGCACTGTACCGGATGTTACCGATCAGCCGTAGCTTCGCCGGTATCACCTCGTAGACGTCTTGAGCAAAGAGGCCGCCGCTCCTGAAGAGCGCGTTATCGGGCACGCGCCCGCGGCGCAGCGTCGCGACCCCGGTGACCGGATTGAATCCGTAAGATTGGGCGCCGGTCACTCGCTCGTTATAGAAGTCGCCCCCGACCAGGAAGTTGTTTCGCGGTCCCCACTGCTTGCCGAGGAAACCGTGTACGCCGTTCACCGTAGTTCGTTCGGGCTCGTGGTTGATCGTCGCGTTCGGATTGCCGTTGCCCCCCTGATTGACGCGCTCTTCACGTTGCGAGTTGAACGAATAGCCGATGGTGAAGCTGTCAAACCAGCCCGCATTGACCGTGTCATATCTAATCGTGGCGAAATCCAACATGAGATTGCGGAGGTCCGCGATGAGGTTGCCGTCGCCGCCCAGCAGTTGATCAAAGCGCTTGCCCCCGTCCTGCTGGCCTCTCATGTAGCTGGCGCTGATCTGAGATCCGGACGCCGGCGCCCAGTTCAATTTGCCGTAGCCGCCGTATTGAGTGAACGCAGTGTCGGGCATTCGTCCGTCGATGACCAGGTCGGAACTCAATCCCAGAAATCTCGTCACTGCGTCATGCGAGTCTCGGTCGTGCCCGGTGCTGATCGTACTAACCCGGCGCCCGGTGATGTTGAGCAGGAAACCGAAGTTCCGCGTTGCATAAGTGGTCGCGAGATTCGAACCGAATGCCGCATCAGCACTGTTGAAAAACGTTCCCAGAGAGCCGTGAACCTCCGGCTCACCGGCGGAAAAGTATGGGGTGCGGGTCAGAAACTGAATGCTGCCTCCCAGCGCATCACTTCCGTACTGAGCGCTGTTGGGTCCGCGCAATATCTCGACTCCTCGCAGATTAGTCGAGTCTATCAAATTCAGAAACGTGTTTACGCCGCCTCTCTGCGCGGCGTTCGAATACCGGAAACCGTCGATGAAGATGTTGACTTTGTTCCCGGTAAGCCCGCGCACGAAGATCCCGGACATCACGGTTGCGGTGCGTTGAAGGTGCACGCCGACTTCTTCGTTTGCAATCTGAGCCGTCACGGATTTTGCGCGCTCTCCGATCTGTTGTTCGGTGACGACGTTGACCTGCTGGCTTATCGTCCCGACGCTTTCGACCATGCCTGGATTGGTCGTTACGGTCACCTCTTCGTTGAGAAGGCCGGGATCAAGACGCACTTCCAGATTATCGACTGCGCTTGATCCGACTGCGACGGCCTGCTGACTGTCGGCGAACCCTCGCGATCTAACCACCAGCAGATATTGCCCGCTCGGAACATCAGAAAGAGTGAAGTGTCCCTGCGAGTCGGTCTTCGCTGTGCCAACGGTCACCTGCTGGGCGCTGAGCAGAGAGATGGACGCTTCCGCCACCGCCGCGCCGGACGAATCCAGCACGACGCCCGAAACAGTCGAGCCTGCGCGGGCAAAAGCCGCGCCTCCTGGCGATAGTGATAAGAGCAGCGCGACTAACAAACAAGAAACTGTTTTCCGCACAGCGCGGAGAGGAGTTGCGTGCATTGTGTTCTCCTTGTTCACGGAATGGATTTGGTTATGATCGCAGTCAGGGACGTTGGAAAGACCGAGGGCGAGCGCGATTACCGCCGCACCACCTCGATGTTGAGCACCGGATGGACCTCGTACCAGTTGTGATCGGCCTGGCCGTCGTACCGGCTGACGCCGTAGACTCGCACGCGGCTTCCAACCGGCGGCGGCGCCAGCTTGATCGGATCGATGATCTCACAAATGATGAACGGGCCCGAACCGCTCAGGTCATCGACCAGCTTGAAGCTCAGATCGCCGTCTTCATCGTTTACACGCACCTCCGAGACGTAGCCCTCCGCCATCACGTGAGGCTTTTGGTTTCGCTCGATGTCGGCGATGCTCACCGTGTGAAATTCGCTAAGGTCGAGCGCGTCGGCGATGAGCTGGCCCGCCGGCCCTTCTCCAGATGAGCGCCTGCCGGACGCGACCAGCAAGGCCGCGATGAGCGCAGCCACTCCGATCACAGCAAGCGCGAAACCAGGTTTGAACACCAGGCCTCGCCAGCCTGCGCCCCCCCGCGCGTTTGGCGCCGGTCGCGCCTCGATTGCCGCTTCAATCGCAGTCCAGGGATCGCGTTGCGGCGTGAACCGCGGCATTTCCTGCGCCAATCTATGGCCGTTCCGTATGCGCGCAAGGCGCGTGCGGCACGAACCGCAATCAATCAGATGGTCCTCGACTCGCTTAACCGCGCCCGCATCGAGCTCGCCGTTCAGGTAAAGCGAGAACGTTCGCCGCAGATCAATTCGCCAACATTTCATAACTTGTACTCCACCATTTGTTATAAGAGTCGCCTCAGCGGTCTGAGCCGCGCTTCCAGCTCAGTGAGTGCGCGATTCAATCGCGAAGCGACCGTCCCCGGAGCGCACTCCAGCACCGCAGCGATCTCTTGGTATGAAAGCCCCTCAAGATACTTCAGCGCGACAACCGCTCGCAGCTTTGGGGACAGATCCATTACCGCGCGGTGGACGATCTCGCGCCGCTCTGCTTCGGCGTGCTGCAGGTCGGCGCCCGCCCCCGAGTCGAGTTCCTCATCGCTCCCGAGTAGGGCTTCAAACGGAATGTGCTGGGCCCCGCGCCGCCTCTGCTGGTTAAGACACTCGTTGAGCGCGATCCGGTAAATCCAGGTCGCAAGACTCGCTTCGAATCGAAAGCTCGGAAGTCCTCGATAGATTTTCACGAAGACGATCTGCAACACGTCCTCCGCCCTAAACTCATCGCCCATCGAATAGAAGATGACGTTGTAGACGCGGTCGCGGTAGCGCTCATACAGAGACTTGAACGCATCGCGATCGCCCTGTTGGGCGGCAATGACCGTCGCTCGCTCTTCGAAGTCGGGCTGCGATTCTCGAACTTTCATCGGTTGTATCAGATTAGTGCTCCATGACTATTAGACACAAGCGCGCGGATTTTCTTCGGTTGTAGCCAAGAAAAATTCTAAGTATTAGGTTGGAACGGAGTTGAGGCAGGGGCGACAGGGCGCTTCTCATGGGCAGGGTGTCAGGCTATAATCGGGGCAGTTAAGAAGTCAGAGCTATGAGCTTACCGAAAGTACAACAGCATCACACCGTCGAAGAGTATCTGGCGCTCGAACGACAGTCTGAAGAGCGTCACGAGTATCTGGACGGGTTGATTTATGCGATGGCCGGCGAGAGTCCTGAGCATGGAAAGGTCTGTGTGAACGCCACTGGTCAGCTTTATAACCAGTTGCTAGGAACACCCTGCCAGGTATTCTCCAAAGACATAAAAGTACGCAGCGGGCCTCTTCCGTTGGATCGCCACTCGACGAAGGGTCTTTTCTCATTTCCCGACTTGCTAGTGGTATGCGGCGCGCTTGAGTTTCTCGATGAGTACCGCGATGTCTTGCTCAACCCAAAAGTGATCATCGAGGTTCTATCGCCTACAACGGAGGCTTTTGATCGGGGCAAGAAGTTTTGGCGCTATCGCACCTACCTCTCATCACTCACGGATTATCTGATGGTGGCCCAATCAATGCCTATGATTGACCACTATGTGCATCGATCCGGCGAATGGGTCCTAAACACCGTGAGCGGTCTTGAGGGCACGATTAACATTGCCTCGATCGGTTGTTCTCTGCGGCTCGCGGATGTCTACGATCGAGTCACATTCCCGGAGCCCTCCGATCCTGAGAGCGAGCATTAACGACCCTACCTCAGCTTTCTGTCAAAGAAATCCACCGCCGCGTGATAAGCTCGAAGCCAGTCCTGATGCCGCAGGAAGTCGTGCACCTCGTCCGGGAAGACAAGCTCTTCAAACTGCACACCGTGTTCGCGCAGCTTGCGAACCAGATCGACAGTCTGACTGAACGCGACATTGCGGTCGTCGTCCCCATGGATCAGCAGCACGGGCGATTTCCATTTGTCGACCGACGAGATCGGCGAGGACTCGCGCGCAACCTTGATCAATTCCGGTGAGCCACCTCCCCCGGGCCCGCGCCCCACGCGCGCGCTCCAATCGTGGACGCCGTGCACATCGACGCCCGCCGCAAACAGATCCGAATCCCGAGCCAGCCCCATCGCGGTCAAGAAGCCTCCGTATGAGCCGCCCCACAATCCTATGCGCTTTGCGTCGATGTCGCTTCGAGATTTGAGGTACTTACCTGCCGCGACGATGTCTTGATATTCCGATGCGCCTCGCGCGCCACGATGCTTCGCCTCTCGAAACGCGCGGCCGTATCCAATGCCCGCTCGATAATTCACCGACAAAACGGCGTAGCCTCGGCTCGCCAGATACTGATTCATCGCGTAGGCGTTGTGGTAGTAGTAGTTGTAATGCCAGCCCAACAACATCTGACGCATCGGCCCGCCGTGCATGAAGACCACCGCCGGCGTCTTGCCGGTAACGCCCTTCGGCTTGAAGAACTGGCCATGAATGTCCTGCCCGTCGGCCGCCTTGAAGATCACTTGCTCGGGCTCGGTCAGTTGATCTGCTGGGAACTCGCGTGGCAGAGCTTGAGGCGCAAGCGCCGTTTTGCTCTTCACATCCGCTGAAGCGATGTAAGGAAGGAACGGACTATTCGCCGTCGAATGCATGAAGGCAATCTGTTTTCCACCGCTGACGATCACCGGGTACATCTCGATGGTGCCGCCGCTCGTGAGCTGTTCAGGTCTGCCGCCTGCGACATTGACCTTCCACAGATGCCGGTGGTCAATGTCTCCATTGTTGCTGGCCACGACGACGTAGGATCGATCTGGAGACCAGGCGACGTTTTCAACCTCGTAGTTGCCCGGCGTGAGCGCAGTCTCCGGCCCGCCATTCGCCGGCACAGAATAAAGATGAGCCCAGCCGTCCTTCTCCGACGCGAACACGAGTTTATCGCCAGCCGCCCACTGAAGGATGCTGTCTCCCAGCGGCAACCGCGAGAATGAGTCCATCCACGCACTGCCGGACTTCCAGATCTCCCTGCCCTGACCCGTATTGACGTCGATGACTCTGATCGCCCACGGCGCAATGCGCTCCCGGTCGGCGGACGGAACATCGGTAATGTTGAACAAACGAAGGCAGGCGATTCGCTTGCCATCGGGCGACCAGCGAGGCTCGATGTCGCGATCGACGCTGGGCTCGAGGAAGCGGATGCTCCCGGCCTTCGGATCGTAGATCGCGATAAAGCTGTGATCCCCACGCGCGGAAACGAAAGCGAGCTGCGAGCCGTCAGGCGACCACGCCGGAGAACCCACCGAGCCACGAATCTCAAACATCTTCTTCGCGGCTCCAATTGGCTTTGCGGCTGCGCCTTTCACTGGCGGCGTTGTCGGCACTGGCGCCCACCAGAGATGATCTTCGTGACTGAAGATCACGCGATCACTGCGAGGCGAAAAGAAAGGACTAGTTCCTTCTCCGGCTTTCATCACGGCGCCTGTTCGCACATTGGCGACGCGCACTTCCTGTTTGGCGCCCGCGGGATCGCTGGTCGGATTGGGGATGTCCTTGTCGCCGTTCGGAGGTCCGCCGTAAACGAATGCGATCCAGTTTCCATCAGGCGAGAACGCCGGCTCGGTGATCTCCTGCCCATCGTCCTTATCGTAGCGAGTCAGTTGCCGCCCCTTGAAGGCGGGTGCTTCAGCGACCCAGATGTTGCGCTTACCCTCGGCGTCAAACACCCAGGCAACCTTGTCGCCTTGCGCAGAGGCGATCAGATCGGACGGAAACGGCGAGCTCATTACCCGCTCGAGCGGGAAGCCGTTGCCGAACGCCAGTACGCTCATGAACAGAATAAACGCCAATGGAATTGGTACTCTCCTAGGTCGTTCGCAGGCCATCATCGTTCCTCCAATCAAAGTGAGACTGAACGGCTTTGCCTAATATAGGGGTTGAGGATGGTCTGTCAAGAGCAGTGCGTGAAATCGGTTTTAAGTGTGCGCGCGACTGACGGAACACTGGGTTTCTCGCGCCGTGTGCGGTACCCGTAACAGTAGAATTCAATTGCAATCCCGAATCAGTGTGCTTAGTATTCTCCGTGAGGTCCTACTATACAGCATTGAGAAATCCGATGGAGCCTCCAACGCGGGAAGCTTATGACTGAAACATCGTTAGAGGAAATCGACAGGCTGGCATGGCCACCTACAACGCGCATCAAGGTGCTGTGCGGAGAAGAGATTTCAGGTCATCCCAGTCTCCCATCTCTTAAAGCGGACGAGGTGTGTGAGGCTGCTCCCATCTCGACAAACGGGTACATCATCTGGCCAGACGGTTCGCCGGGCGTGGTTGTTACCGTACGAGATTTCAAGGAGTACTTTCGGGCGGTCACCTAACGATGTGAGGCGCGTATACCTTACTTCGCTTCTCTGCTCAACAAACTTGCTGTATGGCCATTATCGGCGTGGAAGTAACTTGAGCGTCGCACGAACAATCTAGCGCCTGCCGAACGTTGCTTGTATCGAGAAGGTGCTGCCTAATGCTGGTGTAGTAATGAGCGTATCAACCATCGAGTCTGGTCGTAGTTGGCGCGAGGTTCAGATACCCGCGAATCTACACGTGGACAGCATACCAGCGTCGCCGCACGCAAATATTGGTACTCTCGAGACGATGTCCTTTCGCAGCAGTCTGAAGATACCTGGCCTGTCGTCCTCCCCAGAACAAGTTTTCATGCTGAGGCGTCTCGGGGATCGGGTAACTATCGAGAATCAACCTGCCGGTTCCTGGCCCAAGATTCAGATTGAATGCTCATCTGACCTGACAGTAAAGGACTTCGCGCTGCAAGTGGCGGACGATACTGTTGACGGATGGCTCTTACATACTCGCGTGAGTTTCTCGCTTGCTAAAGCTGGCAAGTTTTCCCTTCGATTACCAGACTCGTTTCCGGACATCGGTTCGAGACTTGACCTCGAGCTTGATCAGATATTCTTTAGGCTAGCTAAGATTGCGAGGAAGTTGAAGTTTGTAGAAGACATCTTTAATGTAATATTCTCTCTCTCGGACAAATTCTCTGCTGAAGACTTGAGTAATCTTGAGATTGTATTTCGAGGAATCACAGAAGGACAATTCAGCGTCCGAGCTCCTAACTTCACTTTTCCATCAATTTCAGGCTCCGACGTCGATTTGACCAAACCTCCTTTTGAAGGCTGTGGCCCAATCTCTGGTGAGATCGCGGACCCGATAACGCTGTTTGGCGAGCGGTTACAAGTGGGTCCAATAAAGGTTCATCTCGAGAAAGCCGAATTGGCGAATCCGAGAGTCGTCGAGCACATTCGTAAGGGTTCCGATGAACTAGTAGATGTTCGTTTTGAGGTGTTGGACAATCAAGTTGTCTATCGCTTTCAGGATTATGTGCGACAGCCTCTTGCCCAGGGTCTTGATCAGTTCAAACAAGACCTAGCTCTTGAAGAGCCGACGGAGCTGGTTGACCTTGTTGCCGAGTCCCTACAAGGTGACGTTTCTAGTCGTGAAGCAATTGAGATAGCTGTTGGATGGCAGTTTTTCAGTCACTTGCCGGATCGTTATTGCCCTCAGGAACCGGAGATCGATGACACCACAGGCCACTGGCGCGTGCCGATCTGGTTAGTATATGCAAGCGGTAAGGGAGGACATGTTGGCGAAGTCATAGTCGATAGGAAGACCGGAGAGATCGTTCGTTACACACCCATTGATGAGTTGCGCCGCAAGGGCCTCGCTCTTGCTAAAAAAATCCTGAATGCCTAACAAGCCCCGTCTGCATAGACAGGAAACTGAGTATTCCTGCGCACCAGCTTGCCTCCTGATGGTGCTCAACGCGTTCGGTGTATCTAGAACCGAGGCCGAGATACGTCAGGACAGCAAGTGTACGCCAGAAGGTACGGAACCTGACGACTTAGTGGAAGCAGCAAAGACATATGGCTTCGCCAGCAGCATCAAAAAACGTTATCTGAGCTTCAATCAACTGCGAAAGCGGCTTCAGCAGGGCCACTATCCAATTGTTTACCTTGGTGTGAGCGTGTTACCCGATACTCAACCGCAGGAACACTCAGTTGTCGTAATAGGATTTGATAGGAAAGGAGTCCACGTACTCGATCCTATGGTAGCGTCAAGCATTTTGTGTAAACGATCATCTGTTGGTTTGTGTTGGCTGCT
>CAZJQQ010000002.1:310245-318586 GCA_964548075.1 uncultured Clostridia bacterium | reverse complement strand
CTGCCTTCTGCCTTCTGCCTTCTGCCTTCTGCCTTCTGCCTTCTGCCTTCTGCCTCCCATTTGTTATCTCATCCCGTACACCGCTATGTCGGCCACGGTTCCGATCTGATTGTAGTTATTCTCGATGAAATCCTGAATCTCCCGCGTTGCGGCGACGTCTTGAACGACGATGAGCTTCGCGCGCCGGTTTGCGATCATCGTCATCACGCCTTCCCTTTCCTCCGCGCTGATCCCCACCGATCTCCACCACAAGAAACGAGTCGGATTCCTGCGAGCAGCAAGAAAGTAAAGAGCGCTGCCTCGCTGCGCAAACGAGAATATGTAGTCGTCCTTTGAGCTGTTGGCTTGAATCAGTTGCACGAGACCCTCGGTCAACTCCGCCTGTTTCTCCTCGACAAAGATTCCGCGCCCTCGCTCGATGTTCAGCTCGCGGTTGTCTCTAAAACGAAGTCCTGAATCGAACTCGGGCGCCCAGGTATCCTGCACTCCGGCGAGCAGCAGGAAGACAAGCGGCATTGACACTGTGAGCAAAGCAACTCGATCAGGTGAAGTGACGTATGTTCGCAGATGCTCTCTGATAGCAGGCAGGCATCGGACAAGAAGAGCGAAGAAGAACAAGAACACCGGCGGCAGCACGCGGACCAGGTGATAGAAGTCGGCTCGCGGGAAGACTTCGAGGTAGACGGCGATTGCAAACAACCCTGTGATGGTTATCGCGCCGTTGTCTCGCCACCAGTTTGCGCTGCGTTCCCTGTCCTTCAACTGCCGAATCGCCGCCACGAACGCTGCCACGAAAACCAGAGGCGGAAAATACGCCACCGCAGCGATCGCAGACTCGCTGAGCAACGCCGCTTTTCCGGGCGCCAGCAGGATGATCGACCCGATGGCGAGCACCCCGATCACATAAGCTCCAATGAACCGCGCCGCAATGCGGAGCACGACCAGGCCAACCGTGATTGCTGCAAGCGACGCGAGGGCCGCCGGCAGAACGACTCCGGCGGGCGGAAGCGTCACCGCGCGGGTTTCGCTGTATTCAGCCGCGTGATGCAGGAAGTGGTTGATCATCGCCCCAAGCGCGTGGTTGTAAGCGAGATATCCGGCGAGCGCTCCGGCAACTACGGCGAACCCAATAAGGTAGACGCCAACTTTACTGACGGCGCTCTTGATGCGACGAACCGTCATTGACTCTCTCGCGACGATCGCAACCGCCCCGGAACCGAACAGCAAGACCCCGACATTGTATTTGAAGACGAAGACCACGCCGACCGCCAATCCGCATAGCAAGAGCTGCCGCGCGCGACCGGTCTCGTCGTAGTTGAGCATGCAGGCCAAGGCCGCGAGCGAAAACAGCACGAGGTACTGATCCGGATAGACGTTGAATATTTGCTGGTGGCCGAGCCAGGCAAGCGTGAGCGCGACGGGAGCGAGCGCCGCCCATCCGCTGGTGAGCCTTCGAGCGACTTGGAACAGCGTTATGAGGGTGATCAGCTTGAACGCGAGCAATCCGATCCGGGTGGCCATTAGCGTCGCGCCAAACGCATTCATCAACAGCGCGTTAACCCACAAGATCCCGGGAGTGTAGTTGAACAGGAAGTCGCGATAAGGCACTTCACCCTGCATCACGCGCTCAGCCGGAGCGATGCTGTAGCCGATAACGGAGAGCCCGAGCCCTCGATTGTAGAAGAGGCCAAAACAGATGAGCCCGGCGGCAAAAGTCACCAACAAAGGCACTGCGTCTATCAGCGCAGCGCTGCGTCTCCCAATAACCTCAGACCGCTGGTCTTCTTCCGGCCTCACTCCTGGCATAGAGATTCGATCTCCGCGCTCGACAAAGGCTTGAGTATAGGGCGTGCGAAGTCAATTCTCCAATCGACGCCGCTCGATCATCAGAGCCAAGTCAAACGGCGAGCGGCCTTGTCGGCTGCCGGGCAACTTTGCTTCGCCGCAGAGCGCGATTCTGCCACGGCCTTTTGCCTTTCGTTCGTAGACACGAATGTCTTGGCGCTTCTGGCTGCCGGTTCCAAAGCTCTCAATATCCGATGAACCGAACGGTAGGGATGTGTCCGCCTCGAATAGTCGATCGCTCCACTTCGAGACTTCGGCGCAGAAAGCGACTTCGTGTTTGCGGGCGTTTTCTTTCGGCATTAGCAGTGAGTTGGACGACCCGGAGGTTTTCCCACGTGGGCAAGGTATCATCGCCGTTTGGAGATTTCAAATGGACGACTAAGATGGCGAGAGACTCCTTCATCTCACTCGACTCTGCTTTCCTGCGTAAACAGTCTATTGCGCTCCTGCGAGAATCCATCGCTTACCTTAACGAATCTAAACCGAAGGTGAACCCGCTTGGCTAAAGCCACAACGCTCAAGCAACCGCACAAGCATGAACCCTTGCGCGAACTCCCCTGGCTCGACGCCACCATTAATCGGGAATACTGGCCGGCTCTGGTATATTTGTAGTGACCGGGCAATCGGGCGTCGTCGCCGGGCGGTACGGACAACTCACTTAACTGCATAGTGATACCGCTGACTGCCCCACCGGTTGCTGATCATTTCAGTTTCATCGCCGGATCACCAAGCAGAATCCATGTGCGCCGCACATCAGTACTGCTCGACGCAGCCTTCGCCCGCATCATTGCTTCGCCTATCGTGATTCCCGGAACGCGATTGAACAGCAATCTATACAGCTCTTGATTCACCAGAGCCTGATCCGCCGGCATCGTCATCCCCGACGAAGCCCACACCGCAACCGCTCCTCCTCGCTCCGCCTTCATCAGCGACTCTGCCAGTGAGTCCAGCGCCGGGTCGTCGAAGTACCCGTTCAAGCAAGTCATCATCACGAAAATCGGCAGATGATCGTTGCCCAATGCCAGCGCGTCATCGTTTGTCAAAAGATTGCCCCTCCACTGATTTACCGAACCGTGGCCGGCGTAGTTGACTAGAAATTGCCTCCGGTTTAAGGCTTCAAATAGTGAAATTCTCGCCATCTCCGGATCCAGCCGGCCACGGTTGACTTGTGTGATCCTCAAACTAGTTGGGATCAACGATCTCAGTTGCTCGCTCGCCTGTTCGAAGTCGAATCCTTCGTTCGCATCGGCAACCAGCAATGCTTCCTCAGAGGGAGACTCGCGCTCGTAGTTGACGATCTTCGCAACCATCCTCGACAGTTCTTCGATTGTGCGCGCGGGCAGCCGCCCGGTCGCAATATCCGCTATGCCGTCGCCATCGAAATCGCTCAGCCAATCGTCTGATGATGTCTCCATGAACTCCGTCTCGATGAGTTTCGTCGGCACCACATCCGAATCGCCGTACCCAAGATAGTTCTTCGGATCGAACGAAGCATCGCCCGCCAACAAGACGAATCGAGGCTTCTTCTTCCAGCTCGACTTCGCGTATGCGAGGAAGTCTCTCACCGCATATGGCGTTTTCTGCCCGTAGCTGAACTCGTCGTAGATGTCTTCTATGTCAACAACCGAGACGCTCAACCCTTGAGACTTGCGCAGGGTGACAAGCGGGTTGAGACTGCCCGCCAACTCGCGCCGGGTGATGATGACGAAGCTGGCGTTGCCGCTCCGAAGATTCGAGGGCTGATTCAGCGAAAGGCTTGCCGGATGTTGTCCGGTCGTGAAGGCTAGCAGCGAGCGCTCGCCGGCTTCAGGGGCAGCAAAGCTGATAGCGTAATCGCTCTTTCGGTTCTCGACCGCGCCGATGATCTCTTGCGGCGAGCCGGCATCGGTCACATCGACTACTCGGATTGAGTCTGAACTAAAGCCACCGATCGTCACTTGCTGAAACCCGGGCGCCGTTAACTTGAGCGCGTTGTCGTCGGCCCTGTAGCTGCGTTGATATGAGATGCGGATGTAGTCGACCAGGCTGACATCGCCGGGACCTCCGGCCGCGGTCAGCCGCACGATGTTTTGTCCCTCTCTGAGAATCGAATGCGGCAGGGTGAACCTGGCGACGCCTTGAGATTGACCGCCGAAATCGAGCGCTCCGGCTTGGATCCCGTTCAATTCGACGATCACGCGGTGCGAGGCGAGCGCGACCCCTTGAAGGGTAACTTCGAGCACAGCTTCGCGAGAATCAAGCGCGGCAACGTGCGACAGTGTGAGTGTCTGGTCGACTGGATCGCGAGCCACCACCGCGCCGTAGAAGTTCTCGCGTTCGCCGTTGCGCAGCGCGGAGAAGTAGACCGTGCGATCTTTGCGTTCGACTGAATACGTGAAGCTCGAAGATTCAGCAGCCGCCCGTGCCGTCTTCGATTGGTTGACGCGCACACCGGGTTGCGAGCCCGCAGCCAACCAGTACACTCGCGATGCGGAGAAGGGCGACTCGACTCCCATGCCGTAGAATTCGACAGAATCCGCCGTATCGAACCTCCCGTCTTGTTCTCCCTGGACGATGATCCGCAGCTCGCGCCCGTCCACGAACAGTTGCAGCATCCGCGGATCGACGTTGATGTTGAATCCGGCGGCGGCCAGTTCAGCTTGTGTCACCCGATACCAACCTTCGTTTTTGACGGCGATTTTCACCGCGGGTTGTGAAGCGAGAGCGGCTTGAACTTGAATGCTCGAGGAGCTGATCTCCGCCGTCTGCGCTTTTGCTTCTAATGATGAAGATGGATCTGGCGACTTGCGGTTGCCGATCTGGCTCAATGTGACCGCTACTGCTTTCTGTCTGCTGCCTTCTGCCTTCTGACTCATCGCCGGTCTGTGCCAGGTCGAGAGGCCTTTCAAGTCGATGTCTTCGAGCCAGTAGACTGCTCCCTTGCTGTCGATCTTGTCCCACCACGCGTACGAGCCCCCGGAACCGGACGCAGCACTGGCCCTGAGCGCCGATCCCGCGACAAGCTCTCGAGTGATCAGCGTGCGCTTGCCGGCTTCCTCCCGGTATATGTTGAAGCCCAGGTTGTTCACCTCGAGGCCCGTCTGCCATTCCAGCAGCGATCCGCCTTCAAACTCGCTAGCCGTGAACGACACCAGCGTGATTGCCGTCGGGTTGCTCTGGTCTACGGTAAAAGTCACACCCGCGATCGTCATCGTCCCCGTGCGCGGGGTGGTGGTCGAATCCAGCGTAAAGTTGACCGTTCCATTACCTGTGCTGCTCACGCTGGTGATGCTTGTGATGTTGATAAAACTGTCATTGCTTATTGCACTCCAGGCACACGTGGCGGCGGTTGTGACGTTAACGCTGCCGCTTCCGCCGCTGAAGGGAAAGAACTGGCCGGTTGAAGAGAGCGTGAAGCCGTTCACCGTCAGGCTAACTGCGTTTGATGTGGCCGGCGGCGAGCACGTGCCGCTGACAACGACGTCGTAAGGCCCCGCGTCTCCAGTCACTACTGAGCTGATGGTCAAGCTGCTCGATGTTGCTCCACCGATGTTGTTCCCGTCCTTGCGCCATTGGAACGTCAACGCCGTGCCTGTCGCGCCTACTGAGAACGTGACTGACTCGCCCACGCACTTGGTGGCGCCCGTCGGCTGGCTGCTGATGGACGGCAGTGTGTTGACCGTAAGCGTGACGGCGTTCGAGGTCGCCGGCGGAGTGCACGTCCCGCTGACCACACAGTCATACGAGCCTTCATCGCCAGTGCTGACCGAAGCGATATTGAAGCTGCTTGATGTGGCGCCGCCGATGTTGTTTCCGCCTTTGCGCCACTGGAACGTCAACGCCGTCCCTGTCGCGGAAACCGAGAAACTAACTGACTCGCCCACGCACTTGGTAGCGCCCGCCGGCTGGCTGCTGATGAACGGCAGTGTGTTGACCGTAAGCGTGACGGCGTTTGAAGTCGCCGGCGGAGTGCACGTCCCGCTGATGACGCAGTCATACGAGGCTGCGTCGCCCGTCGCCACTGACGCGATCGTGAAGCTGCTTGATGTCGCGCCTCCGATATTGTTTCCGGCCTTGCGCCACTGAAAAGTCAATGCGGTTCCCGTTGCGGAAACCGAGAAACTAACTGACTCGCCCACGCACTTGGTAGCGCCCGCCGGCTGGCTGCTGATGAACGGCAGTGTGTTGACCGTAAGCGTGACGGCGTTTGAAGTCGCCGGCGGAGTGCACGTCCCGCTGACCACACAGTCATACGAGCCTTCATCGCCAGTGCTGACCGAAGCGATATTGAAGCTGCTTGATGTGGCGCCGCCGATGTTGTTTCCGCCTTTGCGCCACTGGAACGTCAACGCCGTCCCTGTCGCGGAAACCGAGAAGGTGACTGACTCGCCCACGCACTTGGTGGCGCCCGCCGGCTGACTGGTGATGGCGGGCGCGGTGTTGACCGTCAACGTCACCGATGTTGAGGTAGCAGGAGGAGAACACGTCCCACTGACGACACAGTCATAAGCGCCGGCGTCATCAGTGGTGATCGAGGCAATATTGAAGCTGCTCGATGTGGCACCTCCGATGTCGATGGCGTTCTTGCGCCACTGAAGAGTCAATGCGGTTCCCGTTGCGCCCACGGAAAAGGTAACGGATTCTCCAACGCATTTCGTTGCATCAACTGGCTGGCTGTTAATTGCCGGCGGCGTGTTGACCGTGAGAGTTACTGCACTTGAGATGACTGACGGTGGACATACTCCACTGACGACGCAATCATAGCTACCGGCATCAACGGTTGCCGCCGTTTTGATAGTGAAACTGTTCGCGGTCGCGCCGCCGATATTGTTACCCTCTTTGCGCCATTGAAAGGTCAGAGCCGTGCCGGTTGCGGTTACAGTGAATGTAACCGATTCGCCGACGCACTTGGTTGCCGCGCTCGGTTGATTGCTGATATTCGGCGGCGTGTTGACCGTAAGCGTCACCGCCAACGACGTGACAGCCGGAGGACATACGCCGCTGACGACGCAGTCATAGCTGCCCGCATCGCCCGTCGTCACCGACATGATGGTGAGACTGCTCGCCGTCGCTCCGGTGATGTTCGAGGTATTCTTGCGCCACTGAAACGTCAGGCCCGTGCCGATGGCGGAAACCGAGAACGTCACCGATTCCCCTACGCAGCGAACCGCGCTGTTCGGTTGGCCATTTATCGCCGGTGGAACTAACAGGGTCAGTGTCGCTGGGGTAGAAGTCGCGGTCACGCCGAAGGTATTCGTCGTCACCACATCGTAGGAATCGACATCGCCTGGGCCGACCGGGTTGATGGTCAGCATCGCCGTGAGTGCCCCGCTGATGTTGCCGCCATCGGCGAGATTGATTCCTGTCTTGCGCCATTGAAAGGTGAGACCGGTTCCCGATGCTGCCGCCGTAAAGGTCGCCGAAGCTCCGGGACAAGCGGTTTGATTCGTAGGTTGAGTTGTTACTTCGACCGGGCAGCTTGCTGAGAAGGTGAAGTTGGTATTGTTGCCGGAGTTATTGCTCGTAAAAGCCGTGACCCCGCCGGCAATCGCGGTGGCGTTCTGGTCCTGAAGGTCCACATCAACGATTGAAAACGCGCCCGCGCCTGACCAGTTGCGCGCTGTGCCACTTGAAGATGAACGAATCAACAAAGGGTCGCCGGCGTTTGGATCGCCGCAAGCCGTACCGCCACCGTTGAAATTAAGCACGCCATTGTTTGTGAGGCTGCCACCCAATGTAAGATTGCCCGTGCCGAAGTTGCGCAGCGTGCCGGTAGCGCCGATAGTGATCGCGCCGGCTTGTAGATTGAAAGAAGGGCCGAGATCGAGCGTCCCCGAAGTAACGTCGAGCGCCTGACTCGTACCGAGGATGAGATTGCTGGCGAGCGTCACCTTGCCGGCGGACTTGTTGACCGTCCAGGTGCCGCTTGGATTTAGGCCGCCGGCATTTGTATACGTTTGGTTGGCAGTACCGGTGAACGACAGCTTACCGTTGCCACCATCAAAGGTTGAGGCGATCGAAACCGCCGATTGCGCCTCGACTGTTCCCGTGCCGGGGTTGTTCTGGAGACGGCCGTCGGTCAGCGTCAGCGTTCCCGTCACGACGATCGTGCTGGTCGTGTTGAAGATCACATCGGCCCCAGCGGCAAAGTTTTTGTTGACGGTGAGATTGGCGAGCGTGAAGTTTGCCGGAATGGTGATGAACGTAAAGAAGTTGCTGTCAAACACCGCCGTCCCGCCGTTCGGGTTGAAGACTCCCGTGCCGCTGACGGTAAAACTCTGTGCGAACGAAACCGACCCCGATGGCGCGTTGAATGTTCCGCCGCTCACGGTGAAATTGCCGTTGAAATCCAACACCCCGCCGCCGGGCGTGAACGTGCCGCCGGTTTGCGTGAAACTGGAGTTGAATGTCAAATTGCCGCCGCCGGGCGTGAAGTTCGTCCCGGCGGTAAGCGTGAACGCAACATTGAAAATAAAGTTGGCCGCTCCGTTTGTAAAACTCAATGCGCTTTGCACGT
>CAZJQQ010000002.1:259712-310145 GCA_964548075.1 uncultured Clostridia bacterium | reverse complement strand
GAATGTTCCGCCGCTCACGGTGAAATTGCCGTTGAAATCCAACACCCCGCCGCCGCCGGTGAATGTGCCTGAGGCCTGGATGTAGTGCGAAGTTCCAACTGTGAGACTAACGCCCTGTGTGATCGTTCCTGAATAACCGGCGTTGATCTGGATTCCTGCCACGCTGCCCGCGAAACCCGCATCAATAGAGGAGTCCTTCGTGCTGGTGCCGTCAAATACGGCTACATCGCTGGAAGTCGGCACAACATTACCCGACCAATTCGCCGCGGTACTCCAATTGTTGTCGCCGCCCTCGCCATCCCAGGTTCGATTCACGGCGCTGGTCTTGTGCAGCGAGAAAAAGAAAATCGCGGTCATTGTCGTCAGCCCAAGCAGGAGCGAAACCGTACTTTTGGCTTTGCGCCTTCCCGCGGAATGTCCGCTTGAGTGATAAAGGTGGGTGAGGGGGTTCATACTGCCTCCTTAATAAAACCGTTCGCTAACCCTGATGGGTTTGCCGCTCATCGAGCGACAGAATTCGTTTGGCTTGGGATGTGTTTCAGCAAAGATGCCGGGCATAGAAACACCAACCCCTCTGAGGTTTCGACAAAGTGAAGTTCTCCCGCTTCAACCCAGCGATGAAGCGTCCGTGAACCGGCGCCTGCAATCCGAACTGCTTCGTCGATCGAAATCATCGGCGCCGGCTCCGCGCATTGCGCGCAGAACGGCCGGAAACGACGCGCAGTCTTGACGATGTAGACCTCGTGCGCTTCTATCGTTGTTTTCGTCGTGCGCTTCCTGGTCATGTCTGCTCCCGGCTTGCTGATCGAAGCGAGCGCAAATCAAAGCCGTCCTGTCGAACCGGCCGGCAGCCACTAGCGACGGTTTGCCCGGCTATCTCCGACGGCATATAATCCGCGCCTGTGGCTTTACCGGCTCGGTCCATGCAAGGATGGTCCGGCCCCAAAGGGAAAATACTCAACAACAGGCTCAGGAGTCTTTGAAAAATGCTGATTAAAACCTGACGAATTCCTGTTGGGAGGTTCCAGTTGATCGAAGGGGAGTTCTCATGCAGTATCACGGAAAACAGATTTACCAGTTTGGCGCGTTTCAACTTGATGCAGATGAACGCCTTCTGCTTAAAGACGGTCAGCGGGTGCCCCTCGGCCCAAAGGCCTTTGACACCCTTGTCCTATTAGTCCGGAACAGCGGGCGTCTGGTTGACAAAGCGACGCTGCTGGAAACCGTATGGCAGAACAGCTTTGTTGAAGAAAACGCCCTCAACCGCAGCATCTCCTTACTGCGAAAAGCGCTGGGCGAATCCGACAACATCAAATACATCGAGACCGTTCCCAAACACGGCTATCGCTTCGTCGCGGAGGCTATCGAACCTGACTGCGCCGGCAACGTCCTGGTCATCGAAAAACACACCGCCGCAGAGATTGTTACTGAAGAGGAGATTCTTGATTCGCCGGAACCCGAATCGCAAGACTCCTTCAACAGCGAACGAGCGCTTCTCTCTTCGCCAAAGAACGAAGTTGTTAAATGGCGGCGCTATGGCTTACCGCTAGCGGGTGTCGCCGCGCTCTGCTTACTGGCGGCGATTACCTATCTTGTAACGACGGACGGTCGGAGTCCGGGCGCAACCAAGTCTTCCATGCAATCTCTTGCCGTTTTGCCGCTGAAGCCTTTTTCCGCCAACGACGGCGGCGAAGATTTGCGTATGCGACTTACAGATGCTTTGATCACTAAACTCGGGGGGTTGAAAGACATCGCGGTGCGCCCTACCGCCGCGGTGACCGGCTTTGCCAAAAGCGAGCAGAATATTTTCGAGATTGGCAAAAGACTCGAAGTTGATGCCGTCCTGGACGGCAGAGTGCAACAGGAAGGCGAGCGAATTCGTGTGACGCTGCAACTGGTCTCCGTTGGCAGCGGCGAGCATCTGTGGTCTGAACAGTTCGACGGCGACGCCCGTCAAATTCTAGATTTGCAAGACGCGATTTCCGCCAGAGTCCTGCAAACTCTCAATCAGAATCGTCGGCAAAATCTGGAATTTGCTAAACGCTCCACGCAAAGTTCGGACGCTTACGAAGCCTTTTTGAAAGGGCGATATTTTTCCAGTCGAAGCGACGGCAAGTCTTTACAAAACGCGATTGTTTACTTCAAACAAGCCGTCGAACTCGACCCGCAGTTTGCCGAAGCTTACGCTGGCATGGCAGATGCGCAGTATCGTCTATTCTCGAGCGGTCTTGACTCCTCGCAAACCAACGTCGAGCAAGCCAAAGAACTTTTGCAAAAGGCCTTATCTATCCAACCGGATTTGGTTGAGGCTTTAGTAACGCTCGGTTTTATCCAAACCTCGTTTGATTGGGATTGGAAGAGCGCCGAACAGACTTTGAAGCAGGTTGTTGAAGCTGCTCCCAACTTTTCGCTGGGGCGTATGCGCCACGGAATGCTGTTGACCTATCTGCGCCGATTCGACGAAGCTCAAAGCGAACTCGAACAAGCCATCAAGCTTAACCCGATTAGCCCTGCCATCCTGTCAAATTTGGGGATCGTCTATTCTTGTAGGAAAGATTTTATCAAAGCTGAAGAGTGCTTTAGAAAAGCCCTGGAACTCGACGACAAGTGGGTGAACGCGCACTGGTTGTTATCGCGTTGTTTGTGGTTGCAAGGACGCAAAGCCGAATCGTTGAACTATGCAGCCAGCGGTACACGATTAGAACACGACACGCCGTTTGCGCAGAAAATTGAAGATAAAATCCAAACCGAGGAACCTGAAACCGTCGTTAGTTTTCTGATAGAACAATGGAGGCTCAAATCGGAATCTACCCACTCGCTAAGCATCGCTTGCCGGGCAATTTCCATCAACGACCGCGAGCAGGCTTTGGCGATGTTGGAAAAATCTTATGCGGAGCGCCTTCCGTGGATAATCCAAATCGCGGCTTCACCCGATTTCGAACCACTCAGAGACGAACCGCGTTTTCAAGCAATTGTTCGCAAGCTACAATTGCCACAATAAACGAGCGTGTTGCGACAAGAATAGACAAGGAATCACCCTTCAGATCGAGAAGATTGATCAGACTTGGCTGCCAAGCGGGCCGCCAATAATCGCGCTCTTTCTGACTCGAGCCGGTTGGCACCCGACGATTCTGCGTTATCTGAGCGTCATAGAAGGGTCGCCCAGGAGAACCCAGGTTCGGCGAACGTCGCTGTCACTCACGGCCAGCTTCGCTCCCCTCGCAGCGTCTCCCAACGCGAGCGCGGTCTTGCCCGAGAACACTTGCCTGTAGAGCTCCTTGTTCATCGCTGCTTGTGCACCGGGCAGAGTCATCCCCGATGAAGCCCACACCGCGACCGCGCCCCCGTGCTCGGCTTTCAATAACGACTCGGCAAGCGAGTCCAACGCCGCATCGTGGAAGTAGCCGTTCAAGCAAGTCATCATCACAAACACAGGCAGATGGCCATTGTCCAGTCGTGCCGCGTCCGCAGCCGTCAGCAGATCTCCCCTCCAGACATTTGCCGAACCATGGCCGGTGTAGTTGACTACCTTCTGGCCCCGCTGAATTCCGTCCAGCAGATGTTTCTTCGCCGTTTCTGTGCCTGCCCGGCCACGGTTGATCTGGGTAATCGAGATACCAGGCGGAAAGATTGGAGCAAGCTGGTTGGCCGCGCCTTCGAAGTCGAAGCCGTCATTCGCGTCTGCGACAAGCAGTGCTTCTTTGGAAGGAGAAGAGCTTTCGTAAGCAATGATCTTGGAGACTAGCAGGCTTGCTTCTTCAGCACTGCATATGGGCAACCGGCCGATGGCCAGATCGGCGACTCCGTCGCCGTCGAAATCGGCAAGCCAATCATCACTCGCTGTTTCGAGGTACGCGGTGTCGATCAACTTCGTTGGTACGAGGTCGCGGTCTCCTAAGCCAAGATAATTGCGGGCGTCGTATGACGCGTCTCCGGCCAACAAGACAAATCGCGGCTTGAGCTTCCACTTGCTCGCTGCATACGAGAGGAAGTCCTTGATCGACTGCGGAGACTTGTCGCCGAAACTGAACTCATCATAGACGTCTTCGATGTCGACGAGCGCTGTCTTGAGACCTTGTTTGGTGCGCAACGATGCAAGCGGTTTGAGCGAGTCTTGGAATTCAACCCGGCCGATCATGATGAAGTCGGCGCTGTTACTCGCATCGCGCAGTTGAGACGG
The DNA here is from genome assembly GCA_964548075.1 of uncultured Clostridia bacterium. Classification (GTDB taxonomy): domain Bacteria; phylum Acidobacteriota; class Blastocatellia; order UBA7656; family UBA7656; genus Onstottus_A. Next base: position 305,965 of record CAZJQQ010000002.1, on the reverse strand, counting down.
TGTGTTGGCGGTGAGGCTCGGGGCTTGAAGAGCTTTGTGCTCGGTCAACACCAGCAGCTTGCGCTCACCGGAACCAACACCCTTGATTCCAGCGCTTGGAGCAGTGACGGTCGCCGCGTACCCGTCTTTCAACTCATCAACCGACACCGCTAGCTCTTGAACGTCGCGGTCATCGGTGACGTCAAAGACCCGTACGTCTTTCGACGAGAAGCCGCTGACCGTCGCCGTCTCGCCCGGTCTCGCCGTCAACCCGAGCGAGTCATTCTCCGCACGATAGCTGTGTTGATAGGTGATGCGAATCGAATCGACGAGGCTGATGTCGCTCGGTCCGTTGATCGATTGCAGCGTTACGATGTTCTCGCCTTCACGCAGTTGCGCCTGCGGAACTTCGATCTTCTGTTGGCCCTTCGATTGTCCGTTGAACGACAGTTGACCGATTTGCGAGCCGTTCAGCGCGAGGCTCACTTGATGCGCGAGGTTGGTGACCCCTTGAACAGAGACTTCGATGATTGCGCTTTCCCTTGCTGACTGCCCGAGGTTGTTGAGCGTGAGCCTCTGATCGACGGGGCTTGAACTGATCACCGCGCCAAAGAAGTTCTCTTCGTCGCCGTTGCGGAGCGCCGAGAAATAGATGGTGCGGTCACGGCGCTCGACTGTGTAAGGAAAGCTCTCTCCAGAAGGATAGCCTTTGCCGAAAGGCGCCTTGTTGATTCTCAGTCCGGGTTGCGACCCGCCGATCAGCCAATAGACTCGCGTGTCGGTCGACGGAGTGTTCAGGCCGAGTCCGTAGAACCCGACTGAATCGTTCGCGTCGAACCGTCCGTCGTCTTCGCCCGCTACGTAGATCGGCAGCTCTATTCCATCGACGAACAGCCGCAGAGTGCGCGGGTCTGTCTTTGGATCAAGGCCGGCGTTAATCAGTTCGCCTTGAGTGATTCGATACCAGCCTGACTGCCTCACGCCGATCTTCAGAGCGCGAGAAGAGGCGAGGCTTGCTTGTTGCAGCGAGGCTGACGATGAGCCCGATTGGGGCAGCTTCGCCAGGGCGCCAGAGCTCTCAACCGCGTGAGTCGCATCGACGTCGCTCGCGCGGCCGACCTGGCTCAGCGACTCGGCCAGTGAGCGCACTGGAGGCTTCCCGCCAACTTGTTTCGCAAAGATCGGCCCATGCCAGGTTGATTCGCCGTTGAGGTCGATATCTTCAAGCCAGAATGCCGCGTCCTTCCCCGCGTCCTTAGCGTCAACCCAATAAGCATAACCTCGGCCCGCAGTGAGGACGGTCCCGGAACCGGCTACCAGAGCCGATCCTGCGACGATCTCCCGGTTCAACTGCGCGCGTGTGCCCGCCTGGTCCCGATAAATTCGGAACCCAAGATTGTTAACTTCTAGGCCAGTCTGCCACTCCAACAAATCGCCGTTGTCGTAGCTCTCGGCGTTGAAGGAAGTGAGCTCGACCGCCGTCGGCGACCCCGGGTCGCCCAGACTCCAATCTGAAAATTGACTGACATCCGCTATCGTTGCCGTATTCGTTGTGGTGTCCACGCAAGGGCTGCCCGGACAGTTATTCGGAAAGCTGGCAGGCACGCCGCCGGTGATGCGGAAGATGCGATAGAGGTTTTCGTCGCCGCTGATGTCTTGCGGGTCGAGATACCTGAAGGTGAGCGTCGCTGTGAGGTCGCCGGTCTCGGTGATCGTCCAGTACTTGTTGAGTGAAGTCAGGGGATCGAGCGATGGATGCGTGCCGGCGGTTGTTCCGATCTTCAGGCTTGATGGCGAGACGCCTAAAGCGGTGACATCGACAGTGACGGGCGAATATGTAGCACCATTACTAATGTCGAAAATCTTCGTGCCGGTGGTGGAAAAGCTGCGTTGCAGGTTGCCGGCGACAAAGCCGCTTGTGCGAGTGACGGTTCGCTCGCCGGCGTTTATCGTATGCGTTCCGGTGGCGATGATGCCACTCTGCAAAACCAATGCGCCTGTGCCGTTGCTGAGGTCAAGATCGCTTGCAAGCGAAAGACTGCTGCTCATCGTCCATGTTCCTGTCGGGTTGATCCCGCCATTATTTGTGTAAGTTACAAATGAAAGCACCCTCACGTTGGCAGTGCCGCCGTCAAAGCCGCTGGCGACCGTGAGATTGCCAGATGAATAAAGGCTTCCCGTATTGACTTGCCCGTTGGTCAGCGTCAGAGAGGAATCCGCTACGAGCCTCTGCCCGCTTATGATATTGAGAGCAACCCCGTCAGCGGGGGCGATATTCAGTACAGTGAATTCCTCAAGCAAGCCTACATCGATGTTTTGCGTGCTGCTGCCGTCGAAGGTGACCGAACCCGGAGTGCCGGAAAAGCCCGATGGGGTCGTATCCGTGAAATTTCCGCCGAAGAACGTATTCGCTTGTGATGTTGTAAAGGCCGCAGAGTCGCCTGTAATAGTGAAGTCGCCGTCAAAATCAATGTCCTTGGCGCCCGAAGCGAAGACGCCGCCCGATTGCGTGTAGAACTGCGAGAATCGCCACGGCACGTTGCCCGGTTGAATCGTCCCGGCTTGCAGATTCATACTCCGAAACGTAGCGAAAGATGAACTCGCCGTGCCTCCAGTCATCGTGACATTCGCGGCGTTGAGAACGAAGTTTGGCAAGATAGCGCCGCCGGGGACGGTGATCGTGCGAGTAGTGGAACCGACGACGTTGATGGTTGCATTTCCCCCAGCAAAAAGACTGCCGAGGATGACATTTTTCGGGGCTTCTATGAACCCGTTGTTAACCGTGCCGCCACCCAGACTCAATTGATCCAACACGATAAGCGTATCGCCGCTGAGATTGATCGTGCTGCCGCCAATACCAAACGATAATCTAAAGAAATTCTCCGTCCCGTTCGCATCAAATACCGTGCTGGTCCCCAGCAGACTGATACCGCCGTTGTTGTGGTTGAAGGTCCCGCCCGCCGTGTGCGTAAAGTTACCCCTGAGGTTCACAGAGGGTGGTGCGTTAAATGTCCCGCCGGTTAGGATGAAGTCCTTCACGGCCAGATTCACGTTAAGCGATATAGTTCCGGCCTGCATCGTGAAATCCCTGGTGCTGAAGGCTTGGCCAACTGGGCCGCTCCCGGCCAACGTCACGTTCGGGGCGTTGAAGTTGATATTGGGCAGCTTGGCGCCGACTGGAATGGTGATGGTGCGCGCTGTTGCGCCGGTGATGGCAATGGTTCCCGTGCCGCCATCATTTCCACCATCCGCGAATGTGGCGGCGACCGTCATCGCATTGGGAACCTGGATCGTGGCGCCCCAGATTTCGCCGTTTTGCAAATCGAGTGTGTTTGATGCAACTAATGTATCGCCAGCGGCTATGCTCAACACGTCATTGTTGTTGATGCCGGTCTTATTCAGCGTCAGGATGTTGAAGGTTTCGGTCACATTCACGTCGGCGACTTGCCCGAGCGGGCCGTCAAAGACAAACGTGCCGTTGCTAGCATTGAACGTGCCTCCGGCTGCGGTATGAGTGAAGTTGCCCGCGAGGAAAAGGTTCCCAATCGGGGCGGTGAACGTGCCGCCCGATTGCCTGAACGACCCGTTGATGTCTGCGGTGACGGCGCTCAGGTTCATTGTGCCCGCCTGCACTTCGAGATTGCTCATCGTCACCGTGCCCGCGCCACTGGTCGAAAGCGTCGCGCTGGCCGCGTTGAGCAAGACGTTTGGCATGACTACTCCCGCAGGCATGGTGACGGTGCGCGCCGTTCCGCCGGTGAAGGCAATCGTCGCCGTGCCGCCATCAAGGGTCGCACCGATGTTGACGTTGCTGCCCTGGGTGTCGAGCATGTTCCCTACGACCTCCGGCACATTCGGTGCGCCCTCTTTGCCCGTCGGATTCGGCGCGCTCCCGAAGGTTGTGTTGATCGTTCCGTCGGTCAGATTGAGCACGCTGCTTCCAACGTTGAGGTTGGTGGCGAGAATCAGGGCGCCGCCCGACTTGTTGATAGTCCAGGTTCCGGTGGGATTCGCCCCTCCGGTGTTGGTGAACGTCTGGTTGTTCGTACCTGAAAAAGTGGTTCGTACAACGCCGCCATCAAACGTTGGTAGGACAGTCACATCTCCCTGTGCCTCAACCGTACCGGTGGCGCCGTTGTTAGCGTTTGCCCCAATACTCCCATCAGTAAGCGTGAGAGATCCATTAACCTTCAGCGTGGAGGTGAGGTTGAAGGTCAGCGCAGCGCCGCCCGTCTTGTTAACAATGACGTTGTTCAAATTCACGGTGCTGTTCAAGGGGAACAACAGTCCGCCTGACGTACCGCCAGTAAAAGCAACCGTACCGGTGTTTGCAGTAAATGTGGCGCTGGCTGCAAGCGCCAGATCGCGGCCCAGGTTCAAAGTCCCGCTCGGAGTGGTGAAAATGCCTCCGTTGATCGTGAGATTAGAATTCATCGCCAGCGCACCACTACCGGGTGTGAACGTGCCGCTACTCTGAGTAAAGGTATTGTCGAAGGTCAAATTGCCGCTGCCCTGGGTGAAGTTGGTGGAGCCTCCAAACGCGAAGGTGCCGCTGAAAACAAAGTCCACGGCGCCGTTCGTCAAACTCAAGGCGCTGTCAACGTTCATTGGCTGCGTAAAAGTGATCGTCCCGGGAGAACCACTCGTGTTCAACGTAACTGCCGGCGCATTGATTCTGAAACGAGGAAAAGAGGCTCCTACAGGCAAAGTTACTATCCGAGTGGCCGCGCCGGAGATAAGCAACAGGGCGCTGCCGAAACCACCGACCCCGCCATCAAAAGTTGGATCGATCATGACGTCGCCCTGTGCTTCGAGTGTTCCAGAAGCACCGTTGTTAGCATTCTCTTGAATACTGCCGTCGGTAAGGGTCAGTGTCCCATTCGCTCTTAGCGTGCTGGTGTTGTTGAAGGTCACAACCGAGCCACCGGTCTTATTAATCGTGAGGTTGTTCATTACGACCGTGCTCCCCGATGGGAATACCAGACCGGCCCCAAGGCCGCCGATGAAAGCAACCGTGCCCGTGCCGCCAATGAACGTGCTGCCTGAGCCGATGGTCAGATCACGGGCAAGACTCAGCGTGCCGCTCGGTGCGTTGAACGTGCCTCCGTTGATCGTGAGGTGCAGGTTTAACGTTACCGCACCACTACCAGGCGTAAACGTGCCACCGTTTTGAAGAAAAGTATTGTTGAATGTCAGATTGCCGCTGCCCTGGGTGAAATTCGTTGGGACACCTAACGTAAAAGTATTGTTGAAAACAAAGTTCACCGCGCCGTTTGTCACACTCAACGCACTCAGGTTCACTGCCTGTGGGAAAGTGATTGAACCGGCGCCACTCGTGTTCAGGGTCACTGCGGCGGCACTGACCGTCAAACGTGGCAAACCAACCCCTGCAGGCAGGGTTACCGTCCGAGTGGCCGCGCCGGAGATAAGCAACAGGGCGCTGCCGAAACCACCGACCCCGCCGTCAAAAGTTGGATCGATCATGACGTCGCCCTGGGCTTCGAGTGTTCCAGAAGCACTGTTGTTAGCATTCTCTTGAATACTGCCGTCGGTAAGCGTCAGTATCCCATTCGCTCTTAGCGTGCCGGTATTGTTGAAGGTCACAACACTGCCACCGGTCTTATTAATCGTGACGTTGTTCATTACGACCGTGCTGTTCAATGGGAATACCAGAGCGGTCCCACTGCCGCCGATGAAAGCAACCGTGCCCGTGCCGCCAATGAACGTGCCGCCTGAGCCGATGGCCAGATCACGGGCAAGACTCAGCGTGCCGCTCGGCACGGTGAAGGCGCCTCCATTGAGTGTGAGGTGACCGTCAATTTGGATGTCGCCGTTTCCTCCAATAAAGGCGCCTGCGTTCTGGTTCCAGTTGCCGCTGCCAACTGTAAGTGACACTCCCGCCGTTATTGAGACCTCGCCCGTTCCGGGGCCCCCATTTGTAAAGCCCGCGTTGATCTGGATGGCTTGCACACTGGCAGGGATGTTAATCACCGCGCTCTTATTGCTCGTCCCGTCAAAAACAACAATGCTGCCCAAAGCCGGCAACGTATCGTCACACCAGTTCATGGGTTCCGACCAATTGTTGTTCGGGCCTCCGCCGTCCCACTGCTTTAGACCACCACTGCAGGCTGCCATCGTTGTCATCGCAGTAGTGGCGCGACCAACTATTGGGTTCGCTGTGAAAGATGTGTGATTAGTTGTGACAGACTGCGCCTTTTTGTAGAAGGGAATGTATTTCACGGCCGATACAGAACCGGCCAAATAAAGGAAAGCCACAACTGGGGTGAACAACAACAGATGAACTGCACTACTCCAGATGACAGTTACAACTTTCGCGGGACGCATTGTTCTCAACAAGGCTTTCATCTTGCCCCCTTTATTTGCTCGGTGTCCTACTCAAGACCGCAGGAATTGCATTCTTTTTGCTGGTAAATCAGTGGGCATCAGCACGTCGCCCAAGCTAGAAAGCGAATTTGGACAGATGTGCAGCAGGCCCGGAGGCGTTTCGTTAAAGTGAATTGCCTTCGCCTCGATTCGACGGAAGATTTGCCTCAGGGTCAGACCAGTAAGAGCAACGACTTGGTTCGGCGTAAGCCAGCTAACCTCCTGGCGGCACACGTCACATCGCGCCAGGACGGGTTCTGAATCGGGCAGGCGGTAAGAGCTTCGCTCCAACTTTTCGAAGGTGATCACGGTTCGTCGGTTCAGCATCAATTCAATTCTCCATTGACAGGGGTTAGACTCTCATTCATCAGAACCAAGCCCTCGTTCTGCTTCCGCCTCTTCTCCTTCATGTGGCGGCTCAAGCGAGAGTGTGACGAAGTTTTCTTACTCGAGAATTGCTCCGGTGGTTAGGACCGCTAAAAATACAGTATTTCGCAGCTCTCGATCATTCTTTTCACCGCTAGTGTGGCGAATGCGGAGGTGAGTGTGACGCTATTTCCGATCCTGGCAGGCGGCTGAAAAAGGTTGTTCGTGTCCAGGCGTTTACGCCTGGAGGTATGGTCAGCGGCTTCAGATACTCCCGTTCATGGGGCTTCACGGAAGCTTTAGCGCAACAGGCGGTGGCGCTGTTTTTGGTCCTAAACCTGCGGGAAGAGCTGGGGTGGGGAGCTGGCCGCCCTGCAAAACTCAGACAGAGTCTCAATATCTTAGCAGGCTGAAATAGTAGTAGCCGAGTGGTTCAACCTGGCCCTTAGCGACGCCGCTGAGCGCCACCTCGTACTGGCTACCGCTAAGCAAACTGGCTGGTACATCAATAATGACAACGCCCACGCCCCTGGCTGATCCAGCCCTCAAGCTGTTCCAGCTTCGGATCCGGTCCCCAGTTGAAGATTGCAAAGTGACTTGATACTTCTGGTATTCGTCACCCGGGCTCAGGTTGAGTTGCAGGCGGACTACGCGGGTGCCTGGTGAAATGACCAACTTCTTTGGCCCTTCATTACCGCGAGCGCCCGGGGACAGAATAAACGTCAACAAAGCCGGTGCGGAGCGAGGCTCTCGTTCTGAAACGCCGGTTTGCTGCCTCAGTTCAGCCAGTTGTTGCTCAAGCTGTTCCTTCCGCGCCGCTAGTTCGCCGCTCTCCCGTTGCTGCTCGCTCGTTCTTTGTCGCAACTGCTCGTTCTGCCGATCTTGCGTCCCGCGGTCCGCTTCGAGCCGCGCGACTTCATTGCGCAATTGCCGGAGCTCAGAGAAAAGCCATAATCCTGCAAGCAGGAACACGAAGGCGGCTGCTCCAAAGGAATATAAGAGCGCCCTCCGTGGAGCGAGCGGGGCCGCAAATATCGCCTTCCACCAGGGAAGCTTCTCGCGACCGCTGACTGCCTGCGGAGCCACGGCATTTTCTGCTTGAAGCAAGGCCCTGGCGAGTCCCACCTTCTCGCGCCGCCGTTCGGACACCAGAAAGTGACGTTCGAAGCGTTCGCGCCCTGGCGTTGAGAGCTCCCTGCGCACATATTCATCGATCAGGTCGTTTTCGACATCAGAGAGCAGCTCGCTCAACTCGACGTCTTGAAAAAAGCTCTCTTCGAATTGAGCCTGTTCCGCCTCCGTCATCTCGCCGAGCAAATACTTGGCAGGCTGGTTTTCATCTTTCGGTTTCACGTCCATTGTCTGAACAGCTCCTCTCTAGTTCTTAGTGGCCGAACCTACGAATCTGTGTCGGCGCCTTTTTCAAGCAGATTGAGAGGCAGGCTTCAAGCTTTTCTCTCAGTCGCACAGCCCTGCTTCGAAGGGCTTGATTAGGTATGCCGAGAGATATTGTCAGGCGCTTGCGATTCTCTATTCTGGATTGCTTGTCGCCTTGATAGTACCCCAACACTAATCGACGGCCTTCGGAAGGCAGCTTTTCAAGACACCCGTTAAGGCATTCAAGCCTCTCGCCAGACCCATCAAGCTCCTCCGGGCCGGATTGAATCACATGCCGCGACATCTCGTTTAGCGCGTTCGCTTGTCTCGCCTGGTCTTTGAATACTTCGAGCAGCAGCATACGGGCGACGCCGTAGCAATACGCATTGATGTCGCGTATCGCTTCGCCTTCGCCGACCTTCTTAGCCACACGGTTGATGACTTCGTCGGCGTGATCATCAGCAAACTGGCAGCCGCGTCCCTCGAAGAATCGAACTAGATTGCGCCCTATGACGAGATACTTTTCGCCGGCCAGATCAGCGTCAGGGTCAAGCGCGGCCAGCATCTTGGCGAACGCTTCTTTCGTCAGAGTCCATTTCTGACGCGGCGGGGCATAGTTAGAGAATTCCTCAGCTTCTGCCATCGCCACCTTTACCGCCATTCGCCCTGGAGTGTAAACCAGGCCCAGTAGTGCGGCGCTGCCCACCGCCTATCCGTTAGCATAGCGACCTGAGCCGCGCGCAACGCTGCTGCCGGACGCAACGACTCCTTGAGCATCCCCTGATAGAAACGTCTCATCAACTCCGCGGTAGCGCGGTCTTCCACCCGCCAGAGGCTTGCGACCACGCGCGGCGCGCCCGCGTACATGAAACCGCGCGTCAGCCCGATCAACCCTTCCCCGCGCACCTCTTTGCCGAGCGCGGTCTGACAGGCGCTCAACACGACGAGGTCGGCATTCAGTTTCAAATTGTAGATCTCGTGAAAGCGCAGAAAGCCGTCCTGCGGCTGACCCTGCTCATTGATCAGTGAAAACACAAGACCCGACAGTTCGGGATGCCGGCTGTTGAGCAGTCCGTGCGTGGCGAAATGCAGAATGCGATATTGGCCAAGCTCGGGACTCTGCGCCGTAGCGCGGCTGGCAGTGAAGTCCAGAGCCTTCAATCTATCCTTCTCTGGCAGGAGAGAGGTAATGGCTTCGGCTTCCTGGCGGCTAAAACGCAAGCGGACGAAATCGTTCAGCCCGGCTTCTCCCGACGGCCGCCTGATGTCGGGCACAGACGCCTGACGGCTTGCGACGATTGCCGGTGGCGGCACAGGGGTCGCGCCATTTGTCGCGCGGCTTGCCGCGACTCTGGGATCGTCATTGCTGAAGACGGGGTCCGCCAACACTGCCAGCGCCTTAGGCGCGGGCTGGCGACCTGTCAGTTCCCTCCGCACCACAGCGAGCACCGAAGCCGAAGGCAAACTGACGATCTCATGATCTACGATCAGGGGTCGCGGTTCTGGCGTCGAGGCGCGGCGATCAGCATTTCTTGCGGATGTCCTTTCGGCAGGCGCCGGCGATGGCAATGCGGCGAACGGGATGTATTCGAGCGCGCCGTCGCTGACAATCAGCAGGCGTTTCTTGTCCAGTTGACCTGCCACAGGTCCGAGCAATAGGCGGCTGAGTGTAGCGGCGACGTTATCGTATTCGGTGATCGCATGCGACTGCGTGCCTGCGCGCACATTCGAAATCTCCGGCGGAGTTTGATCAGGCTTCGTTAGTAACTCATACATGCGCCGGACTTGAGCGTCAATCTCGGCCCGACCCGGTAGAACGAATCCTTTGATCGAAGTCGGTGTCACGGTCCACAAGAAACCCCGTTCCTCTCCCAGGAGGTATTCCAAAAGTACGGTATCGTCATCAAGCAGTTTCTGGATTTCACCGGCGTTGAGCGGGGTGGGGTGCATCAGTTCAGCGTACTTGGGGCTGCGGGTACGAATCCGCGCGCGAACATCATTCAACTGCCATTCGAGTTCCTGAATCTCTTTTTCGATTGCCGCAAGACGCTTCTCCTGACCCTTGCTGTTAAGCAACTCCGCGCGACGAGTCGCTCTGGCGTTAAGCCTATCTTGTGCGGCACGCTCTTCAGCGATAAGCGTGGGGTCTGCCCCCTGTCGAATCTCGGCGCGCGACTCGGCAAGAGTCTCGAGCAGCCCGCGGGCGTGCGCACGCTCGCTGGCTTCGAGCGCGGCAGTCAGATAGGTCTCGGAAGGCTGGCCCAATGCGATGGCGCTCTCATGAAGTCGCATGAGTATGTCGGCGTGCAGTTCGTACAAGAATCGCGCTTTGGCACTGAACGAAACCCGCAGGTCCTGATCGGGTATGCGTTCGCGAAACCTTTCCTGATTAGCAATATTTTTTTCGATGAGAGAAAGCGCTTCCGCGAGGTTGCCGCGTTTGCTTTCGAGGCGCGCGAGATTGAAGCTGGCCGCACTCGCCGGAAGGGCGCGACGGTAGTTCTCCAAGGCACTTTGCTCGTCTCCCAGACTTTCAAAAACGAAGCCGAGATCGCTCAGAACGTCCTGTTCCAAACTTCGCCGGCCTGTCTCCTGATGGATCTTCAACGCCCGGCCCATGTAGTCCAGCGCCTGCCCCGAATCACCCAGAAGGAAGCGGACGGCGCCGATGTTGTGAAGCGGGAATGCCTGTTCCCCTCGGTCGCCGGCAGCGACATGTATGGCGAGCGATTGCTGAAAGAATTCGAGTGACTGTGGCAACCTCTCCTGAAGCCGTTCGATGAGCCCGAGATTATTCAGCGTGCGCGCTTGCTGGGTGCGGTTGCCGATTGCCTGCCAAATCGCAAGCGCTTGCAGATAGGCTTCCTTTGCCCGGTCGAGGTCGCCAAGGTGCTGATACAACACTCCAATGTTATTGAGAACCCCAGCCTCACCATACCGATTGCCCACGTCTCGCCATATCTGTATCGCTTGCTGAAAAGACCCCATCGCCTCAGCGGCATACACCCAATTACTATGAATCGTTCCGCGCAGGTGCAGTGACTGGGCTTCCCCTCTAACATTGCCGACGCTGCGCCAGAGCGGGAGCGCGCGATCGACGCAGTCAAGCCCCTTCTCGAATTCGCCCGATTGAATGTAAAGCCACGCCAGCCCGTTCAGCGCGTAAGCTTCGATGGACGGATCGCCGCCCGCCCTTGCCAGCGGCAAAGCTTCGACATATCTATCGATCGCCTGTTGTTGCTCGCCCGACGCTTGAAGCGCCTCGGCGACAAGGTTGAGCGTCTGAGCGATAGTGCGGGGTTCTCCGAGGCGACGGCGGATTTCGAGCGACGCGTTGTAACAATCTATCGCGTTTTGTGATTGTCCGAGTGCGAAGTGCGACCAGCCAAGATTGGTGAGCGTTTGAGCAACTCCGCGCTCGTCGCCGATCTCCTTGAAAACTGGCAGCGCCTGGCTATACCGATCAATGGCTTCTTTGAAGCGGCTCAGGTTGTGCAGAGCGAGCCCGATCTTCAGAAGCGTGAAGGCTTCGGGCAGGCGCTCGCCGGCAGCGCGCCACAGAGGAAGCGTCGCGTCATACTTTTCGATGGCCTGCCGCGTCGCATCGCCGCTGCCCTGCAGGTTCAACGCTTCGGCTTCTGCAAAGACGCGCTCGGCGATGACGAAGCCCTCATCTTTCGCCGCAGTTTGTCGCCACTCGACTGCCTTGAGAGTGTAAGAGCCACGCGCCGCGTCTTTGCGCGCCGGGCGCATTGTCACTTGATAGTCTCCGGCTTGCGAGGCCACAAACGATAATCGCTTCTGATTGGGGAAACCGATGGCGCTATTAACTTCAACCAATGTCTTACCCTCGGGATCCTGGAGCAAAAGAATAAGATCGCTCCCGCGATCTTCAACCACTAGCTGCACGAACTCGCCCGCTGCAAGCGTGAGGCTGTAAGTGTGGGCCTCGCCGCCGGCAATTCCGCGTTCGATCTTCGCGCCTGGCGACAGCGACCCTTTGTCTTGGGCGGAGTTTGTCTGGGCGGTCGCCACCAGTTGTGAGGCCTGGCTGAACGCGGAAGGACCCAGACCGACCGCAAGTGTACAACTCAAGAGGAGGGTCAAGAGGAGGAGCTGGAATAGACGAAGGCCATGACGAACTGTCATCATTGACAATCTCCTTACCGTCAGGCTGTGCGCAAGGCTAAGCTGTCCGCGTTTCTGACAGCCTCTCGGGCCGGGGCTCGCGGTTGCCTGCCCCGACTCTCGATGTGTGGGATACTAACATCATTTTGCCGGTTGTCTCAACGAATCGGGCCGCTGCCGCGTTAAGTGTTTCGCCTCGTAAGAGCCGGTCAAATTGCGGCGTCGCTTCCCGCGTAGACAAGCCGCCCCACTCCCTGAGAGAATCGGTTGCTCGTTTATCATGCCCATCACAGGTGAACCACTTGGCTGAAGCTGCGCAGAACAAAGAACCGCGCAAGGTTGAACTCAAGCGCGAACTCACCAAAGTCGAAAGCTACGCCACCGTAATCGGAATACTCGTGGGCTCGGGCATCTTCGTCGTCACCGGTAAGTCGGGTGCCATCGCCGGACCATCCGTGCCGCTCGCCTATCTCGTGCTTGCGCCGGTCGTGCTGCTGACTGCTGTCGGGTACTCGGTGTATCTTTCAACGCCGCTCGGAACCAGACCCGGCGGTGAGTATCTTCACATCTCGCGCACCACCGGAAGCCTCTATGCTGGATTTGTGGCGTCGTGGCTCAAGTGGCTCTCATACATCGGCGCGCTCGTGATTCTGTCGGTCTCGCTGGCCCAGTATTTGAAGTTTTTTTATCCCGGGATGGACCAGTGGTTCGCTAGCGTGCTGCCCTTCGGCGAAGCCCTCGGGCAAAGCTACAAGGGCGATCCGAGTCTCGGGGAAGCGGTCATCGCGACTGGTGCGCTTCTCTTCTTTTTCGTGTTTAACCTGCTGGGCGTGAAATTCTACGGCTGGCTTCAGACCGTAATGGTCGTAATCAAGTGCCTGGCGATCATCGTGCTCGTAGTGCCAGGGTTGTTCGCGATTCAGTCGAAGAACTTCTCGCCGATGTTCCCTCACGGGTTCTGGGCGACGATGACGCCCGACGGTGAGAGGGGCTTTCTGGCTGTGCTGCCGCCGCTGTTCTTTGCCTATGCCGGATTCGAAAGCCTCGCGCAAACCGCCGGCGAGACCAAGGACTCACGCAAGTCGCTCCCGATGATCTTCATATACGGCGTGCTGATTTCGATGGTGATGTTTTTCCTGATGTCGCTTGTAGCTTTCGGCGTAATGCCTTACCAGGAGCTCGCTCGTTCGAGTTTCGCGATGAGCGACGCGGCCGCGAGGTATCTGCCGTGGTGGGGCGGAGCGGTGGTCACAGTCGGAGCGTTGATGGCTTTCTCGACGTGCCTGAACGCAACGCTATTCGTGCCGGCCCGGATATTGTACGTTTTCGGCGAAGACCGGATACTGCCTCAATGGCTATCAAGAGTGAGCGTGAGATTTCGCACGCCGTGGGTGAGCCTGGTAGTGAACGCGGTCATCGCGCTCGCGCTGCTGTGGACAAAGAGTTTCGGGTACGTTCTGGACATCGCGATCGTTGGGATGTTCCTGGTTTACGGCTTGCACAGTGCGTCGCTGATTGCGCTCCCGTTCATCCGGCCTGAGCTGTACAGAAAGGCTCGCGTGAAGCTTCATCCGGCGCTACCGGTTATCCTCGGGCTTGTTTCGCTGGCTTCGATGATCTATCTGACCGTGGTGACCATCGCGCGCGACATCGCTCAGCACGCGAGCCTTCCACCGGGACAAAGAGGGCTCACGATCTGGCAGCTCCTGCTCGCATGGGTAGCAGTAGGAACGGTGTTCTACGCGATCGCTCGATGGGAAGGCCGCCGCACCGGGTTCGACTATGATCGGTTGCTCACTCAGGAATGGATCGACGAATGACTGCTCGCTCCCGCGTCAAGACGTTCGAGTTCCATCGCCTGCCCCTGCGTCTTTGCGGATCTTTGCGTCTTTGCGCGAAACCAGTCTTTGAGCTCGAAGAACTGTGATGCTCAGGTTTCGCGCAAAGACGCCAAGACCCGCAAAGACGCAAAGAAACGCCTCATCAATCCTGGTAGTTCAGGAAGATCAACCACAGCACGAGAATGGTCAATCCAACTCCTATGCCGATGCCGATCGCGACCTTGGCGCCCGTCCCAATGTTGTGGCCTTTGACCTGAGAGACATCGCCGTAGGCAACAGTCGTCGCCGCTCGAGTCTTCAAATCCGTCACGACGAACGAGTCATCTTTCGTTTCGCTGACGTAGCCGGCCAGTTTCACGTCGTCTCGCAGCTTGATTGCCACGCGAGCATCCGTGCCCACGCCCAACCTGAGAATGCCTGCTCTCACTTTCTCAGTACGCCCGGCCTGCTTCTCTTCTTTCGACGTCGCGGACGCCGGTTGAACACATATCGCCTGGATCAGCAAACCGGCAAGCACCATTGTAAGAATCTTTTTGAACATCGCTTCTCCTTTTCCGTAGCGGATTGGCCTGCGTGCTAGTTCTAAGCGCCGAGCGTACTCATCCAGATTTGATCCCCAGCATTTAACACGCAGACTCCGTTGTGACTAAGGGCAACATGCGGGCCAGGGTGAAAACCCCTGCAATGTGGATTTGGTGGCTCGCGAACCAGATTAGGGGCGCAGCAGCGCTTCGCCATTCAGAATGATTATGCTGCGTCACCCTTGCCGGGCTCTGAGAGTGTCGGGCTCTGAGAGTGCCGGGCTCTGAGAGTTGACACTCGAAAGGAATATGCTAATGTACACCGCGCTGAGCAAGCAGGGCTTGAACCGTCCACCCACTGCCGTGGGTGCGATTCGCGCAGGATACTCTTATGGTCGTCCCACCCTTAATCACTCCCCACTCACAAAGGAGCATCTTGAAGAAGATCACTCGCGCACTCATAAGCGTTTCGGACAAAACGGGCCTTGTTGATTTTGCTCGCAGGCTCGTTGGCTCCTCGGTCGAGATCATCTCCACCGGCGGCACAGCAAGGACTCTCCGGGAAGCCGGCTTGGAGGTCCGCGACGTGTCGGAGCTGACCGGCTTTCCTGAAATCCTCGGCGGGCGGGTCAAAACTCTGCACCCCAAGGTTCACGGAGGCTTGCTCGCGATCCGCGATGACGCCGAGCACCAACAGCAAGTTCAGGCGAACGGCCTCCAGTACATCGATATGGTCGTCGTGAACCTCTACCCGTTTCGCGAGACGGTTGCTCGCCAAGACGTTACGGTCGAAGATGCGATCGAGAACATCGACATCGGCGGGCCCTCGATGATCCGCTCGGCTGCGAAGAACTTCAACGACGTGGTCGTGGTGGTGGACCCTTCGGACTACGCTGCGGTCGCCGCCGAAATGGAATCGAGCGGCGGGCAGGTTTCGCTTGCAACGCGATTCAGGCTGGCGCGCCGCGCGTTTGAAACGACTTCTCAATACGACGCCGCGATCTCGGACTTTCTCGAGGGCTCGGTCGCGTTTGATCCTGAGACCGAACGGCTTCGAGTCGAAAGGCCGACGGGTCTTCCTGAACGGCTCACCGTATTTGCTAGGAAAGCGGCGGACCTGCGTTATGGTGAGAACCCGCATCAACGCGCTGCGCTGTACTTGACCTCGAATTCCGGGGGAGGGATCGCGGGCGCGGAAAAGCTTCAGGGCAAGGAACTGTCGTTCAACAACCTCATCGATCTCGATGCGGCGTGGTCGCTGGTTTCGGAGTTTGCCGATACGGCTTGCGCGATCATCAAGCACACGAACCCTTGTGGCGCTGCGACCGCAGCCGACGCCCGTGAAGCATTCGAGAAAGCGCGCGCGACTGATCCCGTTTCCGCTTTCGGCGGCATCATCGGATTCAATCGCGTTGTGACTGAGGCGGCTGCGCGCGCGATCGGCGAGACTTTCTTCGAAGCCATCGCCGCTCCGGGTTACGAGCCGGCCGCGCTAGAGGTTCTCGCGTCGAAGAAAAACCTGCGGGTGATGCGAGTGCAATCCAGTCCCACGCGCGCGGCTCTCTACGATCTGCGAGTCATAACCGACAGCGGGTTGCTGATTCAAGATCGGGACTACGGCGTGCTGGATGATGCGAAGCTGCAGGCTGTAACTGAGCGCAAACCAACGGACGAAGAGATGCGTGCCCTGCGCTTCGCATGGATCGTAGCCAAGCACGTCAAATCCAACGCGATCGTCTACGCGCGCGAAGGACAACTTGTCGGAGTTGGCGCGGGACAGATGAGCCGCGTCGATTCGGTGAAGCTCGGAGCGATGAAAGCCCAACTTCCGCTCGCCGGATGCGTTGTCGCTTCGGATGCTTTCTTCCCTTTTCGCGACGGTGTGGACGAAGCGGCGCGCGTTGGAATCACGGCCGTGATTCAGCCCGGCGGGTCAGTGCGCGATGAGGAAGTGAAAGCTGCGGCGAACGAACACAACCTGGCGATGGTGTTCACCGGAATGCGACACTTCAAACATTAAGGTGTCTCGAGACTCTCACCTGGGTCATCGATTGAGCTATTGTTCGCCTAAATGCCCTTTACCTGTTGCCGAGCGCAGCGGGTCGCTAAGGGATAACGAGGACCAGCAGAATGAATCTAGTGAGAACCCTATTGGCTCTAATGCGCTATCCAGCTAGCGCTGTGGCGCGGCTATTTCACACGCTGCTCATATCGGTCCTGGTTGTTCTGCTCATATGTGGGACCTTTGCAACCCGAGGGTATACCGCTAGCGGTGATCTTGATCCAACCTTTGGCACCGGAGGGAAAGTCACCACTGACTTCAGCGACTCTTCTGATGAGGCTAATGCGATAGCTCTTCAAAGCGACGGGAAGATCGTTGCGGCGGGGAGGATAATCAAGGGTTCTGCGTCTGACTTTACACAAGACTTTGCGGTCGCGCGTTATAACACCGATGGTAGCCTTGATACCGGCTTTGGCGCTGGGGGTAAAGTTACTACTGATTTCAGCGGCGAAGCTGATACGGCTAATGCGGTAGCCCTTCAGAGCGATGGGAAGATAGTCGTGGCAGGGTTTGCGGTGACGGGTCGCACCATGCAGTTCCCCAATCAAGACTTTGCGTTAGCACGCTACAACAGCAATGGCAGTCACGATGCAAGTTTCGGCACGGGAGGTAAGGTCACCACCGACTTCTCAGGTCTCTTCGATATGCCTTTAGCTATAGCCATTCAGACCGATGGGAAGATCGTCCTGGCGGGATCCGACGACGACCTTAGTTTTCAAGCTCGCTTCGCGCTATCGCGCTACAACAGCGATGGCAGCTTGGACATTACCTTTGGTAGCGGAGGAAAGGTCACTACTCAGTACCCGGTCTTCGTTCAACCGCTTGCAGCAGCCTTCCAGGCGGATAATAAGATTGTTGTGGCCGGATCTACCGCCGGCCCCAACGATTTCGTTGGTGATTTTCTGCTGACGCGTTATCACAGCGATGGCAGCGTCGATACAGGCTTTGGCACGGGAGGTAGCACAACTACCGACTTCTTCGGCCGCAATGATCAAGCCAATTCGATTGCCATTCAAGGCAATGGGAAGATAGTGGCAGGGGGGCGTACTAACATCTCCAGCATTGCTCTTGCAAACTATGATTTCGCCTTGTCGCGCTACAACACAGATGGCGGCCTTGATGCGAGCTTCGGCATAGGTGGAAAGCTTACTATCGGATTCGGCGGGAATGATGATGAGTGCACGGCCATCGCCGTTCAACCGAATGGAAAGATTGTCACAGCGGGGTTCACCGATATTGTTTTCGGTGACCGTCAATTTGCGCTTGCACGGCTTAACAGTGACGGTGCACTGGATAGCGGCTTTGGCATGGGCGCAAGGATAGTAACTGATTTCAGCGAAGGTATTGATGCGATTCGCGCCGTGGCTATTCAAAGCGATGGGAAAATAATTGCCGCAGGCATAGGATTCGGCGATTTCGCGCTTGCGCGCTACATCGGTGATCCAGTATCTGTATTTGATGTCTGCTTGCAGGATGACAGCAGTGGAGACACTCTCAAGATCAACTCAACCACGAGTGAATATCAATTCACTAAGTGCGGCGGCTTAGTGCTTGGTGGAATGGGGACATTAGTCAAAAGAGGCAGCATTGTAACGCTACAACAGTACGGCCCCGATCGCCGAGTACTGGCTAGGATTGACAACGCTGTGAACAAGGGTTTTGCGTCAATCCAGGTTTTCTCGCAGGGAACAACTTTCACTATCACTGACAGGAACACCACTAACAATACCTGTGCTTGTCGATGAGCACTCAGACAAGCGATGCCCCTCTAGATGTCCCGATGGGGCGATCAACGGGGTAGGTCAACCCCGCAAAAGCCGCGAAGGAGTTCTCTTGGCGCACAGATTCGTAGTTTGATTATCGCAAGCCATTGACGGGGAGAGTCATTCCAACGTCGGTGATCGCTTCACACTTTGCTGGGTTCACTATTTGCTGTCGAATCGCGCAACCAATTCAAGTATTGTTCGGAGCCTCGCTCGATTCTTATCGCCACGATTTCGGGTGTGCTATAGCTGTGCAGCTCTTTGACGCGGGTCTCCAGTTCGGGATAGCGGTCGCTGGTGGTTTTGATGATCATCAGCGCTTCGCTGTCGCGGGTGACCTTCCCTTCCCAATGATAGATCGACTCGATGGCGGGAACGATGTTTACGCAGGCGGCCAGGCGCTCCGAAACGAGCGCGTCGGCCAATCGGCCGGCCTCCTCGTTGTTCGGAGTTGTGACGAATACTATCAACTCGTGGTTCATGGTCTGATCAACCCGACCTTAGCGGCCTTCGGCGATCTTTATACCACGAACCCGGGAGCGCAGGCACCAAAGCGTGCCTCTTTCCAATACCGGCTGGTCGTTTTTCTTTCGCAATGCATGCAGGCAAGGATGCCTGCGCTCCCAGGGACTACCGCGAGCCACCCGACGACTGGGCGACCGCGCCCCGAATTGTCCTATCGTCTTGTAGGCCGCTCGTTGCCACCATAAACTGGCGCACCCATTCTGTGAACAGATAGTTCTCCTCGAAGAATGGGAAGTGACCGCTGTGTTCCAATACAACCAACCTCGATTGCGGAAGGCCTTTGGCAAGCTCCGATGATTGATCGAGCGGCGTCACAAGATCGTGCCGTCCCGATACAACCAGCACCGGCGCTTTGATCCATTTCAATTGAGAGCGAACGTCCAATTGGGCCGAATCGGTCGCAAGCCCTTCCTTCTTGGACAACGCGTCGAAGTAGACTGTATACACTCCGCGAGCAAACTCATAAGGAACGAGCTTGTGGAAATAGTGCGGATACAGAACGGAATAGCGCATTCGCACGCGATCGCACGGCTTGCTGGCGCCCGTGACGCCCTCGCTTGATCGGTAAGCCGCCATCTCGACCTTGGAAAGCGTCTTCAAGATCCGCTTCTCGCCTTCGTAGGGGTTCTCGACCCATGCCGCGGCGCTCACGAGAATCAACCGCTTCACGTTGTCCGGATGCCGCAGAGCATAGTTGAGAGCGATCGTTGCGCCGAAGCTGTGCCCCAACAATGTCACCCTCTCGAGCCCGAGCGTCTTGCGCAGCGCGTCTATATCGTCGGACATCTCGTCGACTGAAGCCATGCCATGACCTGACCTCGCGGCGATGTCGGCGCGCCGGTCAAAGAAGACCAGCTTCGTGAATCGGCTCAAGTTGTAAAGCATCGGATGGAAGTACTCGTGTGGAAGTCCGGCGCCGCCGTGGACGACGATCACAACTTCGTCGCCGCTGCCTTGAGTTTCATAAGTCAGCTTCAATCCATTCGATTGGAACGTGCCATAGTCGAGGCCCGGCGTCCACACGTGATGGAACGAGACGAATGGAGATGCGATTCCGGCGGCAGCCACTCGCGACGAGTTGGCAAGAGTCAGGCATTCGAACTCGGCTCGAGTCGAGCCTTCTTGTGCGTGAGCCAGCGACGCCACCACAAGTACCGTTGAAGCGATGGCGCATAAGCGAAGGAGATTCTTCATCGCGTAACCCCCATAGAAAAGTTTCTGGTTTCTGGTTTCTGGTTTCTGGTTCCAGGTTTCTGGTTTCTGGTTTCTGGTTCCAGGTTCGGAGGTCACTAGCTCAAACCAGAAACTAGAAACCAGAAACCAGAAACCAGAAACCAGACAGAATGCCATTGTTCTTTCTCGGGAGCATCGCGTTGACAACTTGTTTTGTGATGATGAAGCGATCAGTCGCAATCATATTATCCCCGCCGTTTGAGCGCAATACTTTAATCAGTTCGGAGAATTAGCAAAGGGACTGCGCAGACTATCAAGCGAGGTCAATGTTTCGAGCGACCCGGCGAAGCAACAATGGCTGGTCATACAAAGCAATCAAGCCTCGTGCTACCGACTGTCGCGGGCTTTCGGCAACCGCCACATGAAGCTTTGTTGCCTGACTGATTCGCGCATCCATTCCCGCCAATAATGCGATCCCGCCCGTGAGCACCAACCCGGTATCGTGGATGTCGCCCGCGACCTCCGGCGGAATGCGCTCGAGAACATCGCGAACGGCTTCGACCATCTGTTTCACGATGGGCTCTATCGCGCGGTGCACCTCGAGCGAAGAAACCTCGATCATTTCGGGACCGCCTTCGCTGACATTCTGCCCCTTAACGTTGCTCTTGTGATCCTCGACCGGATCGGTGGCAGAACCGAGAACCATCTTCAGCCGTTCGGCGGTTCGCTCGCCAATAAGCACTCGACGCTCGTGCTTTATGTAATCGGTAATCGCGCGGTCCATATCAAGGCCGCCTAATCGCAGTGTCTCCGATTCGACGATGCCAGCATTCGCAACTACTGCGATCGAGGTCGTAGCTCCGCCGATGTCCACAACCATCGACGCGGTCATCTCGGCCGCCGGCAGCTTCGCGCCGATCGCAGCCGCTAGGCCTTCTTCGACCAGGTAGACGCGCGTTGCGCCAATTCCCTTCACGACGTCACGAATGGCGAAGCGCTCAACCGAAGTAATACCGGCGGGCACGCTTTGAATTATTCGGCGCGAGAACCGCGCGCGGCCGCCACGCGCTTTGCGGATGAACTTCTTCAGCATCGTCTGAGTCAGCTCCGAATCCGCTACCACTCCATCCTGCATTGGATAAGCGACCACGACATCTTCAGGTGACCTTCCCAGCATCTCGAGTGCTTCGTTGCCGACGGCGATCACCTCGTCAGACACTTTGTCGATGGCAACAAGCGACGGTTCATTGACCACCATCCCGCGCCCGCGCCCGTAGATAAACGTGTGCACGGTGCCCAGATCGACCGCCAAATCTTCTGTGAATGGGTTGATTGAAAAACGCATATGCTACTCGTGCGTGCAAAAAAGCCGGGCCTCGAGAGCGAGCCCGGCTTTAGGTTTCGCAACTTGTCAACGAGCTGCTACTTGCTCACGACTGTGTATCTAGCCTGCGGTGTGAGGACCTTTTGCGAGACCAGATCTGTGATTCTGGCCGTCACCGTGTACTCTCCCGGTTCCCCCAGCCTGTCTTGAAGCGGGATCCCCCGCGCGACCACGAGCTGCTGGCCCTTCATGTCGATGAGGCCCATTTTTGTCTTTCCGTCCTCAACGATATGCGCGATTTCCTGCCCGCCCTTCGAGACTATGTACTCAACCCTGAGAGCTGGTTGCAATGTAGCCTGGTCCATATCTGCGTCATAGACCTGGAGGAAGACCGCCAGGTTCTGCCCGGTCTTGTAGATTCCGCTCACGAGGGGTCTAACTTTGTATCGGCCGATGATGAACTGCCCGGAAGCGATCGCCTGGTTGTCCAACCTGTCGATCGACGAAGCCAGGATCAGCGTGCTGGTAGCGAACTGCTTCTCCTGATACCGAGGCACCTCAAACGAGTGATGAAGGATGCCCGTCTTTCCGCTGACGATGTCGCGAGCAACCACGTCTATCTTGTAGCGGCCCGGCGGCAACACAACATTCTTCTGATAGATGGAGCGCTGAGCCTGAGCTGCCGCCAACTGGTCGTCGCCGTAGCGCGCCGTCTGCACGACGTCTTCAAAATTCCCTGCACGCCGGCCCGAGAGCCCGGTGAGCCTGGCGTAGATATTGACGTTTCCGGAGTAGATTCCGCCCTGGTTCTTAAATGAGAGGTCGGCGTGGTCGAACTGGATCGTGAACGAAGTTGCCACTGATTCGCTGCCGATGCGGAAAAAGTCTGTGCGCACGCTGAAGGGCAGGATGTCTGAAGCGATCTCGGGCAAATCGGCTTTGACTTGAAGATCGGGAAACTTGATTGCGGGCGCGCGTTGCAAATCGGCCAGCAACTGCAGCTTCTCAAAGGGCTGATCCTTCGCCCTTCCCCCGCCATACATTCCATTGTTGGGGGTGCTGCCCACCCCGGTAACGCGGTCCGCCTTGTTTCCCATCCCAAGGCTCTCAGCAAGCGTCAGTCCTGCATTCGGCACGTGCAGCAACGCGTCCTTTTCATCCGGGCTGCGCGCTATTCGGTATTCGCCCGAACCAGAGGGATCGACGAACTCTATCTCGATGTCCGAGCCGATACCCTCGATATACCGATACCACCAGGTCTCAAACGGAAACGTGGAAGTGGACCCGCCTCCCTCCCACGAAGGCCGCTGATACGCGCCTCCCGCAGGGTGAGACTCGAGCTCGTCCGGTTTCCCGAACATTATGTAAATGCGGCCGCGGTCCGTGCGCCAACCCGGGATCCCAGATGAGAACTTTTCGTTCGCGTACTGGACGCGTTCGAAGTACTGTTCCTTGTATTCGTTCTCGGGGGTGTCGGGGTCCGGGTCGCGGCGCAGCCAGAAATTCTCGATAAACTGATCGCGCTCCTCGTCGGTCTTCAACACCTTGAAGGCCTTTCGTTCCTCGTCGGTTATGATGTATGAGACATCCTGTTCCAGCCAGTTCTTGTAGACGCTTTTGAGTTCTTCTTTCTTCTTACGTTCGTTGCGGTCCTTACCCTGATTCTTGTCCTGGTTCTTGTCCTGAGCGAGGACGCTTGGGATTACTCCAGCCGACAACACCAGCATCATGGCGACGCCTACGATTCTCTCGAAGAGACAGACATCCCTCTTCATAACCATTGCTCCTTTCGCTAGCGAAACAACTCGTGACAAAGGCACCAAAGAGTGGGCGTTATTTTACCTGAAGCTCAAGTCTACGTAGCCCACTCCGGGTGGTCAAGCTCGCCTGTGCGGCGGCTGGGCGTCTGTTTCCGGCACATCCGCGCCCAGACTTAGAATGCCTGTTTCAACTCTCCTTGCGCTCCGAATCCTGGTATTCCTTCTCGGTCTGCCGCCGCCGGTGAAACACCCATGCTATGCCGATGCTCAGAAAGTAAAGAATCATCATCGGCGCCGCAAACACAAGCAGGTTCGGGATGTCGGTCGTTGGCGACAGCACGGCCGCGATGATGAAGATGGCGATCAGCGCGTAACGCCAAACTCTCAACAGCAGGCGGGGAGATACCAGCCCCAGTCGTGACAAGAACAACGTTATGGTCGGGATCTCGAATACGATACCGAGCCCAAGCATTATTATTATGATCAGGTCAAAGTACTCGTCCGCCGTCACCAGCGGTCTGAGGTTTCCCTCAGCCGCCACGCCAAGCAGGAAATTCGCAGCGCGCGGGAACGCTGTGTAGTAGGCGAACGCACAGCCCCCTAGGAAGAACACCGATGCCATGATGATTATCGGCGCAGCATAACCTTTCTCGTGGGGATACAGTCCCGGCGCGACAAAGCCCCAAATCTGAATCAGCAGAAAAGGCACCGCAAAGAAAATGGCTGCATAAAAAGAGACTTTGATGTAGAGGTTGAATGCGCCCTGCACGGTGGGCACGACTAGTTGATTGTCGCGGCCCTTAAGCGTGGTGGCCCACTGATAGAGCTTTGGCGGAATGACCGTGTCCTTCTCAATGACCGTCCGGTCGCTTATCACAAAATACGTGCTGGTCACGAGCTGAACCGTTCCGTCAGCGTCGCGCTTTACTTTGCACGGGATGGCTGTTCCCGCCGCAATCAACACCGCTCCGATCCTGGCTTCAGTCGTCAAAGTAAAAATCACGTCAGTCCCATCGGGCAAGTCCGACAGCACCAGCGGATTTCCGTTGATCTCCGGGGAAATCTCCCGCCTGGCATCACGCATCGCGGCTAGGACGGGCACTTGCAGGAAGTTGTAAATCTCATCGTGGAAATACCAGCAGATAACAAACGCTATCGCGATGAACAGCGCACTGCGAATCAGGCGTTTGCGGAGCTCATCGAGGTGATCGAGGAACGACATCGTTCCTTCTTCGCTCGGCGGCTCGCTTTCGTCGGACTCGATGTAGGTGCTCATAGTTGGGACGCACGTAGCTCAAACTTTAGTCTGAGTGCATTGTTCAGAGATTAGACTGACGGACACAGACTAAAAAAGTCTATGCTACATCCAATCGCGCTTGGTTTCGTGGGCGGCAGTCTCTTCGTGGTTAGCGGCCACTGACGCCTCGCTGGCTATTGGGATCTGCGAGGGTTCCTCTGATGCGCTCGTTTGGATCTCTTCGCTGCCTGCTGATTCAGCCGCGGAATAACTCGTGTGTTCGATCGGAGCCTCTGATGCGCTTGTATGGAAGTCTCCGGCGGCCGTTGAATCAGCGGCCGCATAATTCGCATGTTCGACCGGGGCGGGCGCCTCGATCCGTTGCCGCTCAATCGTCACCTCATCTTCCCATTGACGCTTGAAGTCTTCGCTCGCCCGGCGGAACTGCGCGAGGCTCTTGCCCAGACTCTTTCCAAGCTCCGGCAGCTTGCGCGGACCGAAGACGATCAGCGCGATCACCAGTATTATCAGAATCTCCGGCATTCCCAGACTTCCCATGTTTGATTCCTCTTCTTTGCGCCAACTATCAGGGAGACAGGCAAGCTATAAGCCGTGCCTTTTGACGTTGGTGTCCTTACGACAGAAACAATACTAGGTTAGGCCCTTGATACGAGTCAACTCTTCGACCTGAGCGGGGCGGCTAGCCGCTTTTTTGCACATCCCTTCGCTCCGGTGCGTTGTCACACCTATTGGCAGCGGCTATAATCCTCCCTCCGCCAAAGGCTCGAAAAAGAATCGGAAAAGTTCAGGAGGAGAATAGATATGAAGAAGACTCTGATTTCATCACTGCTGGTTGTTTTGTTTGCGGCAGTCGCGTTAGCGCACGACCCGCGAACCGTCTCGAAGGATTTCTCACATACGCTTACCGTCGAAGGCGCAGGCAAACTTACGCTCAGCTACAAGTCGCTTCACTATAACGACACCAACTTCACCGCCAGAAAGGGACCGGCGCTCCCGCAATTCAATAGACTTTGGAAAGCGATCGGCAAATTCGACACCGAT
The DNA here is from genome assembly GCA_964548075.1 of uncultured Clostridia bacterium. Taxonomy (GTDB): domain Bacteria; phylum Acidobacteriota; class Blastocatellia; order UBA7656; family UBA7656; genus Onstottus_A. Next base: position 280,463 of record CAZJQQ010000002.1, on the reverse strand, counting down.
TTCGCTGTCGTAATCGCAGGCGTGCAGGTGCCGAAGGGCTCTTACACCATGGGCATCAATTTCGATGCGAATGATAACTTCACGCTGGTGTTGGGCAGCGGCGGGAAGGACCTGACTATCCCGATGCAGTTCGCGATGGATGCTCCGTCAGCCAACTATTTGACCTTCGACTTCAGGCCCGAGAACGATAGCGACACGTTTACAATTGAAGCGCGATACGGCAAAGCGCGAGTTTCGGCCGAAGCAAAAGTGCCTTTCCTTGCGCCCCACGAGCACGATGGCGCGAAGCCTGCTGAGAAGAAACCGTAACAGCGGCTCACCTCGCCGCGAATCAGCATATTAAACAATTTCCCGGGGGCGCGGCTGACGAAGCCGCGCCCTGTTTGTCCTTTCCGAAAATCAGGATTTTGTGAATCACGCGAACGCCACGCTGAAGATTCGCAGGACCGAGTGAATCCGTTATCGAAGTACACCGGGTACCAGCAGCGCTTTCCGGGAAATGTCAGAACGGTCTACGACGAGATGAAGGAAAGCAAGTAACGACCAGCGATGCGTGAAAGGTTATGCTTGAAGCGTGATGTGTGAAACGTGACGCAGGCTCGTGGTCGGGAAGGGTGGCTTGCCCCCGCTGCTCCCGCAAGTAAGTTGACTCTTTTGACAGGAGCGGGGGCAAGCCACCCTTCCCGACCGCGAGCCTGCATCAAGTTTCACACATCACGCTTCAAGCATCACGGGCTTTGCACTTGGAGGTTCGATGATCCACGTTCGATTTCTCCGGATGAGACCAGCGAGATTCGCGGCTCTTGTTCTCATTCTGGGCCTCTCTACCTTCTCATCCGTCGCGCAGAATCCTGATCCTCCTTCGCAGGCGCCCGGACCTCCCCCGTATCAGTGGCCGCGCAGCCACAACTACGACGTTCAGCACTACCGCATCGCACTGAGCTTTGATTGGACAAAACAATCGGTCAACGGAGAAACCACGATCACCTTTCAACCATTCGGCGCCAAGTTTAGGGAGATCGAAATAGACGCCGGCGATATGACGATCAAATCGGTCAAGCTCGTGGGCGGCGCGGCGTTGACCTACCGTTACGAGAACAAAGAGAAGCTCTACGTCGCGCTCGACCGAGCCTATCCGGCCGGGCGCGATGTCTCGATCGCGATCGGCTACTCGGCCACGCCAAGCCAAGGCCTGACCTTCATTGCTCCCACCGAAGCCGACCCCGCGCGCCCTTATCAAATCTGGACCCAAGGCGAAGCGCGTACGAATCATTACTGGTTCCCCTGCTACGACTATCCCAACGATAAGGCGACCAGTGAGCTGCTTGCGACCGCCGATGAGAAGTTTCAAGTCATATCGAACGGCGCGTTGATCGGTGTTCAGCGCGACGCTGCGGCCAAGACTAAGACGTGGCACTGGAAGATGGACCGGCCTTTCTCGAGCTACCTGGTATCGATAATCGTAGGCCAGTATGAAGAGATTAAGGGCCAGTTCAAGGACAAGCCGGTCATCTCCTACGTTTATCCCGGCCAGGCTGAAGACGGGCGAGTCTCGTTTGGCAAGCTCGCTAAGATGGCCGCCTTCTATTCGCAGAAAATCGGCTACGACTACCCGTACGCGAAGTACGCTCAGACGATGGTGCGCGATTTCGGCGGCGCGATGGAAAACATCAGCGCTACGACGATGACCGACAACGCGGTGCACGATAAGCGCGCGGCGCTGGATGTTTCGTCGGATGAAATAGTCGCGCACGAGCTCGCGCACCAATGGTTCGGCGACTTGTTGACTTGCCGGCATTGGGGCGAGATCTGGCTCAACGAATCCTTCGCGGTGTTCTTCGAGGGCTTGTGGAAGGAGCACGACAAGGGCAAGGACGATTTCCTCTACGAGATGTATGGAAATCAGCAGGGCTACTTTCAGGCGTGGAATCAGGGAAACCGCCGGCCCATAGTGACCGTGCGTTACAGCGACCCAGACGCGCTGTTTGACGCGTACGCCTATCCCCGCGGCGGCGCGGTGCTCAGCATGCTGCGGTTCGTGCTTGGGGAAGAATCGTTCTGGAAAGCCATCAACCACTACGTGAAGAAGAACCAGTGGCAGAACGTTGAGACCTCCGACCTCGCGGCCGCGATAGAAGAGGCGACCGGGCAGAACCTCTCATGGTTCTTTGACGAGTGGATCTATCGAATGGGACATCCGCAGTTCGAGATCACTTCGAAGTACGACGGATCGAAGTCGCTCAAGCTAACCGTCAAACAAACCCAAAAGCCGGATGACAAGCGGCCGTGGTTCCCGTCGCCGGACTTCTTCACGATGCCTGTCGACATCGCCGTCACGACCGCAACCGGTGAGAAGATTCATCGCGTTTGGATCGACAAGCCTGAAAAAGAGTTCACGTTCGCAGTTGACTCGAAGCCCTTGATCGTAAACTTCGATCGCGGCAACTACATCATCAAGCAGGTGAAGTTCGATCGAAGCGACGACGAACTCGCATATCAGTTGCTGCACGACTCCGACGTGATGGGGCGAGTGCTCGCGGCCATCGAGTTGAAAACTCGCGCAAGCGAGGCGGCACCGAAGGCGCTCGCAGAAGCCTCAGTCCGCGACAGTTTTTGGGGCGTGCGAATCGAGGCGACAAAGGGGCTAGCCGCTTTTAAGAACGACGCGCTGCGCGAATCGCTGATCGAAGCGGCAAAGGACAAAGACTCGCGGATCAGGCGAGAAGCGATCAAGGGTCTTGCGACGTTCAAAGACCCGAAGCTCGCCGAGTTCTTCGTCAAGATCATCAACACTGACCCGAGCTACTTCGCAATCGCCGAAGCGGCGCGAGCGCTTGGGCAGAGCGGCTCGCCTGAGGCTTACGACGTGCTGGCAGAGTCGCTGAAGCTTGAATCCTGGCAAGGCACAATTCGCGCCGGGGTGCTCGGAGGATTCGCTGCGTTGAAGGACCCGCGCGCACTTGAAGCCGGGCTGAAGTACGCGACGCCGGGTAATCCTTCAAGCCTGCGCAATGCGGCGTTTCAGATACTCGCCGAAGCGGGCAAAGGGAATGACCGCGCGCTTGAGACGTTGCTTTCCGCGCTCAAGGAGAAATCGTTTCAGGCTCGATTCAATGCTGTGCAGGCGCTTGCGAAGCTTGGAGATCAGCGCGCGATTCCGGTGCTCGAGGAGTTGGCGAAGTCATCCGATATTCCGGCGTTCGCGAAGCAGATCATCGTGGGCGCGATCAACCAGATAAAGAATGCAAAGCCGAAGGAAGCTCAGAAAGAGAACTGAATGTCGCGGGACTCTATCCCGGAGGGATGACCTGTCTATAGAAGGACCGTGCGCCATGCATGGGTCTGTAGCTCCGTTAGGAGTGCCCTGTATTCCGGCAAGCGGTGTTCTGCGGGGAACGAGGTGACTCCCAAAGGAGTCAAGTATCTTCGCCGCGCCGTCTGCTATAGAACAAAGCATATGTTGTGCGGCGTCCCTTGCAACCGCTCGTTCGGCCCGCGTCTGGTTACAAGAGCTTCCTGAATTCGTCGATCGAGAGGCCGGCATCGCGGACGATCCCAGCCATCGTGTATGAATGAATCGGGTTGTTCCGCGGGACGGTCAGGAAGCGAGTGCCGTCGGTCATCACGACATGCTTTCGGCCTTGCCGAGCAACTTGAAATCCCGCCTTCTCAAGTGCTCGGATCGCGTCGAGGTGGTTGACTCCCGGAAGCTTCGCCATCGGTTAGGCTGATATCTCGACCTCGCGGACCTCTTGGCCTTGGAGCGATTCGGTTACGGCAGCGAGGTACTCTTGGATCGCATCTTGGATGTTCTCAAATGCGTCATCGTCTGTGGCACCTTGAGACCATCAGCCGGGGAGCCCTGGGCAAGAGACGCTGACTCCCTCTTCGGTACGGTGAAAAACGACCTTGTACTTCATAAGTTGACCTTAGCGCGATTCTATCGCATTCCGAGCGGCTACGGAAAGCGCCGAACGCGCGGGACTGGCTCTTCTTCTCTGCTTGCGTAGTGAGCTTTGATGTACTCATCAAGTATCCGAATGAAATCCGGCACGATCGTTGGTCCTTCAAGCGTCACGAAAGCGCCATCGACGTACACCGCAGCGCGCCCGACTTTACGCCGCAGCATCGCCTGGAAGCTCCCAGCCCGGGAACACTAAAATGCCCGGGTGACACTTCAGCGCGCGCGACAATATCTTGGCGCGTTCCACCCCCAGACGGACTCGGTCATTCTCAATTGCCGAGATCGTGGCTTGCGGTATTCCAGTAAGCTGGGCCAACTGGTTCTGGCTCAGCTCTTGAAGTTCACGAATGATGCGCACTGATTCACCAACCGACACAGAGATACGCTTCTTTGCGGGACGGTATTCCTTCATTTACGCCTCCGATAGTCATGAGCAGTTATCGAAGCGACTTGAAACAACAACTCCACAGACGCTACACCTGAAACTGCGCGACTGACTCTTTGTCTCTGCTCGCGAAGTGCGCCTCGATGTACTCATCCAGTATCCGAATGAAGTCCGGCACAATCGAAGGACCTTGAAGCGTAACGAAATTGGCGCCGTCGACGTACACCGGCGCCCGCGGATCTTCCCCCGTGCCCGGCAGAGAGATTCCGATGTTGGCGTGCTTCGATTCGCCCGGGCCGTTGACCACGCATCCCATCACCGCGACCTTGAGTTCTTCAACGCCAACGTATGTTTCTTTCCACATCGGCATCTGTTCGCGAATGTAGGTCTGAATGTCTTCGGCCATTTCCTGAAACAGCGTGCTCGTAGTCCTGCCGCAGCCCGGGCAAGCCGTCACCAGCGGCATGAAACTCCGCAACCCCATCGTCTGAAGAATCTGCTGCGCGACGATGACTTCTTCCGTTCGATCACCGCCCGGCCGAGGCGTGAGCGAAACTCGAATCGTGTCGCCGATGCCGGTTTGCAACAGCACCGCCAGCGCTGCCGCCGAAGCTACAATGCCTTTGCTGCCCATGCCCGCTTCGGTCAGTCCGAGGTGCAACGGATAGTCACATCGCGCGGCCAGATTGCGATATATCTCGATCAGATCCTGGACCTCAGAGACCTTCGCACTCAGGATGATTCGATCGTGTCCGAGCCCGCAGCGCTCGGCGAGCTCGGCTGATTCGAGCGCGCTGACGACAACGGCTTCGTGCATGACCTCGCGAGCGTCTTTGGGATCGGAGCGAGCGGCGTTCTCGTCCATCAGTCGGGTCAGCAGGCCTTGATCGAGCGAGCCCCAGTTGACGCCTATGCGGACGGGTTTGTTGTTTTCGACAGCGACTTCGATCATCGACTGGAAATTCTTATCGTGATGCTGACCCGGTCCGACGTTGCCGGGGTTGATTCGGTATTTGGCCAGCGCCCGCGCGCACGCGGGATACTCTTTCAGCAAGATGTGCCCGTTGTAGTGGAAGTCGCCGATGATCGGGACGATAACGCCGCGTTCGCCCAACCGGTCGACGATGTGTGGAACCGCAGCCGCCGCCTGGCGAGTGTTCACGGTGACGCGCACAAGCTCCGAACCAGCGCGAGCAAGTTGTTCGACCTGCAGAGCGGTGCCTTCTACGTCGACGGTATCGGTGTTGGTCATCGACTGAACGACGATAGGGTTCTCGCCGCCGACTTTTACGCCGTCTATGTCGACCGCTACTGATGTTCTTCGATTGATACTGGACACGAACTAGCTCCTTTGAGGCGGCTCTTTCAAGTCAGGATTGTAACGACTGGATGTGTGCCCCGCAACGCTGCGGAAGTAGCATAGACTTTAGTCTGTGTCGGCACCGTCAAAGCTAAATCAATTCGATCTTCACGCTGATCTGGCTCAAGGTAGATCCGTGGTTTGATCGCTTGCGAGAAGAACCAGAATTCACGGGCTTGCTAGGGCGGATAAGGCTTGAATGAACGGGGACCCTTTTGAGGCCAGGTTCATAGCGCGAGGTTGAGACACCACGCGGCGGAAGCGGGTCGTGTTGGAGCATGAATGGCCGCCTTCCGGCATCTCATCGATGAGTCGGCATAACAAACGCGCCGTAGAACCGATAGGAAGCGCGCGGGCCGGAGACAGCTAGAGTCCAATTTTTGAAGTCGCTCTCGTTCATGCAGTTGTTGCCGTATCCCTGAAGCGCCAACAGGTACCTCGTTCCCGGCGCGTTGCCTTCTCGAAACATTCCCGTGCCCCACACCGCGCCTTTGAATCTCACTTCTTTGTATATTGATCCCGGATCTCTTGGTTCTTTGCGAACGTTTGAATTCAAGTCTGCGCCGAAGCGAACCGCCGTCTTCGGGAGAGTGAAGACCAGTGAGCCTCTCTTGCCATCCTTCCTTTTGAAAGCAAGCGTCCACCGGCGTCCCTTTTGCGAAGCCGACACTTTGTAATCTTCAGCCCACGTGAATTCGTCAGAGGTGCTCATCCCTTTGAAGCCGTCGGGAAAGGCGTCTGTCGTGTAGAGTCTGGCAACTCGGTAGACCTTCAGGCTGTTGATCATCTCGAATTGAAAATCGTAGATCTCACCCGAGACCTCGTACCACTCGCCCGGGTCCGAGCAGCAGGCGCAAAAACTCGCCTTCGCCGGCTGGATTGAAATGATCGTCAGCATCGTAAAAATACCAACGAATCCGACGGGTCGAATGTGGTTGATTGCACGCGTCGTCATAGTGATCTCCTCAGTCAATGCTCGAGCGGTCGCAAGGTTGGGATGTGAGCGACCACCTTGATCGAACAACGCGCGCTTTGATGCCGACACCAGGGTTAGGGTTGGTCAGCGCGCCGCAATTCGACAGAGCTCACTTAAGGCAAATGAGATTATCAGCCCTTTGGCTGCATAACGCATCGTGCTGACGCTTTGGGATTGTGGCGGAGTTATGGCGCGCCGGCTTCTCACTTAGCTTTGACGGGCTCGGCCGGGATTTCTTTCTGAAAAACATAGTAGACCACACCCGAGTAATCATCACTCAACAAGAAAGCGTTCTTTCCCATGCTCATCACATCGGCCGGTCTTCCGCGAACTCGGCCGTTCTGCAAAAAGCCGGTGATGAAGTCTTGCACCGACCCTCCCTTTCTCACTCGCATCAGGCTGTAGCCGCGCCTCAGAGATCGCTTCGAAGAGCCGTGGAGGGCGACCAGAAAACTCTCCTTCAGTAATGCGCTGTTGTTACTCGAATCAAAGTACTCAAATCCAAGAGGAGAGCTGTGAGCGCTGAAACCGACATACGCAGGAGGTACGCTGTTGCAGTCGATCTTTTTCTCACTCTTGCTGAACCCCGCGTCGGCGTACGTTCGCTTTCGGTACTGAAAACAATAGGGCCACCCGTAGTTCTTGTTCGGTTCAACCACGTACATCGTGTCATCCGGTTTGAAGTCCCCCAGATGGTCGGCGCCCATGTTGGTCACAAACAGACTCCCCTGAACCCATTTCATTCCAACTGCGTTGCGCAAGCCGCCGGCAAACACTCTCTGGTTCTTGCCGTCGAGATCCATCTCGGGCACAGTCGCCCTGATCGGCTCTGCTTCTTCGCAGGCGTTGCAACTGCTGCCGACCGAGACGTACAGCTTGCCGGCTCCGATAGCGATGGTCCTCGTCAGATGCCACCCGCCATATTTGTAGTTCAGCCCGTAACCCGGAAACGTAGCAATCACCTCGGGCGCGCTTGAAGGAGCCGCGTCGCCCGTCACATACCTGTAGCGAAGCAGCCGGTCCGTCAGCGCGAGATAAAACCAGTGACCGCCTTGCGGGTCCGTGTAGAAAGCGATGCTGTTAGGGTTCCGCAGATTCTTGAGATAGGGCGTAACCTTGTTGAACTTTCCAATGTCGGCGTCAAAACCATCCAGCGCGTAGACCGAGCCCTTCTGATTGTCCGTGCGGTTGTACATATCGGTGACGAAGATCCGGCCATCCGGGCTCTTCGCCATGAACCTGGCGCGCTTCAAGCCCTGAGCGGCTACGGTTATTTCAAAACCGGGCGGCAGGTTGAGATTGAACTTCTTAGTCTTGCTCAACATGACGCGATGGGGTGTGAGTTTCAGAGGCCGCAAATCCACCGGCGTAGGATCGACGTTGGTGGGTTGCTGTTGGACGTGTTCGCGCGCTCCGGCGGAGAGCACTTCGCCGTGATTGAACAGCACCGGCGCGCAAAACAGGATTGAGCCAAGCGCCACAGTCGCGAACCGACCAGATATTGGGTTCGTCATCATCCCTTTAAGACGGCCGGATTGCTACGGCCGAACTGCTACGACCGATTTGGTCCAGCCGATTTTGTGTCGACCGATTTGGTTTCGACCGATTTGGTTTCGACCGGTTTGGTTCGACCGATTTGGGTAGACCGATTTGGGTAGACCGATTTGGTTCGACCGGTTTGGTTTCGACCGATTTGGTTCGACCGATTTTTCTCTAGCCCAGGCGTTTACGCCTGGGGTGATCGGAGGCGAATGATCGAGCCCCCTTCAGGGGGCTTGTCTGGTCGGCTTAAGCCAATCGGCGCTCGCCTCAAGGCCACACAGAAGCCCCATGAATGGGGCTAAGCCGGAGGCCACCGCCACGCTCACCCAGGCGTAAACGCCTGGGCTAGGGAAAAGCCACTAACGCTGCGACAGCCTTTCGCAACCTGAACTCTGTTCCGCCGCCAGACCTCGCGCTCCAGTTGACGCTCGCTTCAATCAGGCTCGCTCGAGAGCGAATGTTCGTCAGTCCGCGCCCGACTTTGCCAGGCTTGTTGAAGTCGAAGCCAGCTCCGTTGTCTTCAAGCTCGATCAGCAGATCACCGCTTGCGTCTATTGCCACAGCGAGTCTCACCCGAGTTGCAGATGAATGGCGGCGGATGTTACTCAACGCCTCTTGCACTATTCGATAGATTTGAATCTGCGTCGCGGGCTCTAGTCTCAACCGCTCTTCGATTCCAGCGTCACAAACGAACTCATAATCGAACTTCTCCTGAGAGGGCTGATGCGCCACTGAATCCGCAAGAGCCCACTCGAGCGCCGCCGCCAGTCCCACGTTAGCAAGCACCGAAGGGCTGAGGTCTTCACAGATCCGGCGAATCTCCGTCGAGATCGATTCGATTTCATCGCGCAGAGCTGCCGGCTCGACGTGACCGTTGTGGCTTTGACTGGCCGGCAACTGATCGGTCAGCATCATCAACCGCCTGAGGTCCGCCAGCGTCTGGTCGTGCAGATCGCGAGCTATGCGGCGACGCTCGGTTTCGGTCTCGTTGGCGAGTTGCATTCGAGTGTCCGCCAGTTGCCGATTCGCTCCAAACAGTCTCCGATTCTGACGATAGCCCCACCACATCGCCACAAGAGCCAGCGCAAGCAACACGGAAAGCGCGGTTGAGGTCCACGGGAACGGCGCGCGCGCAACGGCGAATTCAAACTGCAACGCGTCAGAGGAGACCAAATCGCATGTGAACGCACGAGCCACCACCTGATAGCTGCCAGGCCGGATGCCTTCAATCAACAACTGCGATTCGCGCGAGAGCTTCTCGCTGACCACGCGGCCTTCGCCGTCGAGCACTGAGAATGAGTATTGAAACTGCTCCGGAAACGTGCGGCTGCTGATAGCCGCAAGTTCCACGGCGAGGCTGTTCTGCGGATATTCCAGATTCAGGCCGTTCGGCAGTTCCTCTGTGTCGTAGACGCGCTTGCCCATCACTCGCGTTACGTTGAGAACAGGAGCCACGCGCCCCGGCTCATAGCGCGCAACTCCGCGACCTGTGCCGATCCAAACGACCTCGTCGCCCGACGCATCGCGCACCGGCGTAACCGTGAATGCGTTTGGAGAGGGCATGCCCTGTTCGCTGTCTATCTTCGAAGTGAGAAACGAAGCGGGCGCGCCGGCATCATCATCAAGCAACACCTTCCACAAACCACCGCCGTTGGTTGCGCACCAAACGGCTTTTTCTGAGGCGGTGCCGCTTGCCGCAACAACGCAGCGCGCATCGACGCCTTCAATCACTCGCTGAAGCTTGCCCGACCTGAACGCGTAAAGTCCGCGAGCGGAAGCAAGCCAAAGCACGTTGTCGCTTGAGCCTTCGATCGACCACACGCCGGCGCCGATCAATTCGTCGAGCCCGTGATCGACGCTCGCTTGCTTGCCGTCGAAAAGAAACACGCCTGCTTCGGCCGTGCCTATCCAGAGCCGTTCTTTGTCGGCGTGCAAGCTCACAACCTGGCGTTCGCGCGCACCCGCTGAATCGCCAGACCAGACGAGCCTTCGTGTAGATCCCTCGAGCCGTTCAACTCCGAGGCCGAAGTTCGCTATGTAAACGGCGTCTCGAAACGTGCAGCTCGCGCGGATGTTGTCGGTCGTTCCGGTCGCAAACTCGATGCGCGAGAACTCTCGCCCAGCAGCGGAATGAATCCGGCGCGATGATGGTTTCGCCGCGGCGAAAAGACCCGCCGCCGTCCCAACCAGGAGCCGGCCTTGCGAGTCTTCATCAATCGAGTGAATGACTCGGCCTTTCAGTTGGGGTACTTCTTGCCAGCTCGAGTTTCCGGCTCGGTAAAACAGTCCTCGGTTCGTCCCGCACCAGAGCGTTCCGTCTGACGAGTGAAACAGCGCTCGGGAAAAGTTGCTCTCGGCGTCCGAAGAGATCGCTTCGACGCGGATGCTGTGAGGATCGTAACGGCAGACTCCGCGATCGGTGCCGAACCACACGACGCCTTCGCGGTCGATGAAGATCGAATAGATGTGATTCGAGAGCAGCCCGCCGGTCGTGCTCTCAAAGGTGAACTGATCAAGCCTGCGGCCGTCGCGATAGACGAATGCACCCCGCGAGTCGGTCCCCACCCAAATGTTCCCGCGCTCGTCAGCCCTGAGCGCAGTCACCGTTCCGGTGGCTCCGCCGATCTTTTCCGGCTGCATCAAATCGCTGGCGTTGTAGACGCCGCTGTCTTCCGCAGAGGTCTCGGCGCCGAACCACAGGCGCCCGCGAGCATCAATCTCGATAGCTTCGACGAAGAAGGCGCGGGGCCGGCTCAGAATCTCTTTGATGAAATCGGGCATCATCGTTGCACCCGCTTTCATCCGGGCCGCGTCAATCGCAATCAACCCCCTGCTGCGCGTGCCTACTATCAAGGTGTTGTCGATCAATGCGAGACTGGTGAGCCGAAGAGGCGCGTGCCCCCGCGACTCAATAGTGAGCAGCGGATGGTCGTCGGGCTTGATCTGATGAACTGCGAGCGAGCCGTCACGCGCGGTCGCGCAATCAAAGATCTCGCCCTGCTCGCTGGTCATCATCGCGCGACCGCGCTCAGGAGTGATGATCGCGGTCACTGCCCTGTCCCGCGTTTCCGGGATAGATTTGATTTCGCCGTTGATTATTCGCGCCGCGCCCGCGTCGGTTCCCATCCACAGCACGCGATCAGGATCGAGTTTGAGCGCGAGCACTCGAGCCGCCGCTGGTCCGTCCGTCGTGGTTTTTTGAATGCGCCGCCCGTCGTATTTGACAAGTCCGCCGTCGGTCCCAAACCACATCATCCCATCCGAGTCTTGCGCAATGGCTCGAACGTGATCCGACGGCAGTCCGTGAAACAGAGTAACCGCTCCCCATTGATGGAGGCTCGAGGCAACGGGTTGCGCCTGTCTGTTCTGAATTGCTGACACAGGATAGCGCGCCGCGCCGAAGAGATGCGCCACGAAGACACCAAGGCACAAAGTTACACAAAGCGGTCTTCGTGTCTTGGTGGCTTTGTGGCAAGTTCCGGCAGTGGGTCTGGACATGGCGGGCTCAATTGCGCTTCAGTTCTTCCAGATAACGCTTGCGGTCTCGTTCAATCCAACTCTCCAGCTCCGCAGCCGCCTTCTCAAGCTCATCGCTGTTGAGCAAGCCGCGCCGCAGGGCTTCGAAGAACGCACGAGTCCGCACGTTGTAAGCCAGCTTGTCATAAGCCTCGTTCGGCGTGCCCTCGGGCGAAGACGCGAAAAGCTTTTCGTACAGCGTCGCCAGCCGGCTCTCGACTCCGCGAAGACTCAAGCTGCACTTTCGCGCGATGGCCCAGTTTGAAAGACCAAGCGCGAGATAGTACAACGCCTCGGCTTCAAACTCGGTCAGCAGCGGCCGCTTGAATGAGTCTTTGAACGCCGGGTCGATCATATCCGCGCCGTCTTCGAGCACCGCCGCGACGAAGCGGAGAAAGCGCGACTCGGGATTGTTCTTATGTATGAAGCCGTAAGCGGGAGGCGGCTGGACTGACTTGATGATCTTGCGAATCTCGTTGATGTAAATCTCGTGCGGGAATTGAGTCCAGAAAATTATTCGCGCGGATGGGAAGCTTCGCCAAATCGTGCGCGCCGCTTTGACGCCTGAGAGCCGAGGCATTTGAATGTCGAGCACACACAACACGGGCCGATGCATTAGCGCGAGCTCGATTGTCTCTTCGCCGTCAGCGGCTTCGATGACAGGCAAGTGCGCGGTGAACTCGCGCTCGAGGAGCTCACGCAGGTAACGCCGCTGGGCAACGTTGTCTTCGGCGATCAGTATCGACATCACTCTCCTGAATTGTGCTCACCCTCTACCGACCGGCCCTGCTCTTGTCCTTACACGCCGTCTGCAGTTCTTGATTATTGCCTAAGGCTGGCTCGCTCTCCCTTCCGGGCCAACTCGGCGCTGCTTTCAACCAACGAAATGAACTCGGCACGATAACCCTCGAGGTCGTTGCCGCTCGACTCGCGGGCGAGTGCAAGGCAGGTCGCGAATGACGATTTGCCTTTGAACTTCGAATCCCGCAGCAACAATTCCGAACTCTGCAACCGCCGCGGCGAAGCGGATGTTCTCGGACGCTGATGCGGCGCCGGTATCTTCATCCATCATTGACTTGGCTAACATAGCGCTGGCAGCGTCTTTAGGGCCTTTGTATCTGAGCTTTACCGTCATTAACTCATCGCCTGCGAATGCTTCGGGCCTTGCGTTCCGCGACTGGTATCTCAACGGATCGACCGCAGGCAGCTTTGCCCCGACTCCAACTGGGATGATTTCGTACAACGCCGTGACCGAGTGGCCGGCGCCCAGCTCGCCGGCGTCTTTCTTGTCGTCGTTGAACTCCTCGGCTCGCATCAATCGATTCTCGTAGCCGATCAACCGATAGGCCTGCACCTTCGCGGGATTGAACTCGATCTGAATCTTCACGTCCTTTGCGATTGTGTTGAGCGTGCCGCCCAGCCCGCTGACCAGCACCTTGCGCGCTTCGCGGATCGTGTCGACGTAGGCATAGTTGCCGTTGCCTTTGTCGGCGAGCAGTTCCATCTTCGAATCCTTGATGTTGCCCGTGCCGAACCCTAGCACGGTCAGGAACACGCCCGACTCGCGTTCGCGTTCGATCAGTCGAACGAGCTCGCCGTCGCTGGTTACCCCGACGTTGAAGTCACCGTCGGTCGCCAGGATCACGCGGTTGTTGCCCTGCGCGATCAGGTTCTTTCGCGCGATTTCGTAGGCGAGCCTGATCCCCTCGCCGCCGGCGGTAGAGCCGCCCGCCTCGAGTTTATCTATCGCTGCAGTGATCTCCGTCTTGTTTCGGCCCTGCGTGGAAGGCAGCACCAACCCCGCCGACCCTGCGTAGACAACGATGGCAACGCGGTCCTGCTCTCTGAGTTGGTCCGTCAGGAGCTTGAACCCGGATTTGAGCAGCGGGAGTTTGTCTGGCTCGTCCATCGAGCCGGACGTGTCGATGAGGAAGACCAGATTGTTGGGCGGTGCTTGTTCAAGCGACACTCGCCGGCCTTGCAATCCGATGTGAACCAGCTTGTGCGCCGGTTCCCACGGGCAGGTCGCAAGTTCGGTAGTGATCGAGAACGGGTGATCGCCTTCCGGCTGCGGATAGTCGTATTTGAAGTAGTTGATCAGTTCTTCGATTCGAACGGCATCGGAAGGAGGAAGCTGCCCCTGATTGAGAAAGCGCCGCACGTTACTGTACGAGGCGGTATCAACGTCGATGGAGAAGGTGGACAGCGGGTTGTTCGAGGCTTCGAGGAATTCGTTTTCGGTGATCCTGCCGTATTCCTCAGTGTTGAACTCGCGGTCTTGTGGCGTGTTCCGTAACAGAGGCGCTTCCGCCGTCTGACGACTTTGAGCCAGCATCGGACTGGGACCAGCAGAACCTTTGCTCTTCGCACGGTTTTGGCTGGTGCAAGACGCCAGCCCCAAAGTAAGCGTTGCAGTCAGAAGCGTAGCCAAACTGATTCTAATAGTGCGCATGAGTTCTACTCCTTTGAATGAGTTCGTAGTACGGCCTTTAGGCGGAAGTTTGTACCTGGTCACGGTGCGGTCATTGCGATACAAACTTCCGCCTAAAGGCCGTACTACGAACTCGGACTGACGGCGCATTTGGATGCTATGTCGGGTTCACTGGTTGGTCAATGTGGTTAACCACAGTGACGACGCCGGCATGTCTCCGTTCAAGCAACTCCGCCAGGAGTTGAAATGGTCATACAGCCGCGTCGTTGCACGCACTCCGGCGCGTTGCCAAGCCAGTCACTCGCTCACCGTAGTGTGGTTAGCCACACTTGAGCCTCGTGGATCGCCGACCACACCACTGTCCGTCGCCCCCTCAAACTTAAGGACGAAAGGCTGTATTCAATCAGCCGATGATCCGAACGATCTCTAGCCTTGACGGAACGCTTGCGGCGTTCAAGCGCATCTACAAAACGCGACGTCTTACCTTCTCGATTGTGGTCACGCTGCTAATAGTTCTGATTGCATGGCACACGACCGCAGGTCGCCGCCGCATCTGGGCGCCCGCCGAAACGCCAGTCGCATTCTGGTCCTGGCGTGGTGAGACGCCTTCAGAGACTGACGTGAACGACGCCGTCCGCCAAACCGGCACGAAGACCTTGTTCTTGCGAGCCGGTCAAATCGACTATGAGGCAGGAAGTCTGAGTCGAATTCGCCCTGTTTCGGGGCCGATTCCCACTAACATTGCGGTCCACCTTGTGTATAACGCCACTCGATCCTTTCTGAGAGAGTTGGAACGAATCAGCGCAGCCGCCGCTGGCAGCACGGTCCTTGCTGCTTTTGCCGACGACCTCGATCGGGCGCATAGCGATCACGCGCAGGTTGTGGGGCTTCAGCTTGATTTCGATGTTCCAACACGCCTGCTCCCGAACTACGCGGCGATTCTCAGAAACGTCCGCACGGGACTGTCAAACGAAGTGCAACTCTCGATCACCGGTCTGCCCACGTGGTTGGACTCACCGGGGTTACTAGAACCTCTGTCGGCCTGCGACTTTTGGGTACCGCAGTGCTACGGCGCACAAATACCCGAGCGGCTCGATCAGCGGATTCCGATAACTACACCTGAGCATGTCGCTCGGTCTGTCTCAAAGACTCGAGATTTCGGCGTGCCCTTTTATGCGGGACTCGCCGCATACGGCTACGCGATCCATTACTCACGTGAGGGCTTGCTGATTGGCCTTCGCGGTGACTTGGATCCGCTTCTGGTTGTCGCGAGCACCGACTTTGAGTTGACCGAGCAGACGCCCTTCTTCCTCAACACAAATGAGACCGCCGAGAAGAAAGCAGGGGAATGGCGGTGCACATATCGAGCGCGGCGCGACGTTATGGTTGACGGAACCGCAATACGCGCCGGCGATTCGTTGCTGCTCGACCGGCCCACGGCGGCGGGCTTGCGCGCTTGCGCCCGGAAGGTCAGGGAGCAGGCAGGAGCGCGGCTGCTTGGAATCTGCGTTTTTAGAATCCCAACCAAAGACGACTCGACGACGCTCACGATGCCGGAAATCGCTTTCGCTCTCAGTGACATCGGCCCTCGCTTCTCGGTCGAGGCCCGAGTCGATCAGCTCTCGGACGAGAAGCGTGGCGACGACAACATTTCCGCAGTCCTTGAACTGAAGAACAACGGAGCCGCGGCATCGAGAGCCGGTCAAGGCGCGCTGACAGTTCTGGTGCGTGTCCCGGCGGGTTGCCTCGAGTCATTCACGGTAGGCCAGTACGTCTCGGCTGAACCGCTGTTTCAATCTGGAGACCAGGCGGTGCGCTGCGCCTTGAAGCGCGCTAACGCAGTGAGGCTATCGCTCGCATGGTGGCCGCCAGGCGCAAAGCTGAAGGCGCGACTTAAAACCAAAGGCGCGGTCCTCAATGACATCGGCGTGCGGTATGCGGCCACACTTGATGACGGGTCGGTGATGGAAGGATCCAGGACGCTGACGATGACCGGAAAGCGATGATGAGATTGCGCGACAGAACAAGAGTACAGAGGATGATGATCGGGCTGCTGGCCTGCATCGCTGCGGCGCTTGCGGCAGCCCTGAAGGTGAGCGGGTGCGGGTGGGGTGTGGGAACCGACCACTCGGTCAGGTTCAACCCGTATCGCACCGAAGCGGACTTCGGCCGCTTGCCGCCTCTGCCCAAGTACTCGAGCGAGGATCAGAAAAAGCTCTTCTCCTGGGATCACGACGTAGGGAGCTACGGTTATGAGGAGGCGGACAAGAAAGCCGAACAAACTGACAAACTTTGGGATGAAGCGAGCGAAGCTGAAGGTGACGGCCGACTTGGCGATGCTCGCCGATTGCTTAGGGAATATCTGGACCGCACGCAGGCACAACGCTATGCGAGGTGGTACAGCCCGAAGGACGTCCAGAAGCGACGCAACTCAGCGATGGACAGGCTTGATGCGCTTGGCGAGCTTGATCACGGCGCGCCGGAGTCCGCGGTCAAAGCCTATCTGGCGGCGCGCTCGTGCTACGACGTTGCGGGCCAGCCGGACGAGGTGCTGAGGCGACTGGAAGAGGCTCGCTCAGACAAAAGACTCCAGGACAACGCGGCCTATCTTGAAGCCGCGCTGCGCAGGGACGGCGACGCGCAAGCTGCCGGCGAGTTCGCACGAGTCGCGGCCAGATACCCGCGCAGCGAGAAGCGGGAAGCCGCGCTGTTTATGGCCGCCCTTCTCATGATGAAGTCGAGCCAGGCTTACCAGGACGAGCACGGCGCTCGTGCGATGAATGATCCGTGTAATGATTGCCGCGATGAGGCCTGGCAGCGAGCAGGCGCAGGCTTCAAGCGAGTTATGCAGGAGTATCCGCGCGGCCGCTACTACTCCGATGCGCGCGGTTGGTTGGGTCACCTATCGCTCCTGATCGGAGACAAAGCAGGCGCACTCGTGGAGTATTACCGGATGCTCGGCGACTCGGACGAGACCGGTCGAGTTGAAGCTCTATTCTCACTCACCCTGGTTAGGCACGAGGCCGATGATTCGGAAATGGAGCAAGTGGAGGCAACCCTCGAACACGACCCGGAGGCTGCGCTGGCGTATGCGTACCACAACATTTACAACTACGTGTTTCAGTCGTTCTATGATCGGTACTGGGATGACGACAATGACGAAAGGGACGAGAGAGGACAGCGGGAGCTTAAGCGCACGGCTGAGTTTGCAACTCGAATGATGAATCGCTATCCGGCTTCGAGTTTTGGGGCCGCATTCGTTGTGCGAGTCGCTGAGGCGGACTTCGAGCTTGGCAAAGATTCGGACGCGGCAAAACTCGCCCGCCGGGCTGTTGGGATGGAAGCAAAGGGCGAAATCCGCGCCGAAGCCTTGTGGGTGGCGGGCGCCGCTGAGTCTAACAGTCATCAATATTCAACCGCCCGCCAGGCATTGACGACGCTTGTCGCCGAGAATCCCGACAACCGATACACCGAAGGCGCGCGCCGGCAGCTCGCAATGCTCGCCGAAGACACTGGCGACATAGAAGGTGCGCTCGATCAGTACCTCGCGCTGGACTACCGCTACGACGTCGCGTACTTCATCGACGTGTTGATGACGCCCGAGCAGCTCGCGGCCTTCATCGATAAGCGACCATCGCTGGCCCACCGCGACGAGATGCTGTACGCGCTTGGAGTGCGGTATTTGCGGGACCGGAGATGGAACGACGCGAGAGGCGCCTTTGCGAAGGTGAAGACGATCGGCCGCCGCGCCGACGACGAGTTTCTTAGCAAGATCGAGGCTGAGCCCTGGCGCTACGACCGAGGGGATGAGACGCCAAAGGAGCGAGAATTCGATTCGTCGATCCGAGGGATCAGACCCCACTGGATCGATCAAGATTTGAGGACCGCAAATGATCTCGAAAGACTGGAGCGCCAGGTTGAAGCTGCTGAGGGCGACGAAGCGAAAGCGGAAGCTCTCTATCAAGGCGCGGGCTACCAGTTCGAGCGGTCGTTGTTGTTTTACAATCCGCTTGAGTGGCATGGCCAACGACACTACTTACTTGTCGATCTCGATGAGCGTGGAGATTTCAGGCAGCCAAACGAATCTCAAACGCTTTTCGATTACATGCAAAAGCACGATATGGCGGCGAACTCGCTGCCGATCTTCCTGGAAGTGGTGCGCCGCTTTCCAAACACTCGCGCGGCGCGAGATGCGTTGTTCACCGCAGCCGTTTGCCACGAGCGCCTGCGCGAATACAACAACTACTGGCGAGAGATCTATTCCGATGGCGGAAATGCAGGTCCCAGAATGGTCACCTATCGCGACGTCAGAGCCGCTTATCCCACATACCGGTTCCCTCGCGGAACTCTTGGGTGGGAGCCCGCTACACGAACGGTGAATGGAGGTCCCGGCTGGGACAAACTACCCAAACCCAGGCCGCGAGCTTCCCATTGGGCTCGCGCAGCTCAGCTTGCCAACTCGTGGGCGAATGAAAGCTTTAAGATTCTCAATCGCGCTCTGACTGATCTTGAAAACCTTTTTATGCACGGGTGGCTTGGGATCGTCGCAGCCGTCGGATGGGTTGCTCACTGGCTTTGGATACTGGCGATGATTGGCTGGTTGTGGTTTCTGTGGCGGCGCGCCGGCGAGGCTCGGACGCTTATGGAAGAAACCCTCGCGCAATGCAATTCTCGGCCGATCGAGGAACGTGGCAACTCCCACCTTGCGGTCAGCAGTAACGTCGTGTCAGCAACTCTGAACAAGTATCTCGGACACGATTTGAGAGACCAGTGGCTCGAGTCGGGCCGCGATCTCACTCACAAGCTGAGCCAGGTTGCCAAACAACGACGCGGGCGTGCGCTCATCGCTTTCTACGCCGCAACGCACGGATTGTTTACTGTGCTGCTGCTTCGGTTACTGGTGAACTGGTAGCCGTAAGCGTGTTCTCTTCACTCGCGGCGACGAAGGCGCGCACAATTGCTGCTCGGAGGGTTGCCCATTCAGATGTCTCGCATACTTACGTTGGTAGCACTTGCTTTGAAAACAAGTTACCTGCCCTTGCCGTCCGCTCTCCTGCTTATCGTTCTGATCTTGGCCTTCCCGACAAATACCCAAGCGCAGAAGCTTCGTGAGGTGCTAAGCGAGAGCAAGACGCTCTCGTACCGCGATTACTCGGTTAGCATCTCGGTCAACGGTGATCGCAAGACATCAACGGCGGCCGTTAAGAGAACGGGCCGCGTCATTGCGGAGTCAGTCAACGCAAACGGCCCATTGTCTGAAATCTTCATCCATACTCGCATTGGATTTGTCCGCCTGCTTGGAAAACGCACCGACCAGTTGATCATCCAGCAATACTCAGGCGGCGCCCATTGTTGTCTTTCGTGGCGAATCTACGACCTCTATCCCACGTTCCATCTAATCTTCGACAGCGTTCGATATCCGATTGGAGACGCAATGAACGACGCCGAGTTGATGGATCTGGACCACGACGGTCAACTTGAGTTCGTTCACCAAAGTAACCAGTTCGCATACTTCGATGAAGCCTGTTTCACGTGCCTATTTCTTCCCGATGTAGTTTTTAGATTCGACCGCTGGGCTCAACAGTTTCTACCGGCAAATCACATTTTCAAAAAGTACGCGCTTCGCCAGTTGCCGATCAATCTTGAGCACCTTCGAATATCCAAAGAGGATCCGAGCGAGTACTGGCGGTACACCCTTGATGTCATGCTGAGCTACATCTACGCAGGTATCGAAAAACGCGCGTGGGCCTTTTTTGCCAGGATGTATGGCGGGCGATCGAATCGACAACTCAAGAACAAGATTCGACTGAATCTAAGAACCGATGGTATCTATCGATTCTTGTACGGCAGGGCCACAAGCACTCGCGACCTTGATCCCTACTTCCCATACAATCGTTCAGGGTCTTCGGGGATCGCAATAAACGGAAGGTTGCGGTACATCTCTCCCACGTCCAAACCGTACCCGACAACAAAATGATTCGGGATCGTGAAGCCGATGTACTTCGCATCGATAGCGATCTCGTGCCGGTCGGGTTTGTCCAGCAATGCCGCGATCGCAAGCGAGCTGACCTCTCGCGAGCGGAAAATGTTGGCCATGTAATTCAACGTCAATCCGGTGTCGATGATGTCTTCAACCACCAGCACATCCTTGTTCGCCAGGCTTACGTCGAGGTCCTTGGTTATCCTCACTTCGCCCGAAGACCTGGTCGATGCGCCGTAGCTTGAGATGCCGATGAAGTCTACCGAAAGCGGCAGGTCTATTGACCGCATCAAGTCCGACAGAAAAACACACGCGCCCTTGAGCACTCCCACGAGATGAAGGTTTTTGCCCGTGTAGTCGTGGGTGATCTGCAGACCAATCTCGCGCACTCGCGCCTGCAAGCGCTCGGCATCGATCAGAACCCTGAGGTTGGGATCGTGCATGAAAGAGGCTCGTTCAGTAGCACTCATTAGGGGCTCCTCGATGGCAGATTTGATTTCGTTGAGCGTGCAATATACGAAAGCTTGAATGGAGTGTCAACGAGCGGACCCATCTAACCACAAAGGCACAAATTCACAAAGGTCTCACGGGAGGCGG
>CAZJQQ010000002.1:233971-259612 GCA_964548075.1 uncultured Clostridia bacterium | reverse complement strand
CCTTCGTGTCTGATTCCCCTTTGTGTCTTCGTGCCTTTGTGTTTGGCTCTCGTTCAGGTCGACAATCTGCATCCCGCAAACTAGAATCCCAGATCGTATGAGCGTCATCGATGAGCGATCCAAGCATGTCATCACTGAGAACGAGATTCGCCCGGCTGCCACCGGTGACACCTTGCGCATCGACGAAGACGCGATGCTCACCCCGCTTGCCCAGGACCTCGTGCGAGAGCGCGGCATCCAGATCGAGAGAGTGCCCCGTCGCAGGGCATCTCAGAAAAAGAGAATCGCACTCGGGGCCGACCACGGCGGCTTTGAGATGAAGGAACAGATCAAGAGCCTGCTTGCGGATCTCGGTCACGACTATCAGGACTTCGGGACGCATTCGACCGAGGCGGTTGATTATCCCGACTATGCGCATCTGGTCGCGCGGGCGGTCGCCGGCCGAGCGTGCGATCTTGGAATCGTGGTTGATGGCGCCGGTATCGGCTCGTGCATGGCGGCTAACAAGGTGCCGGGAGTGCGAGCCGCGATGTGCTACGACCAAGCGTCGGCGCGAAACAGCCGCGAGCACAACGGAGCAAACGTGCTGACCCTGGGCGGCAAGATGATTTCGGCCGATCGCATGCGCGAGATAGTTCGCGCCTGGCTCGGGACAGAATTGACTGAAGACCGCCATCGCCGTCGCGTTGAGAAGATTGACGCGATCGAGCGCGAATATGTAAAACCACAGTCCAATTGATATAGGTCCTATACGTGCTATAGGTCCAATAGATTGCAAAGTCGCAATCTTGAACCCACCCACCGTGCCCGCGTTTGAGCATAAGGATCAAGAAACTTCTCAACGCTTTTCCCCGAACCGCAGTAGACATTAATAGGAGCGAGGATGACAACGAATGCCGGGTGAGGTTGCTGACATAGCTCTGATGACCGACAGCCTTGGGTTGCGCGATATCTCTTCGAAGACTGCCTCGTCGTCAGCAGCCCCGGCCGTTGAACGCGCGAAAGCGGGAGACCCGGCGGCGTTTGAAGAGTTGATCGACTGCTATCAGCGCAAAGTTCTTTCAACGGCATGGCGAATGTTGGGTAACCGCGAGGACGCTCGCGATGCCGCGCAGGAGGTTTTCCTGCGAGTGCATAAGTCTCTGAACGGGTTTCGCTCCGATCAGGACTTCGCGGCGTGGTTGTACCGAATCATCGTCAACGTGTGCCGCGATCACATACGCAAGCGGGCCAGCCATCACCAGTACGCTTCGTTTGAAAGTGAACGAGAGGCCGGAACACTCGAAGCGCTGGCAAGCGGCGAAGACGTCGAGGCTAACGCGATCAAGTCGCAACAGCGCGCGATGATCGCGGAAGCTTTGGACACGCTGTCGACGAAAGAACGATCGGCTCTCGTGCTTCGCGACCTCGAGGGATTATCGACCGAAGAAGTTGCGCGCGTTCTCGGATCGAGCCAAAGCACCGTGCGAACGCAGATAAGCTCGGCCCGCGCGAAGATCAAACAGTATCGGGACCGCGTGCAGAATCGAACGCGGCGAGGGTGAGGAAATGAACTGCAGGCGCGTTGAAAAGCTCATACCGCTTTACGTCGAAGGCGATCTCGCATCCGGCATAACAGATCGGGTCACGTCGCATCTCGACTGGTGCGGCCGGTGCAACTGGCTGGCTGATGAGTACAAAGAGAGTCAGAGCTGGCTGCGTGCGTGTGAGCCGCCGGAGTTCGACGAAGCGGCCTTGAACGGATTGAAGGCTGGAGTTCTGAGACGAATTGAAGAGACCAGCGCAAGGCCGTCGCCGCTGGCGTCTCTGATGCGGCAATGGAGCCGTAGACAAGTCTTCGCTCTGTCAGCCGCGATGCTGATAATCTTTGGTGTCGTTGTGTTCTACATATACCAGGCCAGGCTGAGCGTGAAACCCCAAGGCGTTGAAGCCAGGACGCCGGAACAGGAGAGCCCGCCGTCAAACGAAGCGCGACAGACTCCTGACACAGAACCGGCTACAGGAGCCAGTTTGAGCAAGCCACAACACGCGAAGAATCAGGCAGGCATCAAGGCGCGGGCCGGCGCTCCTGCAATAACGGAGCAAACATTCGAGCCGCCGATTGTGTCTCAGATGAACCCGTCGAAAGAGCCAGGCACTGGATCAGCGGAGCCGGCACACACGCTTCCCGGCATCAGCGGCGATCCGCCGAAAATGCTTCGAATCGAGATTCAAACCAGCGACCCAAACATTCGCATCATTTGGTTCGCACCAAAGGAAGTTGAAAGTCCGAAGACAAACCAGTGAAAAAGAACAGGAGGTCTTATGTCTCTCAGAAACAGAATCGCGACAGCCGCTTTAACAGGCTTATCGCTCGTACTAACTCTGGCGCTCGCACCAATGACGTTTGGTCAAGAAGCAAAGACCCTGACGCAAGCGGCGGCCCCCAAATCGCCTGACTACGTTGAAGAAAAGGGATTCAAGGGAAAGATCTTCGAGCTCAAATACCGCGACCCGTTCGGTCTTGCTCAAGTAATCCGCCCACTCGCCAGCGGATTCAAAGGCGCGACTATGTCGGTGGACCGGGAGTTCAGAACAATAACAGTGCGCGACTTCCCGGAGAACATCGCGGCGATCGAGGAATCAATCAAGCGCCTGGATACGCCTCAGGCTCCGCGGCAGGATATCGAGTTCAGCGTCCAGGTGTTGATCGCATCAACCGCGTCGGGCAACCGGGAAGACTACCCGGCAGAGCTGGCTGATGTGGTTACGCAGTTGAAGTCGGCGCTCAAGTACAAGTCTTACACGCTGATGACCTCGGGCATTCATCGCGCGAAAGAAGGGTCCGGCGAAGTCGGGAACAGCGGCGTCGCTGAATCGGCCCTGTTTTCTTCAGTGCCCACGCCGCCCAATCCGATCTTTTTTAATTACTCTCTCGAATCGATCACGATTGACTCGGCGTCCGGCGTACCGACGGTTCAGGTGGGAGGCTTTAGGTTCAATATGCGAGTTCCACTCAACATCGGAACCCAGGTTCAGTATGAGAACGTCGGCTTCCGGTCGCCTGTCGGCTTGCGGCAAGGAGAGAAGGTTGTCGTGGGCAGCACGACCATGGGGGACAAGGGCCTTGTGGTTGTAGTCTCCGCGAAGCTGCTCAAGTAGCGCGCTTCGTAGCGCACGCTGCCAGCTTGCGCCAGGGTGCGCGTGAGGTTGTGGCGGATACCCACCTCGTGAGAGGTGGGTCGGTGTGATGCTGCAGCCTACAACAGATGCGCGTCAACGTCTCGCGTTTTTTGCAACATACCCACTTCGTGAGAAGTGGGTCGGTGATGTTGTAGCCTGCATCGTGCGCATCGGACTGTCTCGGGGCCAGATAGGTCACAACATCACGTACCCACTTCTCACGAAGTGGGTGCAGCGCCAGACGCGCTTCGTTGTAGGCAGCAACATCAAGACCCCCCTCTCACGAGGTGGGTATGCGCGAAAAACTGACGCACACCCCTTGCGCCACTTCTTACTTCCCATCCCGCCGTCAATCAATTATCATAAACGCCGCTTTCACTGGCTCGGGCTCTCAGGCTCGTTGACTTGGGGCTGAGAGCGCATCCGCAACACGATATGAGCGACCCAAAATTCGCAGTCGAGATGCGCGGCATCAGCAAGCGCTTCGGCGAAGTGCTGGCCAACGATCACATCAGTCTGGCTATTCCCGACAAATCGATCCACGCCATCATTGGCGAAAACGGCGCCGGCAAATCCACGGTGATGAATATCCTCTATGGCTTCTACGCTGCCGATGAGGGTGAGATCCTGATCGACGGCCGGACGCGGGCGATCAGCGGACCCGGCGATGCCATAAAGCTCGGTTTAGGCATGGTGCATCAGCACTTTATGCTGGTAGAACCGCTCACCGTGACTGAGAACATCATCTTAGGCGCAGAGCCAACAGCCGGGTTGTCAATTGACTATCGCAAAGCGCGGGCGCGAGTGCGCGAGATATCCGAGCAGTACGGCTTGAAGATCGATCCCGACGCGCACATCGCCAGTCTGTCGGTCGGACAACAACAGCGCGTTGAGATATTGAAGACGCTTTATCGCGGCGCTCGAATCCTGATACTCGACGAGCCAACCGCGGTGCTAACGCCGCAAGAAGTCGCCGAGATCTTCGCGATACTCCGAGGCCTGCGCGAGCAAGGCAAGACGATCATCATCATCACTCACAAGCTCGCCGAGGTGCTGGCGCTCTCGGACAACATCACCGTGATGCGCGACGGCAAGGTCGTCGGAAACCTGCCGACAAGCGAGGCAACGGCTGAAGGACTTGCGCGGCTGATGGTCGGACGCGAGGTCTTGCTGCGCGTCAAGAAAGACGAGGCCAGGCCTCGGGACGCGGTGCTGAGTGTGCGAGGGCTCACGCTTCGCGGCGCGGAAGGCAATCCGATACTCGATGACGTTTCGTTCGAGGTGCGCGGCGGCGAGACGCTTGGAATCGCCGGCGTTGAAGGCAACGGACAGACGGAGCTGATCGAGATCCTGGCCGGCTTACGCAAAGCGACCAGCGGCGAAGTGCTGCTGGAAGGCAAGTGCATCGACGAGCTTGATCCTCGCCAGCGCAAGCGTCGTGGCATCGCTCACATTCCTGAGGACCGTCATAGGCGCGGACTGCTGCTCACCTTCGATCTGGCAGGGAACAGCATTCTGGGCGTCCATCGCGAACATCCGATTTCCGGAACCGTGCTCCTGAATAACGATGTGATCGTCGAGCGAGCCGAACGCCTGGTGCGCGAGTACGACGTGCGTCCTCCGAACATAACGCTGCCTGCGCGCGCGCTGTCGGGTGGCAATCAACAGAAGCTGATCGTTGCGCGCGAGTTCGACATCAAACCTCGTTTGGTGCTGGTCGCGCAGCCGACTCGCGGCGTAGACATTGGAGCGACGGAATTTATTCATCGGAAGCTGATCGAGCTTCGAGACGCGGGCGCCGCGGTCTTACTGGTATCGGCCGAGCTGGATGAAGTGTTGAGCCTGAGCGATCGAGTAGTGGTGATCTACGAAGGGCGCATCGTAGGCGAGGTCGATCCGAAATCGGTAACCGAGGAAGAGATCGGCCTGATGATGACCGGCGCCCAAACTTAGCTTTCTTTCCTTGTCTGGATCCTTTGCGTGCTTTGCGGACCTTTGCGTCTTTGCGCGAAGAATTTTTTTCCGAACTGGTTTAGTCCTGGGTAAACCGTTTACTGGTTTTGAAACTGGAGGTAACCCATGACTGAAAACGAAATTGCCACCATCATTGTAGACACAGCCTTCCACATCCACCGAGACATCGGTCCAGGTCTCTTCGAGAGCGTCTACGAGCGGATTATGGAAGTTGAATTAACAAAGCGCGGTTTGAACGTCGCCCGCCAGGAGCCAATACCCATCGTCTATAACGGCGTGCACTTCGAAGCCGGCTTCCGTTGTGACCTCCTGGTAGAAGGCAAGGTCATCGTGGAGGTGAAATCCATAGAGACGCTCCATCCGGTTCACAAGAAACAGGTGCTTACGTATTTGCGATTTGGGGATAAGAGACTGGGCTTGCTGATCAATTTCAATGTGGCGCTGATCAAAGATGGGATAGTGAGACTGGTCAATGGGCTGAGAGAGTAAGATCCGTTTCGAGATAGAATTCGTCGCGCAAAGACGCAAAGGACCGCAAAGGACGCAAAGAACGGCGGCCAACGCTAGGACTGTGGCCGCTAAGCCTCAGACACCTTGCCAACCATCTCGCAAGACAGGAGATTTTCGGCGTTCAGAAGAGTGAGAACAAAAACAAAGCTGATGGCCGCTGAGGCCGAACGAGTTCAGGAGGTGTGCCCAATGAAACCAAGAATTCTCGCCCAGTGCCCAATGAAACCAAGAATCCTCGCCCTTTTCGCATTGCTCCTTTTAGGCTGCAGCGCCGCCTACGGACAAGGCATCATTATCCCGGATGAATGCCACCGCTGCCCGCCGCCGCCAAGACCTATTCCCCGCCCCATGCCGATTCCGCGCGTGCTCAATATCAAGTCGGTGAAGATCACGACCCGAATTGAAGCGCAGGTTGCAACCACAAAAGTAGAGCAGGTCTTCGAGAACGACACGCCATACCGGCTCGAAGGCTCTTACTTCTTCCCGATTCCCGAGAGCGCGTCCATTTCGGACTTCGCCATCTACGACGGCGACAAACGCATGGCTGCCGAGATCGTCGAGAAGGACAAAGCACGGCGCATCTACAATGAGATCGTGCGGCGGCAAATCGACCCGGGCCTGCTCGAATACGCGGGCAAGGATCTGTTTCAAGCCAGCGTATTTCCAATCGAGCCGCGAAGCACCAAGAAGATCGAGCTGACCTACTCACAGGTGCTCAAGAACGAAGGCGGAACCGTGAGCTATCGCTATGAGCTTGGGTCAGGCCGCCGCATTCAGCCGCAGCCAATTCGGGAAATCGCGGCGAGCGTCGAGATCACCTCGCCGATCGATTTGAAAAACATCTTCTCGCCTTCGCACAAGATCTCCGTGAGCAAGGACGGCGAGCGCCGCGCGCGTTTGAGCTTTGAAGGCAAGGGCGAAGACTCGCAGAAGGACTTCCTGCTCTACTACTCGCTTTCGGAAAAAGATTTCGGCGTATCGCTGCTGACCCACCGCGAGCCGGGCAAGGACGGCTACTTCCTGATGCTCATCTCGCCAAAGTCCAACATCGGCGAGCAGCAGCGCGTCGCCAAGGACATCGTCTTCATCCTCGATACATCCGGTTCGATGAGCGGCGAGAAGATGGAAAAAGCGAGAGCGGCGCTCAAGTTCGGCGTCGAGTCGCTCAACGCGAACGACCGCTTCAACATCATCTCGTTTTCCGGCGAAGAGCATCTGATGAAGGCTGGTCTCGTCGAAGCCGGCGCGGCCGGCAAGCAGACCGGTCTAAAGTTCATCGAGAATCTGCGCGCAGAGGGCGGCACGAACATCAACGACGCGTTGGTGGCGGCGTTCAAGCAGTTTCAATCGAGCGAGCGCCCTTCGATGATCGTCTTTCTGACCGACGGCTTGCCAACCGTCGGCCCGACGGACGTCAAGCAGATCGTGAAGAATGTGGCGGAAGCGAATCGCGCCGCCGTGCGCCTGTTCTCGTTCGGCGTCGGCTACGACGTGAACACCAACCTGCTCGATAAGCTCTCGGCGGACAATCGCGGCGTCAGCGATTACATCGAGCCGCAGGAAGATCTCGAAGTCAAAGTCTCGAACTTCTTCGCGCGGGTGAACTATCCGGTGCTGTCGGATTTGAAGCTGGACTTCGGCGGCGTCGAGACCGATTTGATGTACCCGAGGACGCTCGGCGACTTGTTCAAGAACTCGCAACTTGTCATCGTCGGGCGCTACAAAAACAATGTGAACGCGGCGACCATTCGATTGACGGGAAAGATCGGTGGGCGGGAAGAAGTCTTCACCTTCAGTAAACAGAGCTTCCCGGAGGAGCGAGGCGACAATGCGTTTCTCGGGCGGTTGTGGGCTACGCGAAGAGTTGGATACCTGCTCGAAGCGATTCGGTTGAACGGCGAGAACCGGGAGTTGAAAGACGAGATCATTCAGCTCGGCACGCGCTACGGGATCGTGACGCCGTACACGTCGTTTCTCGTGACCGAGGATATGAAGGACATTGGAAGACGAAACCTGCCGATGGAAGAGCGGCGGGCCTTAGACAGTATCGCGCAGATGGCTCCCGGAGCGAGCGGAGCAGCAATGGGAAGTGGAAGAGGGCGCAGCGCCGAGTCGGCCGTTGTGTACAGCAAGGCCGAAAATAAGATGAAGGGTTCCGACAAAATCGAAAGCCCGGAATCCTACTTGACCAGCGTTCGCACCGTCGGCGACAAGACCTTCCAGTTGAAGGGCGAGGAGTGGGTTGACACCGAGGTCAAAGCCTCGTCGACACTGCCAAAGGTCGAAGTGCAATTCGGCAGCGAAGAGTTCTTCAATCTGATCTCCAAGGAGCCGAAGCTAGCGGAGTTCTTCTCACTCGGAAAGAAAGTCACTGTCATGTTCAAGGGCAAGATCTACCGCGTGACCGGCTGACGAATAGTTCGACGAGGGATAGCCTTTGCGGCTTGGCGGATCTTTTGCGTCTTTGCGCGAAACCGACCCTGGAAGGAGGGAGTTCGCCCAGAGACGCAAAGACCCGCTAAGACGCCAAGATCCTCTCTTTGCCTTGAAGGGACGCTCGCTTATACAATCGCTCCGCTATGAGAATCCTCATAATCGGCTCCGGGGGCCGGGAACACGCCCTCGCCTGGAAACTCACGAGCAGCCCCCACACGACCGAGCTCTACTGCGCCCCCGGTAACGCCGACATCGGAGAAGTCGCGACCTGCCTGCCAACCAATGTGAATGACCCGATTGCGATGGCCAGCCTCGCCGAAGCACTCCACGCGGACCTGACCGTTGTTGGTCCGGAAGCTCCTCTGGTCGCCGGAGTCGCTGAAGCATTTGGCGCACGAGGTCTTCGCATGGTCGGGCCGACTGCGGCCGCGGCTCGCCTGGAAGGCAGCAAAATATTCGCCAAGGAGTTCACAACGCGCCATTCGATTCCCACGGCGCCATTCGTTGCGTGCCACTCACCCGCAACGGCCCGCGAGGCGTTGAGAAAATTCCAGTTTCCGGTCGTGGTTAAAGCCGACGGTCTCGCCGCGGGCAAGGGCGTGCGGATCGCAACCGATCAAGCGGAGTTTGACGCCGCAATCAACGAGATGATGGTCGAGCGCATCTTCGGCGACGCCGGTTCGCGCATGGTGCTTGAAGAATGTCTCGTCGGCCGCGAAGCGTCGGTTATGATTTTCACCGGCGGGCGCGATTACAAGACCATCGTTCCCGCGCAGGACCACAAGCGCGCATACGACGGCGATCAAGGTCCGAACACCGGAGGCATGGGCTCATTCTCGACTCCCGATTTGATCGACGAGGCGACGCTGGCTCGGGTAGCGAGCGAGATAATCGAACCAACGCTTGAAGGCATGGCTACGGAAGGCAATCCCTTCAGCGGCGTTCTGTACGCCGGGCTGATGCTGACCCGCGACGGCCCGAAGCTGATCGAGTACAACGCGCGACTCGGAGACCCTGAGACTCAAGCTGTGTTGATGAGGCTTGAAAGCGATCTGGTTGAAATCTTTGACGCGGTTGTCGACGGCCGCGTCGGCTCAACATCGATCGAGTGGAGCGCCGATTCTTCGGTCTGCGTAGTGGCGGCTTCGGGCGGTTATCCGGGCTCATTTGAAAAGGGCAAACCGATCACCGGCCTCGAGGAAGCGAAGTCGGTTGACGGCGTAGTTATTTTTCACTCGGGAACGGCCCGGGACGAGCAAGGCACTCTCATCACTTCCGGCGGACGCGTGCTCGGCGTGACCGCTCGCGCGACGACGCTGGAAACAGCTCGCGCGAGGGCTTACGAAGCGATGAGCCATATCAAGTTTGATGGTATGCACTATCGAACGGATATCGCAGGCAGGGCGCCGAGTAAGGAGCAGCACAATCTCGGCGCTCCGTCGCAAGAAACGCCACTGGCTAACAGCTAGTGGCGGCACCGGCACGCAACAGGGGACGACACAGACCGCAACGAATATCACCGTCACCAACGGCATTTTCGCCGTCTTGCTCGACTTTGTGAATTGCTCAGGTTGTAGTTTGCACGACCTGCTTCGACAGCCAGATTCAGAGCATTCAAACAGTGATGAATCAAGAGCTGTATCGTTTGCTCTTCAGCAGCGGCAGCCGCGCCCTGTCGCTCGGCGATCTGATGCGCCAGGCGAAAGCGAGCGTAAATAACTCAGACATTCGCCGTTCGTGGGTATTGCTTGGCGACCCGACGATGAGGCTCAGGTAGCGGCGATGCGCTACATAGTGATCGAGGGAGTGCTCGTCGAGGCGCGCCGGTTACTTGCAGCCGGCGATGAGCCGAACGGCGTGACGTGTGTGAATTGCGTGACCAGCAGTCAGATTCAAAGCAAGAACGGTAGCGCCGTTACCGGAACAATTCCGGTGACAAGCGTTCCAGCCGGCAGCGCGAACTACATTCAGAACAACACGAGTCCGCAGGCGGCGAGCGACTTCAACATTGCCACCGCAAACGGCATTCGACGTGGGCCGCGTAGCGGCTACCTATCGATAGACACCGTGCGATCGTCGCGTCCGGGCCGCGTAGCGGCTACCTATCGATAGACACCGCAAACGGAATTCGACGTGGGCCGCGTGGCGGCCGCCTATCGATAGGTCACCGCTACGCGGTTGCAGCGCAAGACTTTTCTAATTGACATTCATTCTTACCGGCGTCCACAATGAACCCCAACCGATCCCAGCAGCATCAAACTCGAAGGGCACGGCTGAGCGCGCAGTTCGCCGTTACGACAAATTTCTCGGAGGTCATTTCTGATGTCGAGTGAAACGGTCAACGATGCTGTGGTTCCAACCACGGCGGAATCCGACAATCCATTTCTGGCGGCCTTCAGGCCGTACATTCCGGCCGGCGTGCAGTTGCGCGAGCTTACCATCTTGCCGGTGATCGCCGGCACCGTGCTCGGAATGGTATTCGGCGCCTCCTCGCTCTATCTGGTTCTCAAAGTCGGTTTGACCGTCAGCGCTTCGATTCCGGTCGCTGTCATTTCAATCACGCTGTTTCGGCTATTCTCGAGAGTCGGGCTTCGAAACGCAACGATATTGGAGAACAACATTGTTCAGACCGCGGGATCAGCCGGAGAATCAATCGCCTTTGGCGTCGGAGTGACGATGCCCGCAATCATGATCCTTGGTTTCGATCTCGAGATCACCCGGGTGATGCTCGTTGCGATCCTCGGCGGGCTGCTGGGGATATTGATGATGATCCCGCTGCGCAGGGCGCTGATAGTCGCGCAGCACGGTTATCTTAAGTACCCGGAGGGAACTGCTTGCGCGGAGGTTCTCAAGGCGGGCGCGTCCGACGAGTCGCGCGACGCGGCTTCGCATGCAGCCAAGGACGGGGTCGTTGCGGAGGTTCGCGCCCTTCCAATATTCACGGGGCTGGGGCTGGGCTTAGCATACCAAACCGCTATGGGAGCGTTTAAAGCTTGGAAGGACACTCCCGAAAAGATATTCGCGGCGCCCTTCAAAGCAGGGTCGATCGCCGCAGAGATTTCTCCGGCGCTTTTGGGTGTCGGGTACATCATAGGGCCTCGGATAGCCTCGATAATGTGCGGCGGCGGCGTGCTGGCGTATCTCGTTCTGATACCGGCGATCAAGTTCTTTGGTGAGGGATCGACCACCATTCTTGCGCCCGGAACCATACCGATCAGCGAAATGAGTCCGAGTCAGATTCGAAGCGCTTATGTGCTTTACATCGGCGCCGGCGCAGTCGCGGCAGGTGGAATCATAAGCCTGTTCCGTTCGCTCCCGACGATCTGGCACGGACTCAGGGGAGGAATCAGCGATTTTCGAGGCGGCCGCGAGGCGGCGGCCTTAGCGCCGCGCACCGACCGGGACCTTTCGATGAAGTTCGTTGTCGGCGGCATCTTCGCGTTGCTGGCGATGATCATGATTTTCCCGCAACTGAATCTGCAGTGGAACATCCTGGGCGCGATACTGATCGTCGCGTTCGGCTTTCTGTTCGTGACGGTTTCATCGCGACTGACTGGAGAAATTGGTTCGTCATCGAATCCAATCTCGGGGATGACGGTCGCGACGTTGCTGCTAACCTGTCTGGTCTTCTTGATAGTTGGCTGGACAGGCCCGACCTATTACGTAACTGCGCTCTCGATCGGCGGCATTGTCTGCATTGCAGCTTCGAATGGAGGAACGACATCCCAGGATTTGAAGACGGGTTTCCTGGTCGGCTCGACTCCGAAGCATCAGCAAACCGCGATTTTGATTGGAGCGCTGGCCTCAGCGCTGGTGCTCGGACCCATTCTGTTGAAGCTCAACAATTCGTACACGGTCTATGTTCCAAACACGACCCTCGAGCCGATCGAGAAACCTGTAGCTGTCAACGATGCTGTAGCCTTTTCGCTTCCCGCCTACTCGGGCGATGCGAACCCCACGACGCCCGGGAGCTATCGGCTGCTGAAGAACGAAGCCGGCGCGGCGACCGCTGTCTCGGCGATCGATCCCGGCGAGTATCTGGTCGACCAATCCGGAAACGCCGTCTACAAAGTTCAGCACAACTTCCCTGCCGGGCTGACGGCGGATGCTGCGCAAATCGGTCCCGCTGAGAAGATCGAGGGGAAGCAAGCCGAGACAGATGGAAACACTTATCGCACCTGGCATAAGATCGACGACGCGGGAGGACCGCCCGGCAAGTACTTTGTCAACGATCAGGGTGCGGCCGTCTATCTTGCGGATCCGGGGATCAACGGCACACATAAGATGAGACCCGACGGCACGACCGTGACCAAATTCGACGCGCCAAAAGCTGTTTTGATGTCCTACATCATCAAGGGGATCTTGAACCACAAGCTACCCTGGGGACTTGTGCTCCTTGGCGTAATGATCGCCATCGTCCTCGAGATGTCCGGCATTCCTTCGCTCGCATTCGCAGTCGGCGTTTATCTGCCACTCTCCTCTTCCAGTCCGATCTTCATCGGGGGGATGATTCGGTTGCTGGTCGACAAGTACATCGCCAAGAAGTTTAAGGGTAAGAACCTCACTGAGGAACAACTCGTCGCCGAAGGAGACAAGAGTCCAGGTGTGTTGATGGCTTCGGGCTATATCGCCGGCGGAGCGCTTGCGGGCATCGTTGTGGCGTTCATGGCTGGATTGCCAAGTCTTGGAGAGTTCAACGGAAGTATTGAGAAATGGGCGGGCGCTCACAACCCATTCTTCAACGGGCCCAGCGCCGATCTGTTGTCGTTGATTCCGTTCGTGGTGTTGATGATTCTGCTTTACCTCGCGGGCCGCGAGGTAATTCTCGCGGGCCGCAGCAGCCGCGCAGGCACATAGCATTGTGACGCAAACGGCGGTTGTGCCCAAAAGGACAGCTCAGTTGAGGAAAGAAGCTACCATTCAGAGCGAGCGCCTGTAGTTATCTATAGCTCCCTGTCCTCGTTTGCCAAAAGCGGGCGAGTCAAGTTCCCTTCTGTTTCACCGCGAAGGTGCGCCCGGCTATGGTTATCGTTCCGTTGCGCCCGCTAGCACCGGTGTTCGCGGCCACTGAGTAGGTCACGGTGCCATTCGCTATGCCGCAGCAGTTTGAAGTTATCGTTATCCAACTGTCGATGCTTACTGCTTGCCACGCACACTGCGCTCCAGTTATCACATCTACACTCCCTTCCCCGCCGCTCGCATTGATCACCGCGGATGCCGCAGAAATACTGTATGCGCAATCGGGCGCAGCCGAGCCTTCCTGAACGACCGTGAACGCCAAGCCGCTGATGGTCAAAACGCCCTGGCGAGGGACTGGGGTGAAATTATCCCGCACGACGTAGGTGACGACGTCCGATCCTGCGCCACTCTGGCTTGAGGTAACCTGAAGCCAACTTGCGTTGGATGCCGCGGTCCAGCCACAGCCCGGAAACGCTGTCACAACGACGCTGCCCGCTGCCCCGGCGGCCCTAAAGAACTGGCTGTTGGGAGTGAGAACACCGCAGCTCGGTCCTGAACCGCCTGCGATAGTCCATTGAGAGAACTGAGCGATGCCCGTCTCCTGAATCCAATTCTGAGCGGTGTCGCGAGTGGCGGTGCCTGGGGGCGATAGCCAGTTGGGACCTCCATAGCGCCACAATTCAAACGACGACTCGTCGAGTCCGGTGGCTTCGGTATCGTTGTAACGCAGGCGCATCGTGGCGCTCATACCACTACCGCCGTTGGCAGTGATCGTGTACGTCCGTGAGACACAGTTCGAGAACCCGAACGGCGGCAACTTGACCAGGTT
Organism: uncultured Clostridia bacterium; assembly: GCA_964548075.1. Lineage (GTDB taxonomy): Bacteria > Acidobacteriota > Blastocatellia > UBA7656 > UBA7656 > Onstottus_A. The sequence goes on along the minus strand of CAZJQQ010000002.1, from coordinate 245,742 downwards.
CACCGTGAGATCGGCAGGCGCCGTGCCGGAGTTGATCTGAATCGTGTTCAACGGATTGCCGAAGCTAAGTGTAACTCCGCCCGTTGTGAAACCCGTGCGCTTGACGTTGCCTATGACATCGCCGCTTCCGGTTGATGTTCCGCTCGGCGGCATCGTCAAGATGAACGAGTTTGTCGTCAGATCGGTGGCTAGATTCAGCATCCCACTGACCGTAGTATCGCCGCTCAGAAACACACCGGCAGTGTTGTTAACAGTCAGGTTGTTGTAGTTGATGTTTGCAGTGACGACTTGCGAGATCGAGCCTTGATAGATGATCGTGCTGCCGCTTGCGATGAACGATCCACTGTTGAAGATCGCCGTGCCCGCGCCCGTCAGGGTCAGCGTGCGGCTGGTTGCGTCAAACGTCCCTCCGCTATTGATGACGATCACACTAACCGAATGGTTACTCGCGAGGCTCACGCTCGCGCCGTTCAACACAGTGAGGATGCCCGATGCGAACACGCCTCCGCCGGTCAGTGAATGAGTGCCCGGATCGAATTGAACTGACGCTACCGAGACTGCGCCGTTCTGAGTGAAGGTGTTGCCGTCAAAGGCCAGCAACCCCGCGCCGGTGATTTGCCCGCCGGATGCGATGTCGCCAAGGGCGATCAGTTGCCGAGATGAGTTGATCGTGAGTATGCGGCCCGTCTGTACAGTCATCGCGTGAATGACAACGGATGAGGCGCTGATGGTTGGTTGGTTGACGACGCCCGCTGCTGGAATCAGCACGTCGTGGAACGAAGTAGGCACGGCATTGGGCGACCAGTTCGTTGCGGTATGCCAATCCGAGCTTGTGTTGCCGGTCCATAGGAGCAGCGGTGCATTGATAGTCAGCGTGTAGGTGCGGCTCCCAACGCAGTTGTTGTGATCGGTCGCGATGACGGTGATCGGGAAGTTCCCGACCTGGGTAGGCGTGCCGATCAGCTTTGCGGATCCGGTGTCGAACGACATTCCGGTTGGAAGGGTGCCGCTCAACGAGAAGGTAACGGCGCCGATGCCGCCGGTTTGATCGAATGGCTGAGAGTATGGCGTCCCCGCGGTACCCGCAGGAATCGTTGCCGGGTTGACGGTGATCGCCTGGCAGATGACCGTCAGGACAAAGCCTTGCGACAAGTTCGCGCCGCAGTTGTCCGTGGCAGTAACGGTGATGATGTGGGTTCCGCCGGGCCTGGCATTGCCGATGTTCACAACGCCGTTGACAGTATTGGCTCCAAGGCTGCCTGAAAAAGTCGGGGAGGTGGCGATCAGATTTACAATCGTGCCGTTGTCTGAAGGCGCGACGCTGGGAATGACAGCCGTTGAGCTTAAGACCGAGACCGATGTGTCAGCATAGTTGCCAAGCGTCGGCAGAGTGTTGGCAGAGACGTTAACGAAAAGTTGAACGGCGCTGACCGCCCCGTCGCTGTCCCGCGCCTGAAGCACGACGGGGTTGATTCCGAGAGCGGCTGTGCATGACGCCGTAACGATGGCAGTGACGGTGCCGTTGGTGTTGGTCAGAGCACTGACGACGATGCCCGAAGGCGCGGAGGCGATAGTTACGACGAGGCTACCGGCGGGGTCTTGATGATCGCTCAGCGTTGCGACAGTTGCGGCAACGGCGGAGCTGCCCTGCTGTCGCGTTAACGGGCTAGCGGCTGCGATTGCGGGCGCGGTGTTGCAGTTAGTGAAGAAGACATAAGCTGAGCCTTGAAGTGTGTTTGCTCCTATTTGATCGGAAGAGGCCCCGGCGACCACCGTTTCTCCGCTGATCGCGAGAGAAATGCCAAAACCGTCAAACTCCGCGCCGTCGCTAGCGGTTAGTTGCTGGGTCAGCGTCCAAACCGTTCCAAAACGAACATAGACATAGGCAGAGCCCTGATTCGCGTTCGCTCCGACATCATCAAGCCAAGACCCGACGCCAACCGTGTCACCGCTGATGGCGACTGAAGTGCCGAAGTCGTCACCAGCCGCGCCGTCGCTGGCCACAAGCTTCTGCTGCTCGGACCATACGGTCCCGCTTCTCGCAAAGGCATACGCCGAGCCCTCATTCACGCTTAGGAGCACATCGTCCGACGCAGCCCCGACCACGACCATGTCTCCGCTGACGGCGATCGAGTTGCCGAAGAAATCACCAAGCGCGCCGTCGCTTGCCACAAGCTTCTGCTGCCGAGACCAGACGGTCCCGCTTCTCACAAAGACATAGGCGGAGCCCTGATTCAAGGCCGCTCCCTGATCATCGAAGATAGCCCCGACTGCGACGGTCGCCGCTGATCGCAACCGATCGGCCGAACTCGTCACTGATTGTGCCGTCGCTTGCCAAAAGCTGCTGCTGCTGAGACCAGACGGTCCCGCTTCTCACGAATACATACGCCGAGCCTTGTTGCGCGTTCGTTCCGACATCATCCTGATAAGCCCCGACCACCACCGTCTCGCCGCTGATCGAAACCGACGAGCCGAAGAAATCACCTGCCTCGCCGTCGCTTGCCACAAGCTTCCGCTGCTGCGACCAGACCGTACCGCTCCTCACAAACACATAAGCAGAGCCTTCAGCGGGGGAGGGATTGAAGGGGGAGTGAGCTCCGACGACGACGGTCTCCCCGCTGATGGCAACCGAGGCGCCGAAGCGATCATCTGAGGCGCCGTCGCTTGCGGTAAGCTTCCGCTGCTGAGACCAGACTGTTCCGCTTCTCACAAATACATAGGCCGAGCCTTGGGAGATGTTCGCGAAGACGTTATCAAACTGTACCCCGACAAAGACGGTGTCTCCGCTGATCGCAACCGAGTTGCCGAATTCGTCACTTGTCTCGCCGTCGCTTGCCACAAGCTTCTGCTGCAGGGACCAGACCGTCCCGCTTCTCACGAAGACATAAGCCGAGCCCTGGTCCCCGCCTCCTCCCAAATCATCGTCTGGAGCCCCGACAACGACCGTTTCTCCGCTAATCGCGACCGACGAACCAAAACGATCACCTGCCGCGCCGTCGCTGGCCGCGAGCTTCACTTGCTGAGTTAGCAGCGGGTCTATCCTCAACGGGTATTCGGCGCCTGCATCCTCTACCTCGATGACCAATCGACCGGCTTCCAGCCTCATTCGCGATGCCAGCCCGCGTCCATTCGCGTCCTGCGCGAACAGCTTGTCGTAGCTCAGCACGACATTGCCCTCATCCCGGGTGAACGCAACCCCGTTCTGCGTTCCATTCATGGTTGCCTTCAAGTCGCCGGCTGCATCGAATCGCAATCGCAAAGGTTGCCCCGGTTTTCTTTCTCCCGGCGCATCATTGATGTCGAAGCCGTGCTCCAGGCCACGCCCGCTGTTGACGAACCACTCTGAGATTGCCGATTGCCGATTGCCGATTGTCGATTTGTGAACGCTCACTCGATTCGCTTTCGCCGTCACTTCACCCGATGACACAGGTGAGAGGGAATCGCCGTAGCCCAGGCCAACCAGCTTCAAGCTCAACTGCCACGACTTCTCCAATTCGCCATTCAGCGAGAGGACTCTCAACTCATTCTGATTGACGTAAGCCCTGAAGTTGTTCGCGGCATTCTTTAACTCATACGCGCCTTCCATTCCCAACACGCCAGTCTTGTTTGCCCATTGAGCCTCATAGCGCGCTGCCGACATCGCTTCTTGCAAAGAAGAGTACAGCCCTTGCTCCTTGAGTTGGTCTACGGCTTCTTTGCCGCGCAGATTGGGCAGTTGGGCTTGCGGGCTCTGATTCGCAGCGACTGAGGACTGCCGCGCAGCAATGACTCGACGGCCAAAGCTGATCCCGCTAACAATCAGCATGGCGCTCAGCATCGTTATCAGAGCTCTCGACGTGAGGCGGTTTCTCTTCGAGAGATTCAGGAAAGGCATTGGTGAACCAGTAGTTTTCATAGCAGTCCTCGTGACGCCATCGTCGCGCTGAAACGATGTAACCTAGCGGCGAAGTCCGACAAACTTCAGCTTGTCGTCGGTTGATTGCCGGATGCGGGACTCACGACAAAGTGAAGTTTTTTGATGTGTTGTCCTCTCATTAACACCACTCTTCAGAGGGGTGACTTGTGGAGCGCGGACTTCCGAACTGTTTCAACAGTTCTTCCATGTCCACGAAGCGCGAAACCGTTGAAACGGTTCCGACCGGCCAGGAGTCCAGACACCCAACTGAATTGGGTGTTAATGCGAAGCCGCTATCGAATTCGCCTTTACAGTTCACCAGTGCTTCTTGCAGATATCCGCCGCGGGGTGGTCCAGGCAGACGACCTTCAACAGGCTCTCGATTTGACTTTGCTGCTTTTCGATCTGGCTTCGTTGGTTGTCAATCTGTGCTTTCTGCGTTTCCATGCGGGTCTGCTGCAGCTTGATCTGAGCTTGCTGCTCCTTGATCGCGTTGATCAGCACCACGCTGAGCTGATCGTACTTGACGCCCTGAATCTCGCCTGTCTTATCGCGCGTCACCAGTAACGGCTCGACTGTTTCGACTTCCTCGGCGATCAGTCCCAGGTCCCCCTGGCTCGTCGCCTTCCAATCAAAGGTCACAGGTCGCAAGCGACGGATTACCTCAAGCCCCGAGTCGAGCGGCATGACGTTTGTCTTGTAACGCAGGCTCGATGAGCACGAAGAGACGATACCGCCGATGCCTACGCACAGTGGGGTCGAGGTAGCCGCTCCGAGGCTGCCAATGCTTAGCGATCCCGGGACAAGTACCTGATCCGCGCCGCCGCTTCGGCCGAGCGCGATGGTCTTGCTGGTTGACACAACCGCGCCACTGCCAATTGCGGTGGCGAATATGAGATTATTTTCGCCAACGCCCGCTGAGGCGCCAATAATGGTGTTGTTGGTGCCGATTGTGTTCGCGAAGCCTGCACTCGGTCCCACGAACACATTGTCATGACCTTCGGTATTCGAGTAGCCGGCATTCATTCCAAAGAATGCGTTTTGAGACCCTGTTAGTGTGTTCTGGCCCGCGCTGTTCCCGAAGGAGGAATTATTCGAGCCTTCCGTGTTCAGGCTGCCAGCACCGGTTCCGAAGAATGCGTTGTTACCACCAGTCGTATTGCTCTGGCCCGCGCCAGATCCGAAGAACGAGTTGGCGTCTGCCGTGTTGCCCCGTCCAGCGAATGCACCAAAGAACGAATTGTTGGTCCCCGCTGAGTTGGTATTGCCGGCGAGCCTACCGAAGAAGGAGTTCGCGAAACCGCCCGCGTTGGCTTGGCCTGCTCCCGACCCGAAGAAGGAGTTTCCATCGGCCGTGTTAGCGGTGCCGGCGCGGTCTCCGAAGAAAGCGTTGTCGCCTGTCGTTGTGTTGGCTTGGCCCGCGCGATACCCGAAGAAGGAGTTACGGAGCCCGGCCATATTGTTTTCCCCGGCTTGAGCCCCAAAAAGGGAATTCTGTGAGCCAGTGTTGGCTGTGCCGGCTCTGTATCCGAAGAAGGCGTTGCCGGCCCCGCTAATGTTTGCGAAGCCGGCTCCGGCGCCAAAAAAAGAGTTGTTGCTTTGAGTATTATTCGTACCGGCGCTGGCGCCGAAGAATGCATTGCCGCTGGCCAACGAGTTAAGCTGGCCGGCCCGAGTCCCAAAGCTAGTGTTCGCGGACCCTGTTGTGTTGGATTCACCGGCGCTGGCTCCAAAGAAGGAATTGGCGCTTGCAACATTGTCGCGACCGGCGTTAGTCCCAAAGAACGCATTGTCGCCACCGGTGATGTTGAGCAGCCCCGCCTGATAGCCGTAGAAGGAGTTGGAGCCCCCCGTCATGTTACTGACGCCCGCGCTATACCCGAAGAAGGAGTTTGAGCTGGCCGTCGTGTTGTTGTAGCCAGCGAAAGCTCCGAAGAATGAGTTGAGGCCGCCCTCCGAATTGTTTTGGCCAGCCTGAGATCCGAAGAATGAGTTTGTCTCACCCGTTGTGTTACTGAAACCCGCTCCATACCCGAAGAAGGAGTTTCGGGTGGCCGTCATGCTGTTCTGGCCAGCCGAAGATCCGAAAAAAGAGTTGGAGCCGCCAGTCGAATTGCTTACGCCAGCGTGAGATCCGAAGAACGAGTTTGTCTCGCCGGTAGTGTTACTAAAGCCCGCGATATACCCGAAGAAGGAGTTTCCGTGGGCGGTCGCGTTGTTCTGGCCAGCCTGAGCGCCGAAGAACGAGTTTTCCTGACCCGTCGTATTATTAACGCCTGATATATTCCCGAAGAAGGAGTTTGAGTTGCCCGTCGAATTTGCATCCCCAGCGAAAGTTCCAAAGAAGGAATTGTTGCTGCCAGTTTGGTTGCTTTGGCCGGCGTGTGATCCGAAGAAGGAGTTCTGCTGGCCCGTCGTGTTAAGGCCGCCGGTGCCTGCACCGAAGAAGGAGTTGTCGCTTGGCGTCGTGTTCTGATTTCCAGCTAGAGCTCCGAAGAAAGCGTTGGACGTGCCCGCTGTGTTGCTGTCGCCGGCGCCAACTCCAGCAAACACGTTAAAGGAGCCCGGAGCACTCAGCAGACGCGCGCCGCCGATATTGTATTGTGTGCCCACATTGACGACATTGCTGGAGAGCGTGCCAGCGGCGGTGCCATTCCCGCTGATGGTGAAGTTGCTTGCCGCTTGTTCACTCACGGTGTTCTGTATGTAATTGCCGCTTCCGGCGGGTACGCTCGATACAGGTATGGGGCCGGTGACAGCGCTGCCGCTGACGCCGGCGATTTGACTGCTCGTCACACAGCTCACACAGGCGACTGATAGCCCGTCAGAGATCGTCGCGTTCTGGCTCTTCATTGCGTAGGGCGTAGACATGATTTGTTGGCGCGGTCCCAGAGTGGTGAACGACCCTGCAGCCACCGGCTTGACTGCGATTTCAAGGAACCGGTCGGCGCCCGGAAACACTCCCAAGCCGAAGTCGATCTGAACAGTGAATATTCCGTTGGCTACGGTGACATTCGGGACAATCACCGGCGAGCCCTGCTGTGTTCCGGTGCCGACCGTTGGCGTGTCAAAGAGCTTGAACTGAAAGTCATAGCTACCGGTTGCAGGTGTGCCGGTGTCGGCGAGCTTGCCCTGATAAGTGAAGGTAGTGGTCTGTGCGGGCACGGTGCTGGTTGCGAGCAGCAGAGCCAGCAACAGTAGTGTCAATCGAAGCCGGGTTTTAGAAGCGAAGTTGGTCGGTTTAGGCATTATAAGAGCCTCCATTTGATGAAGCACGACTGAAGCTGACTCCGTTGAGAATCTGTATTCATAGTCAATAGTCTCGTCAGGTTATGATGCGTCGTCCTCTCATTAACACCCCCTCCTTCAGAGGGGTGACTTTGTGGAGCGCGGACTTCCGAACTGTTTCAACAGTTTTTCTTTGTCCACGAAGCGCGAAACCGTTGAAACGGTTCCGACCGGCCAGGAGTCCCGACACCCAACTGAAGTTGGGTGTCCTATGAAAGGGGGTTGTCAAGAACAAACTTCTCCTTAAGCGCCGGCTGCACAACTTTTCTTTTTGGCTCTGCCCGCTGGCCTCCCCGCCCTGGCTCTTCTGACAACATCGGAACAATCTACTCCGACCTCATTTGCTCGGAGCTTGAGACGCTAGGGAATGTTAGCGTGCGCGGCACAGCTTTGGATTGCGCCCTTCTGCTGACCAGTGATGATTCCGGCTTCCTTCAGGTGTTTGGTCACGTGGGAGACACAACTCACGAACTGGCCATGGTTGCTGGAGCCCTCGGCGCATTCGGCAATAAGATCAGAGATGGTGCAGCCACTTGGGAACAAGGTATTGGAAACCCCAGAATCGCAGCTATCAATAACAACGGTGGCACTCAGATCGGAATTTGGGCACTCATCCACATCGTTAGGCACGCCGTCCCCGTCGTCATCAGGACGTATGACCTCGACGTTATCCACTAATGCAAAGTGTAGAGTGGCGACTTGGTTGTTTTCAAATCGCAGGGTCGACGTTGTCCCTGTGGCTATAAAGTCGAAACCAAACTGCGTCCATGTCAAATTCAGGGTTTGGTTGACGACATTGAATGACTGGGATGTCGAGCCAATGGATACATCAATCTGCCCCGTGCCGTCACGCCCCGCTCCTTCGAGCGTGGAACCGTAAAAAGAAACGTGGTACATGGTGCCTGGTGTGGTGGCAAAGTCCTGCTGTATGCCACCGCCCGTAAAACCGAGAGGGGCAAGATCAATGGCCAAGACACCATCCTGGGAAGTCCCTGTTGTGCCCGGAACGCCATTGAGGATGAGATCACCCCGTTCCACGCCATTGAGGATCGTTAGCCAGCCGGTGATCGCGGTTGAGTCACCAGGAGGGACATATTCGTACTGATTGCTGCTGGGCAGGCTGGGAAGCTCGAAACTGCCGTTGGTGAGCAGATTTGCGTCCACCGAGACGTCGCCTTTAGCATCCATCGCCACAAACTCGACTCCCATCGCCAAGGAGTGGAACCGGAAACTATCAGGAGGCGCCTGCAACCAGGCGCTCCCCGTTAAAGCGAGCACTGCCGCGAGCATCAGGCATGGCGTTCCAAAGCGATAGAGTTTTTGTCGTAGCATTGTGAAACCTCCAGTGTATGAATCTGCCGGAAGCGCGGCGCGCGACCGGCAGATTGATTAGATCGGCCTGGGACGACGAGATGCGACAGCTCAGTGCGGAAGTGAAATCGTTCCGCCCTCGGGGCCAACACCGTAGTTGCTGAGAGCCGGCTGCGAGTCACAGGCTCTCTTGATTTCGAGGCCGTTACATCAGTCGTCTGAAGTTTCGCCAGTCAATGATCGACCCGCGGTGAGTCGAAGGCTAAACCGGCGGCTTAAACGGGCTGATACTACCGGCACAAGGCAACGGTTGGTATCGCATAATTATGGTAGTCAGGCAGGCGAATGGGACCTGGGGTAAGAGACGCCACCGGTGTTTCAAACAAGTTTCTCTCTGACGGCGCGTGCGACGGCTTCCGCCGCATTGTGCACGTGGAGTTTCTTGTAGATCGCGCGGATGTGCGTCCGAACAGTCTCGATGCTCATTTCGAGATGGCCGGCGGCCTGCTTGTAGGAGAGCCCTCGAACCAGGCATTGCAGCACTTCTTGTTCGCGCCCGGTCAGGTCCAGCCTCGTCGGCGAACCCACTCCGGCAGGCGAGACTGAGGGGCGACTCTTGCGCACCAGCGACAGCAGGGTTTGCGCAACTCCGGAAGTCAGCGGCGCGCCCCCATCGGCTATCATTCTCAGTTGTGAAAGCAGTTCGGTTGCCGGAGTTTTCTTGAGTAGATAACCGTCTGCGCCGGCTACTATCGCTTCGACAATCGTGGCCGGGTCTTCGAAAACGGTGAGCACGATGATGGACAACTCCGGCAATCTGGCCTTCAACTCCAGGGTTGCTTTGATGCCGCTCATTCCCGGGAGCTCGAGGTCCATCAAGACAAGATTCCATACGGGCCGTTTGCCTGACTCGGTCAACCGGTCTACCTCATCGAGCGCGCGGCGTGGTGATCCGTAGCTGGCCGCGAGCGAAAAGCCCGGAGCGTGTGTAAACAGCGTTTCCAGACTCGACCGGTAGCGCGGGTCGTCTTCGATTATGGCGACGCTCAGATCCAAAGCGCCCTCCCTGTCGCGGATTCATAAGAGAGAAAGGATGGTTGCAATATATCCCTCAGCCGGAGAGCGTAGGTCACCGGGGCTGGCAGATCAATACCATAATGATGTTAGGGTGTCAGGCAGATTTTCGTGCTGGTCTGCTTCAGGTCTTGCAGACCTTTGTTCGATCGACATTGAAAAGACTGCGACCGTTCCGAAATCCGTAGGAGTTCATACCCACTTCGTGAGAAGTGGGTAGATACCCACTTCGTGAGAAGTGGGTAGGTGATGTTTGGACTGCGCCCCATTTTTGAGACAACGAGTTAAGCTACAGTTTCTGAGAGAAAGGAGCGACTGTGGCCATATCTCGAAGGATTTTCTCACGCGAGTTTAAGCTGGCTGCCATCGAACAGATCGAGTCTGGTAAATCTCTAGCACGTGTTGCACGCGAGCTTGAGGTACACGAGAACGTCCTGCGGCGATGGAAGCAAGAGATCCAGCAGAATCCGAGCCGGGCTTTTTCAGGGAACGGCAACAGCAGGTCACTTAACCGTGAAGCCGACCTGGAGCGCAAGATCGGTCAGATGACACTGGAGATCGACTTCTTAAAAAAAGCCTTGCAGCGGGTAGAGGAACAACGGCTGCTGGAAAACGCAGGTGGAGGCGGGCGCTCTACGAAAAGATCGAAGAAGAAGTAGAAGCGAGGAGCGAACTGTTAGTTAGTCAGATGTGTGAGGCCGGCCAGGTGAGCCGGGCAGGCTATTACCGGTTCATCGCTGTGCAGGAGGCTGATGGGGACGTGGAGTTGAGGGACATGATTCAGAAGATAGCTGTTGAAATGCCGATCTACGGTTACCGGCGAGTTTGCGCCGAGCTCAAGCGGCGCAAACAGCCGGCCAATCACAAGCGAGTGCGGCGCATCATGCGTGAAGATAACTTGCTGTGTTTGCGACGGCGCAAGTTTGTGCGCACGACTGATTCCGGACATGGCTTCAAGGTGTATCCGAATCTGGCGAAGAAAATGGCGCCAACTGGCACGGATCAGCTTTGGGTGGCCGATATAACCTACATACGGCTGTCGTGCGAGTTTGTCTATCTGGCAGTCATTCTGGACGCATTTTCGCGGCGGGTGATCGGATGGGCACTTGGTCGCACACTGGAAGGCGAGCTGACTCTGACGGCTCTGCGTATGGCTCTCAGCAGCCGACAGATTTCACCTGGTCTGGTCCATCACTCAGACCGCGGTGTACAGTATGCCGCGACCGAGTACGTCGATCTGCTCACTCAACACGGCATTCAGATCAGCATGAGCCGGAGGGGAAATCCTTATGACAACGCTCAGGCCGAGTCCTTCATGAAGACTTTGAAATACGAGGAAGTCTATCGATCGGAGTACAGAGATGAGCGGGAAGTGAGGAGAGGAATCAAACGGTTCCTGGAGAAGGTGTACAACGAAAAGCGGCTGCACTCGGCATTGGGCTACGTGCCTCCTGCTGAGTTCGAGCGCAACCTGTCGAAATCGAAAGTTGCGGAGGCGCGAGCATGAGTTTTCTTAGGCATCAGGAGATCTATCAAGTCTCGGAATCGAGCCCTGGAGATAAACTGTTGATTGAGAGGGCGCGGCCGTGTGGCCACGCCCTCACTCATCGACTTGATGAGTCTCCGGTTGGCTATTCCTTGGCGGGTTGCTCTCCAGCAGAGCCCGCCTCCGCTTCACCAACCGGGGCCTACTCTGTAACAATGCCGTGGCGAATTGCAAGAAAGCATTCGCTGGAATGTGGACCCCACCTTAACTTGTTGTCTCACTTTAGGGGCGCACCCCAGTTGCCGCCTACAACGAGCCGCGCCTGGCGTTGCATACCCACTTCGTGAGAAGTGGGTCCGTGATGTTGCCGCCTACAACGAGCCGCGCCTGGCGTTGCATACCCACTTCGTGAGAAGTGGGTCCGTGATGTTGCCGCCTATCCAGACCCGAGACAGTCTTATGCGCTCAATGCAGGCGACAACATCACCTCTGGCTGCCCGATGGAGGTTCACGCTCGTTGCTACACAAAGCCGAGTTGTGGGGCCCAGGATGCCACGCGCTTGTGTAGGCTACAACATCATGTACCCACTTCTCACGAAGTGGGTATGCAGCGCCAGGCGCGCTTCCTGTAGGCTACAACATCACGTACCCACTTCTCACGAAGTGGGTATGCAGCGCCAGGCGGGCTTCCTGTAGGCGGCAACATCACGAACTCAC
>CAZJQQ010000002.1:0-233871 GCA_964548075.1 uncultured Clostridia bacterium | reverse complement strand
CCTGTAGGCGGCAACATCACGAACTCACTTCTCACGGAGTGGGTATGCAGCGCCACTCGCGCTTCCTGTAGGCGGCAACATCATGTACCCACTTCTCACGAAGTGCGTATGCAGCGCCAGGCGCGCTTCCTGTAGGCGGCAACATCACGGACCCACTTCTCACGAAGTGGGTATTTCAACCACCACGTGGTTGGCAAACGGGAGCCTGGGTGCCAGCCGGTGGTTGCGAGAAAACGTGAGGCCCAGCCTGATGTTTACCCGCACGCTTCACATTGCGCGCAGCTCTTTGGCTTCAGGCGAGAACACTACAGTGACCGTTGTGCCACTGCCGTTGTCAGAAGACCAGCTAATCTTTGCGCCGATTTGTTCCGCTCTTCTGCGCATGCTGATCAAACCTAAGCCCGAGCTCTCAGAGGTGTGGCCGTTGTTCCCCATCCCGCAGCCGTCGTCCGATATCCAGAGCCGCCACACTCGACCCGCTTGCGATATCCCCAGCACCACCCGATGCGCATTAGCGTGGCGCGCGGCATTGTGAAGCGCTTCGGAAGCGATCAGCAGCAAGTTGTGCCGCGTTGCGAGTGAGAGATCAGCTCCGGTCCAATCCTCGGGGAACTCAGTCTTGAATACTGGGCTGCCTTCGGGAAACAAACGGGCGGCACGCTGAGTTAGCCGGTAAGCAAGCCCCTCAATCGTCGCCGAGTCGGGACGCAGCGACCAGACGATATCAGTCAGCGCGTTGCCCAGCTCGGCCGCCGTGTCAACGATGTTGCGGGCCAACTCGCGACGCTGCTCATCCTCGACGCTCTCCGAAGCAGCAACGCCAGAGAGAATGCCTATGCTGCCGAGTCCGGAGCCTATCTCATCGTGCAGATCCATAGCGATCAGCGCGCGTTGGCGCTCGAGCCTCACAAGCACAGCAACTCTGGCTCGGTGGGCCGCGAATAGCACGGCCCCGATCAAAACAAGCAAGGCGGTGATCGCCCACCAACGCAAGTACCAGGGACTGAGCACCTCGAAGTCGATGCGCGCCGGATGCACCGACCAGTTGACGCCATCAAGCGACGCCCGAACTTCTGCCGCATATAGGCCCGGTCTCAAATCAAAGAACCGGAACACAGCTTCCTGGCTCTTCGAGTCGGTCCACTGATCATCGGGTCGAAGCCGGTACTGATACTTCAGCAATCCTGGGCTGCGATAAGAAAGGGCGGCAAAATGCAGCTCGATCTGATTGCTGTCGTGAGTGAGTTTTGGAGCGGCGTCCGATTCAAGCAGACGCCCGTTGACCATAAACGCCGTCTGTTTGATTCGAGGCGGTTCCGGGGGGGCACGCCGCGCGTCGGATCTGATCCGCACAACTCCCGCGCCAGTGGCAATCCACAAGGTGCCGTCAGGTTCCTCGATCAGGTCCGAGATGCCGGTTGGCGGCAGACCTTGCCAAACATTGAGTTCTTCGATGACCTCCCATCCTTCGGGCAGGTCAGCCCGTTCGGCGACCCGTACTACAAACCCCGTGCCCAACACCCACATGTCCCCCGACTGCGAGGCGACCAGATTGGACACCACAGCCGCAGGCAGCTTTTGCGACGCAGGCATCGTCTTCCAGCGCCCAGAGTCATAGCGCCATACGCCGCCGCCCACCCAGCGCGCGGCCCAGAGATCGCCTTTGGGGGTCTGAATGATCTTTGAGAACTGGGGCACTCCATCGATTTCGTCGCAAGTCCACAACGGACGCTGTCCAGACGCGACCGCAGCCGCCAGCGCGTGGCAGATTCTGTTGCCTGAGGTGAGCCATAGCTCACCTCGAGAATCCTCGAGTACCTGGTCGACAGTGTCGACACCGGCTGGTTTGCCAAACGAGACGGGAGCGGATTCCTCCCGATTTGTTTTGAAGAGCCCGCGATCAGTTCCGATCCAAAGGGTTCCGTCCGATGCTCGAGCGGAACTGAGAATGATCCCCGAACCAGGCAGCGGATACCTCTTGAAGCGTCCGCCAACCCTTTGAAGAAAAGTGTCGCGGTGCTTTCCCCAGAGCCTGCCCTCTCCGTCAACCATCAGTGGCCACTTATGTTCCAGCTTTTCGTCGACGACCACCTTCAACTTGCCGGTGGCCGAGGTGAGTCTGCAAAGTCCGCCCCACGTCGCGATCCAGACGCCCTCTTCGGTCTTCGCCATGTACCGCGCTGAAGGCAGCGGCAGCCCGTCCTTTTGATTCCACAAGACAGTCTCGGGCTCGGGGATCTGCACAAGCCCCTCGGTCGTTCCAGCCCAAAGGCTGCCCTCGCGGTCAACAAATGCTGAGCCCCCGGGCACGCCTTCCGCGGGTCCGAGCAACTCGGGCTGCTCTCCTGCCCTCAGAGCAACCATACCGTTGTCAAAGGCGGCCCATACAGTCCGGCCCCGCAGGATGAATTGGTTGAACCTTGCTTCGAGAAAAATGAGCTGGGTGTTCTGGCCTTCTCGCAGTTCAAATATTCCGCCTCCGGTTGGCTTCATCTCCGCATAGAAGATCGAACCGTCTCCCCTGTCGATCACGTCAGCGGCCCGCGGCGTCCTGACGATGCTCGAAACAACGCCTCTTCCGTCGACCGACTGTATTCCGCCGCTGGTTACGACGAAGACTCCGCCGCGGCGATTGGGGGCAAGCCTCCGGATCCTATCGCCGGCTTGCAGGTCGATTGGAATTCGAATCCACTCCGCGCGGTCGCCACGGCAAAACAGTTCGTTCAGACGAGCTACCCAGAGCCTGTGCCCGTCATCGTAAGCAGCGTCCCTCACTCCAGCCCACAGTTGTCCCTCGGGGCCGGCAATCTGCTCAACGCCGTCTCCGGCGATCCGGTAGAGACCGTTCCCGGCTTGCGAACCCGCTTCAGGCTCAACGATCAAGACAAGTTCTTCACCGGCTGCTCGCGCGAAGAGAATGTGAGTGGTGAGCTTGTCCGGGGCCCAGCGTCTGAACTCGCGGCCATCAAATCGAGCGAGGCCGCCGCCTTCTATTCCCACCCACAAAAAGCCGTCCTCGTCCTGTGCTGCGCTGAATATCGATGCGGATGTTGAACCGCTGATCTGGTCGTGGCGGCGCTGAGTTCGCTCTTCGCCAGGCGCAGGTGCGACGACACTGAACAGAAGCCCGACAACAAAAGCGCAAACCATCGCCCTTGTAGCACAGTACGGCGCCGGTCGAATTTTCGCTGACTGCCTCATAAGAATGCGCGAAACCACCGCGATCGATTCTATCACTCTCTCGTCATCTCATCGTTGCCAATTCTAACCACCATTCGCTATCATCCTCGCACCGATGATTAAGACTATCGAGTGGACCGGCGAAGGCGTCGTAATGATCGATCAGCGGCGGCTTCCAACCCACGAGCTCTATCCGATCTTCAAGACTCACGACGAAGTTGCAATAGCAATCGAAGACATGGTCGTGCGAGGCGCGCCCGCGATCGGTGTCGCGGCCGCGATGGGAGTCGCCCTTGGCATGAAGAACTCCAGCGCCGCTTCGCCCGACGAGTTCGAGCGGGACTTTCATCGGGTGTGCGAGCGGCTGCTTGTGACTCGGCCGACGGCGGTGAATCTGTTCTGGGCAATCGAACGAATGCGATGGGCTTTCAAGCACGGCCGTCGCGAAGGAGCTTCGATCGACGAGATAAGAAGGCAGCTCGTCGCCGAGGCGCTGGATATTCATCGCGAGGACGTCGAGAGCAACCACCGAATGGGAGCCTTCGGCGCCGATCTCATTCCCGACAACGCGACTGTGCTGACTCATTGCAACGCCGGCTCGCTTGCGACGGCAGGGTTTGGAACGGCGCTTGGCGTTATTTACGCGGCGGTCGAAGCCGGAAAAAAAGTGCGAGTGTACGCCGATGAGACTCGACCGTTCCTTCAAGGCTCGCGGCTCACGGCCTGGGAGCTTGCGAAGGAGAACATTCCGGTTACGCTGATAACCGATAGCATGGCCGGGCACTTCCTGAAGTCGGGCGAGGTCGATTGCGTTATCGTCGGGGCCGACCGCGTCGCCGCCAACGGTGACGTTGCCAACAAGATCGGAACCTACATGGTTGCGATTGCGGCACACGAGAACAATGTGCCGTTCTACGTCGCGGCACCGCTCTCGACGGTTGATCTGACGCTGAACTCCGGCGATCAGATTCCGATCGAGTCTCGCGCGGACGAAGAAGTGACGCACTTTCGAGGTCAGCAAGTTGCGCCGGAAGGCGTGAAGGTGGCGAACCCGGCTTTTGATGTAACGCCGCATCGATACGTGTCGGCGATAATCACTGACGCGGGCGTCGCGCGCGAGCCCTATGATACGAGCCTTAAGGCGCTTTTCGAGAATAGAGGATGAATACAGATTTTCGATTTTCGATTTTCGATTTGCTATTTGCTATTTTGGATTAGGGACTGACTGTCTAGGTCCAAATCAAAAATAAAAAATCGAAAATAGAAAATAAAAAATAACATGAACCTTGAACACAGGATTGGACAACTCCTAATAATCGGATTACCCGGGCCGCAGCTTGACCTGATGACCCGCAGCTTGCTGCAAACCATTCAGCCCGGCGGCATACTGCTCACCACTCACAACATCGAGAGCGCCCAGCAAGTGGCGGAACTCACGTCGACGATTCGGTCGCTGATTGAAGTGCCTCCGATCATCGCCGTCGACCAGGAAGGCGGGCGCGTCGATCGGCTCAAACAGATCTACACTCCGATGCCGTCTGCCGATCTGTTGCGGGCATCTGGTGAAGCCGCGGTCGCCGGCCGAATGGGAGAAATCGCAGCCGAGGCGCTTCGCACGCTTGGGTTCAACGTCAACTTCGCGCCGGTGCTGGATATCGCTTCGGACGACGGGGCGAACAACGGGCTGAAAGGCCGCTACCTCGGAAGCAATCTCGCGGAAGTCGTGCGGCTTGCGGGTGCGTATCTCGAGGGTCTGCAGCACGGCGGAGTCGTCGGCGTGGGCAAACACTTTCCCGGCCTCGGAGCCGCGGTGATCGACTCACACTCCGAGCTTCCGACGATTGACCGAACGCGCGAAGAGATACTGAAATACGAAGTCGCGCCTTATACCGAGCTGTTCAGCAAGATCAACGCGCGTTTGAACGCGGTGATCATCGCGCACGGGCACTATCCGGCGTTCGACGGGCCGTCGCCGTTGCCGTCGTCGCTGTCGAAGAACATCATCACCGGGTTGCTGCGCGAGGAGCTTGGCTTCAAGGGGCTCACGATGACCGACGATCTTGAAATGGGAGCGATCACCGGGACACGGGACATTTCGGAAGCAGCGGTGATGGCGATCGAAGCGGGGATCGACATGGTAATGATCGCGGACTCCCGCTCGCCCGAGCGTGCTACAGCAGCGTGGGAAGCGATGGTGACTGCCGCACGAGAAGGGCGGATCACCAAGGCGCAAATCGGCCGCTCATTCGATCACCTCGCGCGCATTAAGTCGATGCTCTCGCCACCTCACGCTTACAGCGAACAAGCGGTCTCTCGGCTGCGCGAACGGATCGGCGAATTGAATCTCACATTGCAGCACTCCAAATGAGCAGAAGGCAGAGGGATTTTCCATTTTCCATTTGAGATTTGTCATTTGCTATTTTCCAATGCTCGCCGATGCGCTTAGCCTCTGTCCGAAATGACAAATGACAGATGACAAATCATGACAAATGACAGATGACAAATGACAAATGACAAATGACAAATGACAAATGACAAATGGAAAATGGAAAGTCCTTCTGCCTTCTGCCTTCTGCCTTCTGCTTTCTGCCTTCCGCCTTCTTCCTTCCGCCTTCCGCCTTCCGCCTTCTGCCTTCTGCCTTCTGCCTTCCGCCTTCTGCCTTCTTCCTTCCGCCTTCTGCCTTCTCTCTTGCTGCTGCTGCTCATCTGTCCACTGACCGGCTGCCGGCGCGGCGGCGAGCCAGGCACACTTGTGATCGCGATCGAAGTCGCGCCCCGAGGGTTCGACCCGCGCTTCTCAACGACATTCCAAACTTCGGCTCGCATAATGCAGTTGATATTCGACACGCTTGTCGTAAAAAACGAGAAGTTCGAGTTCGTTCCCTCGCTGGCAGAGCGCTTCGAAGAATCAGAGGATCATAAGACCTTCACCTTTCACCTTCGCGCGGGTGTGATGTTTCACAACGGCAAACAGCTCACGTCCGCCGATGTCAAATACACGTTCGATTCGTTGCTCTCGCCCGCCCTCAAGTCGCCGATTCGCGGCGCGGTCGACAAAATCACTTCGATCGACGCACCCGATCCGCTGACCGTTGTTTTTCACGCGGGTGAGCCGTTCTACAGCTTCATCGGGAACTTGCCGGCAATTGGCATAATCCCCGAAGGCGCCGGGACCGAGATAATCGGCTCGCCAGTCGGCAGCGGGCCCTACAAGTTTGTTTCATACAAAGAGGGCTCTGCCCTTCAACTCGAAGCGAATGCGGGTTACTGGGGCGGCGCGCCTAACATCCCGCGAGTGCATATCAAGGTCGTCACCGACAACAGCACGCGGCAAGCCGAGTTGATGAGCGGCGACGTTGACCTCGCTTACAACGCGCAGTTCGATCCGGAGACGATTCGGGCGCTTGGCCAGCGCCGCGATATGCAAGTGATCGCCGGCGACGGCGCGAGCATTGGTTATCTGGGCGTCAACGTTTCGCCGACTTCCTTGTTGTCGAATCAAGAGCTCAGACAAGCGGTAGCCTACGGAATCGATCGCGACGTTATCATTCATCGGCTTCTGAGAGATCAGGCGCGAAAAGCTAACGCGATCATGCCGCCGGAGCACTGGGCGTATGATCCGGCCGTGACAGTTTACGATCACGACCCCGAACGCGCAAAACATTTGCTCGATGAAGCAGGCTTCGCAGACCCGGACGGCGATGGGCCGCGGCCTCGGCTCACGCTGACTATGCTGACGACGACGACGCAGCTTTCAAGAAACATCGCTGCGATCATGCAGGATCAGTTGAGGAGAGTCGGAATACATCTCGAGCTCCAGTCGCTTGAAACCGCGACGTTGTTTGACAAGCTCGGCAAGGCGCAGTTCGATCTTTACTATCTGATAGGCATCGGCTTCAATCAGCTAACGGATGTGTTTCAGTTTGTCTATCACAGCCGGTATCAGGACCCCGAGTTCAACGACGCTATCGCAAAGCTGCGCGCGACTAGCGACCCGGCAAAGATGAGTCCGTTGCTCGATCAGCTACAAAGCAAGCTCGCCCCGGAACGGACTCTGCGCGGGGCGGACGTAGTCGAGATCCGTCATGCCTACTGCTTCAATTCAGACGTGACTCGGCTGGCGCTCGAGGCCGCCTCCCTGGATTCCGCTCGCGAGGCGGAAGCCAGGAAACAGCTATTTCTCCGGATCGCAAGCCTGCTCACGGATCGGGGCGGCCAGAACCGGATGCGCTATTGCAACCCGCAAGTTGACAGTTGGATAGTCGACGCCGAGCGTGCAAACGGTCGCCCGGCTAAGCTCGATCTCTTCTCGAAGGTTCAAAAGACTGTATCGGAAGAACTGCCGCAGATTTACTTGTGGTACCCTGCCAACGTGGTGGCCGCGCGCACTCGTGTCGGCAACATCCAGATTGAAGCGTCCGGCTCGTGGTTCTTCATCGCAAAGCTCACTCTCGAGAGCAGATGAAAAGAACGAGGGGGAGAAGGGGAGAAGGGGAGAAGGGGAGAAGGGGGCGAACCGGAACGAGATGTCTCGAAGCAACGACAGTGAAACGCAGAAACGCGGAGACGATTTCGCCCCTTCTCCCCATCTCCCTGTCTCCCCTTCTCTTTTCATCGGGCTCTCTCGAAGCGCGATCATCATCGGACTGGTAAGCCTGCTGTCCGACATCAGCAGCGAAATGATCTACCCGATCCTTCCGCTGTTCCTCACCGAGACCCTTCGTGCGCCGGCCACCGTCGTTGGATTGATAGAAGGAATAGCCGTGGGAGCTTCGACGGCGATCGGGGGAATCTCAGGCTGGCTCTCTGACCGGCTCGGCCGCCGCAAACCGATCGCGTTCGCCGGGTACGCGTTAACGGCGGTATCAAGGCCGATGATCGCCGCCGCGCAGGTGTGGCCGGTCGTGCTGGGCGCTCGTTTCGCCGAGCGATTCGGCAAAGGAATTCGCAACGCGCCACGCGACGCCCTGCTTGCGGAGTCGACGCCGCCGGAGTATCGCGGGCGCGCATTCGGATTCGAGCGGGCGATGGATTCCGCGGGAGCGGTTATTGGTCCTCTCGTCGCGCTCGTGCTTGTGGGCTGGGCGGGTCTTGGCGCGCGAAGCATTTTTCTGATCTCCGGGATACCCGCGGCGCTCTCGGCGCTGTTGATACTCACCGTGCGAGAGCGCGGCCGCGATGCTGCCTTCCCCACAACAAAGCTGAAGTTCTCACTCGCGGGGACGACTCGTGAGTACAGACGCTTGCTCCTTGTAACGGCGGTGTTCGGGCTGGCGAATTCGGCCAATGCGTTTCTGATCCTGCGGTCGGAGCAACTGGGGCTCGACCGTAAGTGGACGATTCTGGCTTACACGCTCTACAACGCGATAGCTTCGCTTGCGTCGATGCCCGCCGGCGCCGCGAGTGATCGCTTCGGGCGGCGTAACGTGTTGATCATCGGCTTTGCGATATACGCGGTGAGCTACGCCGGGTTCGGCGCGGCACGCGAGGGCTGGCTCGTGTGGCCGTTGTTTGCATTGTACGGGCTCTTCCCTGCCTTGACTGATGGGGTCGGCAAAGCGCTGGCCGTCGACACCGCTGGAACGGCCGGACGCGCGACGGCGATGGGAATCTACTCGATGGTGATGGGGCTGACGCAGATTGCAGCGAGCTACATCGGCGGAGTGTTGTGGGATCAGGTTGATTCGCGCGCGACGTTCTATTTCGGCGCTGCTCTCGCTGGTGTGGGGGGCCTGCTGCTGTTCTTGCTCCTTCCGTCGCGTGTTCGCGAGCCGCTTCGCGAATCAGAACCCGAATAGGCTTTGTCGTTTTGGGCAAGAGTCGTCTTGCCGAGGTTGCTCTCGCAACGAGTCTTTAAGATAATCCAACTGCCTCATCTGAGCCGTATCAAAACCTTGGATCATCAAACAGGGAGATTACTATGCTGAGCACTATGCAAGATCGTCCGTTAACGATCAATCACATCTTCGAGCACGGGCGGCGCATTCACTCCGATAGCGAAGTCGTGACCTTTATGGGCGACGGCTCGCGTCGCGCGAGCTACGCCGCGGTCGGGGATCGAGCCGAGCTGCTCGCGGCGGCGCTAAAACGGATTGGTATCAAGCAAGGCGATCGCGTCGGAACTTTCTCCTGGAATACTCAGGAACATCTCGAGGCTTACTTCGCGATTCCCTGCATGGGCGCAGTGCTTCATACGCTCAACCTTCGGCTCTTTCCCGAACAACTCACTTACATCATCAACCACGGCGAAGACCGCGTGATCATTGTGGACGACTCGCTCGTGCCTTTGCTTGCGCGCGTTGCCAAAGATTTGAAGACCGTCGAACGTTACATCGTCGTTGGCGAGGGCGACGCATCCGGGCTTGATGCGTCGGGAGACGTGCTTCGATATGAAGAGATCATCGCCGCCGAACAACCAGGATTTGAGTGGCCCGAACTCGACGAGCGCTCGGCGGCGGCTATGTGTTACACAAGCGGCACGACGGGCAATCCCAAAGGCGTCGTCTACTCGCACCGATCGACCTTTTTGCATTCGCTTGCCCAGTGCGCGGCGGGGGTGTTCGCGTTGAACGAACATGACCGGATTCTTCCCATAGTACCGATGTTTCACGCAAATGCCTGGGGCTTGCCTTATGGCGGATGGATGGCGGGGTCGGACTTCATCATGCCCAACCGCTTTCTTCAAGCCGAGCCGCTATGCCGCTTGATGATGGCGGAGCGGCCTACCTTCTCGGGCGCGGTGCCGACGATCTGGAACGACGTGCTTCGCTACGCCGAGACGAATCCAGTCGATTTGTCCTCGTTGCGGATGGTCATCTGCGGAGGCTCAGCCGTGCCAAGAAGCTTGATGGAGAGATTCGAGCAGCGCTTCGGCGTGAAGATCATTCAGGCGTGGGGAATGACCGAGACCAGCCCGCTCGCCGCGATCGCGTATCCACCTAAGGGATGCTGCGAAGAGGAACTGATGGACTGGCGCTCGAAGACCGGGCGCATCAAGCCCGGCGTTGAGATTCGCTTAGCGGACGGCGACACGGTTCTACCCTGGAACGGCGAAGCAGTCGGCGAAATAGAAGTGAGAGGACCGTGGATCACGGCGGCTTATTACGGCGACGACACCCCCGAGAAGTTTCACGACGGCTGGCTGCGAACCGGCGACGTGGGCACGCTCGACGAGAAGGGATTCATTCAAATCACCGATCGAGCCAAAGACGTGATCAAGTCAGGCGGCGAGTGGATATCGACGGTCGAGCTCGAAACGACGTTGATGGCTCATCCCGACGTGATTGAAGCGGCAGTGATCGGAGTGCCCGATGAAAAGTGGGACGAGCGGCCCTTGGCGTGTGTCGTGCTAAAAGAAGGCGCGGGTACGACTGTCGATCAACTTCGCGCGTTCCTCGCAGAGCGAGTGGCGAAATGGTGGGTCCCAGAGCGCTGGGCATTCATCGACGAGGTGCCGAAGACCAGCGTCGGTAAGTTCGATAAGAAAGTACTGCGCGCCCGCCGCGAGCATAATGAGCTTCAGATTATCGAGGTGGGTTCGAAAGCTGCCGGGTGAGCTGCCCCGCTGACCCCGATCAGCAAAAGCAGTTGCCTTCCGGTTTTCCAGATTGAGGTGAGACTATGACGCGATTGTTTTCGATTGCAATTCGGCTCCTGGTATTCGCAGGGACACTGTTCGTGATTACCTCAGCCACTGACGCACAGACGCAGGTCAGAAACCCGTTGCCGAAGCGTCCGGTCCACACCTTCTCGATCGTCGCCCGAGACCCGGCGACGGGCGAGCTTGGCGTAGCCGTTCAGTCGCATTGGTTCTCGGTCGGCTCAATCGTGCCGTGGGCCGAAGCCGGCATCGGCGCTGTTGCGACTCAGTCGTTCGTCGATCCAAGCTACGGCAAGCTCGGTCTCGATCTGATGCGCGCCGGCAGGAGCGCTCCCGATGCTTTGAAGGCGCTCCTCGCAGGTGACGACGGCAGAGAGGTGCGGCAGGTCGCGATGATCGATGCCGAAGGCCGGGTTGCAGCTCACACGGGCTCGAAGGATATTCCTGCCGCAGGCCACATCGTCGGCAAAGACTACTCGGTGCAGGCGAACTTGATGCTGAACGACAAAGTCTGGCCGGCGATGTCGCGCGCGTTTGAAGCTACGAAAGGAGATCTCGCCGAGAGAATGATGGCTGCGCTCGATGCGGCACAGGAAGCCGGTGGAGACATCAGAGGAAAGCAGTCCGCTGCGCTAATCGTAGTAACCGGCAAGCCGACCGGCAAGCCCTGGGCTGATCGAGTATTCGATTTGAGAGTCGATGACAGCGCCGATCCGTTGAAAGAGCTTAGACGATTGGTCACGTTGCAGCGCGCGTACAACCATATGAACGAGGGCGATCTTGCGGTCGAGCACAAAGACAACGACCGCGCGTTGGCCGAGTACGGCGCAGCGGCTAAGCTCGTGCCCGACAACGCGGAAATGGTCTACTGGCACGCGGTCGCGTTGGTCAACATGGGACGCGTAGACGAATCGCTGCCGCTGTTCAGGCGTGTGTTCGCGATGGACAAGAACTGGGTGACGCTGACTCCAAGGCTGGCGAAGGTCGGTCTGATCCCCGACGATCCGAAGCTGATAAAGCGAATCGTCAATGTTGGAAGCGGCAAGTAGCCCATACAAAGGGGGCAAGATGTCGAAGATCTGGGATGAACGCGAGAAATCACTCGAGAACGAATACTTCCGCCGTAAAGAGCAAGAACTGGTCGAGAAGCTACGCGCGAAGCGTGCCGAAGAGGAGCAAAGAGAACATGCTGAAGCCTCGGCGATCCATTGCCCAAAGTGCGACGGCACGCTTGTTGAAATCAACTTTGAAGACGTGCAGATCGACCGCTGCAATAAGTGCCACGGCGTGTGGCTCGACGCCGGAGAACTGGAACGCCTGACCAGGCAAGAAAGTGGATGGCTAAGCAGTTTTTGGAAAAGCCTCGCGGGTTGATGAGTCCATGAAATCCGAATCTCCAAGGCCGGTCGTATTAGACGATTGAGATTTGAAACCCCTTCGATTCCGGTGCTAGACTCCGCCTATGAGCACCTCAAGGAGCGCCGGCCGCGCTGAGCCTCGCAGCATCGCATGGACTATTTCGCGCAGACTCGGAATGGTGATCGTGCTAGTGCTGGCCTTCTCTTTGAGCGCGATAGTCACCATCTACACGTTGTTCCGGAGCGGCAACACTGAGGTGCCCAACGTCGTCGGCAAGCCGGAAGCCGAAGCGCAGAAGCTCGCAGAGCAGGCTGGATTGAGAGTGAAGATCCAACGCCGCAACGATTCAAGCGTTGCCCCCAACTCGGTGATTGAGACTCGCCCCGGTCCGAAATCGTCAGTTAAAAAAAACTCCGTGCTGACGATAGTCGTGAGCAGCGGGCCGGTTCAGACCATGAGTGAGGTAGGGGCTCCTGGTCCCGCACCCCACGGCCGCCGGATTCGCGTGCGGAACTTCCTTGTTGACGCCGCCAAGGGACTCATAGGCTCTTTCAAAAAAGTGACTGAATGATCGAGATAGCGCCGTCAATCCTCTCGGCCGATTTCGCGCGGCTCGGCGATGATATCAAAGCAGCCGAACGCGGCGGCGCTGGTCTGATACACGTCGACGTGATGGACGGCCACTTTGTGCCAAACATAACCATCGGGCCTTTGGTCGTCAAAGCCGCGCGGCGGGCGACCGATCTCCCGCTCGATTGCCACTTGATGATCACCGATCCCGATCTTTACATCGATGACTTCGCGCGCGCCGGAGCTTCGATGATCTCGGTCCATGTGGAAGCGGTCGTGCATCTTCATCGCACTCTGACGGCGATACGCGACCTGGGCTGCCGGCCGGGAGTGGTGCTCAATCCAGCGACGCCGCTTGGGTCTATTGAAGAGGCGCTGCCATTCGTAGACTACGTACTGGTTATGTCGGTAAATCCAGGATTTGGGGGTCAGTCGTTCATAGGCGCTTCGCTTGACAAGATAAGTCGGCTGCGGAGTATGATTGACTCTCGCGGCTTGGATGTTCATATAGAGGTGGATGGCGGAATAGGCTTGAACAATGTTGCGACGGTCGTCCGCCACGGCGCCGAATGGATAGTCGCGGGTTCGGCCGTCTTCGGTAAAGGCGATCCGGAAGAGGCGACCCGCGAGCTCCGCCTAAAGGCGTTAGAGCCGCTAACAGTTTGAACCCGTGCTCACTGCTGTAGAATAAGTGACCAGCCCAAAAAGTTAAACAAAGGAGAAGGCCGCCTGCTGCAAAGTGCGGCCACCCACGTAGCATGAAAGTAGCAAAGACTCTTGTTGTAGCTTTAACTCTTGCGCTCCCATTTGCCGCGTGCGGCGGCAAGCCTAAGACGAAACTGACTTTTGAAGAGGCTAAGGGACCTGGTCGCGATCGAGAACTCTTCCGGCAGGGAGTGGACGCCATTCGCAAAGGCAGCTTCGATGAGGGCAGGATCCTGTTGAACACGGACATCAACACCTATTCCGACAGCCCCCTGGTCAAAATGGCCAAGCTCGCTATCGCCGATTCGTACTACCTGCAGGGAGGCTCAAAAGGGCTGGCCCAGGCTGAGGTCGAATACCGCGACTGGATTCAATTTTTCCCCGACGATCCGCTTGCGGACGAGACAATGCTCAAGATGGCTGAGGTTCATCTGAGGCAGGTGATGGCTGCTGATCGGGACACGACACACGCCAAACTCGCCGAGCGCCAACTAAAGGACTTGCTCCGCCGATACCCCAATACTGACTCAAAGGAACAGGTGGAGCAGTTGATGAACCAGGTGCAAGAAATACTGGCGATGCATGAGCTGAAGGTCGCGCGCTTCTATTTCGAAATTCGCGAATCCGCTCAGGCTGCGCAAATGCGCACCGAAGAGATTCTGAACAAGTATCCGAACTTCTCAAGATTTGACGAAGCGCTCTACCTTCACGCGAGGGCGATGGAGCTCCAGGAAGACACCGAGACCGCCAGCCGGGATCTGGCTCGCATCGTAGCCAGCTATCCTCATTCCGAATACGCCGAGCGAGCAAAGGCGACTCTCCAGAAGTGGGGCAAGCCAGTGCCTGATCCCGATCCGGCAAAGGTCGCCGACCCTCCAGCGGATGGCAAAGGGCTTCCGTCGCGTGTCGTGGGATTCATGTTCGGGCCGCACATCGACACGTCTTCGAAGGGCGTGATCATCGACCGCAACCTCAAGACTGACGAGATCGTCGAACGCGCTCAGGACGCGGGCGGCATCAAGGCCGTCGGTCCGGTAACGCCGGGCGCAACGACAACCAGCAACTCACCTGACGCTCGTCCGCGGCGAGCGGCGTCGCAAGCGGGACAGGATGTCGAGGTCAAACCCGGCGCCCCCGCCGATCAGAAAGCTCAGAGCCCTTCGAGCAAGGACAAGAAGAGCAAGGATAAAGATAAGGACAAGAAGAAACCCGATAGCAGCTCGAAAGTACTGCGCAATCCGTAGCGATCAGGTGTTGGGTGCGCGGGCGTCAAAGATGACGCCCGGCATCTAAGGCCTAGCACCAGATGGAGCGAACCGGTCCAGAGCCTCAGTCACTTCTTAATCCACATTCCTCGGTACTATCAATAATGATCGTCGCGGGCGAGGCGAGCGGTGATAAGCACGGCGCCTCGCTCGCACAAGCGCTAAAGCGGCTCAATCCCGAAATCAAGTACAAACTGTTCGGCGCAGGCGGCGAGGAGATGCGCGCCGCGGGAGTCGAGACGCTCGTCGATGCGCGCGAAGTTGGGATCATCGGCGTGCCCGAAATAGTTCGCTCGATCGGCAAACTGTATCGGGCATATCGAACGCTGCTCAATGCCGCGCGGTCGAGGCGTCCGTCGGCGGTGGTGCTGATTGACTGGCCAGACTTCAATATGAGGCTCGCGAAGAAGCTTCATCACGAAGGCTTCAGGATCATTTACTACATCAGCCCGCAAGTGTGGGCCTGGCGCAGATATCGAATTCGCGCTCTACGCCGCGACGTCGACCGTATGCTGGTCATCCTTCCGTTTGAAGAGGAGTTCTACAAACGTGCAGGGCTCGAAGTCCGCTACGTCGGTCATCCCCTGGCAGAAGGTGTTCACACCACGGCGTCGCGCGAAGAGTTCTGCAGTAATCACCGATTGGATCCGGCGCGTCCGATCTTCGCGCTCCTGCCCGGGAGCAGGCATAAGGAGATTCATTATCACTTGCCCGTGATGCTGGACGCTGCGATGAGATTGCGGAGCTTCCCATTGCGGGTTGCGGATTGCGGATTGCGGATTGACGGACATGGCGCTGAATCTCAGATCTCAAATCCGAAACCCGCAATTCGCAATCCGCAATTCGTGGTTCCTCTCGCTTCAACGGTCCGCCAAGAGGACGTGGCGGCAGCGATCCGAGAAGCACAGGTCGCGGCTCGCGGCAGCGGCGAACCCGGCCAGCTATGGGTGACGGTCATCGAGGGAGACACGTACAACGCGCTGGGACATTCCGAGTTTGCAATCGTCGCGAGCGGAACAGCTACGGTGGAGGCCGCGCTCGCGGGCACGCCGATGGTCATCATCTATCGCGGCTCCGAGTTGAACTGGCGTTTGATCCGGCCGCTTATTCATCTGGACACTTTCGGAATGGTGAATCTGATTGCAGGCCGCCGCATCGTTCCCGAGTTGATGCAACGCGACGCAACGGGCGAGAAGATCGCGCGCGAGGCAGCCGCCATACTTTCTGACCCGGCGCGTCTCTCACGAATGCGGGAAGACCTTCGACGCGTGCGCGAGTTGCTCGCCGCGGACGGAGGCTCAGCCGCGGGACGAGCCGCGCAGGCGGTGCTTGAGGCGATAAGCGAGCCTTAATGGCGAGAGGACGCCAAACTTCTGAACTTGGCAATCGTCTCGTCCAAGCTATAATCAAGTCTGGACGCCCTTAGGGAAACGACGGAGCAGGCAAGGATGCCTGCGCTCCCAGGAGCTCATAGTGACGGACCAATCGCACAACTCTGATGACTCGCGCCTAACCGAGCGAGGCCGGCGACGACTCACCAAGGTCATCATTCT
The DNA here is from genome assembly GCA_964548075.1 of uncultured Clostridia bacterium. GTDB lineage: Bacteria > Acidobacteriota > Blastocatellia > UBA7656 > UBA7656 > Onstottus_A. The sequence goes on along the minus strand of CAZJQQ010000002.1, from coordinate 217,639 downwards.
CTCGATAGTCCTGCTGCTCCTGATGCTCTCGCTTATCGCGCAGGGCGGGTTCAATCTCACCCCGTTCGTCACTCCCGACACCGCCGCCGAGACGCTGCTTTTGTACGCTCTCTCAACTCTCAACTTTCTCGCGTTCGTGACGTTGTTGTTCGTGTTGTTGAGGAACGTGCTCAAGCTGGTGCGCGAGCGGCGCACGGCGAGACTTGGTTCGAAGTTCAAAGCGCGGCTGGTGAGCTACGCCATAGGGCTGTCGCTTCTACCGGTCCTGTTGCTGTTCTTCTTTGCTTTCGGGCTTCTGAATCGAAGCATCGACCGCTGGTTCGGCGAGCCCGCGCGGCAAATCGTGGACGACGCGCGGGCGATCGAAGAAAGTTACTTCAAGAAAGAAGAGGCGGACCTTGTAGGCAGCGCCCGCGCGCTTGCTCGAAGCATCCCGTCTGGTCAGTCGACTGACTATGACGGTCAGGAACTCAGATCCCGCCTCGATCAGGAAATGGCCGACCACGATCTGGCGCTGGTGCGCATAGTGTTTCCAGGCCGCAAAACGATTCAGAGAGGCGAGAAGCAGATCGAACGCGACATCGACGAGACGCTGAACGCCGCCGAACGGCAGATTCGCGCCGGAGCGGAATCCTTCAGCGGGAGCGACGAAGGTGACAGCCCGACTGCAATTTTTGTTATTGCAGCAGTCCGGCTCTCAAGTGGCGCGAGCGATCCGCAAGTGCTCCTCGTGGCGCGCGAGTTCCCGCCCGAGCTTACTCGGCGCGCCGCAACCATAAGCGAGCAGCACGAGAACTTTCATAGCATGCTCGGTAAGATCAAACGCATCAAAGCGATCTACATTTTGCTCCTGGCTGCAGTCACCTTGTTGCTGATTTTCTCCGCAAGCTGGCTCGCGTTGTACGTCGCGCGCGGCATAACTGTCCCGATCCAGGCGCTGGCAGAGGCGACGGATCGAGTGGCGAGAGGAGACTTCGAACATCCGGTTGAGGTCGTGGCCGAAGATGAACTGGCCGTGCTGGTAAAGTCGTTCAACCAGATGGCTGCAATGCTTGCCGAAAACCGGGAGCGGCTCGAACACGCGGCCGATGATCTCAGCCGCATCAATCTCACGTTGGACAACCGCCGCCGGTATATCGAGACCGTGTTGGAATCATTATCAACGGGGGTGATCTCGACCGACGAGAACGCCGGCATCGCTACGATCAATCGCTCGGCGCTATGGATGCTCGGTCTCAAAGATAAACCTGAAGACGGGACGCCGATCGATCGAGTTGTCGAAGGACCTCAAGGTGAAGAGCTTGCTGCTCTCTGCCGGCGCGCCCGCCGAAGCGACATTGCTCAGTCTGAAATAGAATTCAGACGAGCTGACGGCAGCTCTCTTTCGACGGCGACCACTGCGATTGCACTTCGAACATCCGAAGGCACGATCGAAGGGTTGGTGATCGTGATCGAAGATCTGACAGATTTGATTCAGGCTGAACGCGCTGCGGCCTGGGGCGAGGTCGCCCGGCGGATGGCTCACGAGATAAAGAATCCGCTCACGCCGATTCAGCTTTCGGCCGAACGCATAATGCGAAACTATGAGCGCGGCGCTGGAGGCAAAACGGAGCCGCGCTTTGACGAAGTCGTCCGCGAGGGCACGACTACTATCGTGCGCGAGGTGGCGGCGTTGCAGCGAATGGTCGAAGAGTTCTCGCGCTTCGCTCGGCTGCCGGAGGCGCGGCGGGTTGAAGCCTCCTTGAATGACGTTGTGCGCGATTCCGTTAGCCTTTACGCCGAGCGGCTTGATGGCATTCGCATGGACTGCCGCCTCGCGGATGACTTGCCAACGTTGTGGCTGGACACCGAACAGATCAAGCGAGTGCTGGTGAACCTGATCGACAACGCCGTGGAAGCGCTGGGCTCGGATGGCGTAGACGGCGGCAACGGGTCGGGCGCGGGCCGCGAACTTTCTGCGGCGAGATCGATCACCCTGGAATCTTCTTATCTGAAGGTCAGTGACTCAGTGCGGCTGATCGTAGCCGACACCGGCCACGGTATAAGCCGCCGCGACCGCGACAAACTATTCCTGCCGAAGTTCTCGACTCGCACGCGAGGCACCGGGCTCGGGCTGGCGATCGTAAGCCACATCATCGCCGACCACAAAGGCCGCGTCTGGGTCGAAGACAATCAACCGTGCGGCGCCCGCTTCATCATCGAACTGCCCGCGGGCCGCGGCGAGTGAGTCAGAACTCGGACCGTAGCCCAATCCAGTTACTTGGGCAACGGGGCGCCTCGATTCAATCGGACGCTAAGTCAGGCGTTTCAAACCGGAGGCGAACGAACTGCTAGGTTGCCGCCGATTATCCGTGAGCTTCCTATCGCAATGAAGTGTGCCAGCCCACGCGCCGGTTACCTCATTTATGGATTGGGCTGAGGCTCTTCTTCCGCTTCGGGAATTGGTGGCAAGTTTTCTATAAATATCTTCCAACCTGTCCCCAAAGGCTGTTTTACCGATAAACCTTGGCCGTTAGTTACACGGAGCCGTAGGGACGGAACCTTCGGATCAAGTGTAAGTTTTCCGCTGCCCACTGAATCAACTTCAAAGGTTCGGGGTCCATCGCCCTTTGGGATTGTTATGCTAAACCCCTGAGCATTGCCCTCGATCTCGACAGGTATGTCTGGCATCTTCGTTCTCCTTTCAAGGTTTGAGTATCTGGCCAAGTTGGCCGAGGAAGTGTTGAATGTCGGGCCTGGCGCCATAGCCGTCGTAAGGCTCCGATCCCCATTTTTGCTTGAGACTTGAAAGCAGCGAGTCGGCGTTTGAGGCATACTTACGCGACGTCGCCTCGTCGCCTGGGCGGCTGGCCCGCGCCGCGATCAGCAATGCCCGCCATTCCGATTCTTGCATTGCATAGCGTGCAAAGATCTCTTGCGCCTGCAACGCGGTTTCTAATGCGCGCTGAGCGTCGCCGCTCTCAAGCATCGCTTCGGCGAGCGCCAGTAATGCGCTGGAGAGAAGTTGCGGGTCACCAGTAGGAGCCGCTAAGTCAACCGCTTCTTTGCACAACAGCTGCCCCGCACGCGGCGCGCCGGAACGAGCCTGAACCAATCCGAGCGTGTATCTAGCCTGTATAGCTATGTCCTTGTACTGTGTGCCAGCTAAGGTGAGCGCTTGCTGGCTGTTCTTCTTCGAGTCGGTAGGATTCTGAAGACTCAGTTCAAGACTGCCGTTGATCGCATACACGTAAGCCAGGAGCAAATTATTGGCGCCCTCGGGACGTTTTGCGATCGACGACACTTCATCAAGCGCCGCCTTCGCCTTGTCGTAAGCGCCAATTTGCCACAATACAGTCGCTCGATTGATTCCGGCATAGCCGACGAATACGCTGTCGTTCAGTGATTTGCTGATTTCGTAATTCTCATCAAAATGGCGGAGCGCTTGTGGGTATAGTTCTTGACGGGCCAGCACATTGCCTATGCCGTCATGTGAAAGCACCATTTGAGCCCGATCGCCCAGCTCTTCCGCAACTTTGAGCAATTCATTGAATGTTCGGCCTGCAGACTCGTAATCGCCTTTGTCGCGATAAAGGCGTGCTTTCACGATTAGCGCTTTCGAGAGCTTTTCTCGGTAGCCGCCCTGGCCATAAAAGGTCAGCGCCTGCTCGACAAGACTCAGCGCTTCCTCGGTGTTGTGCTGGCGCTCACGCAAGGCTCCAAGTTGGAAAAGCGCCCATGCCTCGTTCTCACGCCCGTTGTTTCTCCGCGCGAGATCGAGCGCCTGCTTGTAGTACTTCTCTGCTTCGCTGTACTCGCCACGTAAGTAAAATGAATTGCCGAGCCAGATAAGGCCGCCGGTGGCTTGATTCTCTATCCCATTGGCTTGCGCCAACTCTATCGCCTTTGTCGCCTGCTCCTGTGCTTGCCTTGCCTGACCTTCCTTGGCGAAGACGCTGCTCAATGCCAACATCGCCCTGACCTGCTGATACTGATTGTCGGTGGCCGTCGTTATTCTCAACGCCCTGTCCAACTGCGATCGCGCCTCGGAGTGCTTACGCAGGTCCATGAGGAGACGCCCGCGCTGGTAAAGCACTTCAGTCACGCCCTCGTCGTTACTGTCATCCTGATAGATATTCTCGGCTTCCTGAAACGCTCCTTGCGCGCTCTCCAGATTCTGTTTCCTCCCGTATAGAATGCCCAAGCGAAGAAATGCCGCTGGATCTGAGGGAGCACGTACCTTTGCTTCCAGATAGCTTCCTATTGCCTTATCTATCTCGTCGTTCTTTTCAAATGCTCGCCCCAGATCAAGATAGGCATGCGCCTTCTCTGCTTCCGGCACTTCTCGGGTTATCTGTTGATAGTTCTCGATGGCTTGCGCATATTCGCGTAATACAACGTGGGTAATTGCTTGCAGGTAGAGCCCCTCGAGTCGCGGCAGCGTTGAAAGATCGCCGACCAGCGACCTGGCGCGGAGGATTTCATTATTCGCCCTATCAGAGTAATCCAGTTCCGTCCACGCTTCTGCCAATCGCGCGTGCGCCAGGACAAACTTGTCGTCTTTCTGGATGGCGCGTTCCAGCCTTTTGCTCGCCTCGTAATATGCAGCGTCGCGTAGAGACCTTGTGCCTTTATCGTACCAGCCGATCGCCTCCGACGCCGGCTGATGAGGCGCGGCCCGAAGCCACAGGAGCGTCGCCGACAAGCCCAGCGTCGCAACCACAATCGACACAGCAGCCGACCTCAAGACCCGAGGTCGTCGGAGCCTGCCGGACACAGCAGTCACAACCCACCCGCGTGACGCCCCAGTCTCAAAAGTCCTCGGCTTGGACGGCAGGCTGCCTGCGGTGGGCAAAAGGGCGCGCACGCTGCGAAGCGCCTCTCGCATCTCATCGGCTGATTGGTATCGTGCGTCCGCGTCCTTTGCGAGCGCCTTTTGAACGACGCACTCAAGCTCCGGAGGGACCTCGGGCAGGCATTCGGCGAGCGCTGGCGCTTCTTTGTAGATGATCGCCGCGACAACGTCGGCGTCGGTATCGCCCGCAAAAAGCGGCTCTCCCGTCAGTAGTTCGTAGAGCACGACGCCCAGACTGAAAATATCCGAACGCGCATCAACGCTGCGCCCACGCGCCTGCTCTGGTGACATGTACCGAAGCGTGCCTAAAATAACGCCCGGCCGGGTTTTCGTTTCCTCGACCAGCGTCGGGGCTGATGTGTCCGAACTATCCGTTGTTTGCGCAGTCAGTTTCGCCAGCCCGAAGTCCAGCACCTTGACCAATCCGTCCGGCCGCACCATCACATTCTCGGGCTTGATGTCGCGATGGACGATCCCCGCTTTGTGAGCAGCGTCCAGCGCCGAGGCGATCTGAACTGCGATGTTCAATGTTTGCCCCAGCCGTTTTTCCGGATCGACGGTCCAGGTGCGCAACGTTTCGCCTTCGATAAACTCGGTGGCGATAAAATGCGTGCTGCCAAGCTCGGTCGCAACCTCTCCAATCTCGTAGATGGTAATGATATTCGGATGGTTGAGCGCGGAGGCGGCTTTGGCTTCGCGGACGAACCGCTGCAACCGCTCGGCGTTCTGAGTGAACTGAACCGGCAACAGCTTTAGCGCAACACGGCGATCCAGTCTGGTATCGCGCGCCAGAAAGACCTCGCCCATCCCGCCCGCGCCAATACGAGAGAAGATTCGGTAGTGGCTAAACTCTTGCCCGAGTTGTACCGCGAGCGTCTCCTTCGAATTCTCCGCCGCGATGTTTTTGGCTTCGAGTTCGAGCGCGGGCATCGCCAGAAATCCGCCGACCTGTTCGTTCGCTGCTATCAACATCTCGACTTCACCGCGCAGCTTGACGTCATCCGTGCAGGCTTCCCCCAGGAAAGCCCCACGTTGATCCGCCGGGCGTTCCAGGGCCGCGTGATATAGCTGCTCGATGCGATGCCAGCGTTCGGGCTTCATAAACAAGAACCAATGGTCATCCGACAACCGTTTACGATTTGGCCAATTCGTTATACAGCCACGCGCGCGCAATGTTCCATTCGCGTTGCACGGTGCGCAGCGGAATCTTCAACACCTCGCCGATCGCCTCCTCTTTCAGCCCGCCGAAGAACTTGAGTTCGACAATCTGACTCTTGCGCGCGTCGAATTGGGAAAGTGACGAGAGTGCTTCGTCAAGCGCAATGATGTCGGCGCTCGGTTCCTCGGCGACTTTTCTTTCAACCTCAGCCAGCGAGACGCGCAGGGGGTTGCCGCCGCGTTTGAGCTTTTGGCGGCGACGCGCGTGATCAACCAGAATGCGGCGCATCAACTGCGCGGCGATGCCGTAAAAGTGAGCACGGTTCTGCCACTGGACTGCAGAGTCGTCAATCAAACGCAGGTAAGCTTCGTTGACCAGCGCGGTGGTTTGGAGCGTGTGACCCGGGCGTTCGCGGCGCAAATAGGAACCCGCCAGCCGGTGTAACTCGGCTTCGACGAGCGGAGCCAGCCGCGCGAGTGCCGCCTGATCGCCGTCGCTCCAGGCCCGGAGCAGCCGTGTGACCTCGTGCGAGGAAGAAATCATGCCGTCCCTCAAGCTCTGCTGATACTGATCCCGGTAACCAAAGGAAATGAGCCGCTTCGCGTTCGTCGCCGTAGCGTAGCACTGCTGCCGCTATCCCGCAATCGCTTGGGAATCGTTCCAACAATACGGCATCCGCTTGGCGGGTTTCTTTCGCGGGCGGCGCATGCATCAGTGAGGGCAAATGATGACTGGTTCCCCAGCGGCGGGCGCCAGATTCTCACTTCCCGACTGTATGAAACTGAAAGGAGACGAAGTGCAAAGCTGCGGAGAAGTGAGGATGAGTTCTTTGACACACTGCCAGCATCGCAAAACAAAGAGGGCGGCGGGTTAATCCCAAAAAAGCCGCCCTCTACGTCTGTCCGACGTGTCCATCACCCCTGTAGTTGTTCCTCCAATCCGTCGTCATAAGTCCGAAAATTCTGATCTCCGCGTGGCGGGTTTCGTTCGCGGATGGCGCATGCCTAAGTGAGGACGGATGAGGAGTGGTTCCCCAACGGCAGTTGCACGGGATGAAACACTAGCAGCGAAGTGAAAGGAGACGATCAAATGAATATCGAAACTTTGAGCGCGATAAACGAAGACACATACCGCATCGTGCTGTTGCTGATCCAGGGCCTCACGCTGGTGGTCGGTCTCGCCTCCCTTTTGTTCGTGGTGGTCGCCGTAGTGTGCGCCGCGTGGGACTCTCTTGTTGAGATGGGACGGTCCGCGCGCCGCCAGATGAAGCCAACACTGAGGGCTCATTCAGCAACTACAGCTCGCCATCTAGAACGATGTTATCCGTCAGCCGAGTAGCTCCGATGTAAACGGCCAGTGACACTAGCGTCGGCGTGTCACCCGGAACCGAATCACGAGCGTCAAGTCGATCGGTATCCGTGATCGCCACGTAGTCGATGCGAGCAAGCGGCTGCGCTTCGATCATCGACCGTATTGATGCGATCAATCGCTCAGCTTCACGCTCGCCTCCGTTGTAAAGTGACTGGCACCGCTCGAGCGCGCGCCGCAGCACGATCGCCGCCTTCCGCTGTTCGGTGGACAGTCTGGCATTCGCCGCCGACAGCGCGAGCCCGTCCTCTTCTCTCACAATCGGGCACACGACTATCTCGACATCCATCGCAAGCTCTCGCACCATTCTCTTAACGAGGATGGCACGCTGGGCGTCTTTTCGGTCCAGGAAGACGAAGTGGGGGTTGACTATGTTGAGCAGTTTATTCACCGCGGTTGTGACTCCCCGATAGTGACCGGGCAAGCTCGAGCCCTCGAGCTTTTCACTCATGCCTTGCACGGTCACCGAGGTTGAGAAGCCTTGCGCGAACATGTCCTCGGCGGCGGGCGCAAAAATGAAATCGACTCCCCGAGTAAAGGCCAGCTCTGCATCGCGAGCGAGATCAACTGCGGGATTCTCAACGTCTTGATCCGGAAGGATTGAAACTATGACGGAGTCGCAAAGCTCTCGCCCGCGGCTCATAAGCGACAGATGTCCCTCGTGAAGCCCGCCGCCGGTAGGCACAAGTCCGATGCGCGCACCCTTAGTTCGCAGCTCGCGCCCGGTGGACACCATTCGAGGTATGCGGCTGATGATCTCCATAGGATCAGTGAGGTAGCGCGCGATAAGCGCCGGGTCATTGTTCTTACGAGGTCACAAATCACCCAAACACGATTGATTTCGGCGTCGCTTGTGGGTCGGTGTTGTGCCTTTACCGGCTTGATTATATTGGATTCGATTTCGTTTGCAACTTGGGACGCTGCAAGGGAGGCTAGCGGCGATCCAGGCATGATTGGTGCAGAGACGTTCAAGCGTCTGGGCCCGGCAGCGAGAGTCGAGCTGGCTCGCCTGGTGGAGTCAGCTCGAAAAGAGCCTGGCAGCTCGTTGCCGATTGGCTATTCAAGCGGTTTGGTAACGATGAAGGGCGCCGAAACAGCGCCGTCCGGATTACGCACTACGAGAGTCGCCGTCGAGCCGGGAGCGATCTTTTTCGCGCCCTTCTTGCAACGCAGAAAGCCCGAGGGGTCATTGTCGTCGTTCAACGTCGCCACCTCACTGCCGTTCACTTCGACGATCGCGCCCACGGCGAAGTCATGACCGAACACGAACAGCTTCTTTGCGCTGGCGGTGGCGCCGGTGATCACCGGCGCAGCGGCGGCGCCGTTGCCGGTAATTGTAAACACGCCGCTAAGCGCCTGGACGGCATCGCCCGATTTCTTGCCGACCAGGATGCGAATCATAGCGTGCGTTGAAGGGGTGTTTGGAACCGTCCAGTCGTAGCTTGTTGTCGTAGCGTTAGTCGTGGAGAGGATCAGGTTGTTTATCGGGAACGTGGCTCCGTCATCAGTCGAATAGCGCAGCTCGATGTTGTCGATGTTCGACAAACCGGTCACGCTCCAATTGATCGTGCGGTGAGACCCGGCGGGCAGCACCATGCCAGACAGATCTGATTGTAGGGCGACGCTTACCACGCTGGTCGGAGAATCGGAGGATACGCTGCTGGTGTATATGTAGTCGTTCTGATTCGTTCCATCCCCGTTGGCCGCATTGCCGGCAAACCAAAAGCGAACCGTGCCGATGTCGGTGGAAGGCGCAGTCCACCGAACTTGCCAGGTTCGGCTACCAGTGCCGTTGGGAAAAGTCCCAATCTCGGTATGCTCTATGTACTGCCTTCCTCCGGCGCCCGTTTCCGAGTTGACCTGCGAGTCGGAGCCAACCTGCGCAAGAGTCCCGGCTTTGTTCCCGTTCTGATCAAGCGCTGTAAGCTGGAAGCCGAACCGCTGGCGGTTAGCCTGCTGAACCACCACTGCCACGGTGTACTGCTGCCCTGGGGCGTAAACCGCCGGGACGCCAGTCATACGAACGCTGCCTGGCCCGACGTTTGGATCGTGAAAGGTGTCGTGGCACGAAGTGCAGTTTCCCAGATCTCCGGGAGCATTCGTATAGCCAGCATCCGGGCCGGTGACCTTTGCATAAGCAACCGCTGCCGTGAATAAAACCAGCGCGAGCGCTTGAATCCGTTTCTTGCCGCTTAACTCCATGGCCTTTGTTAAATCCCTTTATCCAGTTATGAATTCTACCGTGAGGAGGATCGGTTCGCATCCCAACAGCGGGGAGTTCGAAGGGAGCAAGAGTCGCAGCGATGAAGGATGAACCATTCACGTCCATCCTTCATTGCTAATCTTCACGCGCTATTCATTTCAGCTCAAGAAACCCAGGTTCGCGAAAGTGCCTCCGAGTATCGACCGCGAGTCAGCACCAAGCCACTTATCGAGAATCGTAGCGTAAACCGAGCGGAAGTCAACGTTTTCCCTCAAGTTCCCGGCGCTGTCTAGTGCGGCAGCCTCCAGCGAAGGATACTGGCCGTACAGTCCGCCGCGAACCGAATTGCCGATGACGAACATCGGCGATGCCCTTCCGTGGTCGGACCCACGCGAGGCGTTCTCATTTGGGCGCCGCCCGAACTCAGAGAACGTCATCAACACCACGTCCCTGATACCGTGAGCATCCATATCATCGAGAAACGCTTTGACTCCCTGCGAAAAGTTCCTGAGCAGGTTTGCATGAGCGCCGATCAGTTTGTTGTTGGGCTCCGCCGCACTGCCTATCTGGGTCGAGTGATTGTCAAAGCCGCCAATCTGCACGTAGCCGATGTTGGTGTCGGGAATCGTCGTCATCGTCTGCGCCACCATCCTCAACGCGTTGGCGAGAGAATTATTCGCTGGATAGGTCACCGGCGACGTGTATTTCGCAATTGCCAACCCCAACGCCGTGGATCCATCCAGCGCTTCCATCCCGTTGTCCGCCAGTGCGTCGCTGAAGCTGTTCGCAGAGAAGCCGCGGCTGCTGCTGGCACGGAACGCGTTGAGCTGGTTATTGCGGTCGCCTGCAAACCGGCCATCGGTCTGGAAGTTGTAGGTGGCAAAGTTCGATATGCTGGGGACGACGAACTTCTGGGCGAAGAGCGCCTTTGGAAGCGTACCTCCGATGTTGACTGCTGACAGGTTCGATTTCCCAACATACACCTGATCGGCGTACCTGCCGAGCCATCCGTCCCCCGCGCCGCCGTTGGTGTTAGCGGTCATCCAGATATCTGTGCCCAGGAAGTGAGACGTGCTCTGGTTCGCATAGCCCACACCATTCACAATCGCAACCTTGCCTGCGTCATACAAACTCTTGAACTCAGCAAGCATCGGATGCAGCCCTAACTCGTTTGAGACTATCGTTGAGTTGCCCTGGCCGTCCTTGAGGTCCGCTTCCTTAAAGGAGAGAAACGGGCGCAGGCTGGCGTAGCGCGCGTTAGCATAGGGGATGACCGTGTTGAGCCCGTCATTGCCGCCGCCGAGTTGGATCACCACAAACTTGCGGCTATCAAAGGCAGCAGCATCCTGGCCTCGCGCCACATTGGCCATCCAAAACCCCGGCATGACCATGCTGACGCTTACGGCTCCCGCACCTCGCTTGATAAATTGTCTTCTGTTGATCGCCATAGGTCCTCCTCCTAGTTCAACTGGAATTCCGGCAAGCTCATGATCAAGTGAACGAGGCCCCGAATTTTCTTATCGACTGTCGCGTCATCGTTCACATAAGTCACTGGCTGCCCGTTGTCGCCCGTTTCAAGGTAGGTGCGCAGCGTTCCTAGCGCTTCGCCAACGCTCAGCGGCCCAAGCCTGGAAAGAAACCGCTTCACGGTCTTCTTGCTAGATGGCTTGGTGATGCTCTTTAGCTGGTCGTTGGTCACAAATACGCCCGGCGCTGTGAAGTTGCGATTAGTCAGCAGGCCGTTTGCGAAGTTGAAGCGCTCAAGCATGTAGGCGGTGTTGACCCAGTTGATGCCGCCGTCCCATCCATCAACGTCTGGGGGTGTAAAAATGTTTTGCCCCATCCGCGTCGCGGGGCCAGCCAGCGGATTCGAAGTTTGCCGATTCGAGATACTTCCTGGGATGTATTGGCCGCCCAGCATACGAACCGCTCCGACGGCCAGTTCCACCGGTGACTTGATCAAGGAGAACCGAGCACGCTCACTGAAGAACTCGTCCGAGGTGAATATCGCTCGTAAGAGCTCATTGATCGAGTGATTCTGGTTCATGTAAACTTTGGCGAACCTGTCCACCGTCGCCCTATCCTCCGCCGTGTCGGCAAGCGGGTAGACAAAGAAATTGAAGAACTTCCACGTCAGGTAACGCGCTGTTGCCACCCGCGCGCAGATCATCGTGACCACATCCTCGCCGCTGAAGTTAGCGGTCTGGCCGTAGATTGTCTTAGAACCGTTGTCGTGCTGATTGGCCTGAACAAACCACTCGTAGGCAAGCGGGTCGGTGCCCGCTCTCGGATTGCGATACCTCCAGCCGGTGAAGGATCGAGCGATCTCTTTCACGTCATTCTCGGTATAGTTAGTTTCGCCCGTCACGAAATCCGCGATGCCCATCGAGAACAGCTCCTGAATCTCGCGGGCAAAATTCTCCTGGGGCTTGCCCAGCACGTTGGTTAGCGTGTCGAGCCATACAATCATCGCCGGATCCTTTGAGATGTACAGCAGCAGATCGTCAAACCGACCGAGCGCATACTTGCGCAGCGTCTGGTTCTGAGCGTACATCAGCACAAAGTTCACCTTGTCCGAGGATGTAGCGAAGTGGTCGTGCCAGAAGAGGGTCAGCTTCTCTTCGAACTGGCGCTTGGAGTGAACCATCCGGGTGAACCACCAACGGCGAATCTCTCCCAGGTTGAAAGTCGCGTTGTCCTGGGGATTGGAAAAGTTGAAGCTCTGCTCGAGCAAACCGTTCAACGCCGAGTTGTCGATCTGGGTGTAGTTGATTAGAAAATCGACTGCGCCCTCGCGCCCGCGTGCCGTGAGTTCGTCGATGTCCTGGGGAGTGCCGCCGAAACCCGCTCGCCTGAGCAGGTGGGCGCCTTCTTCGAAGCTTAGGCTCGCCATAAGTTCTCTCCTCCTTGAGTTGGCTGACGGTCGCCCGAGGCCGCCAGCAGCCACACTAGGTGCTTCTTGTGTGGCGAAGTTCTAAAGCTCAGCTGCCGGTAACCGCGCGTGCGGGGAAGATCGTTTTGCACGGCCGCCTGATCTTGCTGTAGCGCGAAAGGGGATTACTTTCAATCCCGCCTGTTCAGACTGGTGGGGACAGTCAAAAGTCTGAAAATCTCCCGGTTTCGGCCTTACCGCCGCCGCACTCCCCACTAACGCCCCAGCGTTCGCTCCCATTCCGCCCGAGTTGCGAACGCCTGAGGCGAAATCGCTCGCTGGACAGCCAGTATTCCATCAAGGTGATCGATCTCGTGCTGAAGCAATTCGGACAGGTCACCTTCGGCTTCAATGGTCTGTTTTAAGCCTCGCTCGTCCTGGTAGTCAACCCGAATCTGGGCGGCTCGCGAAACGCGCACCATCAGATCGGGAAAACTGAAGCAATCGTCCCACAATTCCATCCTGGTATCGCTCGACCATGCGATCTCAGGATTGATAAGTGGACCGCAGAATCCCGCCGGCTGGATTCGTATGAAGACCACTCGCTTGAGCACGCCGATCTGCGGCGCCGCGATTCCTCTGCCATACCCGGTCGCCCCGCGAAACGCCGCCAGCGTATCGCTCAGGTCGCGCACAGCGTCTCGTGTCTCAGCAGAGTGAACGTCGGCCACGCCGGCGGACTTTTGCCAGAGCACCGGATTGCCAAGTTGTAGAATCTGTCTGCCGGGCATGATATGAGTGCCAATTGGTCCCCGCTCTCGATGACTACCTTATGAAGATCCCTCTCTGCGGCGAGCACATTATACCGCACCAACACGGCGGATCCAACAAATGCAAGCTTTCCTCACCCAAGAAAACCGACGTTCGGATATTGAGCGCCGAGCACCGTCTTAGAGTCAGCGCCGAGCCATCGGTCCAGGATTGTCGCGTATGCTTCCCGGAAATCCACCTTGAACTTCACATTGCCAGCCGGGTCGAGGGCCGACGCGGCCAGCGAAGGCTGCTCGCCGAAGAGCCCGCCGCGAACCGGATTACCCATCACGAATATCGGCGCCGCCGTGCCGTGATCCGTACCAAAGGAGGCGTTCTCACCAGGTCGCCTTCCGAACTCAGACCATTGCATCATCAGCACGTCGTCAGCCAGGCCGTGCTCCGTCAGATCGTCGTGGAACAGCTTGACCGCTTCAGAGAACCATTTCAGCAAAGTCGCGTGGTCGCCAACCCGCTTGTCGCTTCGATCGCCTTGTCTGTTACCAATCTGATCCGAGTGATTGTCGAATCCACCCATCTGAACGTAGAGCAGAGATGCTTCGGGCACCGTCGTCATCAACTGGGCTACCATCTGCAAACCGGTGGCAAGCGGGTTGTTTGCCGGATAAGAAACCGACGATCTGTAGCCGCTGACCGACTTCTGAACCTGCTGCGCCCCCCTGACGGATTCGAAGGCAGTGCTGTTAACCGCTCCAATAAAGCTGCCGGCTGACATCGTTCGGCTGGCCGCGAAGTTGAAGGTGTTTATCTGATTGTTGTAGTCACCCGGGTAATTTGGATCGGCAAGGAAATTGTAGAGCGAGAAGTTGATGATGTTCGGAACGACGAATCTGTCGGCGCCGAGACTCTTGGGGAGATCGAGGCTTCCGATCGAGGCCGCCGTAAGGTTCGGCTGGCCAATCAGCGCCAGGTCCGCATACTTGCCAAGCCAGCCCCGGCTTCCGGAACCGTTGGCGTCGGCCGTGTGCCAGATGTCCATCGACAGGAAGTGGGAGAGATTCGGATTGGGGTAACCAACGCCAAGCACTACGGCTACGCGGCCAGCGTCATAAAGCTGCTTGATCTCGGCCATCGCCGGGTGCAGTCCGAATTGATTTGAAATGATGGTCGAGACCCCATCCTTTGTCTTGAGTTCCGCGTCTCTGAAGGCAAGCGTCGGGCGCAGGCTGTAGTAACGCGCATCTGTATAAGGGACAACCGTGTTGAAGCCGTCGTTGCCGCCGGCCAGTTGTATCACCACGAGCTTGCGATGTGGGCTGAACTCGATCTGTTCGCCTCGAGCCTCAGAAAGCCAGAACCTTGGGATCACCATGCCGACCGTCACCATCCCGGCGCCGCGCCTGATAAACTGTCTTCTCGTGACTGGCATCGTCATCCCCTTAGTTCAACTGGAATTCGGACATGCACATGATCAGATGAATCAACCCGCGCACTTTCTTATCCACGGTCAGATCGTCGAGCGCAAAGCCGACCGGGTTGCCCTGGTCGTCGATTTCAAGATAGGTTCGGAGCGCGGCGATCATCTCGCCACCTACTTCGAGCGGCCCCAGTGTTGATAGCAGCTTCTTTACCGTTTTCTTAGAGTTTTTCTTTGCAAAAGACCTCAATTGCTCGTGGGACAACCACAGTCCGGGCGCGTTCAGGTCGCGCGCTCTGTTGATAACCAGCAGATCCGCGTAGGTGAATCGGTTGAGCAGCGTGGACGTGTTGACCCACCCCAGGTTGAGCTTCCATCCGGACACGTCCGGCGGATTGAACAACTCCTGGCCCAGGAAAATCGAGACTGCGGCGAGCGTGTTGTTCGAGGCCCCTTCTCGCGCCGAGGTCCCGGGATTGTACCTGGCGCCGAGCATGCGAATTGCACCTACAATGATCTCGACCGGCGACTTCACAAGCGCAAACCGCGCGCGCTCGCCGAAGAACTCGTCCGATGTGAATATGGCACGGACCAGCTCTTTGATCGAGTGGCTCCGGCTCACGTAGACATCGGCGAACTTCTCGATAGTAGCCTTGTCAGCGGCGCTGCCGTCCAGCGGATAAACAAAGAACTCGAAGAGCTTCTTAACAAGATATCGGGCAGTTGCGCGGCGTGCGCTAACTGTCAGAATCACATCGTCCCCGTTGAGGTTTCCAGTCCGCGCCCATGGTTTTTCGCTGAAGATGGTCTTGATGGTGTTGTCGTGCTCGGGCTCGTTGACGATGAACTGGTAGCTGAATGGGTTGGGATCGAGTCGAGAGTGAAAGAACTTCCATCCGGTGAAAGCTCGCGCGATTTCTTTCACGTCTTCTTCGGTGTAGTTCGGCTCGCCAGTCACAACGTCGGTGATCCCCATTGTAAACAGCTCTTGGAGCTCCCGGGCAAAATTCTCGTTGGGCTTGCCGCGCACGTTGGTGACGCCGTCCAGCCACAGAAGCATCGCCGGATCCTGTGCGACTCTTAAGAGCAGATTGTCGAACTGGCCGAGCGCGTGACTGCGTAATGTGAGGTTTTGATTGTAGATGAAAAGATCGCCGGTCTTTGACGACGACGTAGCGAAGTGGTTATGCCAGAACAGCGTCATCTTCTCTTCGAATGGGCGACGCGTGTACGCCATCCTCGTAAACCACCATCGCTGTAGCTCGCCACGGTTGAACCTGGGAAAGTCGACGGGATTCGAGAAATCAAAGCTGCTCCGCAGCAGATCATCCATCGCCCGATTGTCGATCTGTTCATAGTTGATGAGGAAATCGACCGCGCCCTCCCGCCCGAGGGAAGTAGTCTCATCAATCTCGGTGGGGCTCCCGCCGAAGCTCATCCGCCGGAGGAGATGCGCGCCCTCATCGTATGTGATACTCGCCATCCGCTTACACTCCTACGATTCTGCGCGAAGGCCAACCACAGCTTGCTTCTGCTTTGCTGGCGACATCCATTAGTCGATTGAGACGAAACTCCATATGACATCGCACGAAACAACGTGCAGTTTGCCTGGTGACGACAGCAGGCTCAGATTCTACCGCAGCCGAGCCGGACATCAACACAAATCTGGGTGGCACAGGCAAAAGATTCGATGACACTTCGAGACTATTCTAAGTGCTCCGGTAATGGAGCCGAGACCCGATCAAAAAGTACATGTCTCGCGACGTTTTCTGGACCAGCGCCAGTTTTCTGTTGTTCTGGAAAGAGAGGGTGGTGTATTCTGTCAGGCTATAATTTAGGCGATGCGGCCACCCTGCAGCATCGCGAGGGGAGAATCAGCTTATGAGTGCAATCAGACGGCTAGGAGCGAGGGTCAGGCGTGCAATATGCATTTCGTCCTTTACGTTCCGCTGCAGGTTTCAAGTCTCGGGACCTTCTGGAATTGCATATTGCATGCCTGACCCCCAAATTGGTCCAAACTTTCAAAATCTGTGGTCCAAACTAGTCCAAACTTTCAAATCTGCCCGCTCGTCGTTCTTCTTGAGTTTGACTCTTACTGCGAAACCTTCATCAGCGTCACAGTGAAAATCTCATCCGAATTTGGGCGCAGCCCCGAAACCATTAACTTTTTGAGACTCACGGCTCGATCCGCAGCACCTCCCCGGTGCCCGCGAGCACGCTCCCGTTCGAGATGTAGATCGCCCCATCGGGCCCGAACGCGACTCCGCCCGGCGCGATGAGACCTGTCACTATCGGCGTCTTCGTCCCGTCCGACTCGAGCCTGTAGAGGATGCCCGGTCCTGTCAGGCCCGGCAGGCTGGCGAACTGGAGGACGTAGAGGTGCCCGTCCGGCCCCCATGCGAGATCGATGATGAAGCTGAACGTCGGCCCGTAGGTCTCCACCGGTTGTCCCGGAACAACCCGGTAGATGTTCGCAACGTTGACGTTGAACGGGACGCCGGTCAGCTCGCCGACGTAGTACGCGCCGTCCGGCCCCACGGCGACCGACGTCGGCACGGAGTCCGTGCTGCGTCCCGGCCGCGCCGGGAAGACGGCGAGCGTCGAGATGCTCCCGTTCGCCCCAACCTGGAGCAGGTCGTTGCCCCCCGCGTCGGTGAGCACCTGCTGCCCAGGCTCGGCAAGGATCGCGTAGGTGTTGCTGTCGGGAACGTTCCCATCCGGGTTGTTCGCCTGCTCGTAGCCCGCGATGTCGTCCACGTAGCGCCATTTCCCGTTGGGCTGAAACCGCGCGGTCCTGCCGAAACCCTCACCCATGAAAGCGCGAGTGGTAAGGTTTCCGCCGAGCCCTATCGTCACGTATGCGGTGCCGCGCCCGAGGAGGGAAACGGCGTGCGGGCCGGTAGCGCCGGAGCCGTTGGCCGGCGCATAGGACGGCAGCCCGGTCACGATTCGACTTTGAACTCCGTTCCAGAGGCGCGAGATTGCGCCGCTCGAGCCGGCACACTGATTCTGCCCCCGAATGAACAAGCATGGGCCAGGGCCGCCCCGGCCAGCCTCGGCGACGTAGAGCGCGCCCTCGGGCCCGAACGCGAGGTGCCGTGGGTTGTCGAGGCCGCTCATCACCTGTGTAATCGACTGCGCGTTGGCTGCCGGCGACGCTAGTAAAGCGACGAAAAGCGCAAAGACCGAGCACGAAAAGTTAGAAACTAGCTTCTTCATTAAATCCTCCTCAGAAATGGAGTGTTTAGCCTGCCACCAGTTGATGATTAGTCATTCACAAACCAGCCATCTTAATGTGAACAGTAGGCTAATGTGGCTCTTGTTATCCCAGGCGAGGGCGAATGTCAAGGCCAAGAGGCGGTTGGGCAGGGAGACGGGCACGCGAAGACAGGGAGAACGGCGACGAAGCCATGGCGGCGACTGGGGACAGACTGTTCGGGTACACTAGCTCGGGAGGGCTCGAGAGCGTCAACATCCCCAACGAGTACACCGAGAATTACAGCTTCGACGGGTACAACCGCCCGACTTCAGTGAAGCGATGGATAATTGGTCAGACCTACGACATCAGAAAGACCTACACGACCAGCTACGAGTACAATGGCGGGGGCCAGCTTTCGAAGATGATTTACAACCATATCAGCGGCATCGTTGGCTGATGCTCATACGTCGCTGTTTCCGAGCATTAATACTCGGACAATTTGCGTCTCCAATAAGAAGGGGTGGCACCGAGGCCACCCCTTAACATCTGGTTGTTCTGAAAAATCAGCTTTACTTCTTGGTCTCTGCGGACGATATCTGCACGTTGTTACTCATAAGCGTCATCCCCGTGACCTTTTGAAGGTCCGCAAGGGCCTTGTTGTAGTCCGTGAGCGCGCGCACAGCCGTTCCGCGGGCAACCGACAAATCAGTCTGCCGCTGCAGCACGACGAAGTTGGTCGACAGTCCAGCCCGATACCTTTCCTGCTCTCCGTTGTACTGGGCTTCGGCCGCCAACTCGCCCGCTTGCGCCGCTTCGTAGCGCTGCTTTGACGCTACGACCGCTTGCAGCGCGTTGCGAACGTCAACCTGCACGACTTCCACAAGTTGCCGCTGCTTGGCATCGAGTTGTCTCTGCTCGGCAAGTGAGCGCCCGAGGTTTGCTTTAGCAGCGCGATTGCTCCAAGGAAAGCTGAGTCTGACTCCAACCTGATAAGTGCGGAAATCCTGACCGAACATGTTCTGGAGCGACTGGAAGTATCCTCCCTTAAACCGTTCGATGATGGTCGACCCGCCGCCGACGCCTACCGCATTCGACGGCGCGCCAGCGAGTCCAGTGTTTGTGTAGGTCCCAATGAAGTCCACCTGAGGCTTGAGCTGGTTGGTGTAGTACTTAATGTCGATGTCCTTCTGTTCCGCCTGAAGTCTCATTTGGTCGAGCTCGGGCCGGTTCTTGAGCGCCAACCGCGTCGATTCCTCGAGGTTGAATGCGACCTCCGCTTTCAGTGGTTTATCGGTGGGGCTTATTTCCGAGTACCATGTCTTGTCATTCGGGTCCTTCAGCAGCAGAATCTTAACGCTGTTCTCGGCCGTGGTAATGCCTTGCAACGCGACGATCACGTTGCCTTTTGCCGTTTCAAGCTGAGCTTCCGTTGAACGCAGTTCGATCGGCGCCAATGTTCCCGCGTCGACCATCTTCCGGTTGTTCTCAAGCTGCGTGCGCGCAAGATCGACGGAATCGCGAGCGATCTTTTCGTTGAGAATCGCATATACCAGATCCCAGTATGCTCTCTGCACCTGGTTGATGATCTCGATGACGCGTTGGCGGAACTGGCTGTCCGAAAGATCGAGCGACTTTTTTGCCAGTTGAATGCTGCGGCGCGTCGTGTCGAGTGAGAAGTTGCGCAGCAACGGTTGTGTGTACGTAAAGGTGAGGCTCGTATTGTACGCTGGATTCAACTGGGCAAAGATATTGCTGGTTCTCGACCGGCTATTGTCAAACTCAGCGAACAGGTTGCCGCCGGTCTGCTCAAATTGCTTGCTCGTAGTGAAGTTGTAGTACAGCGACTTGCTGGTGAGTGTCCCGGTATTGGCGCTGCCGCTCAACGTCGTTGATGTGGGGCTGACTGAATTGCGAAAGCCGATGTCCGCGGCCGAGGTATAGTCGTAAAAGCCGCGAAGAGAAAACAGGCTGAACTCTGCTATGCGCACACTCTGACGGAATTGCTCGATATCGAGGTTGTTCTGCAGAGCCTGCGCGATCGCATCTTGAAGCGCCAGCAATTGCACCTCACCCGGTTTGATACCGACCCGATCCCGGGAGACCTCGGGGGAAAGCGTGAGCGGTTGAGTGATCGAATTCTGCGAGGTCGTATTCTGCTGACCCGTCGCTTGCTGACGCGCGACAATCCCCTCCTGGGACAACGCCGCAATCGGAGACAAAGCCATAAGCAGCGCAGGTAACGAAGCGACCGCCACCGTTCGGCTCGATTGTTGAAGCTTTCTTAGTAGTGAACTCATAAATCTTCCTCTCAAAGCAAAGTCCAGACACCTGATCCCGAAACTCAAATCGCCGGACTTAGCACATTTTGAACGACGATGTCGTTGGGCTGATTTAGTCAACTGTTTGATACGACATCTCTGAGGCCGCCGTTTCAACAAAGTCCACAGGGAAAAGCGACGGACCCATTTCCTTCAAACACTCCACGCCGGCATTAGCACGAAATAAAAGTGTACACGCCGCTCGCAGAATTACAAACGCTGCCTAAGACTTTATTGTTAACAGCGCGTTGTTCTTCCATTCTCAGCATTGCGATCTCTTGAGAGCCAAACGCGTGCCACACAGCTCTGAATTGCTTAAGTGGATGAATGGTTCAGGTTGGAACAAAGAGAGGCGATCCCACAGCGGACATGGATGCCCATCTGTGGGATCGCCTTTTCCCAGAACCGAAGACTATCCGAGCACGTAACTGCCGGCTAATCGGAAACGACGGGAAGCGAAACGCACCTCATTTCAGCTCGCGTGGCCGGGCGCGTAACTGTTCATTCAACCACGATCGCTTCGCTCTTCCCCTTGAACTCGATTCGCCTCACAAGAAACGAACCGTCAGGGCCGGCATCATAGGCTATTGCACTATTTGCGGCCGGCTGAGCCAACTTGATAACTTTGTACGAAGCCTTCAACACTTCCTTCTTCCCTTTTAGTAGAACCAGGGAGCCGTCTTTGCCCTCGACGAACTTGATGGAGTAATCGCCCTTGGTCAGCGCTTGCCCTGCGAGCTTGCTGTCGCGCGTGATTGTAACCGTGCGGCTGACTTCCTGGGCAGAAGCCGGTGAAGCAACGGCCAAACCCGCCGCCATAGCGATTCCCACGATTAAAGAACTGATCAGTTTTTTCATTGCTTTATTCCTCCTCGTTATTCCCGATTTACACCTTTCGCTTCGTTAACGACTCTTATTACGTTAACACCGTTAAGCGAAGTTCCAAAAAACTTTCAGGCCCGCAACCCGTTGATCAAAGTACCTATCATCAGGTCAATTAGCTCGCCCTTCTTCGCCCAGGGAAAATCCGGCATTGAGATGAACAGCGAAGTGATTCCGTGCCCGCCGGCCCACATCATCTGAGTCACCGCTTCGACGTCCGTCTCGCGGAACTTCTTCGCCTTGATGCACGCCTCGACCCCTGCTCGCAGATTTCCATAGGCCTTCATTCCCATCGACCCTTCTCGAAGATGGCGCTTGTCATCGCCGGGATGCTGAGGGTGGTTGATAAACGTCAACTTGTAATGATTCGGGTTTTTCAGACCAAAGTCGACGTAGGCGCGGCACCCCCTGCGCAAAGCCTCTATTGGATCATCGCCCTCCCTGGTGATTGCTTCCATGCGCTTCGCTAGCTTGGCGAAGGTTTCTTCACAGATGGCATAGAGAAGCGACGCCTTGTCTTCAAAATAGAGATAGATGGTGGTGGGCGAGTATTCGATCTTCTCGGCGACGCGCCTCATCGAGACATTCTCGTAGCCCTCTTTCACAAACAACTCACGGGCGGCGTCCAGGATGTCCTGCCGCAATGCTTCCTTCTCACGCTCTCTTCTCTGTTTTGATCCCATGCTTGGACTTACCAATGTCCTCTCACTTAACACTGTTAAGCATACTATGAATCCCGGTCGTGTCAAGAAGTTTCTCGAATACGCTGCTGCTTGCCCCTCCTCATGTCATTTGCTAGTGTGAACTCGCTATGGCAACTCTTCAATTCCTCGGGGCGACCGGGACTGTGACGGGTTCGAAGTACGTCCTCGAAGCCCACGGTAGCCGGGCGATGATTGACTGCGGTCTCTTTCAGGGACTCAAAGAGCTGAGGCTGCGCAACTGGGAGAGCCTGGCGGTCAATCCCGCGTCAATAACCTGGGTGCTGCTCACTCATGCTCACATCGACCACTCGGGCTACTTACCCCGGCTGGTTCGCGATGGATTCAAGGGCCGGGTTTTTGCCACGACGGCAACGGCTGATCTGCTGAAGATATTGTTGCCGGACTCGGCGAAGCTGCAAGAAGAAGATGCCGAATACGCAAACCGCAAAGGCTTCTCCAAGCATCGTCCCGCGTTTCCACTTTACACCGAGCAGGACGCGGCCGCAGCGCTCAAGCTGATCCAGAAGATTTCGTACGAAGAGAACGTTCCGCTTAACAAATTCTTAAGAGCGCGCTTCATCCCCGCGGGGCACATACTCGGCTCGAGCATTATCGAAGTCCAGGTGAGCGAACCGGGCTTTGCACCGGTCAAAGTAGTTTTCTCAGGAGATCTCGGGCGCTACGACGAGCCCATCTTGAACGATCCTGCGCCTGCCAATGAAGCCGACTATCTGCTAGTCGAATCAACGTACGGCAACCGGCTCCACGATCAAACAAGTCCCAAAGATCGATTGGCGGAGATAATCAACGCGACGGCCGAGCGTGGCGGCAAGGTCATCATCCCCGCGTTCGCCGTCGGACGCACGCAGTTGCTCGTCTACTATCTCCGCGAGCTTGAAGATGAAGGCCGCATTCCCGTGCTCCCCGTAGCCGTGGATTCTCCAATGGGCGTCGAAGCCACTCGCCTGTATTCGAAGCACCGTGAGGATCACGATTTCGATATGCAGCGCGTTGAGAACCTGCAAAGGAATCCGCTGGCAACGCGCAATTTCAGCCTGGTGCAGGGCCGCAGTGGATCGAAGGCGCTGAACGGGCAGCAGGGGGCGGCGATAATAATTTCGGCGTCGGGGATGGCCACCGGCGGGCGCGTGCTTCATCATCTTGCGCAGTGGCTTCCCGATCCCGCCAGCACGGTCATCTTCGCCGGGTATCAGGCTGCGGGAACACGCGGCAGGAGATTGCAGGATGGCGAAACGCAGGTAAAGATTCACAGCGAGATGGTGCAGGTCCGCGCCCACATAGAGAGCATCAGCAGCCTCTCGGCACACGCGGACGCCGGAGAGATAATGCGATGGCTTCGCGGATTCAAGCGGCCCCCGCGTAAGACATTCGTCGTCCACGGTGAGGTCGATTCAGCAGCAGCCCTGCGCGATTTGATCGTCAAGGAACTGGCCTGGGATGCGGTAGTCCCAACTTACAAGGAAATCGTCGAGTTGAGGTGATACACGGCTCTATTGGGCATTGCTGGGAAACAGGCCACAGACGTTGAGCTTCAATCAAAATACCGCGACTGAGCGCGGTGTTGCCGCTCGACCTCTTCGAGCAGCGCCTCGGGCGAAAGCCCGTCGGCCGCGACGCCCAGCTTCGCTGAAATCGGTTGAGCGATGCGCGCCGCAAGCGCAGTTCGATTCGGTTCTTGCAGCTCGAACCTTCGCTTCAAAAAAGTCTTAACCGCGCGAAGCTCTTGCTCGCTCAGCAGGCGCGTGTCAGCGGCGAACGGCGCGGGCCCGGTGCGATCGAGTCGCTGTTGCTCGATCTCTGAAACCCTGATGATCTCGTTGAGCGAAGGCGCCTCCGCAGCGCGTTCCTTCACCACGACTGTTCCGGCAACGAAATCTCCCACGCGCTTGGACCTTGCGCTGAAGATTATCGATACGACGCCGATCGCATACGAACCGAACGGCTGAACGTCGATCGTAACGCGGAGCAGGTTTCTGACAAACACCTCAAAGAACCTGACAGGGCGGCCGTCTTCGCGCACGACTCGCAATCGCATCATTCGCTTGCCTGGAGTCTGCCCGCTCCACAGAGTCTCAAACGCGACGAAGTATCCCCAGTAAACCGCGAACACCGCAAGCACAGTCAACGCGGCGGTCCACACTCCCATCGAAGCGAACAACTGCCAGCCGCTGAGCGCTCCAGCGGCGACGACGATTACGACTATCGCGATGGCTTGAATCAGATGATCGATGGCGGAGGCGAGAAAGCGATTGCCGACGTTGGCGAGCACGTAGTGAAGCTCGACTCTTTCGGGCGTCTCGATTACCAGTTCATCGTCTAATAACACTATTCAGTTAACGGTAGCAGTTAGCAACTAACCAAACGTATAGTCAGACTGGTTGCCAGTATTGATGACTGGCGAAGCTACCCCTCCTGATGAGCAGCAATTTCAAGCTCGCTCAGGGGCTCTGTTCCCATAAGCAAATCCATCTGACGCTGTTCCTTCGAGCGCTTTGATCTTGCTGGTGCGGCTGTCGATCTTAAGAAGTTCTTCGTCCTTTGTACAACTTCGCGGTGCACATCTTTCACGGGCATTGTCCCATCCACAACTTCGATCCTCTCACCACTCGACCTGAGCTCGTCTATTGCCGTCGCAAAATTCGTTCTCACCTTTTGAAGGTTTCGCAGATCTTCATAGAGTTCCATATGCCACCTCTGTGCTTGCATTCTCTTCAGACAGATGGCTGCGGGAACTTCAAGAAAGAAAGTCAGGTCGGGCCTGATGCTGTGCCGGTTTATCTCCTTAATCCAATGATACTCGGCCACAACGGATTGGTAGGCAAGCGAAGACAGATAGTATCGGTCCGTGATGACATGGATCCCATCTTCGAGTTTGGGAACTATTTCATTATTCAGATGGTCGCTTCGATCCGCCGCGAAGAACAGAGCCATCGTGACCTCGTCAAGCGGTCCTGGCTTGTTGCTTCTCGCACAGACCAACCGATGGTTCAAAGCGAGTTTCAGAAGTGCTCCAATTGGACCGTCAGTCGGCTCCTTCGTGTAGTAGGCAAGTTGATTCCGCTTTTCGAGGAACCACTTGGCAAGAAGCTGCGCCTGAGTCGTCTGGCCGGACCCGTCCAGACCTTCGAAAACTATCAGCTTCCCACGGTGCGAATTTGTAATCATTTGCTTCGCTTTCTCAGTTCGAGAAAATAGGGGCATCTGTTCACGGCGCGTGCGGTGCACCAAATCGCTCGGTCTTCCCAATCTTCGCCTTCGCGATAGCATTCGCAAAGGCGAGCTACTAGCGCCATCCGTGCGGCTTCGAATGCCTGTTTCGAACCTGCTAGGTTGAGGCTTTGGACCCTAAGCGTTTCCCACAGTGCGCCGAGATTGTCGTGCTGCATAGATACCTCCAAGAACTTAGAAATCAGTTACGGGTCCCATTTCTAAAGCGATTCGCCCGACGGTTGTCTCCGGGACTGGCGGGCATTGGCAAACCTGCAGTTCGCACCCGACGCAACCGGATACGCTTTGCAAAACGCAATCTCCAGCACTCGGCCGCGCTCTGTCTTCGGCTTCGCACCCTTCCATTCTATTAGGTTCTGAATGTGCATAAGCCATGCGAACAGATCAGCCGCTTCGTTGTAGAAATACCGTGGATGACCTTCGAAAACTCGCAGCGCTTCTGCAAGCTCGCCAATTTCTTCAGTGAGCCTTGCGAAGGTCTGTCCATAACCCTCCCCATCGTGAGCGGGGTAGATTGCCGCGAACATGCGCTGCCACTCCCCTAGACTATTTGGGCGCTTTTCTACATTTCGCTCAGCGAGTAGCGTTAGCCTTTCCCAGTCGAGACCCACACGTTGCGTTTTTCTCTCTGAACACTCATCAGCATCGTGAGGACAAAGGTGACAGTAGGGACAGACGTAGGGAAACTTCGCCCATATCAGATTTCCAACACTCTTCACCTTAACTTTTGCCAAGAGCGCCATCCACCACGCCAGAGCTTTAGGTAGCAACGATTCGGGAGAAGTTTCCAAGACTCGCTTTTGACTGGCGAGCGAGCTGAGGCCGCCAATAACCTCAACTAGGTGGGCAAAGATCGAGTTGGCATCATGACCATAGTTTCGGTTAGCGTAGATTCTCTTCATCACATCGTACCAATCGTCCAGCGGTCGTTCGCGGTTCTTGCGCACAAACTCTTCACTAACGCTACTCGTTCCACTTTGTGAACTGTGCAGTCTAATGAATTCGCGGTTTAGGGCTTGCACTTCTGTCTGAAGTTCTGATGGGAATAGCTCCGTAGCCACTCCCGCCTGGCTGAGCATGATCTGGCCCTTCCCAGAAATGTCTGGATTAGGATCCAGCATACCGATGGAGACGCGAGCAACCTTGTGCTCGATCAGCCTCTTGGCGCATGGTACCTTTTCCTTGCTGTTGCGCTCAGTGCACGGCTCTAAGGTAACGTAGACAGTAGCACCGACCGCCGGCTCGTCGCCAAGTTTTTCCTCCAAAACGCAGTACTCCGCGTGCTGTCCCGAGATCTCTCCCCGATGAGCCGAGGCCAGGATCTTTCCGTCCTTCACGACGACCGCACCGACCTTAGGATGAACTCGCCCGTCCTCAGGAATGCTTTCGGTAGCCTCTTTGATGGCAAGCCTAATGAACTCGCGGTCGTCTGCGTTCATTGCCCCTCCAATGACGTCTGCACGTCGGCGGACGAAATAGTAAAGGTAAGGACCGCGTTGCGCAAGAAACCTATGCACGCATCTTTGCGGTTACACTTATTCGTGCGGCAGCTTTCCTGACTGAGGATCCCGCATAATGTTTCGGGCTGCCAAAGGGCAGCCCGAAGATTTCCGACAAGAGTTGTGTGCTTCGCTGGCCTGGCCTCAGGACTTCTCCGGTGCGGCCGCCGTGTTGGCTTGAGGCGGCGCGGCCGGTGCGGCCGCCGTGCTGGCTTGAGGCGGCGCGGCCGGCGCGGCCGGCTCCGCCGGATGCTGCTCGCGATCAGAAGGCCCGAGTGGCCGGCTGTAGTGATAGTCGCGAACGCCTCCGCGCGGTAATGACACGGTAGAGATCGCGTGCTTGAAGATCAGTTGCTCCTGCGATCCGGCTTCCAGGATAACTGAGTACTTGTCAAAGCTCTTGATTCTACCCGTGAGCTTGACGCCGCTCATAAGGTAGATCGTGATGTTGCTGCGTTCCTTCCGGGCACTGTTGAGAAAGCTGTCTTGTATTGTGTTTTGTTGTTGTATTGGTTTGTCCATTCCTTGATCTCCCCAACGAAATGTTTTTCTGGGTGCTTGAAAACTAACATAAAGAACTCGGCGTGAGCAAGAGTCTGTGCTTCCAGCGTTTGCTTGACAGCGCATCACTCGTCACCTACAAGTAACCTCCGGGTTAGACTAACCGATGACATCAAACGTAGACCTCATAATCAGCGGAGACCACTCCGATCCCTTCGCGTTTCTCGGTATGCACGAAACCGAAACCGGCGCAGCGAAGGCCATAATCGTCCGCGCCTTCATCCCCGGAGCCGAACAAGTTTGGGTGATCGAAGCGAACCAACCAGACAACCGGCACCCGATGCACAGGGTTCGCGATGAGGGCTTCTTCGAGTTCACCTTTCGCGATCGACACGAGAGATTCCCCTATCGTCTGAAAGCCGCCAACCGGTTCGGCGACCTCTGGGAGTTTCACGACCCTTACAGCTTCCTTCCGCTGCTCTCGGATTACGATCTCCACTTGATGGCCGAAGGGACTCACTATCGCAACTATGAAAAGCTCGGCTCTCATGTGCGCGTGGTCGATGGTGTTCGCGGCGTGCATTTCGCGGTGTGGGCGCCGAATGCGAAGCGAGTCAGCATCATCGGCGACTTCAATCAGTGGGACGGCCGCCGTCATCCGATGCGGTTTCACGCGGGCGCGGGCATCTGGGAAATCTTTATACCAGGGCTTCGCGAAGAGACGGTTTATAAGTTCGAGATCAAGTGGCGGCGTTTCGGTTTCATCACTCACAAGACCGATCCGTACGCGTTCTACTTCGAGCGCCGGCCGAAGACCGGCGCCATCGTTTATGACATCAACCAATATCACTGGCGCGACGATGAGTGGATGCAGCAGCGTAAGGCGAAGAACGGACTCGACGCGCCGCTTGCAATCTACGAGGTGCATCTTGGCTCGTGGATGCGCGCGCCCGAAGAAGGCAATCGCTATCTGACCTATCGCGAGCTTGCGCACAAGCTGGTCG
Organism: uncultured Clostridia bacterium; assembly: GCA_964548075.1. Taxonomy (GTDB): domain Bacteria; phylum Acidobacteriota; class Blastocatellia; order UBA7656; family UBA7656; genus Onstottus_A. The sequence goes on along the minus strand of CAZJQQ010000002.1, from coordinate 189,659 downwards.
AATACGTAAAGCAGATGGGCTACACCCACATCGAGCTGCTGCCGGTCACCGAGCACCCTTATGGCGGAAGCTGGGGCTATCAAACCGTCGGCTACTACGCGCCCACTTCGCGCCACGGTGAGCCCCACGAGTTCGCCTACTTCGTTGATTACTGCCATCGCAACGGCATAGGCGTGATACTTGATTGGGTGCCGGCTCACTTTCCAAAAGACGGGCACGGTCTGGCCTACTTCGACGGCACGCATTTGTACGAGCACTCCGACCCGCGAAAAGGCGAGCACCAGGATTGGGGAACTTTGATCTTCAACTACGGCAGAAACGAAGTGCGAAACTTTCTGCTGGGCAACGCGCTGTTCTGGTTGGAGAAATATCACATCGACGGGCTGAGGGTTGATGCGGTGGCCTCGATGCTCTACCTCGATTATTCGCGCAAGGAGGGCCAGTGGGTGCCGAACATCCACGGCGGGCGCGAGAACCTCGAGGCCGTCGACTTCATCAAGAAGTTCAATGAGCTTGTTCACGAGCATCATCCCGGCGCGATCACGTTTGCGGAGGAGTCGACCTCGTGGCCGCTGGTGTCGCGGCCAACTTACGACGGAGGGCTTGGGTTCGATTTCAAGTGGAACATGGGATGGATGAACGACACGCTGAAATACTTCTCGATGGACCCGATCGAACGAAAGTATCATCACGGCAAGCTGACCTTCAGCTTGATGTATGCGTTCAACGAGAACTTCGTGCTGCCGCTTTCCCACGACGAAGTAGTTCACGGCAAACGAGCGTTGCTGGACAAGATGCCCGGCGACTCGTGGAAGAAGTTTGCGAACCTGCGCGCGCTGTACGGATACATGTACGGGCACCCTGGCAAGAAGGTGCTCTTCATGGGCTGCGAGTTTGGCCAGTGGGTCGAGTGGGACCATCAACGCAGTCTCGATTGGCATCTGCTCGGTTATGATTCACACCGGCAGCTCCTGGATTATGTGAAGGACCTGAACCATCTATACACGAGCGAGCCTTCGCTCTACGAAGTCGATTTCGAGCACACAGGTTTTCAATGGATCGACTTTCAAGACGCCAACGGCAGCACGATCGCCTTCCAGCGCAAGGCGAAGAACGCGGATGACTACTTGATCTTCGCGTTGAACTTCACGCCGGTCCCGAGATTGGGTGTTCGACTGGGAGTTCCCGAGGAACTGTTTTACAAGGAAGTGCTGAACAGTGACGCGTGGGTGTACGGCGGGAGCAACATGGGCAACTCAGGAGGCGTCAGGGCGAGGGCCGAGGGATGGGCTGGCTGGCCATGCTCGATTGACGTGACGCTGCCGCCGCTGGCAGTGGTTGTGCTGAAACCTCAGCGTTAGTCTCGTGTCCGACAAACTTCAGTTTGTCGTTCGCCGGAGTCCGAAAGACCCGACAAACCAAAGTTTGTCGATGGCACCCCGTAGGGGCGCCATGTTTATAGAAACGTGAACTGTGCGAGAGCCGCACCCCAGCGGGGTGCCATGTGCCGGATCAAACCTGTATCAATGAACGAGTGACCGGCCTGGCTTCGCCTATGCGAATGACCTACCTACGACACACAATCACCGTAGACTTCTCAGGTGACAACGAGCGCAAGATCGCGGGGATCGGAATTGTCATTCAGGAATCCACAAAGCGCGGGCGACGGGGAGCGATCGTGGAGGAGCTAGCGGAGGCCGTCGAGGGGATCCCCTTCCGAGAAGGGGAGAAGTACGCTGTGTTGCGTGCTTTGCAGATTGCATCAGAGAGAGGATTTAGGGACTTGAAGATCCGTTCGGACTACAACGCAATGCGCAGGAGACTTCGCCGGAGCTATGATGGGAAAGCCCGACCGCGTGGAGATCTCGATGAGAGAATTCTCGAACTCGCGGCGGAATTCGATCGGGTTCACTTCGCGTGGGTGCCAAGGCGCAAGAACCAGCGCGCGCATTTTCTGGCGAGGCGCGCTCGGAGCTTGCCGACTCGGACGGAGCCTGCCGAGTCATGCGCGGGTACTGTGTCGAACTTCTCGCATGCACCCGAGCCCGCACAGGCCGTCTTATATGAATCTGTTTTGTTACCCGAGCAAGACCTGGAAACTTGAACTCTGATCCTGAACGCTGAACCCGGACTCTCTTCAGATGAACGCCGCGGGAGAGACGCTGAAGAACTCGCCCAGCCGCTTCGCCTGAGACTTGCTGATCGCGCGCTTGCCGTTGACAGCGTCCGAGACCCGGCTGCGCGAGCCGAACAATGGCAGCAGGTCCGCCTGTAGTTTTCCGGATTCCTCAAGCAGCGCCTGTAGCAGTTCGTGCGGCGGCATCTCGGGGATTGACCGGTGCGCTTGTTGATAATCATCGATCAGCTTCAGCGATAGATGGCAGAGGGCCTCCTCCTCAGGTGTGCGGCGCTCACCTTTATCCAGCAGCGGCTCGATCTGGCGCGTCAGCCGCTCGAGCTCCTCGGAAGTTGCAATCACCCGTGGCAGCGTCTCACTCAAGAGCGCTGCATACTTGCGCCGGCTGAAGCGCGGCTTACGCGGCGTGCTAGCAGTCTTTCTTCCACTTGTCGCGGTCGTATTGCTCGTGGGTGAGGAAGTGTTTGAGCGTGACAGTCTGTAACCCATAATCGATCCCTCGTAATCAACCTGTAGTTGTTGCCCACGATGTTAAAGACGGTGCAGGCGCCGACCTGATCGGCTTGTCTAAAAACCGTTCGAAGCTGGACGAGATTCCCCCAAACGGCGACTCCGGTGATTCCGGCCCATCGAAACAACGAGCTGGCGGCCTCCGGATGCCGTCTAGTGTACTCGCCTAAGCGCGCCTCCGTGACGATCAGCATGTATGTGTTCGCCTTCGAACGTGGATGTTACCGTCTTGGTAGCACTCGGTCAACGCGGCGCACGCATGCGCCGCTAGGCTGGTCATCGGGTTGAAAGCCTGAACAAGTGTCTTACAAATTGGCTTGAACAGCGACTCATCGAGCTAGGCGGGAGCAATGGGAAACTACGGCGACGTGAAGACTAAGGCAGAAGGTCTCAACTTCCTCTAACCACTCGCTCTCTGAACTTGAGGTTCTTGCCCAACTCATCCATCAACGTGTTGGTCGTTTCGCTACTCGCTGCAGCCTCGCTTATTAGCTCCCAAAAAAGATTCTGCAGTCGCCACAGGTCCAGTCCAACACGCAGTTGTTCGGCAAGCCGCAAGAAGTGAATCGCTGATTCGGCCTTCGCTTCATCGTTCTGCGTGCGATACGCCTCGAGCCTTGAGTAGACGAGCTGTTCGAGCGCTTCTTTCAGGCCAGAGACATCCACCTTGCAGCCGAGCGATTCAGCTTCGCGAAAGACTGAAGCCGCTGCCTCGCTCAATTGAGTCTCCGACAGCGCCTGAACATTCAGTTCCGAACACGCTTGCTCGAGCCTTTGAGTCAGCACGTACTCGGTCGCCCTCTTCAAGCTCTCAGGCGCTGGGACCTTCAAGCTCGCCAGCAGTCTCATCACGTCGCGGCTCTCTTCGTAGATGCGCCGGTAGTGATCGCGTGATCGTTCGAGCGCGCCCTTTGCCAGCAGCCTTCCGACCTTTCTACGTTCGTCGATGAACAGATCTTTGAGCGCAAAGCTGACGCCGACTATCCTGGTATCGATCGCCTGTAAGAGGTTGCGAGTTGAGTCTTCTCCGAAGAGCCGAAACAGCTCTTCCTTCAGCGCCCTGTACTCGTCCGCGGGGACGAGCTGTCGAACGACACAATGAAAATCATATCCTCCCAGATGCAACACAACGAACATCCCGTCGAGGTGCTCACGAGTTATCGCGGAGCGAAGGCTAACGGCGCCAACAGCCAGCGTTCGCGAGGCGGTCCTTTCACAAACGTAGTCTGTGCGCTCGAACTCGAACGAGAATATACGCTGCCTTGGCGAGTACTCTTCGACGAGCGAGCTGATTCCGTAATGGGCCAGGCCTTTTTCGAGATTGGTGATCGAGGGCTTGACGAGTTCGTCGTAGACCTTCGAGCCGTTTGCAAGATGAGGCTTGTTGCCTGGTGCATTCGAAAGATCGCGGATGAACTGAGGCTCCAGGTCGATGCCTCCCGCCTCGCGCGCAAGCTGAATAGAGCGGGCGGCGTACTCGATGATCTTAACGGTCTCGATGTTCGATATGTCATCGAAGAACCAGCCGCAACTCGTGTATATCAACCTGGCGTAGCGCTGCATTTCAAGCAGTCGCCACACGTTGACCTTTTGAGCTTCCGACAGCTCTCCGCGCGCGCGCTTGCTCAGGAATGCTTCACTGTTTTCGCGCGAGCGGTCGAGAATCACTTCGATGTAATCATCGACAGCGCAGTACGGATCAACCAGCGGGATAGATGATTCACGCATGAAAAGCTCGTCCAGCTTCTCTTGCAGCGCATCGAGTGCCTGCCGCAACGGACCTCTCCAGCGCTGATGATAATGTGTGTTCCCGCTGTTGCAGCCGCAGTCGCTTCGCCAGCGTTCGACGCCGTGCGCACAGCTCCACGAGGTGTTCTCGCGTATCTTCACTTCGTGGGTCGGCGGGTGCAGCGCAAGGTATTCCCCGTAGTTTGTTATCCGCGCGAGCCCTTCTCGTTCAATCTTGCTGATCGCATAGGCCAGAGCCATATCGCCGAACCTGGAGTGGTGACCGAAGGTCTCCCCATCCGTTGCAATGTGCATCAACTGCGCGTGCTCGCGCTGAGGGTGGAACCCGGACATCAGCCGATCCGCGAATCGATCGCCGCTCTTGAGCAGCCCTTCGAACGAGATGTCGTGTGAGACGGGCTGGTCGTAGAAGAACAGATCGATGTGCCTTCCCTTACTCAAGCGGCAACGATAAGCGCGAGTCGGATCGATGCGGCCGCCGGAAACGTCCTGCCACTCGCCGTCCGGGGCTCGAACAGCCTGCGCCTGATTCGGCGAGAGGATCGTGAACTTGATGTCGAAGTCTGCGAGAGCTTGAAGGGTCGCGAGATCGACGGCCGTTTCCGGTAGCCACATGCCTTCGGGCTCGCGGCCGAAGCGGAACCGGAAGTCGGCGATCCCCCATCGAACCTGCGTGAGTTTGTCATACGAAGAGGCGAGCGGCATGATCGCGTGGTTGTAGCATTGAGCAATCGCGTTGCCGTGTCCGTTGTGTGCTTTAAGGCTGACGCGATCGGCTTCGATGATTTGTTGATAGACATCGCTTCGACGCTGCTCGAGCCAGGACAACAGAGTCGGGCCGAAGTTGAAGCTCATCTTGTCGTAGTTGTTGACCAGCTCGGCGATTCGCTCGCTGCCGTCCAGGATGCGCGAGACCGCGTTCGGCGCGTAGCACTCGGCGGTGATTCGCTCGTTCCAATCGTGATAGGGCGCGGCGGAGTCTTCGACCTCGACGTCTTCGAGCCAGGGATTCTCGCGCGGAGGTTGATAGAAGTGGCCGTGTATGCAGACGAAGCGATTAGTCATAATGTAAGAAAACCGATCGGGAATGAAACTCTAACGGTCGAGGCTGGAAGCTTCAACTAGAAACTGCGTTGGTGGGATTGGGGAGCCGCGGTTCGCGTTGGTGCCCAGACTACTACATCTGGAGGATCATCTCCTTCACCTTGTTGGCAACTACTTGTGCCGCAGGCGGGTCGTAGTTGGCCATCACTGCCACCGTGTAGCCGTTGTTGAGATACATATCCAGTTGGCTGTTAATCCCGGGAAAGCCGCCGCCATGCCCGACAATGCGCTGGCCGTTTGAAACATCATCGAAGAAACCGTAGGCATATTTTGCGCTTGGCGAGAAGGGAGTAGCAACTTTGCCGGAGAGTAGGAGTTCGACAGACTGCGCGCTTAGGAGCTTGTTCTGTCGTAACGCCACATCGAAACGCAGTAAGTCTTCAACTGTAGAGTAGCCGCCGCCGGCCGGACCGCCCTTGATGACATGCAAAAACAGATTGTTGCGCCGTGAACCATCCTCATCGCTTGCATAACCAAAGGCGAGGTTGGGGGTGTCGCGATCCAGCTCGTAAGCATCCGTATTTATCATCCCCGCGCGGGTATAAATATGCTCTCGCACGTAAACGAAGTAGTCTTGCCCTGACACCTTCTCTACAATCGCGCCTAGCACCATGAACCCGGCGTTGCTGTATTGGAATCTTGCTCCTGGCTCGAACTCCAGCGCCTTTTCTACGAACAGCGGGAAATAGTCTTGAATCTTACGAAAGCGAGTTCTGGAAGCCTCCATAAACTTATCGTTGAAGTAGTCGCCGATACCGGAAGTATGCGTCAGCAAGTGATGGATAGTGACCTTCTGCGCTGCGATCTTGTTGGCATAGTCGGTCAGATGTTTGCCGATAGGATCGTTAAAACTTAGCTTGCCTTGCTCCGCCAGTTGACAGATAGCAACAGCAGTAAACATCTTGTTCATCGAGCCGAGATTGAATTTAGTGTCTACACGGTTAGGAACTTTGTAGGCCGTATTCGCAAATCCGTAAGCCTGCTCAAAGAGCGGTTTGCCATTTTTGCCGACGAGTACCGTGCCCGAGAAAGCATCGGCTTTTACAAGCTTGTCCATGTAAGCATTCAACATTTTGATCATCGCGGTCTCGCTCAGTGTACCGCGAGGAGCAGGCGAAGGGTTGGAGGCGCCACGCACACTCAGTCCTGTAACGTTGTGCGATGGCTCTGAGGATACCTTTATTGAAACGCGGTACCAGGACTCGGTTAGTTTCGCTTGTACGACCGCAATAATCTCGTCGTCTGTGGACGCTTCGATTTGTTTTACTTCCAATCCGCGTGTCTGTTTGTAAAAAGAGACATCCTGCCGCGTTCTGCGTTCGAGCCGTTCTCCCGCTCCCGACTCGGCGTGGAACGCCCGTACAGTCTTGTCGTCGCCACTATTGAATGCTTTTAGCCATTTGGTCATCTGTTGACCTGGCGGTGTGCCGGGTATTGTAGGGGTTCTAGCAGGAGAGGCGTCCTTTGGGGTCTGTCCGACCACCCATCGTGGGTTCACAGTGGTGGCAAAACAGGTTATGACCATTGACGTGGTTAGAACAGCCTTGGCGATCAACATAAGAAATCCCTCCTACAGTCAGGCAACCCGACGCTTGTTTCAAGTTTGTTTCTCACGTTGAGTTATACGCCCGAACCCACAATTCGTTTTATGGATTGTGGTAATATCCGGCATTCACAGTATGAATCTGCAATCGATCGATCTGAATCTGCTCGTAACCTTCGAAGCGCTGATGGAAGAACGCAACGTGACCCGAGCCGCGCGGCGCGTTGGGTTGAGCCAGCCGGCGATGAGCAATGCGCTGTCGCGCTTGCGCCGAACGTTTGACGATCCCCTGCTGGTGAGGACGCCGAGCGGAATGACGCCGACGCCCGCGGCTCAGGCGCTGATCGAGGCAGTGCGCGCGGCGCTCTCACAACTGCGCGCGGCGCTCGAAGAGAAACCGGCGTTCAACCCTGCCGCATCCAGGCGCGCGTTTCATGTGCTGACCAGCGACTACGCAGAGATAGTCCTGCTCGCGCCGCTGGTAGGCAAGCTTCGCGAGCAAGCCGCCGGCGTCAGCATTCGCGTACATCGGCCTCCGAACGTCTTTCAACCACCGTCGCGCACGGCGCTGTCGGATTCATTCGACCTGGCGATCGGATTCTTTCCGGATGCGTTGTCGCTCGACGCAAGCGTGCGGTCCGAGGTGTTGTTCGAAGAAGACAACGTCTGCATCGCGGCCGGGAATCACCCGTCGATCAAATCCAAGATGTCGATTCGGCAATACGCGGCTGCCCGGCATGCAGCGGTCTTCTACAAGTCAGAAGGCCCCGGGGTGATAGACACGATTCTTGCTCAGAAGGGTCTGACACGCCAGTTGGCGGTTCTCGCGCCGCACTTCGCCAGCGTACCGTTCATCGTCGCAGAATCAGACCTTATCGCGACCGTGCCCAGGCGACTGGCGCTGAGGTTCAGCAAGGCATTGAAGCTTCAGGTGCTGCCGGTCCCGTTCACGTTACCGCCGTTTCGACTGGCGATGCTGTGGCACGAGCGAGTTGATTCAGACCCAGCTCACGCGTGGATACGAGGGCTGACGGTTGAGACCGCAGCAAAGTTGATTGGGTAATCGCGTGCCTCGAAGGCCCGGTGCGCTATTTTCCATTTTCCATTTTCCATTTGTCATTTTTCATTGCTGTCGATTTGATGTTCTGCGATCCACTGATTCTCTTAAATGACAAATGAAAAATGGCAAATAACAAATGGAAAATCACTTTCGTTCGCGTAACTGCTTGGAGACGCGCTCGGCCTCTGCTAGCAAACGCAGCGTGTTTTCGCCGAGGATCTTTCTCATGTCAGCGGCCGAATAGCCTTTCCGCAGAAGCGCCTCCGTAATCCTTGGCAACTGTGTGCAGTCTTCCATCCCGACCGGCATGCTGCCGCCGTCGAAGTCCGATCCCAGTCCTACGTGATCGACGCCAACCAGTTTCACCGCGTGATCGATGTGGTCAATGATTCGCTCCCAACTAGCCTTGGGCGCCGGCCCGAACTGTTTGGCGACTTCCTCGCGCCGCTTTTCGGCGTTATCACGGCCCGGGTACTTCTGCTGCAACTCGCGCATAAGCGCCTGACTCTTCTGCGAGTATTGAAACAGATCGTTGTCGATGAACGAATCGAGATAGTTGATCTGGATCACGCCGCCTTTTGCCGCAAGCGCCTTGATCATCGGGTCGGTCATGTTTCGCGCGTGGCCGGCGATCGCGCGGCAGGAAGAATGCGAAGCGATCATCGGCGCTTTGCTCACCTCGATCGCATCCCAGAAGGTTTTGTCCGCTACGTGCGAGATGTCCACCATCACCCCCAGGCGATTCAATTCGCGAACGACGTCTTTTCCAAAATCGGTCAAGCCGTTGTGCTTCGGCTGATCGCCTGATGAGTCGGCCCAATCCGTATTCACCGAATGAGTGAGCGTCAGATACCTTACGCCAAGCTCCGCGTACATGCGCAGCACGGCCAGGCTGTTGTTGATCATGTGCCCGCCTTCCATTCCCATCAGCGCGGCGACCTTGCCTTGCTTGTGAGCCTTGCGCACCTGTTCGGCTGTAACGCACAACGCCACTTGATCGGGCAACTCCTCGGTGAGCCGGTGCACAGCAGCGATGCGTTCGATCGCGTCGTTGACGGCCTTCGATCCGGTGACGGCGCCCGACATGTAGATCGAGAAGAACAGCGCGTTGAGACCGCCCTTCTTCATCCGCGGCAGATCGATGTGCCCTTCTTTGTGCTCATCGGTGAACTTCCACGCGGTTTGCAGCTTGGGTGTGACGTCGATGTGAGTGTCGAGCACGATCGACGAAAAGTGGACCTTTCGAGCTTGCTCGCTAACTGAGTCCTCTATCATCGAATTCGAGAGCGAAGCTGCTGGTATCAAGAAAAAGCTCACTACGCCGACGGATGCTATGACGCACGAACGTTTCATGCGACCCTCCGCTGGGATGGTCTATTCCACTGGTAAAGAGTTTCCTGGTAAGTCCTCCTTCTACGCTCGGCGCCCATTCTTGTCAACTCTGGTACTTAGCAGTGCTTGGGTTGCGCTCATCTGGACTGCGCCGCCTTGGATCGGACTCATAGGCTTCATCCTGGCGCTTTGGCATTAGCGAGTTGTTCCACGGCGTTCACCCTTGAACCGCAGCCAAGAAAGCCAAAGCGTCGCCAAGTCTCAGCGAATTCTTGACCGAGGGCACGCGCTCAAAAACGGTTGAGGGTGACACCCCCGATTGGGTGTGGTATAACCGGGCGTCATTTGGACCTTGGGGGAATGGATAGACGTCTAACTGAGTAAACTAATCCGACTGGAGAAAACATGTCCGCCGCACTTTGGCCAGATTCGCTGTTTGATCTGATGTTCATACCTCATATTGATGATAGACTCGAGGAACTCGCAGCCCTCGCGGAGAAGGAGGAGTGCGCCTATCACCATACACCAAGTGACCATGCCAAACCGATCCTGTACAACTACCTTCACTATACTTACAGACGGTTGGCCGAAGAAGGCAAGATCACACCTTCTGATGATGCCCAGTTGATTGCTTTCAACACTGGCCTCGTGACGCCAAACCAGGAGCCGATTTATGTTTTGGCGAATCACAACCACTTGCCAGATGCGCGGCAGCCTTGGCACTTTCAAGGCTGGTACCGACGAGGGCAGTACGAAACGGCGCGTTTTTCGCAACTCCCGGAGATGGCACACTACTTTGAAGATCACGGTGCATTCTATCGAGCATCCACGTGTTTGACTCTGGACATGGCGTACAACAACGCGCGCCAACTGGCGAGGCCGGATCGCGATTGGCTCCAACCGTAGCAACACACACGCATACCCACCATCTTTGTGGCCGAGAGGTTTACACTCAGCCCGAAGGGACATAGAATTCCGACGACATGCCCCGAGCTTCCACTAAACAGATCCCGAATAAGGCAGTTCTGCTTTCACCGTTTCGCTATCCAGGCGGAAAGAGTTGGCTACGCCCCTTCGTGCGTCAGTGGCTAAGTAATCCTGTTGACCGACTCGTGGAATGCTTCGCGGGTGGCGCCAACGTGACGTTAATGGCGGTCTCCGAGAACTTGGCTAAGAAAGCAACAATGATCGAGATCGATCCCGATGTCGCGTCTGTTTGGGAGGCAATGCTCAATGGCAAAGCAGGTTGGCTTTCAAATAAAGTTGAAACATTCAGACCCACTCGCAGGAACGTCCTTGCACAACTGAAGATCTGCCCCAGAACTGTTCACACGAGAGCGTGGAAAACGCTTCTGCGGAATCGGATGAGCTACGGCGGAATTCTTGCTTCTGGATCTGGTTTGTTGAGGCGTGGGCAGGATGACATGGGGATTAAATCGCGATGGTATCCTGAGACTCTTGCATCTCGAATTGCTTGGGTAAATCGAATACGGCGAAGGATCACGTTCATACAAGGCGACGGCCTTGCGTGGATCGAGGCGTACAAACCGCAATCTGAGTCTGAATCTGTTGCGTTCTTCCTCGATCCTCCTTATTCAAATATTGGTGAAAGGCTGTACACCTACGGACGGGTTGATCAGAAACGACTGTTTTGTGCGGCAGCCAAACTCCCTGGCCGCGTTCTTATGACGTACCACGACTCTTCCGAGATTCGCGACCTCGCGCAGCAGTTCGGTTTTGGGCTTCGAGAAGTAGAAATGTTTAGTCGTCAGAACACTGCGAAAACTGAGCTCTTAGTTTCAAAAGACCTCAAATGGCTAAAAGATTGACGAAACGTGACAAAGCGAGATCGCGCAAACCGGCAGGATCAGAAGAACCAGTTGATTCTGTTCCTCAACTCGTATCCGTCACTGACGTAAAGCCAGTACGCACCGATGACCTGTTTGTGGATGCGAAGAACCCAAGGTTAACAGGATCCAACTTTTTAGTTTCCGACCAAGACCCGATCATTAAGAGTCTTTGGACTGAGTTCAACGTGGCTGAGATTACGGACTCAATTGTAGCAAGCGGCGAATTCTGGCAGCACGAGCCACTCATTGCTGCAAAGGAGGATGGCAAGCTGGTGGTTGTCGAGGGCAATCGACGCCTTGCCGCGGTTAAGCTTCTTCTCTCGCGAGATGCGCAACAAGCGATCGGCGCTTCGGGCATCCCAGAAATCGATGCTGACCTCAGACGTCACCTCGAGTTCCTTCCAGTAGTTCAGAGAGATCGCCGCGATGTCTGGGAGTTTATAGGATTCAAACACGTCAAGGGTCCCCAAGAATGGGATTCAATTGCAAAGGCGGAATACATCGTCAGAGTCCACGAGGACTATGGCGTTCCGTTGGTAGACATCGCTAAAGCTATTGGAGATCGAAACGCGACCGTCGAACGACTCTACCACGGACTGAAGGTCTTGCATCAGGCGAGGGACGCGGGCGTCTTCTACCCGAGCGATCGGTATTACCAGCGTAAGGACTTCGCTTATTCCCACCTTTGGACCGGACTTGGCTACGATGGAGTCCGAGCGTTTTTGGGAATAAAGGATCGAGCCAAAGACACACCTAAGCCCGTCCCTAGAAACAAGATTCCTGCCTTGGGCGAGTTATGTCGCTGGATGTATGGAAGCCATAAAGAAAAAGTTGAGCCTTTGATCACTTCGCAGAATCCGCATCTCCGTCAGCTTGACGAGGCGCTGCGAGCGCCACGGGGGATCGCGGCCTTGCGGCGGGGACTCTCGCTTCAATTCGCTCTCAACGCCGCCCGAGGAGATACTCGCCTCCTTCTAGATGCTTTGGTTGCCGCCGAACAGAACCTCCGCGAAGCGAAGGCGTACTTCCCGACAGGCTTCACACGACAGCAGGAGATTGCTGATACAGTTAACAATGTCCATTCTTTGGCAGTTAGTCTACAAAAGGACGTTACAAACGAATGAGAAGCCAAAGTGAGCCTTCAAGGCACTGCTGATGAGAAAGCGATCGCCATTATTATCCGATCAACCTCATGAACTCCTCGATCACGTAGAATTCTGTGCTCTCACGGATCCCGATCGAAACAGCTCCGAGTCGCAATTGGCCAGTGAACTTACACTAACTGGATCGCAGGATGCGATAGTTGATGACGAATCGGATATCAACTCAGACGATTCTTTGGAGGGGATCTTGGATGCTGCATTCACTGAAGCGGAATATCGCATACAGGCTTGCGGCGAGGCGTTCTATCCCTTCAGTCTTGAGGGCAAGGCGCTCTTGAGCAATGATGAGTCGTTGTCCACCGTGTACACCTTTCTTCTGTTCTTGTCGATCTTCGGGGAAAAGGCGGTGGCGGGCCAGAATGGGGCAAAACTCTTCGAAGATGTCTGCTCGTATGCAGTCGCTACGTATCTTGGCTGTTACGAAACGCCGGCAGAAAGTCACGTTTTCGGTTTTCCACGGCGAGTCGCCCCAAAAGGTTTCGTAGGGGCACTTGAAGATTTATGTCACACCAAGATTCGCGAAGGTCTGCCTGACACCAGATTTCCGGATATCCACACCATGAAGGACGCGGGCCTGGACATAGTCGCCTGGTTACCGTTTCCAGACAGGCGGTCAGCCAAACTCATAGCGTTCGGCCAGTGTGCGACAGGTGCGGACTGGTGGGGCAAAAGAAACGAGTTACAACCCGGTGACTGGGTGCGAACCTGGCTAACCAAGACGCCTCAGGTGACTCCCATGAAGATGTTCTTGGTGCCCCACGCGATAGGGATCGGGGAATGGGCCAAACTCGGCTTTGCGGCAGGAGTGATCTTCGACCGCTTCAGGATTACTCATTTTGCTGAAAGATCGATATCAGAATCTCTAAGAGTGGATGTGCAGCATTGGAGTAACGCTGCGTGGGTGGATAAGGCTTAGAGATACAAGCGCGAACGCAACGTAGTCATTACCGACATCCCGGCATTGGTGCTTCTAGCAACACACTTGTACCCCATTACCAAACGGTCGAGTCTCTTCGTCGTTATACTATTCTGTGGTAGAAATACAATAGACGAGCACACCATCGGGAGATCTGCGATTGGCAATTAACAGGAGCGCCCTGGGAACCATGTTCTGCGCCCGATTGATCAACCAAGCTGAGGCATGCCGCTGGTGATCTCCGAGACCATTTCCCATTACCGCATCGTCAAAGAGCTCGGAGCCGGCGGGATGGGAGAGGTCTACCTTGCCGAAGATACGAGGCTCGGGCGGCAGGTTGCGATCAAAATCCTCCCGGCCTCCTATCAGTACGACCCCGAGCGCCGCACGAAATTTCTTGCCGAAGCGCGAGCCACATCGGCGCTGCGGTCGCCACACATAGCCGCCATCTACGACATAGGCGAACACGAAGGCTCGATGTACATCGTGATGGAGTACGTCGAAGGCGAACTGCTTTCGGAGAAGCTCAAGCGAGGCGCCCTTGGGATACGTGATGCAATCGACCTCGCCGCGCAAACCGCCGACGCGCTGTCGGAAGCGCACTCGCTGGGCATCATGCACTGCGACGTGAAAGCTTCGAACTTGATCGTGACTGAGCGCGGCATGGTCAAGCTGCTCGACTTTGGAATCGCGGCGGCCGCCGACTCAAACGGAGCTGAAACCGACGACCGCACAAAGAAGGTCGGCCAACAAACTGCTCTTGGCGTTGCGGCGGGGACGGTTTCTTACATGTCGCCTGAACAGGCGATCGGCCGGGCCATCGATCAGCGGTCGGATATTTTTTCGCTCGGCGTGGCGCTCTACGAGATGCTGACCGCGCGGCTGCCCTTCGATGGCGAGACACCAGCCGAGACCATTGACAACATCATCCATGCGGAGCCGATGCCCATTGCGCGTTTGAACTACGGCGTGACGCCCGATCTTGACCGCGTTGTGCGCAAGTGTCTGGAGAAGGACCGCGAGCGGCGCTATCAGTCCGTGCGCGATCTGCTGATCGACTTGCGCAATCTGCAGCGCGACAGCGATTCGGGAGCGACCCACGCGACGGCCGGGATTGGCCGACACACCCAGGTCGTGACCAGGACTCGCTCCCGGAAGACGATCGACTCGCTGGCAATTCTCCCGCTTGTGAATCAGAGCGGAGATCCCGATCTGGAATACCTCAGCGACGGCGTCACCGAAGCGCTGATCAACAATCTGTCGCGGCTTACGAAGCTGCGAGTGATGGCCCGCAGCACCGTCTTTCGCTATCAGGGCAAAGATCCTCAGGACGCTCAGCAAGTGGGACACGAGCTTGGCGTCCGGGCAGTGCTGAACGGAAGGCTGCTGAAGCGAGGCGACAGCTTGATCGTCAAACTCGAGCTGGTCGACACAAACGACGGCTCTCACCTCTGGGGTGAACAGTACACTCGAGAGATGGCAGATATCTTCACGCTCGAACGGGAGATTTCAACCGAGATCTCCGAGCACTTGCGTTTAAAGCTGAACAGCGCGCAGAAGAAGAGTTTGACAAAGGGCTGCACGGAGAACTCCGAGGCATATCAGCTCTATTTGAAGGGGCGGTACCACTGGAACAAGCGAACCGAAGAGGGGATCAAGAAGAGCATCGAGTACTTTGAACAAGCAATCACCCGCGACCGAAAATTCGCGCTGGCTTACGCGGGACTGGCCGACTCTTACAATCTGATGGCGAGCTACAGCACGAAGCCGCTCGCTACACCGTTCTTGCGCGCGAAGGCGACAGCTTTGAAAGCGTTGAGCCTGGATGACAAGCTCGCAGAAGCGCACGCGGCATTGGCTGCGGTGAAACTTTGGCGTGAGTTCGATTGGGACGGCGCTGAACAAGGATGGCGGAAAGCCATGGAGCTGAATCCCAGTTACGCCACCGCTCACCTCTGGCTGGCCCTGTACCTCGCAGCGAATGAAAGAATGGATGAAGCGCTCTCGGAGATAAGACTCGCGCTCGATCTGGACCCGCTCTCGCGCGTCATCAACCTGAACCTCGCGCGGATACTTCACTTTGCGCGGCAATTTGATGACGCGATCAGGCAGTGCCGGAAAACCATCGATATGTATCCCGACTATTTGATCGCGCACCGCCGTCTGGGAATGTCATACGGCGAGAAGGGAATGTTCGAAGAAGCGGAAGCCGAGTTCAAGAAAGCCCTGGCCATCTCAGAGGACGATAGCGAGACGATGTCGGCGATGGCTTACGCCTATGCGGCGGACGGCCGGATCGATGACGCGAGCAAGATTCTCGAACGGCTGAACGAGATTGCGAAAGGAACTTATGTGTCGCCTTACAGCCTTGCGAGAGTTCACATCGGATTGGGTCAAATCGACGAAGCCTTCGAGTGTTTGGAAAAGACTTATCAAGAACGCCACGGCATTCTGACCTACCTGAAAGTGGAGCCGATCTTCGACCGGCTCCGGGCAGACTCGAGATTCAGCGACCTGCTGCGTCGGATGGGACTGTAACGCCGAATTTCGGATGTCGATTGTTGGAGTAGGACGAGACGTCCGTCTCGTCCTACTTTTTTTCGTCGCTCAACTAGTCCGTGCCTTCGGGCGCTTTTACCGAGTCGGGGTTGGCCAGCAGTTGTTGGAGTATCCGTCGCGCCGTCTTCGGATATTGATATGTGCCAGAGGTCGGCAGATCCTTGTGTAGCTTTCTCAAGTAGACTCTGAACCAACCGGGAATAGGTGTTTGATCTTCGAGATCGCGATCGGGCAGGAGTTCGAGCTCCCCTTGGAGTTGCTGCCGAAGCTGATCCAGTTTGGTTCCTTTGGGCACGTCAACTTCCCATTTCTTCGCGTACAGATCCTGTCTGGTGTTTCCTTGTGGGGGCGGCTGAGCCGCGTCGCCGACCTGTGGCTGGCTGTCAGTGTTGGCCCGCTTAGCGACGAACACCGAGTTGCTGACTTCCAGGGAAGTCTTGATGCTGTATTTGAGGTCGGTCTTCCCGGCAGGTAGCAGAGAGAAGGTCAGGTAGTAGTCGCCGATCTTGCCTTCCATGAACAACTGTTTGCTCGGTCGAAAACTTACGACCAGACCGTTGGGCGTCTTAACCTGCCGGTGCTGCACAGCCCCGCCCCTTGGGCCGACCAATCCGACTCTCCAGGCGTTTTCGAGTCCCTGAAGCGTGATGTTGTAAAAAGGCGGACACAGTCCGTTCGGACTACACCCCGGGCAATTGAATTTGACCAGACAGTTCTTGGGCAACGGATCAATCACGAGGCAGGGCTTTCTGAGGCATTTCAATTCAAGTAGCCCCGGAGCCATGCTCAGAGGCACCTGGCAGAGTGTGGGGTTGGTCAAGCAAACGCTTATGGGCGGAGGGATAAAACCACCCTTGGAGATCTTCGCCGTGTAGATCTGCTCTTTGCCGCCAGGATTAGTCGCGCGGCGATCGGTCCAGCTGGGAAAAGCTACCGCGCGATAAGCTACCAGTCCATTGTAATCGCCGTATTGATTGCCATTCGGATCGGCGCCGCTTACGGTTTCGTCGGTCTGAGCGGTGCTGACTTGTGTTTCGTCCACGAAGGTCGCGCCACGATCGTTGGACGCGATGTAGTAGAGGTGGGTCTTGTGGCGCCCGGCGTCGTCCTTGGTGTTGTAGAAGATGACGTGAATGCTCCCGTCATCGGGATCCACGTCCATCCACTGGTTGAACTGATCGGTGGAGGCAGGATTGGTGTGAATGATCCTCGGCGCAGACCATGTGCTACCACCATCGGTCGAAGAGCTGAGATAAACGTTCGTGTTGGAGGCCGAAGCGGTTCCGGCACAGCCGGGGTCGGCGGCGGCGCCGTCGCGATCAGTCCAGCAGGCATAGACTGTGCCGCGACCGGGCCCGCTTGAACGGTCTACGCCGATGGAAATGTAGATCAGCGCTTTGCGTTGGCACATCGCGGGGATCACGACCTCGAAGCTGTCATTGGTTGTGGCGATAACTCTGGCGGCGGCGAAAGTCGCGCCCCCGTCGGTGGACTTTCTGACCTTTAGCTGTCGGGAGTTCGTATCAGGCCACGCGACGTAGAGTTCGCCAGCCGGCCCGGTAGTGAGGTGAGCGCCGATCGCGCCGTCCGAGGAAAGTGAGGAGACCGACGACCAGGTAGCTCCCCGATCGATCGAGCGCGCGAACCTCATCCCGCCGCCCGGCACATCCCAAGCCACATAGATGTTGTCCCTGAACGCGCTGCCCACTTGAGGGTCAATCCACATCAATTCCTTGTCGTTGTTGTTGCCCGTTGAGACAGTTGCGATGAAGGTCCAGGTTGCTCCGTGATCAGTGGATTTGTAGACCTGGTTTTGAATGGACGCACCCGCGGCATCAATGCCGAGCGTTGCCGCCCATGCCGTGCCGTCAGAGGTGAAAGCCAGCGCCGGATCGGATTGGAAGGCGCGACCGGGCGCCAGCGGCAGTTCGGTCTTGGTCCAGGTGGTCCCCGAGTCGGTTGAGAAGAACTGCTTCTGCCGCCCCGAGCCCCCGATGTTGTTCGACGACGCAGTTAGAAACTGCGGGTTGACGTAATCGCGGGCAATAAACGACTCGCTGTTCACTTCGCTGAAGTTCGTGAGATTGAGGTTGCCGCCCACGCTGACGGTCCTTGCTGCCGCGCGGGCGGCCGCTGGCGTGGGAGAGGCCGGAGTTTCGAGGTTGGGGTGCTTCACCATCCATTCGAAGACCTGCCTCGCCACACGCGGGTATTGATATGAACCCTCCATCGGCAGATTCGGGTGGTTGTCTCTAAAATAGGCGCGGAACCACATTGGCAGAGGCGTTTGATCTTCCGTATCTCCGCCTGACAGCATGGGCGCCGCATTGAGGCTGAGGCGGCTGAGGCGACGACGCTCATATGAATTCTTGATCGCCGCCAAACGCGTACCCGCTGGAATGCTGACATCCCATTGGGCCGGGTCCTGCGGAGGTTGGGGTTGGGCCGAAGCGATTCGCTGCGCCGCCAAGAATTGGGTGACGGCGAAAATGCCCAGGGCAATTGCAACGAGAGTGATTTTTCGAGTCATTGAGTTTCTCCTTTTCTGCCTGAGTCACATTGCGTTAATTCGCATGGCTCAGTACGCGCGGCTAAGCTCCAAGTCAGCCGGTATCCTGAGATCTTTCTGCTCAAGACGATCGGCGGTTGTCGAGCATTTGCCACCCTTCTTGGGCGGTCTTCGGTCAAACAACAAGCCTGTACCCTGTGTCGATCTCCTGAGCCTTACGAAGTATCGCGTGTATATCGTAAGGGTGAGAGTCCTTGCCGGTGATCGTATGGCTGATGACATCGAAAGCGTGCTCGAGCCCCTTCGATCCATCAATGTCCACATCGGCGATGAACTCCAGGGCGTCCTTCTTGCGGAAGAAAGTCACTTGCAGATTCCCATGACCGTCTTGCGTTTTGAAGCTGTCAGCATGCTCGTAGCCCGGCGGCGGTTCGTGCAAGGAGTCATCAGCTTCGTCAAAGAGGTGTGTGTGTACGCTGTTCTTGACTGCGTCACGAAAGTCCTTCTCTACGTCGGCGAAAAACCTCTCTCCGCGCACTCGTCTCAGCGACGTGACAAACGAGAAAGCATCAAGCCCGCCGTCAAACCTCGTCGCCTTCATCTTCGCGTACAGGTTCAGTAACCCCGCCGCGCGCAGGTCCTTCAAAGCGTCAAACAGCGCCTCGCCTTTCTTGTCCTCGTTTCCTTCTACGGTGGAATTCTCCAGAACGTTCTTGAGGTCGTCTCCGAGGCCGGCGTAGGTCGGGAAGTCTACGCGGAGCACTCTGCCAGGGTCAGGCACCATAAGAAAGGTATGCTCAAGCTTCTCGTCCTCTCGGATCCTCAGAAACAAACTCTCCGGGCGGTAGCGCGTCGGGAAGACTTGCACCTGATACCTGCCTCCATTCGAGCTGTCGAGACCCTCGATGGTGAGTCTCTTGGTGGCGTCGTGTTTAGGCACGTTGGCGAAGCTGCTCAACACCATGTGCCTGGCCATTACGCTAACTGTCTCCTGCGGTTTTTCACCGTAGAGATCTTCAAAAGTGAAAACGAATTTTTCGGTCCCTGCCATATGTTCTTCCTCCGATCTTTTCTTTCAGAGCTTCGGATGCGATACACCATCCCGGTCAAGGATCCACGCAGGTATCGTACAGCCCTCCAGCGACTGTTAGCTACGGTCAAACGTCGATAACGCTCGAGGGCTGCTGGGCGCCGCCCTCAACCTTGAACAGCGGAAGCGGCCGCCCTTCCCAGTCGATGGGCTCGACAGTCATCCGATCGCCGCTGATTGTCACGATCAGAAAGTGCCCGCGATCATTGCCGCCCCAACGATGCATGAACCCGTCCGTTGATTTCTTCGGCCTTCCATCACTAAACTTGCCCGCGCCGCCGGACACGAAACATCGCACTTTGCGGTTCGGGCTGTCGAGGCACTGAAAGTTGTGCTCGTGACCGGAAAAGAAGGTGCGAATGCCGTTGGCCTCGCAGCGAGGGATAACGGAGTGTCGCAGCTCGGTCTCGTCCTCATCGTGGCGCGGCCCTTTGCAGTACGGCGGATGGTGCGAAAACGGGACGCGCCACTTCACCGCTCCCGGCGGCTCACCAAGAACGCGGCCGACCCAGTCACTGTGCTTGCCAAATTCAAAGAGACGATGACTTGAGACGTCCGGCTCCTTGGAAGTGTCCAGGCAAATGAATTCGACGTCCGCGCCGAACTTAAACCGATAAAAGAGCCCCGGCGTAATGGACGCCTCGCGAGTGTGAGGAATCTCTGAAACGAATCGCGGCATTACAAGCAGGTTGTCGTACAATGCGAGCCGATCCTGCTGCTTCTCGCCGAGGAACAACCCCTCGAAGAATCCCTCGCTGGTGTCGTGGTTGCCTGCGCACGGATAGAAAGGCACGCGGTCGATAACGGTTCTGTACGGCTGAAAGTAAGTGGTCAGCCATTCAAAGTCATCATCGCCGCTGCCTCCGCTGTCATTCGCGTAGATGGTGTCTCCCACCATAATCACGAGACGAACGCCCCGTTCGGTGACTGCTTTGTCCAGCGCCGCGGCAACCTTGTATTGCGTCTCTTTGGCGGTGCCGGTATCGCCGATTACCGCAAACACGAGGTCCTCGTGCGTATCCGGATCCGGGAAGGTTCGGAATCGGCACGAGTAGAGCCGTTCAGGCTCAACTTTAGTGAGTTCTTCGATCTCCGCGTCGTACCGGTGGAGCACGTCGTCAGCCCATCGTCGCTCCCCACTCTCATCCAGTGAAAACACGCGATAGGTGTATTCGGTGTCAGCCGCAAGCCCGCCCACCCAGGCATACGTTTCCTCCGTTTCGACGCTCTGCACCACATTGTCTGCGGCGTTGAGTACATCGACCCTTACTCGGCCGTAAGTCTCGCAGTTCGCGCCTATGGATGTGCGGCGCTCGTGGTGGCCTTCAAGCATGTGGAGCTTGTTGTCCTTGATCTGTTTCATCTTGCCGTTGAAGAAGAACTTTCCCCACGAGATGAGCGCTGCGTCGTGAGTGAGGTCCGCCAGATAAAGATACTCCTCTTCGAAGTGGTCGCTTAGTTCGCGCATTGAGCCTCCTTTGTGAGGTTCGTAGTACCACCTTCAAGCGAAATGTTGTGAACACCTCGTCCTTCCGCAAGACGCGGGACTACGAACCTCTGCCGTTGTTTATGATCACCACTTAATGTCATCCAGCGATTGGAGCGCCGGGCGCCCGGTTACACCTTCCGGCCGGCTGTCGAGATGTTCCGCGAATCCGTCAGCGGCTTTCAGTTTGGCAGGGAACTTGAAGCCGCACCGTTGTTCAACCTCGGAAAGCGTGACTTGAAAGACCTTAAACTGGTTCAATTCAAGCAGCTCGAGCTGATCAAGGTTTTGAGTCAGGAGGAAGGCCCTGGCCTTCAACTTACCTGTCTCGACGAACGCCACAACCTTGAAGAACTCGCGGGGGATCTTCACCCCTCGGAAGACACGATCATCGTTCTTGAATACCGGTCCCCCGAAAACGCTTATATGGAGATTGTCCACGTCTACTTCCTCGAAGACCGCATTCTCGAGTCTTCCCCAGAGCCCGCCCAGACTGCTTTGATTGAAGTTGTCCATCTGGGGCGTGATGTTGGTGAAGAAGAAGGAATCCTTATTGGCGTTTGCTGCCTCTATGTCGCCGCCCCAAACCAGATCGGCGCGTCGCGCGACGTGACCCCGGTCGAGCCGATTGCCCGCGTACAGATCGTCTCCTACCTGAAAGGCGTTCGGTACTCGCGGATCGAAATCGAACTTGAGATTCTTGCGGCTGAGGCTCTTGATCCGGCCGCCATCGATGTTCCAGGCGACCCAGAAGGCGAATCGGCGCGACTTGCTCAGAGCGAGGGAGAAGTGAGTGTAAGGGACGACCTCGGAGCCATTGAGTTTGAAGACGTCATTGGCGTTGGCGGTGGAAAGCTTCGGCGCTTTGACGATGATCCCCAGAAAGCCCGTGTCATAGCCACGAACTGCAGTCGCCTCCTGGGCCGGCGCCGCGACGGATATTTCGAGTTTTTCAAACACGGACTTGGGATAACATGCGATCGCGTGCTCGTCGGGATCGCCCGATCCCTCGCCCGCAAAGTGGAGCCCTGCCATGATCTTTGTGGGCTTGCCGTTGGCGGCCTTGAGAAGCCAGAACGAGCCTGAATCGCCGCCGGTGCTGATCTCGCCATCGACGGGCGGGTTGTCTTCATCGGGGCCGATCTCGAATCCGCCTATCGCCTGCTCGCCAACCGGAGCGCCATAGTTGATCTTGACGATCGTGTGGACTCGCCTGACTATGCCGTGCGTAACACCCGAGGTTCGTCCGCTCTTTATGAGCTTATCGCCCAACTCGGGCTCGCCGAGTTGCTCGACCTTGACGCCGAGTTCGAGAATGTTCTGGTCGAACCTGCGGTCCTCGATGCTTGCGATGGCGCAATCTCCAGCCGCGCCCAGATGCGACCGTACGAGCTTGCCAAGGCGATTCAGTTGGACCCGGTTGTCGTCGAAGGGACCAGGCTGAACGATGTCGTCACCGATGTTGCCTTTCGGACCGTGAAGGACATGCCAGTTACTCAATATGTACGGCGTGCCCTCCTTCCGGTCGAAGACTATGCCGCCGATGGTGCCGGCGGTTTCCTTCTTGTTTGCGACGCTAACGCCGGGCATGATGGGATCAATCCGTGTTTTGCGCGGGCCGGCAGCGCTTTCCGCTACAATCTTCATTGAGGCCTTGAAGGTGCGCTGGAGGACATCGGTGGGAACTTCCACTCCATCGACGATGAAAGACTTGGGGATCTCCGCGGTATTGAGGGAGTCGAGAACTTCAGGAGCAGCCTTTCTGGCAACAGTGAATTGAATCGATATTTGATCGGTGGGTTTGCCATCTTTCCACTTATAGCCAATACCGACCGATGAGATGTTGCTATCGTGAAGGTAGGTGACTCCCTGGTTGCGGACGAATTGCTTGAGTTTCTCCATCATTTGAGCCGAGACCCGTTTTGATTTACCCGATCCGCGCTTGACGCCTTTGCGAATTGCCATAATGTGTTTCTCCTTTCGGGAAGATCGGATGTGTAACGCAAGTGGTGTAAGAAAAGCGACCGCCCTTGGAAGGGCCCTTAATCATATCAGATCGATCGCTGTAGACCCTGGCAAGCCTTCCCGGTCGGTCAATCCAGATCGCGCTACCTCGTTCGAGTTTGACTTTAGTCATTGCGGTTTCCTTCCATCCAGTCGGACCACAGTTCGCACCAGAGTTGTGATCAAGGTTCTTAACTTACTTCCTCTCTGAAACAGTTAGACGCGATTCAGGTTGCTTCTACTGCAGTTCTTTTCATGCCCGCGCCGGTAAGAGGCATTCCCCTCTATACACACATGCGCAAGAAGCGAAAAGATTTCAGTGTCCGACAAACTTCACAGTTTGTCGCTGGCCGATCGCCGACTCAGAAACTACACGACAAACTGAAGTTTGTCGGACATTTTCACAGAAGCAGCACAGCAATGGAAGGATAGAGCGTAGGTAGGTAGGCGGGCCTTCGCTTTGTAATGGGATTATCGAAAGACAGATGGCGATATACGAATCCGAAAGGCGATTGCCCCGCGGATAGTACGTTGCCCCAACCATGATTGTGAAGTTTGAGTGTTGAAGATACTCTCAGCGCCAATTGCCGAAAGCGCCTCCGCGCGCGTCAAACTATGATTCTGGCGGTTTTGGCACGACTGGCTTTGGCTTTGGCGGCGCATCATCGTCGTCGTCGTCGTCGTCGTCACCCGTCTTAACGGAGTTATCCCGGGAGTTGTTGTCGCTGTTGAGCGAGATACCCATTATCTGAGGGTTGTTCATGAACTCGACGAGTTTTGCCGGGCTGAACTTTGTCTGTAGCACCACCGCGTCGTTCTGCTGAAGCGTGACGACCAGCACCTTTACGTCTTCCTTCTCGCGTGTGATGTAAACATATGTCCACTGCTTCTCGCGCGGCGAGCTGTATTGCACAAGCGGGGTCCACATCGGATCGATCTTGCTTTGAATGAACGCATGGAACTGGCCGTTCCTGGGGCTTGGCGCCTCTGAATAGTCAAGGTCTCTCAGCAGAACGACCTTGAAATTCTTGACGCCTGCCGGCTTGATGACTTTAACCGCGAACCTCGCAAGCATCATCGCTCCGAAGAAGCCCTGCTGCTTCGCGTGATAGTTTGACTTGATGTGCTTGACCACCAAGCTGAAGCTCTCATCGCCGGCTAGTGAAGCGGCTGGAGCAAGCGTCAGCAGCACTACTGTGATCGAGAGTCGAGTGAGCAGTCTCTTTGAGGTAGTCATCGCTGGTTACTCCGTTGGGGGCTTCTCGCCGCGTATGAGCGTGGGCGGTTTCTTCTCGGTGCGCTTTACGGTTTCGACAGTCTGTTGTTCTTTCTGTTTGTCCGGTTCCGGGTTCTTGTCTTTCTTCCTGTCGGTGACGGTTACGCCGGGTATCTGTTCGAGACCGAAGTGTGGGATGCCGAACTTTCCTTCCAGTTCCGCAAGCTTCGCGATATCGATCGGACCGACGATGTTCACAACCGTGAAAGCCTTAGATTCGGCAGCGAGCACGGCAAGACCTTTGATAACGCTGCCTTCGCTCATCAGCGCGACATCGTAGTTGCCTTCGCGCTTGCTGCGGACATTGGCGACGCTTGACCAGCCGGGCGCGCTCAACTGCGAACGGATCGCATCAACGTCTGCCAGCGTGAATTCGCCTTCCTTCTCGAACTCGAACCGCTTAACAAAGACGCCCTTCAAGCCCAGGATCAGCTCCTTGATCTTGGCCTCATCGGGTTTAGTGGGGTTCAGGAACGAGGCGGCCAATCTCAAAAGCTGCTCGTCCACCGTCACGGTGATAACCTTGTCGGCGCGCTCGGCAAACTTGTCGAGATGGCTCATGTCTATCTTTGCGTTGCCCTGCGCGTAGGCGGGAGCCGCCGCGAAGACTGAGAGCGCCGAGCAAAGCGCGACTACTCTCATTGATTTGGTAAAAAGCAATTTCATAATTCCTCCTCAGAAAAACGTTCGTAGTTCGGCCTTCAGGCGGAAGTTCGTATGTTAGTCTCCGGCGAAGCGTTACGAACTTCCGCCTGAAGGCCGAACTACGAACTATTAACAGCTAAGGTTTGAGGCCGTCTTCGTGGACCGCCTTCTGCGCATCGCTGAGCGCGGAGCTTGCGATCGAAAGCGCAAGCATCAACTTCTCCTTGGCGGCTTCACCTTCAGCCCGCAGCTCCAGGTCTTGTTGATGCCGGGCCTGCGCTAGGCGATGATTCTTTGGCCGCGAGTCTCCTCTAAGCGGCGGCTTTGAGGGCGCGCCGGAACTCGCAGAGTTCGGTTGAACTCCGTCACTTCCAGGGGGTGCCGCAGCATGCTGGGTCGTCTTGATGCCCTCTTCGGGAGGAGCGACGTTCGTCGCGACCTTTCCGTTATCATCGACCACAACCTGATTGAGCCTGCTGTACTGAGCCGCGCCTATGGCAAGCAACAACGATGCTGTGACACCGATCGCCACCCATCGAAGCTTCGGCGGATCGAGCAGCGTACCGAGTCTTTGCCACCAGCGCGCTTTTGGCTCGGGCTGCCGAGCTACTTGCTCGAGCAGGCGCGCGGTGAAACCAATGGATGGTTGCTCTCGTCTGAAGGCCTTTCGCAATTCATCATCAAGACGGCTCATATCGATACCTCCCCCAACGTGCGGCTCAGTTTATCTCTCAGACTCGAAAGCGAGCGCCGCAAGTGGCTCTTCACTGTGTTGAGCGGCATATCGAGCACTCGGGCTATCTCTCCCGGATCGAGGTCCTCCTGGTAGCGAAGTATCACCACCAATCGCGCCTTCTCCGGCAGCGTGTCCACCACTCGCTGCAGCATCTCAGAAAGGAACAGATCATTCTCGCTTGCGTCAACGGCCGGCTCCGGCACGTCTTCAAGGCTGACTTGCGGTCGGACCCTCTGCCGCCGCGATTGATCGATGCACCGGTGGCTGGTCACCTTGCGAAGCCAGTACACGAGGTGCTCGGGCGATTTGATCGAGTGGAGGTTCTGGTGCAGGTTCAGAAAAACTTCCTGAGCCAGCTCCTCCGCAAGCGACCGATCGCGCAAGAAGTGGCACGCCATGCTGAAGACCATTCCCTGGTGCTGGCGAACGATCTGCTCGAAGGCAAACTGATCGCCGAGGGCCGACCGTTCAAGCGTGTCATCGAGCCGGGCTGCCGTCGCCTTATCCAATGCGATTGTTCCTTCCCACCCCACCATACTCTAGTACGCAAGAGGCTTGATGATCGAACGCAAGATTCTGTTGCCGGCCGAACCGGCAAATCAGAGTTTAGGGCCACCCGAAGCAATCAGGGAAGGATTACATTTTCCATTTGCCATTTTCCATTTGTCATTTGTCATTTGTGCGGAGTTTAGGACCACTCGAAGCAATCAGGGAAGGATCACCTCTCCTGAAATGGAAATTGCAAATGACAAATGGAAAATGGAAAATGTACACGGACCTTTCACCCAGTACGCTTCGTATCTTTGTCGGGAGCAAACATGAGAGATCCAGGCATCGCGGCGGTTTTGAGCTTCTTCATCCCAGGCATCGGGCAGATCTACAACGGCAAGATACTTCGCGGAATCTTTTGGCTGATCGTCACTCCGGGAATCTGGATTGGCACGGGTGGATGGTTCGGTTGGGTGTGCCACATCATCTCGGCTTGGACCGCGTACCGTTACGCGCGCCGGCATCCGGTTGGCTAGCCGCGAAGCGGTGGAAGTTGTTTCATAGAAATAGCATTTGCGATTCAAATAAGTTCGGAGGCTCTCTTTGCCTTTCAGCCCTCCGGTCCGTAACTATTCCACGACTACAGTGAGCGTCGTACTGCTTGTGTTGCCTGAAGAATCTCTACCAGTGAAAGCAAGTTGATGCGTGCCCAGTGTCGCGAAGACTCCGATCTTCAGCTTGAATGTGGCTGTCTCATCTGTCGTTGTGATGGGATCGGGGGGTTTTGGCTTGATTCCCATTGACGGTTCGGGAGGAACCACCGTAACAGCACCGGTAAATCCTCCTATGCGATTGATTTTTACGACCACTCGGACCTTTGTACCTCGTTCAGCATTCACCGTCGATGGATCAGTGCTCACGGTAAAGCCCGAACTGATGATGTCGCCTAGCTTCGCAACAAGAGACGCACGCCTTCCGGTTGTGAGGGTAAACGGATTCCCTGTGCCTTTGCTGAAGCCTTCGTGGATCGATACCGGTCTGTCCGCTTCTGCACGTTGGGCAAAGAAGCTAAAAAAACTCATCGCGTCTTCATTCAAGAGACCGTCCCTTGAGACAATGATCGTAGCGACTCTGAAAACCTTTGGTGACGTGGTTGCGTCGGGTACCCTCCTTCCGAATGCGTTTGATATGTCACCGATGCTGACCCTCAAAACGGGGCCCGTGAAGAGTTGGCCGTTGCATTGGCCAACAAGCTGCCTTGCCTGCTCCTGATCGGCAAAAACCAGGTGTTCACCAACCTCTTCTGGCGGTACCAGGCCCATGAGATATAACTCCAGATCCTGAAAACACCCACAATTGCTCGAGGGCAGTAGCCGAATGCCCCCGGGTTCCGACACCAACTTGCATGGGAAGCCGCCTCCCTGGTTTGTAGGCGGGAGGGACCAGCCCATGATTCCGGTGGCTAAATCCGACAGTGGCCAATGTGGGATTCCAGAACCCAATGGCGGGATATCGAGGTAATTAATCCATTGATGTCCTAGCTCGTGCGAGTAACCACCATTGGCGCCGTCAACAAAACCGGTAATCGGAAGCCGGGTGATTCCCTTGAGTCTCCCAGAGCTGCCGTAGGTGCCGCTTGAGTCGAATAGGCGGAGGCCAATCCCTTGCACATCATTCTTTACTACCTGGTGGGTACGATTTCCGATGTACGATGGGCTGTAGACGATTGCCAGAAAATCGTACTCATCTTGAAAGAGTTGGTAGAATCTCTTCGTCACTCTGGTTGCATCGAAGTTGGTGAAGAACGCTGGGTCGGCGATATTGACGAGATACGCAGTGTGCTGTGCATCTTGTGCATCGATGTCAACTGGCATTCGCGGAATTTCATCGGTGATGATCTCTGCAAAGGTATTATACCGCGCAATGAGCGTTGCCCCCTGAAACAGTTTAATGAAACCTATGAACCGACGGAACACATCATCAGGCCGAAGTCCTACGGTGATTTGCGAAGCCTGCAAGGTGACGGAATAAACCCCATCGCCTGCAACCCTATCGCCCCCGGTCGCATCGTCCCGCATGTCGATATCAGTCCCCGGCTGCTGGAACGGGCTGGCGTTAGTGTTGTATTCAAAGACCACACTAGTAGGGTTACCAGCTATCTTGGCCTGGAAAAGCACCGACGCTTGTCGATCAGAGCGGATAACTGAGGGGTCGAACTGTGTATAGACAACGCTAGGCTGGTTTCCCTGTGCCAGGATGGAAGCTGACGTTAGAAGGAAAGAACAGGTCAAAGCTGTAAATGCGATATTGTTTTTGCGCCTGCTGTTCATAAGCTTCCTCCAAACCGATTTGCGAATAGGCCGGGTTTGGGTCCCCCACTTGCGTATAACGCTTCGATCACGCGCTCTTGATCTCGCCATTCTTCGCCATCCGAGCGATGTGATCCGCGGCACGATACGCGAGAGCTTGAATCGTGCACGTAGGCTGGCCGCGCCCCGATGTCACGAAGCTGCTCCCGTCGCAGATGAAAAGATTCGCAACGTCGTGCGCTCGGTGATACTTGTTCACCACCGATTGCTTCGGATCGTTTCCCATTCGGCAGGTCCCCAACAAATGAACCCCAAAGGTCGACTCCTCGACCGGACCCGCCCACCTCTTCGTAGCGCCGGCGGCGTCGAGTAACTCCATGCCGCGGTCTGTGAAGAATTTCATGATCTTGAGATCATCGGGGTGGTCCTTGTAGGTCACTCGCATCGCCGGCAGACCCCACGCGTCTTTCGCCTCGGGATCGAGCGAGATGCTGTTGCGTTCAACCGGCAGCGAAGTCGTGTGGCCGAACGTGTACATCGACCGCGTGTAATACTGTTTGAGAGCCTTCTTATATTCCGCGCCCCAGCGCGGAGTTTCACGCGGTAACCCTCCTAGCGCGTAACCCATCGGATAGACATCGAATCGGGTATCGATCCCGCCGCCGCCATAAAATCCGCGCTTCGGATCCGAATCGTAAAAGTCGTGAATTATCCGCGTCACCGCCACGCTCTTGAATTCATTCAGCTCGTGCTCGAAGACTCCGGTCGCGAAACCGCCTCCGTTGAACATCAGATACTTGCCGACAAAGCCACTCGCATTAGCGAGGCCATTAGGAAACAGATTCGACTTGGAAATCAGAAGCAGCCGCGCTGTCTCGGCTCCATTTGCGCATAGGATTACAGCTCTCGCCCGTTGGAAAACCTCCGCCTTCTTCTCATCAAAGTAGATCACGCCGGTCACGCGGCCCGCGTTGTCGGTCTCGATCTTGCGCACGTAGCTGCCCGAGCGGATCTCGCAGCGCCCGGTCTTTTCCGCTTCCGGAATCACCGTCGCGAGCGTGCTCGACTTTGCTTTAATTTCACACCCGAAGCCCTCGCAAAAGCCGCAATGCGAACATGCGCTGCGTCCGCGATAAGGCTGAGAGATGATCGCCATCGGGGCAGGTTGCGGGTGCCAGCCAAGCTTGCGAGCGCCGGTTGCCAACAGCGCTCCCGCAGACTTGATTGGCAACGGCGGCAGAGGGTACGGCCTTGAGCGGGGCGGGTCGAACGGCCCCGGCACTCCGGAGATTCCGAGGTCCCACTCGGCCTTGGTGTAATAGGGCTCGAGCTCGGCGTAAGTAATCGGCCAGTCGTCGAAGCCCGTCCCCGAGATCGTTCCAAGCTTGCTTCGCTCTACGAAGTCGATTTCGTGAAACCGCCAGTAGTTGGCCGTGAAGTGCGCCGTGCCCCCGCCCACCATTCGCCCATACATGATTGCCGGTTGAACCGTGGCTTTAGCCCTCGGAGTCTTGCGAAAACTATTGGGTTGCTTCTTCCAGTCATTGATCAGCGCCGACTGCCTAAGGGTTTTTATCTCATCGTGATCGAAGTCCTTTTCTTTTAAGTAAGGTCCTTGCTCGAGAACGACAACCTGGAATCCGGCGGTGGAAAGTTCCTTGGCAATGACCCCGCCCGCGGCGCCCGCTCCGATGACGACGAAATCCACCTGCGTCTGAGTTTCAAACTTGGGCTGTTGAATGTTCATGATCACGTCGCCCCTTCGCCCTCTCGCCCCGTCGCCTTGTCTCCCCGTCGCCCCGTCGCCGGTCACTGCGTTTCTTTGTACTCACGATCGTAGTAGCCGAACGGCGGTTTGAAATAAAAGTCGTCTTTGAATCCAATCAGCTTCCAGCCGACTTTGCCGTAGTTGCCGCCATAAGAAGGATCGGCGAAGAAACCCATGATCGTGTGCGCGCGAACCAACCCGAAGAATTGATTCTTCTCGAAGGCTTTCAGCACCTTGATCTGTTGTTCCGAGTTCAAGTCGGAGAACTTCGCCGAGTTCTTGAACATCTTCTTCTGCTTTGACTGAAGGTCCTTAAGACCTTTGACGTAGACAGGCTGCTTGTCTTTGTCGAAGGTGGTGAGCGCGCGGTCGATGAAGTAGATCACTCGAGCTTCGCGCGCGCCTGGAGTGTCATCGGTTGGTATGATCTGCGCGGCAACGGCTTCGATTTCGGTGCTCTGTTCGAGCGTCAAGAACTCGAACTTTGTTGGTGCGGACGACTGCGCGGCCTGATGTGCGTGCTCCTGAGCAGCGACGATCTCCGGCAGCCGCAGCGCGAGCCACGCCGAGCTGACGCCTGTTAGCGATTTGATCAGAAACAATCTGCGAGAAGAATCTTCGTTGTGCATAGAACTCGCCCTCAGTAACCAGCTTCAATGACGGTCCGGTTGCCGTGACGTGAACCTACTCCGTTATCCAAGCTGATGTCAAAGGATGAGTCGAGATCGTGACGACCGCGCGGATCTCGCGGCCGCTCTTTGATCAAACGTCTCTGCGCGCAAACAGGAGATATGAAACCGCCAGGCCCCCAACGGCAATGCTTACAAGCACCCACAGGTGATGCGCAGGTATGTCGCGGCCCACAATCAGATCGAGCGCGTTGTAATATCGAAACGGAGACAGCCAGGCTATCGATTCCGCAGGCTGCCACGCCCTCGCAAGATAATCCAGAAGATATGTCGCAAGCGCCAACACTCCGGCAAAGGCGCCGGCGACGCTGCGCCGCCGGGCCCGTGAAGCGATCGCAAGAGCTACGCCTCCCCAGCACAGCATCAGCACTCCCAGGTTAACCGCGAGAGAGCTGACGAGCGCGCCGCTGGGCCAGGTTGCGTCTCTTGGCCCCAGAAAGTACAACCCGCTCCACGTGCCCACCATCATCATCGCCAATACAAATCCAGTGCACGTCAGCAGCAGCGCGAAGGACCGTGTTATGACCCAGTGCCTCGCCAGCGGGCGAGACAGAATCAAGTCCATGAATTGCGTTTCAATCTCTGACGCCGGCTCGGTCGCCAACGCTATTGTCAGCCCAACCAGGGATCCCATAACAGCGATATGAAAATAGCCCACGCAGACAATCCCGCCGAATGACATCAGGCCCACGAATGACGGCCCGATCAGATTTCTCATGAAGTCCGGGATCAGTGATCCCATTTGATCGAACGCGTTCGATCTGTGAATCGATCTGGCCACCAGGATAAGCAAGAACTGAAACGCAGCGAGCAATACTCCCATCACTACGACCAGGGTCCTCACTCTCTTTAAGGAATGTCGAAGCAATGCGAGCGCGCCGTTCATTGGGCCTCTTCTCGATAGTATTTCGTCAACACATCTTCCAGTTGAGGCTCGTCGATCTCGATGTCTTTGACCGGAAGCCCCGACAGCCTGCTTACTAACCAACCCAGCGGGCCGTGCACGCGCAAGCTCCACAGTCGAGGTTGAATCTCGACCGCTTCGTCGCCCGCCGGCAGTTCGAGCGAACTCGAAACCTCCGTGGTGAATTGCACTCGAACGCGGCGAGGCGCTGACTTTCGGACATCTTCGACCGTCGAGAGAAGTACAAGCTCGCCTTTCCGCAGCAGTCCAATACGGTCACAGACTCGCTGTACTTCTGAAAGCACGTGCGATGACATGAACACGGTGCGCGACCTCCGCTTTACGTCGGCAAGCAGATCGTAGAAGGACTCCTGCATAAGCGGGTCAAGTCCCTCCGTGGGCTCGTCAAGAATCAAAAGAGGAGGATCGCACTGGAAAGCCTGAATGAGTCCCAGCTTCCGCTTCATCCCGGTGCTGTATTCTCGCAGCTCGCGCTTCAAATCTGATGACGGCAGCTCCAGCCTCTCCTCAAGCTCCGAACGATATTCTCGCCGTACGGTTTGGCGGCTAAGCCGCGCCAACAAATCCAACAGGTCACGTCCGGTCATTTCGCGATACAGACCCATCTCTCCCGGTAGATAGCCAACGCTCGCCCTGACTTCCAGCCCCTGAGTCTGGCAATCCCTCCCCAGGATGCTGGCCCGTCCCGCGCTTGGCCGAAGCAGGTCCAGAAGAATTCGGATCGTCGTCGTTTTGCCCGCGCCGTTCAGGCCAAGGAACCCGAAGATCTCGCCGTGAGCGACCTCGAGATGAAGATCTTTTAGGGCAGTTAATCTGCCGTAGCGCTTCGAAAGGTGACTGACCGAGATCGCAGACTGCTCGGCTGAAACCGAAAGCTTGGAGAGAGGGTCCACACCGGTATCCTATTGAGTCGGCATAGGCAGAGCAAGTAACGGGCATCGATTCGATCTTCTCCCACAGGCGCAGTTGAGAGGCGACCTTGATTCGATTCACTCGTGATTCGATTCACTCGTTGCAATGCGAAGCGTTTCGCGATACGCTCGCGGCCTTGGGTCACTGTTCGTAGTTCGGCCTTCAGGCTGAGTTCAGAGTTCAAGCTTTAGCTTGCTTGATTCGATCGGGTAAAGCCCTGGAGGCAAGCTAAAGCTTGAACTCTGAACTCAGCCTGAAGGACGGGCTCCGAACTTCTTCATCGGAGGTTCTATGTCACGCGCAATCGTCTCGTCGGTTTTGGTCCTCATCGTCGTCGTCTCGGCGGCCGCCCAGGATCGCGCAACATTCAGCGTCGGTTCTGCGACAGCCAAACGCGGCCAGAAAGTTACCGGAGTCATCGCGGTTCCTGCTGGAGTCGACGCAGCCACAAGCATCCCCGTCGCCGTCGTTCACGGAGCCAAGCCCGGCCCCGTGCTCGCCCTGGTATCGGGCGCACACGGGACTGAGTACGCTTCGATCATCGCGCTTGAAAAACTGATCGCGCTGCTCAACCCCGCCGAGTTATCCGGCACTGTGATCATCGTGCCGCTCGTCAACATTCCTTCGTTCGAGCAGAAAGTCCCGCACGTCAATCCGGTCGACGGCAAGAGCATGAACCGCATGTATCCCGGCAAGATGGACGGCACGCAAACAGATCGAGCCTCTTACCTGATCACCAAACAGGTGGTCGAGCAGTGCGATCATCTGATCGACTTCCACGGTGGCGATCTCGACGAGAGCCTGCGGCCTTACAGCTATTGGACGAAGACTGGCGCCGAGACTCAGGACCGAATCTCGCGCGAGATGGTGCTGGCGTTTGGGCTCGATCACATCATCATTTCAGCCGACCGGCCTAAAGACCCGGCCGCGTCGCGATATCTCGAGAACACCGCGACCACTCGAGGCAAGCCCTCGATCACGGTCGAAGCCGGCCACGCCGGAACGGTCGAACCTGAAGACCTCTGGGCGCTGATCGACGGCTCCTTTAGCGTGATGCGCCATTTGAAGATGCTGCCGGGTGCGCCTTCACCGATCGAGCACCCGGTGTGGGTCGAGAAAATCGTGACGATCGCCAGTGAACAGACTGGGATCTTCTACCCGCTGGTAAAGCGCGGAACGTACGTCGAGCAAGGAATGAAAATCGGCTACGTGACCGACTATGTCGGCAAGACGATCTTCGAAGCACGCGCGTCCGCCGCGGGAGTTGTGCTTTACATCTGCGCCGTTCCATCGATGACCAAGGGCGCCACAATCGCCAACGTCGGGGTTGTCGCTGCCCAGAACAAGTGAGAGGGAAAAACCAATGAGCGCAATCGCTCTGACTGATCACCATCATTGTATCGGCTTTATTGAGACCAGCTCGATCGCTAAGGGCATCGAAGCGACTGACGCGATGATGAAGATGGCTGACGTTGAGCTTCTGATGACGACGATCATCCCTCGCGGAAAGTATCTGATAATGATCGGCGGGAACGTGGCTGACGTTGACTCGTCCGTGCGAGCCGGGCTTCAGACGGCTGCGGGGATGGTGCTCGACCACTTCATCATTCCCAACGTTCACAGCGAGCTGTTCCCCGCGATAAGAGGGCGAGTGAAAGTCGATCACATCGAGGCCATCGGCATCATTGAAACCAAGGAAGTCGCTCCGGCGATTTACGCGGGAGACGCCGCGGTGAAATCGGCTAACGTCAAGCTAATCGAAGCTCGGAATCAACCGGGCGGGAAAGGGCTCGTGGTGTTAGCCGGCGAGGTAGGAGCGGTGCGCACGGCGGTCGCAGCGGGCGTGGCTTCTATAAAGAAGGATGGGATGTTGATCGCCGAGGTTGTGATCCCTTACGCGCACGAGGCCGTAAGGAAGAACGTTACGGCTTAGCTGGTTCGTAATGTAATCCCCAAGTAGGCGTTGCGCGTCCTTTCTTAGGCGATCATGACACGCGTGTGAGTTTTCTCAGGAGATTGTTCCTTCGTAGAGACACGTACTTCGACGCTGTAACCAAGACGATTCAGGATGGCGAACAAACGATCCGCCGAAAAGCCCGAGAGCCCGCCACGCATCAACTGCGATACTTTTGGCTGATCCAATCCCACGCGTTCGGCGGCTTGAGCCTGCGTCCAACCCTTCGACTGGATCAACCGAGAGATCTTGACCGCGAGTTGAGCTTTCCACATCCGTTCCTCGGCGTCTCGGAATCCCAGATCGGCAAATACGTTTCCGCTGCCGCGTTCAACCTTCTCAACCTTCACTGTCCGAGCCCTTTTCGTCTTATTGCGCCCAACCTTGCTGTTCATCAGTTGTGTCCTTTCTTGCCGCCTACCGCGTTTTGTAGTCTTGCTCTGCTGCCCTCAGCCGCCGCTTGATTAAATCCAGATCAGCCTTCGCTGTCGCGATGCCCTTCTTTGATTTCTTCTGAAAGGCGTGCAAGACGTAGACTACATCTGCAAACCTCACGGTGTACACTGCGCGATATGTGTCCGTCTGAAAGTCATCGACGATTTCAAGAACAGAGGCACCGCCAAATCCGCTAAGCGGTCTTGCCGAGGCCGCCTTAAGTCCCAACTGCGCTTGATACAAGGCGTATCCCATTGTGTTCCTCACCTCGGCGGGAAACTCTTTCAAGTCCTTCCTCGACGATCCGACCCAATCCAAAGCTTTGATCTTTGGGACCTCGCCCACGTCCCGATTATTCTTTATCTGGCATATCGAGGTCAACCGGATTCCAAGAACTCATATGAGAGCGCGCTAATTCCGGTTTGTGCTCATCGCGAAACCCGTGGCAGCATGTTCAAGCCATCGCAACACGGCGATACTCCCCGTTCTTGCCCAGAAACCGGGAACTAAACCCAGCGCTGCGGAGTTTAACCGTTCAACCAGGCGCAGCAATCAGAGGCGGCAACTTAATAACCCGGAGGCTGGATCATGGAGACTCTTCTCAAAGATGCCCGCTATGGACTTCGTATGCTTATCAGGAGCCCCGGGTTCACCGTCGTGGCTCTGTTGTCGCTTGCCTTGGGTATTGGCGCTAATACCGCCATATTCAGCATGATCAGCGCGTTCTTGTTTGCGCCGCTTCCCGTTCAACAGCCCGCTCAGCTTGTGTCGATCTTCACCACCGACGTCAAGAACCCCGGGCTGCTGCCTACCTCACATCTGAACTTCGTCGACTATCGCGATAAGAACGAGGCGTTCACCGATGTCTTCGCCTACACGGGCGCAGGCGTCAGCTTCAGCAGCCCGGGCGGCGAGTCGAAGAACCTCGGGGCGGAAGTAGTCTCCGGCAACTACTTCGACGTGCTCGGGGTAAGAGCGGAACACGGCCGCACTTTTCTGCCCGATGAAGACAAAACGCCCGGCACTCATCCGGTCGTCGTGTTGAGCTACGCCGCGTGGCAGCGCGATTTCGGCGGAGACCCGGGAATCGTCGGCAAAACAATTTCGCTCAACCGTCACGACTTCAACGTTGCAGGCGTCGCTCAAAAGGACTTCACCGGGACGGACATCGGAGGCGGACCAGACCTCTGGGTTCCGATGATGATGCACGATGTCGTCCAGCCGGGCTTTGATTGGTACAACACTCGGCGCGGGCTCTTTCTCGCTATGATCGGGCGGCTCAAACCCGGAATCAGCACAAAGCAGGCGCAAGAGGCGATGACCGGCCTGGGCTCGCAGATCGAGCAGGAATACAAAAACGACAACGAAGGCCGCAACGTCAGGCTTTTTCCGCTGCTGACGGCGCGCAAGGACCCGGACGGCGACGGCCAGATTGGGAAAACCTTTATCGCACTGATGGGAGTGGCGGGCATCGTGCTGCTGATCGCCTGCGCGAACGTGACCAACTTGTTGCTCGCGCGCGCGACGAAGCGAAAAAGAGAAATCGCGATTCGCCTCGCGATGGGGGCGAGCCGCGCGCGGCTGATCAAGCAGTTGATGACCGAGAGCTTGCTGCTCTCTCTCGCAGGCGGGACCATCGGCTTTTTTGTTGCGATCTGGTCGAAGGACGTGTTGCGTTCGCTCGTTCCCTTTGGTGGCGGACCGAATCAGCAAGGTCCGAGCATCGATCCACGAGTGTTGACCTTCGCCGTGGTCGTCTCGGTTCTGAGCGGCCTGTTGTTCGGGCTCGTTCCCGCCCTGCAAGCGTCGAAGCCTGATCTCGTGCCGACGCTGAAGGGCGATATCACGATACTCGTTGGCTCGGGGAACTTTGGGCTGATTCTGCGAAAGGCGCTGGTGGTTGTGCAAGTCGGGCTCTCGCTGTTCGCGCTGATAACCGCCGGTCTGTTTGTGCGCAGTCTTCAAAAGGCCCAATCGGTCAACCCCGGGTTCAATCCGGAAAACGTCGTCCTGATGGCGTTCAATCTCGGCCGCGAAGGTTACACCGAGCCTCAAGGCAGAAACTTCCACCGTCAGGTGATCGAGCGCATCCGGGCGGTGCCGGGCGTTCTGAACGCAACGATAGCTCGTGACCGCCCGTTCGGCGGAGGGTTTCAGAGAAGCGTCTTCATCGAAGGCCAGGAGCCGCCGCCCGGCGGACGCGGCGTGCTCGTGCAGACCAACAACATCGCCACCGGGTTCTTTGAAACGCTCGGCATTCCCCTGCTGCGCGGCCGCGAATTCGCTGAAACCGACAATCAACAATCACCGAAGGTGATGATCATCAACCAGGCAATGGCCAGTCGCTTCTGGCCGGATCAAGAACCCATCGGCAAACGCCTGAAGCTGTTTGGCGATCAGGATTTTCGCGAAGTGGTCGGCCTCGTCGCCGACAGCAAGTACAATAGCCTCACCGAACCTCGCCGCGCTTTCATGTACATACCGCTGCAACAAGAGTACGTCCCCCAGATCAACGTGCACGTACGTACCTCGTCCGACGCGAAAGGGCTGGTCGCCGCACTGCGCAATGAGATCCAGCAGATCGACCCGAGCCTACCGGTGCTGAACACTCAGACGCTGAGCGAACGCGTCGAGAACTCGCTGGGCGGCGAGCGAAGCCAGGCTAGACTGCTTGGCTCTTGCGGAATCCTGGCGCTGATTCTGGCGGCCATAGGGCTGTATGGTGTGATGTCATACTCGGTGGCTCAACGCACACGCGAGATCGGCATACGAATGGCTCTGGGCGCGGGGCGTGGAAACGTGATGGGGCTGGTGCTTAAGCAAGGCGTGACGCTGGTATCCGCCGGTGTGGTATTGGGACTCGGCGCAGCGTTCGGGATCACACGGGTGCTCGCAAGCTTGCTCTTCGGCGTGAGCGCAGTTGATCCGATCACCTTCGCCGGAACATCCGCGCTATTGATCGTCGTTGCGCTTGTTGCGAGCTACGTCCCCGCGCGCCGAGCTACGAAGGTAGATCCGATCATAGCATTGCGCTACGAATGAGTTAGGTTACGGGAAAAGAATTGAAAATTGAGAATTGAAAAATGCAAATTGAGGGCCGGATTTGAAATCTTCAATCACTTTTCAATTTGCAATTTTCATTTTTCAATTCTCAATTTTCAATTTCTTTCTGACCGGGGGCATCAGGTAACAACTATGGAATCTCTTCTGAAGGATCTTCGCTACGCCGTTCGGACGCTCATCAAGAAGCCGGGCTTCACTGTCGTTGTCGTGGCCGCACTCGCGTTGGGCATCGGAGCGAACACAGCCATCTTCAGCATCGTGAATTCGATTCTGTTGCGTCCGCTTCCCTACCGCGATCCGGGCCGGCTGGCGATGATCTGGATGGACAACAAACGAATGAACGTCGATCAGGACATTCACTCGTACGCGAACTACGTTGACTATCGCGACCAGAACCAAGTGTTCGAGTCAATGGCCGCATACAGTGGCATAAGCCTGAACCTCGTCGGCGCAGGCGAACCGGAGCGAATCCTCGGAGCGGCGGCGACCGCCAGCTTGTTCAACGTGCTCGGCGTCGATCCGCAGAGGGGCCGCGTCTTCACCGGCGATGAAGAACAGATCGGACAGGACAGGGTGGCGGTCCTGAGCTACGGCCTGTGGCAACGGCGTTTTGGCGGGGACCCGAATATCGTGGGCCAGGAGATCCTGGTAAGCGATGTCTCGCGAACGGTCATCGGAGTGATGCCAACAAGCTTCAAGTACCCGCATAAAGACGCCGAGATTTGGGTGCCGCTCGCGGTGGATGAGAATCGCAAGAGGGCGCGCAGTAGCTTTTCGTACTACGCGATCGGGCGGCTCAAACCCGGCGTCTCGATCGAGCAGGCGCGCGCGGAAATGGGATCGATCGCAAGCAACCTCGCAAACCAGTATCCCGATCTTGAAGGCTACGGCGTCAATCTTGTTCCCCTTCACCAGCAAGTCACCGGCAAAGTCCGGCCCGCGCTTCTAGTGTTGCTCGGAACCGTCGCCTTCGTGTTGCTGATCGCCTGCGCGAACGTCGCGAATCTGCTGCTGGCTCGCGCGGCGGGCCGCGAAAGAGAGATCGCTATCCGAACCGCGCTCGGCGCGCGTCGCATCAGGCTGATAAGGCAATTGCTGACCGAAAGCGCGCTGATGGGATTGGCGGGGGGCGCTGCCGGACTGTTGGTCGCGAAGTGGGGCCTGAGCGCGCTCATCGCTCTCAGCCCCGAAGACATTCCGAGGCTGGATCAAATTGGAATCGACGGCCGGGTGCTCGCGTTCACCTTGGTGGTTTCGCTACTGACCGGATTGTTGTTCGGACTCGTGCCCGCGCTTCAAGCCTCGAAACCCGACTTGAACGAATCACTCAAAGAGAGCGGCCGAAGCTCGACAGCCGGCGTCGAACGGCGGCGCGTTCGAAGCGCGCTGGTCGTGCTCGAGGTCGCGTTGTCGCTGGTGTTGCTCATCGGCGCGGGCTTGATGATCAAAAGCTTCAGCCGGCTTCAAAAAGTCGATCTTGGCTTCAACCCGGACCGGATGGTTTCGATGAACATCCAGCTCTCGAGGACAAAATATCAGGGCCCGCTCAGCGCGCAGTTCTTTCGGCAACTCATCGAGCGCGTCGAAGCCATGCCCGGCGTAGAATCGGCGGGCGCGATCAGCGCGATCTTTATCGACGCCTTGCCAAACTCGACTTACTTCTCGGTCGAAGGAAAACCCCAGGTCCCGGCCGCAGAACAAATCGAGACTCCGGTCGACTCGGTGACGCCGAGCTACTTTCGGACTATGGGCATCGCGCTCCTCAAGGGCCGCGAGTTCACCGAACAAGACGGGTTGGAGTCGCAGCCAGTCGCCGTTATCAATGATACGTTCGCGCGGCGATTCTGGCCCGGCGAAGACCCGATCGGCAGGCGATTCAAATTCGGCGACTTAGATTCGAATGGGCCGTGGATGACGATCGTCGGAGTCGTAGGCGATATGCGGCGCTTCGGCCCGGACGTGGACGTGCGCTGCGAGACTTTCTTGCCTTACACCCAGCGTCGATTCGTTGGATTCCTCTCGCTTGTGGTGCGGGCCAAGTCCGATCCTGGCGCGATTGCCACGGCCGTGCGCGATCAAGTCTGGGCGATCGATCCTAATCAGCCTGTCTCTCACATCCGAACGATGGACCAGTTGCTGGACGGGATGATGGCGCAGCGGCGGTTGAACATGGTTTTGTTTGCGCTCTTCGGCGGCGTGGCTCTGGTGCTCGCTGCAGTCGGAGTCTACGGCGTGATTTCGTACTCGGTCACGCAGCGCACGCACGAGATCGGCATACGGATGGCGCTGGGGGCGGGCCGCGCCGACGTGTTGAAGCTCATAGTCAGGAACGGTATGACGCTCGTGTTGATCGGAGTGGCGATTGGCCTGATTGCCGCTGTCGCGTTGACGAGACTGATGACGACTCTTCTCTTCGGCGTAAGCGCAACGGACCCCGCGACGTTCGCAGCCATTTCAGGGATACTGTCAGGAGTGGCTCTGGCAGCCTGTTTCGTGCCGGCCCTTAGAGCGATCAGGGTGGACCCGATGGTCGCGCTGCGGTACGAGTAGAGGGATTGCCGATTGGCGATTGCCGATTCCAGGTGGCCATCATGGCGGCATCGCGGAT
The DNA here is from genome assembly GCA_964548075.1 of uncultured Clostridia bacterium. Classification (GTDB taxonomy): domain Bacteria; phylum Acidobacteriota; class Blastocatellia; order UBA7656; family UBA7656; genus Onstottus_A. Next base: position 148,838 of record CAZJQQ010000002.1, on the reverse strand, counting down.
CTCAGCCGCGCGCCGCAAGCAATCGGCAATCGCCAATCGGCAATCGGAAATATGATTATGGAAACTCTCTTGCAAGATTTCAAATACGGCATTCGAACGCTGATAAAGAATCCCGGCTTCACAGTAATAGCAGTGCTGACGCTGGCGCTCGGGCTGGGCGCCAACACTGCGATATTCTCATTGACCGACCAGATACTCCTGCGGCTTCTGCCCGTCGAAAACCCGAAGGAGCTGGTTGTGCTCCGTTCGCCGGGCCCAAAACAGGGACACATGTGGAGTGATGGGGACGGGGCTTCTTCGTTCTCTTATCCGCTCTACAAAGAGTTGCGGGATAACAACAACGTCTGCTCGGGGCTGCTGGCGCGCTTCGCAACATCTCTCAGCGTCGCGGGCGAAGGACAGACAGAACGCGCGAACGGCGAACTGGTATCCGGGAATTATTTCGAGGTGCTGGGAGTTCGCCCGGCGGTGGGACGCGTCTTCAACCAGGACGACGATCGGGTGGCCGGGGCGGGTCAGGTGATCGTCTTGAGTCACGCCTACTGGACCCGTCACTTTGGCGCAGATCCAGCGGTTCTGAACAAGACTGTGATCGTGAACGGAGTCGGGATGAGCGTCGTTGGCGTAGCGCGTCCCGGGTTCACGGGGGTGCAGGTGGGGCAAACGCCTGACATCTTCATCCCCATCACGATGAAAGCCCAGATGACGCCGAACTGGGACGGGCTCAACGATCACAAAGACTATTGGTTGGCGATGATCGGCAGATTGAATCCGGGCCTTGCTCCCGCTCAGGCCGAAGACGCGTTCGCGCCGGTCTATCGGCAAATCCTCGAAACCGAGCTTCCACTGGCCGGGGGGTTGTCACCTGAAACGCAGCAACGCTTTCTCGAAAAGAGAATGCTGATGGAACCGGGCTCGAGGGGCCGGGCGATTCTTCAGCGCGACGTCAAGCAGCCGCTGTTTGTGCTGATGGGCATGGTCGGGCTGGTGCTGCTGATCGCTTGCGCCAACGTAGCGAATCTCCTGATGGCTCGAGGCGCGGCGCGGCAGCGAGAGATCGCAATACGAATGGCAATTGGAGCGGGCCGCTGGCGGCTGGTTCGGCAGTTCCTCGTCGAGAGTCTCACCTTGTCGCTGATCGGTGGTGGCGTCGGGCTTGTGGTCGCTTCGTGGACCACCGGCGCGCTGGTTGGAGCCATTCCCGAAAGCATCGGCGCGGTGGGTCTTTCAGCCGGTCTTGATGTTCGCCTGCTCACGTTCACGATCGCTCTCTCGGTTGTGACTGGGCTGCTGTTCGGGGTAATGCCGGCGATGAAGGCTACGCGGTTGAACCTCGAAAGCACCTTGCGCGAGCAAGGGTCCAGCCTTTCGGGCGGTCTCTCGCAGGTGCGCTTTCGCAAAGGGCTGGTCGTTTCGCAAGTTGTGTTGACGACCGTGCTGCTGGTGGGGGCGGGGCTGTTCGCGAGGAGTCTCAACAATCTGAAGCAGCTCGATCTGGGGCTGCGCCCCGATCATGTGTTCACCTTTTCAATCGCACCTGAACTAAACGGTTACTCGCCGCAGCGAACCATCGCTCTGTTTGATCAGCTACACCAGAATCTCACCGCGCTGCCTGGCGTCGACTCCGTCAGCGAGTCTGCGATAGCTGCATTCACGGACAGCGATGCGAGCAGCAACATTACGGTAGACGGGTACCAGCCGGGAGAAGACGAAGAAATGAACGTCGGCAAGAACTGGATCGGGTCAGGCTACTTTTCCACGATGGGTATTCCGCTTCTGCAAGGCCGGGAATTCGGACCGTCGGATACCGCGAGCAGTCCAGAAGTCGCGATTATCAACGAAGCGATGGCGCGCCGTTTCTTTGCCAATCGAAGCCCGATCGGCTCGAAATTTACATTCGGCGCCGGTGATAAGGTTCGTCCGGATATCGAGATCGTGGGCGTCGTAGAGGACAGCAAGCATGCCAGGGTTCGCGACAAGGTTGGACCATTTGTTTGTATCCCGTATTCGCAGTACAAGACGATTGGGGAGATATCCTTCTACGTCAAAACGAAACAGGAAGTTGGAGCGATGGCTGCTGCCACGAGGCGCGAGGTCCAACGCCTGGACGGCAACCTGCCCGTGTTCGGTGTGAAGACTCTCGAAGGCCAAATAGACGAGTCGCTGTTCGCCGACAAATTCCTGACTTTTCTATCGATGTGCTTTGCGCTGCTGGCGGCGCTGCTCGCCTCGATTGGACTGTACGGTGTGATGGCCTACACGGTAACACGACGCACCCGCGAAATCGGGATTCGCATGGCGCTGGGCGCCACGCGCGGGACCGTCTCGTGGTTGATCTTGCGAGAGGTCGTCGTGCTTGCCTTGATAGGACTGGTGGTCGGGTTGCCGGCCGCATATGGACTCGGCCGGTTTACGGAATCGCTGCTGTTTGGCGTCAAGGCAAGCGACCCACTTGTGTTTGTAGCAGCCGGTTTGCTGTTGACCGGAGCGACTCTGCTTGGGGGCTACCTCCCAGCTCGCAAAGCGGCAAGCATTGACCCGCTCGTGGCGCTTAGATGTGAGTAGTTGTTGGTTTCTGGTTTGTGGTTTCTGGTTCCGGGTTCAGGGTTCCGGGTTCCGGGTTCGGCGATTGACAGCGTCCCCCATCCTCAACGGCACGAACCAGAAACCACAAACCAGAAACCACAAACCACAAACCAGGAACCCGCGCCAAAGTCACAGGAAGGCCACGGCGCTCGAGATTATTGCGATTTGATTGCCCTCGATTTCCCCGAATCGTTTCGCCTCTCATCCGTCCTATACTTAGTCACAAATCGTTCTCTTTCACCTATCCCTCTTGTTCCAACGCTCCCCCACCTACCTCTGTCTCCCCAAAACGGTTAAGCATCCGGTCAAAGGCGCATCCTCTTGCTCCCGGGGACTAAACGTCATCGCTTCGGCAGGACTTCCCTCCTAGTCCGGCCGCATGGAGTTGCGGAATATTAATCTCTTTTTATGAAGAGCTCGGGGTGGATTTGGCGTCATGCTTACTAGGCGCCAACAATGGCCAGGCGCCTCGTGTCTATGCCATCACGGGTATCCATGTAGCTGCAAGAGCAGGCAGAGTTCGCAAGCAAGAAGCGGCTACGGGCTTCTTCTTTTTTGACAGCCAAGGAGGTCTCAAGCGAGTTCCTCCCGCAGGTTCCGAGTTTCTCTCGATTTGAGTCCAGATACTATTTCTCGCCCGGACTGTGATGAGAATCTGGCGGCATTTTCTCGGCCGGACCGAGCCCCCGTTGGTCGCGACCGCTATCGCTGCCCTTGCGTCGGCCGGTGTCGGAACGTACGCAATCGACGCCGGCGCGCCGTCGGGTGCAGGTGTGCTGTTTTTCGATGGAAACACGTCGCAGGTCTCCGATGTTCTAGCGAACGTTAGCCGAGGGGGCATCGAGCGCGTGCTTGCCGTGTACCTTGGCGCTTGTGTGGTGGAGAGCGGTGGTTGGCGTCTGCTGGACGCGGGCGCTTCGGACGTGTTTGTGTGGGGCCAGTCGCCAGATCCGGCGCGTGAGATCGCTCTCAGATTCAAACGATGGCAAGAGATCGACGATCTCGTCCGCTCACCCGTAATCACCCAGAACCTGGTTGGCCAGAGCGCCGCCTGGACACTTGTGCTGCGTCAGATCGTCGAAGCAGCTCGATTTACCGACGCGCCGGTGCTGATCCTTGGCGAGAGCGGCACGGGCAAGGAGCTCGCAGCGCGCTTGATTCACACGCTGGACGTTCGGCCACAAAAGCGCGACCTCGTTATTCTGGACTGCACAACAATTGTGCCTGAGCTGAGCGGCAGCGAATTCTATGGGCACGAGCGGGGCGCGTTCACCGGGGCGGTGTCAGCTCGCGAGGGGGCATTCACTCTGGCCGATGGCGGAACATTATTTCTCGACGAGGTCGGAGAGTTGCCGCTGACCCTGCAGGCGGGACTGTTGCGGGTCGTACAGGAGGGCACTCACAAGGCTGTGGGAAGCAACGTCTGGAAGCGAGCATCGGTTCGCCTGGTATGCGCGACCAACAGGGAGCTGTTGGAAGAGGAGGCCCAGGGCCGGTTCCGCCGCGACTTCTACTACCGTATCGCAAGCTGGACCTGCCGCTTGCCGCCGTTGCGCGAACGCACCCAAGATGTGCTTCCGCTCGTCCATCACTTCATTGGCCAGCTCCGCCCAGGCAAGGAGCCGCTTGAGTTGGACAACTCGGTCAGCGAGTACTTGCTAACACGTGATTATCCCGGCAACGTCCGCACACTTAGGAAACTCGTCGAGCGCATGGTTTCCCGGCACGTTGGAGATGGCCGGCTCACCGTCGGCGATGTCCCGTTCGAGGAACGTCCCTCCCCGGAGGCGCGGCGAAAGAGCTGGCGAGATGGTCCATTTGACGACGCCATTCGGCGAGCGCTCACTTTGGGAGTGGGACTGAAAGAAATCGGGCGCGCCGCCGAAGACACCGCCGAACGCATCGCAATCGACGAGGAGCAGGGCAATCTAAAACGCGCGGCTGTCAGGCTCCAGGTGACCGGCCGAGCTCTGCAAATGAGACGGGCTCATCGCCGCGGGCAATGAGCGGACCTGGTATAAACCTCACTTTCATGGGCCGGCTCTCGCCGTTACAGCGATGTTTCGTACGTCGGGTGATTGATCAGCCTGAGCAGATTGCCACCAAGGACGAGCCGTTCGAGCGGCTCCGGTAACTTCAACGCAAGGACCTTCGCTAGCTCGACGCCGGGATGAAGCCAGGGTCCATCGGTGCCGAACAGTATCTTCCGCGGTCCTGCTCGTCGAAGCGCTTGCTCGAGCAAGTCAAAGCGCCGAACACCGGACGTATCCGCGTGCACGTTCGGATGCCGGGTGATCTGATCGATGGTAGCCAATTGCGCGGCCCAGTCATCACCAAAGCTGCCGAGATGCGGAATGATAAACGAGACGTCGGGATACTCCGTCGCCAGCAACTCGACCGGCGCTACTTCACCCATAACATCGTAAAGCACCGGAATCGAGAACCGTCTGGCGGCCTCACATACTTCGCGAGTTATCCGCCCATCCTGCCGGTGAACTTTGATGCCCTTGAACCCGAAGCTCTCGACTCCTTCTCGAACCATCTCGATGACCCGGCCGCGGTCGCGGTCCGGGTTGACGAAGACGAATCCATAAAAGCGGTCGGGGCGGGACGCCACGATGCGGGCTACCTCGCGATTGGCAGCCGAGTAGTCCGAGTTGAATGCGGCAAAGAGCACAGACCGGTTGATGCCGGCTCGTGCGCAGCGGCGCAAGTACGCCCCGAGCGGCGCCGAGGTGTCCCAGGGACCTGTCAGGCCGTCTCCTTTCCCCGCGTGGCAGTGACAGTCGATGATCACGTTCGTCCCTACGACGCACTGCTTAGACGGCACAGCCGCAACTCGACTCGCCGGTTTTTCCGCCTGCCGGATTCCGTTGCGTTCGAAGCTGCCGGCCGGCCCGACCCGAAGCCTGAGACCCGGACCCGCACATCCACCGCGAACGATGTGATGAATCTCCCCACTTCGATCGCGCGGCTGAAGGATAGGCCCTTGTTTGCAGCCGGTGTGCCAGTATTGTCGGAGTAGCCTTCGATCTTCACCATGATGCTTGAGCGCGGAGTCACGCTCAGCACTTGTTTCAGGAGGCGATCGAGCGGTTCATAGTGATGCGACCTTAACCTGTAGTCGCCGTCCTCAAAGCCATCCAGGACAACGGCGTCACCGCAGTCCCCAGTTGAAGGCTCGGTGCCGGCTGTTAGTCTGGGCTGTGCCCAATCAGCCGGCTCGGCTGAGCCCGGGTCGAGGATCTGCCCGACGCCGCCGACCCAGGACGAGAATGGTCCACGTCCAGGCCGCCGCGGCCTGCCGGGCGGGCGCGGCCTGGTTGGCCAGCCGGGCCTCGGACCGGGCCGCCCTCCCCGCCGCCCTTTCTCCAGTTCCGCATCTTCCATATTGAATTCGTCCAGCTCCATAAGACGTGTCAAAGTTCAGCGTTCAACCTTCAGATTGCGCCTGGCAACCAGCACCTAAGAGGCTGAACTCTGAACTTCCACCTGCCCCTTCTAAAACGGCAGCAACAGTCGGCCCCAGGTTTGAGGTCCCACGATGCCATCGACTCCGAGTCCAAAGCTCCGTTGAAATGCTCGCGTGGCCGCCAGTGTCTTTGAGCCGAACACCCCATCGACAACGAGCGGCGCGATCCCGGCGCCGGGAGTGATCGCGATCCAAATGTTGAGCCGGTATTGAAGCTCGCGTACAGCGGCGCCTCCGGAACCATACTTGATCGTGGGCCGTCCCCCGGAGTTGGGAGGCGCGGCGCCCGGCGGATAGAAGCTGTGAGCCAGGACAAATTCCTTGACGGTGCCCTGAATAAAGACTCCTCGGTTCGCCTCGTCGGAGAACTCGTCTGAGTCACCCGAGATGTGTATGGCTAGCATCACACGGCCTCCCTCGGCCGCGGGGCGCTCAGTCCACACCGGACTCCCGCTCATACCTCCAGCCGTATCATTCCGGTATTCCAGGATTCCGCTCGGGGTAACTCGGACGGCTGAGTTTGCATCAATATACTGAACGGTCCCTGTGCGGTTGATCGCCGGGTCGAAGCAACCATCGTTCTTGGCGGCGGAGGGAAGATCACCTGGGTACCCTGCCACCTTCACGGGCAACCCGCTTGCCGTGAATGCGCCCGTACTTTGCCGAATGCTGGTGCCCACTGGATCACCGGGCCACCTGAAGAAGTCTGGAGTCCACCAACCAACGCGATTCCCAATCGGCTGGGATAGAACGGCCACTCCGAAGTCCACCGGACTGCCCTCGTTTGTCCCTGGGACAAAGCCGGGAGCGGGAACTAGTCGGACGCAGATACTAGATCCGAAAGGTTTGGCGGCTGCTCCCGACTTCGTCCCGTTGCGCCCCGGAAACACCTCCACCCGCCCGGGAACGAAGAAAGTACTATCGCTGCGGCGCCTGAGACAGTGGCCGGCCGTTAGAACCGTACGCGGGCCAATCAGTGTTCCGCTGCACGACGCGAATCCCTCTCGTTCGAAGTTGCAGATATAGCGAAAGGGCGCCACCTGAGTGTTGGTTACGCAAGTGCGCGTGTCATCGCCGAACACCTCACGCTCTTGCATGCCGCGTGGAGATGCAAAGGGACGCCGTGCGCGGAAGGCAGGCATTGTACGCATGTTATTTCTCCCTCTGATTAGAGTTCGTAGTACGGCCTTTAGGCGGAAGTTTGTACTTGGTCAGAGTCTGGTCATTGTGCAACAAACTTCCGCCTAAAGGCCGTACTACGAACTCTTCAGTTTCGGGGCGTCTCGGCAACGTGACGACCCCTATGTGAACCGCCGGGCGGCTCCAAGCACATCCACAACTCGGTCGATATCGCGTGCGCTGTGAGTCGCGTTGATTAGCAGGCTCAAGCGCGGGCCGCGATCGTCGGCCGCCGAAAGCAACGTTCCAACGTCAGCCCTTTGCAGCCCAGCGTGTACGACCGCCGAATCGACCCCGGGAACACGTTCAAGGTTCTGCACCGGAAAGAGACCACCGATTGCCGACAGACCGCTACGGGTCAGCCGAGATCTGAATTGCTTCACGAGCGCCGCCAGCCGCTGCCGCAGTTCCTCTCCATGCGCCGCGTTGACCTCCAGCGCGTGCTCGGCTGCGTGAATAACCGCCGCCGATGGCTGGCTCGAATGAACGCGAGTCAGGCTCTTTTCCTTGAAGCGCCGCACCTGCTGTTGGCTCCCTGCCATCACTGCGATCGGAACGCCGAAGCCTTTGGCCATCGAGCTGACCACTAGCACGTCGGGCCCGGCTGCGCCGCTCCATCGCAGCGAACCGCCGCCGCCCTCGCCGTACGGCAACTCGCGGCTGGGTCGAACCCCCAGGATCCCAAAAGCCTGTGTGTCGTCGAGAATCAAAGAACCGCCAAACATCCGGACGCATTCGAGGTACTCACTCACAGGCAAAGCTCGACCGCACCGCGTACAGAAACCATCCGTGAGCACCAGCGGAATCAGGTTGAGCCGAGCGTCCAACCTCAATTGCCCAAGTAGCGCGGACGGGTCGTGGTGACGAAAGCTCCTCACCCGCACACCGTGCGCGAGCGCCCGCTCAACCCCCCAACGCGCGATCGGGTAGGCACCTCGGTCGACGTAGATCGCGACATTCGAGCCCCTGAGCATTCCGAAAAAATCCCAGAAGAGATGCAGCGTCGACGGCCCGAGGGTCGCGCGCTCGCATCCGATGAGGGTGGCCAGCGCCCGCTCCAACCGGCGGACGCCGCCGGCAGTCACAAGGGCTGCCGGCGCGCCGGTTGTGAGACTGGTCCAGGGGCGCAGTGACCAGCTCGGATGGCGAATCCCAAGGTAGAGTGCGGAGGTGAAGTCGAGCATCGGCCGCCCGTCTCACCTCCCTGTCTGCTGCTCGAGGCGCCTGCGGAGGTGAACTGACGGCGGCACGTACCAGTCGTCGTCGGGCCGCAGGGTTGTGGCATCTGCTGTAAGGTCCACGCCGGTAGCCGCGCGATAAGCGTGGATGTAACCCTGGATCTCGGGCCTCCAGTAGCGCGCCCAGTTCGCGGCCTCCTCCGGATGAATCACTCGTTCATCGCTCCATGCTCCGAAGCGGATCGACAGCAGGACCTGCTCGCCAAAGACCGCCAGATAGCGGAAGTGCATAACGCTGGTGTCAGTCCAGCCTTGAAGCTTCTTCATAGCATCGACGCGATCCATCCACGGCTCGGGATAGGCGACCATGATTCGCGTCGGCAGGAACTCGCGCATCTCGGGCCGGGCCAGCAGCCATTCCTGCATCAGCATTTCCTGCCGCGCGGTGGACGGCAGATCGCCGAATTGGTTGTGCGCGCCTTCCGAGAGCAACAGATGAACGTCCCTCAGCGCGTTCAACAGCGGGAAGCCGTCGGCGACCCGTGTGGTGTCGTCATCCTCCTTGTAGAAGACTGACGCCAGGTGCAGAAGATTGTGAAAAGCCTCGAGGAACTTTGACCTGCTATCGGCGGGCCGCATCTCCGGCACGGCTTTGCCGTAAATCGAAAGGCCGTAGTGGTGGTCGTACTCGTATGCGCGGCGCTGGACAGTCAGCCGGTGCTGTTCGTCTTGAACGTAACCCCAAAGGAGGTTGTTGAGCGGCCGGAGAGGATCGATCTCGACGTTGATGAGCGGATCTCGATCGACACCTGGTCCGCGCACGTTTTGAAAGCGTCTGCTGATCGCGTTGGTCGTTTGCACGAGCATTCCTTCCTCGTGCCAATACGACCAGATCAACTCGAGCAAGCAGGGGTTGACCAGCTTGCTTCGAAGGATGAAGAAGCAATCTCGCCCGAATTGCCTTTCCTCCTCGCCAACGTCGAACACCGCTGACAGTTTTACATCCTGAAGCTTCTCGCGGATCAGAGCGAGGTAGGGAAACGTGCGGCTCTTTGGCCGGTTGTCCCCGTTGATTAGTTTCTGCGTCACGTAGTCGTTGAACTGCCCAACGAAGTCCGCCTCAGTCACTTTCTCGCTGTAACGAAGACTCTCCTCCAACGGATCGAATCGCAACTTCGGGTTGAGGTCCTGGATCTTGGTGATGTCCTGCGGCCGTATGAATACACCGCAGTTGACCATCAAGAAGACCTCGGTGGCGATCTTCATCAGCCTGTAAGTCTCCACGTCGGGAAAGGGCAGCGACTTTCTGTCCAGGAGCTCTTCGAGCCTCGTCTGGTCGCTCGCTGTTGGAGGGCTTGTTGGATCATCGGGCAGCGGTCGGCCGCACATAACGAAGTCCATGAACTCGTTGTACTTGTTGAACGAGATGGCGTTGGTGCTGTTGCGAATGACCACCCAGAGAGCCTGATCCGAGGTTCGCGGCTTCTTCGAGCGGTCGAGCGTTACGGTCGTCGGCTGGCCCGGAGGCGGGAACCGCTCGACGAGCTTGCCGACATTTGTCGCCAAAGTCCCAACGCCACCCGCCAACGTCCCAACACCAGTTGCCACTTTTTCGACCTGCTCTGTGACATCGTCCATCTTCTCGTCGAAGTTCTTCTTCAGATCCCCGATCGAGTCAGGGTGGACTGTAGTGAATGGGTCGGTTCTTGTTCCTTCTGGCAGGTCCGCCTCGGGCGTGGTCTTCTCCTTTTTCTTTCGCGGGTCTTTCACGTCTTCTTGATTATCCATTTCATCCTCCTTGATGAACGATCTAAATTGGTCCTGCCGGGAACCGCGAGGCAGGCCGGCATAACTTGACCGCCGGTTGCGCCGCGCAGGCTCGCGATGTCTCCATCGCGCCCTTCAGCGCCCAGTGCGTCAGCAGTCGCGTCAGCATGTCGCTCTCCTCTTCGGGGCTGGTCTTGCCGTGAGCCCTGGACTGACCGAGCACCGCAAACACCAGCGAGGGAGCCGATGCAAACATCCGCGCCGGTGAGGCGCGCCACGCTCTGAAGTACTCCGCGAGCTGCGCCGGCGTGCGCTCGTCAACTCCCATCGCCTCCCTGAGCGATTTGCCTTCAAGCGATCTCGGGCGGTGGTTCATCAGCAGCGCAGCAAACGCCGGCATCGCTGCTTCGAGCGTTGCAAACAACCTGCGTTTGCGCGGCTCGATTCCATCCACCGGGTAGAAAGACTCCCACAACCTCTCGAGGCGGTCCCACTGCCGGTGCGGATAGAGCGCGCGGCCCATCGCGCAACTCAGCTTCACTCGAATCCACGGGATCGGATGCGGATCGTCTTCGCTCAACCGGAACACGAAAACTCTCGGCAAGCTGATTACTCCCATTAGCCCCATCGTCGCAGTGATTCCGAGGCGTGCTACCGACCAGAAGTCGGCAAGGATCTCCGATATCCACTTGTCAAAGAGACGCCAGGCTGGCGCTTCCTCCCGCCGCTGCGATCTCATCTGCTCGATCTCGGACCGAACCGATGCAACCAGACCGAGCAGCGCGGCGCCCTGATGACCAACTTCGTGCACCAGCGACGAAGCCAGCCCGCTGCCGATCATCCGCTCCCGAGGGACCCGAACGATGGCAACCGGATTCAGTGTGCCGCCCGGAAGCGGCGTGCGCACCCGCCGAATCGCCGCGCCGGGGCCGCGGTCCAGATAGCAGATGACCGGCGGCGCCGCAAAGTAGCATCGCGGCAGCGCCAGCGCGTCGGCCGCAACCGCGTCCAGGCCCGAGAGCCAGACGCCAGTCTCGTGCTCGCTCCGTTGCGTCAGCACGTCCGCAAAAATGTGAAACTGCGACAGCACTGCATTGAACCTCAGCTTGAGAAACGTGAACCGGCGTTGCGCTTCCGAAGGCGGCGACTGTTGGCCCAGCGGGCTCTTCAGCCACCGCAGGTAATCGTTCACGCGGGATTTCAACTCGCGCCGGCATTCCAACATGTGAGTTTCGATGGCTGCTTGCGCCGCCGGCGTGATAGCCGCCGCGCTCACCATCGGCATGTGAAGCGCGAAGGGTTCGACTCGCGCGAGCCGGGTTAGCAGGCCGCGGGCTTCCTGTTCAAGCATCCACGATGCCAGGCCCGTCGGCATTTCAAACACCAAGCAACACGATCTTGCCGGGCTTCCTCACCCACCGGCCGGTCTTAGGCCGGCCGCCGGCCGTGCCAGCTCCACCCGCGCCCGCCAACAGACTGGGCGCGTGTTGCTGCGCGGCGGCGGTGAACGCCGCTTTCGCTGCCGCTATCGGGCTGGCGCCGGGAGGGGTGGCTGCGAGATTCTGCGCGGCGGCCCCGGCGACCTTGACGAATTTCCGCGCTATCTCGAACTCTGCTTCCTCCTGACTCAAGCCCTCCCACTCGCCTTCAAGGAGACCGGCTGCGGCTGTTCCTAGAGTCTTGCCAACCATCGTGCCTACCCCTGGAATCGGGATCAGCGACCCAAGCGCGCCGCCTACGAACGGAAGCGCTTTCTTGGCGATCGACTTGAGTATCCCGCCCAGCGGGCCCGACGCCACCTTCTTAACGAAGCCCCCCACTTTCTTGAAGATCTTGCCGAGAAAGTGGTCCAACTCCGCTTCGCTTGTAACGCCGAGCAACTCGGCGGCAAGCTCCATCTCCTCGGCTTCGCTGAAGGGACCTTCGAACGCCCCGAAATACTCGGACTCTCCATACTCGGATTCAAATTGCTCGTACATGGCTTCCTCCTTTCACGATGAGCGCCGAAGGCGGCACCCGGCTTTCACAACAGGCCGCAGCAGCGCAACTGATGTTGGATGAGATGTGCTCGAATCGATCAGACTCCGAGCACCATGATCGTGCGGCCCTTGCGAATCCACCGGCCCGTTGCTTTGCCAGCACGTCCCGGAGCTGCCGCCGCGCCAGCGCCACCGACGAGACCCGGAGCAAACTGCTGGGCCGCCGCATTGAGCGCTGAGCTTACAACGGCCTGAGGCGATGCCCCGGCCGGCGCAGTCACTGCGTTCTTGCATGCGGTGCCTGCCAGCTTGACGAATTGTTTCGCGACTTCGAACTCGCGATCTTCCTGACTGAGACCCTCCAACTCGAGGCCGAAGAACCTCCCCGCAGCCCCTGCGAGTTGTTGTCCGATCTGGCCGCCAGCCGGACCGCCGATCCGGCTCCCGATCATCCTGCCGACAGACGGCAGAGCTTGCCGGGCGATCCCTCTGAGCCCTTGGCCCAGGGCTTGGCCGATTGGCGACCTGACGAACCCGCCCACCGCCCGGCCGGCTTTCTTGATCAGATCGCCGATGAAATGGTCCAATTCTGCTTCTGTGGTTACGCCCAACAGTTCAGCGGCGAGCTCTGCCTCCTCCGCCTCACCAAACGGGCTTTCGCCTTCGTGGTATTCACCTTCATTGCCGAACTCGAAGTACTCGCCTTCGTTCCCGTATTCGGACTCGAGCGTCGTGCGACCGATGTCGTGCATGGTTGCCTCCTTTGTGCGGACTAGTTATGTTTGGCGGAGCAGGCTGCCCCGCTGGAGGAGCATTGGCAAGAGCGGGGCCATCGCAAGTTGTTGTCGTTTCATAAGCGACGCGAAGGACGCTTCGGCAAAAGTTCCGCCGATGCCAAATCAGGCGAACGCCGCTTCGCACTCGGGACTCTGCAATCTCCACATGACCAATCCCTGACCGCTTCCGCAAACGCGCTTTCCCATGAATGAACAACCAGCTTATTCCGAGCACCGCGCACCCGCAGCTAATCCAAGCGTATTAAGCATTTTCCCCCCGCAGGCGCCTGGCACAATAGTTGGCTAAGATGTTTGACTTCGTTTTCTCGAAGGGGTTTCACCATGAAAACCAGAATTTCCCTGCTCCTGTCAGCCGCCCTGACCTTGGGCGCATTCGCTCCGCAGATATTCGCGGGGCGCCGGTCTGAGGGAATGCGGACCCCTACCACAACCGACGATGACCGGTTCCCGCATCTCGAACACCGTCTCGACGGTATTCGTCAACAGCTCAAGGTCCCGGCGATGTCCTGCGCGATTGTGAAAGATCAGAAGGTGGTATGGGCAAAAGGATTTGGTTACGCCGATGTCGAGAACAAGATTCCCGCGACCGAGCACACGTCTTATCACCTGGCTTCGCTGACCAAGACATTCGCGTCGACGATACTGATGCAGCTCGTCCAGGACGGAAAGGTCAAACTCGACGATCCTGTTTCCAAGTACGGCATCTTACTGGAAAGCGAAGGCCGTCATCCGCGTCAAGCATCTGTTTTCGCATACCTCCGAAGGCAATCCCGGCGAAAACTACAGCTACAACGGTAATCGATTCGCGGAGCTCGATAAGGTTATCCAGAAAGCGACCGGCAAATCGTTCGCTGAACTCCTTATCGCGAACATTCTCGATCCGCTTGATCTGAAAGAGACGGCGCCAAACGTCTGGCCTGTCGCTCATACCAAATCGCCAAGCCAGGCGGGCCAGAAATCAGAAGAGGAAGTGAAGGCCGCCGTGATGAACCTGATCGGAGCAATCAACTCCGGCAACGTTGATCAAATTGAACGATATCTCACTCAGCAGCAGAACGCTTTTCGACGCGACGGCGGACGCGATGAAGGTCGACCCGATGGTCGCGCTGAGATACGAATAAGATAATTTGTCCGTGGGGGAAAGAATTGAAAATTAGAAATTGAAAATTGAAAGCTCGAGCATCTTGCTCCACAATTTGAAATTTTCAATCCCCTTCGGTCTACGGCATCAAGGAGGCCTATGGAAACTCTACTGAAGGATATTCGCTACGGCGTTCGCACTCTTTTCAAGAACCGCGGCTTCACCGCCGTTGCAGTGCTCGCGCTCGCTCTGGGCATCGGCGCCAACACCGCGATCTTCAGCGTGGTTAACGCCGTGCTTCTTCGCCCGCTTCCATTCGAGAAGTCGGATCGGCTCGTCATGGTTTGGGAGAAACGCCTGCAGTTGGGCCGCGTGCGCAACGTCGTTTCGCCGCCGGACTTCAACGACTGGCGAGCGCAGAATCAAGTCTTCGAAGATATGGCCGCCTTTTCGGGTCAAGGCTTCAACCTGGGCGCAAGCACCGAGCCCGAGCGAATTTCCGGCGCGGGTGTATCGCCAAGCCTCTTCTCGATACTCCGCACGCGGCCGCGCATGGGCCGCGTCTTCGAAGCAGACGATGACAAGCCCGGCAGCAATCCGGTCGTAATCATCAGCAGCGCGCTGTGGGGCCGAAGCTTCGCGTCTGATCCTGACATCGTCGGCAAGACGATCAAGCTCAACGAGAAGGTCTACACGGTCGTCGGAGTGATGCCCGCCGCCTTTGTTTTTCCAAACAGAGAATCAGAGATATTTGTTCCGCTTAACCTCTCGCCGGAAGACGCCGGCAATCGCGGTGGCCACCAATTGACTGTCGTGGCGCGCTTGAAGGACGGCGTCACCCTGGAACGGGCGCGAACCGAGATGGATTCGATCGCCGCTCAGCTCGAGCAGCAATATCAGGTCAACACCGGGCACGGCGTGAACGTGTTCTCGCTCTACGAAGAAGTCGTAGCCGGCGCGAGGCCCGCGCTGCTCGTGTTGCTTGGAGCCGTGGCGTTTGTTCTGCTTATCGCCTGCGCGAATGTAGCTAACCTGCTGTTCGCGAGATCAACCGCGCGGCAAAAAGAAATCGCGATTCGAACCGCGCTTGGCGCGAGGCGCTCGCGCATCGTTCGCCAGTTACTGACGGAGAGCGTACTGCTCGCGATCACCGGAGGAATCATCGGAGTGCTGCTTGCGCTCTGGGGGCTGGACCTTCTGCTCGCAATTGGAGGAGACACCATTCCTCGAGTGAAGGAAATCAGGCTCGACGGTTGGGTGCTTGGATTCAGCATGCTGATCTCGCTCGCGACAGGTTTGATCTTTGGACTCGTGCCCGCGCTTCAAGCATCAAAGCCCGACCTGAATGAAGCTTTGAAAGAAGGGAGTCGCGGCGCGAGCGGGAGCATTCGCCACAATCGGACCCGCAGTCTGTTCGTCATCGCCGAAGTCGCGATCTGTCTCGTGCTGTTGATCGGCGCGGGGTTGATGATCAAGAGCTTCGCGAGGCTGCTCGATGTGAGCCCGGGATTCAACCCCGAGAATGTGTTGTCGATGAACGTCGCGCTCTCCGGGTCCCGGTACAAGGAAGGTACACAGGTCACCAGTTTCTATCAGCGAAGCTTAGAGCGGCTGTCGTCCTTACCCGGTGTGCGATCGGCGGGCGCAACTACCGGGCTGCCGATGGCCGGCGGATTCGGCTCGCGGTACTTCCGAATCGAAGGCCGCCCGCCCCAACCCGCGGGTCAGGGCTTCAATGCAAACGTAAACCTGGCCACTCCGGGATATTTTCAGACTATGAACATTCCGTTCATCGAGGGCCGCGACTTCGACGACCGCGACGTGTTGAAAGCTCCGGAGGTGGCGATCATCAATCAGGATATGGCTCGGCGCTACTGGCCCGACGAAGACCCGATCGGCAAACGGCTCGCAGTCGGCGACGGTCCCTGGCGCACCGTGGTTGGAGTCGTTGGCGACGTCAAACAAGCGGGGCTCGACATCGAGACTCGGCCGGAGATGTTTTGGCCTTACTATCAACTGCCTGTTGGGTTCGCGACGTTTGTGGTTCGCACCAGCGGTGATCCCGAAGCGCTGACTTCGGCGGTGCGCGGCGCGATGCAAGAGATTGACAGCGAGCTTCCGCTCTACGGCATCAAGCCAGTCAACGATGTGATATCCGAATCGGTGGCGCCGCGACGCTTGAACATGCTGCTGCTGGGCGTCTTCGCGGGCCTGGCGCTGGTGCTTGCAGCGGTTGGGCTGTACGGCGTGATCAGTTATTCGGTGTCGCAGCGCACTCGCGAGATAGGCATAAGAATGGCTCTGGGAGCCAGTCACAAGAGCGTGCTCAGCTTGGTAGTCGGCCAGGGAATGGTGTTGGCGCTGATCGGCGTCGCGATAGGAGTGGTCGCTTCGTTCTTTCTAACGAAATTCATGGCGACTCTGCTCTTCGGAGTAAGTGCAACCGACCCGATGACGTTTGCAGCGATCTCAGGGTTGTTGATCGGAGTCTCGATTGTGGCAAGCCTCGTCCCTGCGCGTCGAGCGATGAAGGTGGACCCGATGGTCGCGTTGAGATATGAGTAGGAAGAGGCTTCGTACAACCAACTGCCTGCAACCATGAACACCATCTCGAAAACTTCGGAGGAGTGTCCTGTCTATAGAACCAGGCGCTGATTTTCACAGTCGGTAACTCCGTAGGAGTTACCTGTCTATAGAAGAAGGCGTTGATTCGAAGTCGGTAACTCCGTAGGAGTTACCTGTCTATAGAAGAAGGCGTTGATTCGAAGTCAGGTAACTCCTCCGGAGTTACGCACCCTCGCGCGCGGCACGTACTATAGACAGGTCATCCCTACGGGATGGCCGCGCTGACTGACGCAACGCCAGGTTTGGCGGCTCCGCTTTCGAAGCGCTTGCCCACTACAGCGTTCTTGCCTATTCTGGATCACGTGAAAGGTGGACTTTTTCTCGACTAAACGATGAAGCAAAACAAGTATCCGTCGGGTTGGAACGAACGCAAGGTTACCAAGGTCCTGCGGCACTACGAGTCGCAAACCGAGGACGAGGCGATCGCAGAAGATGAGGCTTCGTTTGAGTTGAAAGACCAAACAGTGATGGTCGTTCCCAGGAAGCTCGTGCCTGAGATCACCAAGCTGATATCAAAGCGTCGGCCCGGCATCAGGCCGCCCACCAAGGGCGGGAAGGGGACCAGCATAGCGATAGGCTGGTTGCGGTATCCGTCGCACTACTCATTGGAATGTCTCTCATTCCTGAGCGCTGCACTACCACAGTGTGTGCGTATCTCGCTTGAACCTCAGGTTTGGCGGAACCAGTCTCTTAATTGTCCGCAGCGACGTGAAAGAAGCGTAATGGGTTTCGGAGATTTGTGATGATGCTCGAAGGTTGGCTATTCGATTCCTGGAGCACAAGGCGATCACCAAATTCGACTCGAAGGGAATCTCTACGTCGCATACTTCAGAGTCGAATCTTTCGATCAAGAGGAGTACTACAAAGGATCTGCTCTTGATCCGGAGTCACTTGAAGATGCCGTCCGTCGCATCGTCCCGAGGATTCTCACGAAGCTAACCCGCGTTTACTCCGACAGGCTCGGAGACAAGTTTAAGATTTCAAAATAGTGGAGAGCATCCTTCAAGACATTCGTTACAGCGTTCGCTCGCTGATCAAGACCCCGGGCTTCACCTCGGTTGCTGTCATCGTGCTCGCGCTGGGCATCGGAGCTAACACCGCGATCTTTACAGTGGTCAACGCCGTGCTGCTTCGGCCGCTTCCCTACCCCGATTCTGATCGGCTCGTGATGCTTTGGGAGACCAATCCTCGATTCCAGATTGGAGTCGATACCCTTCCCGTCACACACGGCAACTTCATGGATTGGCGAGAGCAGAACAGCGTCTTCGAATACGTCTCGGCGCTGGGTGTCGGGCGCTGGAATCTGACGGGCTCGGGCGAGCCGGAACGAATCAGCGGCGCCAGTGTCTCTCCGAACTTCTTCCGCCTGATGGGAACTGAGCCAAAGCTCGGCCGCGCGTTTCGTGACGACGAAGAAAAACCGGGCGCGGGCAAGGTCGTCGTCATAAGCCACTCGCTGTGGCAGCGGCGATTCGCGGGCGAGCCCGGTGTGATCGGAAAGCCGATGACCCTCGATGGTGAGAGCTACACCGTGATCGGCGTTGCGCCCGAGGGCTTTCAGTTTCCACGAGCCAAAGATCTGCCTTACTTCGTCGCAGTCGCAACACAGACGGACGTGTGGCGGCCGATGACTCTCGGAGACGACTTCGTCAATAAGAGCCGCGCCAATCATCAGCTCTCCGTGATGGCGAAACTCAAACGCGGCGTGACTCGCGAACAAGCCCAAACGGAGATGACTGCGATTGCCGAGCGGCTCGAGCGAAGCTATCCCGACAGCAATCAGGGAATCGGCGTGAAAGTCGTGCCGCTCAACGAGCAAGTGGTCGGCAACGTGAGGCCGGCGCTGTGGGTGCTGATGGGCGCGGTTGCTCTGGTGTTGTTGATCGCCTGTGCGAACGTCGCCAACCTATTGCTCGCGCGGTCATCGGCGCGTCAGAAGGAGATCGCTATCCGCACCGCACTCGGCGCGAGTCGCAGTCGCGTCGTGCGCCAACTGCTGACTGAAGCCTTGCTGCTTTCGATGACCGCTGCCGTCACGGGGACGCTGCTGAGTCTCTGGGGCATCAAGGCGATGTTGTCGCTTAGCCGTGAAACCCTGCCTCGCGCATATGAGATCAGCGTCGATCTGAGAGTGCTCGGCTTCACTGTCGTGATCGCGCTGTTAACCAGCGTGCTCTTCGGACTGACGCCCGCGTTGCAGGCTTCAAAGATCAACCTCAGCGAATCGCTAAAGGAAGGTTCTCGCGGGTTGGCGGGCGGGCGGCACTCGAACCACGTTCGCAGCGCGATGGTGATCTCTGAAGTCGCGCTGTCGCTGGTGCTGTTGATCGGCGCGGGGCTGATGATCAAGAGCCTCTCGAGTCTTCTCAAGGTCGATCCGGGCTTCAAACCGAATGACACGCTGACTATGCAGATCGCGCTGCTCGGCTCGAAGTACCCGGCCGCGAGTCAGCAGATCGCTTTCTTTCGAGATGTCACTCATCGGGTCGAGACGCTTCCGGGCGTGCAGTCAGTTGGGTTGATCTCATCAGCGCCGTTGAGCGGAGGCGTGTACGCGGGCGGCTTCTCAATCGAAGGCCGCGTGGCGACATCGGAAACCGACGATCTGGTGGCTGACCGGCGAATGGTAAGTCCGGAGTATTTCAACGCCCTGGGCATTCCGCTACTGAAAGGGCGAGGCTTCACAGATCGAGATGATAAAGCTGCGACTGGGGTCGCGATCGTCAGCCAGAGTTGGGCGCGCAGATTTCTTCCGAATGAAGAACCACTCGACAAACGCATCAAGCTCGGAGGGCGAGACTCGACGCGGCCGTGGCTGTCGATTGTAGGAATCGCCGGAGACGTCCGCGACACTGCGCTTGAATCCGACGCGAGACCATGCGTGTACCTCCCTTATCCGCAGTTCCCTTCGTCGAGCATGACTCTCGTGGTGCGCGCGGCGTTTGATCCGAAGCCGCTCATGCCCGCCATCCGCGACGAGGTGTGGGCGGTCGACAAGGACCAACCTGTGACTGAGGTAAAGACGATGGATCAATACGTCGCCGATTCAGTGTCGCCGCGCCGATTGAATGCGACGTTGTTGGCGATCTTCGCGAGCCTCGCGTTGGTTCTTGCGTCGGTCGGAATCTACGGCGTGATGGCCTACTCGGTCACACAGCGGACGCACGAGATCGGGATTCGCGTGGCGCTGGGCGCTCAATCGTCGGACGTGATCAAGCTGGTAGTCGGGCACGGCATGGCGCTCGTGGTTGTAGGCGTGATGATCGGACTCGCGGGGGCGCTGGCGTTGACTCGAGTGATGACGAGCCTGCTCTTTGGAGTGAGCGCGACCGATCCGATAACGTTCGCTGGAGTGTCAGTATTGCTCGTAGCGATCGCGTTGTTGGCGAGCTACATCCCGGCGCGGCGCGCGACGAAAGTTGATCCGATGATCGCGCTGCGATGCGAATGAAGAAAAATTGAGATCGTTGGATGGCAGTTTTCTTCGGATCGACATATAATCAGGCCATCAAGGCACCTTAACAGCGTCAATGACGCACTGGAGTTGAAAGCGTGGAAACTCTGCCCAAACTAACGAGTGTAGACCTGGAAGTTTTGCCGGAGGACGGCAAGGTTTACGAATTGATCGAAGGAGAACTCTACGTGTCACGACAGCCCTCATGGGATCATCAATACGCATGTGGCCGGTTGTTTCGGTTTCTCGATGAATGGAACGAGCAGAGCGGCCTCGGGGTTGTGAACGCCGCGCCGGGCCTTATCTTCGCCGAAGATGACGATGTCGCGCCGGACCTTGTCTGGATCAGTCTGGCCACCCTCAGCACGGCTCTGCGAGAAGACCGCAAACTCCACTCTGCGCCTGAACTCGCTATTGAAGTGTTATCGCCCGGCTTTTCAAATGAGCAACGTGATCGTCAAGCGAAGTTGAAGCTCTACGGCCGGCGCGGAGTACAGGAATACTGGATCGTCAACTGGCAGGACCATGAAGTGGAGATATATCGCCACGACGGGACGAGCTTGAAGTTCTGGGGCGCGCTTAGCAGCGAAGATCTCTTAGAGTCTCCGCTATTGCCAGGTTTCTCCCTCCTCGTCAGCAAACTCTTCTTCCACCTTCCACAAAGTGAGTGAGTCTCGAGTATCCAGAGCCGTGGCTACTTCTGGGAAATCGCTTTCCCGCATGTGAACACAACCGCATACCTTTCTCTCAACTAACCTGAATCATTCAAGCATTTATCCCGCACAACTGTTTGGCACGCGGCTTGGCTAAGCAACCGTCGAGGTATTAGTGATGTCAGCTCTGAATCCTGCCGCTCCGCGAACCCTGATCGCCGACGATCAACCCGATGTTTTGGAAGCTCTCCGACTCCTGCTCAAGGGCGAAGGCTACCAGACCGAAGGGGTGTCCACGCCGAACGATGTCATCGAAGCTTTGAAGTGCCACGATTTCGACTTGCTGTTGATGGATCTGAATTACGCGCGCGACACAACGTCGGGTCAGGAAGGGCTTGACCTGTTGTCGCGAGTTCAAGCCGTGGATAGCAGTCTTCCCATCGTCGTGATGACCGCGTGGGGCAGCGTCGAGCTTGCAGTCGAAGCTATGCGCCGGGGCGTGCGCGACTTCGTGTTGAAGCCCTGGGAGAACAACCGGCTGCTATCGATCCTGCGCACGCAGATCGAGATGGGTCACGTGATGCGCGAAAGGCAACTGATCAAGAAGGAACAGGAGCGAGAGCTGGTCGAAGCGCGAAGCATTCAGCGCCGGCTTCTGCCAACCGAGATTCCCCAGATCGAGGGCTACAAGATCGCCGGCGCGTGGAGGCCGGCTCGAACCGTGAGCGGCGATTACTTCGACGTGTTGAAATTCAGCGATAGTAACGCGGCGCTGTGCATCGCAGATGTTTCCGGCAAAGGCATGCCCGCCGCGCTGCTGATGTCAAACGTGCAAGCCGCCGTTCACGCGTTCGCATCGGAAACCGTTTCGCCCTCCGAGATGTGCGCCAAGGTCAATCGCGTTGTGTCCCGCAGCATGGGCGAAGACAAGTTCATCACGTTCTTCTATGGGGTTGTAGACGCCGAACAGAAGAAACTCACGTACACGAATGCCGGTCATAACGCGGGGATGCTGTTAAGACGCGACGGTTCGCTGATTCGGCTCGAGCCGGGAGGCGCGGTCCTGGGTCCATTTCCAAGCTGGAATTACAAACACGAAGAAATCGAACTCAGAACGGGCGACCGGTTGTTGCTCTTCACCGATGGGGTCACTGAACTGAGAAGCTCTGCCGGAGACGAGTTCGGCGAAGACCGGCTGATCGACCTGTTGATTGAGAACCGCGAGCTTGAAGCTGAGACGTTGCGAGACTTAATCGTCGAGGCGGTGGTCAGTTTCGGCGGCGGTGAATTCCAGGACGACGCTACGTTGCTGGTGTTGTGCGCGTGAAATCGGTTTCTGGTTTCTGGTTTGTGGTTTGTGGTTTCTAGTTTCTGGTCGCAGAGCACGAAACCCGACACCAAGAACCACCAACCAGAACTAGAAACCAGAAACTAGAAACCACAAACCAGAAACCAAAAACCAATACGACGAGGTTCGCAATGAACACACTGTGGCAAGACCTGCGCTACGGCGCGCGCACGTTGCTCAAACAGCCGGGCTTTGCGTTGATCGCCGTCGCCACTCTGGCGCTGGGCATCGGCGCGAACACGGCGATCTTCAGTGTCGTCAACGGCGTGTTGTTCCGCCCGTTGCCTTTTGCCGACCCGGACCGGTTGTACTGGGTCACGATCGATCGGCAGGACCTCGGCAATCGCTTCACGCTTTCCAACGCCGACTTCCTCATTCTCAAGCAGCACAACCAGAGCTTTGAGAAGCTGGCAGCGGTGACAGCCGAACGCATGAATCTGACAGGCGGACGTGAGCCGGAACGCGTCGCGGCGTTTCGGGTGTCGGCTGACTTTTTCGCCGCGCTTGGCGCGCAGCCCCAACTGGGGCGCACGTTTCTGCCCGACGAAGATCAGCCCGGCAAGCCGCTCGTCGCCGTCGTCAGCCGTAGCCTGTGGCAGCGCCATCTCAACTCCGATCCCGAACCATCCGGCCGCACGATCAGTCTGAATGACAGGATCTACACGGTCATCGGGGTGATGCCGCCCGGCTTCACGTTCATCCGTTCTGTCGACGTCTGGCCGATTCTTCAAGTGAGTCTCCCAAAGCGCCGAGGCCCGTTTGGCATGCGTCTGGTGGGCAAACTCAAACCTGGCATTGATGAGCAACAAGTGCGCGCGGAACTCGCCGCGTTGCGCGATCAGGCTGAGCGCGAGTGGCCCGATCCGGAAAACGGCAGCGGCCTTGCGCGGTGGTCTTACGAAGCGGAACCGCTGAAAGAAGTGTTCACCGGAAACTTGCGTCCGGTGCTGCTGGTGTTGTTAGCCGCCGTCGGCTGCGTGTTGCTGATCGCGACCGCCAACGTTGCCAATCTGCTTCTTGCGCGCGCGTCAACGAGAGAGCGTGAGATGGCGATTCGCGCGGCCATGGGCGCTTCGCGTTTCAGGCTGCTCAGACAACTGCTTACCGAGAGCGTGCTGCTGGCGGCGGCAGGCGGCGCGCTGGGCCTGTTGTTGGCGTCGTATGGCGTCGACCTATTGCTGAAGCTCGAACCCGGCAACCTTCCACGGATGAATGAAGTCGGGATCGATAGAGGCGTGCTCGTTTTCACGTCTTGTGTTGCGCTGCTAAGCGGCATCCTGTTCGGACTTGTGCCGGCGCTGCAAATCTCGCGCACGAACCTGAACGAGTCGCTGAAGGAAGGTGGCAGGAGCTCGACCGAAACGCGTGGCAGGAAGCGGCTGCGCGGGTTGCTGGTGGTTTCGCAGACGGCGCTGGCTTTGGTATTGCTGGTAGGAGCCGGGCTGATGATCAAGAGTTTCGTGCGGCTGCAACAAGTGAATCCGGGCTTTAATCCCGAAGGCATGCTGACGGTGCAGGTCGCGCCGCCGCAAACCCGCTACGGCGAGAAACACAAGAGGGTCTCTTTTCAGCGCGAGCTTCTCGAACGCGTCCGGAGCTTGCCCGGCGTACAATCGGCCGGTACCAGCAGCGACGTTCCGCCGGAAAACGTAAACGACGTGGATGTGTTCGAAGTAGCCGGCCAGCCCATCCCTTCCGATCAGAACCGCCCGCTCGCCGAGAGAGTCCTGCTCAGTCCGGACTACTTCCACACACTGGAAATCCCGTTGCTCAGCGGAAGAGATTTCTCGTTGGCCGACGACAGTGATGCGCCGCCGGTCGCCATTATCAATCGGACAATGGCGCAGCGTTATTTCCCCGGCGGTGATGCGGTTGGCGGACGAATCCACTTCGGAGATTTCGGAGCCGACGTGCCCTGGATCACGATCGTCGGCGTAGTCGGCGACGTAAAGAACAACGGCTTGAGCGCCGAGGACGCGCTGACCATCTACGGGCCTTATGAGCAGAATCTGTGGTCGTTCGGTCCCATCTCTCTGTTTCTCCGGTCGTCGTCAAATCCGCAGAGCCTTACTGCCGGCGTGCGAGATGCCGTGCAAGCCCTGGACAAAGACCTGCCACTCGCAAACATCAAAACCGGCGACCAGCTTCTGAACGACGCAGTCGGGCAGCCGCGTTTTCACACCTCTTTGATCGCGCTGTTCGCCGGGCTGGCATTGCTGCTCGCGGCAGTCGGCATCTACGGTGTGATCTCTTACTCGGTTGCTCAGCGCACGCACGAACTCGGTATTCGCCTGGCCATTGGCGCGCGTCCGCGAGACGTGCTCTTTATGGTGATGATGCAGGGAATGATGTTGACGCTGACCGGAACAGCGATCGGGGTGCTCGCTGCATTCGGACTAACGCGGTTACTGGCCAGCCTGTTGTTCCGTGTCAGCGCTACTGATCCGCTTACGTTCGTGGGCGTCGCCACGCTGCTGGTTGCGGTAGCTCTGCTGGCTTGTTGGATTCCGGCTCGGCGAGCGACGAAGGTGGACCCGATGATCGCGCTTAGGTACGAGTGACGAGGGGAATAGAAAATCGCAGATAGAAAATTTGATATTTTCTATTTGCGATTTGCGATTTTCTATTTTCGATCCTGTTTTCTCGCGCAATGAGGAGAACCCAATGCAAGCACTCTTGCAAGATTTGCGCTACGGCGTTCGGATGCTCTACAAGAACCGCGGATTCACATCCGTAGCCCTGCTGGCTCTCGCGCTTGGGATTGGCGCTAACACCGCGATCTTCAGCGTGGTGAACTCGGTGCTTCTTCGCCCGCTGCCCTACAGCGACCCGCAGCGCTTGATCGTGATCTGGGAGAATCATCAGCAGCGCGGCGGCGCCGAACGCGAGTGGGCGGCGCCCGCTGACTTCAGAGACTTTCGCGACCAGACGCAATCGTTCGAACACGTCGCGGCGCTGCTCGGATGGGGACCAACCCTCACCGGCCAGAACGAGCCCGAAGACTTGCAGGGGGCAGCAGTTTCCCACGACACGTTCACGATGCTTGGTGTTGAGCCGGCGCTTGGCCGCAGCTTCACCGCTGATGAAGACCGCGCTGGCGCCGAGCGAGTTGTCGTCT
Source organism: uncultured Clostridia bacterium (assembly GCA_964548075.1). Taxonomy (GTDB): domain Bacteria; phylum Acidobacteriota; class Blastocatellia; order UBA7656; family UBA7656; genus Onstottus_A. Next base: position 123,601 of record CAZJQQ010000002.1, on the reverse strand, counting down.
TGAGTCACCGTCTGTGGCAAAGGCGATTCGCCGCGGACCCGGGAATCATTGGCCGGAGCGTGACACTGGGCGGCGATAGCTTCACCGTGATCGGAGTGATGCCGCGCGGCTTTAGCTTCCCTATTCTGAACAACACTGAAATCTGGAGGACAGCCGGTTCGGCGCTCGCCGCGATTCCCGGTTGCGAGCGCGGATGCGTAATCCTGCGGTTGATTGCGAAGCTGAACCCGGGCGTAACGCTTGAAGCCGCGCGAGCCGAGATGACCGCGCTCACCGGCCGGCTTGCCCAGCAGTATCCGGACTCAAACAAAGGAGTGGGAGCGACGCTTGTCCCGCTTCACGAGCAGTTGGTTGGAGACGTGCGGCCGGCGATGTTGGTGTTGCTCGGCGCGGTCGGGCTCGTGTTGTTGATCGCCTGCGCCAACGTCGCCAACTTGCTCTTGGCCCGAGCGGCGGCTCGCGAGAAGGAAGTTGCGATTCGCGCGGCGCTTGGCGCAAGCCGCGCGCGGCTGATTCGACAACATCTGACCGAGAGCCTGGTGCTTGCGGTGATCGGCGGCGCGGTCGGGTTGTTGCTGGCGTTCTGGATGGTCGATCTGCTCGTGAGCTTCGCGCCCAAAGGGACCCCGCGACTGGACGAGATCGCGATCGATCCCTTCGTTCTCGTTTTCACCTGCGGGATCGCAGTTTTGACCGGGCTGGTGTTTGGTCTTGCGCCGGCGTTGCTGTCTTCGAGGACGAACTTCAACAGCGCGCTCAAGGAAGGCGGACGTGATTCATCGGGCACGTCGCGCGGCGCCCGCGTCCGGAGTGCGCTCGTCGTTTCAGAAGTTGCGCTCGCGCTGATGCTGCTGGTCGGAGCTGCGCTGCTGATCAGAAGCTTCGTGAATCTTCAACGCGTCGATCCGGGTTTCAATGCGAAAGACGTCGTGCGTGTCGACGTAACCTTGCCGCGCACACGCTATTCTGATCGGAACCGCCCGGCCGCATTCTACAAACAGCTTCTCGACCGAGTCGCCGCGTTGCCCGGGGTCGAATCTGCCGGAGCGGTGTCGAACCTGCCGCTCGGCGGAGGCGGCACCGACAGCGATTTCGGGATCGAGGGACGCCCGCCCGCCGAGCCCGAACATAATTCTGTGGCATGGTACAGCTCGGTCACTCCTGATTACTTCCGAGCGATGAGTATCCGATTGCTCCGGGGCCGCGAGTTCGCCGAAGCCGATAACGCCGATGCTCCAAAAACCGTGCTGATAAGCGAAACAATGGCTCGCCGGTACTTTCCCGACGAAGATCCGGTTGGCAAACGGCTTGTGTTTGGCGGCGGGTCAGACCTGCGCGAGATTGTTGGAGTCATCGCCGATGTGAAATTCTTCGGCTTGAATTCGGACGCGCGTCCCTCGATGTACTTTCCTCACGCGCAAACTCCGGCAAGAGGAATGAGCCTCGTGGTGCGAACGCAGGGCGACCCATTGACTCTCGCGGCGGCTATTCGCGGTCAGGTGTCGGCACTCGATCGTGACCTTGCGGTGTCGAACACAATGACGATGCAGGAACTGGTCGGTGAGTCACTCGCTGAGCCGCGATTCACTTTGTTGCTGCTCGGAGCATTCGCGGCGGTAGCGATGCTGCTGTCGGCGATCGGCGTTTACGGCGTGGTGTCGTACTCGGTGGCGCAGCGATCGCACGAGATTGGGGTCCGCATGGCGTTAGGCGCCCAGACGGGCGACGTCCTGAAGCTGGTTGTCAGACAAGGAATGGTCCTGGTGCTGGGGGGGGTGGGGCTCGGGTTGACGGCCGCGTTTGCGCTGAGCCGCGTGATGGGCAGCCTGTTGTTTGGCGTGAGCGCCACGGACGTGACAACCTTCGCGGCGACTTCGGTGATTCTGGCGGGAGTGGCTCTGGGAGCCTGTTTCGTGCCGGCGTGGAGAGCGACGAAGGTAGATCCGATGATCGCGTTGAGATACGAATGACGATCGAGGATGGAGAATTGAGGATAGAGGACGGAGGATAGAGGACGGAGGATAGAGGATTGAGGATTGAGGCTAGAGGATTGAGGACTGTGAATTGAGCATCGACGACGGGAATTGAAGATTGGGAATCTGAGATTGAAATTGGGGGATCGCAATCCTGGTTTCAACTTCCAATTTTCGATCCTCGATCCTCGATCCTCCATCCTCAATTCTCGATGGAGAAAAGAGAGGCACTAATGGAAACTCTATGGCAAGACTTAAGATTCGGCGCGCGAGCGTTGCTCAAGAACCCGGCATTCGCCGCCGTGGCGGTTATCACGCTGGCGCTCGGGATAGGAGTGAACAGCACCGTCTTCAGCGTAGTTAACGCATACTTGTTTCAACCTCTGCCAGTAAAGGACCCCGATCAGCTTGTCGCATTGGGGACGAAGGACAACAAACTTGAAGTCCCCTACGAATTGTCTTATCCGAACTATGAGGACCTTCGCGATCGCACGGACGTCTTTTCCGATGCGATCGCGTTTCAAAACGCAGTCTTTAATCTGGCCGCGGACGGTCAGCCCGAGCGGACCTGGGCCGAGTTCGTAACCGGCAATTATTTTTCAATGCTTGGAGTCGATGCCGTCGTAGGCCGAACCTTTACCGCCGAGGAAAGCCGCGTCCCCGGCGCCGAACCAGTTGTGGTATTGAGCTTCCCTTATTGGCAGAAACGCTTCGGCGGTCAGGAGTCAGCCATCGGGCGAACGGTGAAGCTCAACGGCATTCCGTTTACGATCATTGGAGTCGCGCCCGAAAGCTTCAAGGGCACCGAGTCGCTGCTAGCGCTCGATCTGTACGTACCGCTCGGCATGCAAGAGCGGTTTTACCCGAACAGGGCGGGGCGGTTTGCGCGGCGAGGCGACACAAATTTGCACGTGCTTGCGAGATTGAAGCCCGGCGTCAACCTCGATCAGGCGCGGGCTGCGGTCGACGTGCTGGCGCGCCAACTCGAGCAGAAGTACCCGGAGACAAACAAGGCAACAAGCTTCGCTCTGGAGCTCGAGACTCACTCGAGGCCGGTCATTTCGATCGCCGAATACGTCCCGCGAATCGCGGGCGTGTTCATGGCGCTGGTCGGGTTGGTGTTGCTGATCGCGTGCGCGAACGTCGCAAACCTGATGCTGGCGCGCGCGATGGCGCGCCAAAAGGAGATAGCGATCCGGCTCGCGTTGGGAGCGAGCCGCGCTCGCATAGTTCGATTGTTGCTGACGGAAAGCATATTGCTGGCGGTCACCGGCGGATTGCTCGGGTGGCTGTTGTCCTTCTGGGCAATCGACTGGCTCGCGAACATACGCTTCTCGACCGACGCTCCGGTTCGGTTCGGGATCGAGCCCGACTGGCGAGTGCAGGTCTTCTCGCTCGGCATCGCCGTGTTGACCGGCTTGATCTCAGGAGTCGCACCCGCGCTTCAAACCTCGAGCCCGAATCTGAACGAGACGCTAAAGGAAGGCGGCAGAAGCTCCGCCGCTTCGGGGCGTCATAGGATTCGAAGCCTGCTTGTCGTTGGTCAGGTAGCGGTTTCGCTGCTCGTTCTGATCTGCGCCGGTCTCTTTATTCAAAGCGCCAAAAACGCGGAAAAGATCGACATGGGTTTTCGGACCGAGAACCTGTCAATGGCTTCGATGGATCCGGAAGCCCAGGGCTACGATGAGGCGCGCGGCCGGCGGTTCTTCAAACAACTGACCGACCGGGTCGGGACCCTTCCAGGTGTCACCAACGCGAGCCTCGCTTCAAGCACCCCGCTTGGTTACAACAACAGCACTCAAGATGTCTTTTTCGAGGGCCGGGCGACTGGGCGCGAGGAAGAAGACCGCACGACAATTTTCTGCAACACGGTTGGGCATGGGTATTTTCAGACGATGGGAACGGCGGTGCTTCGAGGACGCGAGTTCACCGAGCGCGACGGCGAGTCGTCACCAAAGGTCGCGATCGTCAACGAGACGATGGCGCGGCGCTACTGGCCGGATCAGGAGGCGCTGGGCAAGCGATTCGGGACCAAGCGTGAAGGTCCGTATCTCGAAGTGGTAGGCGTCGTGCGCGACGGCAAGTACGTGTTCCTCGGCGAGGATCCGCGCGCGTTCTTCTACATACCGTTTGGGCAGGACTACCATGGAGAGATGACCGTCGTTGTGCGCGCTGCGGGCGACGATGCGGCGGCGCTGGCAGGCATCAGACAAGTCGTGCGGGAGCTTGATCGCGAGCTTCCGTTGTACGACGTGAAGACAATGACCTCGCATCTGCGGGATGGTATTGCCTTGCTGTTTGTGAGGCTTGGCGCGCGGCTCGCGACTGCGTTCGGGTTGCTGGGGCTCGTGCTGGCGGTGGTCGGCGTTTACGGTGTCGTGTCTTATTCGGTCAGCCAGCGAATTCACGAGATCGGGATTCGAATGGCGTTGGGCGCCGGCGCCGGCGATGTGTTGAGGCTGGTAGTCGGGCAAGGGTTGATGCTGACGTTTGCCGGGGTCGCGATCGGGCTGGGGTCTGCGTTGATGGTGACTCGTGTAATGACGAGCTTACTGTACGGCGTGAGCGCTACCGACCCGCTGACCTTTGGGGTGATTGCGCTGCTGTTGGCTGGCGTGGCCTTGGCAGCCAGTTTTATCCCGGCAATACGCGCGTTGAAAGTGGAACCGATGGTTGCGCTTAGGTACGAATGAGGGACCAAAAGCATGGAGTTCAGGCTTTAGCCTGGTTGTTGATTATTGAAAGAGTAAGACCAGGCTAAAGCGGGTGCGCAAGGATTACGGCCATGGTCATCGGTACATCGACCAAAATGAGTATCTGATGCTTCTTCAAAAGGACTCGGGTGGCTCGTGGGAAAATCGCGCGGCTAATGTGGCACCCGATGTGGCCGGCGAGACCGGCCAAAGTAAGCTGAATTTCTTGCGATGCTTGCCCACGCTGATCCGCGATTGGACCATTTGCGAACCGGGGCCGGGGGAATGCCACCAATCGCGGACCAGCGGGGGCAAGCCCACCTTCCCGACCTGTAGTCTGCGTCAAATGTGCTGTCGACTTAAATATCCGGTCGGAGTTGGGCTGGAATCGGAAGTACAGGGGTTAGAGAACGATACCACCACGGCGGGCGGCGCAGTCCAAACATAGTGGAGGCGATCGTGAGTTCGATTCAGATTGAGAGAGTTGGGCAGATCGCGGTGCTCCGGATCGACCGGCCGCCTGCCAACGCAATTGACCTCGATCTCGCCAACGAGTTTGCAAGCGCGCTCGAGGGCATCGGGGCGACTGATGGTATCGGCGCGCTCATCGTGACCGGCGGAGGAAGTTGTTTCTCCGCCGGTCTGGATTTGAAAGTCGTGCCAACCTACGACCGAACCCAACAACAGGCGATGGTGATGCAAGTGAATCGTCTGTTTGGAGGGCTGTACGGCTTGCCTCTGCCGACGATTGCCGCAGTCAACGGTCACGCGATTGCCGGAGGCGTGATTCTAACCCTCGCCTGCGATTATCGAATCGGAGCGGAAGGCGACTACAAAGTCGGGCTCGCAGAGGCCCGTGTAGGCGTGCCCTTTCCGGTAGCGGCGATGGCGATCGTTCAATCAGAACTGAGCCACCCAGTCGCGCGAACGATGGTGCTGACTGCTCGGAACTCGAGTCCCCGTGACGCTGTGTCGATGGGTGTTCTGGATGAGCTTCAACCGCCAGAGAGTTTGTTGCGGCGAGCGATCGAGGTTGCTCAAGAAATGGCCGCGCTGCCGCACTCCGTTTACGGACGGATCAAACGCGAACTGCGAGGGGCGGCGCTCGCGAGGATAGAAGACGCGATAAGCAATAAGAACGAGCCGATGCTCGAGTCGTGGCTGAGCGCTGAGACTCGCGAGGCGTCAGCGGAAGCGTTGAAGCGAAAGAACTCAGTTTAGCAGTGGGATGTGCAGGCCCTGGCACCCCGGAGGGGGTGCAATGTTTATAGAACGCGGCTGTGCGAGAGCCGCAGTGCTATCACTCACACGTCGGCTGGGCGGAGCCGATCGGCGGGTTAACCCCGCCCCAAAACAGGAGGAATCATGGAGTCCTTGTTGCACGACCTCCGCTTCGGCGGCCGCCTGCTGATAAAGAAGCCAGGCTTCACTGCAATCGCCGTCATCACTCTTGCTCTTGGAATCGGCGCGAACACCGCCATCTTCAGCGTGGTGAACTCGGTGCTGCTTCGCGCGCTTCCCTACCCCAACACCTACCAGCAGCAGGATCAGCCGTGGAAACGGTGGATGTATCTGGCAGTCCGGGCGGACGGGAACAACGAGGCTCTCGCCGGTCAGGTGAAGAACCAAATCTGGTCGGTGGACAGCCAGCTTCCGGTGACTAAGCTTCGAGCGATGACCGATGTGATGGCGGCTTCGCTCGCTGCGCAACGCTTCAACATGACGCTGATGGGGATCTTCGCAGCGGTCGCGCTTGTCTTGGCTGCGATTGGTATCTACGGAGTCATCTCGTACTCAGTCACTCAACGCACACACGAGATAGGAGTTCGCATGGCGCTGGGCGCCGAGACGGGCGATGTGCTGAAAATCATCTTGAGACAGGGTTTGCAGTTGGCCGGGATCGGCGTCGCGCTGGGGATCGGAGCGGCTTTTGCGCTGACCCGCGTGATGTCGAGCCTGCTGTTCGGGGTGAGCACGACCGATCCCGTGATCTTCGCGGGCATTTCGATCATCCTGACAGGAGTGGCTCTGGGAGCTGCTTTCATCCCGGCGCGCCGCGCGGCGAAGGTGGATCCGATGATCGCGCTGAGGTATGAGTGAGCTAATTTCGGATTGCGGGTTTCGGATTGCGGTGGAAAGCAATCTTCGATTCGAGTGTGCCGACAACAACGGAGGAGAAACGAAATGATAATCAGGAAATCAGGACTCGTTGGTTTTGCTTTGCTGCTTTGCATGGCATCAGTGCTTCAAGCTCAGGAGAACAAGCCTCGGCCCAAGATCATCGCGTTCGGCAGCGACTCGCCCGAGCGTGGAACGACGCGAGTGGGCTACTGGAACAACGAGAAGAACATGGGCGCCGGGCAATTCGCGATCGACTACGGACGGCCGGTCTGGCGCAAAGAGTACGAAGACACCGCCAACTTCGACAAGATGACCAGGGGCAAGGTCTACCGCCTCGGCAGCAACTTCTGGACGACGCTGGACTCCGATATGCGGCTGAAAATTGCGGGGAAGACGATCCCCGCGGGTTCGTGGTATCTGGGCCTGCACCGGTCGGAAGACGGCGCAACGTGGAGTCTGGTGTTCATCGACCCGGCGAAGGCTCGCGCCGCGCACGTCGACGCCTCTGAGATCGAGCGAGCGCCGATCGCATTCAAGGCTCCAATGACCGTAGCACAAGCGGCCGAGTCGCAAGACAAGCTGACAATCGATCTGGTTTTCCAGAAAGGGAACTTAAAGGACGTGACGCTGAAAATCGCGTGGGGCAAGATGCAGCTGAGCGCGCCGGTTCAGGTTCCGATGTCGGCGAGTTGAGATCTAGAGGGGCGGCCCTCCCTGGCCGCCCCTTATTGCGTGCCAACACCCGCCACTTACGCTCAAGTGACGGAGGCTGCTTCACAAGCGCTACCCGATCTGGCGTTCCCGAACTTGCTCAACGTCGATACTCTGAACGTCGCTTTTTCCTGCCGTATAAACGGCAATTACATCCAGGCTAAGGTTGCTCTCAATTACCAGGAACCCCTCGACCCCATGGATCGCATGGATCCCAAAGTTACCTATTGCGCTGCAGTCCACCTTGGTGGCCCCATCAGGATCCAACGTGCTCTTCTTGAAACCGGATATCGGTCCGCCAGCCACAGCGATCTTCATGCGCAACTTGGCTGTCTCCTTGTTTGGGTTGTGTATGTTGACAACTGTCTGATACGAGCCTGGAAGCAGGGAGGTAGTCGTTTGAGATGTACCCGGGATATTCGCGGTACACAAAAACTTCGCTGCATACTGAAAACTTTGAGCCATTGTCGTTCTCCTTTGCCTAACTTTTCGTCAATCCGACACCTTCTGCCGGACTGCAAATAATCCCACATGTTTAATAGACGAAATGAATTCGGCGAGTTATGCAAAGATTCGAATTATCATTTTGTCTGCTCGCAGTATTATCTGGGCACGAGGCTCATCAATTTGTTGCCTCCGGAACAAATCTCTTTCCCCAGCGTCTAACTAAGCTGGAAAAGCCATCTCACTTGTCAGCTACAATCAAACTCGATACGGAGAGCGTCATTGAAAGCGCCGCGCCGATTTCAGATTCTTTGTTTAGTCCTGGCCGTTACCTCTCTCTCATCAGCCGCGCCGCCCCAAAACCAGTCGACTGACGAAGGCGCACTCGTCGCGCTGATAACCAACTACTACGCCGCTTATTCGAAGAAAGACCTAGGGGCACTTGTGGTCTTCTGGAGCCTCCGCTCGCCCAATCTCCCGGCCGGACTCCAGGAAGCGCAGCAAGAACTGGCGAGGGGAGTCTACGGCGTTTCCGACGTGTCAGTTTCGGAGATCAACGTAGTAGACAACAAAGCGATCCTGCAGGCGTCCGCCTTCGTCGCGTCATCCGACCAAAAGACCAACACGAAGCGGATCGAGAAACGAATCCGCAACTTCGCGTTGATAAGAGAAGGCGCCGACTGGAAGATCTGGCGCGACGCCGACAACTCTCAAGATCTCTCAGCCTTCCTGGAAAAGGGTTCCGAGTGGAAAGCGTCCGCGGACTCGATCGAGCAGTTCGCCGTGGCTCTGGTCAACGCGACCGAGCCCGCGCGTGAGCGCATGCTCGCGGACAACAAGAAGATGATCACGACGGACCTGCGCGATGCCCTGACTCGCAAAGTCGGGGAGCTCCAGGTTCCCGGCAGCTACGACCACGCGGTCAGCGTGCTGCGACTGGTGCAGAAGATTGCCGGGCAACTCGGGGACAAGGGCGGCGTCGCGATGGCCGAGCGGCAAATGGGCGACGCGTTCCGAGAGTGGGGCCGGTTGGCCGATGCGTTGAAGCACTATCAGGACGCCGCGGCAATGTACGATGCGATGGGCCGGCGAAACTCAAAGGCCGCGACGCTCATCAGCATCGGCCAGGTCTATTTCGCTCAGAAGAACCACAAGCTCGCAATCGAGAACTACGAGAAGGCGCTTGCCGAGGTCGAGAGTCTGAACATCCCAAGAGCGATAGCCGACACGCTCGAAGAACTCGCCAGCGTTTACTACGATCAGGAGATTTATGATCGCGCGCTCGAGATGTTTGTGAAATGCCTGAAGCTGCGCGAGACATTCGCCGGCAAAGCCGAGATCGCCGCCACGCTCAACAGCATCGGCAACGCGTACTTCCAGCAGCAGGAGTTCGATTCGGCGATAAAGCATTATCAGAAGGCGCTCGCCGGATTCGAGGAGCTATACAATGCAACCGCCAACGCGCTCAAAGATCCCGACGCCATCGTCAGCACGATCAGCAACATCGCGAGCGCTGAGTACTCGCAGGGCTCTTACGAAGCGGCGCTCGACTATTATTTGAGGGCCTTGAGCTTGCAGGATACGCTGCGCGATAAGCGCGTCGGAGCGAACCTCCGATTGAGCATAGCTAACATATACTCCGCGATGGGAAACTACACCGTCGCGCTCGACTATCTGCACCAGGGTCTCGTGGTATTCGAGACGTTCCGCGACAAGACTAAGATCGCCAACACGCTTTCAGAGGCTGGCGAAGTTTACCTTCAACTCCGCAACTACCCTCTTGCGCTCAGCAACTATCAGAGGAGCGTGCGGATCTTTGAAGAACTAAGAAGCGCCGCCGACACCTCGATGAGGCTTTACGCCATCGGCAACGTTCACTTTTTCATGAGGAATTTCGATCTGGCGATTGAGAGCTACGAGAAGGCGCTCACCCAATTCGAGGCACTCAAGCACGCGCCCGGTGTAGCAAGCATGCTCGCGAGCATCGCCGGCACACGGTACGCACAACAGAAATACGATCTGGCGCTCGAGTTCTACCAGAAGAGCCTCGCGCAGTACGAAGCGCTCGGCGATAAGTCTCGCGCAGCCGGCGTGATCGAGCGCATAGCAAGCGTTCGCTACTCGAAGGGCGAGTACGCGGCGAGCCTCGAGATCGTCGGGCGTGCGATTGAACTGGCTGAGCAGAACGCGAGTTCGGACGCGCTATGGCGGGCTCGATACACTCAAGGGCTGGCCCTTCGCGCAACGGATAAGAGCGAACAGGCCAGGGATAGCTTCCGTCTGGCCATCGCCACGATCGAGTTGATGCGCAGCAAGCTGGTTCACGGAGAGCCCGATGCGCAACATTTCTTTCAAAACAAAAACGCGGCTTACGCAGCGATGATGGAACTGTTGGTCGCTCAGAACAAAGTCGCCGAAGCCTTCTCATACGCCGAACGCATGCGGGCGAACTCGCTAATCGACATCTTTCAACGGGCCCAGATCACCAACTCGATGACGCAAGCCGAGCAGGAACAAGAACGCAAGCTCGAGAGAACGGTGGTCGCAACCAAATCTCAGATGGCCCACGAGCGAGATAAGCAACATCCGAATCTCCAGCGATACGCCACTTTGGATTTGCGCTTGCAACAGTCTCTCGGGGACTATCGCGCGTTCGAAGCGGCGCTTTACGCGGCGCACCCCCGCTTGAAGGCGCTTCGAGGCGAGACCGCCCCGCAAGCGCTCGAAGCCGCCGCGGCCTTGTTATCTGACTCCTCGACGGCATTCATAGAGTTTGTAGTCGCTGATTCCTGCACCTACTTGTTCGCGCTGACTCGCGATTCGCAGAAGCCGGCGGCGGCTCGATCGCGCGCTCCAGTTTTCTTGTTGAACGCCTACGTAATCAAGGCGGGCCGGGAGGAGATTGCCGAGCGCGTGAAGGCATTCCGAGAGATGATCGCCGAGCGCGATGAGAAGATCCATCAGGCTGCTCGCGATATGTACGAACTATTATTCAACGCCGCGCGCGACCAGTTGAGTACCAAGACAACATGGTTGATAGCGCCCGATGATGCGTTGTGGCAAATGCCTTTTGCGGCGCTGCGGCCGGCAGAGAATCGCTACCTGATCGAAGACCGCGCTATCGCATACGCCCCTTCGCTCACTTCTCTCATTGAAATGACGAAGCCTCGTGACGTGGCGAAGCCCGCTCGCGTCTCGCCGTCACTGCTGGCCCTGGGAAACCCGGCGATCACTAAGAGGACTGCGGACCAGGCAAGGCTGTTGAGCGGATTGGATCCCGCAGCCTCGGCTGAATCTGCAAATGAGGTGAAATCGCTCGAGCGTCTTTACGCTGCGGCTCGCAGCAAGGTCTATCTTGGGGACCAGGCGAGCGAGCCGCTGGTGAAACAAGAAGCGGGCAAGTTCAACGTGCTCCACTTTGCCGCGCCGGCGCTGCTCTCCGACGCGAGCCCTCTTTACTCGTATGTTGCACTATCGCAATCTGAAGGGAACGGTAACGATGACGGCTTGCTCGAGGTGCGGGAGATACTCAAGCTCAACTTGAATGCTGACCTGCTGGTGTTGTCATCGAGCGAGGCCGCACGAGACAAATACGCTACGGGCGACGGGACGTCTTGCCTCGCGTGGTCGCTGTTTATCGCGGGTTGTCCGTCTTCGGTCGCGGCACGTTGGCCGACCGGTTCGTCCGCGACAACGGAGTTGATGTTGGAACTGCACCGAAGCTTGCAGACCGCGTCAACCTCGCGAGCCCCGTCCTCTAAGGCAAAGGACCTGCAGCGAGCAATGCTCAGAGTTCTTCGCGGCGGGCAGTATCAACACCCGTTCTACTGGTCTGGTTTTTCTCTGGTCGGCGATTTCAGGTAGTCACTTCGAAGCCTTCGGCGGCGCAGCGTGAGCGACCGCTTCGTTCCATAGCTCAGGATAATCCGTGAACCCGCCGTCTATGCCGAATCCAACGAAGCGTTGAATGTCCGCGATGATGTTCGCCCTAACAGTCGAGCCGTTTGGCTGGGCTTCCTTCAAAGGCCGCCGGGAAATCGCGGATGACGAGCCGCGAAACGTGTATGGGTGGATCACCAACCCGGCTTTGTGAAAGGTTGCGACATCGTCGGCGCTCTTGAGCAGGCTCTTGCTCGGGCCGACTCCTTTCGCGTAGCCGGCGATCTCCGCGGCGAGCTTGGGCGTGACCTTTGCCGTGTCTTGCTCGCGTCCCTCGGTTTCCATCGGCAATAGCTGAACGCGGGCGTAACCGGGCGCAACCTCCCTCATTCGAAGCAAGCCTTCCTTGTAGAACGACTGAATGAATATCCGATCACGCTGAGCTGGGCGATCGAAGCCGTGCGCTTTGAGGATTTCTGCGAGCCTGGCGGCGGAATCAAGGCCGAGCGATTTGTAAAACGAAAAATGTTTCAACTCGATGTACAGCCCCGCGCGACTGCCAACGAGCTTGATTGCCTCTTCCATCGTCGGAACCCGTTGGCCGACATAAGACGGCCTGGCGGCAAACGGATTTGCGCGGTTGAACCACGACCCGGCATCGAGCCGCTTGATCTCAGCAAGCGTGAAATCAATCGTGTACCAGCTTCGCCTCGGCGTGCCGGTCTCAAGGGGATCGCGGAGGGTCGTGCGGCCGGGGAAAACTTCCGCTACGTTGGTTGTGCGTTCGAGGTCGGGATCGTGAAGACAAATGAGCGCGCCGTCTTTTGTGAACTGCAAGTCTTGCTCGACGAAGTCGGCTCCCTGCTGGATCGCCAACCGGTACGCAGCAAGGGTGTGCTCCGGCGCGTAACCCGACGCGCCACGATGTGCGATGAGCAGCGGCTTCTTTGAGGAAGGAGGCGTTTGGGCAGTCATTCCAGTGAGCGACGCGTGCGCCGTAAACAGCAGCGTCAGCGCCGCAACGCATGCTGCAACCAACTTGTGAGCACAGAAACGATTGGTCATTTGCTGGACCGCCGGCTTAGGAAGCACGATGAGAATACCGCAGAGGGCAACGCTCATCAACGCTCTTTTCCACGATGCAACGATTGCGTCAAAAGCCCCGAGAATCCCCCAACCGGAAGGTTGAGGATCATTCACTCCAGCCTACTTCAGCGCGCCGTTGGCTACACGGAATTCCCCTGACCGGGACATTGGAGAGGCAGCCTGTAGGTCAGAGTGAAGGATCCCCAACCTTTTCCGGTTGGGGGATTGCCGGAAGCCGCTGCCCCGCTGCCAGTAGGCCGAAGTGAAAGCACCCCAACCTTCCCGGTTGGGGGATTCGTGCGCATCCTCACACGTTGTCGCAAGGCTGCGAGTGCCACGCCTTCGCCTCGCGATCTAGTCTCCAGGAAGCCAAAGCGACGGCGGTGCGCGTGCCGATGGATTTCCAAGTTCGGGCGCCGCAGTCCAAAACGCGGCGCAGTCCAAACCGATCACCCTTCAAGCAAGCTTCTAAGCATCCACGCGGTCTTCTCGTGCACCTGCATCCGCTGAGTCAGCAGATCCGCCGTAGCCTCGTCGTTCACGCGATCCGCCGATGGGAACACCGACCGCGCCGTGGACACGACTGCCTCTTGTCCTTCCACAAGGAGCTTGATCATCTCCTCAGCTTTCGGCACTCCGGGGGTTTCCTTGATCGAGTCTCAGCCGGGCGAAATCCGCATACGTCGCCGGAGCCGGGAAGCCCAGCGCTCTTATGCGCTCCGCGACCAGGTCCACGGCCAGCGCCAGTTCGTTGTACTGAACCTCGAACATCAGATGGAGCGTTTGGAACATCGGACCGGTTACGTTCCAGTGGAAGTTGTGGGTCTTGAGGTACAAGGTGTAAGTGTCCGCCAGCAGTCGCGACAACCCCTGCGCGATCTCGGCCCGGTCGTCTTCTTTGATGCCGATATCTATTTTCATATGATCTCCGTTCTATTCACTAACGAGAATTCTCGTCCACACTTTGACTATACAAAACAACCTTGCCATAAGTGAAATACTTTGTTTCGATGGCCCCTACGATAGGTGGAATTAGAATCCCGCCAATGGCGCCGGTGGACGCCCTGCGGCTTCGCGGGTCTTGGCGTCTTCGCGCGAAACGGCTAGTGCAGATGGCTATTTCGCGCGGAGACGCAAAGGCCCGCCAAGACGCTAAGCAGTTTTCGGACACTCCGTGCGTTGGTGGAATTAGCCTCGAGGTGCACAGTATGAGAGAGCCTTTCCAACGCCATGTCGGACGTGTCAGGACGATTCTAGTGGCCGCGGCAATCGCCGTCGCGTCACCAGGCGCGCTTGCACAGGAACGCAAGAACCTGGCGTACGACCAACCCGCCGCCACGATTCCGCCGCGATTGACCGAGCACTCGAAGAAGATGGAACAGCGGGTCTACAAGATCGCCGGCAACGTCTACTCGGCGGTGGGTTATGCGCTTGCTAACTCGATAATGATCGAAGGCCGCGACGGGATCATCATCGTCGATGTGACTGAATCGGTCGACTCCGCCAAGGCAATCCTTGCGGAATTCAGGAAGATCACTGACAAGCCGGTCAAGGCAGTCGTCTACACTCACAACCACACCGACCACACGGTGGGGGTGAAGGCTTTCACGAGCGAAGAAGACGTCAAGGCTGGACGCGTTGACATTTACGCGCACGAAACGTTGATGGATACTGTCATCAACAACGCCAGCGTTATCGCGCCCATTCTCGGGCTTCGCTCAGCGTATAGTTTTGGCATCGCGCTCGAACGAGGCCCCGAAGGAGCGGTCAACGAGGGCATCGGTCCCAAGCTTATAGTCGGCCAGCGAAGCTTCATCGCTCCGACCAAAACATTCAAAGACTCTCTCGACATCCAAGCCGCCGGTGTGAAGATGCGCCTGCAGCACGCGCCCAGCGAGACCGATGACGAGATAGTAGTGTGGCTGCCCGATAGCAGAGTCCTACTGACCGCCGAGGTGATTCAAGGCGAGTGCTTCCCTAATCTGCACACGCTTCGAGGCACGAAGTATCGCGACCCGGTGAACTGGTTTAAGAGCATCGACAAGCTGCGGCGTTTCGGCGCCGAGCAGATGGTCCCCTCTCACGGCCGCCCGGTCTCGGGGAAACAGAACATCGAGGAGCTGCTGACTTCTTATCGAGATGCGATTCAATACGTGCACGATCAGACGATTCGCAACATGAACAAAGGCCTGACGCCTGATGAACTGGTCGAGGTCGTCTCGAAGCTGCCGGCTCATCTCGCCAATCATCCGTGGCTCGGCGAGTTCTACGGAACAGTGAAGCACTCGGTGCGCGAGATATATGTCGGCTATCTCGGATGGTTCGAAGGCGATCCGACTTTCCTCGACCCCTTGCCGCGTGGTGAGCGAGCCGCGCGCTACGTCGAGCAGATGGGAGGCCACGACCGTGTCCTGGAATCGGCTCTGGGAGCCCATAACAAGGGAGACTATCAATGGGCGGCCGAGCTGCTGACTTATTTGATTCGAGTCAACAAGGACGATGCGCCGGCGCGAACTCTCAAAGCGAAGGCATTGCGCGGGCTCGCCTACAAGACCGAAAACACCAACTGGCGTGATTGGTACATCTCGTCCGCGAAAGAATTGGAACGTTCATTGAACAGCATGGTGACGCTCGCGGCGACTGGCTCGCTTGCGGCGCCTGACATACTCAAGCAGCTTCCGGTCAGCAAGCTTCTTGAAGGGATGACGGTTAGACTCGATCCGGTGAAGACCGCCGACGTGCATCTGACCGTCGCGTTCCGCTTCACGGATGCCGGCCGCGCTTACGCGCTCGAAGTTCGGAGAGGCGTTGCGCAGCTTCACGAGTCCTTGCCTGCGCAAGTCGACGTCACGCTGCAGCTTACAGTGAATGATCTGCATCGAATCATCCTGCGTCAGACGACTTTCTCCGACGCGCTCAAAGCGGGCGAGATAAAAGCCGACGGAAAGACGGCGGAGCTGGCGCGCTTCTTCGGTTTCTTTGACGCGCCCGCGAGCGAGCCGCCGGCATTGACCGCGCGCTAGTAGTCAGTGTGAACTATGAAACCAAGAAAGCGCTCCGATCGAAGGTCGTTCTTGCTGTCAGCCGCAAGCGTGCTCGCTGCTCCGTTCATCGACCCGCGATCAGGGGCGTCATCAGCAAACAGTACTGTGACGCTTGCTGTTCCGCTCGTTAATCCCAGGATCGTCGTCACGAAGAGCAAACGGCAATTGCAATTGTACTCGGCCGAAAGAGTGATCAAGACATACCGGGTGGGGCTCGGCCTCAGCCCCGTTGAAGATAAGGTACGAGCGGGTGACCGGCGCACACCCGAAGGCGAGTTCTACATCTGCATGAAGAACCCACACAGCCAGTTTTATCTTTCGCTCGAGCTGAGCTATCCGAACCAGAAACACGCCGAGCGAGGTCATCGCGATGGCTTGATAACCCGCGGGCAGTACAACCAAATCGTGAGCGCACTCAATCGCAAGCGTGTGCCTCCTCAGAACACGAGACTCGGAGGCGAGTTGTTCATTCACGGCAACGGGTCGCAGCGTGATTGGACCTGGGGGTGTGTCGCGCTGGACGACAAGGACATTCGAGAGTTGTTCGCAGCAGTGCCCGTCGGCGCCCCGGTGACCATTGAGCATTGATGAGCTGCGAGCGTTGGAGTGAACACCTTGAACAGCCTTTCCCCGATTCACGACAAAGCGCAACCGCGTCCTTCTTTTTCTGAAGGCGACGCCGCGAGACTCGCCCGTGAACTCTACGGCCTAGCCGGCCCGGTGAAGGAGCTGACCAGTGAGCGCGATCAGAATTTTCACATCGAAGGGAACTCGAGTGAGCAGTTCGTGCTCAAGATCGCCGCCGCCACCGAACGACGAGAGACGCTCGAATTCCAGAATGCAGTGATGTCGCATCTCGGCGAGCGAGTACGCTCAGGCTTCATCCCTCAACTGCGCAAGACGAAATCCGGCGAGGACATCGCGACGGTGGACGACGAGAACCGCTCGCCTCATTCTGTGCGGCTGCTGACTTACCATCCGAGTTCGCTCCTGGCAGAAGTCAATCCGCACACGCCTGAGCTGCTTCACAGTCTCGGTCATTTTCTCGGAGAGATAGACAAGGCGCTCGACGGATTCACACATCCGGCGTCCCGGCGAGAATTGAAGTGGGACTTGCAAGGTGCGCTCTGGATAAAGGACTACACACATCACATCGGCGATCCAGACCGACGCGCGATTGTCGAGCGCATAATTCCTCAGTTTGAGACTCGCGTTGTAGCGCACACTGCCAGCTTGCGGCGTTCGGTTGTTCACAACGACGCGAACGACTACAACGTGCTCGTGAAAGACGACGGCGCCGGTCGAAAGACCGTTGCGGGGATCGTCGACTTCGGCGACATGCTGCATACCTACACTGCGAGTGAAGCAGCGGTCGCGGCGGCTTACGCGATGCTCGACAAGGCCGATCCACTCGCAGCCGCAGCCGAAATCATCGCAGGCTATCACGAGTCGTTCCCCTTAACCGAACTGGAACTTGAGGTCCTGTTCGCGTTGATCTGCATGCGACTGGCAGTCAGCGTGACGAACTCGGCCCTGCAACAAAAGCTCCATCCGGATAACAAGTATCTGCTCGTGAGTGAGCGGCCAGCCTGGGCTTTGCTCGAGAGACTCTCTGACGTTGATCCCGCCCTGCCCCATTATCTTTTCAGGCGCGCTTGCAAGCTTGCGCCTTGTCCACAGAGTGCGCCGGTCGTCGATTGGCTTTCGAGAAACGCCGACACGTTCGCGTCGGTCGTTAATGCCGACTTGAGTGTTCGTAGTTCGGCCTTCAGGCGGAAGTTTGTATCTGAACTAGATTCGAACGAGACATACCAACTTCCGCCTGAAGGCCGAACTACGAACACCCGAACTACGAACATCGTGTTCGATCTGAGCGTTGGGAGTCCCGAGTTCAGCGATCCCGAGGAACTCGCCGACACTGAGGCGTTCACCGCGAAGATCTTCGCGCGAATGAAAGCGGCCGGCGCTCGCGTGGGCATCGGGCGCTACAACGAAGCTCGCCTGCTCTACACCAGCGACGTGTTCAAGTCGAATGACGGCGAGCGCAGAACGATTCACATTGGCATCGACTTGTTTATGAAAGCCGGGTCGCCGGTGTTCGCTCCACTCGACGGAGTGATTCACAGCGTTGCAAATAATGCAGCGCCGCTCGATTACGGTCCGGCGATCATCGTTCAACACGAAGCTGACGAAGTGAAGTTCTTCACGCTGTATGGCCACTTGAGCGAGGATTCATTGGCAGGCCTGCATCCGGGCAAGCCCGTCAAGCGCGGCAATCACATCGCAAGCATCGGCGCGCCGCCGACTAACGGAGGCTGGCCGCCGCATCTTCACTTTCAGATCATCTGCGATATGCTCGGCATGCAAGGCGACTTCCCCGGCGTCGCTCCCGCCAGCCAGCGCGAAGTCTGGTTGAGCATCTGCCCCGACCCAAACCTGATTCTTGGAATCCCTGAGGACGTCTTCCTTGCCCCGAGTTTGAGTTCTGATCAGATCCATAAACTCCGTCGCGAGCACATCGGTTCGTCGTTGAGCATCGCGTATCGAAAGCCGTTGAACATAGTGAAGGGATACCAGCAGTACCTCTACGACGACGAGGGCCGCGCTTATCTGGATGCGGTCAACAACGTGGCGCACGTTGGCCATTGTCATCCGCGAGTCGTGAGGGCTGCCCAACAACAGATGGCGGTGCTCAACACAAACACTCGATATCTTCACGAGAACATCGCGCGCCTTGCGGAACGCTTGTCCGCGACGATGCCCGAGCCGCTGAGTGTTTGTTTCTTCGTCTGTTCCGGAAGCGAAGCAAACGAGCTTGCGTTACGGCTCGCTCGCGCTCACACGAAAGGGACCGACATCATTTGTGTAGACGGGGCCTATCACGGGAACACCAGTTCGCTGATCGACATCAGCCCGTACAAGTTCGACGGCCCCGGCGGAAAGGGCGCGCCACCTCACGTTCACAAAGTCCTCATTCCTGACACGTATCGCGGTCCTTATAAAGCCGACGACCCCGACGCAAGTGAGAAGTACGCCCGACACGTAGCCGAAGCCATCGAACAGATTCAGCCCAACGGGAATCGCCTGGCGGCATTCATCTGCGAGTCAGCGCTTGGTTGCGGCGGGCAAATCATACTGCCGGACGGCTATCTCAGAGAAGCTTACCGCCACGCGAGAGAAGCCGGCGGCGTTTGCATCGCCGACGAAGTGCAAACGGGATTGGGCCGAGTCGGTTCGCACTTCTGGGCTTTTGAAATGCAAGCCGTTGTTCCGGACATAGTCACTGTCGGCAAACCCCTAGGCAACGGTCATCCTCTCGCCGCTGTCGTGACCACGCCCGAGATCGCGGCTTCGTTTGATAACGGAATGGAATACTTCAACACGTTCGGCGGCAACGCGGTTTCCTGCGCAGTAGGCCTGGCCGTGCTGGATGTGATCGAAGATGAGAGCTTGCAAGAGAACGCATTGAAGGTTGGCGCTCATTTGAAAGCACGACTTGAGGCGGTGAAGAGCAAGCATCCGTTGATTGGAGACGTGAGAGGAATGGGCTTGTTCATTGGAGTCGAGTTGGTGCTTGACCGCGACACGCTGGCTCCTGCGGCGAACCAGGCTGCATACGTGGTTGAACGAATGAAAGAATGTGGCATACTGACGAGCACTGATGGTCACCTGCACAACCTGTTGAAGATCAAGCCGCCGCTGGTCTTCACTAAAGCCAACGCCGATGAGGTGGTCGCTAAGCTCGAAGCGGTATTGAGCGAGAGTGCTCTGCGGCGCGCGTTTTCCTAAGCCGCAGTTTCGGACTATTGCGACAAGGAGACAAGACGATGAAAGCTGAACAAGCAGATGCGTCCACAAAGCGCCGGACGTGGAAGGACACTGCAACATCTATCATTGCCCTTATCATCTGCGTGGCAATGGTGGTGCTAATAGTACGTTTTGTTCTGACTGCCACGCCGGCGAAGCTTCTAGGCGCGCTGGGACTCATCGTAGTGAGTATCGCCGTCGTCCTCCTCGGCAGCAAATTCCCGATTGTAGCCCGCACGATCGCGACGCTCTTTGCTGCATACTTTCTCTTCTTCGGCTGGTTCTTTATCACCCTGGTGCCAATGATGGTGTTCCTCCGGCTATCTCTGTTCGTCCTTGAAGGACGCGCGGTCGGTCTGCAAATCACAGTGTTCGTAGCATGGGGCATGTTGCTCAGCTTTGCCTTGCAGCAAATCGCCACCGAGAGAAGACGCGAACGTCTCTTCAACAGATTCAAACGAATCGGGTTCTTCGCACCAGTCGCATACTCACTCAACTTGCTGATTATCTCGGTGTTGCTCTTCTCGTCGGTGACCTACGTGCTTGGAGAGAAGGGGATACTGGAGTTCACCGGATCGCCAGATTCAAAGTTTTCGCCCGATCAGGTAACTGCACTCTACCTATGGCACTTTCTGGAAGCAGTACCATTGCTGAAAGTGAATGATACGCTGCGCTGGAAGGAACCGCTGACCTACAATAGCGGCTGGGTCGGCCTGGCGCTTCTCATATTCAAGGGTGCAGTGATCATCCCGGTAATCGCTGCCTTCGCCGGGTATTGGAAGGGAGTTCGAGAAAAAGCGCCGAGTTCATCGACTTCCCTTCCCGAGATAATCCGGGCTGTGCGGTCCGCTGACCGATCCAGAAAAATAATAATCCCAGGCGGTACAGGGCAGGTCGGAACCATCCTCGCCCGAGCGTTCCATCAGCGCGGGGATGAAGTGGTTGTTCTAAGCCGAAGCCCAAAGGCGGCGCCGTGGCGTGCCGTCAAATGGGATGCCGAGACACTCGGAGAGTGGGCGTCCGAACTCGAGGACGCCGACGTGGTTATCAATCTGGCTGGGCGAAGCGTGAACTGCCGGTACAACGATGGGAACAAGAAACTGATCAAAACCTCCCGAGTGAAATCGACACAGGTTATCGGTGAAGCAATTGCCCGCGCATCCAATCCGCCGCGCCTTTGGCTACAAGCGAGCACCGCGACGATCTACGCACACCGCGACGACGCGGCGAATGACGAAGCAACTGGCGTCATCGGCGGTTCGGAGCCAAACGCACCGGACACGTGGAACTTCAGCATCGATGTGGTCACCTCCTGGGAACGTGCGTTGAACGACTCGAAAACGCCTCATACGCGTAAGGTCTTGCTGCGCTCGGCGATCATTATGAGTCCGGATCGCGGCGGCGCATTCGATATGCTACTGAAACTCGTGCGATTCAGACTTGGTGGATCTGCGGGAGACGGCGAGCAGTATGTCTCGTGGATTCACGATCAGGATTTCATCCGAAGCATCTTCTGGTTGATAGACCACGACGAAGTCGAAGGGCCCGTCAATCTTGCGGCGCCAAATCCTGTGACCAATGCTGAGTTTATGAAGGCTCTGCGAGAAGCCTGGGGTATCCGCTTCGGCCTTGGTGCGACGGAGTGGATGTTGAAGATCGGGGCGTTTGTTCTGCAAACCGAAACGGAACTCATCCTGAAGAGCCGGCGTGTTGTGCCTGGCAGGCTGCTTGAGTCCAAATTTGTTTTTAAGTTTCCGATGTGGGCAGACGCTTCGCGGGACCTTTGCACTCGATGGCGTGAGACGTCTTCTATCGCAGAATGAATCCGTCTTTCAGCGGATCATCCGGCGCGATCAGAAACTCATTCCGTCCGGTGATCCACGCGCTGCCTTCGACTTCGGGAACTACCGCGGCATATTCGCCGAAGGTTGTTTCGCGAACGACTCGCCCGGTGAAGCGCGTGCCGATCAAGCTCTCGATCACGAACGGCTCTCCGACTGCCAGGTTTCCCTTAGCGTGTTCGAGCGCCACACGACCGCTCACACCGGTGCCGGTTGGCGAACGATCCACCTCGCCTTCAGCGAATATGCACACGTTGCGGCTGTCGGCGTTCTCTCCAAGCGGCGCGCCATCAATAATCGTCCCGTACAAAAAGCCTAGGTCCTCTTCGAATGGGTGCTCGATCTCAAGCGAGTCCATCACTGCTCGCTTGACTGCCATTCCGGCTTCGATCAGCTTGCGGAATTCTTCAGGAACAACTCGCACGCCAAGCGCTTCAGCTTTGCAGTAAGCGTAGAACGCGCCTCCGAAGCCGACGTCATAGCGAACATCGCCGATGCCTGGAACATAGACTGATTGATCGAGCTTGTACGCGAACGACGGCACGTTCTCAAAAGCGACGCTGCGAACACGCTTCCCGTCGAGGTCCGCTCGCGCGGTCACGCGGCCAGCGGGCGTGTCGAGCCGAATCACCTCGCGCGGTTCGAGCATTCCGGTTTCAAGCAGCACAGTCACCAACGCGATGACGCCGTGTCCGCACATCGTGCTGTAGCCTTCGTTGTGCATGAAGAGCACGCCCAGGTCTCCGTCGGGAGTGACGGGTTCGGTCAATATGCAGCCGTACATATCGGCGTGGCCGCGAGGCTCGAACATCAAAGCTCGGCGCAGGTGGTCGAGGTTTTCGCGAGCGTAGCGGCGCTTGGCGAGGATCGTGTTGCCGGGGATTGGTGGAATGCCTCCGGTGATCACGCGGAGCGGTTCACCGGCGGCGTGCGCGTCGATGGCAGTGATGCGAATCCAGTCGGAAGGGGGAGTCCAGGTCATGGTGAATAGAGCATATAGGTCCTATAAGTCCTATAGGTCCTATATTCATTACCCGGGATTCGGACCGTAGAACTTCCAGCTCGATACGAAGTCTCGTGTCAGCTTCTGCTTCGCCAGGCTCGCGCGTACCATTTCGATAGGGACGCGATTCTCTTTCAATACCGCATCGTGAAACGCCCGGGTCGTCATCTTACCCGAGTCAACCAATTCGTGACGAAGCGCACGAATCTGCAAGCCGCCAAGCAAGTACGCGCATTGATATAACGGTCCGTAGTTTCCTGCAAACGAGCGGCGCACTTCAGCAGTCGCGTTGTCGACTTCGTGGCCCACTCGCTTGACCAACAGATCGATACATTCCTGCGGAGTCATCTTCTCGAGATGAAAGCTCAGCGAGAAGATAATTCGCGCCGAGCGGTGCATTCGCCAGAAGAGCATGCCGATCCGGTTCTCCGGCGACTTGGCGAAGTTCATGTCCCACAGCAGCATCTCCCAATACAACGCCCAGCCCTCGCCCCAGAACGGCGTACTGAAGAGCTGGCGATATGGCCGGTAACGAGCCGCCATGAAGCCCTGAAGGTGGTGCCCCGGGATCAATTCGTGAAACACAGTCGCGCGAGAGAAGTGGATGTTGTTCCCGCGCATGCTCATCATCTTCGCCTCGTGGCCCATCGAGTTCGTAGGATAAGAAACGCTGATCGTCTCGCCACCAGTGAAGAACGGATTCACCAATTGCCGCTCTGGCGTCATCATCTCCATCCGCCACGTGTCGCGCGCCAGTTGGGGGACGGTCACCAGGTCGTGGTCGTCCATGAACTTGATCGCTTCAACCGCCAACTGACGGATCAGGTCGGGCTGCTTCCCCGGTTCGACGTACAGCGTCTTCACGTACTCGAGCGCCTTCATCCAATCGTCGCCGTAGCCGAGTTCTCTCGATGCACGTTTCATCTCAGCTTCGCACCAGTCGTACTCTTTGTTAGCGATGGCGATGAGTTCTTCGGGGGTGTAGGGAATCATCTCGTAGGCAAGCTCGCTCATCAGAGCGTCGTGCCCGATCGGGTCGCCTACGATCTCGGTCGTGTCGCCCGGCTTGAGCCCGAGAACTTTCTCGCGCAGGAACGCGGCGTACTTCTCGAGCGATTGATCGACCGACTTATAAGGCTCGCTCACCCACCAGGTGAACATCGGATCGTAGCCGTTGTAAAAGCCGTACCAGGTGCGCAGCGTGTTGCGAAGGCTCACGATCGCAGCGACCGCGCGGTTCACAACGGTCTTCTTTGCTTTGGGCGCATCGGGTTTCGCGTCTGGCTTGAGCCCGCCCTCGGCCGCCTTGCTGGTCCCGTCAATCTGCTTTGCCATCCTGGTGAACAACGCCGCGATCCTGGGGGAATCGATCGCTTCCATGCGGCGGCGCGAGTCTTCGAGATCGGTGATGGTCTGAGCGAACGGCACGAGCGTGACGACTTCAGCCTGAGCTTTGGTTTGCAGATCCAACTGGCGGAGCTCGTGGTCGAGGTGATTCTTGAACAGTAGATAGTCGATGCGCCCGTCCTGACTCATCGCATCGAAATCAAGCTTCGCGAGCGTGCCAAGCCAGTCGGTGTAAAACTGTTTCATCCGAGCTAGTCGCGCCGATGAAGCATCGACTGAGTAAAACCGAGCAAGGCTGCCGCGGTCCGCCGTGTATCCTTCGATCACGCCGCGCATCTCGCTTTGAGGGACGTTGCTATCGCCGAGATCTGCCGTCGAGGAATGGGGGGCTTCCTTTGCGAGATCGACGGCAGGTTTGATGATCCGCTGTGCGCTCGTGGCAACAGCGCCGAACGATAGTGCAAAGACCAGCGCAAGCGCGACCGTCGCAGTTGAGAAATGGGGCACAAGTGAGTTTTGCTGGTTCATCGATTCACCTCGTAAGAACGTCGAATGCTGATGGCTCTCATCGTAGAGGGCGGCAGCGTAGTTTGTGAGCCTGGGAATCACGCTATTCAGTTGCCTCTTATCTCACAATCGGGCTAGTGACTTCAACTTCCGACGGGCGCGCGAATGGCGTGGCAGTACTGAGCGTTCGTTTTCAATAGCTATCATCAATGCTAGAATGGCACAGTTTCGGCTTCAAGAAGTGGAGACACACAATGGAAAGCCTGGTTCTTGAAATCATAAACCCTGAGACCGTTCGCGCCATCGCGGAAGCGGCAAAGCGCCAAGGGAGCACGCCCGAGGCCTGTGCGCTGGAACTTCTGGAAACGGCGCTTCTCGCGCGAAGGCCATTTGAAGAGATCGTGGAGCCCATCGCGAAAAGCTTCGATGAAAGCGGGATGACGGAAACGGAACTTGACGATCTAATCAAACAGGCGCGACACGCCGGCCGCGAGGAAAGACGCCCCAAGAAGTAACCCATGCTCGAACAGACACCGCGCGTGGTCTTCGACTGCAACGTCTTTGTGCAGGGGATTGCCAACCGTTTCAGTCCGGCGCGCGAGGCACTGCGGTTGTTCTTTGACGGCGCGGTCTCGCTTTTTGTTAGTGAAGTGATTCTGCGCGAAGTCCGTGACGTTCTGGGCCGCCCGGAAGTCCGGCGCAAGCTCCCGGCCATTAACGACCGCATAGTCAACGCTCTCCTGGCCAAGCTCGAAGCCAAAGCTATTGTGACTACGAATATCCCCGAAGAATATCACTATGAGCGCGACCCGGACGACGAGATGTATCTCAACCTTGCGATCGTCACGAATGCGTCATATCTGGTGAGCAAAGATGACGATCTGCTCGACCTGATGAGCACTGACACTGATGTCGCCCGCCAATTTCGTGTGCGCTATCCGTTTCTCCGTATTCTGAGCGCTGCCGACTTTGTCAGAGAAATCGAATCGCAGAAAACCATAAGTTGAAGAACCAGGGCTCTTACTGACCGCGAGCGTCACCTCGTCTGAGCTATACATCCGGTTGTCGAAAAAGCTGGGTTCTTCAATGGGTGTAGCCCGCCGCGCTGCCAGGTCGAAACAGCGTGCGCTGGCAACGCGGCCTGCGAGCGCAGGCCTCCCTGCGGGCCTGTTCCCGCCCGACCCCAAGCAGCCAGGGATGCTGCGCTCCCGGGAGTCGCGTTGAGGCGGCTGAGAATCTGCGGTATAGTGTCGCGCCTTTAGTCCAACAAAACGAGTGCGACGCAACGCGAGGTGGATCATGACTCAGTCACAGAAAGACGAAGAACCTTACCCGAAGCAAGGCTACGCGTGGTACGTGGTCGGCGTGCTTACGTTCGTCTACATTTTCTCATTCATCGACCGGCAGATTCTGAATCTGCTTGTCCGCCCGATCCGGCGCGATCTTGGCATCACCGACTTTCAGATGAGCCTGCTGATGGGATTCAGCTTCGCGCTCTTTTACACCTTCTTCGGCATCCCGCTCGGCAGGCTAGCCGATTCGCGGAGCCGCCGCACTATCATCGCTGCAGGTTTCGCGGTCTGGAGCGTGATGACAGCGGCCTGCGGACTCGCCAGGAATTTCGTGCAGATGCTGCTGCTGCGCGTGGGAGTGGGAGTCGGCGAAGCGGCGTTGTCGCCAGCAGCCTACTCGATCATCACCGATTACTTTCCTCCCAAACGGCGGGCGACGGCCATCAGCGTCTACGGGATGGGAATCTACATCGGCTCGGGGGTCGCGTTTATTGTCGGCGGTCTGGTAGCCGGCCTCGCATCGGCTCAGCAGACGTGGGAACTGCCGCTAGTCGGGGCAACCCGGCCCTGGCAGGTTGTATTTTTCATCGTCGGCCTTCCGGGCGTCTTGCTCGCGCTGCTCATGTATACGGTGCGCGAGCCCGTTCGCCGGGGCATCAAGACGATAATGGCGGCGGACGGCAAGACAAGGGTCGCACAGGTGCCGATGAACGAGGTCGTCACGTATCTCAAACAGAATTGGCGCACTTTCGCGTGTCACAACGTTGGGTTTGCGCTGTTGTCGTTTTCCTCTTATGGCAGCAGCGCTTGGGTTCCGACTTTCTTCGTTCGCAATCACGGCTGGAGCGAATCGCAGGCCGGTCAGGTCTACGGCTGGATCGTTGCCATAGCCAGCACGATCGGAATAGTGGCAGGGGGACGCCTGGCCGACTGGATGGTAGAGCGCGGCCACAGAGATGCGACTATGCGCGTTGGGTTGATCGTCGCGCTCGCGTGGCTCCCATTTGGGTTGGTCTACCCTCTGGTACCCGATGCCTACTGGGCGGCTGCGCTGCTGGTTCCTGCAGCCTTCCTGGCAAGTGCGCCGTTTGGTGTTTCCGCGGCTGCGATTCAGCAGATGATGCCAAACTCGATGCGTGGGCAGGCCTCGGCGATCTACCTGTTCGTAGTCAACCTGATTGGACTTGGCTTGGGACCATCTGCGGTGGCCGCTGCAACCGATTTCGTATTTGAAGACGATCAGGCGGTTCGGTACTCACTGGTGAGCGTCGCCGCCTTCGCGCATCTGGGAGCAGCGACTTTGCTTTGGGCGGGACTCAAACCGTTTATCGCAAGCCTCGAGCGTTTGAAGCAGTGGAACGCGGCTAACGCTTGAGTCTGTACCGCGAGCGTCTTGGCGTTCTTTGCGGGTCTTTGCGTCTTTGCGCAAAACGTCTCTGGCTACGGTTGTTTCGCGCAAAGACGCTCACGGAACTGACTGCTCAAGCGCCTCGTTCTTTGCTGAACGTCATCGCCTCAGGGTTCCACGCGTACGTCTGATTGTCGAAGTAGCTACGATTCAACAACAGAGCCGCACCCGCCGCGCGGAAACCGAACACCGCGTCCTCGACCACAGGCTTGCGAGAGCGCATGCCTTCAAAGAAAGCAGCGAAGTGATCGACCGAGTCGCTGTAGCCGGAAGGCGCCGCATAGGTGTCCTGACCCGAAGCGTTGATGTCCTGCTTGTTCTCGGGATACTTCGCTCGGTACTCCTTCAAGAAGGCTTCCTGCGTCGCTTTCGGGAAAGTGTCGATCGTGTAGCCCGGTTCCTTCGCGCGCTGTTTCTTGTTCACCGTCACCACGCCCGACAGCGTCATCACGCCCTCGCTGCCGATGAACCGGAAGCCCGAGCTCTCGTTTGCGCCGGCCGCGAAATTGACTCTCAGAGAGAGATTGAAGGCAGGTGTGTTCGCGGTCTTTGGGTAGTCGCACATCGCAAGCATCACATCGGGCACGTCGCGGCCGTCGTTCCAGTAGCGAGTCCCGCCGGTCGCCATCACTCGCGTCGGGCCGGTCGTTCCCACCACGAAATGGAGGCCCGAAAAGAGGTGAACGAAAAGATCGCCGGCGACGCCCGTCCCGTAGTCGCGATAGTTCCGCCATCGGAAGAACCGGGTGGCGTCGAACCCGCGTTTCGGCGCTTCGCCAAGGAAGCGATCCCAGTCAACGGTCGTGGGCGAGGCGTCTGGCGGTATCGAGTATTGCCACGCGCCGATCGCGCTGCTGCGGTCCCACCAGCATTCAACCATGTTCAGCTCGCCGATCGCTCCCGAAGCGAGCAGGTCCTTGGCTTTCTTGTAGACGATCGAGCTGACGCGCTGGCTGCCGACTTGAAAGATGCGGTTTGTCTTCTGTGCCGTCTCGATGACGTGTTTGCCCTGTTCGAGCGACTGCACCATCGGCTTCTCGCAATAGACGTCTTTGCCGGCCTTCATCGCATCGTTCGAGATGCGCATGTGCCAATGATCCGGCGTGGCAATGATCACAGCGTCGATGTCCGAGCGAGCCAGGATCTCGCGATAGTCGCGCGTCGTAAAGAGCTGGTTACCCCAGATCTCCTTTGCACGAGTCAGCCGTCCGTCGTAGAGATCGGCGGCTGCAACGAGCTCGACTCCCGGGATCTTTAACGCTTCCCGCGTGTCGCCCATTCCCTGCCCGCCCGCTCCGATCAGTCCGAGCCTGATCTTGTCCGCAGGTGAAACGCGTTCCGGCGTTTTGCGCTCTTCGGCTGCGAGGATCGTCGTCGATGTAGCGGCTGCCACCGTCGCAACGGTGGTCAGCTTGATGAAATCTCGTCGAGAGGTTTTTCCTGTGGAGTCCATTGTTCAATCTCCTGTTCCTGGGAGCGCGGGCATACCTGCCTGCCTTTGCTCGCGCAACACCAAGCAGGCAGGGATGCCTGCGCTCCCAGGTTGTTGCCCGAACTGTTGAAAGCCTACTATTATCCTCGTGCTCGTATTGTTTGCAATGAGAAATCGCAGAACCACGCCTGGAAGACTAATCCTCTTTGAAGGAGCGATCAAATGTCTGTGAGAAAATCTCTGGCTGTCCTATGCCTGGCGTTATCGAGCGCTCCGCTGATTAGCGCTTCCGGCCCACCTCCAAAAGATGAAAAGATCATCGGCCGCTGGGACATGACCATCCAGGAAGCCAACGGCGGTCAATACCCATCGTGGTTCGAGATCAGCGGCGAAAGCGGCAAACTCGCAGGACGCTTCGTGGGGAGAGTTGGGAGTCAGCGGCCAATCAAAACCATCGAGTTCGCGAACGGACATCTCACGTTCAGCCTGCCGATTCAATACGAGCGGCACAAGTCGGATCTCAAGTTCGAAGCTAATCTGGTTGGCGGGCGTTTGAAAGGGTCAACCTTCGACCCGAACGGCGCCACATTGAAGTGGACTGCGGTCCGAGCGCCGACGCTTGAACGAAAGAGTAGCCGGATTGGTAAGCCGATCACGCTGTTCAACGGACGCGACTTGACTGGGTGGAAGGTTCGCGATGCGAAGAAAGCCGATGCCTGGCGCGTGGTTGACGGCGTTATGGAGAACACGCCACGTGGTACTGACATCATTACTGAGCAGAAATTCACCGACTTCATCCTCCACATTGAATTCAAGATGGTCGAGAAGAGTAACAGCGGAGTGTATCTGCGCGGACGCTACGAGGTGCAGATCGAAGACAACTTCGGAATGGAGCCCGAGAGTCATCGGATCGGCGGAATCTACGGCTTTATTTCACCCAGGAGCAATCCCTCGAAAAAAGCAGGAGAGTGGCAGAGTTTCGACATTACCTTAATCGGACGAAAAGTCACGGTCGTGCTCAACGACAAGCCCATCATCGGGATTATTGAGATTCCGGGGATCACCGGAGGCGCGCTCGACAGCGACGAAGGCGAGCCTGGACCAATAATGTTGCAAGGCGATCACGAGAAGATCTACTACCGCAACATAGTCATCAAACCGATACCGGCCCGCGACTGAGCCCTAGGTCATGCGAAAACGTTTTCTTCTCATGTCCACGCTGCTCTCGCTAGTGCTCGTCCTAACGCCCGCAGTTTATCCTGGTAATGCTTTCATCCAGGGCGCAGGCCAAGCGCCCGCGGACGCCCAACGCATCAAGCGGCCGACGAGCGAGCCCTACACCGGCGACCTGTCGATCTTTGAAGACCCGAAGCGCGAGGAGAACCTGCAGATCAACCGCGTGATGGACCTGTTGAAAATCAAAGAGGGCTCCAGCGTCGCAGACATAGGGGCGGGTTCCGGCTGGTTCACCGTCAGAGCCGCTCGTCGAGTCGGGGCAAAGGGCAAAGTGTATGCAGTCGAAATTAATGCCGAATTCCTCGAGCACATCGAACTGCGGGCTACCGGCGAGAAGCTCACGAACATTCACACCGTGCTTGGAAAAGAGGACGATCCGCTGCTGCCGCCAGAGAGCATAGACGCAGTGCTGGTGTTGAAAACTTATCACGAGATCGCTCAGCCGATTCTGCTGCTGGCCCGCCTTCGGCAATCTCTGCGGCCCGAAGCGTTGTTGGGGATCATCGATCGGAACGGGAACGGTAAGGACCATGGTATTAGCAAGCGCACAGTGATCAACGAAGCAAAGGAAGCGGGCTTCTCGCTTGTCGAGGAGTATGACTTCGTGAAGCCAGACGGCATGGATTATTTTCTGGTGTTTCGCGTTGGCGCGTCCGGGTCGGTCCGCTGAATCCCGTTCGCCTCCCCTCAGTCTAAGACGATAGGCGTAACTGCGAGAATCCGCCCGACGTACTTGTGGATTGCTGGAACGTTGGTCCCCCGAGGATAATCGAGTGCGTTCTTATCGAGCCAAGGTCAGGGTACGGTTCGCTCCTCTTTCAAGTCCCGCATCGTGCGCTCCATAACGAAAGAAGGTATCATTAAGTCGATGTTTTTGGGTTTGATTAACAACACAAGGAACACCTCATCGAGCCGCAGGGTCCTTCTATCGGTCGGCTTGTTCTTGCCGGTCATCCTTACGTCAGGCGCGTGCAAGAGCAGCTACCCGGTTTCAGCCAGAAACAACCCGGGCGCCGAAGCCAGGGAACCGCGGCAGGTAAAGATCGCACGCGTCTCTGAGATTTCAATGGAACAGACGGTCACGGTGACCGGCACCCTTGCAGCTTATGATCAGGCGACGGTCAGCGCGAAAGTCCCGGGGCGCGTGAAGACCATCGCGGTCGATCTCGGCAGCGTGGTGCGGCAGGGCCAAATCATCGCGCAGATCGAGCAGCAGGATTATCAACTGCGGCTTCAACAGGCGGAGGCCGCGCTCGCTCAGGCTCGCGCTCGAGTGGGCTTGCCTCCCGAAGGAAAAGACGACCGAATCGATCCGGAAAAAACTGGGACCGTCAGGCAGGCTCAAGCGCTGCTCGACGACGCAAAGCTAAAGCTCGAGCGCGCCGAGAATCTGTTTCAGCGCGGGGTCCTGGCGAAGGCGCAACTCGACGGCGCGGAGGCTGAACACAAAGTTGCGCTCAGCCGTTATCAGGATGCCGTCGAGGAGATTCGCAATCGACAGGCGTTGGTCGTTCAGCGGCGTTCCGAGCTCGAGATCGCGCGGCAACAACTCGCGGACTCCTCGATCTATGCGCCGTTCGCTGGCGTGGTGCAAGAGAAACGCGCGAGTATTGGCGAATATCTCGCAGCCGGCGCGCCCATCGTCAACGTCGTCAGAATGGACCCTCTGCGGCTGCGCGCGGAAGTGCCCGAGCGCGAGTCTCGCAACGTGCACGTTGGCCTGGCGGTGCGAGTCACGCTCGAGGGCGATGCCAACATTTACCCCGGCAAGATCGCGCGCATAAGCCCGACTATCACTGCGCAGAATCGTGTGTTGATAGTCGAAGCCGAGGTGCACAATAATGGTCAGCTTCGCCCAGGCTCCTACGCGCGCGCGGAGATCGTCTCCGACGACAGCAATGCTGCGATCGCGGTGCCGGTGAATTCGATCATCAGCTTTGCAGGCATCGACAAAGTTATCCTGGTGCAGGATAGCAAAGCGGTGGAGAAGCCCATCACGATTGGCCGGCGCACTGCGGATTGGGCGGAGGTTCTGTCTGGATTGAAAACGGGTGACGTGGTGGTGATCAACCCCGGGAACCTTCAATCGGGTCAGCCGGTGGTGGTAACGGAATAGGTTACTGGTTTGTGGTTTCTAGTTCCTGGTTTCTGGTTTTTAGTTTCTGGTCTCTAGTTGCAGGAACGAGAACCGAGTAACAAAACCAAAACCGAGAAACTAGAAACTAAAAACCAGAAACCATTTAGTTATGCAGAAACTTGCTGAAATCTGTATCAAGCGGCCGGTCTTCGCGGCGATGATAATTCTCGCGCTGGTGGTAGTCGGCGCGGCCAGTTACTTTCGCCTCGGAGTGGACCGATTCCCCTCGTTCGATCTGCCCACGGTGAACGTGCGCACCTCGCTGCCTGGCGGCTCGCCTGAAGAGGTTGAGAGCGAGGTCACTCAGAAGATCGAAGAGGTCGTCAATACGGTCGAGGGTATCCAGGAGCTGCGCTCGAATTCGAGTCAGGGACAGTCTTTCGTGATAGCCACCTTCAACCTCGAGCGAGACATCGACATTGCCGCTCAAGATGTCCGCGACCGCGTGGCTGGCGTCATCCGCAACCTTCCCCGCGATGTCGACCCACCCATCGTCGGCAAGTTCAACAGCGATTACTCCCCTGTTATGACGGTCGCGCTCTCGGCCGATAGATCGGTGCGCGAGTTGACCGAGTTAGCAGACAAGGTGGTAAAACCCCAACTCGAACGCTCAGCCGGTGTTGGGGAGATCAATATTCAGGGGGGGCTCGGCCGGGCCATTAACATCTGGGTCGATGCCGATCGGCTCGCCGCTTATCAGATCCCGATCACCAATATCCGCAACGCGATTGTTCGGCAGAACGCCGATGTGCCCGGGGGCAACGTCACTCAGGGCGCGCGCGAGCAGACGCTTCGCACGATGGGCCGCGTCGCCGACCCGAAGATCTTCAACGATCTGGTCGTGGCGACAATCAACGGAGCTCCGGTCCGTATTCGAGACATCGGGTCGGCCGAAGATGGAACAAGGGAGCAGCGGTCGGTTGCGCGCCTAAACGGCGTGCCTACCGTGACGATCGAGGTAAGGCGGCAGACCGGCGCAAACTCAGTCGAGGTTATCGAAGCGGCGAAAGCGAATCTCGCGCGCATTGTGGGTCAGCTTCCCTCCGATGTGAGGATGGAAGTGATCCGCGATCAGTCCAGGTACATCTACGCCGCGCTGCACGAGATAACGCTTCACCTTGTGCTGGGCAGCATACTGGCGTCTCTGGTGGTGTTTGCGTTCATGCGAAGCTTCCGTTCGACTTTGATTGCCGCGATCGCGATACCGGCCTCAGTGATCTCGACCTTCGGCATGATGCGCGCGCTGAACTTCACGCTGAACAGCGTAACGATGCTGGCGCTGGTGCTGATGGTCGGCGTGGTGATCGATGATGCGATAGTGGTGCTCGAAAACATTTTCCGCTTCGTCGAAGAAAAAAAGATGCGGCCATTCGAGGCCGCGCGGGCCGCTACTGCTGAGATAGGTCTCGCGGTCATGGCGACAACCTTCAGTCTTGTCGTCATCTTTGTGCCGGTTTCGTTCATGTCGAGCATCTCGGGAAGGTTTCTCTATCAGTTCGGAATCACCGCCGCGGTTGCGATACTGGTGAGCTTGCTGGTGTCGTTCACCCTGACGCCGATGATGAGCGCGCGGCTGCTCAGAGCAGGGGACGCGGCCTCGCACGGGCACGAGACGGCCAAGTCGCGGCGCGGCTTCTACGGCTTTATCGATCGCACCTATACATGGATGCTGGGGCACGCCGTTCGTAATCGTGCGATAGTGGCCGTGGTCGCTCTCCTTGTGATTCTCTCGTCGGTGCCGCTCTACAAGGTCGTAAAGCAAGACTACATTCCGACCGACGTGGATGAAGCCGAGTTTGACGTTGGCGTGACGGCTCGGGACGGAACGAGCCTGTCTGCTATGAACGAAGTGATGCGCGCGGTCGAAGCCGACCTCAAATCGACGCCGGGCGTGATATTAGTGCTTGCGAATGCCGGGGGCGGGGGCGGGTTTGGCGGCGGCTCGGTCAATCAGGGCGGCGCTTATGTGCGCATAGCGCCAATCGGGGAGCGCACATTCTCGATCGCGCGGCTGTTTGAGGGAATCATACACGGCAAGCCTCTCGATGCGTTCAAAAACAATTACTCTCAGCGCGATGTGATGCAGGAGATTCGCGGCCGGCTTCGCAAGTACAAAGACCTGCGCACGTCTGTTCGCAACGCGCAGTCGGTGAACATCGGCGGCGGACGATTTGAAATAGAGTTCGTGTTGCGCGGGCCGGACCTCGAGACTCTCTCCAGGTACGCCGAGGAGCTTCGTCAAAAGGCGCCTCAGCTTGGAATCCTGGATGCGGACACGTCATTGAAGCTCGACAAACCGGAGCTTCGAGTTGAAATAGATCGGGAGCGGGCGGCCGACCTCGGCGTCGCGACTGAAGAGATCGCCAGCGCGCTGCGGCTTATGGTGGGAGGGGACCAGCGAGTCTCGCGCTTCCATGACGAATCGATCAACGACGATTATGACGTGCAGCTCCGCTTGAGCGAGGGACAACGAAATGATCCTGCGACGATCGCGCGGCTGTACGTACCCCGTCAGAACGGGACGCTCGCTCGGCTCGATAATCTGGTCAACATCAGCCAGGCCAAAACCGCATCGCGAATCGAACGGCTCGACCGGCTGCGACAGGTGAGTCTGCAAGGGTCGGTGGCGCCCGGATACGCGCTGGCCGACCGATTGGACGCGCTTCGGAAAGAAGTCACCAACATGAACCTTCCCGCCGGGTATACGATGGCGGTGTCAGGACGCGCTAAGGAACTTGAACGAACGTTCAATGAGTTCATCTGGGCGTTCCTACTCTCGGTCATCTTCATGTACATGATCCTCGCCTCGCAGTTCGAGAGCGTGGTTCACCCGATCACGATATTGCTCTCGCTGCCGCTCTCGATACCGTTCGCACTGGTTTCGCTCTGGGCAACCGGCAACACGCTGAACCTCTATTCTGCGCTGGGCATCCTGGTGTTGTTCGGAGTCGTCAAGAAAAACGCGATTCTTCAAATCGACCACATGAACGGTCTGCGCCGAAGCGGAATGGATCGACCGTCGGCGATCATGCAAGCCAATCGCGACCGGCTTCGACCCATCCTGATGACAACGCTGGCGCTGGTAGCGGGCATGATGCCGCTGGCGCTGGGCACGGGTCCGGGCTCGGATGAGCGGCGCGCGATCGCGGTGGTTGTGATCGGCGGGCAGACGCTCTCGTTGTTGTTGACGCTGATCGTGACGCCGGTGGCTTACTCGCTGCTCGATGATCTCGGCTCAACCGAAGCGTGGCGATCGCTCGCAAGCCGGCTTTCCGCGCTCACTCATCCGTTCAGGAAAAGAGTCCGCGCGGGCGATGCGCAGCGAGTTTCATCAGAGATAGACGGCATAGGCGCAGAGATTCAAGCTGCGGCGAAAGCGGATGATGAGATGAAAGTCGGCGTCGGGGACTAAAGACCTCAGCAATGAAGCCTGAGAAGGTAAA
The DNA here is from genome assembly GCA_964548075.1 of uncultured Clostridia bacterium. Taxonomy (GTDB): domain Bacteria; phylum Acidobacteriota; class Blastocatellia; order UBA7656; family UBA7656; genus Onstottus_A. The sequence goes on along the minus strand of CAZJQQ010000002.1, from coordinate 88,197 downwards.
GAAAGGCTAGACTTGACCGAACCGTAGGCATCGCCATTAGCGGTCGCCGCGCTACCGAGGAGACATTAGTGTTGGGTTCTGAAGTCCTCATTGGTCAAACGCTTCTTGAACGAATGGATCTCCTGGTTGATTGCGTTAACAAACGAGTTGTCCCAAACCCGGCGCATCCCGATCAGCCAGTGCTGAAAGTGAAACCTCTTCTGGAGCCGTAGACTATGCTAAAAGTCTCGTATCTCGCTAGCGGGCATTTTTTCTCACTGGCTAGAGCATGGCCCATCTCTTCCTCACGGGAACTCATCTCGATATTGGCTCTCAACCCTACCAGGACTATGCCCTGCTGACGAACCTACGAAATACCTTGGTCCATAGTAAGCCGGTTCAGCATGATTTCTCGATTGACGAGTCGAAACGAGTACGAGCCTCTTAAGATTGTGAAGCAGCTCGCTCAAAAGAAGCTCATACCAACCCCATCCACTGAGGACCCTCCCGCTCTAATGACCTACATTCGCCAAGCAGAGGTCGCACGTTGGGCGTATGACGTCGCGGTAGAGATGCGAACCTTTTTGGTGCAATTGATACCTGAGAGTGAAATCAAGAGTCTGCTTCTCGAGGTGGTGAAGGGCGCAGACACTGGAAGTGCAGTCTGAACTGCGATCCGTGAGCGTGCCTCGGCGAAACGCTCCGCGAACCCGCGACGCGATTGACCAGCAAGCTCATCAGCTACACTAGAGCCTATCAAGATTGAACAACTCCAAGGAGGTTTCACCTTGAGCAGTAGAGGCATCCCAACGATACGAACGATCCCGATGACGAAGGCCAGGAACAATCTCGGCGATTTGGTAAAGCGTGTCCATCACAACAAGGAGTACTGCATCCTGGAGAAACACGGTGTCCCAGTCGTCGGCATCATGGACATTGACGAGTTTGAGGACTACTTGGAACTAAACGACCCAAAGGCACAGCGCGCCATAAGAAAAAGCACTGAGGAAATCCGTGCTGGCAAGAGTCGTCCTGCAAGAGAACTCTTAGCTGAGCTGCAGGCCGCCGAGCAGAAAAGAACTAAGCGTCGAACCGAGGTATGACGCCTCTTTTTGCCGATTAACTGTTCAAGTAGTGCCGCCCGCGACTCGCCTTCGAAACCCCTCTCAAGCAGCGATCGCCGCCTGCATAACAACTGAGCCATTCTTGATGGCTTCATAGAGTCCCGAGTCGTACAACCATTGTAAGGACGGATCATTTGACCGCGCAGACTTTGCCAGATCTTTCAACCAGGAAGTGGTTACCATTTCGAGGTGATAATCACTAGCGTTATCCGGGCCGGAAGCTAACTCATCAAAGGATGCCTTGAGACCATCTGGTACACGTGCTTCGTAGTCGGGCGCTTTCTCGATATCAACCGGCTCATTCTGCTTCCACAGAAAAAGGGTATCGGGAAAAACCGCCAACAAAAAGTACGCGGTATTTGGAATACCTGAATGCGACATGAGGTTTCGACGTACTTTGGTTGCCCACTCCCGCAGGTTCGCTTGCGTTGTAGGCCGCTTCTTGACCTCGACGACTAACTGGAGTCTGTTGTCCGGAGAGTAAACCGCCACATCAGCGCGCCTCTCGATCTTTGCGCCGCGGATCTCCCATTCTCCAAGACGCACCTGCTCCTCTAGACAAGGTCGGCATACATTTACCTGGACGCGGCCAGGCAGAGTCCACACCACCGTTATTGGCGCTGGATGTCTTGCCACGCACTTCTCTGTCTGAATGGTGCAAGCGTCCACCAATACTATCCCTGTAGGCTCTACATTCATGGCTCTACCTCTGTCTTACTTTCCAAGAACCACTGATTCAATCGGTCCCTCGCGTCCTCAATTAGGTCTTCGCGATCCTTTGAACCCAACACGGAGTGAAAGGATGCGTGCAAACTGGTCTCAGCTTCATCGACTAGATTATCCGGCAAAGCAGTAGACCTTTGAAAGCCTAACTCAAACCTTTCGGCATGAGCCAATTCATGAGCAAGGCAGCCAAGTATCGACATCCTGGCATTGGCCTCTATGCCCTTCCCCGGCTTAACGTCTGCTCCCAAATAAACCGACCCGTCAATCTCACTGAAGCGAGTACGCGACGAGTGTTTCGACGCTTCGACAGTGATGATCGCTCTCTTCCTCTCACCGCACAAGACTTCCCATGCCTTTAGACAGTACTCGGTTTCCCTTGCAGTCAGCGCAGTCTGATTTCTTCCTGCAAGTATCATCGTCGCTTACATCATGATGCCGTCAATCAACGAGAGGCCCTTACACGCCAGCCATCTACCGAATCAAGAAGCTCAAAAACCTCGTAGCGCTCAACTTCAATCGCACGAGCCGCGCTCGCGCAGCGGCGAAAACGCTCCGCCCTTCAAGCTCGGCGAAGATCGAATAGGCTACCGGCGTTACCACCAATGTCAGCAGCAAGCATAGACTTTGGCCCCCGATGATCGTCACCGCGATCGCCGAACGCTGAGCCGAACCCGCTCCTATTCCGATCGCCGTTGGAATCAACCCTCCGATGATCGAGAACGTCGTCATCAGGATCGGTCTCAACCGGACGTGGTTCGCTTGCAGGATCGCTTCGCGCAGCGGCACCCCTTGGTCGCGAAGCTTGTTGGTGTAGTCCACCTGAAGAATTCCGTTCTTCTTTACGATCCCCAGCAGAAGCAGCACGCCAAGCGCGCTCCACAGGTTCAACGTCCTTCCCGTCAGCCATAGCGACAGCAGCGCGAATGGAATCGACAGCGGCAGCGCGAGCATGATCGTGAACGGATGCAGGAAGCTTTCAAACTGCGCGGCTAGGACCATATACATGAAGATCGACGCAAGCAGAAAAGCGACGATCAGGTTCGCCGTCGTCTCGTCCAGAATCTTGACCGTCCCGATGAGCCGTGAAGTGTATCCATTGGGTAAGCCGACCTTTCTGATCTCGTCATTCACCGTTCGAGCGGCTAGATCCAGCGGGAAGTCAGGCGCATTATTAGCGTTCACTGAAACTTGAAACTGCCGGTTGAAACGCTCGATTCGCGACGGACCGAGTCCGTGTTGGATCGCCGCGAGATTATCGAGCCGCACCTGACCGACTTTGGCTGACGGAATCATCAGCCGCTCCAGCATCTCGCGGTCCTTCTGCTGTTCGGGCAGCAACTGCAGCGTGACGTCGTACTGTTCGTCACCTTCCTTGTACGTCGAGATCTGGTCCTCGCCCGATATCATCAGCCTTACCGCGCTGGCGACATCGGATGCGCGCACGCCGAGATCGCTCGCACGCCCGCGATCGATCTTAACCTGAAGCTCCGGGCTGTTAAGACTCACGCTCGCCTCGACGTCGAGCAACCCAGGTATGCCGCGCATTTTTTCCGCTACTTGCTTTGACAACTCAGCAGCCTTCAGAAAGTCGGGGCCCAGAATCAGCGCTCGCACCGGGAAGTACATCTCGCCGCCTCCCAGCGCCGACGGGATGATGATCTTGCTGCGCAGATTCTTGTACTCGGCGTTGATCTTGCGAACCTTGGCCGCCACCTCCAGATTGGTGGCTTTCCGCCTGGTCACATCGACCAGCCGGACGTAGATATGGTTATGGCTCGACAGAGACGCCTCGTGTATGTAGGGGTTCACGAACTCGACTTCAGGAATCTGCGCGATGCGATCCGAGATCTCTACAGCAAGCTTCGACGTACCTTCGATCGAGGTCCCTTCAGGCCAGTTCAACGACACTTGAAACTCGCTCTGATCGTCGGGCGGAATAAAATCGCGGCCTACCATCGCGTTCAGAGGAAACGTCAGCGCGAACGTTGCGAGCGCAACCGCGACGACGACTATCCGATGATTCAACGACCACTCGAGAATTCGTCCGTAGGTGCGATCGATCCAGCCGAAGAAGCGCGAGTCCTTTGATGTGTGCTCGGAATGGGGGATGGGGGTTAGGGGTTGGAGGTTGGCCGGGCCGGTAATTGAGTCGATTGCCTCGTCAGAGCGTTCCCGGTTATGCGCAAGCCGTTTGAGCATTCGCGAGCTGAGCATCGGTGTCAGCGTGAAGCTAACCAGCATCGAAACCATGACGGCGAATGCCATCGTCCAGCCGAACTGATTTACGTAGCGTCGCGCGTACCCGGTCATGAAAGCAATGGGCACGAAGATGATCACCAGCGAGATCGTCGTGGCGACAACCGCAAGGGTTATCTCCTTGGTCGCCTCGATCGCCGCGCGCCTCGGCTCGTAATGCTTCTCCTCAATGAAACGCACAATGTTCTCGAGCACAACTATCGCGTCGTCGATCACGATGCCAACCGCAAGCGTCAGCGCCAGCAGCGTCATGTTGTTTAAGGTGAAATCCATCGCCTTTAGCAGCGTGAACGTCGCGATGATCGAAGTCGGGATCGCAACCGCCGCTATCAGCACCGACCGCAGATTGCGGATGAACAACAGGACAACCAGGCTTGCCAGCAAGCTCCCGAACAACAGGTGCTCTTCAAGCGAAGCGACCGACGCGTTGATGAACACCGACTGGTCGCGAATGATCTTCACGCTGACGCCGGGCGGAAGGGTCTTGCTGATCTGTTCGAGCTTCTTCTTGACCGCATCGATGATCTTGACCGTGTTAGTGCCGGATTGTCTGCGCACGTCGAGCGAGACGGCCTGCTTGCCGTCGATCATGTTCCACGTGCGCGGCTCGGCGAAGCTGTCCTCAACCCGGCCCACATCGCTCACTCGAATCGGCGTGCCGTTGACGTTTGCGACTATTATCTCGCCGAACTGGCTGATGGCGTCGATGCGCCCGAGCGTGCGAATGCCCAACTCGGATTCGCCTCGGATGATCCGGCCGCCGGGAATCTCGACGTTCTCGCTTTGAATCGCGCGTTGGAGCTGGCTGATTGTGATGTTGTGGGCGTTGAGTTTCTCGGCGTCAGCGAAGACTCGGATCTGGCGCTCGCGCCCGCCGGTCATGCTGACTTCGCCGACTCCGTCGACGGTCTCCAACACCCGCTTGATTTCCTTGTCGGCGATTTCAGTAGTCTCGCGAAGATTCTTGTCACCGGCGACGACCAACCCGATAACGGGATCCGAGTCGGGATCGGCCTTTTGAATGACCGGCGGCAGGATGTTAGGGGGAAGACGTCGAATGGCGCCGGCCACCTTTTCACGCACGTCCTGAGCAGCGCTTTCGATCTCGCGTTCGAGCAGGAACTTGCAGGTGATGCGAGCGCTGCCTTCGGTGGCTTGCGAGTTCAACTCATCGAGCCCGCTGATCGTGCTGACCGCTTCTTCGAGTGGAAGGACGACCTGCGTTGTTACTTCTTCCGATGTTGCGCCGGGCAGCCGAATGTTTATCGTAACGGTCGCGGGGTCTGCTTTCGGAAAGAGGTCAACGCCGAGATCCTTGAACGAGAAGACGCCCAGCACCACCAAAAACGTGATCAGCATGACCGCGAATACCGGCCGCTTTACGCACAGTTCAGCAAGTGTCATCGGGAAAAGCTCCAACAGAAGGAAACGCTCAACACAAAGGCACAAAGTCACTAAGAGAAAAATCCCGGGCGGCTAGTGGTTCGACGGTCCTTCCATTCCTTTGTTCTTTGTGTCTTTGTGCCTTTGTGTTCAATCCTGATTCGCTGTGTTTAGTCCTGGTTCGCGACTTCGACGATCGCGCCTTCTTTCAGTTCCTGACCTTTTGTTGTCGAGAGCGCGATTCTCTCCCCAACCGCCAGGCCTTCGACTATTTCGACCTCGTCGCCGTTGCGCTCACCGATCTTCACCTCTCTTTCCTTCAGCGTGTTTCCATCTATCACGAACACCTTGTACACGCCGTACACGTACAGCAGTGCGTCCTGAGGAACAATCAGCGCGTCCACCACAAAGCTGGATGGGATCGTCGCTTTGACGAAGAACCCGGGCTTGAGCAGGGTCTCGCGATTATCTATCAACGCTTCCACTTCGAACGCGCGGGTCTGCTGATCGACTGAAGGATTAATGCGCGTGATCTTTCCAATGAACGTGCGGCCGGGGTACGCTTCGACCGACACGGTGACCTCCTGCCCAGTCTTGACCCACGCCGCCATCTTCTCCGGGACGCGGAGCCGCACGCGCATAGGATCGACGTTGACGATCACCATCACCGGCGTTTGAACTTTCAGATATTGCCCCTGAGTAACCGAGCGCTCCTTAACCTGTCCCGCGAACGGCGCGCGAATGATCGAATCGCCGACCTTCTTTTGCGCGAGCGACGTAGCGGCCTTAGACTGCGCCAACTGCGCGCGAAGGTTCTCAACCGTCTGCACCGACAGATCGTAGGCCGCGCGCGCGGCATTGTGGCGAGCCTCGGCTTCGTCAAAGCTCTGTTTGGGCAGCAACCCTTGTTCGAAGAGCGTCTTTGCTCGGAGATACTTTTGCTCGGCGTCGGCGAGGTCCGCCGCAGCTTTTTTGACCTCGGGGGCGCTACGGACGTCCTTGAAGTCTTCGCCGCTCTCAGAGAGGCCCAATCTCGCCCTTGCTTGTTGCAGGCTTGCGCGCTGCTGATCGAGCGTCAACTGCAACTCCGTCGGGACGACTTTGACGATCGTCTGGCCGGCCGAAACGTGATCGCCGACGTCGACAAGCACCTGTTCGACTCGGCCTTCGACCTCTGAGCTGACGGTGACCTCGTCGAGCGGGAACAGCGACCCCACTGACTCTACGTTCCGGCGAATCTGCTTTTGCTCGACGGGCAGGACGCGAACGGACACGGGCCGCGGCGATGCGCTGTCGACCCCTTTGCCTGAAGTCTTTGAGCAGGAAGCGAAGCTTAGAATGAAACAACTGAGAATTGTGACTGATAGCGACCGGGACAGTATCGATGCGGCATTTGCCCTTCGACTTGTATGATCCACCATGAGCGTCCTTCCGATATGCCGGTTAGTATGATGACTAAGAATAATACCCCAAGATCCGCGATTGCGCGAAGCTGCGGGCACTTGTGAATACGGGCATTTGCCGTCGGGAGTTACGCTGGAGCCGAGGGCGTGGGCGATCCTGAATCCGGGACTACGACTTGGCGACCAAAGACCTCCGCGAATTGCGACGCGGCGATGTGCGCCACTTCCCGCAACTCAATCGGCCGCCCCAGAACGCGCGAAAGCGAAGTGACCCCTTTATCGGTTATGCCGCACGGGACGATCATTTTGAAGTAGCTGAGATCGGTGTTGACGTTCAACGCAAAACCGTGGCTGGTGATCCAACGCGCGATTCTCACGCCGATGGCACCGATCTTCTCATTGCCGACCCAAACCCCAGTCAAGCCGGCTATTCGCGTTCCAGCGACGCCGAACTCCGCGAGGGTTCGAATCAACACCTCTTCGATGTCGCGCACGTAGCGGTGAACATCGCAGCGGTCCGGCTTGAGGTTGATGATGGGATAGCCGACAAGCTGTCCGGGCCCGTGATAGGTCACGTCGCCGCCACGGCCTGTTTCGTGAACTTCAACTGCTTTGGATTGGAGCTGCTGTTGATCTGCGAGGATGTTGGCGCTGTCGGCCCCGCGCCCGAGCGTGAATACGTTTGGGTGCTCGAGGAGCAGCAACTGTTCCGGGCCTTGACCGGAGCGAAGCCGCTCAACTGCGCGTTCTTGAAGCTCGAGGCAGTCGTCGTATGGAACAAGGCCCAGCCATCGAGCTTCGCATAGTCGTTGAGCGTGAGGTGCTTGCGTTGCCATCGTGAAGCGCGATACGTGACGCCTGATGCGTGATGCGTGAGCCGTGATGCGTGACTCGAACCGTCCATTTCTGTCACGCATCACGGATCACGCTTCACGCATCATTCAACTTGTATACTCCGCCGCTTCGATCACGTCGCGAATCGTAGCCAGAAACTGATCCGCTACTGCGCCGTCTATGATTCTATGATCGAAGCTCAGCCCAAACACTCCGATCTGACGAATCGCAATCGCGTCGTCAACAACAACCGGCCGCTTCTTGATCACGCCGACTCCGAGTATCGCGACCTGCGGCTGATTTATGATCGGCGTCCCTGCCCATCCGCCAAACGAGCCGGGGTTGGTGATAGTGAAAGTTCCACCCTGTACTTCGTCGGGCTTGAGCTGCTTTCTTCGAGCACGCTCGCCGAGATCGTTCACCGCTCGTGCCAGACCGAGCAGCGACTTCTCATCCGCGCCGCGAATCACTGGCACGATCAACCCCCAATCCAGCGCGACCGCTACGCCGACGTTGATGTCTTTTTTGTAGACGATCTGATCGCCCCATACCGACGAGTTGATGATCGGCCACTTCTTAATGCCTTCGATCACAGCTTTGATGATGAACGGCATGAAAGTCAGCTTGACGCCGTCGCGTTCGAATTCGCCTTTCAGCCCGTCGCGGAGCTTCGCAGTCTTGCTGAAGTCGACCTCCATGAACGAAGTAACGTGAGCTGAGGTGTGGCGGCTCTCGACCATTCGCTCGGCGATTCGGCGGCGCATGATCGACATCGGTTCAATCTCGACGCGGTCGCCTTCTGAGAATGGCTGCGGCCCGGCTTCGGCTTGAGCTGCGCCCGGCGCCCGCGGTGGCTGCGGCGCGCGCGGCGGCGCAGCTGGAGCAGCAGGCGCTGGAGCTGCGGTAACAGGAGTTGCCGCGGGTTCTGCTTTCGCGCCAGCCCCGCGATTCTCAACGAAGCTGAGGATGTCCTGCTTGGTAACTCGGCCGCCGATGCCCGTGCCTTCGATCTGCGAGATATCAATGCCGTGCTCCTCGGCGATCTTGCGAACCAGCGGTGACGAACGCGTGCGCCGCAACTCTTCTTTCGAAGGAGCCTCACCGTCCGCCCGCGGAACAGGCTGAGCCGCAACCGCCGACGGAGCGGCCGGCTCGACTGCAGGCGGCGCAACGGGCGCTGTTGGCGCGACTGGAGGCTGTTCAGGCTGTGCTTGCTTGGGCTCGTCCTTTGGCGGAGCCGACGCCTCCTTCGCGGCCTCTACAGCCGCCGGCTTTGCTCCGCCGCCAGCGCCACCATTAATAACGGCGACGACGGTGTTGACGGCGACGGTCTCGCCTTCCTTGACCATTATCTCAGAGAGCACGCCCGAAGTTGGCGCAGGTATTTCGGCGTCGACCTTATCGGTTGAGATTTCAAACAGCGGTTCGTCGCGTTTGACGGAGTCCCCAACCTGCTTGAGCCACTTAACGATCGTACCCTCCGCAATGGACTCACCCATCTGCGGCATCTTCACTTCTTCGCTCATAGTTCTCCGTTCTGATTGGTCCGTAGTCCGTGGTCCGTAGTCCGTAGTCCGTAGTCCGTAGTGACGCGGCGTCGCGCTGGTTAGCTACGGACCCTGACTACGGACTACGGACTCTTAGTACGCTTTTAGCGCGCGAGCCGCCTTCAGCACATCGTCCACTTGCGGCATGAAGAATTCCTCCAACGGCGGCGCGTAAGGAACCGGCGTGTCGATCGAAGTCACTCGCATCACCGGACCGTCAAGGTACTCGAACGCGCTCTCATTGATGACCGCGGTCAATTCGCCCGCCATTCCGCCGGTGCGCGTGGCCTCATGCAGGATGATGACTTTGCTTGTTTTCTTCACCGATTCCAGAACGGCTTCGCGGTCGAACGGCAGGAGCGTCCTCAAGTCGATGACCTCGGCGTCGACGCCCTCCTGCTTCAACCTGTCGGCCGCGTCAAGCGCCGTATAGACCATCGCGCCATAGGTGATGATCGAGAGGTCGCGGCCTTCGCGACGGATCGCCGCCTTGCCGATCGGCACGATGTAATCGTCGGCGGGCACTTCTTGCTTGATCTTCGGATTGCGATACAGGAACTTGTGCTCGAAGAACAGCACCGGATCCTCGTCGCGAATCGCAGCCTTGATCAAGCCCTTCGCGTCGTAGGGCGTCGAAGGCTCCACCATCTTCAAGCCGGGCGTGTTCAGAAAAAATGACTCGACGTTTTGCGAATGGAACGGCCCGCCATGCACCCCTCCGCCGCAGGGCCCGCGCACAACCATCGGAATGCCTATGTCCTGACGATAGCGGCTGGTCGCGGCGTAGTTCCTCAGAATGTCGAAGCAGCACGAGATGAAATCGATAAACTGCATCTCGGCTACCGGACGCATGCCCATCATCGCCGCGCCGCAAGCCGCTCCGACTATTGCTGACTCCGAGATAGGCGTGTCGATGACCCGCTCTTCACCGAAGCGGCCAACAAACCCTTCGGTCACTTTGAACGCGCCGCCGTAGACGCCGATGTCTTCGCCGAGAAGAAAGACGCGGTCGTCGCGTTCCATCTCTTCCCAGAGCCCCTGACGGATAGCTTCGAGCAACGTTATCGATGACATAATGAATCGTGAGGAGTGAAACCCTGGGAGCGCAGGCATCCCTGCCTGCTCTTTTCTTCGTGCTGCTCAGGGGAACTGGAAGCAGGCAGGGATGCCTGCGCTCCCAGGGTTTCACTCATCACTTCCCTTTCATTCCTCGCTGCCGACGCTTACTGCTTTTGGCTTAACATCGCCGGCGTATACGCCGCCCAGCGCGTCCTCCGGAACAGGCGACGGTTGGCCTTCTGCCCACGCCAAGTCTTCGTCCAGTAGCGACGCAACTCGGTTCTTGACCTGCTCGATGTCGCCGGCGCTGGCTACCTTGTTTTCCTTTAGCGCTTTTTCCAGATGCGCGATCGGGTCACGCTTGCGCCATTGATCGAGCACTTCCTTCGCCACATACGATTGATTGTCGTGCGCCGCGTGGCCTCGCATACGAAAGGTCTTGGCCTCGATGAAAGTCGGCCCGCCGCCGTCTCGCGCTCGATCAACCGCGCGGCGAGCGGAGCGATAGACGGCCAGGACATCGTTGCCGTCGATGATCTCGCTTGGCATACCGTAAGCTTTCGCGCGGTCGGCCAGATTCAGAATTCTCATCTGCTTCGTGGTCGGTGTCGTGTAAGCATACGAGTTGTTCTCGCCGACGATCACCAAAGGCAGGTTCTGCACAGCCGCAAAGTTCGCTGCTTCGTGAAACGCGCCGGTGCTTGTTCCTCCATCGCCGATGTACACCATCCCGACGGATTTCTTTTTCTGCATTCGCGTCGCCAGCATCACTCCGTTCATCACGGCGATTAGAGTGCCGAGCGGACTGATCGTTCCGATAAACCCGCGCTTCAGATCGGTGATATGAATGTTCTGATCGCGGCCGCGCGAAAGCGATGTCGCCCGCCACAGGTAGCTCGCAAAGACCTCGCGTGGCAAGGCCCCTTTTACAAGCAACGCACCCAGGTCACGCGTCAATGGCGAAAGCATATCGCCCTGTTCTCTATCGAGAGCGTAAGCGGAGCCGACCGCGGTCGCTTCCTGACCGAGGCTGCGAAAGAGCCCGCCGACGATCTTGCCCTGCTTGTATAGATTGTCTAACCGATCCTCAAGCGAGCGAGTCAGCCGCATGAAAAACAGCAATTCGAGTTGTTGTTGCTTATCGAGTTCCATTAATAGTCCGTAGTTCGTAGTCCGTAGTCCGTAGCTGTTACGCGGTTGATCTATTTGAAACCCGACCTATCGATCTTAGATAGGCATTCAGCATAGGAGCCAAATTATCAACGAGAGGCTTGATCTTATTGACCTGACTCTCATCAAGGAGCTTACGCTTATAAGCTCGGCGCAGAAAGTGCTGGGTTTCTTTCAATGACCCCCTCGCAATCCTTATGAACCTTCGGTTGTCTTGGAAGCTGCCACGTCCGGAGCCTTCCGCGATATTCGCCCCGATACTATCGGCCGCTCGCACTATTTGTCCGCCAACGGTGTCCCGTGCAAACCGATCCCATCCCAACACGACATCCCAAATCTCATCCGCCAAGTTCTCGGACATCTGATAGACCTTGAGATTCTCAAAGTCACTCTTCGCCATGGGGTTTCCTCCCATCGAATTGCCCGCAGGAACTACGGACCACGGACTACTGACTACTGACTAAACGTGAATAACCATCCCATGCGCGTCTTCGAATGCTTCGTGCATGCTTTCCGACACGGTCGGATGCGCGTGCATGGTGTTGATCAACTCTTTAACCGTAGACTCCATCTGCAACGCGACGCAGCCTTCGACAATCAACTCGGTGGCGTGCGGACCGATCAAGTGCACGCCCAGCAATTCATCGTAGCGCGCGTCGCTCACAACCTTCACCAGGCCCTCAGTCGCTCCCAGTATCTGGGCTTTTGCAACCACAGGAATCGGAAAGCGCCCCACTTTGACGTCGTAGCCTCGCTCGCGTGCTTTTGCTTCCGTCAGACCGACGCTTGCGACTTCCGGCTGGCAGTAGGTGCACCCGGGCACGCGATCGTAGTTGATAGGCCGCGGGTTCTTTCCGGCGATCGTTTCAACGGCGAGAATCCCTTCGGCTGACGCCACGTGAGCGAGCCACGGCGTCGGAATCACATCGCCGATCGCGTACACGTTCGGTTCGGCCGTGCGCATGTGATCGTCGATCTTGATGTAGCCCTTCTCCAATTCGACTCGCGTGTTCTCGAGCCCGAGCCCGTCGGTGTAAGCGCGCCGCCCGACCGCCACCAGGAATTTCTCTCCGATGAACTCGCGGTCCCCGTCATTGATTTGCGCAATCACTCGCACCGCGCCATTTTCTATGACCGCAGATTTGAAGTTGGCGCTGGTGAACGCCTTGATACCCTGCTTCTTGAACGACTTTGCGAGTTCGGCGCTGATCTCTTCGTCTTCGATTGGCAGCAGCCGCGGCAGCAGCTCGAGGATCGTCACTTCCGTCCCGAAGCGCGCGAACATCGAGGCGAACTCTACGCCTACCGCGCCGGCGCCAAGCACTATCAGCGATTTGGGGATTTCCTTCAGCTCGAGGATCTCGTCGCTTGTGATTATCTGCTCGCCATCGATTGGAAGCGTAGCAAACGAACGCGGAACTGAACCCGTAGCGATGACGATGTTCTTAGTCTGGACGGCCTGCGTCGAGCCGTCTGCCCCGGTTACCGTGATGCGGCCCGGGCCGTCGATGTGCGCGCTTCCCTTGAAGACTTGCACCTTATTCTTGCGCATTAGAAACTCGACCCCCTTGGCGAGTTTCAACACGACCTTGCCTTTGCGCTTTTGCGCTTGAACGAAATCCAGCGAGACCGGCCCCGCGACAATACCGTGCTCTTTGGCGTGCTTGAACTCGTCCAGCAGATCCGCGGTGTGCAGCAGAGACTTGGTAGGAATGCACCCGCGCAACAGGCAGGTGCCGCCGAGGTTCTTGTCTTTTTCGATGATTGCGGTTCTTAAGCCTAACTGACCTGCTCGAATGGCAGCGACGTAGCCGCCGGGTCCCGCCCCGATGATCGTGACATCAAACGCTTCGTTGGTTGAACTCAATTAGTCCGGCTCCTCCTGGCGCGCGCTCAATCAAGCGCGATCTTTACTTCTTCTCCTTCAACTCTTACGTCAAACTTCTCGACCTTCGCCATCGGATCGATCGGCGACGCACCGGTAGCAAGGCTGTAGATCCATCCGTGCCAGGGACACTGAACGGTCAGGTTGTTCTGATCGACAAAGCCGTCACCTAAGGGTCCGCCCCTGTGCATGCAAGTGTTGTCCAGGGCGTAGAATTCGCCGTTTACGTTGAACAATGCGATCGTACGGCCGGCGACTTCCACGACCACTGCCCGCCCGGCAGGGAGATCGGAGGTGTTTGCGACTTTGATAAACTCAGACATTGCAACTTCCTGTGGTTTCTGGCCTGGCTTCGACCAGAGTTCAACCTTCAGGTTGCCTCGGTCGTCAAGTCACGCAAGCTAAAGCTTGAACTCTGAACTTACGTTGTATCCAGGACGGAGCATCTTAGCAACCTGCCACGCGAGGTTTCAAGTTGCAGTGCCTGGGAGGCGTGAAACAGTAGTTGTCAAATGATCGTTCTATGCATGAAAGCAATCTGGCGGCGCGTCCATACATAGGTAGGAAGACCCTTTCCGGCCGGGGCGCTTACGGAACGCAGAACAAGCCGGGCGAACTGAAGTTCATCGTTTAGCGCGTGCAGCAGGAGGAATGGCAGTGATGGCAGCGACATTTGGAAATCATATCGCCCAGGAGAGTCTAAGACTGATGCTTCTAGCCTACGGGATGGACCACGCCTACCGAGTGGTCAGTCTCGAAGAGATCGCGCACTCGATACCGCACGTGAGAAGAGATCAGGTTCGGGACGTGCTCGAGCACCTCGCGCAGGAAGGCCTGGTTACCAGGTTCTCGGGCCGCTACTGTTTCAACAAGGTTATCCCGGTTGAACTGCGGCACAATATCGAGCGCCTCATCACACCGAGTGGGACAATCCGGCAAGGAACTACTTGACCTTCTTCAAGATCCAGTTAGACTCATCGAGACCAACACTCACCGGCTGCTTCGAGACGGTGAACGCGAACCGCTGCTTACGGCTGTCGTTAAACACCACGCGCGTGTCGCGCGTGCCATCCGCAAAGTGAATCGTGATGTCGATCGGCATGATGTAGTTCGCGTTCTCGCGTCCCGGAATCTCGTGCGGCTGCTTCTGTTTGACCACAGCCGTTACAATGTAGTTTCCGTTAGCGTCGGCAGAGCCGATGTCGGACGACACTTTGTAGACTGGACGGCCAGGCGCGTAGATCCACTGCTTGAAGAACCAGTCCAACGACGCTCGATAGAATCCCTCGCAAACTTGTTGGAAGTCTCCGGTTGAAGCGTTTGAAAAGGCGTAGCGCGTACCGTACTGCTTCAACGCACCGAAGAACCTCTGGTCTCCGAGCACGTGCCGCAGCATGTGCAGCACCCATCCGCCCTTCCTGTAGATCGCGCCGTTGTCATCAAACGGAGCGTCAAGATTCTCCGCCGTTACCGTTCCACCCAACGCTCCATCCACAACGCCGTCATCGTAGCTCTTGCTCAACAAGTCGCCAGGGGCGAGACCCGCGAAGCGTTCGAAGAACAGCACCTCCGAATAAGTCGCGAACCCTTCGTTAAGCCAGATGTCGTCCCATGTTCTCATCGTCACCAGGTCGCCCCACCAGTGATGCGCCAATTCGTGGACAATGGTCGCCTGGTTGCTGCTGGTGACCGAGGCCACGATCGAAGAGCTGATGCTGGTGATCGTCTGATGTTCCATCGCGCCCCCGAATGGGAATTCAGCCATGCCGTACTTCTCGCCCAGGAACGGATACTCCCCGAACAGCCCGGCGTAGATCTCCATCGCCGAACGTACGACCGCGAACTTGGCGCGCGCCAGCTCCAGGTGCTCGGGGTAAACGTAATAGACCAGCGGCATCTTCGTCACGCCATCAAGCGCGGTGTAGCTGTCTTCGAACTTCTCGTAGTTCGTCGCCGCAACCGAAACCAGATAAGTCGAGAGCGGTGAGTCCTCGCGCCAGAAATAGGTGACCGTATGATCCGCGTTCGTCTGGATTCTATCGAGCACACCGTTCGAGGCAGCTTGATTGCCTTCGGGAACGGTGACCTCGATTTCGGCCGCAGCCTTGTCTGCGGGATTGTCTATGCAAGGCCACCAGAGCGGCGCGCCAAACGGCTCGCTGAAGCTTGCAACAACCGGTAGGAAATTAGGTCCGTGGCGCGTGAACAGTATTCCACCGCCGATGCTGCCACCTGAACCGGCTCCGTGATATTGGATGACAATGGTGAACGGCCTTCCGGGAAGCGTAGGAACAGGGAAATCAATAACGACGCGCGTGTTATTCCGGCGAAAGTTGTTCGGGGCCCCGTCGAGTCTCACAGAATCGATATTCAAGTTTGGCTGAGCATCGACATTTATGGCGCTGACGGTCCCGCTTGTTTCGCCCGTGATGGTCACTGTGCCAGTAACGACGCCCGCGGTACCGAACTCGTTAGGGGTGAGTTGAAGCTGCAACCGGTAATGCTTCACATCGATCGACTGCGACTGGACCGAGGACGCGACTTGCGAGGCCGAGACAAAAACGCTTTGTTGATGTGAGTTTTCCTCAATCTCGTCGTGTTCGAGTTTGATGCGCTCGAAGATCGATTCCTGATCCTGGGCCGACGATTGAACGCAAGGAGCGCACAGAATAGCAAGCGTAAAGATCAAGCAAGCGATTCGTGCTGAGATCAAGCCCCCTCCTGAGTAGTCCGTAGTCAGTAGTCCGTAGTCAGTAGCTCTTATGCAGTTGATCTTTTTGACATCGGACCTATCGATCTTAGATATCCATTCAGCATAGGAGCCAAGTTATCAACCAGTGGCTTGATCTTATTGACCTGATTGTCATCGAGCAGTTTGCGCCTATAAGCCCGGCGCAGAAAGTGTTGGGTCTCCTTCAATGATCCTCTGGCGATTCTTATGAACCTTCGATTGTCTTGGAAACTGCCGCGTCCGGAGCCTTCCGCGATATTCGCTCCGATACTATCGGCAGCCCGCACTATTTGGCTGCCGACGGTGTCCCGCGAAAACCGATCCCATCCCAACACGACATCCCAGATCTCATCCGCCAAAGTCTCGGACATCTGATAAACCTTGAGATTCTCAAAATCACTCTTCATGGGGCTTCCTCCAGCTAGTAATTTCCCCAGGAACTACCTACTACTGACTACTGACTACTGACTACTGACTACGGACTACTGACTACGGACTACGGACTACGGACTACGGACTACGGACCACTGACTACGCTATGGCCGCTTATCCACGATGAGTCGATGATCCAGATTCGCCACTCGCCAACCCGTTGCGAAAATCATCCGATCAATCCGCTCCATCTTCTCGAAGTCGATCTTCTCTACAACATCGCTCGGTTTGTGGTAGTCCCGATGCACCCCGGTGAAATAGAAAATAATCGGTATGCCGTGCTTGGCGTAGTTGTAGTGGTCGGAGCGATAGTAAAACCGCTCGGGATGTTTCTCGTCGTTGTAGGTGTAATCGAACTTCAATCGCGCCGTGGCGAGGTTCGTCTCTTCATTAAGCTTGTTCAACTCGGTTGAAAGCTTGTCCGCACCGATAATGTAAATGGAATCCTTGTCGGTCAGGTGCGCGTCGCGCGGATCATCGTCACCCGCCGGCCGGCTGCGGCCCACCATGTCGATGTTGAAATCCGCGACCAGCTTCTGAAGCGGCACCACGGGTTCGTAGTCGGTGTTGTATTCGGAGCCGAACAGACCCAGCTCTTCGCCTGTGTGGAGAATGATCAGTATCGAGCGTTTGGGGCGCGGCCCGAGGGAAAACGCCTGCGCGATCTCGAGAACGGACACGGTCCCGGACCCGTCGTCGTCCGCGCCGTGGTACACCTCTCCTTTGTCCCCGGTCTTCAAGTGATCGTAATGCGCGCTGAACACCACGTATTCATCCTTGAGTTTCGGATCGGCGCCGTCGAGTATGCCGGCTACGTTTTGAGCAGGAGGCGCTTCCTTCACATCAACGCGCAGCTTGATCTCGGCGCTCGCCGCAATCTCCGCAGGCTTGAGCTTGTTCGCAGACGCGGCCAGGTCACGGCTCTCTTTTCCCATTGCCTTGGCGATCGCCTTTATTAGCTCCGGGCCGGCCGTGATCTGCGGCAGGCTCTTCCCGGATGCAGTAGTCCTGGGCGGCAATCCGAGCTGTTGCTGGCCCCCGAGCCAGACCTTGAGCTGCTCCCACGTAAGAAGCGTTTGAGCATCGGGAAGCTTGACCGCCCCAATCGCCCCGTGTTCGATGGCCGCCGCTTCAGCCTGTTCCTCGCCGTTCAGCCTTACATTCTTGAGCGATTCGGGTGTGCCGCCGGCGATCACTACGATCTTGCCTTTCACTTTTAGACCGGCGTAATCATCGTAGCTGTTCCTCGGAGATGAAACTCCATAACCGACAAAAACGAGACCGCCGCTGATGTTCATATCAGTCGGGACGTCGGCAAGAAAAGCGTCCGCGTAGCTAAACTCTCGCTTCGTGCCGCCGATGTTGAGCGTCACACGGCTCGCCGCGCGGTCCACGTCGCGAAAGCTAAGCGGCACTCGCTGAAGGAAGGAGCCGTCTCGCGCCGCGCCTCGATAGCCATAGGATTCGAGTTGGGAAGCAAGGTAGCGCGCGGCCACGCGGTTCGAGGGGCTCAGCGTGTATCGCCCGCCGAGCTCCTCCGACGCGAGAAAACTCAAGTGCATTTTTAGATCGCGCGTGGTTATGCTCGACGTTGCCTCGGCCGTCGGAAGCGGTAGATTAGCAGCGCCCGCCGCCGATGCAAGCATAACGGCCGCAAGCAAAAGAACGGCAAGCGCTCGCTTTGAAGAATGAGGATGGCTCATGAAGCTCCTTCCGGTAGTCCGTAGTCCGTAGTCCGTAGTCCGTAGCTCTTATGCAGTTGATCTTTTTGACACCGGACCTATCGATCTTAGATATCCATTAAGCATAGGAGCCAAGTTATCAACCAGTGGCTTGATCTTTGCCATGGGGCTTCCTCCAGCTATTAATTTCCCCAGGGACTACGGACTACGGACCGTCGATCGGGCCGACGACGACCGTTGTCAGATTCTGCGGATCAATGTACTTGCGCGTTACACGAGTAACGTCTTCGACACTGACTGCGCGGATCAACTCGGAATACTTATCCAGGTAGTCGAACCCGAGCCCGTAGATTTCAGCTTCGAGAAGAAACTCGGCGATCTGCGAATTCCTCTGAAAGTGAAAGACGAAGCTGCCGGTCAGATAGAGCTTGGCGGTTTCCAACTCCTCGGGGGTAACACCTCCCTCGACTATTCGCGCGATCTCGCCTCGCAAACCCGAAATCGCGCGGTCGAGATTCTCAGGCGCGGTGCCGATATATGCGATGAAGCGGCCCGGATCAAGCCCTGCACTAGATGTGATGTTGCTGAACGTGCTGTAAGCAAGCCCCTGCTCGTCGCGAAGTATTCGAGGAATGCGCGACGTGAAACCCGGACTCGACCCGAGTATCGTGTCCATCGCCAACAGGACGTAATAGTCAGGGTTCCTTCGCTCGATTCCGACGTGACCAATGATGACGTTGACCTGTTCCTTCGATGCGGTGACGAACCTCTCGATCGGCGAAGTCTGGCGATGAGGCTGCGGCACTTGCGGTGTCTCGAACTCCGCGGCGCGCTGCCATTTTCCAAACGTCGCCTCGGTCATGCTCTTCACTTCGTCCTTGTCGATGTCGCCGGCTATTGCGAGCATCGTGTTCTCCGGCACGTAGTAGCGGCGGTAGAATCCTTCAACATCCGCTCGCTTCAGCGTCTTCACCGTCTTTTCATAACCTATCGGAGGCCGATGCTGCGGAGAACCCTCGAATACGATCTCGTTGAACACGTCCGAAGCTTGCGTGCGCGGCACGTCAAGCCGGGCTTTTATTTGTGCAACGCGGCGATCGATGTCCTGACGGACTTTGTCTTCGGGAAACGTCGCGTTCATCAACAGATCGGATGCCACGTCCAGGCCAAGGCCGGCGTCTTTCGAAAGCAGCCTGACTACGGCGCCGCTCGATTGATAGTCGCCAAAAGTGCCAAGCTGCCCTCCGGATGCTTCAATGGCTTCGGCAATCTGTTGCGACGTCCTGCTAACAGTGCCCGCGTCGAGAAGCGCGCCGACAAGAGACGCAAGCCCCGCTTTCTCGTCACCTTCGAAGCGCGACCCTGCTCGCACGATCGCGTTGATTGAAACAGAGGGAATCGAGTGATTCTCCGAGAGCAGCAGGACCAGACCGTTCGGTAACTCGACGCGCTCGACGTCGAGCCTGGGGCGAGTGATTCGTTTTTGACTATGCTGCACGGTCAGGCTCCTTCGCGCCAGACTCTCCGTCGCTGATCAAGTAGCCAACTGTCCGGTTGTCTTCGGCGAAATACTTTTGGGAGGCGGCGGCGATATCTTCAATCGTTACAGCGGCGATGCGTTCCAGCAGCGTGTCCAGGTAGTGATAACCGCGTGAGTCTTCGCGCACGTGTTCGCCGAAGGCGATCGTCTCGTACTCGCCGAGCAACATAGCCTGTTGCAACGGCTCCTCGCTGCTCAACACCAGGGAAGCTTCGATCTGCCGCTTAGCTTTATCAATCTCTGCCGTCGAAATGTCGCCGCGTTTCAGCCGATCGCTTTCCTCGAAAGTTGCGCGCTCGACGTCGGCGAGTTTGAACCCGGGCTTCAACTCGGCCTGAAAGTAAAAGAGAGATGGATCGATGTGGTCGTGGTAACTGGCGTCTGCCTTGGTGACCGATTGGTCTCGCTCGACCAGGCGCTGGTAGAGCCGCGAAGACTTGCCGGTCGAAAGGATCGCCTCCGCGACCTTCAACGCGTAAGAGGCCGGGTGGGCGACTTCGGGTGCGTGATAGCCGATCAGCAAGCGCTCGACGGGCGTTTGCTTTTTTACTACGAGTCGCTTCTCACCGCGCTGGGGCGGCTCGACTATGTTGAGCGGCGGGATCACCGGTCCCGGCGGGGCCGGGCCAAACAGCTGTTCAATCTTTTGGAGCACCTCAACGCTGTCGAAGTCACCGGCCACTACCAACGTCGCTTGGCGCGGGTGATACCACTTGTCGTAGTAAGCCTTCATATCGGCTCCGGAAGCCGCTTCCAGGTCTTCAAGCCAACCGACAGTGGGCCAATGATACGGGTGCTGGCGAAACGCAGTCGCCCAGACTTCGTTTTCAAGCGCCTCCCACGGACCGTCCAGCCCGATGCGCAATTCCTCTTCGACGACCTGCTTTTCCGACGCGAATTCTTCTTCGACGAATGTCGTGTTACGCATTCGGCTCGCTTCGATCTCAAGCGCCGCCTCCCATCTGTCGGAGGCGAACGTGAAGTAGTACGCGGTGAAGTCGAGCCACGTGAACGCGTTGTTAGCGCCGCCGTTCACATGCGTGATCAGGTCGATCTCGCCCTTCCGATAGCGGTCGGTCCCTTTGAAAAGCATGTGCTCGAGGAAATGAGATTTGCCTGTCTGGCCCAACTCTTCGTTGCGCGAGCCCACGCGATACCAGACCATCGTCGCGACCACCGGCTTGTCGTGTATCTCCTTCGTAAGAACGGTGAGACCGTTTCTTAGGATTGCCTTTTGAACGTTGCGAGTGATGAATGAACTGGTTTGTATTCCCGTTCCTGGTTCTGCGGTTGCGGTAGTGATGAGAGTCGTCATAACAGCTTTATGAAACCGATTCCTCAGTCTTGATACTTTCACAATGTGTCAGCGCGATGAACAGCAAACGAAAATACTAGAGGGCGGAAAGAAGCGATGTCAAACCGAGCCCTGGGAGCGCAGTCCGTAGTCCGTAGGCCGTAGTCCGTAGTCAGGTCCGAATCGAAGCAACTGACTACGGACCACGGACTACGGACTGCGCTCCCAGGCAGCAGAAGTTCTCGCGGGGACTTGATTTCTGCCTTTTCCGTGTAGATACTTGTGCGTGCTGTACGGCATTCTAACCCCAAGAGTCTTAGCATCATTGGATTGAAGTAGTTTTTAACTCTCAGGCATTCATTGGGCTCCGCGCGCTGCGGCTTATTTCTTCGCAACCTCGCGGGATGAAAAATCGAATAAGAAAAAGCCGCCGCTGAACGGCTGCGGCCAACAGGAGAAAGATGACTAAGGCAGAACTTGTTGAGGAAGTGGCTCGGGCGGCTGAGCTGAACAAGCGCGATGCCGAAGTGATAGTCGAGACCGTCTTCGGTTCGATAATCGGCGCGCTGCACAAAGGTGAAAAGGTCGAGCTGCGCGGCTTCGGCAGCTTCCGCACCCGCGAGCGAGGCCCGCGCCGAGGCCGGAATCCCAAGACCGGCGAGCCGGTTGATGTTCCGGCCAAGCGCGTCCCGTACTTCAAGCCCGGCAAAGAGCTGAAAGAGTATTTCACCGAGAGCCCGGCCGCGGCAGCCGCCGCCAGGGGTGCCACAACTGCGCCACTAGAGGCCCAGCCCGCCGCAGCGGAAGAGGGTGCTGGCTCGGCGTCCAGCGAAGAGGCTGTCTCCGGCGGATCGCCCTCAACTTCGACATACGAAGGGTCCGGAGGCGAAGGCTCATCGGGCAGCTCCGCTGTGTGAACAAACGGCGATCAAGTTGTTGTCACTCGTCAGTTGATTACGGAATCTCAGCGCGAGTCGCTCACATCCCGTGGCCTGACAGTTTTACCTACGGTCAGCCGATCCCACCTATGGAAAAAAAAGGATTAGGGTCGTCCAACGGAAAGCAGCGGCGATCTATGCCCGAGCGTCGTTCGAGCGAGCGGCGTGATTCGGAACGCAAATCGGGACGTGGCGCATTGACCACTCGCGTCGGCGAACGCCGCCAGCAGAGCCGCAGATCGAAAGGTAAGAAGCCTGGTTAGAACCGAGCGGCGTTGCTTTGCGCCGTTTGTGGGGGCCTGAACTACAACAAAGCCGTGGCCAGCCAGCGCCTCTTCGCGCTTTCCGATTGATGTTCGGATGGGCTCGGCTTTGCCTTGCTCGAATAACTGCTGAGCTTCAATAAAGGTCCACTCGGCGAGAACCTTACTGCGATCCTTATCCATCGCCGGCCGCATTTCTTCGACGCCCAGCTTGTAACTCCCCGGGCCTCTATCCCACACTGGCAAACGCACCTCCAGCCGATACCTGCCCGACGCCTCCGTCACACAATGTATGGGAACGACGCCCCGGGGATAGGAGGCTCTGCTTACTTCGACCAGCTTCTTGCCGTCAGGAGCGAAGAGGGCCATAACCAGACGCAATCCCTGCCGGTCGAGATCCACACGCAGATACTGGCCGGCGTTCAGAGCAATCTAGTAGTGGTGAGTTTCGCCTGCCGCGATCTCTCTCTCGACGAGCTTCGCCGGCTCAAGCGCGCGGATGTCGCTTTGCGAACCGCCTGGGCCTCCCTGCGCGCGAGTCGTAACCAGCGCTCCTGAAAAGACCACAAGGCTCATCCATGAAACGACAGATCCTTTTAGCGCCCGTTTGAGCAACCCGCGCGATAAAGAATTAACTAAATGCGGACTGGTTGTTCTGCAGCTTGTTTGAAAGCCGGAAGCCTGTGGTTCTATTTGTGAGGTCATATCAAAGCCTCCACAGAGTGGAAAGACTCTCGACGCTCGGCCCGGTTAGTACGGTTGAGGAGCGCTACGGGAACTATTCTGCAATCGGATTGCCGATCGTCTCGCGTGGGCGGAGTATATCACTGGCTGTTATTGCCAGCAAACTTTTCATCAAAACGGGTAGTGTCCACCAGTGGTTACTTCTTCAGAAGCGAGTTTTTCATCAGTGTGGCTCGCAGTCGAGACAGAAGTGTCTGATTACATCTTGTCTTGAGGAGCCAGCATTCGTGGGTTGGTTGGGCTTTGGACCTAAGCGAGTCGGGCTCACAACGCCTCCTTCGCGACATTGGCATCGGGTGAGGTTGGCTTCGCGGGCCCATCGACGACTCCTCCCGCGGAGAGACTAACAACTACAAAAGACCGATTCAAGGGATCAGCAAGCGGCCCCCATTATATTAGAAGTCGCGTGGCAACAAGAGTGAAGCGCGGCGCTCAATTCAACGGTTTCGGTTTATCGCAGTTAGCGCCGGGTGGCTGCAGGATGCTGACGTCTCATCTCTTAAGAAGCCGTTGTTTGTCCAGGAAAACGTTGACGGCGTCGTTGAACTCTCTGGGTTTCTCCATCATCAGGAAGTGACTCACGCCATCCCACATCTGATATTCGAGATTCGAAGCCAGACTGCGAAAGAATTGTTCGTTATCCGGCGGCCAGAACGGCGACTTCGCCATGACCGCAAGCACCGGCACATTGATCTTATCTTGCTTCCAGATCGTCTCATCAGCCATTCCATCCATAGCGCTTATGGCGACGTACTGCGGCGTGCTGAGCATTGAGGTTTTGATCTGCTCGCGCAATGCCGCCGACACCTCAGGGCCCATCATTCCGTCGATAAACTTCGCCGCTTCTACCTTGTAGTTTGGTCCCCGAAGCGGCGCAATGAAGGTGTCCATCATCTTCTTGTCGCCAAAAGGCCGCAGCGGGCCGTCCACTACAACCAGCCCGAGGGTCTTCTGCGGGTACTTGCGATAGAATTGCCGCGCGACCGGGGTGCCCATGCTGTGACCTACCAGCACACCGCGTTCGACTCCCGCGTCTTGCATGACCGCATCTATCGCGCGGGCGAAGAAATCCATGCTATAAGCGACTTCCGGTTTGTCGCTCTGGCCATGCCCCGGTAAGTCGATCGCGATGACCCGCATCCGCTTCGACAGATCAGGAATCTGACCTCGCCAGAATCCGAGGTCGCAAGTCCAACCGTGGATTAAAACGATAGCCTCGCGGCCCTTGCCGTGGTTCTCGTAGTGGACGCGACGGCCATCGAGCTTTGCGTCGCGGGACTCGCCTGCAACCGATCTAGCCGCCAACGCCTGGCTGCCGAGGATTGCCGACCCTGCGAACATCGCGAGTCCGAGAAGATGTGTGATCCTTTTCATTCAGGAAACCTCCTATAAAGGTTCGTTAGGGTTCTAAGTCCCCGCTTCCCACGTGTTCATATACTCGACCATCTCTGCCGTCAGCTTGTCGATCTTGATTCCCATCGCAGCGAGCTTGAGCGAAGCGATTTCGTTGTCGACTTCTTCTGGCAACAGGTGCAACCCGGGCGCGAGCTTCCCCTCGTTCTTCACAAGGTACTCGCACGACAGAGCCTGATTGGCAAAGCTCATGTCCATCACCGACGCCGGGTGGCCTTCGGCGGCCGCGAGGTTGATCAGCCGCCCTTCGCCAAGCACCATCACTCGATTGCCCGTGCTTTTCAGCTTGTACTGCTCAACAAACGGTCGCAGTTGCTCTTTCTCCTCGCTCAGCCCGGCAAGCGCAACCAGGTTCAACTCGACGTCGAAGTGGCCCGAGTTCGCGACGAGCGCGCCGTCGTGCATCTTCGCGAAGTGATGGCCGTCGATCACGTGACGGTTGCCGGTGACGGTGATGAAAATATCGCCAAGCGGCGCGGCTTCTTCCATGGTCATCACCCGCATTCCATCCATCACCGCTTCGATGGCGCGAATCGGGTTGATCTCGCACACGATCACGTTTGCGCCCATGCCGCGGCCGCGCATCGCCACGCCTTTGCCGCACCAGCCGTATCCGACTACGACGATCGTGCGGCCCGCGAGCAGAATGTTCGTCGCTCGAATCACGCCGTCCAGCGTCGACTGACCAGTGCCGTAGCGGTTGTCGAAAAAGTGTTTGGTCTGCGCATCGTTCACCGCGATTGTCGGCCAGGTCATGCGCCCGCTCTTCTCGAGCGCGCGCAGACGAACCAATCCGGTCGTTGTTTCTTCGGTTGTTCCGATGATCTTGTTGATCAACTCCGGGCGCTCTTTGACCATCGTGGCGACCACATCCGAGCCGTCGTCGATGATCAGATCAGGTTCGTGGTCGAGCGCCATTCGCACGTGACGGTTGTACGTTTCGGGAGTCTCTCCCTTGATCGCAAAGACCGGGATTCCGTACTCGACGACAAGCGCCGCCGCCACGTCGTCCTGAGTCGACAGCGGATTAGAGGCGATCAACACCGCGTCGACTCCGGCAGCTCTCAAAGCGCGAGCCAGGTTCGCGGTCTCGGTAGTGATGTGGCAACAGGCGACCATCTTCTTTCCAGCAAGCGGGCGCTCTCGTTCGAAGCGCTCCCTGATCAGGCGAAGCACGGGCATCTCGCGTTCGGCCCATTCGATGCGCAGGCGTCCGGCCTTCGCCAGAGCCAGATCTTTAACATCGTAGTTTGTTATTTGAGTGCTAGTGGTCATCAACAATCTCCATAATCTTGTAGGGGCGGCCCTCCGTGGCCGCCCCTCACTGCTAGTAGCGTGTGCTTGATGTAAGACGGGCCGCCACGGAGACGGCGCCTACACAATTCTACAATCCGGCGGCACGGCGAAGCGCGTCTGCCTTGTCAGTCCGTTCCCAGGTGAACTCGGGCTCGTTGCGGCCGAAGTGGCCGTATGCCGCGGTCTTCCTGAATATCGGCCGGCGCAGATTCAGACTCTCGATGATTCCGGCAGGCGTGAGCATGAAGTGTTCGCGCACCAAGCCCGACAGCTTGTCTTCGTCGATCTGGCTTGTACCCTTTGTATCAACCAGTACAGATACGGGGTCGGCGATTCCGATAGCGTAAGCGAGTTGGACTTCGCACCGATCGGCGATTCCGGCGGCCACGATGTTCTTAGCAATGTACCTGGCCATGTATGAAGCCGAGCGGTCGACCTTCGTGGGATCCTTACCCGAGAAAGCGCCGCCGCCGTGCGCGCCCGCCCCGCCGTAAGTATCGACGATGATCTTTCGCCCCGTGAGTCCGGTGTCCCCTTGCGGTCCGCCTATCACAAATCTGCCCGTCGGGTTGATATGGAAGTCGGTGCCCGCGTCCATCATCTCGCCGGGCACTACCGAGCGGATCACGTGATTGATGACGTCTTCGTGGATTTGATCGTTGGCTACCGATTCAGAGTGCTGGGTTGAGATGACCACCGTGTTGACGCGAACAGGTTTGTGACCAGCATACTCGACGGTCACTTGAGACTTGCCGTCGGGCCTCAGGTAATCGAGTAGTCCTTCTTTGCGAACATCCGCGAGGCGGCGCGTCAGCTTGTGCGCAAGCATAATCGGCATCGGCATCAACTCGGGTGTCTCGTTGCACGCGTAGCCGAACATCATCCCCTGATCGCCCGCGCCGCCGTGATCGACTCCCATCGCTATGTCACCCGACTGTGTGTCGATCGCGGTGATGACACCACAGGTCTCGCAATCGAAGCCGTATTTGGCTCGCGTGTAGCCGATGTCGCGAATGGTCTCGCGGACGATCTTCGGAATGTCGACCCATACGGAGGTGGTGATTTCTCCGGCTACGACGACCAATCCGGTGGTCAACAGCGTCTCGCAAGCCACGCGGCCTTGAGGGTCGTCTCGCATCACCGCATCGAGCACGCCGTCGGAAATCTGATCGGCGATCTTGTCGGGATGCCCCTCGGTGACAGACTCCGACGTAAACAAACGCTTGTTACTGGTACCCACTAATAATAGCCTCCTATCGGTAATTCCCTGTGGCGGGTTGCACTATAGCGGGCAAGCTGCCCGCATTAAACGCCAGAATCTAGCAGACGACATGGGGGGTGTCAAGGAATGCACTAATCGCTAATGATTCGACTATGCCGGTCGATCATCGAGGTCTGCAGATTGAAAATTGCAAATTCAAATTCGCAGGGGTTATCATCCGGGATCAGGCTGAACAACAGTTCGACGTGCGGCCTTCTTCCTCGGAGAACATCATGCCCGGTTCAATTGTATTCGCGGGGATTGCACCTCACCCGCCACTTCTCATTCCTGAAGTCGGCGGAAGCCGCATCGAGCAAGTGGCCGACTCGCAACGCGCACTGAGAGAGTTCTCGCGACGACTAGTCGATAGCGGCCCGGATACCGTTGTTGTCATCTCTCCCCACTCGCCACTTGACCCTCGCGTCTTCACTGCGCGTTCGACAAATCAACTCGCTGGTGATTTCCGTGAGTTTTACGCGCCGGCAGTAAGATTAACCTTCCCGAATGACCTCGAGATGGTTGACGCTATCAAGCAAACGGCCGCGGCAGAAGGCGTCGAGTTGCGCCTGCTTGATCGCGACTACCCGCTGGATCACGGAGCACTGGTGCCCTTGTATTATCTTCACGAAGCCGGCTGGCGCGGACCGATAGTCGTCATCGGCTTCACGCTCCAGTCGAACGAAAAGCATCTAGCCTTCGGGCGCGCAATCGCCAGGGCCGGTGGCGCGATTAATCGGCGGCTAGCTGTGCTCGCGAGCGGGGACCTGAGTCACCGGCTGGTCGTTGACGGGCCTTATGAGTACGAACCTACAGCACACTTGTTTGATGAGCAGATTGTCGACGCGATAGCGCGCGGCGACTCGAGCAGCGTGATCAACATCGATCCCGATCTGAGGAACCGCGCGGGCGAGTGCGGCTATCGGTCGATCGTCATCGCGCTTGGGACCGTGGGTGAGAACCTTCGTGATCATCAAGTGCTCAGCTACGAAGGACCATTCGGCGTCGGGTACATGGTTGCGGTGCTGGTTGATGATACGAAACAAAGATTGGAAACTGAAAACTGATAGTTGAAATAGCAGGTTGAGTTAAGACACTTGGTTTCAATTTTCATTTTTCAATTTTCAATTCCCTTTTGCGCACGAATGTTCGGGTATTCCGAGTAAACACAATGCGCCGTCCAGCCAATGACATCTTGCCGCAGGAACTCGCCATGCTGACCGTCGAGGCGTTCATACGCGATGGCAAAGTAATCGAGCCTCCCGCTGATCCTCAGGGTGTACTGGCCACGCGGGCCGGCGCATTCGTTACGCTGCGGAAATCGGATGGCCAGCTTCGAGGATGCATCGGCACGATCGAAGCAGCTCACTCGAACGTGGCCGAAGAGATCGTTCAAAACGCAATAAGCGCGGCGACTTGCGATCCCAGGTTTCTGCCGGTCTCAACCAGTGAACTGCCTGACTTGAGGTACGGTGTGGATGTGCTGTCGATTCCTGAGCCCGCGCGCGGGCCTGAGGACCTGGACGCGGCGACTTATGGCGTCATAGTCGAGACGCTTGACGGACGGCGCCGTGGGCTTCTGCTGCCTCGAATTGACGGCATCGAATCGGTACAGGAGCAATGGCAGGCGGTGCACTCGAAGGCCGGGATCAAACCGGGCACGCCCGTTCGGGTCGAGCGATTCACGGTGACGCGCTTCGGAAAAGATTGAGCGAGTTCGCGCGCGATCTGTCGAGTTGCCCCGCGCTCTGTTCGTGAAGCTCTGTTCGTGAAGCTTGACACTAGTTTGCGCGGCCCGTTATCCTACTCGTCTTTTCATGAAGCAAATTTGTTCGCGGTAGGAGAGATCGAACGCATGGCCAATCACAAATCAGCGGAGAAGCGAACGCGGCAGGCTGACAGGCGCAATGAAGCCAACCGCCACAATCGGAGCCGGCTCCGCACCGAGATAAAGAAGCTTCGCGCGGCAATCGACGCGGGTAATCACGAAGAGGCGAAGTCGCTGTTGGGCGGAACCGTATCGCTGATCGATAAGTCAATTCAAAAGGGTATCGTTCATCAGAACGCTGCGGCCAGATACAAATCGCGGCTGACCTCCGCCGTTAACGCGATGTCGGCGTAGTCGAGCACTCGCGCGTCAGCGTGAGGGCTTGCAATCAAGAGCGTGCTGCTAAATCGAAAGCGGCCCCTCTCAAATCTCGAGTGTTCAAAGAACTCTTGAGATTTGAGATGGGCCGCTCGACTTTTGCCCAATCAAAACTCGACACCCTACGGCCGGGCGATGGGCGGCAAAGTTAGCTCCGCAACCAGGTATTCCATCTGTAGCCGCGGCGTCCCCTCGGAGTTCTTTATCGCATTATCAACCTCGGCGATGCGATGAAGCCCGTGCACTATCTCTGCTCGCGACGCGCGGCGCAACCGCGCGAAGAAGATATCGCTCCATTGCCCAGTAGCTTTTGTTATCTCCTGCGGCGACGCCCCGCCCTCGATGAGTTGTTTTCCTGTCAGCAGCCGCCGATACAGACTCGCAAGCGCTCCAAGTATCGGAAGCGCGTCGCTATCGTTGAGCAGCCGTTGCATCAGCTTCAAAGCGCGCTTGCGGTCTCGCGCGTTGATTGCGTCCCAAAGCTCCCAGCTCGTGTGCTCACGGGCGCGCGGCACAAGCTCCTGAACCGCCGCGCTGTTGATAGTTCCGCCGTCCGCATGCGCGGCAAGCTTCTCAAGCTCGTTCACCAGCCGCGTCAGCCCCGTGCCAACTAGCCCGATCAATAGGCTCACCGCGGCCGGCTCAATCCTGCACCCGCTTTGCTTCAGCCGATCTTCAGCCCACCGCCTGGCGCGGCCCTCGTCGAGGAAATCAAACGTCACAACCTCACAGGTCTTCATCAGCGCGGCCGTCAGCTTGCGACGCTTATCGGGCGAAACAGCTTGGACCACCATCGTCGTCGTAGCCGCCGGGTTCTTCAGATACGCAAGGACCAGTTCCTGCTCGTCTTCTTTGATCTTATCGAAATCGCGAACTACGACGATGCGGCGAGCGGACATCATCGGCATTTGATTCGCCGCGTCGATCACCATCGCCGCCGTGGTCTTTGAGCCTGAGCTGTTATCGCTGCCTATCGAGAATGCCGACAGGTTGAAAGCGCGAAGCGCCTCGTCAACGGTCCCATACAGCAGTCGAAGCGCGCGTTCTTGCAGGTATTGCTCCTCGCCGACAAACAGGTAGAGAGGCTGGATTCGCCCGCCTTCAACTTCGCGACGAAGATCCTCAAAAGTGGGTCCGCTGCTCTTCTTTTTAGGGCGTCCGCTCACAGTCCTTCCATAAGCGTAGAGACGATGGTCTGGGCGAAATCTTTTGCGATGCGATCGACTGCCGGATTCTCTTCGTTGAAAAACGACTCCGGATCGTCTGAGAGTTGATACTCGCCCTCAAAAGCCATGCGTGGGTTTTGAAAGATTATCTTGTGCGTCTTGAGGTCGCGCACGACGACGCTGATGATTATTCGAACATCCCAGACTCGCGTGCGGCCGCGGTCATCGAGAATCGAGGCGCCTGCGTTAAAGCTCCGGATGTCACCGTTGAGCACGGCATCCGCATTGTCCTGACTGGTGACCACGTGAAGCGCGCGGGCACGCTTCAGAATCTCGTCAATAACCGCCTGAGTGAATCGCTGTTCGACTCGATACTTGAGACTCGAGTTTTGAAAGACCGGAACAGCGATCGTCTTGATGTTCGCCGGCAGACTCTTACCCTTGCCGGCCTGCTTGTAGCCGCACACATCGACGAGCATCGACAGCGCGACAGCAAAAAGCAAGGACTTGAACATCGCAGAGGGATATTAGCGTTGAACGAGGACTGGGACAAGGGGATCAGTCCGCGAGACATTGCTTCGTCGTAAAAGGATCTCGTGTTGGCTGGCGGGCGGGCAACCTGCGGTTATACAAACTCGGCTACTACATCGCCTCCGGACTCACCTTGATTCGCGTAGATTACGAAAGCATTAACCACGTAGAGCTCGTCGTCGTTGCCACGAGTTCTCAAGTGTTTTGGCATCGACATTTCAAGTCGCAGCATCGAGCCAGGTTCAACGCGGCGCGACAGCCGGAACCTTGTGCCCAGCGGACTCACGTCCGTCGTCTCAGTGATCTCTTGCCAGTGACGATCAAAGGTTACTCGCAGGGGAAGCTTCAAGGTTTCTCTCCCTGTCCTGCGCATCTCCTTGGTTCTACCCTGAGCCGCTGCTTGGTATATTCGGGGGGCTGGCGACCGGTCGCCTTGCGAGGGTTGGCGCGAATCAGCATTCCGGTGTTGCGTCTGTGGGACTGCGCCACCGCGCTGTTCGGTGAGCGTGTCGTCATAGACCTTTCTTCGGCTTCGACGCGATAGAACGTCAAAGGCTTCCTTGACCCGAAGGAACGCTGAGCTCAACTTCCAGTGCATTACGCTATCTGACTCGGTGATCTTGCGGCTCTTGAGAGGATGAAAATATTCGACGGCGAGGCAGTAGGCGGCCTTTATCTCCTCGCTAGTTGCGTTGCGGTTAACACCGAGCACAGTGTAATGATCAGGCTCGTCGGCAATCAGACTGGCCAGTAATCCTATTTCGTCAGGGGTTAACGCCCGGTTTTCTACGACACCGTCTTGTTCCATGACTTCTCCCGCGATCTGTAGAACAGCAATACGATAAGCGCCAATGCAATCGTGGCCAGGAGGGCATAGTCGGCCAAATTCACTCCGAGTAAGATATCGAAGCCCAGTACGGAAAACAGCAGCGCACATAGTGTGGCGCTCTTTGCCGAAGTGTTCGGCGCAACGCGTGTGTTGTTCACTCGGCCCCTCATTTCTTCCGACTTCATCAGTGTCCTTCTTTCTTTAAGAATATCGTGTCGTAGTGACTGATGAACTTGTATCCAGCCTTCTTGTAGAAACGCTGCGCTGCCTGAGACCTTTCATTCACCAACAGACATACAGAAGCAGTCTGCGACAGTAGTTCCCTGTTCAACTGTGACATACACCGTAACCCGACGCCTTTGCCACGCTCGGCCGGATCTACCCACACGCCTTCCAGATATGCCACCTCCGGTGTGTTGGTTAGCACTTCAGCCTTGAACATCAGTCTTCCATCTTCTACCCACACCCAGGTCTGTCCTTGCTCAATTCGTCTTGCGCATCGCTTCCGAAACCCTTCAGGGTTTTCCTTAAGCGGGTCGATGCCGCTTTCGTAAAAAGCCGTTTGAGCGTGGGCGGGCACAACCAGATCGAGATCATCAAGAGTCGCCAGCCTCAGACCGGGCACCGCATCCCTTACCCCGACGGGGCATCGCTGTTCAAACAGCAGCTCGCGGCAATATAGCCGCTCCGCCTGCCCCCCATCCCCGTAGCAATCCCAGAAAGTCTGGACCTCTTCTTGCTCTCCCAGCAACATATGAGCGCTTCGGCATTCCTGCGAAAGGCGTGCGAAAGCCTCGATCGCCGCGTCGCTGCGAGTCTCGAAAAGAATGTAGCGGCCGACTAGAGCGACGCCTTGAAGCTTGCCGTCTTTATCGCGGCAAGCGTAGAAGCTGCCACGATTGTGCGAACTGACCAGCCCGTTGCTGCGGATGAAGCCGGCCATCCCGAAGGTGTGACCAGGCCGCTCGCCCAGAAACTCCATCACTTCGGCTTCCTGCCCGGTTCTGAGTTCCTCGACCGTCAGAGATTCGCTCTCTGTGCGATGGAACGGCCGCGCATTGACTCTGCTCGCGTTGATCTCAGTTAGAGGATACATTGTAGCTTCCTTTGGACCTTCAAGTCTCTCCCCGTATTGCCTATCTCGCAGTTACCGCGAGATACTCAACAACTCCACGCCTCAGCCGCCGACCTAGTTGCCTGGGTCAGTATCAGGGCTTGGCTCCATAGCGTCGGTCTGGTCTCCGCCCATCGCGGACTGCGCTAACGTGGATTGAGCCCCAGGAGGCAACGAAGAAGCGAAGTAGCTATCTGACAACAGTACCCCATCTGACAAAAGGACTCCGTCCGAAAGCAGCACGCCATCCGACAACAGCACTCCGTCTGACAGCAGCACGCCATCCGATAGCAGCACGCCGTCCGACAGCAGCACGCCATCCGACAACAGCACTCCAGCGCCGTAGACCACTTGGTACTTCAATATCAGGTTGCTTCCATAAACGAAGTTCCACTTCTGCAGGAACCCGCCGCCCCACGAAAAAGAGTGTCCCGCAATCGTCGTTGTTTGCGTCGGAGCCGCGCCGGAAAGCAGTGGATCGCCCAGCGTGCGTCCGACAAGATCGGTCCGTATGAGTCCTGCGAGCCTTACACCGCCCTCAACATTGAGCTCGCCTGCTCCCTGTTCGAAGTTGCTGAAACCGGAGAGAGGTTTCGCCGTGTATTCGAGAATTGCTTTTACAAGGTTCGGCGTCAGATTCGGATTTCTCTGTATTAAGAGTGCCGCTGCTCCGGCCACCGCGGGAGTCGCCATTGAGCTGCCGCTCATCTTCATCATCTTGTGATTAGCGGACGTGCTTACGTGCGCATCAAGGGTGGGGGTGGTAGTCAGGATATGATTGTTCGGTGACTCAACCTCAATTATTTTGTTACCTGGCGCGATGAGATCAGGCTTGACGAGGTTGTCGTAATGCTTCACGCCCTCACCATCTGTGTAGTAACCACGCGTAGGCCCGCGCGAGCTGTAGGTAGCCACTGCATCATCCTCGCGACTGTCAGTGCCGAAGGTGTTTGTTGCGCCAACAGTAATTGCAGATGGTTCAATGCCCGGCGAGTGGATTGCTCCGAATACCTTGTTGTCAGACAGGTCTTTTCCCAGGTTGCCGGCGGCCACGCAAACCACCATCCCGGCGTTGAAAGCTCGCCTCACGGCCTGGCAAAGCGGATCGTTCACGTAAGAATCAACCGCGGGCGCGCCAAAGCTCAGATTGAGGACGCGGATGTTGTACGCAGTTTTGTTGGCTATACACCAATCAATGCCGGCAATTGCATCCGACATCGAGCCCGCGCCTAAAGAATCAAGCACTCTCACGTTGATTATATTTGCGCTGGGAGCAATGCCGGTATAAGCACCGGACGATACGTGACTATTTCCCGCAGCAATAGAAGCGACGTGCGTGCCGTGACCATAAGGATCGTCGGTCCTTCCCTCACCCGTGAAATCAACATTGGCAACCACTCGGCTGGTGTTCACGCAGCTGCCGGACTCGCACCTGAATGAGTGATGAGCGGAGTAAACCCCGGAATCGAGAACTGCGATACCGATCCCTTGTCCGTAAAGGTTTCCAGTACTAGGTGTGCCGTAGTTCCTGACCAGAGCAGCGCCGGTGGTAGTCTCAAGGTGACCGGTCACCTGCGTATTCCGATCGAGAGAAATGTACTTGACGCCGTTATCGTCGGCTAACGTCTGTATCGCAGTCCCCTGAATCTGCACAGCGGCAGTCTTCCCGCCATTCAAGCTTCTGACCACTACTCCGCCCAAATTACCGATCTTACCCATCACATTGCTGAAGGCAGCGCTCTTTTGCGAAGGTGCTGTGTCGATGATCACTCGGACGAGCCTGGTAGGACCGTAACTGATTGTTTCCTCCAAGTCCTTGGAGATCTTCTTGGGCGGCGCCTTTGGTTTTATCGCAGCGCCATCTTTGGCTATGGCAATGCCCGCAAAGCGCCCACCCATCGGAGAACCTGTCATCACGAATGAGGCGGCCAGAAAGACCGCAGTCAGCACTTTGAAAACGTGTTTATTGATTTTCATATTCTTTGCTCCCGGCCTGCAGCTAAACTGCTGAAAACCGATGTCAACCTTTCTTGACTTGGGACTGCCTTACGTTTGTACAACCTTGAAGCCTTCAGAAATCTAATTGCGAACCCTGCCTTTCACTAATCAACGACCGTGCCAGAGGGATGACGCAACCAAACCCGCAGCTTCAAAGAGCATCTCAATCCAGCCCTTAGCGACTCCGGCCGGTGAACCCTGATAGGTCATCTCCCTGACCAGTCTAGACTTAAGTAACTCTGCGAGCCCGCCAGGAACCGAGTCGACTCGACGCAAATGGCTTCGCAAGCCAAGCGATACACAGCCGCGCGGGCGAAGCTCTTGCTCCACCTTCCGATCAGTTCAACGGAAGTAGTTCGGTCTTTTTGAATGACTGAGATCGAGTCGTTCCGACGATGGTGCAGTGAATCTACAGTACATTGAGACACTCGACAGGGTTGTGGAGGCGGAGGTGTAAGGCGGAACGCCGTGCTAACAATGCCTGCGCGGCGGCCGTGGTCACTATGAGCCCTCAAACGCGCGGGCTGCGATTGGCCAGAGAGGAACCGCTTGCGCGAAAACCTCTGATATCGCCGTTGAGCAGCACAGTCTGCGTTCTTCTTGATTTGTCACCGTTGGAACCGCACAGTCGCGCTCTAGAATCTCGACAATTCCGGCTGAGGGAAATTGCCGGTCGACCGGGTACTCCAGACCTGAGTTTTGAAAGACAGGCAGGGGCGATCCTTGGATGTTCGCAGGTAGACTCTTACGCCTGGCGGATGCCTGTAGTCACACACAGCCACACCCCCGAGTCGACAGGACAAGCCCAAGAGGGACCGGCTGAACATCACATCAGTGGTAATAAGTATCGAGGGATGGAGACAAGTAGAGTCCAGTGAATTCTACATCGGGTAAGCGCTGGCAAGCGCTTCAAAGAACTCTTTCTCGTAGAGTTCCTGTCGCTGAACGACGCTTTCCTCCCATTGCGAGAGCGAGCTGAGAATCAAGCGCTCGGTTGATTCCGCATCGAGCGGTTTCGACACCAGATATCCCTGAACGCATTCGCACTCAAGCTCACGCAACAACTCCGCTTGCTCTTTCGTTTCGACGCCTTCGGCAATCACGCCCATTCCCAGGGTTTTAGCGAGCATTATGATCGTGCGAACGATCTCTTTGTTCTCATTATTCTCGGCCATATGGCTGACGAAGGACCGGTCGATTTTCAGCGTATCGATGGGCAGCCGGTGCAGGTAGCTGAGCGAAGAATAGCCCGTGCCGAAATCATCGATGCTCAGCTCAACACCTAGGGCGCGAAGTTTTTCAAGCGTGCCGGCCGCGGCCTCGACGCTCTCCATGACTACGCTCTCTGTCATTTCAAGCTTCAACAAGTGCGGATCCATTCCAGTGATATCAAGAATCTGAGTGATTTGTTCAAGCAAATTCGAATGCGCGAATTGTCGCCCGGAAAGGTTCACGCTAATGGACAGTGGATTCGTAGACGAGTGTTTTTCGTTCCAACGCTGCATCTGGATGCAAGCCTGAAGAAGAACCCACCGGCCGATTGGAACGATGAATCCAGTTTCTTCGGCGACCGCTATGAATCTATCCGGCAGGACCGCCCCGCGATCGGGGTGCTGCCAGCGAACCAAGGCCTCGAACCCGACCAACCGGCCGCTCTGGAGTTGCACTATGGGCTGGTACTCGATGAAGAATTCGTCTCTGTCGATTGCGCGGCGGAGGTCGGTCTCGAGTTGTAGAAGGTTCACCGCGCGGGCGTGCATGCCCTTATCGAATATGACGTGTCGCGCTTTACCGAGCGACTTGGCCTGATACATCGCCGTATCGGCATCGCGCAAGAAATCCTCCGGGAGTTGGTAGTCTGGACTTGAAAGTGCGATGCCAATGCTGACGGTCGTAAACGTCTCGTACCCGCCGACGTTGAAGGGCGTCGACACGTGCTTTTGGATTCGATCTGCGACCTCGACTGCTTCCGCCGCGTTTCGGATGTCATCAAGCAGAATGGTGAATTCATCTCCACCAAGTCGCGCCACCTTGTCTCCAGGTCTGATGCAGTGACTCAGCCGCTTTGCGATCCCTATGAGCAACTGGTCGCCGACCATATGCCCGATACTGTCGTTGATCAGCTTGAATCGATCGAGGTCAAGGAACAGAACGGCGAAGAGCCGATCCTTCTGCGAATGAACAAGGTCGAGTGACACTTGAAGCTGTTCCATAAACCACGCGCGGTTGGGCAGGCCGGTAAGCGCATCGTGAAGCGCTTCGTGGACCAACTGCTGCTCGGCGCGCTTCCGGTGGGTTATGTCCTGGATCTGAAATATGAGGTGCAAGCACTTGCTTTCTGAATCGCGGATCAATGAGACGCCGACAAGCACCCACACTTCGTGCCCGAGCTTATGGAGATAACGCTTCTCCATCTGATGGGTCAGGACCTGACCATCAACAACCTCTTTCAAACGGGCGAGGAAATCACCAAGGTCATCCGGGTGCGTAATCGCCTGGAAGGTCATCGCCTTAAACTCGTTCTCTGAGTATCCGGCGATGTCACATAGGCACTGATTGACCTGCAACCACCTTCCATCAGGTGCCACAAGCGCCATTCCGATCGGCGCGTGATCGAAGGCGCTTCGAAAGCGCTCTTCGCTTTCCTGCATTTCTTCGAGATGGCGCTTGGCTTGCTCCGCCTGGGACGTCGACGATGCCACGTTCTTCACATATGTTATGTACGTGAAGTAAAGAATTGCGACGATGGGCATCGTCGCGATGAAGGCGTAGAAACCTACAACGCTGATTAATCTGACAGTGAGTCCGGCGGCCGACGCGCCTGCGAAGTATGTCAGCGAGGTCCAGACGTAGTGTTGCTTATAAGTAGCCCAGACCGGCTGTTTCGCCTTGAGCGCTCCCGCAACCGCTACGAGCCCGGAGTTAACAATGTACTGAACGAACGCCATCGTGCAGGTGGCCGTGATCAGTCTGGAAGAGAAACTGCCGTTCGATAAATCAATGATGGATCCGAAAAAGAGGCGCAACGTCCAAACGGTTAAGAACGTTGAGATGGCCATACTCGCCGAGTTGAAGGCCATTGTCAGGGGTTTCTTCGTTATTCGAAGAGATGAGAAAAACCCTTCGAGCGCCGCCAGCAGAATCGCTGCCTCTCCGTCGAAAAGCAGCAAGGCCAGAAAGATGAAGATGTCAGAGACCGAAATATACGAATCAAACCGGAAGAACTGGACGACTATTCGCGAGCCGAGGGTTATGGTCACTACCACCAATAGGAGAAAAGGCAGTCCAAGTTCCGACAGGTGTGCGCCCTTAATCGAGAAAGCCAAAACGGCCGCACCTGCAGCCGCGACAAGCAGCATATAGGGTTTAGTGAAACGCCCGCGGTCGATTGGCGTCCGGGTCTTTCCACAACCTGTTCTGTTACCGCGCTTCTCGTTAAGCACTTCTTCCTTTTCCTTCTGCCTGTGTTGCGCGCCGCGATTCGGTAGTTTCAGGTCTGCTATATCGTGCTGAGATGAACTCTCGCTGTGGCGTTACTCAACACGCGTGCCAGTAACAAGATCCGACCGTTTGACCTGGTTCGTGTTGAATTATGAGTTTGAGGTCGACATCAGAAGCGGTCCGAGATCGCATTAAGTCCTGAATTCGCAGTGCAATAGCACACAGACGTTCCCGCGTTCTTGCTAGCGATGTCGGCCTGCATTTGCTAGCCGGCAGGGGGCCGGTGAGGGCCCGTCTTCGCGGATTCGTTCAAAATGACGAAAGAGCGCCGGCGAATATACGGTAATTGACCGACTTAAAGAGAGGCACAGCGAGGCGCGATTCCTCAAGGCACGCGAAGCTCGGCCGTGAGCCGGTGCGTCGAATCGGGAAGGGCATATTGGCAACCTCTAGGGTTGGCTTTGGATAGGAAAGTCGGGGCGGCCCAAGGATCAGGAGAGGATGGCAGCGGGCCTCAGCGGACTATTCACCCTTTGCTTCGTCCCTTGATAAGTACGGTCGTACGCTGTGGGCGCTCGGTTCTGAGAAGCATCACTTCAAGACCACGTTGACCAGTTTCCGCGGGACGATGATGATCTTGGCCACTTCGCGGCCCTCGATCGCAGCGTTAACCTTCTCATCAGCAAGCGCGGCCTCGCGCAGCTCGTTATCACCAGCACTGGCGCTTGCGAAGATGCGGCTGCGCAGCTTGCCGTTGACCTGGACCGCCACTTCGATTTTTTCTTCACGCGCGAGTTCGGCGCTGAACTCCGGCCATTGCGCTCGCGACAGGCTCTCCGAATGGCCGAAGCTCTCCCACAGCTCTTCGGATATGTGAGGAGCGAAGGGCGCCAGCATCGGGATCAATGCATTGAATGCTTCGCGTGCAACCTGAACATCTGAGTCGCTTGCGTCGCCGGTCTTGTCGACCGCCTGGTCGAACGCAAAGATCTCGTTAGTCAGTTCCATCAACGACGAGATGCAGGTGTTCAAGTGCAGCCGCTCCTCGAAGTTTTCTGTTATCGAGCGGACGATCTGATGCACGCGCCGACGCAGGTTTCGCTGACGATCTTGAAGATCGCTTTGGGTGATCGATCCCTCGCTCGTTCCAGCAATCCGGCCCTGCCACTTGTAAGCGATTCGCCAGACACGTTGCAGGTATCGTGACGCGCCTTCGAATCCTGTGTCCGACCACTCCTTATCCTTCTCGGGTGGACCGGCAAATAGCACGAACATACGCAGCGCGTCCCCGCCGTGAATGTTGATCATTTCGATCGGATCGACGGCGTTCTTTCTGGACTTCGACATCTTCTCAACGCGGCCGGTGAGGACTGGACCACCACAGAACACGCAGGTCTTGTCCTCGGTCACCTCTTCCGGGAATAACCACTCGTGATGAGGCTTATCGGTTCTAGCTTCTTCCAGAAGTTGTGTCTTGATTCCAACAAGCTCACGCTCTCCTATCCTCTCTTTGGCCGCGGATAAAAAGTCTTCATCGCCGAGAAACACGCGCTCCTTCAAGGGGCTCAAGGTGGTACGCCCTTCTCCGAGTAACCCTTCGAGAGCCAAGTTGACCAGCACTGGCTGGGTGATTTGATAACTCGGTGGACAGAAGTATGTTTCCTTGTTGACCATCCCCTGAGTCAGCAGCCGCTTCACCGGTTCGTCGAACTTCACAAGGCCCAGATCGCGCATCACTTTCGTCCAGTAGCGCGTGTAGATCAAGTGCAGCACCGCGTGCTCGATGCCGCCTATGTATTGATCGACCGGCATCCAGTAGGCCACCTTGTCGGGATCGAACGGCTGCTGGTCGTTGTGCGGATCGCAGTATCGAAAGTAATACCAGTTCGAATCGACAAACGTGTCCATCGTGTCGGTGTCGCGCTTCGCAGGACCTCCGCAACAAGGACAGGTCGTGTTGACGAACTCAGGCACGTGATCCAGGGGCGAGCCGCCCTCCACTTTCAGGTTGACGCCCTCGGGCAACACGACCGGCAGTTGATCGTCCGGAACGGCTCGGTACCCGCAGCCCTCGCAGAAGATCATCGGAACGGGCGTGCCCCAGTAACGCTGACGTGAGATGCCCCAATCACGCAGCTTGTAGGTGATCGCGGAACGCCCGAAGCCGTGAGCTTCGGCATATTCGGTCATCAGCCGGCTCGCCTCTTCCGAGGATAACCCGCTCCACTCACCGGTGTTGACTGTAGTGCTCCACGATTCGTCCGCCGCTTCCATTTCGTCAGCGGGAATCTCTCGGCCGTCAGATGTCAGCTTTATCTGACGAAACGGCACGTTGTACTTGCGCGAGAACTCGAAGTCGCGTTGATCGCCCGACGGTACTGACATAATCGCGCCCGTTCCGTACTCGATCAGCACGAAGTTCGCGATCCATATCGGTACGCCCTCCTGGTTGAACGGATTGATCGCGTAGCCGCCGGTGAACATGCCGTGCTTCTCCAATTCGTCGACTCGCGCGCTGCGCTGTTCCTGCTTGAGCTTTTCGGCGAAGCTCAGCACTTCGTCTCGTTGCGGTTTGCCTTCGAGAATCTTCGAGACCAGCGGATGCTCGGGCGCTAGGATGATCGCGTTCGCTCCGAAGATCGTGTCGATCCGAGTCGTGAACACTGTGAGCGATTCATTCAAGCCTTCGACTTTGAAATCAACTCGCGCACCCCGGCTGCGGCCGATCCAGTTCCTTTGCATGGAGATCACGCGCTCGGGCCAGCCGCCTTCTAGCTGATCGAGCCCATCCAGCAACTGATCGGCATAGTCGGTGATTCGCGCGAACCACTGCGGCAACTCTTTTTGAATCACCTTTGTTCCGCAGCGCCAGCATTCGCCGCCCGACGCCTGCTCGTTTGAAAGCGAGATGTTTTCCTTCGGGCACCAATTGACCGGCGCGAGCTTGCGATAGAGCATCCCGCGCTCCCACATTCGAATGAAGAACCACTGGTTCCACTTGTAGTACTCGGGATCGCACGTGGCGACCTCGCGAGACCAGTCGTAGCTGATGCCCATTCGCAGAAGCTGGTCTTTCATCGTGGCGATGGCGTCGCGCGTAAACTTTTCTGGGTCAGTGCCGTCTTTGATTGCCGCGGTTTCGGCAGGCTGGCCGAAGGCATCCCAGCCAAACGGGTGCAGCACGTTGAAACCCCGCATACGCTTGAACCACGAGAGCGCATCGCCGATAGAGTAATTGCTGACGTGGCCGATGTGCGCGCGGCCCGAGGTGTATGCCAGCATCTCGAGGCAGTAGAACTTCGGCTTTGATGGGTCTTCGGTGACCTCGAAGGTCTTCTCATCTGCCCAGCGCTTCTGCCACTTTTGTTCGATCTCTTGTGGGAAGTATTTTTCTTTCATCACTCTAGGTAGTTGCTGTGTTTACGCGGCTTTTTTCAGGTCCAGTTCCTGCAACTGTGTTGCTGGGATGAAATCTGGCTGCAGGCTTTCAATCTCATCGAGTCTCTGGAAAAGCGAAGTCAGTTCTCTAGGAGTTTCGGGTTGCAAATCGAATAGCCCCGAGTCGATTGCCCACTGTAGTGCATCGCACGCCTCCTGGGACTGCCCGGTTTTCCGTAGGTTGAGGGCCAAATGGACCAGGGCCACGCCAACATTGTGTCGGGCTTGGTCGCTAGACTCGATTTCACAGGCTCGCTCCATGAAAAACAAACACTGTGAAGGGTTCCCATCTTGATGCGCACGAATCCCGGCTGAAGTATATGCCTTCACAATATTTCTGCGAATTCGCGAAGCGATATCATTTGTAGGCCCCACTGCTAACGCAACATCAAACAGCACAAGAGCTCTGACGGAATCTTCTCTCTCTGCCGATTCGACACCGAGGTTGTTATACGCATTCGCAAGATTGTCTTTCGCATAGGTCGCAAGACTATGGCCACTCTCGTAATAGTCGGGATTCAGTCTAATGACTAATCGAATGGCTTCGATCAGTCCAGACCAATTTCGCGACGCACCCAGTTGATCTATTACGAGGTTGTGAAGAACGGCGGCGTAGTGCGGTCTTAGCCTGATTGTCTCTCTGAAGCGCTGCTCAGCCTCGGGGCCTTGTCGCTTCTCTAACAGAGCCAAGGCGTTGGCGAACATCCGCTCTGCCACCTCGTCACCACCAAGTATCTGGTTTGGCCTGACGCCGTAGGCAAACGTGGATTGACCGGAATCGTCAACGAATTCGAGATCGTAGGCTTCATCGGGTTCATCGAAAGCGGCTACGACCGTGCCTAGCATTCCGCGCTCTACGCCATATTCTGGTAAATCCTCAGTCAATTCAACCACATCAAGCTCCTGCGCTTTCCTTGTAACCAACATGCTGCCTCCTTCACTTCACGATAGCCGTAACAAAGCTTGGATAGTCCTCCCCAGTTTCGATCTTCCAAGCGGTCGTGACATCAACGGTCCGGCCGTTGGGTCCCTTAATCGGCATAGTCACATTGTATCTCGTGCAATAATGGTCAGTCGTCCCTTCGATTGCCTCATGGTAGGGTAGTTCCGCAATGATCGAATTGCGCAGCATCTCCCAATCTGATTGCTCGAACCCCAAAGCACTCTTAAAGACGATGGCTTTGTGCTTGCCCACTGGATGCATGGGATCAAGCACGTATCCTTCGACCTTTAGGCGTGGGATAACCGCTCGCGGATAGTTCCGTAGAGCCTTGCCATGGACAGTCCTCCCGCTCTGGGACATTTAAGAAATCCTTTTCTACTTGTTGCTGAGTGCACGAATCTGGCCCAGGTTCCACTCGTAGCCTCGCTCCTTATCCACAGGAGTTTCTAAGATAAATGGTACTCGACTGAACTTCAAGTTATGCGTCAGACGCCGAAACGCATCCTCGCCGATGTGGCCTCGCCCGATGTGCTGATGCCGATCGACTCGCGCGTTTAACGGCGCTTTCGAGTCGTTGCAGTGGATCAGTTTGATTCGGTCAAATCCAAAAGAGCGATCGATTGCTCGAATCGTCGATCCCAATCCTGCTTCGGTCGAGATGTCATAGCCCGCCGCGAACGTGTGCGCTGTGTCCAGGCACACGTCAACCGGTAGCTCATCGAGCGCCGCCAGAATCTGTGCCATCTGCTCGAAGTCGCAGCCGATCGACGAGCCTTGTCCGGCGGTGTTCTCGAACAAGACGGTCAGCGCGTTGTTCTGGCCTGCCTGGTCTGAGTTCGACGGCGCGCCTGTCAATCGCAGGCCTCGAGTACATTCGCGTACTGACTCGACTGCTGTTGCGATTGCCGCTTCAGCGTCAGCGCGGCCGGCGCTGCCCGGGTGAACGACCAGGTATTCGGCGCCGAGTTCGATGCTGCGCTTGATCTCTTGTCGAAACGCCTCACGCGAACGCGCGAGCAGCACGGGATCCGACGCGGCCAGGTTGATCAGATAAACCGAATGAACCGCAAGCGGCCACAGACCAGCGTTGTCGCGCGCAGTTCTGAACTCGCGAATCTCGGCGCGCTCTAGCGGGCGCGCAAGCCATCCCCGGGGATTCCGCGCGAAAATCTGAAAGCAGTCGCAGGACTCTTCGACCGCCGAACCGACTGCGTTTGACAGACCGCCCGCTATCGAAGCGTGCATACCAATTCGCAGAGTCCTGTTCATATTCATTCGCGCACAATTTCAACACAAAGCCACAAATTCACAAAGCGAACGGAGGCCACAGCGCTGAAAATGTTTCTGTCGTCTATTTTATAATTCGCCACCGAGACGGAACTCCGCCAGGAGTTCCATGTTTATAGAGGCGCGGTTCTTTTCCAGTGGCGCACCCCAGCGGGGGGCCATGCGTTGGCTTGCGCATCGTAACGCGCGGGAGTTGACTCGACACACTGCACCCCGCTGGGGTGCGGCGTCGGTACGGACGCCTCTATAAACATCGCACCTTCTGGGGTGCCACACGTCACTCAAACCGACGTCGTGGCTTCGGGTCCCAATTCACCCGTTTGATTCGCGAAGCGAAGGCCTTCGCTTGACGGGCCTGGCGAAACTACTGTAGACACACGATGTTTGCAGAAAAGAAGGAAACTAAGGCTTACAACGTTAGCGGCTGCCTTGCTACTCTCAGGCTTGGTCAGTGGTCAGACCGCGCCGCGCCTGGGACCCGGGCGGAAATACACGAGCATCGAGCGCGTAAAGACCGAACGCCTTCGAGCCGTTCACGCCGACCGCGCGCGTTTCGCAAGCGAGCGCAGACCCGTCTCTCTCTCAACCGGCTACAACGACTATCGAGCTGTGCTGCATGCTCACGCCGAAGACGCTACGCATACGGGTGGGACGCGGCCAGAGTTGCTTGCCTCAGCCAAGCGAGCGGGAGTTCAGATCGTTATGCTCACCGATCACGTCCGGCCCGAACGCGACTTCATCAACGACAGTTGGCGCGGACTCCGCGAAGGAGTGCTATTCATCCCGGGCTCGGAAGACCGCGGGTTTCTGTCGTACCCAATGAAGTCGATCAAGGGAATGGAAACCGGCTCTCGCGAACAGTACA
Organism: uncultured Clostridia bacterium; assembly: GCA_964548075.1. Classification (GTDB taxonomy): domain Bacteria; phylum Acidobacteriota; class Blastocatellia; order UBA7656; family UBA7656; genus Onstottus_A. Next base: position 43,482 of record CAZJQQ010000002.1, on the reverse strand, counting down.
TCGAAATGATTCGCAGCGGCGGAGGAAACATCTTTCTGTCTCACGTCGAGGAGCGTCCTGACTGGGCGACCGATCAGCTCGACGGGCTGGAGATCTACAATCACCACACCGACGTGAAGAATGAAGGCGCGTTCCAGCTCTGGCTGCAGGGCACGCTAACCGATCCGGTGCGCCTGCCGGAGCTTGTCGCCGCGCTCAGTGAATACCCGGAAGAAGTCATCGCCGCGCAGCAAGATTATCTGACGGAAATCATCGCAAAATGGGATCGCGATTCTCAGCAGCACCGCCTGACCGGAGTCGCGGCCAACGACTGCCATCACAATCAGGTGTTCACCGTAACCGCGATCGATGAGAACACTGCCGAAGTCGGCTACATCACCAGCAAGCCGATCACGACTCGCGTGACTGCCGACAAAGTGCCCGGCGTCGCCGCTCTGGTGAAAGGCAGGAAGCCAGGTGAGTTGATCGCGCGGCTCGACTTCGATCCATACGAGCGGAGCTTGCGGTATGTCTCGACTCATATCCTGGCGCACGAGTTGAACGAACCCGCAATACGCGAGGCGCTCCATCGCGGGCACGCTTATGTTGCGCACGATTGGCTGTGCGATTCAACTGGCTTTGCGTTCGTGGCTCGGATCGGCGGGAAGAGCAGCTCGGTCATGGGTGACGAATTGAAGCTCGGCAGTGCCTTGATGCTAAGCGTGGCGACGCCCGTCAAATGCACGTTAAAGTTGATCCGCAACGGCGAGGCGCTTCAAACTGCGAACACGAACAGGCTGGACTTCGAAGTCAAAACGCCGGGGGTGTATCGCATCGAAGCGTGGCTTGAGGTGGATGGCGAGCAGCGCCCGTGGATTTACTCGAACCCGATCTACATCCGATGATGCACTCGAAGACTGACTGTCAGCCGGTGAAGTCCTGCGCTTTGATACACAGCATTATGAGGTATAATTCGACGTGCAAGAGGACGAGTAGGAGCGAATCTTATGAGCGCTTATACATCAGATTACGTGGAAGCAATTGAGCATCTCCCGGACGGCGCCATGCTCCGGCTCGAAGACATCAGTTGGGATGAGTACGAGGAACTGCTCGAGCAATTGGCCGGATGGCGCGGCATGCGCGTCAGCTACGATCGGGGGAGGGTTGAGATCATGAGTCCATCCTTTCAGCACGAGAAATTCATAGCCTTCATCTCCGGCATGGGCCGCATATTGTCTGAAGAGATGGGTCTTGTGGTTGAGGCAGCCGGCGCGACGACCTATAAGCAGGAGAGTTTGCTGAAAGGCTCAGAGGGGGACGAGAGCTTTTACGTGAAAAACGCCAGCGCGATCGTCGGCAAGTCTCAGATTGATCTCGACGTTGACCCACCGCCCGACGTCGTCGTTGAAGTCGACATCACGAACGAATCCTTGAGCAAGTTTCCGATCTACGCCGCGTTCCTCGTGCCCGAAATCTGGCGCTATGACGGGAAACAAGCCCGCATCTATCATCTCGTCAATGAGAGCTACCTCGAACGCGATGCAAGTCTCTCGTTTCCCTTCCTGACAGCTAAAGCCATGACTGAGTTTCTCGAGCAGAGCAAGACGGAAGGGCAGACCCCAGCTCTGGCGGCTTTCCGGCAATGGGTTCGTGCTGCTATGCACGCGTGAACTTTCGAGCGACTAATGAGAGTTGATCCAGTCAAGCTCGAGATCTTCAAATCGCTTTACTCCTCCGTAGCCGAAGAGATGGGCGTGAGCCTTCGACGCTCTGCTTTTTCTCCAAACATCAAAGAGCGCCGAGACTACTCGTGCGCCGTATTCAACCGGGACGGAGTCTTGATAGCTCAAGGCGATCACATGCCGGTGCATCTCGGCTCGATGCCGATGTCTGTTCGCGCGGCGCTGGAAACCGTGAAGCTCGGGCCCGGCGACATAGTCGTGCTCAACGATCCTTATGCAGGCGGAACTCATCTGCCTGATGTCACGATGGTGGCCGCCGTATACGGGGAAAGAAGGCAGAAGGCGGAAGGCAGAAGGCAGGCGAAGAGAAGCAAAGGACTGCCTTCCGCCTTCCGCCTTCTGCCTTCTGACCCGCCGCTCTTCTTTGTCGCCAATCGTGCACACCACGCGGACATCGGAGGCGCGACGCCCGGTTCAATGGGGAGGGCGGACGAGATCTACCAGGAAGGTCTGAGGATTCCTCCGGTGCGACTGATGATCGGCGGCCTGGTCAACGACGACGTTATGCGTTTGATCTCGGCCAACGTTCGAATCCCCGAAGAGCGCGAAGGCGACCTGACCGCGCAGCTTGGCGCCATCGCGACCGGCAGCCAGCGGCTGATCGAGATAGTCGAACGGTATGGCTTCAAAGAAGCTGACCAGTACGCGTCGCATCTGATCAACTACACCGGCGAAATGATGCGCCGCGTGATTCGCGACTTGCCGGATGGTGTCTACGAGGCCGAAGACTTCCTGGACGACGACGGTTACTCTGACGATCCCGTTCGCATCGCGGTGCGAGTTGAAATCAAAGGCGACCGCGCCGATGTCGACTTCACCGGCAGCGCGCCGCAGGTTCGCGGCCCGATCAATGCCGTCGAAGCGATCACAGTCTCCGCGGTCTATTACGTCTTTCGGTGCTTGATCCCGATAAATGTTCCGGCGAGCTGGGGCTTACTGCAGCCGATCAAAGTAACGGCCCCGTTGGGAACCGTCGTCAACGCTCGTCCGCCTGCGGCGGTCGCGGGCGGAAACGTCGAAACTTCTCAGCGAATCGTGGATACGGTTTTGCTCGCCCTTTCAAAGACAGGCGCGGCGGTGCCGGCTGCAAGCCAGGGGACGATGAACAATCTTACGATTGGCGGAACAGACTGGCGCACGGGCAAGCAGTTCGCTTACTACGAAACCGTTGCGGGCGGCATGGGCGCACGGCCTGGACTTGTTGGGATCGACGGCATTCACACGCATATGACCAACTCGCTGAATACGCCCGCAGAGGCGATGGAATATGCTTACCCGATGCGAGTGCGGCGCTACGCGATACGCCGTGAAAGCGGCGGTGGGGGCCAGTTTCGAGGCGGCGACGGAATCGTGCGTGAGGTCGAGCTCTTGGCCGATGCGCGAGTGACGATCCTCTCCGATCGGCGAAAGATTCCGCCGTATGGTTTGAACGGCGGCGAGCCAGGGGCGCCGGGCCGAACTGTGCTGATCACCAGGAACGGCGAGTTAGTTCTGCCTGGAAAAGACTCCGTTCACGCCAACGCGGGTGATCGAATTCGAATCGAGACGCCCGGCGGCGGCGGCTGGGGGAAGGTAAGCAACGAGAGAAAAGGTAAGACGACAAATTAGGCCCGGTTTCAACTCACACCTCGCCATTCATCGAGAATGGCTTCTATTTTTTCTTTCACTCTTTCACGCGCAAGATGCCGGTCGTCATACTTGAACAGCAACTCATCGTAGTCCGTGTATGCGTGCCGCACGTGAGCGCGAACTGCAAGAAACACCGCGTCAGGCTCAAACTCCTTAGCGGCAGCGGACCGGCCGATTCGCCCGCTGTGCTTCAAGCAAGCGTGCTCTGCAATCTTGAGGTCCGCGCCGGATGGAACGCTCGGAAACTGTTCGCGAATAGCCTGCGCAAACTCGGTTACGTATTTGCGATCGAGACTCTCGCGGCGCACAGCTTCTCGTTCGCGGCGCTTGGCGCGTTCTTCGGAGTCGGCTTCCGACTCGGCCAGCGCGCGCTCGATGGCTTCGGGCTCGGCGAGAACCCCCTGGCGCTCATTACGCTTGCGGCTGCGTGACCACTCGACTACTATCGCCCAAAGTTTTGAGTACTTCGTCGATCGGCGTGTGATTGCTGCGTCGCCTCGCGGGAGGAACTCGAGATGATCCAGATCCGCGCATTCCAAACACAACGCGCCTTTCTCATCTTGAAGGCGTATGAGATTGCCCTTGAGCAGATTCCGTCCACACTCCCCGCAGGTCGCAGAGCTCCGGTTCTGTATGAACACGACCAGATCCTGACGCTTTCCGGCCCCCTGCATGCCGACATTCTCGCACCGACACGAAGAGGTATTCAACGTAACTTGTTGCCTGGCCGCGTCGCGCTAAGATCGGTTTGCTTGTCACCGTCTGACAGCCGCTGATAAGATTCCCTCGCGATGGCCGAACAAATCCGAGAGCGCCTCGTGCGAGTTCGTGAACAGATCGCCCGAGCGGCCGAACGCACCGGCCGAAGCGCCGAAGAGATTACCCTCATCGCCGTCTCCAAAACATTCGATTCAGCTACAGTGCAGCGGGCGTTTGATGCAGGCGCGCGCGACCTCGGCGAGAACCGTGTGCAAGAAGCCATCGGTAAAGTGGCGGTGGTCAAAGGCAACCCTCGATGGCATCTGATAGGTCATCTTCAGTCAAACAAGGCTCGGCAAGCAGTCGAGGCCTTTGACGTGATTCATACGATCGATAGCAGCGAGTTGGCCGGGCGGCTGGATCGAATCGCAGGCGAGACTGGACGAAGACCAGAGGTGCTCGTCCAGGTTGATCTCGCGCACGAGCCGACTAAATCGGGCGCTGACGAAAGCGAGTTGCCGGCAATCATCGAGACTCTGGCCTCGGCGCGTCACTTGGAGTTTAGCGGACTGATGACGCTGCCTCCGTTTTTTGATTCACCCGAGCAGACGCGGCCCTACTTTCGAAGACTGCGCGAAATCCTGGAGGGCTTGAACCGCGTGCGCGGACCCGAGCAAGAACTGACTGAGCTCTCGATGGGGATGACCAACGACTTTGAGGTAGCCATCGAGGAAGGCGCAACGATGGTGCGAGTCGGCACGGCGATTTTTGGATCAAGGGGAAACCAGTAGGTCATTTTCTATTTGCGATTTTCTATTTGCTGCAATTTTCTATTTGCGATTTACCGAGCGTCGCTCTTGAGGAAACAATCAAGATCGAAAGACACAGAATGACAAAATGACAAATGGAAAATGGAAAATAAGAAATGGAAAATCGCTTCGGCCTTCTGGCTACTGAGGAGCAAGATTGACTCTAATCAAATTGGCGTTATACGTGCTATCACTAGTCGTGTTCTGGGGGACGATCGCGGTCGCGTCGCTGTTGTTTTTGCGCGTACTATTGACGTGGATGGGAGCGAATCCTTTCGGACGAATTCCCTATCATCTGACGCGAATCACCGAGCCGATGGTCCGTCCGGTGAGGTCCCAATTCGGCGGCGGCCGGTACTTGCGATATGATTTGATCCCGCTTGTGATGGGCGTGCTGATTCTGGTAACCGGATTGTTCATCGCGAGCATGCTCGGTCAGCTTGGCGTCATCATCACAGCCATCGGGTTGAATATCACGTCGCGCGCGATTGCATCAGCCGCGATGATGGGAGAACTCATAAAGCTCATAGGTCTGCTCTACGTGGTGGCAATCTTTCTGAGGTTCTTCTTGCCGTTCTTCGGCGTTGGCTATAGAAACAAGTTCTTTCATTTCCTGTTCACGATAACCGAGCCTTTGCTCAAGCCGCTTCGCCGATTCTTCGTCGCGGGAATGTTCGACTTTTCACCAATAGTTGCGATGTTCATTGTGCAGATTCTCACTGTCGTCCTGGCGAAGTTGGTGAGCCCATGAGTTGGTGAGGCGTGCTGGAACTCAATGAGAAAGAGGGCGCGGTCACGATCAAGGTGAGAGTTCAACCGCGCGCGCCGAGAACTGAAATAGCCGGCGAGCACGCGGGCGCGATCAAGTTGAGAATCGCAGCGCCGCCAGTTGACGGCAAAGCTAACAAGGAATGCAGGCGTTACCTTGCAAAGCTGCTCAAGGTGAGCGCAACATCGGTTGAAATCATTTCTGGAGAGTTATCACGCGACAAGGTTATCCGCGTTTCCAACATGAGCGCCCGGCGCGTTCTTGAGGCGCTAGGGAGGTAGATCCAATGTCCGGACATTCAAAGTGGCACTCAATTAAGCACAAGAAGGGAGCGATTGACGCTAAGCGCGGCAAGGCGTTCTCGAAGCTAATCAAAGAACTAACGGTTGCTGCGCGCGGAGGCGGCGACCCGTTTGGCAATCCCAGGCTTCGCAAAGCGATGGACGACGCCAAGGGGCTCAACATGCCTAAGGACACCATGATGAACGCGATCAAACGCGGGACGGGTGAGATCGCCGGGGCGGCCATCGAAGACATCACCTACGAAGGCTACGGGCCGGGCGGCGTCGCGGTTTTTGTCGAATGCCAGACCGACAATCGCGTGCGCACTGTCGCCGAGGTCCGGCACATCTTCGCTAAGCACGGCGGCAACCTTGGTGAGTCCGGCTCGGTCGCGTGGATGTTTCAGAAGAAGGGCGCGATCATCATCGACAAGAGCGCGGCCGACGAAGAAAAGATGATGGAACTTGCGCTCGAGGCCGGCGCCGAAGACGTCGCCGGCGATGAAGAGACCTGGGAAGTGATCACCTCGCCCGAGGATTTCAATGCGGTACTGGACGCGGTCAAGGCTGCCGGCATCGAGCCGCTATCCTCCGACGTTACGATGCGTCCCACCAACTCAGTGCAAGTCACCGGTTCGACGGCTCAGCAAGTTCTGCGTTTGATGGAAGCGCTCGAGGACAACGACGATGTCTCGAACGTGGCGGCCAACTTCGATATCCCAGCGGAAGAGATGGAGGCAGCGGGTTGACTTCTAACTCGCGCGATCGATCAGCTCCCGAGCGCCCGGTTTTGAATGCAAACCGTATAGTGCGAGTGTTGGGCGTCGATCCGGGCAGCGACACGACGGGCTACGGCGTGATCGATAGCGATGGCCGGCACTACGACCTGGTCGAGTACGCGGGTATTCGAGGGCCGAAGCACCTGAGCTTCGCCGAGCGGCTGCTCGCCATCAGCCGCAAGCTTGAAGAAGTGATCGAGCGGTTGAGCCCGCAGGCGTGCGCTGTCGAAGATACGTTCTACGCGGTGAATGTGAAGAGCGCGCTCAAGCTGGGGCAGGCGCGGGGCGCAGTGCTTGTAGCCGCCGCGCGAGCGGGTGTTGAGGTATTCGAGTACTCCCCGCTCGAGATCAAGTCGGCGCTCGTGGGCTACGGCCGCGCCGAGAAGCAACAAGTTCAAGAGATGGTCCGCGTGCTTCTCGGAATGAAGAACGTTCCTGAACCTCTCGACGCCAGCGACGCACTCGCAGTAGCCATCTGCCACGTCAACATCGCATCGACTCGCGCGCGGATTAGTAAGAACGCGTGACTGGAGCAGCGCTTCGAGCCTAACATCGAGTGCGAGACCCAACCGTTTCCATCTCTCCCCAGTCCAGCCCCCCTTCCCCCCCCAGAAAAGAGTTCGACGTACGGCCTTCAGACGGAAGTTTGTCGCTCTCCGGCGAAGCGCTTCGAACTCTTCAGCGTCTCAGTGAGTCGTCTCGGACGGCGCAAAGACTCCCTTCTTTTATCGCACGAGCCCGACTAAATCGCTTGAGAGAGGCAATGACCAGTAGTAAGATAGCTGTGAAACGGGCAAGCCTCCCGGCGCGTTGCCGCGAATGATATGCGTTTTGACGCAAGAGCAGGAGCCGGGCAGTTAGCTAAGCCCTAGTAGAGCGCCCTCCTTTGGCTGGATGGAAGTAATGACGGACCTCTACGGAATTCTTGGGCTCACTCCTCGCGCGACAGCTAACGAGATCAAGTCGGCTTATCGAAGGCTCGCGCGCAAGTATCATCCGGACGTTTCCGCTTCTCCTGATTCCGCCGCGCGGTTCGTGCGCATCAACCGCGCCTATCAGGTGCTGAGCGATCCGCGGCGGCGCGCGGCTTACGACAGCGGTCAATACTTTGACGCGCAGCGAACCTTCTATGCGTCGCGCCAGGCTGAAGTTGTGGCGATGCAGCGGCACTTTGACCGCATCGTCGATGAGTGGCTGGCGCGCGAGCGTCAGGAAACCGCTGCCCGCTCGCACGCAGTGTTGATCGTGGTTCCCCTGTTCCTGTCGGCGTTCTACGTGATGGTTTCGAAACCGCCGCTGATCGAACAGTCGCGGCTGATTGTCAGAGTGGTAATTCTCGCTTTGGCGCTATACGGCCTGGTCTATCTTGTGAAGAACCTAGGGGTCGTGCTCTCGCGCTACACCTATCACATCCCCGACCATCTGACCTCAGTGTTTCGAGAACAGGAAGTGCCAGAGGACAAGTCGATCAGCCGGAGATCAGGGTTGATCTTTCTCGTGTGCGGATATCTGGTATCGATTGGGCTAGGCTATGTAGTCAGCAAGTTCATGCCTGGAAGCTACGGCGCCGCGGTAAGTTTTAGCACTCTGCTGGGCGTTCTTGTATACCCGCCCATCGCGGTGCTGATCATCGGGAGTATTCGCCGCATCTTTGGGCTGCTTGATCGCTTTTGATTGGTTTATTGTGATTGGCCTCTTCAAACGCTTTCCAACTCAGGTCTTATCCAACTCGATAAGCTCGCGCGGTCATCGGCCGTTTCTCGGCTACTTCTTAAAAATCCTTTTCGCCATTGTGCCGATATCGGATTTCCATATGCTGCCGCCGCCGGCTGCCTTGCTCCTGGCGGCTTCAGCACTGATTTCGCGCTTCGCCACCTTGTTCTCGGGATCCATCTGAAGCGCCTCGCGAAAGAAGTGGTCGGCTCTCTTAGCCAATCCTGCTTCTTTGTACAAGAGCCCGAGCTTTACACGAATCTGCGCATTGTAAGGCTCCAACTCGGCGGCTCTAGACAGGTGCAGCTCGGCGTCGCGGCGGGTCCGAGGATTGCGGATCAGCGCGATGCCCAGATGATAGTGGTAAGGCGCGCGACTCGGATCCAACTTGATCGCCTCGCGAAGCAGATGAACGGCCGCGTGATATTCCTTTCTCTCAAATCGCGCTCGACCTTGCTGGTAATACAGCTCCGCCATTTGGGCCGGGGGGAGCTGGGGACCACCCTTGGTGGGCGTGCTGATCATAACTTCAGCAACGGGTAGTTCAACAGGAGTTGGCGGTAGGGAATCGCTATTGGCCAGCCGCTCGTTCGACGGATTCAGATCGCTGCCCCCGGGCCGCTCGTCATCCTGAGGTCGAGGCTCTTTCACTGTCGGCTCGGGAGCAACCAGAGGCGCCGTTTTGGGCAATGAAACCGCAAGGGAACCCGAAGCCCTTCTAATCCTCTCGTCATAAGCCGCGCGCACCGTCGGCTGGCTCAACGTTTCATACGCCTGCGTGATGAGCGCAAACAGGGCCTCGAGCTTGTTTTGCAGCTCGCCGCTGTCTCGCTGGTGATAGCGATCTGGGTGATACTTCTTGGCCAGATGATAATAAGCGGCCTTGATTTCAGCGGTGGTAGCTTGTCTGGTCACACCCAGCACATCGTAAAAATCAGCCGAATTCGAAAAGAAAAGCTTGCGGACCACTTCTTCACGTATGCGTTCCAGCGACTCGTCAGCCTCGCGGGCGGCCCTGTCTTCATCGTCTTCCTTGTCAGGATCAAGAAGCTTCAAGAAGCCGGCCGCGACCAGCACACAAACCGCGCGGTGCGCGTCAGCGTCTCCAAGTCCGCTCAGCGCCCCTACCTCATTCGCCGCTGTTGCCGATTCGATGCGAGAGAGGATGTAGCTCTCCAAGGGCATCAATCTGCCCGAATCGGCACGGAGCGCGCTTGTTCTCGGTTTGAGAACTACGGCGTCCTCGGGAACAAGCGTATAGGCCACCTGCTGAATATTTGCCGCGTGACGCGCTCCCTCGAGCAATACGTCGGCAGCGCCAAGACTAAGCGTAACCTCGTGAGCGGCGCGAATTCTCTCGTCAAACGAGTAGTCGCCTTCCGTCCATTCGAAGACAGACAAGATTATGCCCATCACCTGGTCGCAGACCAGCTTGCGCATCTGTCCGTCTTCGAGGACGCTCATCTCGACAAGCGCCGGGCCCAGTCGCTGAGTCTTGCCAGCCCGCTCCTTCGCCTGCTCGACCTGTTCTGGGGTTACAAGCCCTTCCTTCATCAGCCGGTAATCGAGCTGCTCGTTTGTCAGATTGCTGATGGCGAATGTGGGCGCGCCCGACTCGAAAAAGACCGCTTTGATCGCTTTCCCGCGCGACAATCGCAGCAAGCCGCTTGAGTTTTTTTGGGCTATCTCGCGTATGAGATCTGGAACGAGTTTTTCGCTTAGTTGTCCTTGCACCGGAGCTTCCTGTGAGGCAGTGGGCTACAAAGCGAGCGGTAGCCAAGGTGTAAGGTATAAGGGCAAGTCGGGGGTCAGTGCTGGCACATTGTAGATGGAAAGCATGCGCGGTGCAATAGTCTTCCCAAAACGCACGGCCGGCCAAACCTTGACATGCCGCAGTTCAATCGGTTAGCCTCTAACGTTGCTTCGACCGAAAAATTCGCAACAGGAGTAACCACGAAAGTGAAGGCTGATATTCATCCAAAATACGTGAACGCGACCGTCCATTGCGCCTGCGGTGAGACGTGGCAAACACGGTCGACGAAGTCGGAGATCCGGCTTGAGATCTGTTCCAATTGCCATCCGTTCTTCACCGGCAAGCAAAAGCTGATCGACACTGCGGGCCGCGTCGAACGGTTCAATCGCAAGTACGGCCGAAAAACCGAAGCATAGCTGATCAACAACGCAATACTGGTTGCCGGGGCCGCCCGGTCGCACCCGCACGCTGACTGTTTTCGATAGAGAACCGTGAGCAGGCTGAATGCGAGAAGTCGAAGCGGCAGCCGGCAACCATTGTTTTTTTTTCGCGCTGGAAGTGAGGCGTTTATGAGAGAAGACCAGATCATCGTTGGCGGACAAGCGGTTATCGAAGGCGTGATGATGCGAGCGCCGCACTCGTATGCGGTCGCGGTGCGGCGGCCGGACGGGCAGATCGTCGCGAAGTCCGAGCGGCTGCCAGTACTCGCGGAAAAATACCCGCTGCTCAAGCTGCCGGTGCTTCGCGGGTCTGCGGTGCTTATTCAGTCGATGATACTCGGCATCAAGGCGCTCAACTTCTCAGCGAATGTCGTCTTCCACGAAGCCCAAAAAGAAACAGCTGAAGCTCCAGAGTTTCAGGCCGCAGCATTGACATCAGGCGTGGTGACGACCGCAGCGCCGGTCGCTGTTGCGACTGAGGTCAAGCCGGCCGCTGAAGTGAAAAGCACCGCGGCCGCCGGGGCTATTGGTTCGATAATCTTCGCTCTTTTCTTCAATGTCCTCCTGTTCATTGTGCTGCCGCTGCTTCTGACGAACGTTCTGTTTGTTTATTTCGGCGGAGGGACCATCGATGCGCACTCGGCAAGCGGCACCTGGTACGCAGATGCGTGGGTGTGGATTCGCGCGGGGCTTCACCCAATTCGTCCTTCAGTCGCGTTCAATCTTCTTGACGGACTGATTCGAATGACGTTATTTCTGATCATGATCACCAGCTTCTCGCTGCTGCGTGACATCCGCCGCGTCTTCGAATATCACGGCGCCGAGCACAAGGTCGTGTACACGTGGGAAGCCGACGAAGAGTTGACGGTGGCAAACGCGCGCACGAAGCGGAGACAGCATCCGCGCTGCGGCACCAGTTTCCTGATGGTCGTGATGCTGGTTTCGATCGTCGCATTTTCGGTGGTGAAGTTCGATTCGCTCTTCCTCAACTTCCTGGTGCGCGTGTTGCTGATTCCGCTAGTCGCCGGTGTGTCTTACGAGATCATTCGCGCGTCGGCTAAGAGCACCGCCCAGTGGTTCTTCTCGGTGATTACGAGACCGGGGCTGTGGCTTCAGAACATCACGACGAAAGAGCCGGATGATTCTCAACTCGAAGTCGCCATCTATGCGTTGAAGGAATCGCTCAAGTTAGAGCCAGAGGCGGAGACGGCGTGATGCGAGACTCGTGAAATGGTGATTCGCGAGGGTTCTTACTCACGAATCACTTAATCAAAACTCATTTAAACTCATGTTAGAAAGACTGGACGCAATAGAAGAAAAGTACGAGGAGCTTACTCGGCAGTTGAGCGATCACGAGCTGCTGGCGGATCAGTCGAAGTACACCAAGATCGCAAAGCAGCACCGCGACCTCGAAGAGGTCGTCGCGAAGGTCCGCGAGTTCAAAGCGCTTGATCGCGGCATTCGAGAAACAAAAGAGCTGCTCGACACCGAACAGGACGCCGAGATGGTCAGCCTTGCGCGCGCCGAACTCGCCGAACTCGAGCAGCGCCGAGATGCCGTCGAGACCAACCTTAAGTTCCTACTTCTCCCGAAAGATCCCAACGACGAAAAGAACGTCATTCTCGAAATCCGCGCCGGCACCGGCGGCGACGAAGCCTCGTTGTTTGCCGCAGAGATCATGCGCATGTACACGCGCTACGGCGAGCGGCAGGGCTGGCGCGTTCAGGTGCTCGACGCGTCGGAGTCAGGCATCGGCGGAGTAAAGGAGGCGATTCTGCTGATCGAAGGCAATCGCGTCTACTCGAAGCTCAAACACGAATCGGGCGTCCATCGCGTCCAACGAGTTCCTCAGACGGAAGCATCGGGCCGCATACACACTTCGGCGGTCACAGTGGCGGTGCTTCCGGAAGCAGAAGAAGTCGACATCAAGATCGACCCAAAGGACATCCGCATTGATACATTCTGCTCGTCCGGTCCCGGCGGCCAGTCCGTCAACACGACGTACTCGGCCGTCAGAATCACGCACCTGGCGTCTAACACCGTTGTCTCGATGCAGGACGAGAAGTCACAAATCAAGAACCGCGAGAAGGCGATGAGAGTCTTGCGCTCGCGGATTCTCGAGATGGAACAAGAGAAGCAGCACCAGGCGATTGCAAGCGAGCGACGCTCGATGGTTGGATCGGGCGATCGCTCGGAAAAGATCAGGACCTACAACTTCAAAGACAACCGCGTCAGCGATCACCGCATAGGATACACGTCGCACCAGTTGAACCTTTTCATGGAAGGCGAGATCGGCGACTTGATCGACGCGCTGGTCGCTTATTACGAAGCGGAGAAGCTCAAAGCCGAAGCCGCCGCCTGAAGTTCTTGGTTTCTAGTTTCTGGTTTCTAGTTCCAGAAACCAGGAACCAGAAACCAGAAACCATGCCCACGATGTCCCAAGCCATCACCGAAGGCGCAGCCCGGCTCCGATCTGCGGCGATTGACCAGGAGCGCCGCACGGCGGGACTTCTGCTCTGCCACGTGATGGGCATCGACCGCACTCATCTGTTAACCAGATACGACCAACAAATCGATGAAGCTCAGTATCGCGACTATCTCGCGCTTGTTGAGCGACGAGCTGCCGGTGAGCCGGTGCAATACCTGACTGGCCATCAGGAATTCTACGGTCTGGATTTCATCGTCACTCCGGATGTGCTCATTCCGAGACCCGAGACTGAGTTTCTGGTTGAGCGCGTGACGAAGCTCGTAGGAGAGTCGAAACAGAGTTCGCCGCTGATAGTCGACGTCGGGACCGGATCAGGCTGCATCGCAGTAACGCTTGCAAGACACCTGCCAAGCGCGCGATTGATTGCGACGGACGCTTCTCGCTCAGCTCTTAACGTCGCTCGAGAAAACGCCGAGCGGCACGGCGTGCTCAATCGCATCGAATTCCTCGAAGGAGATCTATTAGCGCCGCTTGGAGAACGCGGGCTGGAAGGCGCAGTTGATGTCCTCGCCTCGAACCCGCCGTACGTCAACGACGAGAGTTTCGAGTTACTGCAACGCGAGGTGCGCGAGTGGGAACCGCACACCGCTCTGTTTGGCGGCGTCGATGGATTGGATTTCTATCGGCGGCTTATTGCTGAAAGCCCGCCCTATCTGAAGCCAGGAGGTTGCCTCGTCTTTGAGATCGGCTTCTCGCAGGTTGATTCAATCTCAGAAATGGTTGAGGGCGGCGCGCTTGAACTGGTCGACATAACGCCTGATCTCCAGGGGATTCCTCGCACGCTCTGTCTTCGAAGAACTGTTTAGACCACGTCGCAACCACCGCCTTAGCGCTCTTGGAACCTCACCCACCCCGAGCCTGCTGGAAGAAAGTCAAAGTTTTTTGAAGATCATCGCCGCATTTCGGATACGTTATAGTGAAAGGCAACGATGGACGATGAAGACGCGATCCGAGCATGCAGAGCGGGAGACCAGCAGACATTTCGCCATCTGGTTGAGAGGTATCAAACCCAGGCAATAGGTCACGCGATTTCCATCCTCGGCAACCGCGAAGACGCGCTGGATGCGGTTCAAGACGCGTTTACCGACGCCTTTCAAGCGTTGAATCGGTTCGATCTGTCGCGCAGTTTCTATCCCTGGTTTTACGTCATACTGCGAAACCGGTGTTACAAATCCGCGGCAGCTCGAACAAGGCAGAAGGCAGACAGTATCGAGGAAGCAGGAATCCTCGAGCCATCAGCAAGTATGCCCTATGAAGAACACTTGCTGCTGGACCGGGCGCTCCTGCAGCTCGATCCCGTGGATCGCGAGATCATCACCTTGAAGCACCTGGACGGACTCTCTTACGAAGAGCTGTCGGAGCGGCTCTCCATCCCCCAGGGCACGGTGATGAGCCGGCTGTTCCACGCGCGGCGGCGGCTGCGAGAGCGGCTCACGCGAACGTCATCGAAGGCTCGTTAGAGGTAAGCGCAATGAACAAATTGAACTGTGAAGCGGTCCAAATGTCATCGAGTGCAGCATCCGACGGCCATCGCGGCTCGTTGGAGCCGGCTCAACTGGAAGATCATCTAGCACAGTGTGACGATTGTCGCCGCGAAGTCGAACGGCTTGGTGGATTGATGCGGCTGCTCGATTCCCAGAAACGGCAAGCTTCAAACGACCAATTGTGGGGTGGGATCGAGGCGCGGCTGGCCGCGCAAACGCCGGCCGGCAGAGCATCGCGCGACCTCAGACTCCTCGTGCCAACGGGCGTGGTGCTGCTTGCGTACAAGCTGTTTGAGCAGCTCGCGGTTCACAACACCGGGTTCCTGATAAAACTCGTGCCGCTGCTGCTGGTGATTGCGGTGTTTGCTCTCTTGAAGGAAAACCCGTTCAGGATCAACGCCGAGTTGCAACTCAAAGGAGAGTGAAGAAAATGAGCAACCAGGAATCAACATCTTTTGTCGTGCTTGGTCAGAAGTATGCTTATGCGACGGCGTCGCTGATCGTGGGAATTATATGTTTCGTCAATATAGCGGGCCTGGAAAAGGCGGTGCTGGCCATCGTTTTCGCCTGGCTGGCATTGAAGCGCGAGCCCGGACCCCGGCTGACCGAGCGCCGGCGCTGGGCCAAGATCGGCGGCGCGCTGGGCCTGTTTGTGCTGATTTTTATTCCGGCGCTGGTACTATTGAACCTCGACCGGCTGCGATTAATCATCGAGGCCCTGCAAAAACTTAGCGAGGCCAAGTAGTTCGCGGCGCCGCACTCAGGAGGACAAATGTCGAAAAACCGGATTCTACTATCTCTTGTGACAATTCTTTGCGGGTTGATTCTACCGGCGACCCTTCCGGCTAAGCAGAATCCAACAAGCACGAAGCTTCCACCCGCCGCGCCGTTGCTCTCGCCTTCGATCTGCGGGAAGGGCGTCTTCCTGTTCTGGCTGGGCCAACAGTCAATCGGGCGCGAGGAGTTTGAGGTCAAGTGTCAGCCGGACGGCGGCTATGCCTCAAGCGGTCACACGGATTTCAAAGTGCCAGGCGCGTCGATGGATTTGAACACTACACTCGAAGTGGACAAATCGGGCGAGCCCTTGTCCTCTACAGCGAAGGGCACGGTGAACGGCCAGCCATTCGATCAGTCCATCGTTGTCAAAGCCGCAGTCGCCCTCGTCACAACCAGCGGCGCAACAAAGGAACTCCCCTTCGCGAAGGGAACGTCCCTGCTGGGCGGCAACATCTTTCACATGTTTCAGTTCCTGCTTGCTCGCTATGACACGGCCCGTGGAGGAAGCCAGGAGTTCCAGGCATTTCCAAACCTTACCGCCAGACTCGAGCGCGTTGCGCGAGACGAGGTGCAGGCAACGGGAATCGCAGCTTCGCCGGCGCCCACTCCATTCGATCGGTATAGCATCACTGTGGCCATGTCCAACGTCATCGCGTGGGTCGACACGAAAGGTCGCATCGCCACCCTTGCGGTCCCATTGCAGAACTTCGCCGCAGTGCGTGAGGAATACTTGAGCTTCGTCCCGTCCTTCAAGGCCATCCTCTCGGCCAAGATGAAAGAAACGGAGGTCGATTACGCGGCCCCGGCCGGTGCTTCGTTCACGGCCGAAGAGGTCACCGTCGAGGCTAAGGGTTTCAGCCTCGCGGGCACGCTGCTTTCGCCAAAGACGGGCAAAGCCCCGTTTCCTGTAGTCGTCACCATCACGGGTTCGGGTCAGCAAACTCGCGATGAGTACCTACCGCTTCCCGGGCTCGAAAAATACAGACCGTTTCGGCAGATCGCTGAAGCTCTCGCGAGTCGCGGCATTGCCGTGCTGCGCGTCGATGATCGTGGTGTCGGCAAATCAAAAGGTATCGACACGCTCAAGGTTTCAACCAGCGCCAACTTCGCTGATGACGTCCGCGCGCAGGTTGATTTCCTTCGCGGGCGCCGGGATGTTGATCCCAATCGCATCGTGCTGCTTGGCCACAGCGAGGGCGGAATGATCGCGCCGATGGTTGCCGCAAGCGATCCGAAGATCGCCGGAATCGTGTTGCTGGCCGGGACAGGCAAACGCGGCGACGCGATCATTGCCTATCAAGTCAATCAAGGTCTGGAGGGCGACATAACTCTGACTGAAGAATCCAGAGCCAAAGGCCGCGCCGAACAGCGAGACGCTATGCGCAAAGCAATCGCCGGCGACGCATCAGCGCCCGAGTCGTTGCGTAGCCCTTGGATGCGATACTTTCTTGCGTACGATCCGCTGCCGATGATTCGCAGAGTCCGCCAACCAATATTGATTCTGCAAGGCGAGCTTGATCGGCAGGTAACCGCTGATCAGGCGGAGATGCTCGCGAAGGCGGCTCGCGAAGCCGGCAATCGCGACGTTACTGCCAGCGTGTTTCCGGGCTTGAATCATCTCTTTCTTCCGGCGAAGACGGGCGCGGTCATTGAATACTCGTCGCTGAGCACGAGCGCGATTCCGGATGACGTGATGAAGCAGTTAACGGATTGGCTCGTAGAAAAGCTGGTGAAACAGTGAAACGTCCGCTAGTACCACCCTCTGCTGAGACTGGATGAAAACCGATTTAGGTGGCGACGTTGACTTGAAGCGATGACAGTAGGGAAGGTGGGCTTGCCCCCGCTGCTTGATAGTGTCGACGATTGGCACACCTGGCCCCGGTATGGTCTCCCGAGAATCACAAGCAGCGGGGGCAAGCCCACCTTCCCTACCTGCTATTGTGCTAAGGTTCGACAACGCCCGCTTTGCTCTGCATTTCACACAGTCGCTGCCGTGGGCGGGATTCAAAGGAGGGGTAGAGACGTCGGTTGTCGTAGGCTGGCCTGACCAATCCACCCACTGCGTTCTGGGATTCGAAAGACGTGTGTCCGTCCTTGCTTGTAGGCCAAGTGTGAATGAACTTCCGAGTTGCCGGGTAGCCTCATGAAACGCTTTTGTATTCTGCTCCTCATTTTGCTGCCGAACTTCGGTCCCAGCGGCCACCGATCCTCGACCCCCTTTGCCGAGGCAACCGGCGCCCTGGCTTACCTCGTTGACTCCGACAACGCACAGGCTCAGGTGCGCATTGCGCTCATCGGCTTGGGTGTCGCGAAGCCTAAGGGCGACTCGCGCACACTCGAGTTGTCGCTCGCCGAAGCGCTGAGCCATGATCCTCGAGTCACCTTGATCGATCAATCAATCGTGCAACCGGCACTGGCGGGATTCGGTTACGACGGCTCGATCAACATGAGCAAAGACGAAGCGCGGAAGCTTGCGGCAGTGATAGGCTGTGACTTCTTCATAGTAGGCAAAGCTGAGGCCTTCACCCGCAGCGACCACGCGAATGAATCGCACGAAGAAGCGTACGCCGGGGTGATGATCGTGGATGGAAGGACCGGCGCGCTCACCGCATTCGACTTCATCTCCAACAAAGCGTCGACAACCGAAGCGGCTGAGAAAGCCCTCATGAAGACCCTCGACGCACGGGCCGCCGGCTACGTAGATCGAATGATTCAAGTCCGCTCGCAGGCCGCAACGCCGCGATCAAGAGATTCCGCGAATCCCGCTTCGACGGCGGGCGACCCGATCGAAGACGTGCCGGCCGAAGATTCGCCCCGCTCGTTAGGCCTCAAGCCGCCCGAGTTCCTCAACCGCGTGAAGCCCGATTACGCACCCGAAGCTGAGATAGCCGACATCACGGCAACGGTGGAAGCAATGGTCGTCTTTCGCTCGAATAGCGAAGTCGGTGGCATCGAAATAACTCGCTGGGCTGGATTCGGATTGGACGAATCATCCGAGCGTGCGATCCGTCAATTGAAATTCAAGCCTGCGACGCGCGACGGCAATCCCATCAGCGTCCGAGCAATGATCCGCTACAACTTCCGTCGCGTCACCGAGCCCGCCAACAAGCTCGAACAACCAACCTCTAAGCCGCCCGGCACACCCGAGCGCGATCTGCGCGAGATTTTCAAACCAACGTTTCGCCGTCCATAGCACTGACTTCAGCACGTCCCCGGTGAGCAAGTCCCAGCAACGTTCGCTCGCGCCTCGGTTTCAACGTCCTCCTAGACCGGCACTGGCCACCTCAGATTGAAAATTGAACCTCTGAGTAGTAAAGTTGCCCAGCCACTCGAAGAGGCAACCCATTCGGGAATGTATTCGTTTCCGTCAAACTCATTACCAACCAGGAGAGTATCAATGAACAGCCGCCTTCGTTGCTTCAGTTCCTTACTTCCAGTTCTGCTGATCATCACCCTCGGTCTTCCCGCGCGCGCGATGGTCGCCGACAAGCGCGCGATCACCGAGATGGACTTGTTCAAGTTCGTTTGGATCGCGGATCCTCAAATCTCGCCCGATGGTTCGCGCGTCGCCTTCGTCCGGGTCTGGGTGAATCAAAAAGCCGATCGCTACGAGTCCGCGTTGTGGATCGTGCCCTCTGGCGGCGGACCTTCGCGGCAAATAACCGCCGGGCCGCGAGATTCCGGGCCGCGCTGGTCGCCAGACGGGAAGACCCTCGCGTTCAGTCGCTCGGCTGAGAAAGAAGGCCGCCCGCAACCGCCTCAGATTTATCTGCTCTCGCTCGATGGAGGCGAGGCCCGCCCACTGACCGACACGCCGCGCGGCGCCGGTGGTTTTGAATGGTCTCCCGATGGAAAGACGATCGCCTTTTCGAGTGCGGACGACGGCAAGAAGGAGAAGGAAAAGCCGAATCCCGAAGACGTCGAGCCTAAAGACAAAACGCCGGAGAGAGTCAGCGACGTGCGAGTCATCTCGAAGGCGGTCTATCGCTCAAACGGCCCGGGCTATCTCAATCCGAAAGTTCACGCCCACATCTGGACTGTCAGCGTGCCTGCCGCGACCGGCGAACAGCCGAAGCCCAAGCAGATCACGAAGGGCAACTTCGACGAAGGCAATTTGAGCTGGTCGCCCGACGGCTCGCGGATCTACTTCGTCGCGCGCCGCGTCGCCGAGCCCTACTATGAAGCCGCGCACACCGATCTGTATTCCGTCGCACTCGACGGGAGCGATGAGCGAAAAGTGTTGAGCTTCGACGGCGGAATGCGCGATTACACCTTCAGCACCGACGGCAAACGTATCGCATTCGGCGGCGCGTTGGCGAATAAGCCCGTTCAATCCTACACCCAGCCCGATCTCTTCGTGGCAAACACTGAACCAGGCGCGGCGCCGAAGAACCTGACCGCAGCTTATGACTTCGACATCGGTGGCGGAATCGGAGGCGATCAGCGGGCACCGCGCGGCGGAAGCCCCGGCGGCGTTGTCTGGAGCAAAGACGACCGCTGGCTCTACGTCAACGTAGCGGAACACGGCGCCGCGAATCTGAAGCGCATCGATGCGGCGACTGGCAAAGTCGAAACGTTGACCACCGGCGCACACGAGGTACAGAGCTACTCCGTCACACCGGACGTATCGAAGATGGCGCTGTTGATCGCGACCTCAACCAACGTCGGCGATCTCTTCCTACTCGAAACTGCGACCGGCAAGCTGACTCAATTGACCCGCATCAACGATGAATTGTTCTCGCAGCTCAATCTGACCGACCCGGAAGAAATCTGGTACACAAGCTTCGACGGCAAGAAGATTCAAGCGTGGATACAAAAGCCGCCGAACTTCGATCCTTCAAAGAAGTATCCATTCATTCTCGAGATTCACGGCGGCCCGCATGCGGCCTACGGCTTCACGTTTACGCACGAGTTTCAGTGGATGGCAGCTAAAGGCTACGTTGTGCTCTACACAAATCCGCGAGGCAGCACGTCGTACGGCCAGGACTTCGGGAACATCATTCAGTACAACTACCCGGGCGACGACTACAAGGACCTGATGGCTGGCGCAGAAGAAGTCGTCAAGCGCGGCTATATCGACACCAAGAAGATGGGAGTGACAGGTGGCAGCGGCGGCGGTGTTCTGACCAACTGGACTGTCGGCCACACGACGCGGTTTGCGGCGGCGGTGTCTCAGCGTTCAATCGCGGACTGGGCGGGGTTCTGGTACACCGCTGACTTCACGCTGTTCACGCCAACCTGGTTTCGCGCCGCGCCCTGGGAAGACCCGAAGGATTTCGTGAACCGCTCGCCGATCACTCATGTCAAGAACATCACCACTCCAATGATGTTCATCGAAGGCGAAGCCGACTGGCGGACGCCTCCGAATGAGGGCGGCGAGATCATGTTTCGGGCCTTGAAGTATCGCAAGATTCCGACAGTGATGGTGCGGTTCCCGAACGAGTCGCACGAGCTATCGCGATCGGGCGCGCCCTGGCATCGCGTCGAGCGGTTGCAGCACATCCTGAACTGGTTCGATAAGTATCTTCAGGACAAGCCGATCAATATCTACGACGTGGAGTAGACTGCTTGAAGGCACGACTTGTTGCGATGCCCTGCCAGGCACGGTTAAGATAACCCTGCGAAAGAGGAGATCAAGATGGTTACCTCCGTGAAGTTCACGTCCGCCGATCTGGAACTGATGCCCGATGACGGCAAGCGCTACGAAATCATCGAAGGAGAACTCTACGTGTCCCGACAGCCGAGCGTTGCGCACCAGTATAGCTGCAGTCGTCTGTGCCAGTTCCTTGGCGACTGGAATGACAAAAATGGTCTAGGAGTTGTGCTCCCGGCTCCGGGTTTGATCTTCGGTGAAGGCGATGATGTGGCTCCCGACGTTGTGTGGATCACGCGAGATCGCCTCGCGCTTGCGACGGACAGCGCCGGTCATCTCCTTACCGCACCGGAACTCGTGATCGAAGTGCTCTCACCCGGCAAGACCAACGAGGACCGTGACCGTAGAGTCAAGCTCAAGCTCTACTCTCGCCAGGGTGTCCGCAAATATTGGATTGTAGACGCCGTGCTGCAGCAAGTCGCAGTCTATCGCCGCGATCACGACCAGCTAGTTCTTGACCGCACTCTGCACGCTGATGACACGCTCGAATCTCCGCTTTTGCCTGGTTTTTCGTGCAAAGTTGCTACGCTATTCTTTTCCCCGCCAGGGTGACTCGATTCACTAAGCGGTTGGCGAGGCTTGCTTGCGTAACGAGTCGATCAGCGATCGGCGGATTAGGCGAGGTCGATGAGAGCCAATACCGCTAAGGGTCTCCGTTCGTTGGAACGTCAAGACAAGCGCTCCCGACGACTGCGCGCGAGTTTGACTGAATGCATCACTTTTGCGGCTTGCATCCTAATCTTCGGCTGTCATCCAGCTCCTAACAAGGAGACGCCAATACTCACAAAGATCGACCACCTTGTCTTTGCAACACCCGATCTCGCGGCCGGCGTAGCGCAAGTCGAACGGCTCCTCGGTGTGAGCGCGGTGCCTGGAGGTCAGCACCCGGGCTGGGGCACTCGCAACGCGCTGATCGGGTTGGGTGATAACACATACCTGGAGATCATTGGACCTGATCCGGACCAGCCGAAGCCCGACCGGCCGCGGCGCTTTGGCATCGATGATCTCAAAGCCCCTCGGCTGGTAACGTGGGCCGCGAAAGGATCGGACCTCGAAGCGCTCGTCGAGAACGCGAAGCGACACGGTCTCGACCTGGGTCAAGTACAGGCCGGAAGTCGCCGCCGTCCAGATGGAGCGCTGTTGTCGTGGCATCTCACCGTTTCGCCCGCTTTGAATGAAGGTGGAATCGTCCCGTTCTTCATCGACTGGGGAGAGACCCCGCAACCAGCAGCGAGCCTGCCTAGGGGCTGCCTGCTCATCGCTCTTCGGGCCGAGAATCCGGATCCGAATCGGGTCCAGGCTGAGCTTTCCGCTCTCGGGTTGAACCTCCGCGTAGACTCAGGGTCCACGCCCGCCATCATCGCAACAATCCGCACGCCGAACGGCGATGTCGAGCTCCGCTAAAGGCACCTCACTAAAAGCGATGTTCTTGTTCTCAGCTCTACTGCTCTGATATTGTCCGGCGCGGTAACTCAACTCCAATGGCTCTTCAATCAGGAACACAGCTGGGCGCATACAGAATGCTAGGTCTGCTCGGTAAAAGGCGGGATGGGCGAGGTGTATCGAGCTACAGATACCAGGCTCAATCGCGAAGTGGCGATCAAAGTGCTGCCCGCTTTGCTCGCTGGTGAAGAAGACCGACTGCGGCGCTTCGAGCAGGAAGCGCTCGCGACTTCGGCGCTCAACCACCCGAACATCCTGACCGTCTATGACATCGGCACGCACGAAGGCTCTCCTTACATCGTTGCGGAGCTGCTCGAAGGCGAAGAACTCCGTCAGCCGCTGAATGACGGCGCGCTCGCTGTGCGAAAAGCGATTGACTACGCCGAGCAGATTGCAGCAGGACTCGCCGCAGCACACGGGAAAGGCATCACTCATCGCGACCTTAAACCAGAGAACATCTTCATCACAATCGATGGACGAGTGAAGATTCTCGACTTCGGGCTGGCAAAGCTGAAGCCGCAAAAACTCGTCGGCGGAGCGGATTCGGAAGCGCCGACGCAGAAGCCGCTGACTAATCCGGGCGTTGTGATGGGGACGGTCGGCTATATGTCGCCGGAGCAGGTGCGCGGGCTGGAAGTGGACGCGCGCACGGACATCTTCAGCCTGGGCGTGGTGCTTTACGAGATGGTCGCGGGCCAAGCGCCGTTTGGGGGCGCGACGGCGGCTGATGTGTTCGTCTCCATTCTGGAGAAAGAACCCGCGCCGCTCTCTCGCCACGCGCCAGCGACGCCAGCCGAACTGGAACGTATCGTGAGTAAAGCGCTCGCGAAAGATCGGGAGGAACGCTATCAAACGGTCAAAGACTTGCTGATTGACCTGAAGCGGCTCAAGCAGCGGCTGGAGTACGAACAATACCGCGAGCGTGAGGGAGCGGAAGTCCAATCGGAGCGCGCGGCTTCAGTGGCGCCTGACGGAGCGGCGGTTGAGAGAAGCAGCCAGCCAGAGGTCGTGGAGACGGCGCAGGCAGCAGCGGCGAGCACCGGAGAGGCTGGAGCCATACGCACAACTTCAAGCGCTGAATATCTCATTCCCGAGATCAAACCACAAGCGCGGAGCGCTGCTGTTGGTGGCGGCGCTCGGTGTCATCATTACGGGCGTGGCCTTCGGGCTGTACAAGTGGATCGGTCACAATCAATCCAGGTCGTCAGTGCCGTTCCAGGCTGCGAAACTCACGCCAATCACCACTAACGGGAGAGCCGTCGTCGCCGCCATTTCGCCGGATGGCAAATACGTAGCTTATGCGATGGATGAGGACGGTAAGCAAAGCCTCTGGCTCCGGCAGGTAGCCATCGCCAGCAACGCGCCGATCGTCCCACCGGCTGAGGTGCGGTATCGACACCTGACTTTCTCGCGCGATGGCAACTTCCTTTACTACGTCGTGGTGGATCGGAATCCGGCGCTTTCTGGTCTCTACCAGATCACCTTACTGGGACGTAATCCTAGAAGGTTGATTGCGGGTCGTATTGAAAACATCACTCTTTCACCTGATGGCAACCGATTAGCCTTTGTGCGCAGTAATCTGCAAGCGCGAGGGGAAACCGCGTTGATAGTAGCCAATGCGGATGGGAGCAATGAGCAGACGCTGGCCACGCGCCAGATGCCCGACGTATTCGCTGGCCCCCTGGCCTGGTCACCGGATGGAAAGATCATTACCTGTGTCACCAGGAGAAGTAGCGATGATCTTCTCTATACCCTGGTCGCAGTGAGCGTCGAAGGCGGAGCCGAAAAACCGCTGACCGCTCATCGGTGGGAGACTATCGGATCAGTGACGTGGCTGGCGGATGGCAGCGGCGTGATCATCTCAGCCTTAGATCTAGCGTTGGGACCTAGCTCGCAACTCTGGCAACTCTCCTATCCGGGTGGGGAGGAACGCAAGCTCACCAACGACTTGCATGATTATCAAGGCAGCAGTCTGACGGCAGACTCCAGTGCGCTGGTCACGTTGCAGGAGAGTACCTCTGTAAGTCTCTGGATTGCGCCCAAAGGCGAGGCCAGCCGCGCGACACAGATCACCTCCAGGACTGGCAAAGATGACGGGCAGGTGGGCGTGGCCTGGACGCCAGATGGCAAGATCGTCTATACCTCAAATGCGAGCGGCAGCGCAGACCTATGGATGATGAACGCGGATGGCAGCAACCAAAAACAATTGACCATGAATGCAGGCCGAAACACTTGGCCAGCGGTCTCACCCGATGGCCGCTATCTCGTGTTTATGTCCAACCGCGCGGGCAGTTCTGGTGTCTGGCGGATGAATCTTGACGGCAGCAACCCGAAACAATTAACCAGCAATGGAACCGCCCCGCAATATTCGCCTGACGGGAATTGGGTGGTTTATTTTTATTCCCTCCCGCCGGCTTTGTGGAAGGTGCCAACGGGGGGCGGCACCCCAGTGCGACTGGCCGACCCGCCCTCATCCTATCCAGCCATCGCGCCTGACGGAAAGCTGATCGCCTATTTTACCGTGCATGGGCAGAAGATCGCGGTCATGCCTTTTGAAGGGGGGCCGCCGATTAAGACCTTTGATTCGACACCAGGCGTTGTGCCTTTGTACCCCGGCCTGCGTTGGACACCTGACGGGCGGGCGCTGACCTACGTGGTCACCAGCGGCGGCGTCTCAAACATCTGGAGCCAGCCGATAGATGGCGGCCCACCCAGGCAATTGACCGACTTCAAAGCGGAACAAATCTTCGCCTTCGACTGGTCGCGCGATGGCCGGCTCCTGCTCGCGCGCGGCGTGGCGAACCGTGACGTGGTTTTGATCAGCGGCTTCAAATAGCCGCGAGGCACAAGCGTGATCGCCGAACAGATCTCTCATTACCGAATCATCAGCAAGCTCGGCGCCGGTGGCATGGGCGAAGTCTATCGCGCTCGCGATGACCGGCTCGGTCGTGATGTCGCCATTAAGGTTCTGCCTGCTGATTTCGCCAAGGACGCGGATCGGCTTCGGCGGTTCGAGCAGGAAGCGCTCGCGACTTCGGCGCTCAACCACCCGAACATCCTGACCGTCTATGACATCGGCACGCACGAAGGGGCGCCTTACATCGTAGCGGAACTATTAGTTGGCGAAGAGCTGCGTGAGCATTTGAACCACGGCGCGATCGCCTCGCGCAAAGCCATCGAGTACGCGACTCAGATGGCGAGCGGACTAGCGGCCGCGCATGCCAAAGGCATCGTTCATCGCGACCTCAAGCCGGAGAACATTTTCATCACGGAAGACGGACGGGTGAAGATACTCGACTTTGGTCTCGCAAAGCTGCGGCCTCAGAGCGGCAGGCTTGACTCGGGGTCCGACGTTCAGACTCAAAAGGCCCTCACCGATCCCGGCGTGGTCATGGGCACAGTAGGTTATATGTCGCCCGAACAGGTGCGCGGGCAAGACACCGATCATCGCGCAGACATCTTCAGCTTTGGAGTGATGCTCTACGAAATGCTTGCCGGGCGGCGGGCGTTCACGGGCGAGTCGCCCATCGAAGTGATGAACGCGATCCTCAAGGAGCAGCCGCCGGAGTTCAGCGAGACGAATGCGAAAACCAATCCGGCGCTCGAAGGGATCGTGCGGCGGTGTCTCGAGAAAAAGCCTGAGATGCGGTTTCACTCAGCGCATGATCTTGGCTTTGCGCTGAGCACGCTCACCACACCCTCAGGTTCACGGTTGGAAACCGCGACGGCGTTGCCTGTGGTGACGGAAGCCGCTGGTAGGCCACCATTGTTCGGCAATGCTCGGCTGGCCTGGTTGGCAGCCGGGCTTCTCCTGCTGATTGCGCTTGCACTAGCCGCAGTTGCTTACTTGCAGAAAGCCCCGCCCGTTGCCCGCGCCTACAAGCTGTCCGCACTGCCGCCAGAGAAGGCAACCTTGATGTCGGGACACGCTCCGGTTATTTCGCCGGACGGAAGCCGCATTGCCTTCGTTGCGGTAGATGAGACAGGCAGGTCGCTGATCTATGTGCGCCCGCTCGATTCGCTCACGGCGCAGCCGCTCGCCGGCACGGATGGAGCGGTCTATCCCTTCTGGTCGCCGGATAGCCGCTCGCTCGGGTTTTTCGCCAGCGGCAAACTCAAGAGGATCGAGGCGGCCGGCGGACAGCCGATGACGCTCGCGGACGCGCCAGTCAGTCGCGGCGGCTCCTGGAATCGCAACGGAGTGATCATCTTCACGCCCACTCCACCAAGCCCGGTTTTTCGCATCTCGGCGTCTGGCGGCGAAGCTACGGCCATCATGTCTGTTGACTTTGCGCGCGGCGAGTTTTCTCGGTTGTTCCCCCAGTTCCTGCCTGATGGCCGTCACTATCTGTATTTCTCCCCGGCGAGCCAGAAGCCAGGGACGCGCGTTATCGGCGTTGCCTCGCTCGACTCCGATGAGAACACGCAGCTCCTGAACGCCGACTCTACCGCCATTTACGCACCGCCGGGGTACCTGCTCTTCCGGCGCGAGGCGACACTGATGGCGCAGCGCTTCGACGCCACCAAACTTGAACTCAGCGGTGACCCATTCCCTGTCGCGGAGCAGGTTGGCTTCGACGGGCTGTCCTTTCAAACACTCGCCTCCGCTTCCGATAACGGCGTCCTGGCCTACCAGAGCCTGGGCGCGGGCAACACACAACTGGTCTGGTTTGATCGCGGGGGCAAGCAGCTTGGCATAGTCGGCCCTCCGGGCGATTACAGCGGGCTTTCGCTGTCACCCGATGACAGGCGTCTGGCGTTCCAGCAGGTGGATTCTCCTACGGGGAACGTTGATATCTGGTTGACCGAATTCAGCGGAAATACCTTTTCGCGCTTCACCTTTGAACCGGTGGTCGAGTTCAGCCCGGTTTGGTCGCCCGACGGGAGCCGAATCGCCTTCGCAAGGGTCGAAGGCCCACCCAATATCTTTCAAAAACTCTCGAGCGGCGCCGGCGAGGTTGAGCCGCTGTTCGAGTCACCCCTCGCGAAACTTCCCGGTGATTGGTCGAGGGATGGGCTTTACATCGTCTGCGGAACTCTTGGCCCGAAAACCCAGTGGGATTTGTGGGTTTTGTCGCTCACAGGCGAGCGCAGGTTTGAGATATTTTTGCAGACGCCTAACAACGAGCAGAACGCACGCTTTGCTCCGAGTGGTCGCTGGATCGCCTACGAGTCCGATGAGTCCGGGAAAAAAGAAGTCTACGTCCGGAGCTTCCCGGCGTCGGGCGCTAAGTGGCAAGTCTCAGCGGGCGGCGGCTCTCAACCGAGATTCACACGCGATGGAAAGGAGTTGTTCTATGTGAGCGCGGACCGGAAGATCATGGCGGTGCAGGTGAAAACCGATGGCGCCAGTTTCGAATCCGGCGCGCCCAGGGCTCTCTTCGAAACCCACATCCTCCTGAAAGAGGAACGCCCCGGCAATCAATATGCTGTCGCCTCTGACGGGCAGCGGTTTCTTATCAACTCGACGATTCCAGCGGCAGGCGCATCTCCGATTAGCGTCGTGGTCAACTGGACAGCGGAGGCGAAGAAGTGACGATCGCCACGGGCGCGAGGCTTGGGCCTTACGAAATTCTCTCGCCGCTTGGCGCCGGCGGTATGGGCGAGGTCTATCGCGCGCGCGACACACGGCTGGATCGAATCGTCGCGATCAAGGTACTCCCCGATCATCTCGCCGCCAACACGGAGCTGCGGCAGCGGTTCGAGCGCGAAGCCCGAGCAGTGTCCAGTCTCAATCACCCGCATATCTGCACGCTCCACGACATCGGCCAGCAGGACGGGCTCGATTACCTGGTGATGGAACTGATCGAAGGCGAATCGCTGGCTGATCGTCTGATCAAAGGTCCGCTGCCGACGGATCAGGTGCTGCGCTACTCCATCCAGATAGCCGACGCGTTGGACAAGGCTCATCGCGCCGGAATAGTCCATCGAGACCTGAAACCTGCGAACATCATGTTGACGAAGGCCGGCACAAAGCTGCTCGACTTCGGATTGGCCAAAGTGCAGGGCAATGACTCGGGGCTTGTATCAAGTGTCACTTCCCTTCCTACAGAACGCCACGAGCTGACCGGAGCAGGAACCATCCTTGGGACGTTTCAGTACATGGCGCCCGAACAGTTGGAAGGCCGCGAGGCTGACGCTCGCACGGACATCTTTGCGTTCGGAGCAGTCCTGTACGAGATGGCGACCGGCAAAAAGGCCTTCGCCGGCAAGAGCCAGGCGAGTTTGATTGGGGCCATTCTTCACACGGAGCCTGCGGCTATCTCGACCATTCAGCCGATGACGCCACCGGCACTCGATCGAGTGGTGGAGAGATGCCTGGCTAAAGATCCTGACGATCGATGGCAAACGGCTCGCGACCTCACGATGGAGCTCGAGTGGATATCGGAAGGCGGCTCGCAAACAGAGATGCACGTGCCGGTCAGGGCTCAGCACAAATCACGCCAGCGAGTGCTTTGGGCTGCAGCCGGTCTCGCAATCGCCGTGGCTCTACTATTCTGGGTGCTGGCTGTGCGTTCAACACCGCCTCCGTCAACATCCAAGGCCGTCAAGCGGTTGACCATAAAGCTCCCGGATGCTGAGCCGTTGGCGCTTGCGAAGTTCGGGCCTCTGGGTATCGGTCGTACTTCGGTCGCCCTTTCGCCAGACGGATCGCTGCTTGCCTATGCGGCTGAGCGCAACGGAAAGTCGCAGCTTTTCCTGCGCCCGCTGAGCCAATTTGACGCCAGGCCGATCCCCGGCTCGGAAGGCGCTAGCAGCCCATTCTTTTCACCAGATGGCCGATCGCTGGGCTTCTTTTCAGAGAGCAAGTTGAAGAGAGTTTCGGTGCAGGGAGGCGAGCCAGTGACTCTCTGCGAGGCCAGAATGCCGCACGGCGGGAGTTGGGGGCCGGATGACACGATTGTATTTGCCGATTCAGAGGGCGTGAACCTCTCGCGGGTCTCCGCCTCGGGCGGCAGCAAGGAGGTCTTGCCAAATAAGTCAGAAGATCGAGCCTTCTATCCGCAGTTTTTGCCGGGCGGCAAGACGGTGCTCTATTCCATCAACACGCAGTACAACCCCGACTACGGGAAGATCGTCGCGCTCACTCTGGCGACCGGGGAGCGACGCGTTGTACTCGAAGGCGGCGCCAACCCACGGTACTCTGCGAGCGGTCACATCGTCTTTGCGCGCGCGGGAGCAATCCTTGCCGCGCCCTTCGATCTGTCGCGCCTCGAGGTGACCGGTCCGGCGGTCACGCTCATTGAAGGAGTCAGAATCGAAGAGTGGGGCGCGGCGCAATTCGCGCTCTCGACAGAAGGCACGCTCGTGTATGTGAGCGGTGGACCGGCGTGGATCGGCAAACTCACGTGGGTGGACAAAGAGGGAATAAGCAAACCGTTTGTTGCGCCGGCGCAGGCGTATGGCCCGGTAAGTTTGTCCCCGGACGGTCAGCGGTTGGCGGTGCAGGTCACGGGGGCGACAAGCGACGTGTGGATCTATGAGCTAGCGCGCGGAACATTCACGCGGCTGACCGTGGAAGGCTCGAACTATCGCCCACTGTGGACGCTAGACAGCAAACGGATAGTCTATTGTCGGATCAATAGTCCAAACCAACTTCAAATGGTCTGGCAGCTCGCGGACGGCAGTGACAGCGCAGAGGTACTCAGGACCGCCACGCACACTTCGTGGCCTGGATCGTGGTCGCCCGCCGGGAGGCTTCTCGCCTTTCAAGACTCTAGCCCTGAAACTGGGTTTGACCTGTGGACGCTCCCGATGGAAGGCGACCGCCAGCCAACTCTCTGGCTCAAGACGAAGTTTAATGAGTGGGGTCCCGTCTTCTCACCTGACGGCAAATGGATAGCTTACATCTCGGACGAATCCGGCCAGTATGAAGTCTACGTCCGGCCCTACCCTGGCCCGGGAGGTAAGCGGCAGATATCCACCACTGGCGGCGAAGAAGTGCTTTGGTCGCGTGACGGGCATACCTTGTACTACCGCGAGGGAGCGAAATTCATTTCGGTCGCCGTCCAGACTCAACCGGATTTTCGCGGCGATGCGCCGAAGGTAATGTTTGAGGGGCCCTACCTGAATGTCCCCGGCGTCTCCTACGACGTGGCGCCTGACGGGCAGCACTTTCTTATGATCGAGGAGAATCAGAAGCAAGCCACAACAACACAGTTGAACGTCGTGCTCAACTGGTTCGAAGAGTTGAAGCGGTAGCGGGGCAGTTATTAGTTCTCTGAACTCTCACAAGAACACCCGTTGGACGAACCACCAGGTTCCGGCCAGGATCACGCATACTGAGCCCACTTTCGAGATTCGCCCTGCGAGCAATTGATTTCGATTTCGCATCGCCGCTAACAGAGACGCAACAACGACGACAATACAAGCCTGTCCAATCTCGACACCGAAGTTGAACGAGAACAGCGACCAACCAAGCGCCTCCTGTGGCAGGCCGAACTCCCTCAACACTCCCGCGAAACCGAACCCATGCACGAAACCAAAGAAGAAAGCTATCCACGCGCGCACGTCGCGGCCCGTCTTGCCGACCATCAGATTGTCTATGCCTACGTAGATGATGCTCAATGCAATCGCCGGTTCAATCAGCCGGGGTGATGGATTTACTAAGCTCAACGCGGCGAGCGACAGCGTGATGCTGTGAGCAATCGTGAAAGCGGTCACAATGCTGAGCAGCCTCAACAGACTTCCTCCCATCAGCAACAGCCCGATGATGAACAGGACGTGATCCGGGCCGGTGAAGATATGATAGATGCCGGCCGGAATGAACTCCCTCACGACGGACATCCAGCCCTGACGCTCGCCCGTTCTGTAAACGAAGATCTGATGGTCTTGAGTGAATATCTCCTGATGGACCAGGCGATCCTCCTCATACACGTTGAGGAATGTCTGATGTTGCGGATCATAGGGAAAGAGTGCGCACTGAATTCTAAGCGCGGACGGTTTGACGTTGGTGTTGAGTCGCAGCTCGCACGATAAGGCCTGGCGATCAGGAAGCGGCTCAACGCGAACCAGTTCCAACGCGACCGGCCGGCCATCGGCAAGCACAGTAAGGCGCGCCCGCACGAGTTCCGCGATTGCATCCTTCTTTGATTCCGCAACCTTTGCGTCAAGCAGCATCTCGGGCGGTTCCACATTCAGGTCGTGCGCAAGATCGACGATGTGCGCGACGAGGGCGCCCTCAATCTGTCCGGCGTTGAGACGAAGATCGAGGTAGCTGAACGGTATTGGATGAGCGTGAACCGCCGGGACCAGATATCCCAGGACCAGGAAAAGCAAAGCCACACGGCATAGCATCGACTGCGCGGCGTCCTTGCGTTTTGTGGTTTTGACTATCGGCAAGACAGCGAAGTCTGAGTCGGTAAGCAGGAAGGCTCACGACGAGGCGCCGGGCTCGAGACCCGAGCGCGGTCGCGGCGCAAAAGCCGCGCCCGGCGCGCGTCGTGCGAGTGCCGTTGCGCTATTTCAGTTCGTTGTAGATCGCAGTGACCCCAGCCTTCGCGCGACCCAGGTTGTAGTCCTTGTATTTTTCGGGCAGCTTCAGATCGGTAGCCGCCTGATCGACGGTCTTGCCGTCCTTCTTGGCCTGCTCGACGGCCGCGACAAAATCGCGAAGGAACTCGCCGTACTCTTTGAACGCGGCCCAGTCAGCCACCGCGCTGTGGCCGGGTATGACGTTCTCGACGCCTTTGATCGCCGCCGCAGCTTTCATCAAGGTCTTGGGATATTCCAGCCCGCTGCCTCCATTGTTGGTGTCGATGATCGGCAGCCCCTTCGAGAATGCGAACAGGTCGCCGGAGTGCATGACTTTCAGCGCCGGGAATACGACGAACGTATCGCCGCCGGTGTGCCCGCGGCCGAAGTAGTAGAGGTCGATCTTGTCCTTGCCCTTCAGCAGGCTGAGCTTGTCCTTGTAGGTCTTACCTGGAAGAAACTTCTTGCCCTCGTCGCTTTGAAACGCGGGCATCTTCTCCATGCTGGTCTTGCAGTTCTCGTGAGCGACGATCTCGACTGTTCCGGTGAACGCGCTGTTGCTTCCGACGTGGTCGCCGTGGGTGTGGGTATTGATGATCATTGTCACGGGCTTGGGCGTGACCGATTGCACCTTCTCCAGGATACCCGGTCCCATGCCCGGGTTCTTGGTGTCCACGATGACGACGCCCTTCTCGGTAATGAAAGCGGCGGTGTTCCCGCCCCCGCCGGTGATCATGTAGAGGTTGTCTTTCACCTTCTGAATCTCGAGAGCAGCGGGCGGTCTTTGTTGCGGCTGTTGCTGCGCGAAAATCATTGAGACGGCGCCCGCCGTCAAAAGGCCTAGCAACACGGCGAATCGTTTCATAGGGAATCTCCCTCCTGAGTGCGCCTATCATATACACCGATGGCAGAGGACACAAGAACAGCATAGGTCAATCCCGATTGATAATTCCCTTGAGCCGAACTAAAGTGTGGCCTGCCTTCAGGCTATCAAGCAGGTTGACTTTTGGATCAGACGACTATCTCTCACTATTCGGTTCTCGAAGAGCGCGGGCGGGATGAGTGACGTTTGTCGTGCTCGCGATGCATGTCAGACTGAAGAATGAACGTGTTGCACTAAGAGCATACCGCCGACGGTGATTTTCAACTGGACGGCGGATTCAAAGAAATGACGATCGACTCCGGCACACGCCTTAATCATTACGAAATCATTTCCCGGATCGGCGCGGGCGGGATGGGCGAGGTTTATCTTGCTCAGGATACAAAGCTCGACCGGCGGGTCGCGCTAAAGCTCCTTCCCGAAGAGTTCGCCGGGGATACCGAACGAATGCGCCGCTTTGTGCAGGAAGCCAAATCGGCTTCTGCGCTCAATCACCCGAATATCATCACCATTCACGAAGTCGGCGATACCGATGGCGCGCACTTCATCGCCACCGAATATGTCGAAGGCGAAACCTTGAGCCGGCGGCTTAGAAGCGAGCCAATGTCGCTCAAATCTACTCTTGAGATAGCAATTCAGATTGCGTCCGCGCTGCAAGCCGCACACGCCGCAGGGATCGTTCACCGCGATATCAAACCCGACAACGTAATTGGCGAAGACGGGACAACGCGGCGAAGCGATCAAGCTGCGCGGCCAGTTGAAACTGGAATCCCCACATCGTTATGTTCCGAGTTATTGTTTTGCAATTCTTCATATCGCGCTTGGCGAGAAAGACGAGGCCTTCGTGTGGCTGGAAAAGGATATCGCTGAGCGTTCGTCATGGCCTGTTGTATATTCAGTTGTACCTGAGCTTGATGAATTGCGCGATGACCCGCGGTTTAAGGACATCCTGAAGCGCCTGAATCTGCCGGAAGGAATTTGAACAGGATGAATAGAGACCTGTCAGCCAACACCACTCTGTCACATTACCGGATCGTCTCTAAAATCGGCGCAGGCGGAATGGGCGAGGTGTATCTGGCGCAGGACACAAAGCTTGATCGCAAAGTCGCACTCAAGATTCTGCCTTCCGATGTTGCCTCCGACCAACAGCGCATGCACCGCTTCATACAAGAAGCCAAAGCCGCTTCGAGCCTGAATCACCAGAACATCATCACTATTTTCGAAATCGGAGAAGCAGACTCAATCCATTTCATAGCTACCGAGTTCATTGACGGCGTGACTCTCTCCCAGCACATGAAACAGGCGCCGATGACGCCGGGCGAAGCGCTCGACGTGGCGATTCAGGTCGCTTCCGCTCTCTCAGCCGCTCACGAAGCCGGGATTGTTCATCGCGACGTCAAGCCTCAGAACATAATGATAGCGGCGAGCGGACAAGTGAAGGTGTTGGACTTCGGGCTGGCAAAGGTAATCAGGCACAAGTCACTCGTAGAAAGCGACGCAGAGACCGCGAGCCTGTTCACGGAAGCGGGAATAATAATGGGCACAGTCCCCTATATGTCGCCGGAGCAGGTCAAAGGCAAAACGCTTGATGGCCGAAGCGATATATTCAGCTTTGGAGGAGTACTGTATGAGATGGTGAGCGGCCACCAGCCTTTTGCTGCCGAGAGTGCTGCGGCGACATTCTCTTCAATACTGACTCGCGAGCCTGCCCCGCTTGTCAGGTTCTCGCCTGAGGCGCCTCCCGAATTGCAGCGAATCGTAAGCAAGGCACTGCGCAAGGATCGCGAGGAGCGCTATCAGACGGTCAGGGACTTGTTAGTTGACCTCAAAGACCTCAAACAAGAGTTGGAATGGGAGGCGAGAGGAGCGAGGGATGCTCACGGCGATCCAAGCCGCGAACCGGCCGCCGCGACCGGCGATGCTCTCGCTACATCTACCGGCCAAGCTTCGTCATCGCGCACGACATCGAGCGCCGAATACCTAATCAGCCGAGTCAGACATCATAAGCTCGCCGCATTCGCGGCGCTGATCGTGACGATCGCCGCGGCGGCGGGTGTCGGACTTTACCTGCGTGCGAGGAACACTGAGGCCGCCATTGATTCCGTTGCCGTCCTGCCTTTCGCCAATCAGAATCGCGACCAAGACACGGAGTATCTCTCGGACGGCCTGACCGAGAGCATCATCAACAACCTGACGCAGCTAGCCGACTTGCGCGTGATCGCCCGCACCTCGGCCTTTCGTTACAAGGGCAAAGAGAACGACCCGTTCGGCGCGGCAAAGGAGTTGGGGGTGCGCGCGGTGGTCGTCGGGCGCGTCCTGCAGCGCGGCGAGAGCTTAACCGTCAGCGTGGAGTTGGTGGATGTGCGGGAGAACAAACAGCTTTGGGGTCAGCAGTACAACCGCAAGCTCGCCGATGTCTTCGCGGTGCAGGAAGAGATCGCGAAAGAAATTTCCGAGAAACTGCGCTTAAAGCTGAGTGGCGCTGAGCGACAGCAGCTTGCGAAGCGACCCACAGAGAACCTCAAAGCTTTCCAGTATTACATGCAGGGGCGGGCGTCTGCCCAACGTCGCACCCGTGAAGATCTGCTCGAGGCCATCCGCTATTGCGAGAAGGCGATTGAAGAAGATCGCAATTATGCGCTCGCCTACGCGGGCTTAGCTGACGCCTATGCAAATCTTGGAATACGCAGCTATATTGCCGCCATTGAAGGGCGGCGCAAAACAGAAGAGGCCGCGCGCAAAGCCCTCGCGCTCGATGAAAATCTGGCCGAAGCTCACGTCGCACTTGGTCAAGCTTACATCATGTTCGTCCCGTTCGATTTCTCGCTGGGTGATCGTGAACTGCGGCGTGCGATTGAACTCAGCCCGAGCTTAGCGGTGGCCCATTTTCGTTTGGGAGTTTCGCTCGCGCAACGGGGGCGTCTCGATGAGGCGTTAAAGGAAATCCTGAAAGCTCGCGAACTCGACCCGCTCTCATCAATCATCGCACGGGTAGTGGCATTTCCTTACTGGATCAAGCGAGATTACGTGCACGCGCTTGAGCTGTTACGGCAGGCCAATGAGCTGGGCCCGGCTTTTGGCGCCACCTGGGAAATAGGAGTGTACATTCAAAACCGGTTATTCAACGAAGCGCTCGAGGAATTGGAGAAGGCCAAACGAGAGAGGAAAAATGATCCGATTTTGATTTACAGCACAGGCATAGTCTATGCGGCGCAGGGCAAGCGGGCGGAAGCACTCCAGATCATCAAAGAGCTGGAAGAGATGTCAGGTGCGAGCCTGAGCCAGGCGCACTGGATTGCCAAAATCTATGCGGCCTTGAACGAGAAGGAGATGGCGTTTTCATGGCTGGAACGTGGCTTAGCCGCGGGAGCGATCGGAGCCTTTTATAAAGACGAGCCGGTGTGGGACACGATCCGCAGCGATCCGCGATTCCCCGACTTGCTGCGGGGGATGGGCATCACGCCGTGAAAAGAAGACGAGCAGGCGAAAGCAACATGGTGAAACGCAAGACATATTCGGCTGAGGAACTCATCGGGAAAACATCACGCTTGGGATAGGTGGGCAACCGGGATCTCTTCGGTTTTATCGAAGGGCCTCGTCCCCGTCGCGATATCGTTCACCGCGTGCAATATATCGGCGGAGTAGTATCGAGTGCCGCATAGGTCGCAGACTCCGATGATGACCTCTTCGAGAATGACAAAACCGGTCTTATGTTTGAACGCCTCGCGCTTGACCTTCTTGGGCCGGACCGTTCCTTCGCAGTACTCACATTTGTAGCCGTACATAAACCTATTCCTCAGTCTCGGTCATCGCATAGACCGTGATTATGAGGTAGCGGCCGGTACTTGTAAAACGCCCGACGACGTCAACCGACGCTTGCTTATCAGCACACTCGCAGTGTACCGCAGAGTTGGAGGAGAAGTAGTCATTGAAAGATATAACGAGAGACTTATTTGATTGGCCGACATATTCGTGACCGATCCGAACATTTGTCACGGCAAGCCAGCTTTTCTTGGTACGCGGCTCCCGGTTGCGGATGTGCTCGATTAGAGGTCGCGATCGGGGTGGCTTGGAAAACTGTCATCGAAGAGTGGAACGTTAGCATTTCGAAAGAAGCCGAGTACTAGCCAGTCAGGCATTTTGCAACACGCTAAAGAGTTTGTGCTTGAACTGAAATCGGCATGGACATTCTGGATGAAAACATCCCGAAGCACCCGAGGATCGCTCATCTGCAAAGATCAAAACAAGCCGGAGATTCGGGTTCCCTTCTCGCCGAGGCGAAATACCAATTGTAACGCGTCTGACGCCGCTCGCCACGCCAACGCACCGTCGTCATCCCACGGGAGAACGTTTACTTCGAATCCGTTCGCGTGTCGGCGAAACAGGACCGCCGTTCGATGGTAATCGAAGCCTCCTTTACTCGCGGTCGGTAGATTGATCCGCTCCATCCGATTATGTCCGTGCCACGTGAGCTTGCGGTCGGTCCACTGGCGTGAGCCGATCGTCAGCACGGGATATCCAATTACGGTTACGGTTTGGCCCGGACCGTAGCCTGAGAAACTGGAATCGAAGAAACGATTAGCTCCGCGAGGCAATTCAAGCTGGCTTCGCGAGCCTCCACTCATCGGCCCAGCCTCAACCCAAAGGTGATCAAAGTCCATCGGGTTCAATCCCCTTGTGGAAACGGCATCCCAGAAGACAAGCTTTTCCGCCGGACTAATAATCGGCTTAGGCGGCGTTCTGTCTGGCTCCACGCGTCGAGCGGACGGGCGACGCCACTTCTTTTTGTAATCAGCCAGAAGAACTGCACCGAGCGGGACCGTTGCTCTTATTAGCTCACTCCACACACCATCCCATATGCAGTTTCCGGGCAACTCATGCCCGACGGTTACGACTTCCGTGTTTCGTAAAAGAGCAGCATTGGTCAAATTCGCTGAGCCGACTACATATCCGACGGAATGGTCAGTATCAAAAAGGTAAATCTTGGGATGGTACGCATCCGAGGGCATTAAGCTTGATTGAGTCGCAATGCTCGAATTCGCTATCAGCACTTCGCTCGCAGGCATTGCTGCCAGGTACTCGAGCGCAGCGGGTTCGGTCAACCCGAAATCGAGAGAAGTAATGAAGGTCTTCGGGCTCCTGTCCCATTGCCTCACCCCCATCCTTTGCGTTAGGCGAGTCACAAGTCGCTGGCACCCTTTGAAAGTTGTGTACGCTACCGCCCATCGGATGCGCTCGACTTCTGGTTCGACGACCTCATCAAAAGCAAAGAGGACTTGACTCGGACATTGCTTGTTTTGAACGTAAATCTTCATTACTCGTCGACATCCTGTCTGATAATCGTCCGCCTACGCTTTAGACGTAGTCGATTCACAGCCTCGCTGAGAACTGCCACCAATCTATCAGCCTCGGAGTCACTGAACGTTTTTGCCGCGAGCGCTGACAGAATGATACGATCAATTCTCCGCTGAATCCGCGCCGTACCCTTTCCAAGGCTTCCAGCAGCCAGCACGTTGGCACCCATTCGTTCAAGTTCAGACCACTCCTGATGTCCCAGCTCTGGAAGAGGAAGGTCTCGAAGATGGGTCGCCTCAAGTTTGAGTGCCCCGCCCCCCATTGTCGAGCCCGTTGCCTCCATGCATAACTCAGCCCAGGTGCTTGAGAGGATGGCAAAGATTGCGTTGGCTCCCCAAGCCTCGCTATCGGACCATATCGTCGAAAAGTTGGCATCGATGAGCACCGGTGGACTCGAGTTCAGGATCGGCTTAGCCTGTCCATGAACGATGCGAGGAAGAAAAAGAGTAGGGATATGGCGTGGGGCGAAGTCGGGCAGCATGTACCAAGCCCTCAACCTGCCGGGTGACATTGTTGGCAAGAGACCTAATGCGATGTCGTCACCAGGGCCGTTGGTTCGTACGGCAGACAACTGTGGAATTAACGTGCGTACGTCGCCCCGGTTAATATGCGTGCACGATGCCCGACGAACATAATCAGCAAGGTTCTCAGGCATCACCTTCAAGTCAGCGCTTGCGTGCTTCGTCTCGGGTCCGATGCCTAAGCGCTTAGCGTCCTCCGGCAGAAGCCAACCGCGCAAATCGAGCACTCTGCCGATCAAGAGCTCGGCCCTCACCCGCGGGTGAACTGCTTCGACCTGCCTACGGACGATAGGCTTCAGAACTTCCCGCGGTACCGTGAGGTGCCGTCGGCCGAACAGCTCGCTAGTCACAACGCTCGTATAATCGGCAGGCATTCTTTTGGGGCTGACTTCGACATAGAAGAAAGCGTTGCATCCGGTTCTTAGTCCTTGCCCCACGCGAATCGGAGTCTCTGACAACGGCTGAGTTCGCTTAACGAGGACAGAGGGAATTAAGGATGCGACGACCGCCGGTATTCCAGAGGGCTTTCTGCTGGGGGCTATTGAATTGTTTGGCCGCGATTCAAGTAGATCGAACCACTTATAGCGAACGCATTTCGCTGCGATGTCATCGCGCTGGTCCTGCCATGAAACGCTCGTGACCCTAATGCCTGGTTTGTGCGTTTGTGGCTGCGTTCGAAGCCAACGAATGAACTGGTCTTCGGGATTTGCTCCAGGAAACGCGTTACCAACGTGACTCTCATTGTTGCTGGCCCGTGCACCGATTTCCACAAAAAGAGTTTTTGGTGGTCTATGACTTCGTTGGCCAAGAGGCTGCGCCGCTATTTCTGACGGAAGCCGCCGCCCAACTACCAGGACGACTGACACTAGCACCTCGTGGAACCATCTATGACCAGCCTCTTCTACCACGAACTGCGGTTCAAAGAATCGAAGGAAACAGTATCTAGCTAGCCGAGCGTAATCGCGATTGAGCCAACTCTTGGGTGCTACAAGCGCCATCACGCCTCCTGGCAGCGTAAGCAAGCTGCACAGCAACCAACTTGGAACGGAAAGATCAGCAAGCCCTGAATAGGAAGTTATCAAACGATCCCAGATTGTCAGTTCGTCATCCGGCGAAAGGAGGCGCAGTGTCTCTCTCAATGCGTCGCGAACTTGGGCAGCATCGGGAATAGCGATGCCACCATGGTCGGCTTGTTTTGCCAATGACTGATATCGAACATAGGGAGGATTGGTGATGACTAGGTCAAAGCCGACCGGGTTAGGATTGCCCTTCCAGGTCCGCGCCTGAAACGCGTCCGCGGTCGCAAACTGTGTATCAGAAATAGGGTAGCGGGTTGTACATTCTTTCAGCCTGGATTTACCTAACCGAGCAGTTTCCTTATCAATCTCAACTCCAGACAGTTCAACCTCGGTACCTAGTTGCAGCGCGCGTTCGGCTACAGCTTCAAGAAGATCGCCACTGCCTGCCATTGGATCCAAGATCCGCCGGTTTGTTGATGAAAGCGCTAGCGCGGCCAAAAGGCGTGCTGTAAGCGTTCCCGTGAAGCACTGTCCTAAGCGCTTGCGACGCGATGCAGGCATATCCGCATCATTGCGGTCTGTACTCCCGACAAGCGCAAGTTGGGTTGCCACGGAGTCATTCATAGTGTCGACAACTCTGAGAGTGTCCGGTAGAAATCGTCGGCGTCAATAGGGGGCGATGCGTGTCGACTAACGTAGTAAGACACAAAGCGAGAGTACAAGCGATGCGCTAGTCGTTCACCGTTGTCTTCGTGACTTCGAGCGACACGGATCAGTTCGCGAATAACAACGCCCGGGTCGTCTTCTACAGACGAAGCAATTTCGTTCCTGGTTTGCAGCAGCAGTATCGCATCACCCTTTGCTGAATTGCGTGTCGTAACCTGCTTGAAGCTTCCCTGGGTCTTGTCGAGTATTGTTGCCATCTCCACAGCAAACCCCGCGCGTGTGTAGGCGTTGACTAGTGCCTGCCAGACTACAGCCTGCGTAGAATGGAACACCACTGTCGCCTGCCCGCGCGGCTTGAGGACACGATGCATTTCACAGAATGCCTCCTCCAGGAGGTTCTCATATCGATCGAGGCTCTTGCCTTGATTGGCGCTAATAACGGCTTCCTCTTCCCCATCGGTGAATCGGTCAAGCCACGCTTCGCTAATAAAGTTAACCTCGCTATAAGGGATATTGCCGCCAAAAGGCGGGTCGGTGAAAATGTAGTCAACCGACTGATCGTCTAGGTCAGTCCTTATCGATGAACCTTGCCTCACTTCGACTTGTCCTTCGGTGTTCCGCAAAATCTTGAACGCCTCAGCTAGGGTCTTGAGTTTGCGCCGTAGGCCGATGAAGACATTCTTTTCGACTGGAAGGTTACTAATATAAAGCACCCCTGGCTGACCGCTGGTAAGAACAAGATCCGGTTGATCGGTCTTCGCGACGACTCGCGTCATCAGAGTCGAGTGGCTCGCGTTGTAACTTGAAGCCCAAAGGCGAAGAGGTTCGCGCAAAGACGACGGCTGCTCATCAATAATTTGCCAAAGTGCTGATAGCGCGATCAGATTTCTTCGGGTGTAAAAATGGTGAACGTGCGTTATTCCCTCGTGATAGCCTGAACGCCAGAGTTCGCCCCAGTTCTCGCCTCCCTTATGCATCATCGGCACTAGCGGAAACCCATCAGGAACTGGTTCATGACTAATTCGTTCCAATAACTCGAAATCATTTGGCCCTGGTAATCGCGACCAATTGCGACGTTGCATATCAACACCGTCTACACGTGCCAAGACTCGCGCCTTCTTCGTCGCTTCTACCTGAAGAAGGTCGTCGAATGCGCGTTCCGTTACTCGCGCGACCTCGTTGAGCGGGCGATTGCACCCACAGTGTGAACACTTAAACACTTCGGAGAATCGCACGGGGTTTAAACGTACGCAGCATTCCCAGACGGAGGTTTCCTCACCACACTGCGGACAGCACAGTTGTTCGGACCAGACAAAATAGCGGGCAGTGCCGGTCCGTCCTAAGGGATCCTGCGAGCAATACAACCAACCATACCGTCGTTCCACCTCAGACAGCACGGTTTCCGCAGCCCGTACGAATTTTTTCGGCTCGGGTCGCGAGCAGAGAGTCTCTCCGATGAAGGAGCCCAGGCCGCTGAGTTCATACACTACTGCCCGGCGTGCTCCCCAAACGGGCTGAAGGCCTCGCTTGGCGGCCTCGTCCAGCATATGGAGCGTGGGCTTCGAGCACAGTAGAGCGGCAATGGCTGTCGTACCGCTGCCCCCAAATCCGTCGAACACAAGGTCTCCCGGTCTAGTATGGCAGGCAATCAAAAGAGCTATGCTTTCGGGTGCTATCTTCGTGGGATACGCGTGCGCATGAAATAACGGCCCGCTTCGGCTGGCAACAAGAGGAATTGAATAAAGCGGTCCAATCAGATTTTTTCTGCTCGCGTTGATCAACACTTTGAGAGTGTACAGTTTTTGCTGAGCTTTTCAATCTGCTGGGACGAGTTCTAGGATGTACAACTAACCCCAAAAAGCGTTGCGGTAATCACGCTCGCCGATGCTAAATCCCCATCGCGGATTCCCAATCGCTCAGCGTTTGATCCAACCTGTCCATCAACTCATCAACCCGCTCGCGAGTTATGCACAAACGAGCGGGGCGAAGTGGAATTACGAATTGCGGATTTCGGAATAGCGAATGGCGAATTGTGAATTGCGAGTTGGGCTAGCCAGATTCACCGCTCGATCAGGATTGTCAGGTAGCCGCCCAGCTTCCAGGCTTCGTCAAGCGTCCTGTGCTGCGTTCTCATCTGGCCGAGTAGCGGATCGTAGACTTCGATATGTCCGGCGGTGATGCTCACAACGACCTGCGCGTGGTCGCCTATCAGGCCATAAGGCTAGAGCTGAATGCTGAGAATCGGGAAGCTGCCTCGACGCAGCAGATCTCGCAGGTCGTCCAAGCGCAAACCGTAGTCTTCACGCGAACGTGTGACTCCCATCTGCCGCGCTGCTGTGACCACGGCGGTTGAACTCGTCGCGAGCAAAGGGTCCCATCGGCACGCCTTGCGCAACTCGCTCTCGGAAGCTTCCACGCCGTACGCCGATAGGACCATTCGCAAGCAAGCGGGCAAGCAGGAGCTAGCTTCTTCTTGCGCGTGAAAACGCGGCTTCGATCTCCGCACTGTGTTGTTTCCCGAGTTTTCTTCCCTGCTGATGGAGCACGTCGATATCAGTCAACGACAGAATCTCTCCGGTTGATGCGTTTACCAATGCTTCACCCACTTCACCAGCTACAAACCCAGGAGTTGCGTAGAGAATGGGAACACGCCAGGTTCCGCCGTCCTCGCTGAGTCTCGCCGTTCCTGCGCAGTACACTGTGCCTGCACGGGAAACCAGGACCGCGTTGACTCGCCCCTGAATATCAGCGGCGTCGAAGCTCGGCGTCTGTCTTATTGCCAGGTTTTTCCTTCTGGACATCACAGGCAGTATAGCAACGTCTTCAAGGAGGTCGCCATCGACCACCATTGACCGGGTGAGGGTCACATTTTTCGCGTTACGACTGGCGGGCACCCGAGGCTGACGTTTTAACCTAGTAGTCGCTGATGCCGCCCAGGAGCCCAGGCACTCCACCGGAGTGAAATGTTTATTGAACGGCGCGTCGAAAGCGCCGCACTCCAGCGGGGTGCCATTCCCTCACCGCCCAAGACCATATCACCCCTACAGGGTGAGCCACCGCAGTCGTCTCCGTTACTAATCGACATAGGTAGGCCCTCGCAGGCTTTCCCTGTCACACCACCGTGCGTAC
>CAZJQQ010000001.1:0-337933 GCA_964548075.1 uncultured Clostridia bacterium | reverse complement strand
GAGGGGTTTCGCACCCCCTTGATGTAGATTCATTTCCAGGTTTCTCCGGCAAGCCCACCTTCCCGACCTGTGACCGGGCGTCGAGAACAAACCGCGTGTTGATATCCATAACAGCAGAGACTCTTGTGAAAATAGGCTCGCATGTGTTGAAGACAGTCCCCACACGCCTTCACCTGACTTTCCATTCCTGAATGCCGGCCGACCAGTTCGGTTGCATGGTCACTTCGAGTCGAAGCGCCGTTGTCGTCACCGACTTGAAACTGATCTTGTTGTAGCGATCCTTCTCAACGGCATAACCTTCAGGATTCTCGACCGACTTCCACTCACCGCCATCCTTATAGAGTATCCGCCAGGATCCAGGCACACGGCATTCGCCATGTCCCGTGTCGTCAAACCAGTAGACCTCGACTTCGGAAACCGTGGCGAGTTTCTCAAGGGCGTACTCGACCCATTCAGTCGTGCCCTTTCGCGGCCACCAGTGAAAGTAAGTGTTCGCCGGGTCGTCCGAAGATTTGGGTTCCGCCTGATCATTGATCGAGCGCGGATTGCGGCCGCCCGAAACAGTCACCTTGCTCGATGAACCTACGGTTGGCCGCGGCAAGGGTCGGGCAGACGCCTCGTTATTGGGAATCCAGACGAGCATCTCGCCGGGGCCGCGATTCGCCCACGCATAGTAAGGTATCG
Source organism: uncultured Clostridia bacterium (assembly GCA_964548075.1). Lineage (GTDB taxonomy): Bacteria > Acidobacteriota > Blastocatellia > UBA7656 > UBA7656 > Onstottus_A. The sequence goes on along the minus strand of CAZJQQ010000001.1, from coordinate 337,249 downwards.
CCGTGAACTCCTGGTCGCTCTTGATCACGGCATTCTGCTCATCGTAAGCAAGCGCAAGAGCGTTGCCTTTGATCACCGTGACTCCACCAAGCAGTGTGCTCTTGAACTCGGCGGTCAGCTTCGCGTTATCAGCCAGCATCAGATTGCGGACGTGCCCTTGAGGATTGTCCGGCCACTCGACGCAATAGACTATTGGGCCTCGCTGCAACGCAACTCGCCCGCGATCGGCTTCGACACGTTCGTTGGCGACCACCCGGCGAATCGGCATGGGCAGCGATAGTTCGATCACGTCCCCTTGCTTCCAAATCCGGTTGAGGCTTGCAGAGCCCTTATCGATATTGAGCGGAACAAGCTTGCCGTTGACCTTCAGCGTAACGGCGTCGTCTACCTTATCAAGAAAACGGTAAAGGCCACCCGGCGCCGCTTCATCGCGAGCCCAGCCGGGAATGCGAACGTTGATAGTGAACGGGCCGCTGCGATCAGGGTTGACGGTCATCTTTACGCCGCCGTCCCACGGATAACGAGTCTCCTGGATCACCTTTACCAGGCGGCCGTTGTCCAGCTTGATATCGGCAGTGCTCGCCGCAAACAGGTTCACGTAGAGTTTGTCACCTTGCTGCGCATAGACGTAGCCCGGCACGGACGCCAGGAATCGCGTGATGTTTCCAGGACAGCACGCGACGCCAAACCACGGGCTGCGTTGATGCTGTCCGTTGGATTCCAGCGGATTCGGATAGAAGAACAACTTGCCGTCAAGCGACACTCCGGAAATCAATCCGTTGTAAAGCGTCCGCTCCATAACGTCGATGTAGCGCGCGTCGGCGTGAAGCAGAAAGAGCCGGTGGTTCCAGTAGTCGTTGCCGATGGCCGCGCAGGTCTCGTTGTAGGCGGTCATATTCGGCAGCTCGTAGTTGCCGCCGAACGCCTCGCCCGAACCGGTCGCGCCTATGCCGCCGGTTATGTAGAGCTTCGCGCTGGTGACGTTCTCCCAGATCTTATCAATGGCGTTGATGTAGGAAACATCGCCCGTCAGCGCGGCGACATCCGCCATACCTGAATACATATAGGTCGCGCGCACCGCGTGGCCGACCGCTTCGGTCTGATCCACTACTTTCAAATGAGATTGGTTGTACGTGCGCCCGCTGCCTTTCGCGCCGTCCGGGCCGCGCACGTCGAGTAGAAACTTCGCCAGCTTGAGATAACGTTCGTCGCCCGTGGCGCGATACAACCTTGCAAGCGCCATCTCGGTGATCTGATGACCCGGCCAGATCGACTGCTTGCCCGGTCCGAAGGTCCTGTCGAGCAAGTCCGCGGTCTTCAATGCAACTTCGAGCAGTGAGCGCTTGCCGGTCGCTTGATAGTAGGCGATGGCCGCTTCGGAAAGATGCCCGATGTTGTAGAGCTCGTGGCTATCGACCTTTTCCAACTCCCAACGCGAGGCGCCCGCCCACGGATGAGGCTTCGCCGGATCAATCGTTCGGGCGGGATAGAGGTAGCCGTCCTTCTCCTGGGCGGCCGCGATCTTTTCAATCAAGCCGTCAACATATACTTCGAGCCTCGGATCGGGATGGACGCTCAAGCTGTAGGCGGCGCCTTCAATCACTTTGTAAAGATCGGTGTCGTCGAACGGATAGGGCGGAAGCTTCTTGTCCTTGAGCTCGCCCTTGAGCGCGGCTGCGGCGCGATTGAAATTCTCGACGCGGCCGGTCTCTTCGCACTTCTGGAACGCGAACGGAATCGTCACCGTCCGATTAACCTCGATGCGCGGCGCCCAGAAGCTGTCGTTGAGATGGACAGCGGTAAACGGGACCGGCTTGACCCGGTAATCACGTTGCGACTGAATGGGCTTCGTTCTTGTCTCGTTTTGCCCAGCTCGCGAAATGACGCCGACACAGAGAAGCATCATCGCCATAACAGCAACCAATCGTCTGAGAATCTTCATGTCTGTCCTTCAGAGCATTTTCTTGAGGAACTCGAAAGCTCCTTTGCCATAGAACACATGCTCGTCGTCGAAGACTTCATGGCTGATCTTGTTGGGCGCTCCGAACACCGAGTAAATGTCTGTAGCCTTCTTGACTGCCGCTCGGCTGCCGTGGATAGGAAATATCGGATCACCCATGCCCGATTCTATGAACAGACCGCGCGGCGCGATCAGGCCCGCGATGTCGTACATCTCGATGTAGTTCAAAATTCCGGGAACGTAGTTGTCTATGCAATGCGAAAGGCTGAGTATACTGTCACGGAACGTGTTGAAGTAGCCGCTGACCACCCCGACTTTGATTCTCTCATCCAGGGCAGCCGAGAAAAGCGAAACTGTTCCGCCTCCGGAGATCCCCATCGTCGCGATTCGTGAAGAGTCGATCTCGAAGCGAGTTCCCAAATAATCGATCGCCCTCATTACGTCCCACACTCTCCAACCGATCATCGTCTGGCCGAAGAGAAGCGCTGCGCCTGCGGCCGGCTGACACGACGAAGCGCCCGCGCCCTTCTTGCGGGTGGCGTCGTCTCGTCTGCAACCGAAAGCCAGTTGCTCGATTGCAAACGCAGCGTAACCGCGCTCGACGACCTGCAGTGCGAAGTCTCTCGCATAGCCGCTTTTGGTTTCGCGCTGTTGTCCGTTCTCAGCTATCCCGACGATGTCATCGCTGCCGCGGCCGTGACCGGGCAAACAAACGATCGCTGGAACTGGACTCGAGACCCTCTCAGGCAGCAACAGGTAGCCGAACATCGAAAGATTGTTGCGGCTCTGGAAAATGATCTTCTCCCGGGTGTAGCCGTGCAAATTCTTCCTCTCGAGAATCCGCGCTTGCAGCGCGCCTCTGGTCGTCGGAAAGCCACCCAGCAACTCAGTGAGTTTGGGGCGCACCCGCTTCTGCCAGAGGCGAGCCGATGCATGGGTCGCTGCTGAGAAGCTCATCGACGGCTTGATGCTCTCATACGACGAGAGGCTGAACTGAAGACTGTCGAGCTGTCTATCGTTTAACTCGAAATCAGTCAGCGGTCCGCGATACTGGCCCTGGAAATTAGCGCTAATCTCTGAGAGACCTTTGAAGTCAGTGAGGCCGGAAGCAGCGATCGCAGTCGCTGCCAGGTTCTGCTTTAGAAATTGCCGGCGCGCGATTTTCTTCTTGGGCACTGGTGTAACTCCTCGTAGTGTTTTTCCTCTGCGTCCTCAGCGCCCTTTGCGGTTGATCTCGGGCGGTCCGGAAACAAACCGCAGAGGACGCCGAGGGCGCAGAGGTTTGGTCGTAACGCACAGACGTTCTGCGAACCGCTAATCCCCGGGCGCCTTGAAAACCTCTACGTTCGTGATCATCGGGCTCGCTTTCGAATCTTCGATCACAAGCTGCAGCTTGCGCGTCCGTACCACGGGAAAGACCAGAATGCGCTTGTAGCCAATCGTCGTCTGCTCGGCGATGGTTTCGTAACCTTCATTCTTCCAGATTCGCACGGAGAATCTCTTCACTCGCTGCCCCAACGCGATATTCTCTTGAGCGAGGAATCGGTTGATTTCTATCTCGCGGCCAAAATCTATCTCCACCGAAGCGTTCGTCACGCCGTCGTCCGTCGCCCAACAGGTCTCCGGTCTGCCATCGAGAACCTTCTCTGCGCTGTACTCTCTGTCGTTGCCTCTGACATTGGAGGCTGTCACCTGGCCTTTCGCTAGATTGGTCTTGAACGCCTCCTCGCGCGCTTTCTTGAATTCCATCAGCCGAGCGATGTCGTGCTCATTCACCAACCCGCGACGGTCCACGCCAATGTTCAAGAGCAGATTCGCATTGCGCCCAACGGAGCTGTAGTAGATCTCCATTAGTTGTGCCGCCGACTTAACTCTGTCGTCATCGGTCGAGTGATAAAACCAACCGGGCCGAATCGAGACGTCGCATTCAGCAGGAATCCATGAGGCGCCGTTCTCATCACCAGTGTTCAACGCTTTCTCGTCGGCAAAGCCCGGAAACGAGCCTTCGTTGTCGCGTGTAGACCAGTTCGTTTCGCCCGCGATGCCCTTCTCGTTGCCAACCCAGCGGATGTCCGGTCCGGCATCGCTGAAGATGACCGCGTTTGGTTGATACTTGCGGATCGTCTGGAAGAAACCACTGAAGTCGTAGACCATCCGCTTCTTCTGGTCGCTTGCGCCGTCCAGCCAAGCTTCGAACACATCGCCGTAGCCTGTCAGCACCTCGCGCCACTGCTCTTTGTAAACGCGGTTGTAGGCGGGCGTGCCGTACAGCGGATGATTGCGGTCCCACGGCGAGATGTAGACGCCGAACTTCAAGCCGTATTCGCGGCAGGCTTCAGACATCTCTTTCAACACGTCGCCTTTCCCCTCGCGCCATTTCGAATTCTTCACCGAGTAGGTCGTCGTGCTCGACGGCCATAGGCACAAGCCGTCGTGATGCTTAGCCGTGATGATCATGCCTTTCATACCGGCGTCCCTGATCACTCGAGCCCACTGCCGGCAATCGAGCGATGCGGGGTTGAAGGTGTCAGGATGAGCGCGGCCTTCGCCCCATTCGTGATCGGTGAAGGTATTCATGCCGAAATGTATGAAAGCGTAGTATTCCAACTGCTGCCATCGCAACTGAGCCGGCGTCGGCAAAGGATGGACAGGTGAGGGCGGCGAAACCTTAGGCCTGTAAACGAACGATGCGTTTAAGAGGAAACAGACAATAAGCAGGATAGTTCTCATCACTTCACCACGAACACATCGCCCGTAACTCTGAATCTTGCGGTCAACGCTTGCGAAGACGATACACGCGCGCCGATTTGCCCGCCACCCACCTGGAGCTCGATTTCACCGGGCTCGACAACCCGTCTCGACTGGTTGTCGATCAGAGACAACTGACGCGCCGTGAGCGTGAACGACACGTTCTCGGTCTGCCCGGGCTTCAGATGAATTCTCTTGAAGCCCTGCAGCGACCGAATCGCGACCGGCACCGAAGCCGCCACGTGTTTGACGTAAAGCTGCACCACTTCATCGCCGGTAACTTTTCCCGCATTCGTCACTGCGACTCTCACGGCAACGTTCTCTCCAGCCTTCACCTGCTTCGGAACCTCGAGCTTGCCGTACCCGAATCGCGTGTAGCTCAACCCGTAGCCAAACGGAAACAGCGGCTCGCCCTCGAAGTAGCGATAGGTGCGGCCAGCCATCCTGTAATCCTCGAACGGCGGAAGTTGAGCCACAGACTTGTAGAAGGTGACGGGGAGCCTGCCTGCCGGGTTGTAGTCGCCGAACAGAACATCGGCGATGGCGGTCCCTCCCTCTTCCCCCGAGTACCAGAGCTGCACGATGGCGGCGACGTGGTCGTTCGCCCAGTTGACCCCAAGCGCGCTGCCGCTGGTCAGCACCAGGACCACCGGCTTCCCGGTCGCGGCCACAACCTTGAGCAGGTCCTCCTGAACCCTGGGCAAATCAAGGCTTGTTCGATCACCGCCCCGAAATCCCTCTGTTGTGACATTCATTTCTTCGCCTTCAAGCTGCGGCGAGATGCCTCCAACGAACACGACGACATCGGATTCGCGGGCGAGCCTCACCGCCTTCCCGGCCGCATCGTCGGGCACCCCCCACTCGAAACGAACGTTGGCGCCCCCGGTAGCTTGAAAGTACTCGAGCTTGATGTCATACGCGCGGCCAGCCTCCAGGACGATTGACGCCCGCCGCGTTTCGCTGCCATGAGTAGACCAGTGATCTATCACTCGCGAGCCGTTTATCCACAGTCTATACCCGTCATCTCCCGTGACCGCGAAGCTGTGCCGCCCGGAGACCGTCGCCGTCAGCTTGCCGGTCCATCGGATCGAGAAGTTCGAATCTCCAAGTCCCTGCACGCGAGGGTTGATCCAGTTCGAATCAACCGTCTGATCTATTCGGGTCGCGAGAGGCGCGCCCTCGAGGTTCCGGTTGGCGAAATATTCTGCCTTCAACCCGAGTGCGCCGCTTGCGCTCAGAGCGCTCGACGGAACCAGCCGGATGATCGGTCCTTCCTCGGCGAGATTGCAGCCTTGTTCGTACGCGACCTGACCTTGCGCCGGCAGCTTTTTCTCAATCCCTTTCAACGGCGTCACGTAGCTGGAGGGCGTGCCGTTGTAGTTTCCTAGCAGCACCGGAAGATCATCAGCGGTCGGGCCAATCACTGCGATCTTCTTTAAAGTTTTTCTTAGCGGCAGCAGGCCGTTCTGATTCTTCAACAGGACGATCGATTCGCGCGCCGCTTGAAGCGCCAATCGCCGATGCTCAGCCGAGTCATTCTCCTCGATGGGAATGCGCGAGTAGGGAACCATCTCAGGCGGATCGAACATCCCGAGCTTGAATCGCGCCGTGAACAGCCGCTTGAGCGAGAGACTTATTTCTTCTTCCTTCACCAGCCTCTGCTTCACTGCTTCGATCAGAGACCTGTAGTCGTTGCCGCATTCCAGATCAGTGCCTAACTTGACGGCCACAGCCGAAGCGGCGGCCGGACCATCCGCGACTTTGTGAAACTTGTAGATGTCGTAGACGGCGCCGCAGTCCGAGACGACGTATCCCGGAAACTTCCAGTCGTCGCGAAGTATCTTCTTGAGAAGTGTATTGTGCGCGCAGCACGGCTCGCCCAGGTAGCGGTTGTAGGCACACATCACCGAGTAGGCGCCGCCCTCGCGTACGCACGCTTCAAACGCGGGCAGGTAGGTTTCGTACAGATCGCGCTGATCGGTCGTCGCGTCGAAGCGATGCCGGTCCGGCTCCGGTCCGCTGTGGACGGCATAGTGCTTCGGGGTCGAGATCGTCTTGAAATACTTCGGATCGTTACCCTGAAGCCCCTTCACGAACTCGACGCCCATTCGAGCGGTCAAGTAAGGATCTTCGCCATAAGTCTCATGGCCGCGGCCCCAACGCGGGTCGCGAAAGATGTTGATGTTGGGGCTCCAAAACGTCAGGCCTTTGTATCTGCCGTGATCGCCGTTTCGAATGGCGTCGTGATATTTCGCGCGCGCTTCGGTTGATATCACATCGGCTACGCGATGCATAAGATCGGTGTCCCACATAGCAGCAAGACCGATCGCTTGTGGAAACACCGTTGCGACGCCGGCGCGCGCGACTCCGTGCAGACTTTCGTTCCACCAGTCATAAGCGGGGATATCGAGCCGCGGTATCGCAGGCGCGGCGTTCATCATCTGAGACACCTTCTCTTCCAGAGTCATTCGCGAGACCAGATCGTCGACTCGCGTTTCGATCGGAAGTGAAGAGTCTTTGTAAGGCGGTGAGGATGTCTGCCCGCCGATAGTCCGCGACGAGTTGAGCAAACAGACGGGGAGAAGCAGCCCGAGCACACCGACCCAAACACGCCGCTTCATGTGTTTCTCCTTTCCCAGAGTTCGTAGTACGGCCTTTAGGCGGAAGCTCGTATATCAGTTTGTCACGCGACGCGCTACGAACTTCCGCCTAAAGGCCGTACTATGAACTTTTCATCGGCGGCCCCCAGTAGATCCCAGACCAATTCGCCCGAGCGTCCAACTGGTAAGACCGATTGGCTCGGCAAGAAGCCAATTGCGTTCGACAATATCGCACAGATTGGCTAAGATAGCGAACCGAGAGACTCAGCGGGCTGGAACACTCAGTCCTTCTAATGTTTATGTGATCGAAGGAGCTTAGTTCAAGTGGACAGTATTGGTATGACCGATTCGAAAAGAACAAGATTCAAAGCCGTTGAACCCGACAAGGGCGGCTCCAGTTCAGAGGAGGTCGTGCTGCATCTTCGCGAAATGATACATCGCGGAGAGCTGCAGCGAGGCGACCAGTTACCGCCCGAGCGCGATCTCGCGAAGCTTCTCGGCGTGAGCCGTCCGACGCTGCGCGCGGGTATCAGGTCCCTGGCTGCTCACGGCGTGCTCCAGTCGCGGCAGGGAGCGGGCACGTTCGTGGTCGATAACGATGGGCCTCCCTCCCTCGACAGCAACCCGCTTAGATTGATGGCCGCGCTGCACGGCTTCACATCCGCGGAGATGTTCGAGGCGCGACGCTCGATCGAGATGGCGATGGCCGGGCTTGCAGCGGAGCGCGCAACCGGCGACGACATGGCTTCGATGGCCGAAGAGCTCGCCGGAATGTACGCTTCGCTCGATGATCCCGAGCAGTACCTGGTCCACGACATGCACTTCCACCAGATGGTGGCTGCGGCGTCCGGCAACAGGATTCTCACCGCTCTCATGAATATGGTGGCCACAATTCTGCTGGACGTCAGGAGCAAGACGGTAAAGCGTGCCAAGGACCTTAAGGAGTCCGCCGAGATGCACCGCCAGATCTACCGGGCTATTCGCGATCACAATGCGGAAGCCGCGCGGAGCGCTATGCGAGACCACCTGGTGCTGGCGCAGAAGGCGCAGGAATCGGAGGAACCCGATCAATTGCCCGCGGACGGTTCGAGGACTAAGGAAAGCTCCAAGAGAAAAAGTTAGGTGGCCAGAGTCACTGAAGGCTTTCCCTAGCCCAGGCGTTCACGCCTGGGTCACGCGTGCCGACCGATTCAAAATAGCCCGGTTCACCGGGCTTTGGTTTGGCCTTCAGGCAATTCTTCGGTCTTTCCCTAGCCCAGGCGTTCACGCCTGGGTCGCGCGCGCCGACCGATTCAGATAGCCCGGTTCACCGGGCTTTCGTTGGGCCTTCAGCCAATTCTTCGTGTCAGGGATTCGACCTTCAAAAGCTAAAGCTCCGTGGGAAGCCCCGTAAACGGGGCTAACCCAATCCATCGCCACACGCAACCCAGGCGTAAACGCCTGGGCTATGGAAAAGAAGGAACCACACTCTCATCTCAGGCGCACGGTGATGTGTCACCTCGCGACGCGTGCTGTTCCGCCTTTCATTACGCGCTCAACCTCAGCCAGCGTCGCCATTGAAGTGTCCCCTGGCGTAGTCATCGCCAACGCGCCGTGAGCAGCGCCGCACTCGACCGCCCACTGCGGACCCCGGTCAGTCATCAAGCCATAAATCAAGCCTGACGCGAACGAGTCGCCGCCGCCCACGCGGTCGAGAATCTCCAGGTTCTCTCGCATGTGGGCCTGATACAGCGTGCCGCTCGAGTAACACACCGCGCCCCAATCGTTGATGGTCGCCGTCTTCGCGTTCCTAAGCGTCGTAGCAACAGCCTTGAAGTTCGGAAACTCTTCAACTGCACGCTCAATCATTCTGCGGAAGCTTTCGACCTCGATCTTGGAGTGATCCTTGTCCAGGCCTTCGACTTCCAGGCCCAGACACGCAGTGAAGTCTTCTTCGTTGCCGAGCATCACATCGACAAGCGGCGCAAGGTCCCGGTTTACTTCGCGAGCTTTGTCCTTGCCGCCAACTCCCTTCCAAAGCGATTCGCGGTAGTTGAGGTCATACGAGACGATTGCTCCGTACTGCCTGGCTGCCGCCATCGCTTCGCGAGCCACAAGCGGAGTCGTCTCCGACAGCGCGGCGAATATCCCGCCGGTGTGAAACCATCGAGCGCCTTCGCGGCCGAATATCTCCTCCCAATCAATGTCACCAGGACGTAGTTGCGAAACCGCTGTGTGCCCTCTGTCCGAACAACCAACCGCCGCGCGCGCACCGAACCCGCGTTCCGTGAAGTTCAATCCGTTGCGCACCGCGCGGCCCACGCCGTCGTACTTGACCCAGCGAACGTGAGATTGATCGACACCGCTTTGGTAAATGAAGTCCTGAACGAGGCGGCCGACCGGATTGTCGGCGAACGCGGTCACTATCGCGGTATCCAAGCCGAAGCAGCGCTTCAGCCCTCGCGCGACGTTGTACTCGCCTCCGCCTTCCCATGCCTGAAACGTCCGCGCAGTGTGAATGCGTCCCTCGCCCGGATCGAGCCGCAACATCACCTCGCCGAGACTGACGAGGTCCCAGCGGCAACCTTCTTTCGGTTTGACGAACAATGACTCTGTCATTTTCTGGTTCTCGGTCTTCGCGCTTTCAACGACCACCGGTTCGACTGCCTGATTCATTCCATGATCTCGCTTTCAGTAGAGAGGTAATACCAATTCTGGCGAGACCTCGGAGTGTCTAACATCCGCGCCATAACACTGTCAAGAAAGGCAAATCCGCTCGCGACAACTAAACGAAGGGTTTAACCAGCGAGATTCCAAGGGACGCCCGTACACGTTCATCACACTCACTTGCTATCGATATCATTGGCGGACGACTGCGGTCTCTTTAGCGCCCTTATCAAATTCGACGGCCGTGGCGGTATGCGATAAATCAGTCGCCTTGATTAGGATGTTCAGGCTCTTCTCGCCTTCTACTCGCAGAAACACGTTCGCGCTTCCCGGTCTGGCCTTGTCGATCGTCACCTCGCGGCTGTCCCTTACCGAAATCACCGGTCCGCTGGTTGGTGTGATTTGCAGATTCGTCAGCTTGATGCGCTCCGCGTCCACGCATAAGACACCGGTGCGCGCCGAGATCTGAACGTTGTCGAGTTCGATTCCGCGGATGGGCATCTCGGGCAGTCCCTCGATTTGCACCGCGCGCTGAGCGCCGCTGCAGATAATGTTCTTCAGGAAGATGTCTTGAACCCGGGGCGTTCCTTCATTTACGGCGATCGTAGTCGGCGACCGCGATTCGGCCGGGCCACTCGGTTCGGGAATCGGCGATCCGCCGCTGTAATACATATTGAAGCCGACGGCATCCGTCGGTATATCCTTCATCACGATGTCGCTTATCCATATTTTTTCCACCACACCGCCGCGCCCGCGTGTGGTCTTGAATCGCACCCCGAGGTCGGTCCCCAGAAACGTGCAGCGGCGCACGGCTACGTTTCGCACACCGCCCGACATCTCGCTTCCAACGGTGAAGCCGCCGTGCCCGTGATACACGACACAGTCGGAGATCACGATCTCTTCGCAAGGCCGGCCTCGCTTTCGTCCATACTCATCGCGACCCGACTTGAGACAGATCGCATCGTCGCCCACGTCGAACCGGCAGTTGTACACGACGGCCCGGCGACACGAGTCCAGATCCAGGCCATCACCGTTCTGCGAGTACCACGGATTGAGCACGGTGACATTCCGGATCACCAGGTCCTCGCACATCAGCGGGTGAATGTTCCACGCGGGTGAGTTCTGGAAGGTCGGGCCGTCAAGCAGCACGCGCTTGCATTCGATCAACGACACCAGCACCGGTCTGAGAAACTCCCGAGCGGCAGCATACTCCTCGATTGGCGCGCCCCGCTTGTCGAGAGTGCGGACCAGCGCCGCTCCATTCATAGCTTCGGCGGACGGCCACCAGGTATCGCCGGCTTTATCCACGACGCCGCCTGAAGCCACAAGCTTTCTCCACTCGCCTTCGGTGAGCTTTGATTTTTTGACCATCCGCCAGGCGTCGCCCGCGCCGTCGAGAACACCTTCGCCGGTTATCGAGATGTTCTCGATCTGCGCACCGTAAATCGGCGACATACGCCTTACAGCGGGGGAACCCTCCCAGGTCGTTCGCACCAGCGGATAGTCTTCAACCCGCGAGCTGAACTGAATGACCGCGCCTCGATCGAGGTGAAGATCGATGTTGCTCTTCAACTGAATCGGTCCAGTCAGCCAGATCCCTTGTGGCACGACAACTCGTCCCCCGCCGGACTTTGCGCAAGCGTCGATTGCTTTTGTGAACGCCGTCGTGTTGAGTGCTGCGCCGTCTCCGACCGCGCCGAAGTCAGTGACGCTTACGGCACGCGCGGGGATCTGAGGGAGATCGATTCTCCGCATATTGAATGGAAGATTCGCGGTGATGCTAACAAGGCCGTCTTCGCCCGCGGGAGAGGCAAGCGAATGGCGCGGGAGGGCGCCCGGAATCACGGCCAGGAACCCAAGTACGCCTGACACAGTGAATAAGGCTGTTCGTGTTTGACGCATACGTCCACCTGTTGTGTTCGCAATCCCTTTGCAGCGAGCGAGTCAAAAGCGCGCTACTGAGAAAACGCCGCACGCAGGAAGGCTATCGATTGCGGCGCCTTGCTCGAAACGTCTGGGGCGCCGGTTTCTACGCTGATGCGACCTTCGTAGCCGATCTTTTTCAGATTCTCAAAGAATGGTCCGTAATCGTACTCATCGCGATTGAGTGGAACGACGCGGCCAACAGGGTTGGCTATGTGCAGGTGCCGAATGTGCTTTCTGGCTTTGATGATCACCGACGCGTCTTCTTTTTCTTCGGACAGGTGGTAGAAATCAACCATCAGTTGAATGGCCGAGTCGTTCACCGCCGACACCAGCTCGAGCGCTTCCGCAACGGAGTTGATGATGTTGCATTCCTGCCGGCGCTGAGGCTCGATGGCGATAGTGAGTCGTCTCGCACTGGCTTCCGGCGCTATTCGCTTGCAGAACTCAACGAGCTGGTTGAAGGCTTCTTGTTTTGAAAACCCATCAGGGATCTGGCGGGCGGCGCCGCTCCCGAAAGTGATCACGCGCGCGCCGAGTCGCGAGACTCGATCGAACGCCCTGGTGACGTATTCCATTTGCTGCCGTTTGTCGATTCTTGGCCCAGTGAGCTTGATGCTGCCAGGGATAAACAGGTAGGTCACTGGCGCCGGAAGGTCTATGCGTCTTAGTTTAGCCAGAAGGCTTTCGAATTCCTCGGAGGACAGCGCGGCGATTTCGGACGTGCGCAGCTCTACGTAGTCGAAACCGGCAGCCTTTGCTGCGTCGATCTCATTGAGTCTTGCGCAGTAGCCGATTTGAACCCTTCTAACCTTTAAAACAGGGCCGGCGCTTGCAACCGTCATCACCAGAACCAAAGACGTAACCACAGTCCTAACGAAGAAATCCGTGCAAATCCGTCGGATCAGTGTCATCCGTGATGGTCTATGCGTTCGGAAGAATCGCTTTGCTAGTGCCGAATAGACCACGAATGAGACTGATCCGACGAATTTGCGCGGATACCACATCTTCACTGGCGAAATGTCTTTTACACGCCACTAACCCGAGTCCGAACCTTATGGAGTAGATGCGATGCCTGCGTCCCACTCCTCGAGAAACCTCTGAGCTTTTGCGCCTGGGCTAATAAACGCGAGACCCTCGGTTGAGTCATAGCCGCAGAAGACGCCAACAACATCGCCCTGGTGGTTGTACACCGGGCTTCCCGAAAAGCCGTCGAGGGCGTCCACCTTGATCGACCAATACTGTCTGCCTTGATATATGTACGGTCCTTGAAAGATTCCTCTTCGCAGGAACTTGGCCTCGTGCGGTTGGGCGATGAGGATGATCTGCTCGTCGATCGCGGGGTCGAGTTGGAACGTCGGACGTTTGGCCTCCTTCGACGACGCGCATACAGCCAACAAAGCGAGGTCTGCATCCTTATCGACTTTGACCACCCTGGCGGGACAGCCTCCGACGTATGCCCTGACCTGAAGCTCGTCGTCAGCCTTGAATCCGAGGAGTTTTCGCTTCGAGGCGCTCAGTCGACCCGAGACCACGTGGTATGCCGTCATGACCAGCCCGTCGCCGACAATAAAACCGGTCGCGTAGGCATTTGGGCCAACGTCGGCTAGCACCGACAGCGCGCGCTCCGCCGTGTTTCGATTCTTTCTGGAAAACTCCAGAGCAATCGAGAGGGTGTAGCGCTCCCGCTGTTTCACGACGAGTCCCGGATTGCCTTGCGACGCAGAGTTGGATGCAAGGACACAAAGCAGCACAGCGACAGAACCGAAGCAGCAAACCTTCTTCTTCATCGGAGCCTCCGTTTTCTGAATGAGCAGGTCAGAGTCAACCGCGGCCCTTTCGACCTACGACTGGGCCGGGATTGCATGCCGGCAACTGCGAGACCGCCGACAGTGCCACCCATTACCAAGCGTCTTGTTAGCTTACTCCAAACGGCGCCGAGCTTACTGGATCACCGAGCCCGGCGAGAACACAAAGCGTGTTCGCAACGCCGAAAGTCTACCAGAACGATCCGTGGACGACCAATAGTTATCGAGTCAAGGAGTCCGTAGTCCGTAGTCCGTGGTCAGTGGTCAGTGGTAAATCCAAGATCAAGAACTACGGACTACTGACTACGGACTACGGACTCCTAAGGTCTACGCTACACCCGGAACGTGAGGCGCAACTCGAAGCTGAATAGTCTTCGCGCCGAGCGTTGGATGGCGCGCGCTCAATTGGATCGTGCCGGCGCTCTCTTTCGTTCTCACCCACACCGCGCCTACGCCTCCAAAAAGTGAAAACGGATTCTCGCCGATTATCTCCCCCGGCCCCTCAATCGTCAGCGCGATTGCCCCCGTAGCGAACGGCCGGGCTGCTCCAAACTCGTCCGTGACTCGAAGCACCACGCGCGTGGCGTCGATTCCGTCTCCGATCAACTCAGTGTCGTCGGGCTCGACGTGAAACTTGCGATCCACTCCCTGGCCCGACATGGTCTTCGATATGACCTTCTTGCCACCCAGGTAGCCGTCGATTCGCAAATCACCCCAGCCGGTACGCAGCCCCTCGCGAATATTCGTTACAAACGGCGGGTGCGCCAGATTGCCAAAGTTCTCGCGGTCCGGATCAACGTCCGCCACGAGCCGGCCTGCGATGTGGATCTTCAGGTGATCGCAGTTGGAACAAACCATAGCAACGGTGAAACTCTCGTTCCGATCGCCGCGCGACCAGTCGAACGCCGGTTCGAGCACGATCTCTTCGTCCGGATCACACTGCGACTTATAGAGACCGGCAGCCGGCTTCGGTATTCGAAAGATGTCGGCGACGCCGTGATAACACACCCGGTCGCCCGAGCAAAAATATGCGTGAGTGTTGTAATCGAACGCGCACCATCCCAACCCGCCGGCGTAGCGTTTGTCCGATGAGAGCTGGTTGTGAACCCGCGCGTGACGCATCGTGTGTTCGGTGATCCGTTCGATGTTGTCGTTGCGCTTGGTCGGGTACATGTGCCCGATGAACTCGGTGTTCAAGTACATCGGATGATTCGGCGCGCGAAGCGGAATCTGAAAGTCATTCATCGTGAATACGTCTTCCAAAACCTCCGAGTCGTACCTATTCCTAACCCCGCCGGTCTGCCGCGATTCGTCGAGCTCACGAGCAACCCGGTTCGTGCGCGCGTAGAAATCGTGATCGTCGCGCGACTCGTTTATCCTCACGCCCCAAAGCACGATCGATGGATGGTTCCAATCGCGGCAAATCATGTCTTCCACGTAGCGAACAGAAAGGTCTTTCCACGACGCGTCGCCAATATGCTGCCAGCCCGGAATCTCCTCGAGGACCAGCAAGCCAACTTCGTCGCAAGCGTCCAGAAAATGCGGCGACTGCGGATAATGAGACGTTCGCACCATGTTGCATTTCAGCTCACGCTTCAGTATCAGCGCATCGCGCCGCTGAACTCGCCCGGGCATCGCCTGGCCAACGTAAGGGAAGGTCTGATGTCGGTTCAGACCTCGAAGCTTTACGT
Source organism: uncultured Clostridia bacterium (assembly GCA_964548075.1). Lineage (GTDB taxonomy): Bacteria > Acidobacteriota > Blastocatellia > UBA7656 > UBA7656 > Onstottus_A. Next base: position 321,873 of record CAZJQQ010000001.1, on the reverse strand, counting down.
GTTTGTCATTCAGGAAAAACCCCTCGGGAGTGAAGCGCGCTTCGCGAAAGCCTGTTTGTGTGTCGTAATGATCGATGCAACGCGCGCCTTCGAAGAGACGCGCACGCACTTGATACAGCTTCGGACGGCGAAGGTCCCATAACTCGATCGCCGCAAGGTTGGTCAGCGACACGTCGTATCGCGGGCCGCCTGCCGGATCAAGCTCGCGACTGCTGCCGGCGGCGACGACGCGCTGATCATCAAGAAGCTCGACCATCAGCTTGAGCGGGCCACGAGCTTTGCTCGCATCAGCCACGAAGCACCGGACATCGAGGCGTCTGTCCGCGGTCAGCACCGACACTGGCCGCGCGAAGATGTTTTCGATGAACGTGCCGCCGACCACTCGAAGCGTTACGTCGCGATAGATTCCACCGAACGTCAGGTAATCAATCAAACCGCCGAACGGCGGGATGTCTTTTCGTTCAGTCGAGTCGACTTCTACCGCGAGCACGTTGTCGCCTTTCCAGTTCAGATGCCGGCTCAGCTCGAACGAAAACGGAGTGTATCCGCCGCGATATTCACCCAATCGATGGCCGTTCAGATAGACAGTCGCCGCGGTCATCACTCCACCAAAGTCAACAAAGATTCGACGGCCTCGCAATTCGACTGGGAGCTTGAAGTGCCGGCGATACACCGACACGAACTGATAGTCCTTATCGTCGAAGCCGTGCCACGGCAGCATCTTGTTGGTGTGCGGGATCGTGACCCGCTCAAAGCCGCGGTCGTTGAACCCTAGCGTCGTCGCGCCAGTCGCGACCTTGTCGCTGAAAAGCCATTTGTGGTTGAAGTCGAGGATTCGTCTTGGCGAGACGAGGATTCGTGTGGTAGTAGCGACGACCGCACCATCGGCGACCTGCGAGCGCGGTAAAACAGCCATGCCGGCCAGTCCCGCGCCTGTCGCTTTCAGAAATCTACGCCGGTCTAATCGGTGTCCTCGTATCTTCAAAACTTCCTCCTGGCCGTTAATCCCACCAACTGCTGGTTTTCACAGTCCACTCACGCACGATGCCCGGTCACAGGTCGGGAAGGTGGGCTTGCCCCCGCTCTTCTCGATGCCTCAAGTCAGTCCAAGCGATCGAGCGGGGGCAAGCCCACCTTCCCGACCTGTGACCGGGCGTCGAGAACAAACCGGCGTGTTGATATCCATAACGGCATATCACTCAATCATGATTTGAAGCCTGGTGACTGAGGCAGGCGCGAACTGGTGCACGAGTGCTCCGCCGCGCGGAGTCGCGACCTGCGTTTCCACCGGTTCGACGCTGCGAGGCTCCTCAAAGCTGTTATGTCCGTGAATGTCCTTCGCCGCGAGCACGGTAGCCTTGATTGATTTTGCGTTCGCGCCGCGAATCGCGATCTCCGCCAGCCGCGACTGAGTCGCGTCCGGATTTGTGACCGTCAGAACAAGTTGCCGGTCACGTAGCGAAGCCGACTCAGACAGTCCGCGAATCGTCGCCGGCTGCCCGTTCCGTGTATAGCTCGAACGCGGAGCAACGCACTGCGTTCTCACGGACTGGCCGCCTTGATGCGCCGAGTACATTTCGAATACGTGAAACGTCGGAGTAGTAACGAACTTGTCCTCATTGGCGAGAAACAGTGATTGCAGGCAATTGATCAGTTGGGCGACCGCGGCCATCGCCACCTTGTCGGCATGGCGATTGAACGTGTTCAGAGTGAGCGCGGCAAGTACGGCGTCGCGCATCGTGGACTGCTGGCCGAGCAAGTGCGTGTTGTGCACTTCGGTGCCGGGCCGGTACCACGAGCCCCATTCATCTACTACCAGCTTGACTCGATGCTGCCGGTCCGTTTCCCCCATCACCGACCAGTGATCGGTGATCAGCGATTCCATCTTGTCTGCTTCGCGCAACAACTCGTACCACTCGTCGGCCGGATACTTCAGCGCGTCGCCCTTGCCTTGACGCCAGTCAGTTGTGCGGCCACCGCTCACGTTCCATGAATAGTGATGCAGCGCCCAACCCCACATTCGGCCTAACGCGCGCCGCTCGTTCATCTTGGTGAAGAATCGCCGCGTCCAATCGAGGTCTCCGCTGTTTGGACCCGCGCCGATGAATGCCGGTTCGATTCCGTACTTCGGCACCCACTCTGTGAAGCGGCGATACTCGGCGGCGTACTCTTCCGGAGTGAAATTCCCTCCGCAGCCCCACGACTCATTGCCCACTCCCCAGTAGCGCACCTTGAATGGTTCGCGATCGCCTCCCGCCGCGCGAAGATCAGCCAGGGTGGTCGTGCCCGAAGGCGAATTGCAATACTCGACCCACTCGTAGAAGTCACGCGCCGTAAGACTGCGCACGTTCGCGGCGACGTAAGGCTGCGCTCCGATCAACCGGCAGAAGCGCAAGAACTCGTTCGTTCCGAACTGGTTCGTATCGTAGTTCCACGGACCATCGGGGACGTCTTTCGGCCATTCAGGCGCGTCACGCCAGAAGTTCGTTCGGCGAGGACGCTGGCTTCTTGCGCCGACACCGTCACGCCAGTTGTAGCTATCCGCGAAGCATCCTCCGGGCCAGCGCACGACTGACGGCTTCACTCGCTGCAGCGCGTCAATCAGCGACTTGCGAATGCCGCCGACGTTAGGCGTCTTCGAATCCTCTCCCACCCAGATGCCGCCGTAGACCACGCCGCCCAGATGCTCGGCGAAGTGGCCATAGATCTCAGGCGCAATCCTGCCAATCGGCTCATCCAGAAGAATCTCGATTCTCGAATCGGCGGACCGTGATTGACCCGCCGAGCGCGCTGTCGCGAGTCCGGCAAGCGCGCGGCCCGTAAGAACCATCGCGCTGCCCGACACCGCCGTCTTTATGAACTGACGTCGTTTCATCCCTTCCCCCAATGCGGAGTGCTGCGCATCATTCAAGCGGTCGTGTAGTCAATCTTATCCGGCCGAGCAGCCCCGACGGCGCCGGTTGCACTTTGTCCATGTCTTGCGGCTGGAACCGCTCGCCGTAACGCAGGTTCAACAACCGGTAATCAGGCAGCGCGTGCCCGGCCATATCGTTGATCGCCGTGTTGGCGACGACGATTCGCAACTTGTTCTCACCGCCCTTGACAAAGTCGGTGACGTCGATCGCGTAGGGCGGGCACCACACCGACCCGGCGCGCCGGCCGTTCACCGTAACAACTGCGGCTTCTCGAACCGGACCATCCAGCAGCGCTCGCATGCCGTTCGCGCGCGGGTTTGCCGGGGCTGCGACCGGTTGGCCGTCGCCCAGTTCCAATCGAACGCGCATTCCTTTTTTCAAGAAGCCGTCAGGAAGCAAAAAAGTCTTTTCGTAAGCGGCGAGGCCCGAGTAGTGCCGAGTCTTCTCGTCATCGGTCCACGAGCGCAGAGTGTTCATCTTTACCGGCGCGCCGGTCTCACCGAAGGAAACCTGCCACCCGGAACTCAAGTCTATCGGCGCCGGCGCTTCACCGGTTACCGAAGCGGCCGGTGAAAGCGCGCGTCGCGAGAACACAAGCACTCGCGAACCGTACGGTTCCAGATCGAGCGAGACAGAGACACCATTCGCGCCTCGGCCGACAACTGCGGCCGGCCGAACTTCGCCGCTCATCGGGTCCCACCATTCGGGGTTCAATCCTTCAACTCGAAAAGTCGCCTTGACGCGACGAGGCTCGTTCCCAGTGTTGGCGACGAAGTAAATCTCGGCATCGCTCGTTGCGCGATGAATGAACCCAATGTCAGGCGCCGCCGGAGAGAGAACCACGTCGGGCTTGAGCGCTGCGGTCAACACCGCAGCGAGTTGGTTGGATTCATCCGTGACCAGATGGCCGATCGCGCCGGGTCCATCGAATAGTCGTTTGGATACTTCGCCGATCCGCTGATGATCGGATACCTTAGCCTGAAATCCCGGACTGAGCGCCGGGGTCCTCAGGGTCGCAATCAAGGTTCCCCCGGTTCGCGCGAATTCAACGAGTTGCGTCAGGGTCTCTTTAGGAATCTGCTCGACGTTAGGCAGGATGACCACTTTGTACTTGTTCGAGCCAAGCGCAAGCGATCCGTTCTCGACGCGCCCTAGTTGCTTAAGCACTTCGCCATCGAAGAAGTCAAAGTTGTAGCCGCTCTCGAGCACGGCCGGTATCAGGTTTGGGCCAAGCCGCTCGCGAAGAACCTCAATCAGATTCGCGTTTCCGTTGGTGAAATGCGCCCAGGCGTCGTCGTTGGGCAAATAGATCGCGACGTCGTTTTTCGGTTCACCCTGCCGCATCAGGAAGCTCAGGCGTTGAAGGTATCTCGATACATCGGGCATCACGATCCACCAGGGATTCTTTTCGTTGAACACGCCCGCCGCGTAAAACCTCCAGCCCGGATACTCGACGCCGGGCGCTGTGTACGGCCAGCCGTGCCCGATCAGTTGGTTGACTCCCTGTAAGAAATGGAGATCAGCCTCCGCCTTGACGTCGAGCGGCGTGGCTCGAAACGAGGGTGAGTGCAACCACGTCCACGTTTCTGAAGAAGTCACCGGCCGCCCGAATAAGTGGTTCGCCGACGAAGCCCAACGCGTCGCGCTGAGGCTCTTCCACCGATGGCCTTCTCCTTCGCTGAGATCCGCGTGCGCGTTGCTCGATAACGCGGCCGTCGGCGTTCCGTAGCATTGAATTCGAAGGAGTGTTTTGTTCTTTTGAGACCATTCGTGCAAGGGTTTGAGAAAGCGTTCGTTGAGAAGTTCAGTCAAGGTCTGACCCCAGTCGTGTCGGATTGAAGCGGACTTCGAACCGAGATCATTAACAAGCGCTGGCAGGTGCGGGCTCAAGTCGTAGCCGCGGCGCTTCTGAAACTCTTCAAGGAAGTCGCCGGTCCAGTCTGAGTTGTAGACTTCGAGGCTGTCGCAGAACACCGCGTGCGGAGGACTTGCGTTGAAAGCTCGCATCAACCGGTCGCCGACTCGGTTCAGGTAACTGTCGACGCTCGCGCGATCGAGATGATCAAGGACAAAGCCTTCACCTCCGATCGCAGGCCTCTTCACCTGCATGCCCGTTCGGCTCGCGATGAAGAACTGCACCTGAAGCGAACCGGTCATTCCCTCTGGCAGAGCGACTGCGCCGTCACGAATGCCGGTAATCTCACGCAGCGTATCGGCGGCGATTGACTTGCCTTCAGCTCGCGCCAAAAAGACTGCCAGGAGCTTCTCGCCAGCGCCGATGCTCGGCAAAGCGACTCGCCGAGAGTTTTCAGGGGGGTTTACCCGTTCGACGCGAAGCCTTCCGGCAGCCTGGCCGATTGGAACGGTTGGTCCGCCGTACGGCCATCCGCTTCCGAGCGTCAGGTCGAGGCGAAGCCCCAACTCGCGGGCTTTCTCGGAGGTGAACCGCAGCGCTTCGATGAAATTATCAGACAGAAACGAGCGAGTCTTCATGCCGCTGGCAGGGTCATCGAGCACGACCGGATAGACAGGTTGCACCTCAAAGCCGCCGATTCCGCCCTCTTTCATCAGCCGCATCTCGCGCTCGAGTTCGTCCTCGGCGACGGCCGGGCCAAACCACCACCAGCGCATCATGATCCTCGAGTCAGATGGGGGACTCTGGAACAACCGGTGAAGGTCAGCGATGCCGGTAGACGCGCTCGCTGGGACGACGATCGGCCTCGAGCCTGTTTCTTGGGATGGCGCTGCCTCGCTGGCCCAACAGCCGGGCAGCACAAGCGCCATCAACCAGCACGCTGCAAGACATGTGCATCGCGATTGTTTCATTATAGTCGGAGAAGAGCATGGAGTTCAGGCTTTAGCCTGTCCGGCTCTTCACATGCACGGAGACAGGCTAAAGCCTGAACTCCATGCTCTTGTGCTTCGCTCTTGTGTGCTTCGATCTGTGCGTCACTCCGCAAGCACCGCGTGCAGAGCTTCCATGAAAAAGTAGTCGCCCCACATCACTGATTCGTCTACTCCCCAGTTCATCGGGCGATGATAGACCCCGTGCCGCAGAACACCCTCATAGGCCGGATCGTGTGCGCCCAGGAATTCGTCGCTCGTCAACGTCGCCAGTATCTGAAGCGCTGCGTGACGATAAGCCTTCGCGCCGCGCTCTGTGCCCTCGATGTCTTTTAGCTTCCAGAATGCGCCCGCGACGACGGCGGCTGCCGAGCTGTCCAACGGTTCATCTGGAATATTCGGCGCGCCGTAGTCCCAGAACGGAACGCCGCTGTCGGGCGTGTTCTCCAGATAGTATCCGGCGCATCGTTCGGCCGTCTCCAGAAAGAAGCGATCCCCCGTGAATAGAAAGGTGTCCGTGAATCCATAAATCGCCCACGCCAGCCCGCGCGCCCAACAGGTGAACGGCGAATAGCCCTGCTGGGTCGACAGGTTGCGAAACTCTCCGCGCACCGGATTGAAGATCCCTTCGTGAATTACCGAGCCTTCGCGGTCCATGATCCGGGGGCCGCGCTTTCGGACGAGATGCTTCTCGGTGGTTTTCGCATGAGTGACAGCTTTGCGAAACAACTCTTCGCCGGCCCCGAGTTGATGCGCGCGAAACAGCAGTCGAATGTTCATCATGATGTCGATGAACAACGACTGCGGGCCGTGAAACGAGTAGATGTAGTGATCCTCTCCTGTGTCCTTCCAACGAAATGATTGAACCGTTCCCGCGGTCACCAGGATGTCTTTGAGCCACTGCCTCGTCGGATCGTCATCGCCGAGCAATCGGTACCAGCGATCGACCGTCGACATGAAAATGAACCCGAGGTCGTGAACGTCGCGATCAAACTTTCGCGGCTCTAGCGTCCGTGTGTATTGCTCGGCGGCTTGCCGCCACTTTGCCTCGCCGGTTCCTTCAAAGGCCAGCCACATCATCCCGGCGTAGAACCCGGGGCACCAGTCGGTCCATATGAACTGGGGTCGATGCCAGACGCCGTTCCTGGTGTGAATCGGAGCAGACTGATTCGCCGGCCACTTCGCAAGCATCTTCTCCAACTGCATCACCCCGAAATGGAATGCCCGCTCGATGCGCGCCCGCAATTCTGTTTCGTCGATGCTCTCGGGATTCCTCATCATCCGATCATCTCTTCTTCCCAGACCCCTCGCCACAGAGTCACAAAGGCACAAAGCCGCACGAAGGTTCTTAGTGTTTCTTCGTGCCTTGGTGTCTTCGTGGCAGAATCAAAGCCTTTGAATGTTCATGCCTCCGCTCACTTCGATCACAGCGCCTGTCGAATACTCAAAGCCGCCGGACACAAGCGCGACAACCGCTTTCCCGACATCCGCCGGCAGTCCCCAGCGCCCTTGAGGAATCAACCCGTCTTCGATCAACCGGTCGTACTTCGCTTGAACCGCCGAGGTCATATCCGTCTTGATGATTCCCGGCCGAACCTCGTACACGTTGATGCCGTACTCAGACAAACGATCCGCGAAGATCGCAGCCGCCATGCTGAGCGCAGCTTTTGAGAGACAATACTCGGCTCGCGACGGCGACGACATGTAAACGGACACCGACGTGATGAAGACAATCTTCGGTTTGATTCCGGGCGCTGATTGAACTTGAGTGACCATCTGACGCGCGACCTGCTGAGTAAGAAAGAACGGACCTCTCGAGTTGATCGACAGGACCCGATCGAAACTCTCGGGCGTGGTCTCAAGTACATCGAGCCGTTGTTCGGGGGCTACGCCGGCGTTGTTTACCAAAAGATCGATTCGGCCGAAATGATCGACGACCGTTCTGATCATTCGCTGGTGGTCTTCAAGGATCGACACATCGCCCTGGACCGGTAAACACGCGGCGCCTGATTCCTCAACTCGTCGCTTGACCTCTAGAATCCCGCTCTCAGTATTCCGCGAATCGACGACTCGAGAGCTGCCGGCGATGTCGTAGCCGTTACGCGCAAGCTCGATCGCGACGCCGCGGCCTATCCCGCGGCTCGCTCCGGTTATGAAAGCAACTGGGCGCTTGTCGCTCAACGTTCAAGCCTCCGCCGACTTTCGATATCGGTTCTTTATCTCACTCAACTGCGCGGCCATCTCTGACTTCTTGTAATGCGCGTCCAGCGGATAACAGCCGGACGGCAGCCCGTTGCGCGGCGCGGTTGTGCAATCGCTGAAGGTCCGGCACAGCCGTTTGCGATCGAGCTTGCGGCCTTCAAGAACGTGCAAAGGCAACTCCGGATAAGCGAGAACCATTCGCCCAAGCCCGACGCTGTCCACCCATCCGTCCCGTACGGCCGCTTGCGCGACGTTTGGTAAGAAGTCCTGCAAGTAAGTGTATCCCGTTCCGACTATCAACAGGTCTGGAAACTGCCGCTTCAAGAGTCGCGCGGCGCTCATTTGTCTCGCAACTCCAACCAGCGGATCTTCGGGTGGCAGGTAACCATCCGACGGCGGAAAGAGCGTTGGCCTTTGCACGTGAGGATTGTAGTAAGGCGAACCTGCCGAGATGTTCACAAGCCTGACGCCAAGCTCGCGAAGCACTGAGAGAAATCGCGCAGCTTCGTTCAAGTCGGGCTCAACCGGATTCTCGACGTTCACTCCAAAGCCACAACGGTAGGGCAACAACCCTTCGAATGATTCCGGCGTCCCCGGACCCGGCTTGCCCGGAGACGAACGCTCGGGGTCAGGCCGAAACGGCACCGTGTCAAACGCGGACAGCCGCACGCCGATTTCGAGTCCAGGCGCAGTCGAGCGTAAGCCCTCAACGACTTCTCTCAGAAAACGTGTTCGATTTGCGAAGCTCCCGCCGTAGTCGCCTTCGCGAGTGTGCGCGCTCAAGAACTCGTGCCCGAGATAGCCGTGGCAATGCTTCACATCGACGAAGTCGAAGCCGATCTCGCGCGCAATGCGCGCGGCACGGTGAAACGCTTCGATGATCTCGCGTATTTCACCATCCGTGAGCAACGGATAGTCCGCGCTCAACCCTAATCGCTTATCCAGAAACGGGTGATGGTAGAGGATGCGAGGCTCCGGCCTGCCCTTCACGTTTGGCTGACTGTATCGGCCCGAGTGCGTCAACTGAAGCCCGATCAGCAGGCCGTCAGCCGAGCCCGTCGCTTGCCGATGTTCGACAATCAACGCTTCTCGCAAAAGCGCGAGACCGTCACGCGTGTGTTCGTTGATCAACAGTTGATTTGGATTGGCGCGTCCCTCGTGAAGAACTGCAACCGCCTCGCCGCCCCAAATGAGTTTCGCGCCGCTTCGCCCGAAGTTCCGCCAGCGACGCTCCGTCAGTTCGCTCGGTCTTCCATCGGGCGTGCCATCCCAGCCTTCCATCGGATGAATCGCAAAGCGGTTTCCGATCCTAACGCCGTTGAAACTAAGCGGCTGGGCGAGCGGTGATTCGTCGCCAGCGATCATCTCGGCGTCGCAGGGAATCGCTATGTCGTGTTCGCGCAGATGACGTTGAAATGCTTCAACGCCGTGGACGCTTCCTAGATGTAAGTAGTTTTGAACGCTCATCCCGATACTCTTAAGAGGTTGCTAGAAACTACCGGAATACCACCCACGGCAGTGAGTGGATTGTTCAGGTGCGGCCTACAACAGAGGCGGCCCGCCCCCTCGGTTCTTGTATCTCCCCTCCCCTCGCGGCGCGAGGGGAGAGAGGGTGCAAAACGGGAATCTCGGGTGCGCCCCTGTGTAGGCTGGGCCTGAACTATCCACCCACTGCCGTGGGTGGTATTCCCGGATAATTCATACAGTCTCGGCAGGTCGCCTGCGCGGCAGACATGCTACGGCAACAGCGCCGATCAGCGCGATGCCGATCAATGTGATGAATCCTGTTTGATAACTCGTCGACCGGTCTCGAAGATACCCGACCAACATCGGAGCTGTCGCTTCCGCTACCCCATCCGCCGTCAAGACAACACCCATCAGCCGCCCCAACACCCGCACACCAAACAACTCAGCGGCGATCAGCGGAATGATCAGGTACTCGCCTCCCAACCCGAGCCCAAACACCGCGGCAAAGATATACAGCACGCCCGGGTGTGAAGCGAAGAACAGCAACGGAATCGCGCTCGCGACCAGCAGATAGATCAACAGCATCACGTATTTCTTTGGTAAGTAATCTGACAGCCAGCCCATCAAGAGTCTTCCGACGATGCTGAACGTCAGCACAAGCGAGATGATCCTGGCGGCGTCGCCCTGCTCGTAATTTTGATCCAGGCTCAAGAATAATTTCAGGTGTTGATTAGTTCCACCGACTGCCCCGATGGAGCACATGCTTCCAAGCACGAGCAGATAGAACGCCCGGCTTCGAAACACGCTGCCCATCGGAGCAACCGTCGCCTCGTTCTGCTTCTCTACCATTCCGCGAGGCGAATCTTTTACGAAGAACGTCATCGGCAATGCAAGCACGATCATCAAGACGCCAACCGTCCTCAACGACCAGCGCCAGCCAAACTCGTTGGTGAGCCAATTCGAAAGCAGCGGCACGAGCGCGCCTCCAACGCCTATGCCGAGATACGCAAAACCCATCGCTTTGCCGCGCGCCTTGTCGAACCAGCGCGAAAGCAGCACCTGATTTGGCAGCGGTCCACCGCACACATAGCCGACGGCATTGAACAAATAGAAAAGATAGAACATCCACAGAGCGGACATCCCTCCCAGCCCGATAACCGCACCGCCAGCCATCAGAATGCCCGCCATCATCAAGCGGCGCGGGCCGAATCGATCGACCACCCAGCCCGCGATGAATCCAAACAGCGGACCGATGACCAGCTTGCTCAACGCATTTCCCGAGGTCACCTGAGTGCGAGTCCAATCAAACTCCTTTACCATGAAATCGTAATAGAGCGGCAGTCCGTACAGCGCGAGCCCGACGATCGAAAAAAGCGCCAGGAACGCGGTCATGGCCACTTGAACTTGCGCCGCTCTCGATCGCTCGCTGGTGCTCATTGAGTTATGCTGGCCTGTACCGGATTGGCGTAGTCGTTCCAGAGCCGCTCAAGCTCCGCCTTGTCGGGCGCCCCGTCGTAAACGATGAAGCGATATCGCGAGACGTAAGGCTTGCCGGGCTCGATCTTCCAATCTCCGATCAGCGAAGGCGAATAGCAAAAGAAAGGCTGATCGGGATTGATTCGCATGGCTTGCGGCGCTCGAAAGTTGCTCGGATGATCGAGGATGGCGATGCCCGCAAGCTGACCGTCGATCCGCCCGCCTATGTGACACCATCGAGCGCGAGTGCCGTGCCCGTTGTTGCGGTCCTTGCCTTCGGAGGTCAGAAAGTCACAGTTGTCCTTTGCCAGCCACTGTCGATGTCCTCGAAATCCAATTCCTCCGTAGCGGTATTCGGGCAAGACGAGCGGGCTCGAAGTCGCGAGGTTTTGCGTCGAAACAAGATCAAACATCGTGTAGGGTTTCGCGCCTGGACCTGCGTTGTAGACAGTGACCGCCCATTCCTCGTTCAGCACCGTAACGGGTTTGGGGGCGCTAACGTCGACGGAACGGTTGCGCGATTTGAAGCCGGCGTGAACGCTGCCGCTCCAAGTTTGATCCAGTGCGACAAACTCGACCTTGCCTGTGCCGTCACCCACGTTCCAAAAGTCCGGGTGACGGCCTTCAAACTCGGTCTTGGTCCATGCGAACCAGATCCCGTGATGATGAAAATGATCTGGAGGATAGTCGTCGGTGACGACCCGGCCCGAAGGCGTGAACACCGGATGAATGTACCCTCCCTGCCGGAAGATGGGCTTGATGTCGGCGCTTGGCAGCTCGCCCGGTCCGCCTTGAAAGGTGAGCACCTTTCGTCCCGACGCGCTTATCGTCAACCGATCATGATCGCTTGCCAACTGCATGCTCTTGGAAGCCGAGACGGTGTTCGCCTTGACCTCTTCGAGCCGGAAACGCTTCGTTGTTCCGGCCTTCAATTCGGGCAGTACAAATGTCGCTCTTCCGTCCGGCTCAACCTGCAGCGGCAGCAGACTCCCGGCGTCACCGCGCAGGGCATACGACTTCGCCCTCAGCCCCTTCGGCATTGCGAACGATACAACGCTGTCCCTGCGGTCAAACGAGCCTGCCGCCACGGTGACGTAGACGGACTTCTCGATCGCATTGGAGTCGAACCGCGAGATCGACGCGACGAGGCAGATGAGCCCGCAACAAATGACCAGGTTCTTGCGCATTTCACCTACTCTCCTGCAATCACCAATCTCGCCTTTTGCTCCGCAGCCTTGTTCGCCGTCAGGCAGGCTATCGCCGATCGCATCGCTTTCTCCGGACCGCAGCGCACCTGGGCGCCCGCCCTGATCGCCGCGCAGAATTCGGCGCTTTCGTTCCTGTACGCCGCGCCACGATCTGTCTGAGCGCCCGACGCCGAGTTTATCGCGCGGCCGGGCGAATCGGCAGGGCGCGTGGCAGATGCGTCGACGATCGGGTTCGCCGATTGACGCGAAACTTCGACGCGAGTCGCGGCGCCTTCGCCCTCGCCAAACAGATAAGCCTCGACCTCGTGCTTGAGGATCAGCGTGCCCTTGGTGCCCATGAACATCTCGTAAGCGTCTTCGAACGCATTCGACTGTATGGACGAGAAAGTCGCGGTTCGGCCGCCCGAGTATTCGAACGTCGAGTAGATATGATCGAACACCTCGCGCCCATCTTTGAAACGCGAAACAGTTCCGGCGGTGTAGACGGCTTCCGGGGCCGCATCGAAAAACCAACTCGTCGCCGTCAACTGGTGGCTGCCCAACTCAGCCATCAGTCCTTCGGAGTACTTCCTGTACATTCTCCAGTTGAGCAGGTGCTCCCAATCCGGATATCCCCACTTGCTCGGATCGAAGTCTGGCGACGGAGGCTCTTCGTTTTTCCGCCAATTCGAGTTGCGGTGCCAGGCCAGCCGCGCGTGATAAACCTCGCCCAGCACGCCCTGCTTGATGATGCTCTCGTAGGCGGCTTGATACATGGGATTGTAGTAGCGCTGATAGCCGATCTCGAGCAATCGCTTGTTGCGCCGCGCCGCCTCGATCATCCGGTGGCAGTCAGCTTCGCTCTTGGCCATCATCTTCTCACAGAGCACGTGCTTGCCGGCATCAAGACAACCCACCGCGATGTCAGCGTGGGTCCACAAAGGAGTCGCAATGAGCACGGCTTCGAGGTCTTCCTTTTCGAGCATCTCGTGCCAGTCATCGTACTCTTTCGGTTTAGCCCAGCCTGCATTGATCACCAGATCGGACGCGGCTTGCCTGCGCTTAGGGTTTATGTCACACAGCGCGCGCAAGTCGATAAACTCTTTCTGGATTTGCTTCAAGTGTCCGGTGCCCATGTCGCCGGTCCCGATAAGCGCCAGCCTGACTGGACCGCCTTTGATCGGGCCGCGCACGACAGCCGCTGCGCCCAACGCTGCAAGCGCCGGCGCACCCGCGAGTGCCTTGAGAAAATTCCGCCGCCCGCGATCCTTCATCTCGTCTGTTAAGTCCATGTCCGCTCCTTCTCAACCCGAGCGCCGGCTCATCCTTCCAAGGCTGCGGCGGCAGGTGATGGATCCGCAACGGGTCCCGTCTTACGCCGCCGCCTTCTGGCTGCCAGCGCCAAATCAAGCCCGGCGATCGCGCCGGTGTTGAAAGCGAGCACCACACAAACGGCCGCCGCTTCTATCAACGTTTTGTTGACTAGCAAGTACGCGCCTTCGGCCCCGGCTTGTGGCACGCCGGCGAAAGGTATCGCTGAAAGGTAAAACATCGCGAGCAGAAACAGCGCGCCCCAACAACCCGTCCGCGTGAACAATCCGAGCATCAGCGAAACTCCGACCAGCAACAACCCGATCTTCACCGCGTTGTCGATCCACGGAGTCCAGCCGGCGTCGAGCATCCGCTGAAACAACCGCGCGACCGGACCGGATGCGGCTCGAATGTACCCCGCCGAGGTCCAGCGCGCGAGCGGCGCTCCCTCGGAACTCCAAGCCGGAACCATCAGCTTGTAGTAACCTTCGTAGAAGAAGTGCCAGCCAATCAGAACCCGCAAGACGACGAGGACGACTTGCCGCAACCCCGAGAGATGATTTGGACTTTCACTATTCACTCAGTGTATCCACGTCGCATTTAGCATTGCTGCCAACAATAATCGGCGCCTTCGCGCCGCTCTCGAGAATGATGGCCATTACGCCGGGGTTAGAAGCACAGTAGCGTTGGGCAAGTTCAACGCCGCCGACATAAACGGCAGTCGCAAGCGCATCCGTCAGCGCCGCTGAATGAGCGATCACAGTCGCGCTGGCGACGCCTTCCGCCGGCCTCCCGGTACGCGGATCGATAATGTGGCCATACCGCTTACCCGCGTGTTCGAAAAACTGCTCTTCGCTGCCGCTTGTCGACATCGCGCAGTCGCGGAGCCGCAGCACCGCTATTCGCTTGTCTCTGCGAGAGGGATGCCTGATTCCGACTTTCCATCCACCCTGCCGCCGATCTCCTGCGCCGATTGCGAGCAAGCTGCTCGAACCCGCGCTTAGCAGAGCCGTTTGGACGCCACTACGAATCACGCCGCCTATCCGGTCCAGCGCATATCCTTTGCCGATGCTTCCGAAGTTGAGCTCCACACCCGGCCGTTCGAAACGAATCGTCCGCGCCTGGTGATCGAAGCGTAGCTTGTCGCTTCCAACTACTGCGAGCGCTTCATCGATTTCATTTGCTTCAGGAACACGGCCCTGCCTTCTCAAAAAACCCCAGCATCGGCTTAGCGGCGCGGAGGTGATATCAAATGAGCCGCCGGTCTCACCGTGCAATTCAAGACATAAGATCAACAGTTCCCAGAGTGACTGCTCGACTCGGATCGGTTGGTAAGCGGCGCTTCGGTTTATGTAGCTTACTTCGCTGCTCTCCCTGAATACGGTCAACTGCCGTTCGAGCCTGTTTGCTGTATCGAGAGCTGTGTTGGCGACTGACACGCCGGCGATTTTCCGGCGAGGTATTGTCACCTCGAAACGGCAAGCCATTGCGGTGCGGCTAACGTGAAGCCAGTAGCCCTCGGCAGGCGCGGCCGCGCGTGGACTGAACTTCAGAAACTCGCGTCGCTTCAGCATGGTCTGGAAGACTACCTCATTTCCTCAGACTACCGCCAAAGCGCTTTTGCGGCGCCGGCAGCGATAACCCTGAGGACTCAGGCCGGAACAAAGTCGGGAGCCCGGCCGCCGGATGTGCGGCGGCCAGGGCTCCCCAAGAAGGCTGGTAGGCGTCGTGTGGCGCCTAGAATATGTACTTGATGCCGAGCTGAATTCGGCGCGGGTAGTTCGCCTGATTGGACGCGGTTATCTGCCCAAAAGTAGCCGCCGTCGGGGTCGTGTTGGCGGCGGGGAACCCCGGGTGATTGAGCGCGTTTGTCGCCTCGAACCTCAACTGCAACCTTGTGGTCTCGGTGATCGCGGTGTTCTTGACTAGCGAGAGGTCGAAGTTGTTGCCGGGGATTCCGCGAAGGAGATCAAACCTCAGCGGGAATGTCCGAACGTTGTGATCGAGTTGGAACGACGCGTCGCGGTTGAAGCCAGTCGGCGTTGCGAGTGCCTTTGCACAAGTAGGATTAGTCTTGCATGGATCGTTGAAGTCTACCCACACCGGCTGTCCGCTGGCGTCCGTCACCACTGGAGTGCCTGTCTTGCTTGCGTCTCGGAGCGCTACAAATCCATTGGTGTTGAAATATTTCTCGACAGACTTCTTGTCGAGCCGGATATCTTTGGGGTCGCCGACGTAGATCAGATTCCCAAAGCCCAGCGGTACACCACTCTGATAGGCGTAGACGCCTTGCACCTGCCATCCGGAAACGATCTTGGAGACTACCGCATTCGTGTCGGTCAGGAATCGATGCCCCGCGCCGAACGGCAACTCGTAAATTGCGCTCAGACTAAAGCGGTGAGGAAAGTCCTGATCCGAGACGACTTCGGTTGGGTACAAGTCATCCTGATTCAGCAACTCGGTCGCCTGCGTGTACCTCGAGTAAGTGTAAGTTGCGCCGACGGTGTAGCCCTTCGAGAAACGTCTCTCGAGTCTGAACTGCAATCCGTCATAACGCGAATACCCGTCGTTGGTCGTCGTGTTGACCGTATCGAACTCGGGGAACGGCCGCATGAGGCGCTCGCGCGCAATGTTTACTCCGGTGAAGGTGCCGCTTGCGCTTGCGGGCAACAATCCGCGCAGCGGGTTGGGAACATTTGCGGTCAGGTAATTCAATTTGGTTTGGTCACGTGTGAGGCTCGTGCTCAGGTACTTCTGAGGCGTGACATTCAGGTTGCGGTTTATCTCGATTCTCGATCCACGGTTCCCGACGTAGGCAGCCTCGACGAAGAACCCGCCCGGCAGTTCGCGCTGGAAACCAATTTGGAATCGTTGCATGAGCGGCGACAGAGGTCTTTGATTAAAAAACGTTATGGCCTGTCCGAGGAAGGTCTGAGGCCCCGCCGCTGCTCCAACCGGCTCTTGTATTCCGTTGGGGTACGGATTGGACAGCGTGGCTATGAAGGTCAACCCGCTGTTTTGGGTCGGGATGAGCGGCGTGTTCTGGCTGAACCCGCTCTGAACGACGTCGCCGCGGCGCTGGCCCAGAAACCCATAGAAGATTCCGTAGCCCGCTCGCACAACTGTCTTGTCGTTGATCTGATAGGCAAATCCGAGGCGCGGCGCAAAGTTGTGCTTGGGCGTCCCGTACAAGTCTCGCTGCTCCTTGCTTGCGAACAGAAGACCTCCCGGAACTCTGAACGTAGTCACTTCAGGCGTTGCGGTCGCGACGCTCCCCTGGGACGTTGCAAACGCTACTTGTGCCGCCGCCTGAAAAGGCTGGGTATAAAGGTCGTCGAAGCCGCTCACGCTGCGGTTGTACCGTTCGGTCAACGGCGTTTCGAGTTCATAGCGAAGCCCCATGTTCACTGTCAAGCGGGGAGTGACCTTCCAGTCGTCCTGCACGTAATAGCCCCAGGTCGTGGATTGCTCGGCGTAGTCCGCGAGCCGCGCGACCAGGCTGTTTGTGGCGCTAGGCAACCCCAACAGAAACGAGGCGAACGATTGCCCTAAACTGCCCGGCGCCGTCGCCGAATTGTCCAACGGCCCCCGTGTCCACGTCGCATCGAAATTAAAGCGCCCGGTCACGTCGTTGATGGCGAACGAGTCGGTTTCTCGATAACCACGGAACTCAACTCCCGTGTTCAGCGAGTGTGCGCCAATGGCCTTGTTCAGCGTCGCGATGCCGGAGTGGAGATCGGTTGGCCTGAACTCCTCATTCTGCCTGGTGCCCTGATAGCCGGTTATCTCGATGCCCGGGAATCGCCTCTTGTCGACCGGTATCGAGTTATTGTACGAAGCAGGGAATCCGACCGAGGTCAGGTCAAATCCGTGGTTGTCAAGATTCGTCACGGTCGCACGAATGAAGCGGTTGTAGCCGTACCTGAGATTCAGCACGGTCGTTGGATTGATGGTCCAGACTTCATCAATCGCGCCCTGACGCGATTTGAAAAAGAACAGTTCGCCGGTCGCCAGGTTATTGAAGTAGTTGTTGTAGTCGCTTGCCCTGTCATACCAACTCGCTCGACCGAACATCCGGTGGTTGGCGCCAATATTCTGATCCACGCGGATGGTATTGGTGGTGTACCTGATATTCTCTTGCAGGTTGGGCTGCCGAAAGTTACCCGTGCCGTCCGCAGCGGCAAGACTCGGCGACGTGGGCTTGGGCCAGTATTTCTCGACCAGCGCCTTGGCAACGGGATTGATCAGGTTCGAGGGGATTATGTTGTTTAGGAAGGGGTCCTGTTGGAATCGTCCGTTGGCAACCGCCTTGCGCGTGAACGGATTGTAGATCTGGTATGCCGTCCCCAACTTCAGCAACTCCGAAAAATCACCTCGAAGCATGGCTTCGGTCGCCGTAGTCGGCGTGCCATTGTTACGAGGACGCGCATCGCGGATGCCCTCATACGCCCAGAAGAAGAACGTCTTGTTTCGTCCGTTGTAAAGCTTCGGAATCCAAACCGGTCCGCCGAACGAGCCGCCCCAGCGATTTTCGAACGAAGCCGGCCGGCCCAGCTTGTTGGCATTGCCAAAGAAATCATTGGCCGTCATGCCCGCCGGCTCTTCCCAAAAATACCCGGTGCCGTGAAATGAGTTCGTGCCCGATTTCATGCTTATGCTCGTTACTCCGCCTTCGGTGTTTCCAAACTGCGCGTCGAATGTCGCCGTCTGAACCTTGAACTCCTGGATGGCGTCCGCCGGAGGAACGTATGAAGCGATCACCTCGAACGCGTTCGCCGTCGAAGTACTCGGAACTCCGTCGATCGTAAGATCACTCCTATTCGCTCGAGTGCCGTCCATTGAATAGCCGACGATGTGAGTCGGCTCGAACGGGCGGTCAAGCCTTGGGTCTCGCGTAAACGAAGCTCCGGGAGCGAGCGCTATCAGGGTGTACGGGTTGCCGTGTGTCAGCGGCAATTCGGCCACTCGGCGCCCGTCAACAGCTACGCCCATCGAGGCAGTCGCCGTTTGAAGCTCTGCGCCTCCTGCAGTAACGGTTACCGATTCCTCCGCTCCGCCCGCCTCGAGTGCAACATTGATGTCGAGCGTCTCTCCAATTCGCAACTCGACTCCATCGCGAACATACTTCTTGAAGCCTTTAGCCTCCACGACCACCTGGTAAGTCCCGGGTACAAGGAAAGGCGCGCGAAACAGCCCCGCGTCGTTTGTCTTGAGCGAAACGCTTATGCCCCTGGCCATATTGTTGACCTTGACCGACGCATCCAGGACGACTGCTTGACTGGTATCTCTAACGGTTCCTGAGATCGTGCCTCGCGCCTCTTGGCCAAACACCAAAGCCGGCGGACACATGACCACGACCAGGAGAGCCATCGAGACAAAAACTCGGATTGATTTCGTTGTTCTCGGTTTCATTGTTCTCCTCCATTGAGCGTAGACGGCCGCGGACGTTCGCCGGCTGCGGCCCTCTTTTCGAGCAATTCCTTTACGCATCGATCGAGACCGTAGATGCCCCGACTCGACTTGCTAGCGAGCGAGATGGGAAAAGCTGCCGGGGATTGCTGCGCCCGCTGGCGCGCACCCAACAACTTAATCCCGACGTCTATCATTGAGCTTATCTTTTCCCGAAAAAACGCCAGCCGCTCATCCACCCAACTTAGCAGACAATGATCAACTCAGGCCTCATTGGTCTGACCAGTCAATCAGCGCGATCTCTCAGCATTCTTGTTTTCACTACCGGCTCTTAAACCCTGGGAGGATAATCTAGCGGCGCTTTGCCGTTCCAGCGCCGCCTATTCTCTAATAGATGACTCGGCCTGTCAAGCTCTTTTATGACCAATTCGTCAGTTTGATATATGACGGTAAGACCAATCGAGACTGACCCTAGCCCCACTCCGCGCCGACAGTCTCATTGCCCTGAGCGCCATCCAGCACACTGTTGAAGGCGAGCGCAGCTTGATGATCGCGTCTACAGGGTTGCCAAAACCGTTTTGTTGAACCCATCGCATCGCACCACCCAGGAGTTGCCGGCGGGGAAACCGGGGGCTGGACCTCGAGGCGCCGAACGCCAGCCCGCCGCCATCATCGCAACCGCGTACAACAGCCCGCCGTTGCCGGGCAGGTAACACGGAAGATCGCTTCGCTGCCAGTTATGCCCGTTTGGCAGGTAGCGGTTCTTTTCGGTCTCCATCATCAGCGCGTTGACCGCCAACGCAGGCTCTTCCAAACGTGCGGCAGTCATCGCGGCCAGAGGATAGTCCCATCCCCACGTCCGTTCCCAGTGCCACGAACTCAATACTCGTTTCAACGTCTCGCGCATAACGCTCCGGTCAACGCCGTCACCGGACAGCACTCCATAGGCCCCAAGCATGGAAGGGTGGTCATAGTTTCGCCCGCTGAAGGTCTGCGGGCAGTTCTCATGCGCGAGATAGACGCCGTTACGTTTGGGCAGAGGCGAAAGCTTGCCAATCACAGCATCCCACTCCTCGCGGCGCTTGAGTCCGAGACGCTCGCGCCACCGCTGAGCGATCCGCAGTCCATAAGCCCAATACGCCAACTCAAATGTGGGATTCCAGGTTTCGCGCGGCAGATGGTTTTCCTGCGCTGGTATGACCGGAGGCCCCAGCACATACCGCTTGGCCTCATCGTCCCATGCCGCAAAAGACGCCATGAACTCCGCAGACTCGAAGACGACGCTCCTGTATCGGGCGAGGGTCGAGCGATCGGGATGTTGCCGGTAGCAGAGCTCTGCATAGACGATCGGATGAGGCTGTTGCCAGATTAGCAGCGGGCCTATCGGCGACGGGCTGTCGCGTCCCTCAGGCCCAGTCATCTTAGGCCAGCGCGCACCAGCGTAGCCTTGCGACGCGGCCAACTCACGCGCGCGCGGCAGTACTTCTCGATACCAGCCCAGGCTCTTCTCAAGAAGTTGCGTCCTGTTCCACAACGCAAAGTGCGCCGCGTGCCACCAGTGCATTTCGAGATGAAACTTCCCGTGCCAACTGTTGACCGTCAGCCCGGTTTCCTGAGGCGGCTTCGAACCGGCGCATTGAATGGCAGTGAGATACTGGGAAAGAACGACGCGCCGCTCGAGCTCCGGCGCTCGCCGGTCACGGCTGTCGGCGAGCTCGACCGCCGCGCCGCTCTGCCAAAAACGCCCCCAGTGCTTCGCGCTTTCGGAAAACGTCGAATCGACGCTCGGCGTAGTCGATATGGCAGCGCGGGAAAACGCAGTCACGAATTTGAGACGCTCGCCGCGCCGGTTTGGAGTCAAGAGGAACTGGTGCTCACCCGCGGCAGCGAACGACGCGCCGTCCTCCCACCCGATCGCAACGAAGTATTCGTCGTCATCAAGCCTTCGGTGAATGTCCGCGCGGCCCCGGCTCGTTCGCCCTAACTCAGATTTGTGCTTGCCAGGTTGAGACCAATCCGCCGCCTGCATCGCCGGCGAACCGTAAGGAAACCCGAAGCGCACCGCGAGCAGTCCTTGCGCGATCAACTCAGATTCGATCGACACGGCAACCAGATCGATTTCGGGATGCGCAGCGGTGGTCACGGACACCAGCCGTCCCTGAATACGGAATCGACTCGTCAGCAAGCCTGTCCAGAGGTCAAGCCACTGCTCGACGTCACTCAAGTCTCCAGTATGTACCGGGCTGCCGTTGGGGATCATCAACTTCAGACCGATGCGCCCGAGGTGCAAGCGGTGAGGGTTCTCTCGCAGCCACTTGTACAGTTCGACCTGGCCTTCCGCGTCGACCGCGTATCCGACCTTGCGGCCGTGCGCTTCAAACATCGTCAATCGAAATTGCTGTGTGCGAAGCTCCGCCGGTAACGGCGTCGTGTGCCAACCCCACTGTGACATCGTACACAGCGGCATCGCCCGCTCGTACTCTTCGGGAAATGTCTGCAAGCCGGTGATATCCGCAGTAAAAGCAAACTCTCCATTCCCAACCGACAGCGGCGAAAGCGGGTCGAGCTTTCGGATGATTGGGCTGTGGCGGCGAACGAGGTCTTGCCGATCGATCAACCCGCCCGTTCTCGTCGCACGCGATCTCATGGAAGGCGCTTGAGAGCGCGACTCGGTTTGCAGCAGTGCGCCGGACACCGCGAGATTCTTGAGGAAATCCCGGCGCGAGAGCGGTGGTCGAAACCCGTCAGTCGGCTTCATCTCTTCGCTTTCTTTGCCTCGACGGCGTAGACGTGAGAAGCGCCGTGCATGTTGGAGCGAAACACAATCCACTTCCCGTCCGGAGTGAAGCTGACGTTCGGCTCGAGGCGATAGTCGTGCTTTGAAAGGTCGACCAGTTTCTCCACCTTGAGCGAGCCCCCGTTCAGCGTGAATACATAGATCCACTGGCCGTTGCCCGGCGCAGCCACGCTACGCGGACCGCCCCCGTCACCTGCGAACAGCTTGCCGTCGGGAGACGCGTTGTAATGAACCGACCAGTGCTCGCGCTCAATCTTGAACTTGATAAGCTTGCCCGTCGCGACATCGTAACCCGCGAGCCAAAAGACCTGCGACTTTGGCGTTTGCAGGTCGTACCAGATCACTTTGCCGTCCTGACTGAAAAACTCGTGGCCCGCGATCTCCATTTCCATCGTGCGGGTATGAACCTTACGCAAGTCTGAACCGTCAATTCGAATCGTCCAGATGCGGTCAACCTTATGCCACGGCCCTTCGTGGCAAAACATCAGCAGGGTCGGATCAGTCGGGGAGAACTGTACGTGGTTGAGCCAGTCGGTGCTCGGATGAAACGTGCGAGCCTCGCCGGTCTTGATGTTGATCGTGAAGAGACGCATCGGACGGCGCGCGAGCCATCGAGCCTCGAGGCTCGATTCCTGACTCGGCGGAATCAAGTTCGGTTCGGCAGGTGGCGGGGCTTGCAGGCGGCCAACATCACCCTCCGTGTAGCTGCCGGCAAGAAGAGTCTCATCAGCGTTCACCGCAAAGCCGGACGCCGCATGCAGCTCGGGTCTCTTCGCGACCGGTCGCGTCGTCTTTGAATCGAGGCCGGTGGCGTACACCGTATCATCTATCATGTAGAACACCTGACGAGTCTTCTTTCCGACAACTACTTTGCCGGCTCGGCCTTCGACAATTGCCTCGATCTTGCGCGTCTTAAGGTCGATCGTCGATAGACCCTCCCTCGTCGAGAAGACCATCTTGTCGCCGGCGGCTGTGTATTGGTTCTGATGGAAGTAGAGGCTCGCGCTACCTGGCGCCTCCGACAGCCGTATCACGCGGTGACCGGTCGCGGGATCTATCCACTCGCGCGGCGGAGTTTCAGGGTTCTGCATTGTGTCAAATGCTACGTCCGCGCCGCGCGCAGCGAAGCTGCGCGCAATCTCTATATCAGACGGAAACGCGGCGACCACGGCAACCCAGGACACCAACACAACTCGCGACAATCCAACCACGGCTAATCCTCCTTCCGAAGTTCGTAGTTCGGCCTTTAGGCGGAAGTTTGTAAGGCGTGACCGGTACACAGAGCGGTTACGAACTTCCGCCTAAAGGCCGAACTACGAACTCCTGCTGTTAGAAATTAAACCCGTCGATGTTAGTCTTGTTGAAGATGAAAGGCGCGCCGAGCCTCACTTCGTCGTTCTGAACTTCGATCCTCCCCAGTCTCCCGGCCCCGACGCTCTGATCGCCTCGCTTCAACTGCCCACCGCTGAGCGCGCGCGACGCGTACACCGTCAGGTAGCCCAGGTCCAAAGTGTTCCACAACACTATGCTCTCGATAATGCCGTCGTGAACGTAAGGCTTGCACATGTTCGGCAACGACAACCCGGTGACCTTAACATCCGCGCGGCCCGACTGCTTCACAGCTTCGGCAGCGCCGGGCACGGCCGGAGCCGCAATCGCCATGATCAGCTTCACATTCGGATACACCTTCAACACCGTCTGCGTCTCAGCGAATGCTCGGTCGCGGTCTCCGTCGCTCGGTTGGATCGCGACGAGTTTCATCTCCGGATATTTTTCCGCGAGCCGCGCCTTGATGTGTTTGATCCATTCGTTCTGGTTCGCGGCGCTCAAACTCGCGGTGACGATCGCGAACTCTCCCTTGTTGCTTAGTATCCTCGCCGCCTCATCAGTCAGCGTGTAACCGATGCCCTGCGGCGTGGCCTGATTTATGAAGAAGTCTCGCGCGTCCTTTTGAGCGTCGGCGTCCCAGGTGACGACCTTGATGCCTTTCTCCCGAGCCTTGTGCAGGACTGTCGAGACCGCGACTTCGTTTTCAACGCTGACGGCAATCACATCTACGCCGATGGTGATCCACGCTTCGATCACTTCATTCTGCTTGGCCGGATCGAGATCTGTCGGGCCATCCCACAGCAGCTCGACTCCGAGCTCTTTGGCGGCTTCTTCGGCTCCTTGTCTGCAGCTTATGAAGTAGGGATCACCCTTCGCTTTGGGCATCATCGCGATGACCGTCTTATGCGCTCCGCCGGCGGGCTGCCCGGCAGAACTAGTGCCAGCGCCGGAGGACTCGTGCCGCAGCGATCCCACGAGGTACCAATTGCTTCCGGCTACAATCAACGCGCCGAGCAGGATGACGGCGCTCAGTATGGCGACTTGCGAGTTCTTCACTTGAATCTCCTCTGAATCGATCTGAATGTGAGCCTGGGCTCTTGCGCGCGCAGACAATCGATCGGCGAGTATCGTTCCTACCAGCAGCGCGCCCGTCAAAATCCCGGCAAGCTCGGCCGGCTGCGAGCTCAAACGCAAACCGTTTTGCAGGATCACAATCGCAAACAAACCAAGCACGCTTCCGAGCACCGTGCCGCGTCCTCCGAATATCGATGCCCCGCCGAGCACCACCGCCGTTATCGCCATCAACTCGTAGCCGGTTCCCGCGTCTGACTTGGCCTGGCCGAGATGCGCGACGTAGATGACAGCCGCAAGGCTCGACGAAAGCCCCGACAACAAGTAGACGGTTCCCAATCGCCGGGCCACCGGGATTCCAGCATAGCGCGCGCCTTCGGATGAATATCCGATCGCGTAAAGGCTCCGGCCAAACGTCGTGCGATGCAGCCACCATGCCCACCCAGCGATCGCAACCACGAAGACAAAAAGCTGCGCCGGTATCAAGCCGACAACATAGCCTTGTCCCAGGAACAAGAAAGAAGACGAGAACCCTGAGTAGTTGTCGATGCCCCGCGTGAGACCTTCCGCGACGCCTCTAAACAGGGAAAAAGTCCCGAGCGTCACAATGAGCGGCGGGAAGTTCAACCGCGCGATCATCAATGCGTTCAATCCGCCGCCGAGCGCTCCGATCAGCAAGGCCGCGGCGATGGCGAGGGGCATCGGCAAATGTGCGTCCCGCCACAGACTCCCCAACACGACGGCCGACAGCCCCATCATCGATCCGACCGAGAGATCTATGCCGCCGGTGATGATGACCGGCGTGAGCGCAAGCGCCAATAGTCCAAGCTCGACTGCGAGCCGGGTCACCTCGAACGCATTTCCCGCCGTCAGAAAATTGCTGCCGGTCACGCTGAAGACGCCGCACTCGACCGCCAAGACGATCAGCAGCGCCCACTCGTGATTCGGGAACCAGCGCTCGCGCCAGGGCGCTATCAATTGGGGATTGCGGACTGCGGATTGCGGAATAGTCGGATTCATTGAGCTCTCTCAATCCGCAATCCAAAGTCCGCATTCCGCATTCGATCAAGGCGTCCCATCGCGATGTCAGAAACCAGAGCGGCCAAAATGATCGCCCCTTGAATCGCTTTTTCCCAAAACGGATTGATGCCCAAAAAGGTCAACGCTGTTCCAAGCGTACCAAGCAACGCGACGCCGATGAAGGTGCCGATCAATGTCCCGCGCCCGCCGGTGATGGCCGCGCCGCCAACCACGACGGCGGCAATCGCCTTCAGTTCCAGGCCCGTTCCCGCATTGCTCGGCACTTCAGCGAAGCGGACCGCATTCAACAATGCAGCCAGTCCAGCCATTGCACCCATCAAGACAAACACGCTGAAGACCACGCGCTGCGGTCCTATGCCCGCAAGTCGCGCAGCCTCCGCGTCCGAGCCTACAGCATAAATCGCGCGTCCGGCTGCAAAGTTGTTAAGCAGCCAGACGAAAGCGATGAAAACGACAAGCGAGATCGCGATGATCAGCAACCGCCCGGACGACTGTCCTAGTCCGAACCATTGAAAGCCAGCAGGCAGTTCGCGCACCCACGCGCCTTCAGTTACCCAGCGCAACCCGTCCCGCCACGCCACCAGCGTTGCCAGCGTCACGACAATCGCGGGAATCTTGAACCGCGCTACGAGCACGCCATTCACCGCGCCGAGCAGACCACCAATCACAACGACTGACAGTATCAGCACCGGCATAGGGACTCCGGCTTTTGCAATCAATCCCGCGGCCACGCTACACACGGCAAACAGCGACCCGATGGAAATATCAATGTGCCCGGCTATGATCACCATCGTCATGCCGATGGCGACTATCAGGACGGGCGCGTTACTCATGGCCAGATCGCGCCAGTTAGCCGCGCTGAAGAAACCGGGCGCAATGAAAGCGACGAGCAACAACAGAGCACTGTAAGCCAGCGCCGCGGAGATTTCGCGCTTGTAACGGCTCAAGTGGATGGGAGATGTTGATTGAAGGCCAAGCCCATTCCCCTCAGATTTAGCAGATCCCGGGCTGTTCATAGTCAGCTTTAGACGTCACTTCGATACATCATTCCGCATGTTGGCCTCTTCATGCTGAGGATTAGAGGTGCTGATTTGTTTCGAGCCCCACGACGCGCCGACAAGGTCCAGGATGTTCTCATTTACCGCAGTACCTTTGCCCCACAAGTCCTTTCTCATAGCCGCTGCTGTACGAACAAAGGAGCGATGGCTAGGTTCACGAATGAACGAGGCAAGTGATTCGAGCACGCCGTCACCGGCATATATAAATCCGTTTTAACAATCCCTTCTCCATCTCGTTGCTGACATCATCGAGGTTTCTTAGGTCGGGGCGAATCTCTCGCACCTGTCGCAATCCGTTGTCAGGATCAAGTTTAGTAAGCATCAAGATCAATATACTCAGATAGCGTTTCTGTTTGAGATCGTGCTGCTGCTGACCTATTTTGCGTGCGACTCTGAAAGCGCGCTTGGAAATACGCACCAAGTACGCTACCCAGCCCAATGGCCGTTAGAATTGAAATTATAGTCGCCATTGTCGGGTCCATCGTTTTTGCTCAGACGCGTCTGTGCCATTCAAACTGCCCAATTGCCGTTCCGGCAACTGTTCATGCTCGCACCTCAAGCTCCCTTCGCGCAGTCACCTCTTTGTTTTCCAACGCATAAACGATGTCTTTCGGTGACACTCCTGAATTGAGCAGATCTTGCGCGATGCCGTGTTCCAGTCCATCCTCTTCGATCAGGATCTTGCCGTTGCGAAGGCGCAAATGAAAGACGGTCGCGTGGATACGGCGGATACCGTCCCAGCCAATGTGAACTACCAAGTAGTTATCGTTCTTCGGATCGCATACCGGGATAGGATTGATCTGTCCATGGCTTGGCCGGTATTGGGCGTAATCGCGAACGAGCCGACGAATGATGCGGCGATAGTTAGCTTCCTTATCCATCGTGCACCCGAGAATTCAAGCCACGGCATATTCAGACTCGGACCGCACTGCTGCCGGACGGAAGCCCAACACAATGTCCGATTTGGGAATCCCTCTGGACTCGAGTTCACGTGCAATCACTAAGTCGGTATTGTCCGCCTGAATCCAGACTTTGCCGTTGATAATCTCCAGATGAGCCACGACGTGATGAACTCTCTCTTCGCGGTCCCATCCTTCGGTGATCATCGCATAGCTGTCGGTGTGTTTGTCGAATAGCAAGCGATCCTCGATGCCGGCTTCGAGATTGGGGATCGCGGCCAGTTCGGACAGGATGTCTTGAATAATCTGGCTGTATCTCGCGGTTTTCTCTTCTACCGTTTCCATAAGATGATCTCCTCGGTTCCTTGGTCGAAGACCAGTAAATTGATTCCTTCCTCTGTTCTCAACGACTCGCCCTCAGGGTCGTCGAACATCTGTTTGAAAACCTTCACATCGATAGCGAGAAAAAGCGTCCTTTCGGGATCGGCTCTTCTGAGTGCTTTCCTGTACAAGATGAATTGTCCGATAGCCCGATACAAGTCTTCCAAGTCGCTGGCTCCGATGAAACTCTTGATTTCCACTGCGATCTTGTCGGCCCCTCTGTGCGCGGTGATCAGCTTCTCGGCCCCTAAATCCACCAGAAGTCTCCGAGTCTTCCAGAGCACCTTAAACGGATCATGTGTAATCGTCCAGCCATCCTTCCTAAGCGCGGCTACGACTTGTTCATGAACCTTGTCTTTTGCTGGCATAGGCTGTCGCGGCCGTTGCGCACCAGGTAAAGCATCATCCGCGCCGCGCTCCGGTTGTCAGCTTATACCAATTCCGCGATCAGGTGCTACGCTTCGCTGCTCAATGTCCTCTAGAGCCAGTTCGAGTATTTTCTGTTGAGTCGCTTCCTCGCGATTCAGCACCTCGCAAATCGTACCGCCACGCATCACCGCTACGCGATCACTCATGCCGAGTATCTCGGGCAGTTCGGACGATATCATCAGAATCGCCGCGCCTTGCTCCGCCAGCTCCATCATTAATTCATGTATCTCGGATTTCGCGCCGACATCGATCCCTTGAGTCGGCTCGTCCAGGATCAACACCGACGGTTTGACTGCCAGCCACCGGCTCAACGCGACCTTTTGCTGATTGCCTCCCGACAACGTTGACACCGGTGAAAATAGTGCCGGTGTCTTTATTCCGAAACGCCGGACGTAGTCGCCGGCGATCTCACGCTCACGACGGAAGTCCATCGACCACGGACGTGAAAGCTTTTCGAGCGATGCAAGCGTGATGTTTGCGCTGATTGGCAACTCGGCGATCACGCCGTGTCTTCGCCGGTCCTCGGGTAGATAAGCAATGCCGCGCTGAATCGCTTCACTGGGACTCTTGATTCGCGCGCGTTCCCCCCTGATCAAGATCTCTCCTTGATCGGCTGGCGTCAGTCCGAAGATCGTTCTTGCAAGCTCGGTGCGCCCTGCTCCCACAAGACCAGCCAGCCCAACGACCTCGCCTTTGCGCACCGAGAGGTTTACATCAGTGACACCAGACCTGGAACACCCAACGCCTCTCAGCTCGAGCACCGTCTCGCCAAGCTCCACCGCGCGCTTCGGGAAGATAGCCGACAGTTCGCGGCCCACCATCAGCCGAATCAACTCTTCTCGCGTGACCTCGTGCATCGGACGCGTCTCAATAGTGCATCCGTCGCGAAGAACGGTCACCCGGTCCGCGATCGCCGGCAGCTCA
This sequence comes from uncultured Clostridia bacterium, assembly GCA_964548075.1. Taxonomy (GTDB): domain Bacteria; phylum Acidobacteriota; class Blastocatellia; order UBA7656; family UBA7656; genus Onstottus_A. The sequence goes on along the minus strand of CAZJQQ010000001.1, from coordinate 293,133 downwards.
TCCAGGCGGTGCGATATATAAATGATGCCGACGCCGCGCGACCGAAGCTCACCAACCACTTTGAACAGATTCTGCGCATCGTCGTCCGAGAGAGAAGCGGTCGGCTCGTCCATTATCAGCACTCGCGCGTCCGCGCCGATCGCTCGCGCGATCTCGAGCATCTGCTGCTGCGGCATCGACAGATCGCAAGCCAGCGCGTCCGGATCGATGCCGGCGCCGACTTGTGCGAGCAACTCGGCGGCCCTGCGCCTCCGGGCTCTCCAGTTGATTCGCGTCCACAAACTTGATTGCTCGAGTCCCAGCGCCAGATTCTCAGCAACGCTCAGTTCAGGGAAGAGCGCCGGCTGCTGGTAGATCGCTGCGATTCCCAGCGACTTGGCCAGCCGCGGCGAGTTGTGAGTGATCGCCGTGCCGTCCAACTCGATCAGGCCGCTGTCGGCTTCGACGGCTCCGGTGATGATGCGTATGAGCGTCGACTTACCCGCGCCGTTCTCACCGACCAGCGCGTGCACCTCGCCGGAACGCAGCTCGAACGAAGCTCCGCGTAGCGCCTGCACGCCAGCGTAGGACTTGCACAAATCGGTCGCGCGCAAAAGCGCAGCATCATTCATAGTCGTCTTATGCCTCGAACCTGAACCAATCGAAGTCTGCTTGACCTGCGGATCGTTGACCATCTCCCAAACAAAACAGTCCGACCTTCGCGCCGATCCATCTGCCTTCGCGCGCTTTGAATCGCTTGCCGATGGAAACAAACGTTTGACCGTCGCTGCTGAAGCTGAAATCACAGAGCGCGCCGCCTGATACCTTGACCCGCAGCAAAGCGGTCGTCCCGGGCAAGAGGCCTTCCGCTTCTCGCGCCTCTGCTTTTCCTTCGGAGGCGTTGATGCAGGAATACTTCGCGACTCGAAAGCCCGATGCGGCGCGTTCAACCGCGACGTACGAGTAGTCCATGCCCATCACGATTAGGCCGGTCTTTTGATTTGTTCCTAGCTTGCCGAAGTCAATCCTGGTAGTAACGGTAAACTCGGGTGCCGGGAGTTTCTGAAGAAGCAGGTTCGGCGCAGCCCACAGGTTAGTCGCGTTTTCAGGCATCGGTTCAGCCATCAATCGAAGCCGGCCCCTTCGCGCGGCAAGCGACATCCACCCACTCTGATCGTTCGCCTGCCATTGCCACGGAAGCCCGAGCCGCTTCGAGCCGAACTCGTCGCTCGTCTGCGGAACAGCAATCGGATAACTCACGCCCACGTCCGGCTTGCGATTCCTCAGCACAGGCTCGCCCTTCCCGTCTCCGTCTTCATCGACTCCGACCACCGGCCAGTCGGCGATCCATTTCATCGGCTGGAGATGAGTGATTCGTCCGTACGCGCCGCGATCCTGAAAGTGAATGAACCACGACTCGCCGGACTTCAACTCGACCCAGGCGCCTTGATGCGGACCGTTGATCTCGGTCTTGCCCTTGTCCATAACGATCCGGTCTTCATAAGGCCCGTAGATATTTTTCGAACGGAGCACGGTCTGCCAGCCCGTAGCCACGCCTCCCGCAGGAGCGAAGATGTAGTAGTAGCCATTCCGCTTGTAGAGCTTTGGCCCTTCGATCGTCGGATGATTCGCGTGCCCGTCGAAAACGGCCTGGCCTTCATCGATGACTTTCATTCCATCCGGTGTCAGCCGGTTGATCGTGAGAATGCTGTTGATACCCGCGCGGCTCTTTGCCCAGGCATGAATCAGATAAGCATTGCCGTCGTCATCCCAAAGGGGACACGGATCGATCCAGCCCTTCGCCGATTTGATCGGGACCGGTTTGGACCATGGGCCCGCGGGATTCTTAGCCTTTACGACATAGATTCCGAAGTCAGGATCGGGATAGTAAATGTAGAACTCGCCGTTGTGATGGCGTATCGCCGGCGCCCACACGCCCTTGCCGTGTTGCGGTTTGTCGAAGACCTGTTCCGGCACCTGCCTCTGAAGCGCGTGACCTATGATCGTCCAGTTGACCAGATCGCGAGAATGCAAGATCGGAAGTCCCGGCGCGCAATTGAAGCTCGACGCAGTCATGTAGAAGTCATCGCCGACTCGAATCACATCCGGATCGGAGTAGTCCGCAAAGATGATCGGGTTCGTGTATGTGCCGTCGAGGTTGTCAGGGATCCAGACCTGCTTCGCGTTGCCGGGTGAATAGCGACCCGATGCCTCCGCGAAGATCAAAAAGAACGCTGCGATGACAATCAGCGTTCGAGATCTCAGTACACTCATGTGCAGCCTAGTCATTCGTTTGCTCGTTCTCGAGAAAGCGCCGCTCGATCTCTTCGTAGCGTTGCGCAGCTTCCTCCCAGGCACGTGATGGTCTGGGCTCATACGTCTTAACTTGCGCGTGCTGACCCACATACCGACGCGCATCCGCAAGCGACGCAAAGCGGCCCGCAGCGATCGCCTGCACCAACACATTTCCGATCACGGTTGCTTCCACGGGGCCGGCCCTGACGGGAAAGCCGGTCGCTGTTGCAGTCGCGCAATTAAGATAGTCGTTCCTGCTTCCGCCCCCGACGATGTGGACGCCTTCGATTGTGCGTCCGGTGAGCGACTCAATCGTTCGCAGCACCGAGGCATAGCGCAACGCCAGCGAATCCAGAATAGTCTTGGCTATTAAGGCTGGATTCCTGGAGCTGAGTTGATCGAAGGAACCGGTCTCAACGAGTTGCTGGTCTATCGCATCGAGCATGACCGGCGGATTGAAGAAGCGCGGGTCGTCGGGAAAGATGATCGCAGACCAGCCCTCAATCGACGAGACGTCATCCAGCAACGACTGGTAGTCCACACTCAGGCCCCGCTCGCTCCACTCTTTCCGGCACGACTCCAGAATCCACAGACCCATGACATTCTTGAGAAACCGAATTGTGCCGAACGCGCCGCCTTCGTTCGTGAAGTTAGAACGCGCGACCTCACGGTTGATCAGCGGGGTCTCGCGCTCGACACCCACAAGAGACCACGTCCCGGACGAGATGTAGGCCCACCCGTCTCCAAGCGGAGTGCCCGCGACCGCGCTGCCCGTGTCGTGCGTCGCCGGCGCAACGACTCGCACACCCTCGAGGCGCAGCTCATCGGCAAGCGCGGGCTTCAGCACGCCCAACTCGCTGCCCGCCGGGACGAGTTCGCCAAGCAGACTCGATGGCAGCCCGAGGCGATCGATCATCTCGCGGTCCCACGTTCCGGTTCTGGCGTTGATCATCTGGGTCGTCGTAGCGTTTGTGTATTCGCTGAATGCTCTTCCGGTGAGAAAGAGATTCACAAGGTCGGGAATCATCAACAGCCGAGCCGCTTCGTCAGGTATACGACCTTTCGCATGAGCATAGAGCTGAAACAACGTGTTGAACGGAAGGAACTGAATGCCCGTGCGCTCGAATATTTCTTCGCGCGGAACTCGAGTGAGAACCTGCTCCATCACACCTTGTGTCCGCGGGTCCCGATAGCAGACAGGGCTTTCGATGAGTTCGCCGCGCGCATTGATCAAACCATAGTCAACACCCCAGCTATCAACACCTATACTGACTATGCGAAGCTCCTGTTCGCGTGAGCGCCTCCCTGCTTCTGCCAACCCGGCCTTGAGTTCGGCGAAGATAGTCGGGAAATCCCATCTCAGATGTCGTTCAAGATCGCTTGCCGGATAGTTGAATCGCCTGACCTCTTCGAGCGTGAACCCAACAGGCGCGAGACCCACTAAAAAGACACGCCCACTGCCTGCACCCAGATCAACCGCGATGTAGAGGGGATCATCGATCACGAATGCTCGAGAGTGCGCCGCGCAAAACGGATTACGCTGCGTGACGCTTTGTTGGAGTTGTTCGCGCTGCAAACCGCTGCAAGGGTGGGCCCGCTTGGCTCGCTGTTCACCGAAAAGGCCCTTTCAACCCCTGCTTGCAAAGCCCTGGGTCTTCAAAAACACGTTCGCGTCGCCGGGCTTGTAGAACACCAGGCGCACCTCTTTCAACAACCTATCCGTCGTCAGAAAGCTCCCAATCGCTTGTGATGAAACAAGCGCCGCCTCTTCACGAGGGTATCCGTATGCGCCCGTCGAGATCGAAGGAAACGCGATGGTCCGAAGATCGTGCTCGACTGCCAGTCTCAGACAGTTTCTATAGCATTCGGCCAGGAGCTGAGCATCCCGATCGCCCGCTCGCCCCTTGATTGGACCAACGGTGTGAATCACGTATCGCGCCGCAAGCCTACCGCCGCTTGTGATGACAGCCTCCCCGGTGGGTAGCCCTTTAGGAAAGCGTGTTCGTCGAAGCTCCCTGCACTCTTCAAGAATCTGCGGGCCACCGGCATAGTGGATAGCGCCATCAACTCCGCCTCCGCCCATCAAAGTCGGATTGGCAGCGTTGACGATCGCATCTACCTGCTGTTGTGAAATGTCGCCAACCAAAACGGTGACTCTACCAACGCAGAATGATTGCAATCCAAACGGACTACTCATGACTGGATCCCTGGGAGCGCAGGCATCCCTGCCTGCCTCCTCTGACGCAACACCGAGCAGGCAGGGATGCCTGCGCTCCCAGGGATCATTGACTGGAATCCCGTCACTGTCGAGTCTCAAAGCTGTAGGAACCAGACTGCACTAGAAAAACGACAGCGCCATCTTCCATCCGCAGGAACTTCACACCCGTCGCTGTACTCGCCGGCTTGCTGCTCTCCATCACCCTTGCGGCGTCCTTCGCAGGCACGTACACGGTCGCGGTCGTGTTAGCCGGGATCCTCACATTGAGTCTCAACGTGTCGCCGGCGACGTTCCAACCGGATTCGATCTTTCCGCGAATTGAATCATACGAGCCCCGCGCAAATTTCAATCCGCCGCCGGGATAGGGGCGAATCACGAAATGCTCATATGCCGGGTGCATGTCGTCGTTGTTGATGCCGAGTATGACGCGATACATCCATTCGCCTACCGCGCCGATCGCGTAATGGTTGAATGAGTTCATCCCCTTATTCTGAAACCCCCGGCCCTTGACGTAGCCGTCCCATCGCTCCCAGATCGTCGTCGCGCCGTTTTCAATCGAATAACCCCAGGATGGAAACGTGTGGTTGTTGATCAGCTCGTAAGCGACGTCGTTGTGCCCCGAGGCGGTAAGCTCGAGCATCATTCGATAGGTCGAATGGAACCCCGTCGACATGTGTCCTTTGTATCGATCTATGCCTTCGAGCATGTACTTGACAGCCAGCCGCCGCATCTTTTCCGGCAGCAGATTGAAATGCAGCGCAAGCGCGTATCCGGCTTGAGTGTCTCCCTGGATATGCCCATCCTCGGCGACATACGCTTTGTTGAAGGCGGCCTTGATGTCTTCAAAGAGCTGACGGTGTTTCTTCGCTTCGTCGTCTTTGCCGAGCACTGTAGCCATTCGCGAAACCAGATCCGTCGCGTAAGCGAACATCATCGTCGCGAAGATCTCTTTCGGGACCTGACCGCCTTTGTTGGGAAACCCTTCGTAGATGAGTGTGTCGGAATTCAGCCAATCGCCGTAGTCGTTGCCGCGTTTGTTCTTCCAGAGGAGATCAGGATTGTTGCTGCGGATGAATTCAACCCAACGCTTGCCCGGTTCGAAATTCTCGGCGAGCATCCGTGAATCGCCGTAGAGCTGCCAGACCCGCCACGGCACCACTATACCGGCGTCGCCCCAGCCCGGCACGCCGGTGAAGATCTTATCCTTGCCGAAAGGATGCGGCGAGAAATCGGCAAAGCGCCCGTCGTCAGCCTGGGCGTCCCGCACATCGCGCATCCACTTCGTAAAGAACGCGCCCATATCCATATTGAAGATGCCGGTCCCAACAAAGATTTGAATGTCACCCATCCAACCGAGCCGCTCGTCTCGCTGCGGGCAGTCGGTGGGGATGCTCAGCATGTTGCCACGCTGAGTCCACAGTATGTTCCGCCAGAGTTGATTGAGCGTCGGTTCGGAGCATTCGAAGCCCGCGACTTCGCGCATCGATGAGTGAAACACCCGGCCGGTGATCGCATCGAGCCGGGGCTTTGTTTGATTGCCAGTGACTTCGACGTAGCGGAAACCATGATAAGTGAAATGTGGCTCGAACGTCTCGACCCCGCTGCCGCGGAAGGTGTACGTGTCTGTCTGCTTGGCCGCGCGCAGGTTATCGGTGTAGATCGTGCCGTCATCGCTGAGCATCTCGGCGTGTCGAATCGTGACTGTGGATCCTGCCGCGCTCTGCGCTCTGAGCCGGCACCAGCCGACCATGTTCTGTCCCATGTCGAAGACGTAGACGCCGGGCTTTGGCTCATTGACCGAGATCGGGGTGATCTCTCTCGTCACGCGAATCGGTTCGTTCGGCTGCGCGACCAGAGTTGTTCGGACGCCTGAAGCGATGTCGGCTGCTCGCCACGTCCTGTCATCGAAGCCCGGAGCGTCCCAGCCCGGCATCTCTCGCCGCGCATCGTAAGCTTCGCCGTCGAGAATGTCAGAACTGCGAATTGGGCCCTCGCGACTCGTGAGCCACGACTCATCAGTGACGACGCGTTCTTTCTTTCCATCGGCGAGTTCGACTTCGAGTTGAGCAATGAATCGCGGGTGATCTCCGTAGATGTTGCGCGGCTTTTTGATCAAACTCCGAGCGAGCCCTATGCCGCCTGCGTACCAACCGTCGCCAAGCACCGCGCCGATTGCGTTCGCTCCCGGTCTCAGAAGCGAGGTCACGTCGTAAGCTTGATACTGAGTTCGGGTGTGATAGTCGGTGAACTCGGGCGCCAGGAGTTGATCTCCGACGCGCTTCCCGTTGATATGCAACTCGTAAACGCCGAGCGCCGACGCGTAGACGATCGCGCGCTTCGCCTTTGACGAGATCTTGAACTCGCGCCGCAACATCGACGCCGAGATATTCTCAACCGAAGGCAGCTTGTCTCCGATCCACTTCGCTGACCAGTCGGCGGGCTCCATCAGACCCATCGCCCATTGCGCGGTTTCGCTCCAACTCGACGCCCGGTCGTTCTGGTCCCAAACGCGAACCTTCCAAAAGCAATGTTGCCGGGATTGGAGCGGCTTGCCTTGATAAGCGATCTGAATCGTTTCGTTCGAGGCGACCTTGCCCGTGTCCCACAGCTCGCCCTTGTTAGCCGCAAGATCTGATGCAGTGGTCGCGGCGATGATGTGATAGGCAGTCTGCCTCGCGCCTCGGGCATTGCTTTCGATGTGCCAGCTCAACCGAGGCTCGCGAGTGTCGATCGAAAGGGGATCGGTCAGGTACTCGCACCGCAGCGACGACAAAGAAAGCGCTCCTCCTCGCTGCGCGAACGCGGTAAGGGGAAGAGCCGCGGCCAGGACCAACGATGTCATAGCGCAAATGATCTTCTGCAATTGAATAAGCATTGAGTAAACCTGCCGCATGACAAACTTCAGTCCGTTTCACGAGGCTCACAAAGCTGGAAAGGCAGCCAGCTCCGAAGCATAGTCTGAGACCCATCGTTCTTGTTCGGCTGTCTCTGGAACCTTGCAGCCACGAGCCTCCCCGATCTTCTCAAAGGCAATACGAGGTTCCTGGCCTGCCGTCACTAGAAGAGCAGCGGCAATCGTCGCTGACCTGCCAACGCTTTGTCTGCAGTGCAGCGCGACCTTTTTTCCTTCTACAAGGGCTTGCTCCAAATCATGCAGCAAGACGGCTGCTACCTGTTTCGATACGGGGACTTCTTGATCCGGAATTGGAAATGAAACGAACCGGATCCCGTGAGCCTTGCAGACTTCTCCTTCATTCTCGAGAGCGAACTCCGCTGCCTCTGGCGGCGTGAGAAAAGACACGACAACATCTATCCCACACTCGCGCCAACCGGAGACTTCGTCGTCGAGCCAGTCCCCTCCTCGAGGGCGCGGCACAATGGCAAGCTTTCCTTTCCACGGTGCTTCAATCCCTACGAGTTCTTCAGTCGATAACTTATCGTACTGATCAATCTTAGATTGGATCAAAGTGCTATCCGAATGGAGGGGCTTCAGAGGCGGTCCACTCATTGCGTTCCTCGGATCAAGACGTGGCTCAATTGGCGGCACGCCCGGTTGCGCTCTTCAGATAGACGGCTAAGCCAAGCCTCAACTCGCGAATCCCCTGGACGGCCAACCCGGCCATGATCTCCGCGCCGAGCGGTGAAAAATGGGTGTTGTCTTCAATGCCCTTCGGATAGTTGGCGTTCTCGTTCGGCTTGAGCTGAAGGAAAAGCTTCTTTGATTCTTCGACGCCGTATTGCTTGAGGACCTTTTCGCTCTTGCGGTGCATGTCGATCAAAGGCGCTTTGTGCTCCGACGCAACTGCGCGCACGATGTCGGGGTACTCGCCGTGACTATCCTGGAAATTGCCGTCTTTATCAAAGCGCCGGCGCATCACCGGCGTGAGCAATACTGGAATCGCCTTTCTCTCGCGAACTTCGGTGATGAATCTGACCAGGTTACTGCGGTAGTCTTCTGGCGGGGTGTAACGGTCCGTCCTGTCTTTCGCCGCGTCGTTGTGTCCGAATTCGATAAAGACGTAGTCGCCTTTTTTCAGCTTGTCGAGGATGGCCTGCCAGAGTTTTTCCTCGATAAAGGTCCGCGTGCTTCTGCCGTTCTTCGCGTGGTTCTCGATTCTCACCTTGTCTGGGTTGACGAACTTCTGGAGAGCCTCACCCCAACCTGTCTCGGGGCGTTTGTCGGGAAGCTTTTCGGCCATCGTCGAATCGCCGGCCAGGTAGATTGTTATGGGTTCCCTCGCGGGGCCGATGCCCGACAGCACGGAAAGCAAGCCCAAGACACATTGGTATCCGTACATCAGTGTTCATTCCTCTGAGTTTGTGTGAAGCGATTCTGCGCAGCCTCAATTCGCCAATACTCAAATGAAACTCGCCACAGCTACACTCCGCGGCTTGGCCAAGCTGCGCCGATGAAGCTTGATCCGCTCTAGCTCGTACAGTGTCTCAGCAGTCAAGTAGCTTTCACCGCAGCTCGGGCATACGACCACGGGCACATTCTCGATCACCAGCAGGTTGGCGCCTTTGCCGTACGTCCGCGTCAGGTACTTTGTTTGAGCCTCCCGACGGCCACAGACATCGCAAGCAATGGTTTGTGCTTTCTTGTTATTCGGCATAAACAGTGATGATCACAAGCTTACCAGCAGGTCCGAATTTGGTCACGACGGCAGCGATTTCATCGCCGCTCACCGTCTGTCCACGAACAACGTACTTCCGCGCATTGGTCTGCGGCTCACGTTGTCGATCAACTATCTCTCCAGTCAGGATAACACTCTCCACGTCAAAGATGTTCAATCCATCCTCATCCATCTCTTCTTCCGCGTGCAGAGTCATGACGTACTCGCGCCTGCGGATCTTGTCACGCATTCGGTTGAGTGTTCGACTCGCCACGGCTGTATTCTACTCCAGTCGCCAGCGGAGAGGCCGCTGAAGCCGAGAGGCCTTCGCCTCCGGCTGAGTCAGACAATCCCAGCCGCGATGCTAGCCTGCGCCGGACGCTCCTCATCCTTGCGCTGCCGATAACCGCTCGCGCGATAGGTTGCTATCGGATCAATCGCGCCGCCCACTCGCTCACGCGCCATCGCCAGGATCGGCGCGACGTCAGCCGTGAACGCCTCCTTCAAAATGGTCAGCGCCATCAACGGGTCGCATTTCTCCTGCGCTTCGGTCAGCGCCTCGCGGTCAACCAGGTGCGCCTGCACATAAGCCCGCGTCAGCTCGACCGCGCTCACCATCAATGACTCGATAGGATCGGTGACATTATGCGACTGATCTAGCATGTATGCCGGGTTGAAGTTAGGAACGGCGCCCAGCTCCGCATCGACCAGTTCGTTGAATATCAAGAAAAGCTGAAACGGTTTGATCGAGCCCGCGTCCAGGTCGTCATCGCCGTACTTGCTGTCGTTGAAGTGAAACCCCGCAAGCTTGCCGAACTGAATCAGCCGCGACACGATCATCTCGATGTTGACGTTGGAAGCGTGATGCCCCAGATCCACCAGACAGAACGCCTTCGGCCCAAGCTCGCTCGCGCAGTAGTAGCTCGTTCCCCAGTCATTGATCACAGTCGAGTAAAACGCGGGCTCGTAGAGTTTGTGCTCGAGGAACACCCGCCAGTCATCGGGCAGCGCGTTGTAAATCTCTCGCGCGCTTTCAAGATATCGTTCGAGCGCGCGTCGAAAATGCACCTGACCCGGGAAGTTTCCGCCGTCCCCGATCCAGACGGTGTGCGCCTTGGAACCGAGGACTTTGCCGATCTCGATGCACTTGAGGTTATGATCGATTGCCTGGCTCCGCACATCTGCGTCCGGATGCGTGAGGCTGCCGAACTTGTACGAGAGCTTCTGGCCCGCCTGATCCTGAAACGTGTTCGAGTTCATCGCATCGAGGTGCAGCCCGCGATCTGCGGCAAACTCACGCAGATTGGCCGGGTCATCTGGTTTGTCCCAGGGTATGTGTAAAGAAACGGCGGGAGTCGAACGAACGAGCTTGAAGATCGTGCCGCAGTCCTCGAGCTTTTCGTAGATATCGCGCGGCTCGCCCGGGCCCGCGAACCTCGCAAAGCGAGTCCCGCCCGTTCCAACGCCCCACGACGGAACCGCTACGCGGAGGGATTGAGATCTAACTACCAGCTCCTCGATGTCAACATTCTTGCGCCGCAGCACGCGAGCAAGGTGATCGTAGTCCTCTTCGAGCCACGTCCGCGCTCTTCCGTTCTGTTCAGCGATGAACCCGTCATCAATCTCAAAACGCGATGCCATGATTCCTACCTCCGAAAGAGTTCGTAGTACGGCCTTCAGGCGGAAGTTCGTAACCGACCATTGTAGTAGCGCTGCCTTACGAACTTCCGCCTGAAGGCCGTACTACGAACTCTTCACTTCTCTGCCTCATCTCAAGAACCCATCCTGCAGTCCGCCGTCTACCGGGATCACGTGGCCGGTAGTCTTCGATAGACGTTTTGAGACCAGAAGGAAGATCGCTTCCGCCTGGTCCTCGGGCTCGATTGCTGCTTGAGTGAGCGACCGTTTGGCGTAGAAAGCAGCAAGCTTGTCTCGCAGCGCGTCGGTTGATTCCTGCTCGTCGAATGCAATGCCGTACTTAGCCAGCGACGCGACGACGCGCTCGCGAGGGAACATCGTGCTGCCCTTGACGACGGTCGCCGGGGCCACCGCGTTGACTCGCACGAGCGGGGCCATCTCGACGGCCAGCTCACGAACTAGATGGTTCGCGGCGGCCTTGCTGGTATCATAAGCTACGCTGCCTTTCTTGGCCACGACGGCGTTCGCGCTGGTGGTGATCACAATGCTTGCGGGTAGTTCCTGGCGTTTGAAAATCTTGAAGGCTTCATCGGCTACCGTGTAGGCGCCGGTTACGTTGATCGCGAACGTCCGCGCCCATTGACTGTCCGCGATGTGACCCTGTGCGTCGGGCGGAATGAATACTCCAGCGGTCACAACAATTGCATCCAGCCCTCCGTAGGCGAGCGTTGCATCGCCGAGCATCTTTGCAACGCTCTCGCGATTGGTGATGTCGCACGCCAGTCCGACGGCGGGCCCGCAGTTGCTGATGCCGGAGCCGGCTACGCCAATCCCCTCGCCGTGTTTTGCGATGATCTCTTCAGCCGTAGCCCTCGCCGCACCTTCGTCGACATCAACACACACTATGTGCGCGCCTTCCTTCACGAGCCGGTGAACAGTTGCCTTTCCGATTCCGCTTCCCGCGCCTACGACTGCGATGATCTGCCGGTCGAGCTCCTTCTCCGGAGGCAGCCGCTTGAGCTTTGCCTCTTCAAGCGACCAGTACTCGATGTCGAATGCCTCCTGTTCGTCCATCGCTTCGTAGCTGTCGATCGCCTCGGCGCCGCGCATGACCTGAATCGCGCAGTTATAGAACTCAGCAGTCACGCGCGACTCGCTCTTGTTCTTGCCCCAGGCGATCATTCCGAGTCCCGGTATCAGGACCACCGTTGGATTCGGGTCGCGCATCGGAGGCGAGTCGGGCCTCTTGCAGCGGTCGTAATAGGCAATGTAGTCGTTGCGGTACGAAGCCAACCCTTCGGTCAGGGCGGTCTTCAGCATTTCGACATCGCCCGTTTCCGGATTCCAGTCTATGAACAGCGGTTTGATCTTGGTGCGCAGGAAGTGATCCGGGCACGACGTTCCAAGCTCGGCCAGCCGAGGTCCATCGATGCTGCTCACGAAGCGCAGCGTCTCGTCATCGTTCTGCACCGTCGCGACGAAACGCTTGCCTGCTGACATCCGGCCCCGGAGCCAGGGAAGTATCTCGACCAGCCGACGGCGACGCTCTTGCTCGTCTAGGCTCCGGCGCCTGGGTCCTCCAAAAGTCTGGGCACCGCGATCGCGCGCTTCGATGTAGGCAGCGGCGCGCTCGATAATCTCCAGCGCCGTCTCATAGCAGGTCTTGTCGTCGTGACTCCACGAGCTCATGCCGTGATGACCGAGCAGCACGCCTTTGGCGTGCGGGTTGTCCTTTATTAGAGACTCGATCATCAGACCTATATCAAAGCCCGGCCGCTGCCAGGGCACATAGATTACTTCGTCTCCATAAACCTCCTTGCAGAGCCGTTCTTGATTGACCGACGCGGCAATAGCTATCACCGCGTTCGGATGAAGATGATCGACGTGTTTGAATGGAACGAACGTGTGAAGCGGCGTATCGATCGAGCAGGCGCGCGGGTTTAGATTGAAGACGCAGTGGCTGTACATCGCGTACATTTCATCTTCGACGCAGGTCTTTGGCCCGCGATCCGGGCTGTTGAGGTAACGCGCCTTCATCGCGCGCACTTTATCCAGATAGAGCGACGCGAATCCATCGCGCGTTGCGGTCCTCAAGTCGCCGCCCGACCCTTTTACCCACAACACCTCGACGTCATGCCCGGTGAGTGGATCGCGCTCCATCAGCTTGGAAGAGGTGTTTCCGCCGCCGGTGTTGGTGAGCCTCAGGTCTTCGCCCAACTTGTTAGAACGATAAACGAGGCGATCGAGGCCGGATAGCCTATCGGCGACCTCGTCCTCCCAGAGATAGCGGACGTGTTTGTATGACCTCATGAATGCTTTGCGAACCATCGAGCGTCTCATTACTGGTTTGCGCCGCTTGCGAGAAAGCCTCCGTCGACTACCAGTATCTCACCAGTGACGAAGCTGGCAGCGTCGGAAGCAAGAAAAACGGCGGCGCCCGCCAGTTCCTCGACCCTGCCGAATCGCCTCATTGGCGTGCGCAGCAGGAATTCGCGCCCGCGCTCGGTCTCGTCCAGCAGCTTCTCGTTGAGGGGAGTACGGAAAACGCCCGGCGCGATTGCGTTGACTGCGACGCCGCGCGAGGCCCATTCAATCGCCAGCGACTTTGTGAGAGATGCCACTGCCGCCTTGCTGGCCGAGTACGCGGCAACCTCGTACAGCGCCACAAAAGTAGATAGCGAAGCAATGTTTACGATGCGTCCGTAGCCGCGCTCGAGCATGTGCCTTCCAAACACCTGGCACGACCGCAGAGTCCCGGATAGGTTCGTGTCAATGATGGCGTCCCAATCTTCCTCGAGAAAATCCAGAGTCGGCGCGCGGCGGGTTCGGCCGGCACAGTTGATCAGGATGTCGACTTTTCCAAACGCTGCTATGCATTCGCCGAGCAGGCGTTCGAGGGACGCTCGGTCTGAAACGTCGGAAGTGATGCGGATCGTCCTCCGGCCGCGTTGCTCGATTTCGCTGGCCGCGGCTTCGACCTGATCAAGTCGCCGCGAGGTTGGAATGACATCGGCTCCCGCTTCCGCCAATCCGTGGGCGATCGCCCGGCCAATACCCGACGTGCCCCCTATGACCACGGCCACCCTTCCGCTCAACTCCAGAAGATCGTAACCCATAGCCTCTTCTCTATCCCAAAAGCCGCGGATATGACAACCCGCAGTTGGACCAAGGATCAAACCATGACTCAACCGCGCTCTTAAGGTAATACCAATTCGGCTTTAAGAGGACAATGTCTAGCATCGAAAATCAGCCACTGTCAAACCAATTAGCCGGTTTTCCAGCCCGCAACGCCGATTATCAGCGGTAACATTAGTCGAGCCTTGCCCCGCCTCACGGCTTGTGGTTAAATGGGTCGCGTCTGGCCAATCAAATGGTTAGACCATTTGGAACACAACGGTAGAGGTTCCGGATAACCCGGCGAGTTGCTGAGACTACTGTCGGTCATTCGTATGGGGCAGTTCTCGGCAACTCGCCTCATCACAAACAAGTGATCGGGGAACCGTGCATGTCAACGCCCGAAATCGCATCGGTGGCGCCGCTCAGCGAATACGCGATCATTGTCGACCAGGCCGATAACCTCGCGGTGGTCAAGAAGTCCATTTCACACGAACTGAGAGTGAGGCTGCCCGAAGGCCGGATTGTGCACGTTTCCGGAGCCGTACACTCGGGCCACCGTTTCGCCATTCGCGCAATTCCTGCCGGCGAATTCGTTTTACAATTCGGCCAGCCAATCGGGACTTCGCTGGGCATCGCTGAGGGCGAGATGATATCGCCGGACAACATGTCGAATGACGTCCCGACCGTGAGGGCCCTTTCTGAAGACTTGTACACGCCGCCGCCCGAGTACATCCCAGAAGCACAGCGCGCAACGTTCATGGGCTTTCGCCGCCCGGACGGCCGAGTGGGAACGCGAAACTATGTGCTGATCGTGCCGACAAGCATGTGCGCGAGCCACGAAGCGCAGCAGATCTCGATGATGGCCGAGTTCACGCTCTACAATCGGACGAAGTATCCGAATGTGGACGGCGTCGTCGCGATCCCCCATAACAAAGGCTGCGGATGCCAGGACGGCTCTACCATCGAAGTGATGTTGCGCACGCTTTCCAACTACGCCGACCACCCGAACGTCGGTGGCGTGGTTCTGATGGACCTTGGTTGTGAGAAAACCAACTTGTCTCAGGTCGAAAAGTACCTGCTCAAGCGCGAGAAAAGCTTCAACAAACCGGTCGCCAAGATAGGCATTCAAGAGGCGGGCGGCACGCTGGCGGCAATCGAGCGAGGGATGAAAGAAGTAGAGCGGATGCTGCCCGAGGTGAACCTCGCCTCACGCGAACGGGTTTCCATCGGGGAAGTGGTGTTGGGAGTCAAGTGCGGCGCGTCTGACGCCTTCTCAGGCATCTCTGCAAACCCCGCGTTGGGGCGCGCATCTGATACCCTCGTTCGCTCGGGCGGAACCGTGCTGATTACGGAAGTGCCCGAGTTCTGCGGCGCCGAGCACATCATTGCCAACCGCGCAAAAGACGCCCAGACGGGGCGGGCAATCTTCCAGTTGGTGGACTGGTACAAAGAGTACGCCTCGAAGTTCGGAGCGGTGCTCAATCAGAATCCAAGCCCGGGAAACATCGCCGGCGGCCTGCTCAACATTACCATCAAATCTCTCGGCGCCATGTCAAAGGCGGGCACCACTCGCGTTGAGGGAGTGACCGAGTACGCTGAGACGCCGTCCAATCGCGGAGTCAACCTCATGCAGGGCCCGGGCTACGATCAGGAATCAACGCCAGGTCTGGTAGCCGCCGGGGCCACAGTCATAGTCTTTACAACAGGCCGCGGCACTACCATCGGCAACGCAATTGCGCCCGTGATCAAGCTGGCATCGAATAGCCCGGTGTTTGAGCGAATGTCTCGCGACCTCGATCTGTCCGCCGGGGGCATCATCGATGGCACCGAGACCATCGACGAGGTAGGCGCGCGCCTTTTTGAGCACGTGCGGCGCGTGGCCAGCGGCGAAATTCAGGCCCGGGCCGAAGAGCACAAACATCGCGAATTCCAGTTTTGGGCAGAACAGACGGTGTCACTATAATAGAAGCAATAGGAACTATTGGATCGATAGATGAACAAGTCCGACGTCATAGGCAGAATCATTGACACGGGTTTGATTCCGGTCATCCGGGCCGAATCTTCCGATATCGCGATGCGGGCAATCGACGCCATAAGAGAAGGCGGGATCTCGGTGCTCGAGATCACGATGACCGTGCCGGGGGCGATTCGTGTGATCGAGGAGGTTGCCCGTCGTTTCGGAGAAGATGCAATCGTCGGCGCGGGCACGGTCCTCGACTCTGAGACTGCGCGGGCCTGCATACTCGCCGGCGCGCAGTTCATCGTGAGCCCCGCGCTCGACCTCGACACGATCTCTTGTTGCCGCCGCTACAGCATACCGGTTATGCCAGGCGCGATGACCCCAAGTGAGATCCTAACCGCCTGGAAAGCGGGCGCGGACTTCGTAAAGGTGTTTCCCGCAAACGCGGTTGGCGGACCGAGCTACATCAAGGCGTTGAAGGCGCCGCTCCCTCAAATCCAGTTGGTTCCGACGGGCGGCGTATCCTTAAAGACTGCCGCGGACTTCATCAAAGCTGGAGCAACGGCGCTCGGAGTGGGAGCCGACCTCGTGGACACAGCCGCACTCCGCGCGGGCGAAAACAAACTGATCACTGCGCGCGCAAAGCAATTCATTGAAATCGTCAAGTCAGCCCGCGAAGAGATCAGCGGTCACTGAGCTGGACGGAGTTAAGCCCCATCAACTCGCGGAGCACGCGCGCTACATCGTCAACGCTCACCGCTCGCAGGCAATCGATCCTCTTGTCGCACGCTCGAAAACGCTCGCCGAACCAGCACGGCTCGCAGTCGAGCCCCGCGCGCACGATTACGACGTTGGGTGGAAACTTACCAAGCGTCAGGCTGGGTGTGGGACCAAAGATAATGACCGTGGGAGCACCCGACGCGCCCGCCACGTGGCAAAGCCCACTGTCGTTGCCGACGACCGCGCCCGCTGAAGCCATCACCTCAGCCGTCTCGCGCAGAGTAAGCGTGCCCAGCAGCAGACGAACGTGCGTGGGAAACTCGAAGACGGTTCCGTCAGCGCGAAGAGCGTCATCGGCGGTTCCGACTACCGCGACGTCTTCGAACGCCTCGGCCAATTCGGCGAAGTAGGGCCACCGCTTGAGCGCCATCTCACCGGTCTTGCAGCCGGGAGCGATCACCAACGTTCGGCCGGTCACACCAGCCGTTTCCGATGCGCAGATCGGCAGCCGATACATCGGTTTTTGTTCGGCAGGGTAGCCGAGCGCTCGCGCAAAAGCGAGGTAGTATTCCTGCTCGTCCTGGTAGAACACTCGATCGGGCGGCCGCCGCGCAACGAGCCGGTCTCGCGCATACCAGCGCTCGAAACGCTTCCAGTAAAAGGGAGGCACGGCGGGAACCAGCAAGCTATACTCGTCTCTGCCGCGAGGCTTTTCTCTAAGAACGGCGCGGACCGCGCTCCAGTCGCGAAACAGCTCCGCAGTTTGGCTGTAATCGGCGTCGAGCAGCAGGTCGACAACGAACCCCATCTCGTTTAGCGCAACCAACAATGGCGTCGCAAGCACGACGTTGCCGACGCCGGAAGCTAGATGGACCAGAACTGACCTGTCTCTGTCGATAGTCATCTCCTCGTCATCGGCCGTTATGGATAATGCGCCCGTCTGCGCCCACCAGTCCGAGCTGCCGCCATTTGTTTGCGAGATAGAGCTGGTTCTCCGATGAACCGGCAGGTGGAATGTCAGCTTCGGTGCTGGATTTGTGGCCGTAGTGCAGCAACGGTGTGCCGGGCACCGCGTAAACTTCATAGCCCAGCCCGATGGCGCGAATGCAATAGTCGTCGTCCTCATGCCAGAACAGCCCCAGGTTTTCGTCGAACAAACCAACAGCGCATACAGCTCCGACCCGAGCCCAGAAGCAGAAACCGCTGACCACATCGACCGGCGCAGGTTCGCCCTCGGGCGCGGGCAATAAGTCGCGCCGATCCTGATGAACGATGATTTCATGCCCTATCGCTCCGGCAATACCTACACTCGCGCGCTGTCCAAACAATTCCAGGTAAGGCTTGTACCAGTCCGCGTAGACTTCAACGTCGTTGTCCAGAAAGATTATGAATTCCCCGTCGGGCGCGTTTGGCAGAACTCTGTAAATCAGCAGGTTGCGCCCGCCCGGTACGCCAAGATTGGAGGGGCTCAGCACGACGTGCATGTTCTCACCACGCTCACCCAACCACGCGGCGGTGCCATCCGTGGACCCGTTGTCTAAGATGAAAATGCGATGACCGGCAGGCGTGTGGCGGGCGATGCTGGCCAGGCACCTCTGAGTGTATTCAAGCGCATTGTGTGTGAGAACCGCGATATTGAGTTGAGTCATGATTTGCGGCCTTGCTACTCAGGTGCATAAACATAGACGTTCCATCGCATCCTCGAAGGCAATTCATGATTCTGACACGCTCGCTGAGCAACTCTATGTAGGTAATCCTGGCGCCATCCGGCGCTTAGAAATAATTCGTGCCACCAATCGCGTGGCTGCAGCGTAACGCGGGAGAGATCGCGATCATCCTTCCTTTGAGTGCGTGCCTCTTCGGCGCTTTCAAAAGTCGCGATCACGGCAAATATGGCTTGCCTGGTCCAGGAACGTGCTCGCGCGAGAAAGGAACGGACTTGCACCTCGGTTAAGCTCTCGAAGATCGAAAAGGCAAGCAGTACGTCAAACTGGCGATTGTAGCTTGCGTCATCGACGCTCGCTTGAGCCAGGTATTGCTTAACCGACTCGTCCGCACTATCCAGGGCCCACCGGCTGTGATCAAACCCCCAGCACTCCTTTCCCTGATCTCGCAGCGTCCGAACTAGAAAACCCTTCGCGCAACCGATATCGAGATAGGAGTTCGCCTCTGGATAAGTAGCTGTCAGGAAGGTGGCGGTTTCCTGAAACAAGCTCGAGAACAACGGCCACTCATATCCCTGGTCCCAATTGCTCTTCGTTCCACTCTCGAAATAGTCTTCGTCGTACCAGTCGCCTGGGATTGGGACCACAGGCCGCAATTGAGCGGCGCGCTCTCGGACTATCCGCGACCATTTTTGCGGCTTCGTTTGCTTCAGCAGCTTTATCAATCGCTCTTTTGCCAGAGCTCCTACCGCATCCACGGAGTAGGCTTGCTGAATCCTCTTTGCCGCCGTCGCGGCCTGGCATTTGGCCTGTTCGCGATTGTCGCAAACCCACCTCATAAGCTCGGCGGCGTGTCCCAGATCCGGTTCGGCCCATCTCATGCTGGGGTGATAATAAAGATAAGGCTGGTGAACCGGGGCCGGCGCGCACTGGACCAGAAGGTGCTCTTGAGGATTGAGATAATCCAGAGGGCCCGAGTAGTTCGTGGCAATGACCGGCTTGCCACGGCTCGCCGCTTCGAATAAGGGATAGCCCCAACCTTCGCCTCGGTGCAAGGAAACATAGCAGTCGCCGCGCGCTTGCAGGGCTTCAATTTGCGTCTCATCCCATGCCTCCGAGCGAATCTCGACCCGCGCATCTGAGTGGGTCTGACGTCTGGCATTCTCGAGCGCCTCGCGCGCCGCGTGAGCAGCCCCCGGATTCGTTTTGATAATCAACAGCGGTTCTTTGTCTTGTTCAAACGCGCGCAGATAGGACTGAATCAGTCCTTGAGGGCTCTTGCGTTCCTGCCATTCGAAGATGCTGTAGAAAACGAAATCTCTGTCCTGAACGTTGAGCAGTCGCGCGGAGTCTGATGAACAGCCGTCCCCATTTCCATCGACGGCCCGAGGGAATATCGGGTGTGGTACCTTGAAGACCGGCTTTTCCAGCGCGCTGCTAAAGACCGACACGTTGAATTCGCAGGGCAGCCAGACTTCCAGAGTATGATTCAGCACGTTGCGCCATTGCGACGGCATGGTGTCGGTCTCCCAGACGGTCATGCCGATCGCGTTGCGCATCCGAAAAGCCAGGCGCGCCCACTGCGGGGGTATACCGTGAAACAGATGGAAGTCAGCGTCTATCGTGCGGCCCACCAGAGATTCGATCAGCGGGTCTCGAACCTGCCGCCCGTTGCCCGAGAGGTTGACCACCGAGAGTCCTACTCCTGCTTCGTGCAAGGCATGAATGTAGGCACGAGCGGCATGCCCGTAGCCCGACGCGTCGAACACATAGCCGTAATAGACAAGACCAAGTTCATCCATTCAAAACCACCTGCCGTTGGGTTGCTTGATTGAATTCGCCGGGCAGCGCCGCGTCTTTCGGATTGCCGCCCGTTCGATTGCAGGCAACGTCTGCAATCCGCGGCAGAACTTCCTCCGCCGTCAGCGTCTTCAAACATTCAAGGTGATAAGCGCAATCGCGACGGCCCCACGGCTGCCGCCTACACTCGGGCTCGCAAGCAAGGGCTTTGGTGAGAGCGATCATGTTCGGCGCCGGGATCATTTCGCGTGCCGGGCTTGTGAGTCCGAAAACACCGATCGTCGGTGTTCCTACTGCGACTCCCAAATGCATCAACCCGGAATCGTTCGAGACGAGCGCCGCGCATTGCCCGATCAAGCCGGCGGTATCTTCGATTGCGAGCTTGCCGGTGTAATCAATCGCGTGCCCGGGCCATTCGAACGGCCGGCCGAAGTACGTGCTGCGATTGTCCGTGTCGGATTCGGTGCCGACTATGACGACCTCAGGCAGCGCTCGAGCCAGGTCCTCGAACCCGTGCCACTTTTTCCAGGGCCAGCCGGGCTTGCAGCCCGGATGCAACGCCACAGTTCCCAGCCGCAACCCGAAATCCGTCGCCGATCGAATCACGAACGGTTGCGGTAAAGCTCCCGCCCAGCCGAGCGATTCGGCGATTCGCTGACTGCACGCAATGTCACCTTCTTGAGTCCATTGACGCTGATCGAAGGCGAGTGTGGACCGCGCGACTACGAGATCGCGCAACCTGGAACTCCAGACCGTGAACGTCGCGACGTCGTAGCTATCCTCGCGCAGTCCGTCAATGCTGCGTTGGGTTTGCTGAGACCACTGGCTCGGTACGAAAAATAACCGGCGAATCTCCCGCGCGCCCTCAAACAGTTTCACCGTGCCGAGGTAGTCGGGAGCGAGAAGCACATCGACCTCGTATCCCAGCGCGCCGAGGGCGCGAACCAGCGGCGTCATTCGGATGATGTCCCCGATGCCCCCCGCCGCCGTAACGAGTGCTGAACGTGCGCTCATAGGTTCTTGAAAAGCCTCGCGTGATCTTCGAAGTCGCCGCCCATCATCTGCCGAATCTGTTCAACCGCGACCTTCCGATAGCGCGGGTCGCTGGTTCGTTTTCGACTCGTATTGCCGGGATGAATCATTGCAACGTAGAAGCTCGCGTCCGGCAGCGCGATCATGTTTCGCGCGTCGCCGCCCCAGACAAAGCGAGTGTCTTCGCCCACGTTGATGTTCGGAAATGGGTTCTCGCGCCAAAAGGATTTCAGATAGCAGAGCGTGGCTCCGGCGACCCAGAACCGAGCGCGTTCGGGATAAACATACTGCCAGGCCTGATCGCGCTCGGGCTCGTAGAAGTAGAGCTTGTCGAGGCCGCAGACCGAGGCGTTGCTTTCGATTAGCGCGCGAACCTGATAGCTGAGCCGCCAACTTGCCATCCAATCGTCATCGTCCCAGTGAACGATGATGTCGCCGAGGGCCTCCTGACACCCGAGATTGCGCTTGGCGCCTATGCATTGCGGGGGCGAGAACCGAACGTAACGAATGCGAGGGTTACCATGGACCAACCCGCCCTGGGTGAGAGGAAGCCTTTGTTCGAGACTGTCGCTGCCATCGTCAATGATGATCAACTCTCGCGCGGAATAATTCTGACGGTTGAAGCAATGGATCGATTGGAGTACAAACTCCGGCCGGTCTCGAGTCACCATCACGCAGGTAACTAGCGGTGCTTCAGAGCCGGCTTTGTCAACTGAGTCCTTCTCTTGTTGCTCTAACAGCGTCACCTTTTCCATCTCAAAGGTTCTCCTGGCTGCAATCGCATCATAGTTCGTTCAGGTTGTCTTCATGATAATCAACCAGAGCGAGTTGTTTTTCGCATTTGTTCTCGCTCACTTGAGTTTTGTACGGTCGCCGCCCTCAACTGTCTGACGCGCCGAGCCGATTCGCTAAGGCTGATAACCCAAGCACCGGCAAAGCGAGGAAGCGTTCCGGATTGTTTCCAAGATCGGGGGTACTGTAATAGCTCTCTATTGCCACCGAGACATGGTCCAGCGCTCCTTAAGACCGGGCGCGCCTCTCTTTGTCCAGGTTCAGTAACGCCACTGACCTCTCCACATACATCTTGACCACCGGGTCTGGATGCTCACTGAGGGAGCGGACATGCGGCAGGGCCAACGGGTTTCGGAGTGCGACCAATTCAGCAATAGCAAGTTCACGCTCTGCCGAAACAGCTCCGGTGCGATTGGCATGTATCTCGGCAGCAAGGCGCGCGATGAGAGCTTCAAGAGATGCATCGTCGCGCTTCACGCGCATGGCAAGCGTCACATTTACGACACCCCCCTCCGCGCGGCTTCTCAGCCCCTGCTCCATGCTCTCCGCAAGTGACAGCGATCTTTGGCATCGGAGGCGGAGCATTACGACCTCGCCGGGGCTGAGCACAACGACGAGATTCTCAAGCCGAACAAATTCATTTACGAGGAGCACCTGGTGATAAGGCGCGCCCGACTCGATCTTCGCAACCGAACCTAACCCTCCCAAGTCCATGATCTCTGCCGCCGGGTCTTCCAGATTGATTTCCCGTCCCTCAATTGTAGCGGTGAAGGAGAAATCGGCTTGTCGTAGCCTTGCGCGATCTCCTCTGACAGGCAAGTAGAGGGGCTTGGCATTATCGTTCTCAACAAAGAACTCAACTTTCAACGGCCCGCCCGCGAGCACTTCTACTTCGCGCGTGCGGAAGCCGGCCGTGACTTTGAGGTTGTTAACGGCAAAGACGCTCGATGCTTCAAGGCACGATTCGGCTATCATCGAATTGGCCTTTCCTTCATGCCTCTTAAACCCGGCCCCAGTAATTAAAGAAACGCTATTACAATAGAAGCTCTGCCGGCGGGCCGCAGGTTGTCAGAAGCCGTGACCGTGACGTTTCCCGTAAATGCGGCCGGTCGCGTCACAGTTGCCGTACGCGCAGGCAGGGCCGCCGGCGCTCCGGCCACCGCCGCTCCGGCTACTGTGACACCGGCGGCGGTTGCTCGCGGGTCTACTGCCCAATTAACGTTACGGCCTCCCGGATCAGCCGTGACGTTGACAATTGCCGTCAGTGTTCCGGCCGGGACTCTTCTGACCGGCGCAGTAATGCCGCGCAACGCCACTGCCACAACTCGAATAGTCCCGTCAACGCGGCGATTGGGAAAAACCGAATCTTCAACGCGCAGAGTGTAGTTTCCAGCTCTGAGCCCGCTGCGAACCAATCCCGTTCCGCCGGCCACTCCCGCCGCGCCTCCGGCGACAGGCGCCGCGCCGAGAGGCACCGTGGCGATATTTCCGCCGACCACCCTCCAAATGACGTTCCTGGCGCCAACATTCGAAACAACAGTAACGTTGGCAGTCGCCACTCCGTCTGCGGCTAGCCCCGCAGCCAGTGGAGCCGCCGGCGCCGCCGCCGTGTTAGCCGTGACAGCCGATAACGTGATGAGCGGCGGACCAACGTATGCTTCCGGGACACTCACTCTTACTCCAGGAAATATCTGTTCGGAAACGAATCCGTTTGCGCCCGGATTGACAAGCGATTTCCGGTGCATGCCCAAGTCGAACTCGTCGCTCCAGACCGCGCCCGTCCACGATAGAAAACTGAGCCCCTGACGATAGATGGTCATTCGCGGCAGCGTCGCCGCCACGCCCGGTCCGATGTAGCGATTGACGTTGATTACGTTGGCGTCGCCCGCCGCGCCCGCTGCCGCCCCTGCCCCAGTGAGTATTGTGTCCGTGGCGGTGTTGGCCGGAGCCGCCAGGGCCAGGGTCGGAGCGGGATTCGGCCCGCCCTGAGGGGTATTGACTATTGCCAGTCTGCCAAAATCATCTCGCCCGCCACCCGTCAGTGTTTCGCCGACCACGCGATTGAGCACCCCCGTTGTATCGGATGAAGCGAAACCAAAATTGTGTCTAACGCCATAGGGTCCGCGCGCGACCGGGGCGGTGAGACTGTTCAGGCGCGTCGGAACCGGGTTGATAATCAAGATCGCATCGAGAAAGGTCCCGGTGGCATTATCGGTGGCTCTGACATTAACGTTTCCAGTTTGAGTTCCGGGAGTAATTGTGTTGAGAACAACGGTCGCGCCGCGCGCGGTACGGAGAGTGACAGTCGTTCCCAACGGCCTGGCGCCGGGAGTGATGGCGATATTGGCAGTAGCCGTATTGCCGGCCAAGCCACCTCGGTTCGGCTCGGCGGAGTTGGGCGGCGGCGCGGCGCCGGCGATGCCCGCAATCGCCCCGATGGCCGGGTTTGCCGTAAATGTCAGAGCCGTAATGCCAACCAGAGTGATGTTCGCTGCCCGCTGGTGGGTGTCGGCGGGAACTGCTCCTCTCAGCGAGGCCTGCACATTGAATGGAGTACCCGCTGAGGCAATGGAGGCGGCATTCGCCCGAATGGTAGCGCCTCGCGTTCCGCGACCGACAATGGTGACACCGGCGGGAGCGCCGGGTACTGACCAGTCCAGCGGACGCGCTCCGGCCGCAGTCGCCGTCGCTTCAATGCTACGACCCACGCCTAACTCAGCCGGTGAATTGACAGCGGTCACGATCGGGTCCGCCTGTACTTGTCCCCTCGGCGCCGCGGACAATGAAGCAGCCAATGGCTTGGCGGTAGCGGCTGGACCAGCTACACGATTTACAGGCGGTACGGTCGCGCCCTTTCCTTGTTGGACCACGTGCGCCAACTCGTGAGCGAGAACGTGTCGCTGCCCACTCGATTCGGGATCGCTTACTTTGTTTCCGAATGCTATGTCGCGGCCGCTCGTGAACGCTCTGGCGCCCTCACTCTTTGCCGCCTCGGCTGCGGCGCTGCCTGTATGAAGCCGCACGCCGGAAAAGTCCCACCCAAATGCGCCCTCGAACTGATTACGCACCGGCGTCGCCAGGGGACGACCAGCTCCGAGGCCGGGATAACCGGACGACGCCGGCGCCGAGGTTCCCGCGTGCGACTGATGGCTGTGCGTATCCTGCGGTGAAGCGGAGACCGGCATGCGCGTGGCCACATCCGCGGCACGGTCAGCCTGCTGTTCGTGAGTGTGTCCCAAGTGTCCAAAGGTTGGTTGCGCAACCTGTGTGGACCCGCTTGCCGGGGCACCGACTTCCGCACTGTTGTTTAACCTAATGGCTGGCCGCTGGTCTTGCAGGAACGCGGATCGCGTGGGCGGCGTGCTGGCTCGCGCCGCCGCGACCGGGTGTCGAGGTTCCGCGGAAGTAGATTTGTCTTTGGACTCTCTATTGTACGCCTTGGCAAATCCCATAATCCCTCAATAGCTCATCTAAGAAGTTATGCCTCTGAACGAACACTGCTCTAAGAATCTTCATCAAACATATGCGTAATTATGCGTTACGCAGCGGGCAAACTGTCCCAGCCTTCCGATATTCGCGTTGAATCGCCGCTTCAAGCTGTGCGCAGGTGACGATTCCGACATTCTCGACCGCGAGTAGCGAGGCGTGCAGCGCCGCATTCCGAATCTCTCCGCCGGTTAGCTTGCAGCGTACCGCAACTTCTTCCAACAATGAATCATCAATTGCGTGGCTCGCCGGCAGATGTAGGCGCCAGATTTGCCAGCGCTCTGCTGGATCAGGCGGGCGAAACTCGACGACGACGTCCATGCGGCGCTGAAACGCACTGTCGATGCGATCGCCTGCGTTGGTGGTCACGATCAGAATTCCCTCGAACGTCTCCAGCCGTTGCAGCAGAAAGTTCGTCTCGAGGTTGGCATAGCGATCGTTTGAGGTCTGGACGCTGGTGCGCCGGGTCAGCAAGGCATCGCCTTCGTCCAACAACAGAATCACGTCAAGTTCTTCGGCGCGCGCGAAGACCTGATTCAGGTTCTTCTCCGTTTCGCCGATGTACTTGTTAACCACCGACGACATATCGAGCCGATAGATATCCATCCGAAGCACTGACGCCGACAGACGCGCGGCAAGCGTTTTGCCCGTGCCGCTTGGCCCGGTGAACAACGCGCGCACGCCGCAATTGAGTTGAGCGCCCAGCGCTGCACTCACCGATCCGCGCAGTCGCTCGCGATGTCGGCAGCGGGCTTCGAAATTGTCCAACTCACGGCGCGTTTCAGCGGCGACGGCAAGGTTGTTCCAATCACCTATCGCGCTAAGACGCACAGCCAGCGTATCGAGCACTTGACGATTAAGCGCACGGCTGCCCTCCTGCACGTCTGCAATTGTGGTCTCGGGATGTCCGTTCAGCGCCGCATAAGCCTGTGCCAAAGGCGCAGTGCGGCGAATGTTACCGCCTGTCATGCGAAACTGCCGGCTGATAGCATCCAATTCGCCGACCTCGCGAAATCCAAACGCTGAGAGCCAGTGCTGCCTGCGCTCATTCACGTCTGGCATCTCAATCACCAAAGTGAGCGCGCGCTCAGTTCTTGGCCCTGTCACGCCTCCCTGTATTCCCATTACTGTCGCGAGTGGTCCTTCATATCCATTGAGACCGGGCAACTCCGCAGTCTCGCCCGGCGCGAGTTCCAGCACAATTATCGGCATTGCGTTAAGCAGAGTTGCAAGCGGCCCGGCGAGCTTCCATCGCTCGTCATCTGCTTTGCCAACCCCATCGATTTCCAGCACGCCGCGCCCGAGCATCCGCGCGGCTGCACCAACGATTGTTCGCCTGCCATTCCGCTGAGGGCCGCGAACTGTCAGGGCCTGGACTTCGCCGGATGCGAACAGTGCCGGTAGCAGCGCGAGTTGTTGCCGAAGCGTGTCGGGCAATATCAACTCGCGCAACTCGGCCAACTGCCCGGGTTCTCGATATCGCGCCCACGAGGCAGGCTGCGCTAACTTCTCGCCGCGGATCGCATCCCAGAGCGCCTCCGGTATCTGAAGCGCCCACTCGACACGCGGCGCTTCCGGGTTGACGGGCTTGATCATGCCGAGTTCTCGCAACCGTCGGATGCTCACGCGCGCCGCGCCTCGATCGTCAAACTCGCTACACCATGAATTCAACAACCCCATCGTCGGACGATGCTGCCCTGTCCCTCCTTGGAGTGATTCAAACAAAAACCCGAAGCGAGCGTCCTCTTCGAGGAGGCCGATGGTCAACAACAAAGTCAGGGCTGCATAATCGAGTGCGGCCGCCTGGCTGAGAGCACGCAGAGGCAAATGAACGGATGCTCCTTCCTCCCAGGCGTGCAGCGAATTACGCCACCAGCGGGCGGCCTCATCCGATGACAGCCCCGCCACCCCGTACTCGGCGAGCTCGTTGTTGTAGCCGGCGAGAAATGGAAACCGCTCGAAAGCCGCTTCGAATGAGCCGAGCGACTCGACGACCTTCGCAATGAGATGCAGGACTCCCGCATAGAAATACAACTTGAAATGCTCCGCGGGCGCCTGCGGCAGGTCGCCAAACTGATTCGTCCGCATCTGTTGTCCTTCGTCCTAGTCGAAATGAAATGCGATCGCGCGCCCAGCGGCCGGCACCCAACCCGGATCGCGATCCAATCCAGCCAGCCGAATCTCGATTGGCAACTCGGCCAGCGAGAAAAAGACATCAAGCCGCGCCGGGGTAACTTCGACTCGAGCGGCTCGCGCAAAAAGCATTGTCTTCAGCTCATCCGTTGGCCCGATTCCCAGGGCGCGCGACAGACGAACTCGAAGGTAGTCGGCTATCCACCGGGTCCACCGATCGAGACCCGGCTCGCGTTTGCGGAGTATGAATTCGCCCGACACGAACCGACGACGCTTGAACGCGGTAACATTGGTGTAGCAACGAGTCTCGCGGGCGAGCCTCGCTTCGATGTCCTTCACCCGAAACCGCAAGCCGAGCTTTACGTCCATCACGTCGAACCCAGCCGGGTGCCGAACGATGAGCCGGCTTCGGCTTGTGTCGTAGGTCCACTCATCGCGTTCCGGAAACGCATTCAGCCAATCCGGTGGCATGCGCCACTCGCCCGGCGGCGTGAAACGAGCGCCGGGTTGTTCGCCTTCCTCCCTGCCCGCGAGCTTCGCCAGCATTGGCCAGATCGGATCGAACTCGATTTGCTTGCCGGCGATCGCCCGGCCGGTCAGCGCGAGAAAGTCCCAGATTGAAAATGCGATCCCCGGCTCGAGCGGCATCGTGAAGTCGCCATAAAGATTCAAAGCCAGAGCGGCATTGATCACGTAGAAGATGCCGCCGAGCTTCGTTTCAACCGCGACTTCGATTGTAGTAGTCGTAACTTGTGTTTCCGGGAGGGTCGTCGCTTGCACGCCGGGCCGTTGATGCTCAACCTTCATCAGGGAGCTCTCGACCGAGGGCGAGACTGATCTCCCGTCGGCACGGGCTGACGCTGCGCGCAGGTCGCGCGTCAAGAGTTGGGCTTGTTCCGGTTCGTGGAGTTCTTCAAGCGGAGCGTTCAGACTGTCGCGTTGAACTCGGGCATCGTATCGATGCCTCTCAGGTGTTGCAGGCGACTCAACATTCTCACCCTCCATCTTCGGAGATGTTGGGAAAGGACGCAGCCGACTCTCGTTGACAGCCACCAGTCGATCAGCCGCCTTACCGGTGTTCCATCGCGGTTGCTCGGCCGCGTTTAGCAGCGACCGCAACAGCCGCGAGGCGAAGCCGTGCTCGCGCAACAGGGACGGCGCTCGTTCGAGCATCAGAGCTACGGCCAGTAGCTCGCGCGCGTTTCCTTCGAGCCGCGGCGAAAAAGCTTCCGGCGCCCAGCGCGTCCGCAGTTGGAATGCTTCGCTCGACGAAAGCATCTCTGCCGGTTTGCTCTGCGGCAACTCGGCCGGATCAAACGAGTTGCGCGCGGGCGGCCGCGTCTGGTTTCTCGATGGCAGCAGCGCGTCGCGCAGCTCACTCAGCCCGAAATGCCGTGTGATTCCATCGAGCAGCTTACTCACAGCGCTCGCAGGCAAGGCGACGGCAAACGTAATCGCCAGCTCCTTTTGAGCAAGCTTCGCAAACGCAGCGGGGACATACTCGATCGAAGTAAGCCACTCGCTAACAACAGCGCTGGTTACGTCGGTCGCACGAAACAAACTCCGCCACCACCAGCGTGTAAGAGCGCTGCCATCGCACCAATCCGCCGCAAGGGCCGCGAGCAATTCGGGTCTGTCCAGAAACAACACGCATTCGGTGTTGGCCGGCACGTGACCGAGTGCCGGTCTCGCGGCTCCTCTCACCAACTCATCAAGCGATCTGCTGAGTGCCTCTTCCCAGATGGCCGGTGAAGCCCCCGCGCCTTGACTCAGGTTCAAGGTGCCCGGCAACGGATCGCGAAGGCTCTTGACAAAGACTATCGCCGACGCCGGAAGTCCGCGCGGGTGCACGCGGGCCTCGTTCAAGATCCTCTCAAGCCGCAGCCGGGCAGCGAGCGGGTCAAGCTTGGCGGACTTGACCCGCAGCCGCACTATGGTCGTCTCGTTTGGACCGCGTTGCTGTTGCATAGCGGGCCTCTATTTCTTATCGTGACCGAGAAGCTTGTGGAGAAGGCTCAGACAGCCTTCGTGCTTTTCGGGCACATAGGGCTTGATCGGATCGTCAGGGATTCGCTCGTCGCCCTGTTCCACCGCCTGCACACGCACTGTCACCCTGGCTGTGCCGTTGTTCGGGACGGCGAGGAGATAGAGGTTATCGGCGATTCGCTGCGCACCCTGAATGCTGGTTTGCCATCCTTCCAACCCGCCTTCGTGATAGGTGTAGAGACCAAACGATGACTGCGCTCGCAACACTGGTCGCGAAGTCCCATCGGGGGCCGCAACCCGCTCTCCCGTGTCGTGATAGACGTGCACCCGCAGGGTGGGAAACAGCTCGTCGAGCTCCTCCGTCGTAAGCCCCGCGTCCGACAGGGCGCCGACAAGCACATCGAGGCGTTCGTTGCCTCTCAGCCAATCGGCGGTCCCGCTCGAGAATGACGCGATCGCTGCACGGAGCGCGGTGTTTCTCGTCGAAATCGACGCGAGCGATTCACGTAGTGCATTTAGAATCGACGGCAACTGCGTGGCCGGACGGTTGGCTTGGAACCATCCGAACAAATTCTGAACCGGTTCGTGCAACCTCCCGTCGTCCTCAAGCGTGGCCAACCATGCGGCGAACGCCCGCAACGTTGGCGGCAGAAGCTGAAGCGAGGCCGGATCGTTGCCCAATCCCAGCAGCCACTGGTTGAGCTGAGAAATGAATGCGTCGAGCTTCACCGCAGCCTGCTGCGCCGACGCAGTTAGCCAATCGGCGCGAGCGTCGAACACCGCCGCCAATCGCTTGGCCGCAGCCTCGTTTTGTTTCACCGCCGTCAGCCGTCGGCCTAGAGCGGCCAGGAACTGTTCGAGCGCCGCCAGACCACTCTCGATATCTCGATACTCCATCTGGGCAAGCGCCTCGCGCAGACTCTTCAGTAATGCCTCGAGCCTCGCGCGCGAGCCGAAGTCGCCGGCATCCGACAAACTCGTTCGAGCGGATTTCAGTTTCGCGGCAAGCGGACCTCCTCGCTTCATGAGGCGCGCCATCGTGCCCTCCAGAAGACGCCCCTCGTTTGTGCCGGGCGCGTTCCGCGGCATGTTCACTTTCTCGAGGGCCAGATACACGTCTCGCGGCTGCGGCGAAAACGGCTTCAATCCGACGATGCTTATTTGGGCCTCACGCACCAAGAGCGAGGTGTGATCGAAATTCATGTTCTGGAAGATGCTGTCGTTCAGAAACGTCAGGTTGGTTCCCGACAACGTAACCAGAATGCACTGATGCAAGCTCTTTCCAGCAGCCAGGTTCATGAGCGCCGTCAAAGCGATGGGACTTGTGGCGGGTGGATTGTTGCCGGCTGGCAGAGCCGGAATCGCGGCGTTGCTTATTACCGGAGTCGTCTCGCTGTTACCGCGTACGTAATCCCAAACTCCCGTCGCAAAGTCGACCTGATTCGCATCGCCCCCGATTGAACCCCAATTGGCGATTCGAAATGTCGCGTTGATGTCGCCGGCGGGGATGGCGTTGGGAGTATAGTTTCGCGGGCGGGCGACAAATGTATTGTTAGCGCCATTCGCGATCTTCGAGCCTTCTCCATAAGTGTTTTGGACAACCACGTCGCCCCAGCTTATCGACACGCCGCCATTTGTGGCCGGCCCCGAAGTAAGCTGGAACCGATCCCAGTTGCCTGCCGGCACGGGATAGTTACCAAAGAGCAGATCTGCCTCCGTCGTGGTGCCCGCAGTTCGATAGTCCGCGAGGATGACAGGCCCGGCCAGCGAACTGCCGTGAATCACATACCACATGTCGAAATCGGCGCCGAGATTGGGGCCACCGTTCGCATCAATGTTCCCGACCGATGCGACCGGAATGCGCAACTGAATCGCCCAGCGATTGTTCGGATCCAGCGGGACGTCGCCAATGTTCTGCAGCCATGCGCGGGCATTGGCGTTGATCCACGTTGGAGACATGGCTTGGACAGTCCACACAGCCCCCGACAGGGTCGATATCTGAACGCTCTGGATGTTCGCGGGCGGATTACCGTCGGGAGGCGGCCCTGTGTGGGTGAACGCCGGGCCGTGGACCTGCATGCGGATGACCATTGCCTGCGCACCGCCGTGCCGCTGCAAGCCGAGATAGACCATATCGTCCTGATCGCTGAGTTGCTGCACGAACGCGGCTCGGAACGAGAGATAGATAAACTGCTGGCCCGCAACCGTAGCCTGCGTTGCGCGGAGACTCGCGCTTTGTGAGGCGCCACCGCCGAACGTGCGCGCCACCGCGCCGCGCCAGCGCACGTCATCCAGCCGAAAGCTGCCGGTGGGGGGCGCGTTGAACCAGTCTGGCGGCCCGCTGATTCCGGGCACGCCGCCAGAAGGTGGAATCTGTACTGTCATGACTCTCTCCTTTATTCAGCCCGCGACTGGCGGGGCTTGTATTGTGACTGCGCCGTCCGGTTCGACCATACCGATTACAGCAACTGTACGCCGAACTCCTTGGAGAACTCTGTCGTCGCGCCCTGCCTCTTTATTCGGAACACTACGGCGCCGGTCGGAGTCGCTGCAGCGGCAGGAGTGACGGCGAATTGGACCAGCTTTGGAACGGTGTTCGGGATCGGCGTCGCCGTGTTGACCAACTGCAGCGCCCACCCGATCAGCGTTGCGCCGGGCTTTGGCTGAATCGTCAGGTCGTAGTTACCCGGCACGCCCAGGCTGGTTATGTTGAACATCACAATCATCTGCTTGCCGACCTTCAGCTTGATGACTCCGCCCTCGAGCCTGCCGTTCGCCTGGTTGGTGTCAACGCCGCCGGTGGCGACATCGATCACCACTGCGCCGGTCTGCTGAACTTGAATGTTCGGATCGGCTTGCGGAACCACCGCTCCAACCGTGAGCGAGCGTGATTCCGAGTTCGTAACCCCGCCCGATGTCGCGGTGACCACCAGCGTGAAAGACTGACTGGCAAATGTCGCCGGGATCTGCGGAATGCGAACGACAATGTTACGCGTTTCGTTCTTGCCCAGCTCGATACGTTTGTTCGAGATCACGCTGCCGCTTTCGTCGAGAAACTCGATAGAAGCCGCAAGGCCCGCGGGAATGGTGGTCGTCGCGTTTATGATGTTCGCGCTGAGATCGAAAGTCGCGGGCATGTTGATGCCCGTCTGGAGTTGAAAGTTGAACAACGCCTGCTGATTCACCTGCAACGGGTTGGGATTCGGGTTTGGCGCAACGTCCGCCCGCCAGTTCACGAACACGTCGCCCGTCAGGTTGATAACTATCGGCATTACGAACACCGTGCGCACATCGCTGGCGATGCCGTTGCTCACCCGCAGCACCATGGTCGCGCCCGCCTGTGGCAACCCGGGGATTGGCGGCACCATGAGCAGGATGCGGGTGTCCGACGAGCCGGGCAAGAACTGATCACGCGGCACGACGATCTTGGATTGCCCCTCGAACGCGACACTCGTCTGGCCAAGCGCAACGCCAAACCCCTGCCCGGTGATCTGCAGGGGCGCGGCAACCCGAATCGGCTCAGTTGCCGTGCCGGCGGGCAGCAGCGCCGCGACTTTGATTCCATTGGTCTGGCCGGTCTCCAGCAGATCGTTGATCGCGTCCACAACGAGGTTCCACATTTCGGCGGTAATCACGTCGCCGGGTTCCACGCGATTGAGTAGTTGCGCCATCTCAATCCTCCATCATGAAAAGTTTCCAAAGTTCCAATGGTGCACGTCGTAGTGCGCCTCGCCGCGGTAGAATGTGTGCCCGCTCGCAAAGACGAGATAAGCCTGGGTCGGCTTCGCCGACGCGAGCGCCGCCTGGGCGTTCTCGCGCACGAGATAAAGCCACACGACAACTTCGCTGCTCGTGTCGATCGGAGGGTAGTTGAGCGCCTCCTGGAAGAGCGGGCGCAATTGCGCCCCCTCGATAAAGATCGGATTGCGGAACGTCATCTGGTTGAAGAACGCACCGTAGTCGAACGTACTCTTTGATCCGCTCGCGCCAACCGGCAGCAATCCCACGGGCGGCAAAAAACCGAAGCGATTCCTGGCGCTGATCTGCGACAGCCCTGCGCCGGACTCAAGCATGTCTTCGACCTGCGACTGAAACTGCAGGAACATCGCTTCGGTCTCTCGCACGCGCCGATCGGATGTGAGCAAAGGCCAGTCACCGTCGGCTGACGGCGACGTTATGCGGCGGCGAACCGACCACAGGTCGACGAACGTGATTCCGCCCGCCGCGGTCCAGTGCAAGACGGCTAGCGGCACCTCGCAATCGGTGAGACCGTTAGGCCGCAGCTTATCGAGCAGCCCGTAGCTCTCGATAGCCGGGCCAAACGGGTCGCCGGGAAACAACCCCGGCTCTTGCACGCCAAAGCATTTGTACGCGACCAGGTTGCGCAGGTGGTTCTGATCGTTCAGCTCGCCGGCAGTCAGGTCGAGTTGGATCAGCCTGAACTGTACGCCGTCGACCAGATACTTCGTATTGCAGTCGCCCGACGAGTTCTGAAGTCCGCTCACAGCCGCGCGTCCTTCGGTCGCCCTCGCGGGTGAAACTGTCAGCAGGTAAACGCCCGAACCCGAAACGTAGACCCCCGATTGAAAGGGAGTGCAACTGCTGAAGCCGGCATCAACGGCCGTTCCGCTTCCATTCTGGGGCCGGACCAGTGAAAGGTTGATCGGGCTCGACAAGCGCAACGCCTCGCCGTTCCGGTTGATCGCCAGACCCGGCTGAACCGTAACGATGGCGGTTGTCCCGGACCCGGCCGCGCGCGAAACCTCGAAGCCATAAGCGATCCCTTCACCGATCGCTCTTCCAAGCATCTTGTGCGTTTCGCGATTCGCCTCCTGCTCGCGGCTCATGTCTTCGCCCGATAGTAAGCGTCCGTTGAAGAAATTCACCGAGCGAATGCCGCCGCTGAGAATCGGTTTCAGTAGTTCGGCTGGTGTCATCGTCTAAGCTCCTGCCTGCGCCGCGCGGATCTTAGTCATCCGGCGAACGGGTACTGGCTGACTTCGACCATCACTTCGAGGTTTTGCAATTGCGCCAGCGGCGTCGGCGCGTTTCCCGTCACCGAGCGCAGCGCAATGCCTTTCTCTCGGAACTCAACAAAACTCAGAACTACATTCGCCGCCGTAAAGACCGGCATCGCCTTCACGATGTACTGAAATGTGTCCTTGGGCTGCACGTAACCTTCAAACCTGATCAAGATCTCTCCGACGGCGGCGGCGACTAACTCCAGACCGTTGTACACCGGGCGTCTTTGAGTCGTTTTATCAAGTCGCACGATTCCAGCGGCGACGATTCCGTAAGAACTTTGGGTGGCCGGATGCTTGACCGATGCGGCGACCGCGTCAGCGCTTACCGCATTCGCTCCCGCGCCGCACAACAACCACTCTTGCAGCATCCGAAGGTGGATCAAGTAGGGCCTGGTATCTTCGTTGACGGTTATCCTGGCCGGGTCGTCGACCTGCCAGTCGCCTGCGCCACCCGGGACCAGGACCGGCACGTCCACTTCGGCCAGCAGCACGCACTCTTCTTGCGGAATGTCTCCGCTCTCGGATTCACCGCAGCAGCCCTGCCAATAGGAGAGCAGATCGGGCCGCCATTTCGGCCTCAACTCGGTGACCCATATCCGAAAGGCCGCGCCAAAGTAACGGCAGACGTCGTGCCTGTTGATTACCAGCGAGCCCGGCGGCGAGTCGAACATGAAATCCGGTGGCGAGCTAATCACCTGCGAGGCGTCGCGAATTGCTTCCAGGAAATCTGTCATCGGCGTGCTGGCAAGCGTGTCGCTGATTTCGACCTGGCTCAGCCACATCACGAAGTCACGCACGGCATTCTCTTCGGTTTGATCCGGCGGGTCGAAGCGCAGCTCCAGCGTGAAGTCATCCGCGAGGCGCGACGCAGCCATCAGATCATCTTCGCTGCGGCACGGCTCGCCCGGTATCGGCACGTTGTCCGTCGGACAGTCGCGATAGCAAAGCACGATGTACGCTCTCAACGTGCTCGGCGATACAACGTGGCGTTTGGTCAGCTCCTGCTTCGTTTTGTCCAGCTTGAGCCAGTCGTTCAAGTAAGCACACTGCGCTGTTGGCACTCGAATCATCTGGCCGCACGGACTCACCGCGACACCTGAGGTGACGACCACCCGCGGACCTTTGACGTCCAGCTCGGACGACACCCGCAAGCCCGACACCGTGCCGTAGCCGATCAAGTCCCGCACGATCCATTGGTCTCGTCCGGACAGATACGAGAACTCCTGATTGAAGTCGTCGACGCCCAGCACCATGCCCAGGTTGTAATTGACGTGCCTGGTTGGGTCGCACGACCCGGTTGTCGCAGTTGCCGCACACTTTGTGAAAGTGCTCATCGTGTTTCTCCAAACTCGCTGTCTATCCAACGCATCGAGCGCGAACCACGCGAGGCCTGGTTCTTAACTCACTCTTTCCACCTGTTTGCGCCGTTCGAGTTGCCCGCTGCCAATCACAAGTCTGCCGCTCAGGTCGCGAGCATCGGCCACGAATCCCTCCGCGAGGTAGGCCTGCCCGAGCACCATGGGAGTCAACAACTCCGGCACCCGGCTCCCCGTGTCCATCAACGTGTCGTAGTTGAGCCGGGCTGCGCCGACCCGAAACATCGCCCAATAGAACTTCACGTCGAATACGGTGTGAGCCGGTTTCTCCCAATCCACTATTCGCGCAGCCAGCTCGCGCCGCTGCCGGAACTCGATCTGTGTGCGATTCTTCGGAGCGGGCAGCAACACGGTGAAGCGGTGCGCCGCGCCTTCGATTCTAAGCACAACGCTTTCGAACTGATGCCAGTCGGCCAGCGCCGTCGAGCTTAGCGGGAGTTCATCAAGCAGCGAGATGTCATCGAAGCCCGGCCACCCCGTGTCCCAAGCCTCGTTCAGCGCCCCGATCCTTCGATAACGCCGCGCAAGAAAATCCCGCCACCGAGTTCGTATTGCACCCCCGGCGGTCCCTACCGTCGCGCGCTGGAATTCGTCCCAGTCCCCGCGCGCCGATTCATTTGCGGGCGCATCAGCCGGTAGCGTTATGTCTTCAAACTTCGGGTAGGCTGTTCCATAGGCAATGTTCAACGCCTCGGTGTTTGGATACCGGCTCGCCAGAAAGTCGCGCCAGCGAGTTCGTTCGCTGCCGAGCGCGCGCGGAATAAAGCCAAACGACTGCTGCGCAAAGTCGCGCCACGCGGCTGACTTCTCCGCGATGAAGTCGTTCCAGTCCGCAAGCGCAGTGCTGGAAAGAAGCAAACTCGACGGAATGCTCACCCCGCCAAAATCCGAGAGGGTTGTCGCGTGCGCCAGATTCAGCGCCTCGATCGTCACGTAGCGCTTCCGCAAGAACGCCCGCCACAACGCGGCATCGTTCGAGTCGGCAGTCGGCGTCAGCGCCGACGAGCCGCCCACTCCCGGTTTCAGCTTCTGCCAGTCGTAGTTGCGAAGTGAGAACTGGACTACCGCCGGAAGATCAGCCGCGAACCTCGCGGCAAGATATGCCGAATACCGCGAGTACAGATCCGATCTGCCGTTGGCTGGCGTCCACTTCGGTGTCTGGGCGACTTGCGGCAATCCCCCGGGCGACTGTGCGCCAACCGATGTGGGATCACCGAGCACGCTTCCGGGCGTCCGCCGAGCGCGATAATTCTCGATGATGCGAATCGAATCGCGCTGGTAATCGAATGAGCGCCCAACGTCAAACACGCTTTCATCCGCGCAGTCTTCCAACGCCAATCTCAACGCCGTCTTCAGCCCGTGAATTGTCCCGCGATACTGGAAGAAGTCCATCGCGTGCCGAATGAACTGCCGCCGCTTCAAGTCACCCCACGAGGGATCGAGCACAATCCCGAACCAGCCGGCCAGCCAGTCGAGGTATTCACCCGGCGCGCTGCGAAAATCGACCAGCACCTGCACCGCGGCGATCCGGTCTTCGATCGATGTGTAAAACCCTTCGATGTTCGCCAGAAACCGGTCGAGAAACGACGCCGACTGGGCGTCTTCGCGATAGACCGCCGGCAGATAGTGATCGAGATAAGAGAAGCGCGGATAGTAGGCGCGCAGCGCTCGAAGCCGCGGCGTAGTTCTCCCGTTGCCGCTCAGCCGCAGCTTGATCTGAATGAATCGTCCTCGCGCGCGTTGAAACAGCAATTCCCACGTCGCGTACTCCGCCGCCGCGCTCACCGCGGCCGCGCCCCTGATCGAGGCGAAGGGGAGCTCGGAGCCGTCGCGCCGCCGGTAGAGACCCGGCTCCTGCTGCCACTCGGTGAAGGGCAGGTCTTGCTTGTCGTTGGAGGCTCGAGTCCAGACCTCGACCTTCGACTCGGGCGGGATGCGGCCGTCAATCATGAGTCGATGCCACTTGCAGTCGGGCTCGCCCCCATCGAACTCGGGGGTCTCCAGCGTGGCTTCAGTCTCAAACCGGGGACGTGGCTGCTCGACCAGCGGAATCCAACGGTCGCTGAAGTCGTACCAGGGTTGCTCCCCTGCGGCTACCAGACCCTTGCCTCCAAACAAGCGCATCGGCAGATAGGCTTGCAGCGGTTCGAGCTCGAGTTGGCCGTCGCTCAACGAGACGTTGAAAACGAATGACTGATTGCCCTTCTCTTCCACGACGTACAGCCGATCCGGAACGATCTTGCCATTCGACTCGTGCTCGGCGACAAACGCAAAATCGTGCGCGACTAACTTGAACTCAGCGGGTCCGGCGTCCGTAATCAGCGCTTTCACAACGCTGGTGCCGACCGGCTCGCCAAGCTGCCCCTCGAAACCGTAGCGATAGATCTGTGAGAAGCCGCTCTCTTCATCTCGATCCAGAATCAACACGGTGTGATCCGGAAGCGACTCAATCGAGATCGCATCGAGCGCGGCGAGGGGCGAGGCCGAATCGAGCGTAATGCCTCGCGGGAACATCCGAGTCTGAGGCTTACGCGGCTCGCCGCTGACTGGTTGAAACGGTTCGACAACGCCGGCGTTCAAATCAACCTCGTCTTGGTTGCGCGCCAGGACATTGAAGTGACGATCCAACACCCAGTAGCGCATACCCTTCAACAGATTGCCCGGATCGCGGTCGAGTATCAGCACTCCGCCGCCGGGGCGCGGCGCAAAATCATACGGCGCGAATTGAACCTCCGCCGGCCAGATCATCTGGACCGGGTTCCCGCCGGCGTGCAGATCGAAGACCATCAACCCGGCCGGATTGAGCACGCCGGCAACGAGGTAGTGATCTTCGGTAACCGCAAGCCCTCTCAGTTTGAGATCGGCGACCTTGGGCGTGGACTCGACTGGCGCAAACTCACCCAACTGTGACGCCGGCTCGCAGCCTCCGCTATCGGCAAACGCGGACCAGAAATGCGTCGTCGCTCCGCTGCCTGCGGAATTGACCAGAATCTCTTTCTCGTCTTCTGCAATCCAATACCAGTTTCCGTAGCGGTCGCGGCCAGCGCCCCGTCGATCCGGCAGCCGCGGCGGTTTGTCCTTGGGCGAGGGCGCGAACTGGAACAACTGCGGGGGAAGCGTCAGCTCATAGGACTCCGAGTCCCAACGCAGGCTGGTCAACTCAGCATCCTCAGCCGACCTCTTCCAAAGCTCTCCGAGGGAGCCTATCGGCCGCGAGGTCCGGCGAGCCCATTCCCGCGCACCCGGCCTTGCGCGCTCCCAGTCGGGCTTGCCCAGCAGCAGATGAAACTTTGTTCCGTTAGCATCCATAGGGCTTAGAGGACATATAGAACCTATTTACATTCATCCGGGATCACCGGCACCGGTACCAGCATCGGCGCGCCCGTTTGCGTAGCGCCTGACTGACCTCGCAATTCATCGAGCGACGCAGGCTCGCCAACCGACACAGAAATGCCCGCGACGCGCGGCAGATCCAACCCGCGCATATCCACCTGGTCTTTGGCTGCTTCGACTCCTTCGGCAAGCAACACTCGATTGACAGAAGAGACGCCTGTCACCGCGCTGGCCTTGGCCATCAACTCGAGCGCGACGACCGGCTTTCGCAGAGGCCAGCCGCGATCAACGTCGCCCGATTGATCGGGGGAGGCTTCCGGGCCTCCAACAAGCGGGGAAAGAAACTGAAGCAGCCTGCTCCTCACCGCTTCTCGAACTTCGGCGATGCCTCGCCCCGACTCGATGTTGATGCCAATCGAAATCCAAATCTGGCGGTAGACCGGCCCGCGCAGGAATACCTCCGTCGTCACCAGCCGTCGCGGATCGAGGTACGCGCACACCGTGTCAAGAAAGTTACGGTTGGGCATCGGCGCGTCGGGCTGCACCGGGTCGTATTTCGGAATGAGCATCAGCGTGACCGCGCCCGGCGCATCGCCCGGCTCGCTCGAACCAAGCTCCGGACTGAAAGCCGGCAGAACGTCGACGCGGCCTACGTCGACACCGGGAGTGCGGCGAGTGATCGTTTTGAAATCCGCCGTGCTCACCACGCGGTCGCGATGCTGCAAGTATCGCGAGATCTGCTTTTCGCCTTCTGTTACCGTTTCAGCTTCAGCGCCGCCCCACGAAGCAACAGGATTAGTCACCTTGAAGCCGGCAGGAAGAGCGGGTGAGTTATTGATTGAGCCCGCGTTGACGTTGCCCGCGCGCCCGACGCCGTAGTCATAGTCAACTCGAATCTTTGCTCCCAGTGGCGGGCGCGCGCCGTGTTGCGCGTCTCCAAACTTGATCTCACCTGACTCTGCGTTCACGGTGAAGACTTTCACCGGCTGATTCGATGGAACGTAAGAGCCCGGTGGCTTGCGCAAGTCGGGCACCGGCACTTCGGGGCCGGCGGTCATCAGGTCATCGATCAGCGCCCATTGCTCAGTCGTCCCCTGTGACGTAACCAGCAGCCGAACCGACGAAGGGATGACCGGCGTCTTTGACAGCACCGCTGCCTGATCCGGAGCTCCGTTGCCATCGGGCAGCAGTTCATTGGCTACATGTGCGCGCTGAGAAACGAAGACTGTGTTGATGCCCGCCCATAGCAGGTTGACCGGCGCGGCCGCCGACGCTCGAATCCGCAACCAGGTGATCAATCGCTCGCTCAAGTTCGAGTCCTCGATTGCGGGTGGAAAGTCGAGAACCCCGGACTCGAGCGGATCGAGGTTGTCCCACAGTTTCAAATCCGACGCTTGCGGCAGGGTAATCTGTACCGTCCCCGGTTCGAGAAGCACGTTACCCCTCGACACCGCATCGACCGCTCGATATCGCGGCACCCGCTCGCTTGCGACGCTCGAGAGCGTCTCGCCGATCGGAACTTCATACTTGAGCAGCGCTTCGCCTTCGGGATTGGCCAACCCGGCTGGCTTCAGCGCGCCGGTCGCGTCGGCAAGCGCAGGAACAATTCCCACAGTCAGGGTCTTGCCCCCGATCTCCTGACATATTCTCTTGCGCAGGTCCTCGCGGGCTTTCTCGGGGTTGTCGGCGGGAGTGGGCTTGTCGTTCTCACGCCCCAGCAATGCAATCCAAAGCGAGCCGTCGATGCTTTCGCGACCGAGGTCGAGCGCCGCTCCGCCGGCAAGCGGAAACGTCGCGGTTTCGTAAAGCCGCGCGCTCGCCGACAACTGGGGCCTTAAGAACGATGCATAGAGCTGATTGTAGTAGGCCCGAAGCTGGTCCGTCGGATTCTCTAACTCGCGTTTGTAGAAAAACTGAGCTTCGATCGGAAGCACATCGAGTCCTTGCGTCGTTCGGAACGGGACCTGGCCCGCCCGCACGTCCAGTTCGCTGCCGAGGGTCACCGTCTCGAGCGGGCCTCGATCGTTTGAAATCGCCACAAGCCCCCGAGCGCTCGACGCCGGCTGCAACCCAATGCCCAGGAGCTGGAGAAACTTCTTTCGATTGCGCTCGGGTATCTGGTTGCTCCGATAGAGCAGGTTCTCAGTCAGGAACGCGAATATCTCGATGACCGTGACGCCGGGATCCGACTTGTTGAAGTTGGTCCACTCGGGCGTATACACGGGTATCCGCGCCAGCGCCTCATCCAAAAGCTGCTGGTACCTGCGATCATCCAGAGTTGGAATCTGTAACGGCATCTAACTCCCCAGATTGATATCCAAAACGATCCTTTGCTGAGCCTGCGTCGCGACCAGCTTGTAGGTGATGGTTGCCACCGCGGCTTGCGGGTCGGTCGCGTCCGGCTCGACATTCACCGATTCGATTCGTATCCGGGGCTCCCATTGCTCGAGCGACTTCTGAATCTGATCGCCGATCAAGTGGCGAGTGGTCACTGTGTTCGGCTCGAACAAAAACCTGCTCAAGCTCCCGCCGAACTCCGACAGTCGCAATCGCTCGCGCTGCCCGGTCATCAGAATCACCCGTATCGCTTCGCGAACGTTTTGCTCGCCTTCCGACCACACAACCCGGCCGTCCGCCCCAACGCGCGGCGGGAAGCTGATCCCTCGCCCGAAAAGTTTTCCCTGATCGATCATGCTTTCTTCGCCTTAAATCCCGGCAGCGGGAAGCAAATCAAAAAGAACGGCATCCACCGGAAGATGATGTCCAGCAGGCTGACGATGATCATCAGCAACAACAGCGCGCATATGGTAATGATGGGAATAGACAGCGAGCAGATCATCCCGATCTCAAGACCGTTCGATTGTTTACACGGTCCCTTTTCCGGCACCGATAGGTCCTTGTGAAGCGGCCACGGCAACACCGACAGCACCAGGTCGCCCAGTGACAATCCCTTTACACGATCTATTTGGCCGCACAGCATATCGGAAATCATGAAGGCAGCTTTCTTATCGAACTTTCTCAACCCCGCGGGCGAGGTATCGATTGGCAGCGCGATTCGAATCGGGCGAGCGGGGGCGTCGGGATCGAAGAAGCTCGCCATCTGAAACGGCCGCGTCGTCTCGCTTACGACAGGGGGATCGAGCGGTCCGCAGTTAGGCCTCTCAAACGCACACCGAATCACAAACCAACCTTGGCGCGGGTCGAGTGGAGCTTCCGCTCCAATCGGTAGCGCGGGCATCGGTCCCGGCGGCAGGGGCGGCAGCGCGGCGTAAATCAAATCCGAGAGATGATCGATCCTCGCGAGCGCTCCCTCGACCGGGTCCGCCGGTTGAGGCCCGGGCCCGGGCGGCGGAAACGGGCCGCCGAACGAGGGGTCGGCCTGTGCCCCGGCGTCGGCAAGCGGAAAGATGAACGGCGCCCAAACGGTTGCCGCGTTAGCAGCCGATCGATCGTAAGGCGCGGAGACCTTCTCGAGTTTCTCTTCGAGCGCGTCCGCCGCTTGCTGATTGAGAGGCGCGCCGCCGAGTACTTCGACCAACGCGTCGGCAAGCCTTTGAGGCACGTCAGCGAGCGAGTAACTCGTGCCCGTCCTCAAGGCCGATCGCAACGCACTCGTCAGAGCCGCGGCGTTCAGCGCGTTCACAACCGCCGTCTCGGCGGCGTTGAGCGGCGCCGATTCACCGGCAATCTTCTTGATGACATTGGGCAGTCGTTCTTGCAGCAGCTTGGCGAAGTCGAGCAGCACGTACCACGAGCCAACCTGAATCTGCTCTCGCGAAACCTTCAGCGCGGCGGCTTTCTGTTGAAACGTAGGCGGATCATCGTCGAAGGGCGGTGAGGGATCGTCATATATCTTCGGCCGCGCGCCTGCGGCTTGCTCGATCAATCGCTTCCAGGGCTCTGTCACTTGCGTCCAGAGCAACAACATTCGCGGATCCGAATTGGCGGACGCATTCGCGGAACCGTTCTGAGATGCCTGCGAATTCGGGGCTCGCAGCGACGCGCCCATATACGCCTCGCGCTTGCCCACCGGAATCAATCCTGTAAACAGCCGTCGCCTTCTCCCGTCGTCCTCAGCAAAACTCACCGGGAAGAGCGGCAACCGTTCTTCGCCGGGCAACACCACTGGCGGCGTGACGCCCGACACCTTCTCGACCTTCTGCCAGCCGGCGCCGGCGGGCGATGCGACCATCCCGTACTCATCCCACGTCGCCAGATCGACATCAGGCAGATCCTGACCCAGCGGCGGTGTGACGTTCGGCAGCAAGCGGCGAATCACAAAGCTGACCTTCTCTTGCTTCGCGGTATTCAGCGCGCGATCCGGCAGTCCGGTGATTCCGCAGACGAGACACGCGCTGACCAGATAGTACCGCTGATGAGCGGGTTGATAGAGTT
The DNA here is from genome assembly GCA_964548075.1 of uncultured Clostridia bacterium. Taxonomy (GTDB): domain Bacteria; phylum Acidobacteriota; class Blastocatellia; order UBA7656; family UBA7656; genus Onstottus_A. The sequence continues at coordinate 249,572 of CAZJQQ010000001.1, read as the reverse complement.
TGAGCGGCGCCGTTCTTCTGGCATCGCCGTTACGCAGCGCGGCAGCCAGCGACCCGCTGTTCTTCGCGCGCTCGGCTACCAGCCTCACGCGATTCAGCCGGCGAGCAAAGCTCGACTCCGGCGCCACTGGTTCGAGCAGAGCTTCAGCTTCGGGCCTCTCCGCCGGACCACGCCAGGTTTCTTTGATCGCAACCAGACTTCGGAGCTTGTCGGGATCCGTCTCCACGATTTTCAAAAAGTCTTCCATGAACGAATCAGCCGCAAAGCGCAGGATCGCCGGACCGCGCATCTGGCGCTGCGCGAAGAGGCCGTCAAACGCGGTGGCCTCGAGCCACAACGGGGACGGAGCGGTCCATTGAATCTCGTGGTCGATCATGGAATATAGGTCCAATAGGTCATATCGGTCCTATTCCTATAGGTCGTATTGGTCCTATCAGTCCTATCACCAAATGTTCCCCGCGCCGGGCGTATAGGAAGCGCTCACGACGCTGTTGCTGATCACGGTGTCGGCTTGAACGACTCCGCTGAACTTCGACATTCCGGCATCGACTGTCACCAATCCGGCTGATATCGCCACCTGACTTGCGTTAATTGTTACCTTCGCGGAAGCGGTAACGGTGATGCCGCTCGTTTCGAGCTTCACCGAGTTGCCGTTGCTGTCGGCGATCTCGACCGCACCCGGCCCGTCCTTCATCGTCATCTTCTGGCCACCGGGTGTTTCGAGTATCAGCTTCTCCTGGCCGTCGGTGTCATCGAGCGTAATCTTCACGCCGTTTCGCGAGCGGATGACCTTCTTGAAGTTCTTGCCCGCTCCATCCATCGACTCGGGGGGCGAATCGCTTCCGTTCCAGAGTGCGCCCAGCACGTAAGGGCGGCGAGGATCACCGGCTTCGAACGAGACCAGCACTTCGTCGCCGACATCAGGAATGAACCAGGTGCCGCGATTGTTCCCGGCCATGAGCGTCGCCAGTCTCGCCCACGCGTCGTAGCGTGAACCGCCGTTGTCGGGAGCCCACGGCAAGGTGACTTTCACCCGGCCGAAACCTTCGGGATCGTTGATGTCGCTGACCAGCGCCGGATAGACGCCGTACCACCGTCCGCCCAGTCCGGACGAGACGCGAGCATCTATGATTGATTCGATTGTTAGTGCCTCTACCACGCTAGTACATCTCTCGCTCAGGTTTACTGTTTAGGCTACGGGGAATTGAAAATTGAGAATTGAAAATTGAAAATTGTCCGAACCCTCTCGGGCGTTCCTGGCAATTTGCAATTTGCAATTCTCAGTTTTCAATTTTCAATTCTCCGAAGCTAAACTTTTCCAATTCCTGGCCGTTCCCCGACAAACTCCGTTCTCATACCTTTCGTCAGATCAAACACGTGTTTCACCTCAGCCAGGTAATACTTGCCGTTAAACAGCGGTCCGAGTTCTTTCAGATCGACATACGCGCCCACTCGTAGCTTGCCGGTGGTTTCGGCTATTCCACGTCCAACCACAAAACGCCTCGCGCTCATCTTGAAATAGGCTTCCGCTTCGACCTGCGTCTCCTGACTGGTCAACGGCACCGTGTGAACAAGCGATTCCTTTCTCGTTCCGAACGCCGTTTGCAGGATGCTGGCGCCGCTCGAATCGCCGTTCAGCTCGCCGCTGATCACCGACTCTGTAGCCTCAAACTTCAGCTCGGATTTTGCCCCGACGTCCCAGCCGCCAACCGTAACGCTCGTTCGCTGTCCAGCCGCGTCCGCAATAACCGTGAACTCGCGCAGCTTTGCGCCGTAGTTGAGCTCCACGGCGCTGCCGGTCGAGCGTCCCGTGCGTGACTTTGCGCTCAGGGTGCTTCCATCCATCCACAACTCCGCGTCAATCGAACGCGCCCGCTCGCGCAGGAACGCAAGGTCGCTCTGGTTGATCTGCGCCAGCAGCTTGTAGCTCGGCCCGGTCACGCTGACATCCGCGCGCAAACCGTGGTCTGTCGCGATTTGATTCATCACGTCGCTGTCGCTCACATCCGTGAAAGCGCGTGTGCGCCGGGTCATTCGCAGATCCTGGAATCGGTCTTCGGCCAGCACGATGATCTCCGGCGGCTGGCCTTCCGGAAAACACGCTTCCAGCGCGGTGATCTTGCCGTCGAAGATAACGTCCTCGTCCAGCTTGATCTGAAACGCCTTACCGAAGTCGAGCGTCCGGCGATCGAAATACAAAAAGTTCGACCCGCCGTCCTTGTCGCCGAGATTCGAGAACGCCACTTCACATCGATACAGCCCGCTCGTAGTTTCGGCTATGCGCATTCGAAGCAAGCCGCCGTCGAGTTCAGGCTTCGGCTGCCCGTCGACGCTGATCGCCGGACGCGAGACCTTCAATCCATTGTCGTCAGTCGCCGCCATCAGTCCTCGAGACGCTCTCAGTGCGCACGCAATCTGATCCGCCGTTCCATCTGTTTCACTACAGCTCGTTCGACTTCACTCGGATCCATCGGTTTTCCGTTCGACTTCCCGCCCGAACCCGCTCCCGAGTTCGAGTTTTCAGGCGCCGCCGTCACTTCCATTTCGTTAACTACTACTGCCATGTTTCGACTCCTAAGCTAGAGTTCATATATCGAGCAGTTGGCCAGGCTGAAGCATCCGCGGGTTCTCGATGCCGTTGGCCGCGGCAATCGCCTGCCAGTTATCGCCCTTGCCCTTGCCGTCGGCGAGTCCCTGCACGGTCGATCCCGCCGGCGCCTGAGTCATCGGCTTTCTGCCGGGGCGCGCGGCGCCTGCGGTTCCGGGCTGCTTGTCCTCCTCTTTGGTAAACGCGAACATGATTATCTGAGCAGTCATGTTGAGCGACACGCTCGCGCGCAAGGGCTTGCCTTCCGGAGAGAAGAACTCGAGCGACTCTTCCATCGACTCCACGATGCCGTCGAACTGAAAGGAGCCCCACAGAAAACGGGTTGCGGGCGGTTTGGGCTTCTTTCCTTCCTCGTTTGGGGTAATGAAATAGGCCACCTGCTCCGTGAGCTTCCGAACATCTGTCACCTTCTCCTCGCCCTCGGCTATAGCGCCCTCCGGTATCGCGCTCTCCGCTATCGGCTGAGTTACGTCGAACCATAGTTGAAGAGCGAGCTTGGTCGTGCTCGAGCCCACAAACTGGATCGTCGGCGAGCCTTTCTGGGCACCCGCTCCGCCCTCGGGCTTTTCGATTTGATTTGCGAAGCTCACCTTCAGCGATTCCGGATTGAACTGAACGGACACTCTCTTCCCGCCCTCCTTCGGATTCAGGAAGTTGTCCTCCAGTTCCCAGAGCTGAGCTTTTTCCAGTTTCAGGTCAGACATAAATTAGCTGTCCTTCAATGTCAGTGATTCGTATGCGAGCTGCATCTCCTCGATCGCGATCGTGCCATCCTTGGCGTTCAGAGCGGGCGCCTTGAGCTTCACCGGCAAGCAACGCGACAACACAAATCGGGCGCGCTCGGTATGACCGTCGGTAGCAAATAACACGACTTCAGCGTCGGCCCGAAGCGCGCGATCGGTCAGCATCACCGAAGCCCATTTCCAGAGTTCGAACGTCTCGGTCATTCCGCGCTTCAGCGTAAGCTGGCCGTAGTTCATAGGACCCGTCAGGCGGATTTGCTTGCCGTTGTTGCCGCCCTCGCGAATCGTCTTTACGTCCATCGTCATCTCGAGCCCGTCGCACTCCTGGAAGGACGCGTTGCAAATCTTCTCCGAAACGCCGGGCACGTTAATCTCGACGGCGAAGTTGAACGACGTGAACGGGTAGACGACCGTTTCGTTCGAGGAATTGGCCATTTCTATCGAGTCTCCACTACAAAGCTTCGATCGCCGGTCTGCACCAGCCGGATAGTTACAAAGGTCATGGGCAGCGACGGCGCCACTCGAAGCTCGACGATGAATCGCCCCTGCTCGACGCTCTGCGGCGGGTTCAACGACTCGCCGGTCACAACTTGATAGGAAGTCTGCGGCGTCGCGCCTGCGAAAGCGCCGCGCACGAACATCTTGCCGAGCATCGCTTCAAACCCCCGCTGGACGCTTCGTCGAAACGACGCGTCGTTCGGCTCGAAGACGTACCTCGGTCCGAGCCTCAGCGCCAGCCTTCGCAGGAGGCTTAACAACCGCCGCACGTTGATCGGCCGCAGGTCGTCGTCGTCCGCAAGCGTATCCGCGCTCATCGACATGAACCCTCGAGGGTCCTGTCTGATGATGTTGATCTGGGCTTCTTGCAGGTCGAGCCATCGCTCGCTCTTGATCGGAGGCGTCAGCGCTACCGGACCGCGCATCGCCTCATTCGCCGGCGCGATCCAGGCGCCGCGGTTCAATGCCCGGGCGGCAATCACGCCGCACGCAACCCCGTCCGGCGGGTTTCCACTGAAGCGGTCAGTTTCGTCGCCGCCGATCAGCCACGGGTGATAGACCGCCACATAACTGAAGTCACTCGCCTCTCCTGCGCTGAGTGGCATGCTCAGCGCGTTGACCTGACGGGTCTCAACCGTGTCCTCAAACTCGAAATTGAAACGCGATTTGACTTCGATCGCGCCGGCGGAGGGAGACTTCAGCGTTTTCACGTACGACTCGGCATCGTCTTCGCGATAGTGCTCAGGCATCGACAGCACCGCGAACATATCGCCGCGCGCCGCGCACATACGCAACAACGCGCGATGAACCGTCAGCAAGGTCTGCGAAGAGTACTGGTCGATATCCGTCTGCACGTACCCCGTGCTTTCCGTCACTCGCACGCCTTCGCCATTCGACCAGTCGCTTGTCTTGCACTCTGACTCGACTCGAACCCTGTAGAAATACTCGCCCGGCGCCCGGCCATAGACTGTGTAGCTATCACCGCCGCCGGCATAGATGATTTCCGCGTCACTGAAGTCGGCGACGGTCGCTTGCTCGAGTACAAACCTGGCTTCGGCAGGCGGCGAGGAAGGCGGCGAGCAAAGTGACCACTCGAGTGTAAGGCTCCCGCTCGAATCCGGATCGCTCGAGATCAGGCACGGCGGACTGGGCGGATCGATGTCGCAACCCATAAAATAACCGCGCTCAAGGGCGGCGGTTTTTGGAACGCTTTGCTGATTCGCTTTGTCGTTGCAATCGCGAAAGTGCCACCACTCCGGCCGAGCGATTGGACTGGAAGGTTCAGGTTTCGGACCCGGCTGCACGCGGGCTTGCGCCCAACCCCGATGAATCGCATCCGGTATTGAGATGATCGTCGCCTCTTCGATGCCAAACGATGCGTGAGCGCCACGCAGCGAGCGTGGCCGGGGACTCGTGTAGCGAATGAAGTTGGCCTGCTCGCTAAAGCTGGCGGTGCCCGGCTCGACGAGCTCACCATCCAAGAACAAAGCAGGTTCGAACGTCGAAAGTCCGTCGCGCTCGAGCGGCAGCTTCGCAGTTTGAAAGCGCGCGAGATAATTCACCGGGAGCGCCGTCATCCCAACCGGGAAGTAGACCGCCGTTCGTGCTCCGGCGCCGGCGAGCGGGAAGCCTTGCGCGCCGGCGTCCTGCCCCAGTTCAATGCGCTCTTTGTCGAACGCTAGCGCGACTTGCCCGGCTTCGCTCGCGCCTGCCGGTTGTCCATATGCTTGCTGACGGTAGAGCTGCTCATCGGTCGGCAGATCGCCCCAGAAGCGCGGGTGCGGCGCATCGAAGCCCAACTCCCCCACCCGCGTCGCCTCTTCGGCGCCCCGTCGAACCCACAACTCAAAACTCAACTTCTCGGCCAGCGGCAAACCTGCCGGAAGAGGCTGAGGGACCGGCAAGACTCGCGAGGCCTCACCGAGTAATCGCACGGCGCGCCCAAACAGTGGCGAGTCTCCGGGTCCCGAGTCCGAAACCGTCATCAGTGATGTGCCGCCGCTGTCTTCAAGCCAGACTACGGACCCCGGCGCCGGCGCATTCTCGATCGAGGTATGCAGAAAGACTTCAAGTTGGTCGCGCGACGCGTCCGGCCAGTGAATCTCGGCGGCGAACTCCTGGCTACCAGGCGAAGCCTGCTCCGGGTTCACTGCGGCTCGAACGTAAACGTGCGCCGCGCCGCTAGTCGTTCCCAGATTCTGCTCCGCCGGCCTCAACCAGACCTCGCGAGTGCCACCGACGACGAGATGGCTGGGATCGGTGGGCGAACTGTCGGGCGCGTCGGCTAGCGCTTCAACAACCAGCATCGCAACCAGGGCGGTCCCGCCGTTGCTATCGTTGAAACTCAAACGAAGAAGATCGCCTTTGACGAAGTCCCCCGCCGAAGCGCGCAGTTCGACCGCCAGCGAGTCTTTTGGAAAACCCTCCCGGGTTCCGTCGGCGCGAAAAACAGACCTCACCTCGAAGGGCTTACTCAGCAATGCCGAGCTCGATCTCAGCGAATCCGACCAACTCCCTTCCGATCTCGCTCGCGCGAAGGCCGGCGACACGCGCGTCACCTTGCCGGCGCCATCCACCTCAGCCATCGCCAGTCCGGGGACCGGGAAGAAGTTGTAGGCGGCTTCACCGGAAGCGACGCGTATCACCCAGCAGCGCCGGCCGCCGTTGCGAAAAAAGCTCCTTACCGCCGGGCCAAGCTGTGCGTTGACCTGCCGGCAACGCTGCGCGTCCCAGGCGAGCGGCGCGTCTTCACCGAAGACCTGCGCAAACTGCTCAGCGTCGTCGATCGCCACCGGGGTATGCAGCGGCCCTGACGCCGCGAATCCGACGAACACCGCTATGTCCATCCTCGGCAGGGTCTCGTCGAGTCGCGGAGACCGCGCCTCGAACTTGAACCCGGGCATTCTTCTTGTTACTCGCGCGACCATTTCTCACCAAATCACAAGCGATGAGGTACCAAGGGCGCACAGGCGAGACGGCACTGCGAATCGGCCCGCCGGTGTTGAACGGCTGCAAACGGAAATCGAGGTCTCGCTCGAAACCGCCGAACCTCGTAGCGCAAAACGGATACGCCGTTCTCGCTGTGCTCGACGAATCCCAATTCAACGCCGAAAGCATGCCGCCGTTCGCCAAGCCCCGATCAGCTCGGCCTCACTCAGGCTTACTCCATTTCGAGGCGTTCGTAGGCGACCACCAACTCTTCCATCGCGACGTCGGTGCCTTTCGCGTTGAAGGGGCCGCTGGTGTGCTTGATGATTCGCGCGCGTAGCAGCTTCCAGGTCTGCACCACCGCGGTATGATCCTCGTTCTGCAATTGCAGGGTCACCGTCCGCAGCGCGTTCTGGTCGCCGTTGCGAATCTGGTTGAGCCACTGATAAAGCGAGAGGGAACCGATAACGCCGCGCTTCATCGTCACGTCGGTGGACTTGTTCAGGCCGGTGATCTTGCGAACGCTGTTTTCTTTCTCATTGCCGTTCCGGTACTCGGATAGGGTCACCTCCATGCCGATGCCGGTCACCTCTTGAAATCCGGCGTCTGGCCCGTCGGTGTTACCCGTCCCGAGATCAACCAGAAAATTGAACTGCACGTATGGTCGGTCACGAAAAACAGCCATGCGAATCTCCTTGTCGGTTTCTGGTTTCTGGTTGCGAGTTCAGGGTTCCGGGTTAGGGGTTTGAGGTTCTTGTCCTGATGAGCTTAGACCCCAAAGGAGACCGCTCAACTTGACCAGAAGACCAGAAACGAGAAACCAGAAACCTTCTTCGTCCTACACCTTCCTGTCTGCCGTCCATTGCCCGATGCGGAAGATCACGAACTCAGCCGGTCTGAGCGGCGCAACCCCGACCAGACAAATCAACCGCCCGTTGTCCAGGTCGTTTTGCGTCATCGTTGAGCGGTCGCATTTTACGAAGTAGGCCTTCTCGGGCTTGTCACCCAGCAGCGCGCCGCTCATCCACTCATTCAACAGGAAGTCCTCGACTGTCCGGCGGATGTTCGCCCAAAGTGCCTCGCCGTTCGGCTCGAAGACCGCCCACTGCGTGCCTTTGTCGATCGAACGTTCAAGGTAGGCAAAGTAACGCCGCAGGTTGACGTATTTCCATTCAGGATCCGAGCTGATGGTCCGCGCGCCCCAAACTCTAAAGCCACGTCCCTCGAAGAAGCGGAAGCAATTGACCCCTTCCGGATTCAAAACGTCCTGCTGCGCTTTGTTGAGCAGCTGCTCGAAACCTATCGCGAGGTTGACGACTTCATTCGCGGGCGCCTTGTAGACCGCGCGATTGGTGTCGTTGCGTGCGTAGATTCCGGCCATGAACCCGCTGGGCGGGAGGTGAATCTCTCTCCTGGTTATCGGGTCGAGGACTCGCACCCACGGGTAGTAGAGAGCTGCGTACGTCGAATCGATCTTGCCTCGCATCGCCCTCACTTCCGAGATGCTCTGCCCGTCGCCGCTGTCTAACACGGCAATTCGATAGCGCATCCGCACTGCGTGCGAAATCAGCAGGTTTACAATAGAGTTGGCGTCGGGAGCGTAAGCCGGGTTGCGCATGTTGTATGTGGAGCCAGGCGCAGCAATGATCGAGACATCTTCGATGTCTTCGAAAGCCTTCAGCCCAGTTTTGCGAGTCGAGTCCGGATCCGCCTTGCCCTCGTACTCCGTGGCCGAAGGCCGCTCGCCATCGTTCCCGCCCGTCAACTGAACATCAATTGAGCGCTGATCATCAGTCGAGCGGTCGTTAAACAGATTCGCGGTCAGGGACGTGTTCTCTCCCGCCAGCGCGGTGAGCACATCGAGGCCGCTGGCGACGCTTGCACCTGGTGTGATGATGAGCGGCAGCGTTCGCGCCTCGGCCATGCTGTCGGGCTCCTGGGCGAACTTGGCACTCAATGAGTCCTTCGATCCGTCGCGCTCGTGCGCCGGATCCAGCGCCAGCCCATCCCAGACAAGAATGGTTTCCGCGGGGTCGACAGGAAAATATGTCACGGTCGCCGTGACCACGCGCACCTGATCGCCAAGCGCCGGGTCGAGACTGGGAGTCAAATGATCAAGCGTGAGCGTGCCGGCTGTCGGCGACTTGAAGCTCCAGACAATCTGCTTTGTCGCCGCGTCGAAGGTCGATGACGCCTGATAGAAGGTGCCGGTCCCGGGCGGGCTGTCGATAGGACTCGTGATGTCGGTGATCAAGACAACGTCTTTGTCACGCAGCGCACCAAGCGTCGGCTTTCCGGGCTCGCCACCGAGAATGCTCTGGCCGAGTTTCACCGTGATCCGGGCGCGAGCGTTTCCCGCCTCACCTGGAAACCGGGAGGCGACTTCGATCGAGGCTGCCCCGCCCGCCGCCGGCACGTTCTTCCGCGCGCGGCCTTCATTACTATCGCCGGCACGCGGTCTGAAGACTCGCACGACATAAAGCCGCTTACCGCCCTCCTCGAAAAACGCCCGGACCGCGTGCCAGAGGTAGTTATGCATGAGCGACCCGGACGAGCCGAACTTGAGTTGTTGACCGTCCCCGTAGGTGCGTTTGAATTCGCCGAGGCTGGTGATGATGTCGGGTTCCAGATCCAGCGGTCCGTAGCGCGCCGGGCCGATGAAGCCGGTCGTCGTCGTGCTGACGCCTTCGATCGACTTTGACCGGAACGAGACTTCTTCGACATAAACTCCGGGAGCTAAGTATTCAGGCATCCCTTTTCCCTCCTGGAAGAATCCTTCAGTACTGCGAGCGGTAGCGAGCGCCGCTCTCAATGAGCTGCAGCGGTACTCGCGCTCGTTACCGCCTCGCGGTACTGAAATCACGGAAGCTGTCCGTGGACTACTTTCCCGAAGCCGCCACGTCGTAGTGCCGGCCCCCTTCGTCTACTTCAGGGCGGTGAGCCCGCCGCAGAAACCAAGAGAATCGATCGCGCCCTGTTTGTGGCGCGGTCGACAGACCGCACGACCAGCTCGTGCCCAAAACTCAACACCGTTTCAGTCAGAACCTCGTGGCGCTCCGTATCGGCCCACAGCGTCGCCGGCGACTGACTGAGCACGTCCACCAACTCGGGCAGCGCGGGCCAGCGCGGAAACGGTGGCACTGGGTTCAGCTTGTCGAAGCTTGCCAAGAGCTCGATCGGCCATTGCTGATCTCTGAGCGAAGGACCTTCGGCACCCGGTGGCGAAATCGCCGGCGGTGATCCAAGTGGATGGGTCACCGGCGCCGGGTACGCAAACAACAACGCAATCTGTCCCTTTTCGTCCGCAACTCCGCGAGCGATTCGCCGCCCGCCCATTCGAGCCTCGACTACCGCCCAGCGAGCGGGGTCGCCTTCGTGGTCGCCGCCGGGTTTCCACTCACGCAACTCTGCGCGCAGCACCGCTGTAGCCGCCGGCACGGAGCGTGACGCCGTCGAATAAAGCGGAATGCCTCGGCTCGACGCCGGCGGTGACGCGGTCGCTGGATCAGGTGACGTCACTATTCCCCTCACCGGCGCATCGATCGTTAGCAGAAACGGCTGGAACCGCCGCCACGAATCGGCTACTTCAATCCTGAAAGTTGCAGTTGCCGGCGGTGGCGAGGCGTCCTCAAGCGCGCTCCAAAAGGCAGCGTCGCCGCTTCCAAACTCAACTTCCTTTAAGCCGGGCAGCCCGGTCAGCACGTAAACACCGGCGTGGTTCACAATCGCCTCGACCCGCCGCAACGGATTGCCGGGCGGATAGGCCGTCACAACGAGTCCGTCGCCGACGACCTTGCCGGTCACTTCATCCCAGAACCGCAAGCCCAGCGGAGCGGTCCGTGAAAGCCGCTCTGTCACCGGCAGTGTTTCAATGAGCAGCGTTTGGTTCATGCAATCTCTTCTCGCTCAGCCCCGTCGCATCTTTGAAATCAAACTGCCTCGTCTGCACGTTTCCTCCGCCCGGCATCTCCACTGTTGAATCGATCGAAACCATCCGTGCAACATAAGTCGCCGAGGGTTGAAGGTTCGGCTTGAGAGGCTCCCAGATGTTTGAGAAGTCCTGTAGGGTGAGCGGCTCTAAGACCAGTTCGACCGCTTCGTCGTCCCTAAAGACGTCGCGCTCCGGTCCAAAATGATTGAGCAAGCCGGAGGGCAGAATCGGCACGTCGCCCAACTCCCGTATGCAGAAGCCCAACAGTCCCTGCTGCTTTTCAAAAGTGCGGCCCCACGCAGTGAGCATGTAAAAGAGATCGAGCGGCAGCGGCGGCCGGTAGGTCTCTCCGTTCGACCCGGTGCGGGACGGCAGGTTGCGCCGCGCGTTAGGCGCCACTCGATAGAGATAAATGGAAACCCCCTCATCCATCGGGGTTTGAAAGTTGTTCGCTTGGTACACCTCGAATCGCGCGCCGTCGAACTCGGGCCTCGGGCAGGCCAGGTCGAGCAAGCCTCGTATTGCACGGCTCACCGCAGCGATTGCTTGATAGCTAGCCACCGTGGCCCCCGTCCTTCCTCCGTGTGAGCTTTCGCGCCGACCACCATCTCGCAAATCGGCTCGTCCTGCCGAGCCTCATGCCGTCGACGTATTGCCCGATGAAATCGACGATGTCGGCCAGGCGTTCGACGTATTGCCGCTCGCCGCTGGGCACGTGCGTTATGTGTCCTCGCCATCTGGCCTGATCATCTTCTTCGAGCCAGATCCTGACGACGAACGAATGGGTCACGGACTCAAACGAGTCTCCGAGCAATGCCATCCTGACCCCGCTGTACAGCGCTTTCGGCATTGGGCCTTAACGTCACGACGCCTCGGCTTATAACAAAGGCCGATATGCGCGAACGTCTCGCAGGCGTCTCTCGAACGTCTCGGAATAAAGCCTACAAGAAAAGCACGCTGTAGCGAGATCTTGTTCGAGGCAGTGCGTGGGGTGCTGAAGCCATCCCGGGCGTGATATTTTGGATTGTAGTTGCTTCCCAGCAGAAGATCGAAACAGCTGAACAGAGAGACTAACCGCCGCCTCACTTTCCCTTGAGTAGCACTTCGAGCGCCTGAATGTCGTGTTTGATCTGCCGGTGGAAGCCGACCAGTGCGGTCCTAACCTGCCGGAGGCGCCCAAGCGCCTCGCGTATTTGCGACACCGGGACTGGCTGAGGTTCACCTGTAATGGAGAGCGTGTCTTCCGCTTCGAGTCGATCCGAGCGTATCTGCTCGAAGAGCTGGGACGTCTTTCGCGCTGGCTTGACTCCAAGTTCCTCCCGGAGCGCAGCCACGCAGCGATCATACTGGCGAAGCGCCGAGGTCCGGTCCCCCGCCAGGTAATAGATCCTCATCAACCGCCGATGAGTATGCTCGCGCGCGCGATCGCAACCGAGGATTCGGGCGCCGTAGCCGATTCCGTTGTCGTACTGCTCGGCGGCCTCCGAATGAGCCATCAGTTTGTCGAGCATCATTAAGTACATGTTCTGGAGCCGCTCGCGTTCGACTAAGCACCAGTCGTCGTAGCAACCTTCCAACAACTCCCCACGATAAAGATCAACGGCTTTGGCAACCTTGGCTGCTGTATCCGGTTCGAAATGCTGCCCTCTGATGCCCTGCGCCTCGCCAAAGCTCCGTTCAAACTCGCGGACATCGAACCAATAGTTTGCTTCAGAGTTGACGTTCACCCAGTCGGAGTCGATCACCAGCAGCCGGTTGCGCAGTTTCCGTTCGGACAAGCCGAGTACAGTTTGAAGCTGCCAAAGCGCCTGCCGCAGATACTTCTTTGACTGGGCCGTCGGGCTGTCACCCCAAAGCATCGCAGCCAGGACCTCGCGCGAGTGCGGGCGGGCGCGATTCAAAAGCAAGTAACAGAACAGTTCCTGCAGCTTGCCGGCATCAATGCCGGTAAGCCGTTGGCCGTCCCGCTCGGCCGAAAACTTGCCGAATAGGCGAATCGTCAGACTGGGCATCTGTTTTACCTCACTTCGCCTGTTGAAGGCGAAATCCGGAGACAAGAGGTAATTGTTTTGCGAGGAACCAAGAGGGCGCAGTACGGTGGGCGTCCGCGCGGTCGGACACCACGCCGCCCCACTCACCCCCAAGGGGAACAACTAATTCTCGGCCGCGACTGCGTGCCGCCACAACGGCCTCTGACGCGGAATTTCAGACTCCCACTTTGAGTACCTGTGATTTGCGCTCGGCGGAATTTGAGCCTCAGACTGGATCGCACTTGCGAGACGATGCTAAGGAACATGAGCGACCCCCGAACTAGATGGATTCCCTCGGCTCTGTCCGTGTCGAAAACAGGGCCGCATACTACGACATGCCTTACATTCCTGTCAATTGGAAAATAGACGCCGGAATCAAAAAGCAGCGATGAATCGCTCGCGCTAGCCATTTCTCAATATTTGGCGTCACTCCAGGCCAGCCGCTGGTAGTACGAAGCACGCCGTTCCCGAACCTGAAATCGGCTGCCCCCTCCTGCTTGTGACAATTCAGAAACTGTCACAACCCCCACCCTCAGGACCGATCGACAGGTATAGCCTTCTGACCAGGAGCCTTGCCATGTCACCATCTGCAGCGCTCGTCAACGACGTCTTCCGCACCTTCGCTCTCCTGACAACGGGGCTCCTCGTGGTTGGAGGAGCAATAATCGCTGTCGTCCGTTTCGGGTTCGCAAAGGATGTCTCGCACGCGTGGGACTCGTACCGCGGCTGGCTCGTGATGATTCCGGCCATCGCCGCGAGCCTCTTTGCAGGGCGCGCGGTCGCGATCTGTTTCTTCGCGATCATCGCCGCCGTCGCATTCACCGAGTACGCCCGGGCCACGGGCCTTCATCACGATCTCACGATGACATTCACAAGCCTCGCCGGGATCGTGGGTATCGCGGTCATCGCGCTCGCGCGTGACCCGGAGACGGGCGCGCCGGGCTGGTACGGGCTCTTTATGGCTGTGCCAGTCTTCGTGAGCGCGGCTTTGGTGCTCGCGTCGATTCTGCGAAACCGGCCGGAAGGCCAGCTGAAGGCGATCGCGCTTGCGCTCTTCGGGTTCCTCTACATCGGGTGGATGTTCGGCCACGTCGCGTTTCTCGCAAATGCTCGGAACGCGTATGGCTATCTGCTCTACCTGCTCTTTGCTGTCGAACTCAACGACGTTGCCGCGTTCACTTGCGGAAAGCTCTTTGGCCGCCGGCCGCTCTGCAGCAACGTAAGCCCCTGGAAAACGCGCGAAGGCGCGCTTGGCGCGGTGCTGATCTCGGCACTGTTCCCGCTTGCAGTACGTTTCGCGCTGCCAGAGTTCTCTGCACTCGAGTGTGTTATGGCTGGGCTGATCGTCGGCGTCGGCGGGCACCTCGGCGATCTGTCGATCAGCGTGATCAAGCGCGACATCGGCGTAAAGGACATGGGCACGCTCATCAGCGGCCACGGCGGCGTGCTCGACCGCATCGACAGCCTGCTCTACACCGCGCCGCTGTTTTTCCACTTTACGCGGTACGCACATGGACTGTGAGACATGAACAGCACGAACTGGCACTACAATACCGCCAAGGACTGCGGGCTCTCTTTTGTCGATCGGCTCAAGGAGTGTCCACGCGAGCCCGACCCGCTCGTTTACGCCGCGCGCCTCACAGCGGCTGTGGCGATTCGCGCGGCGCTGAGAATCTACAACCGCCTCGACATCGTCGGGCGCGAACATCTTCCTCGCGACGGCTCGTTTGTGCTCGTGGCAAATCACGCGAGCCACCTCGACGCCGTGGCGCTGCTGTCCGCGCTGCCGCTGCGGTCGCTGCAGCGCGCGTATCCGCTCGCGGCTCGCGATTACTTCTGCGCAAACGAACTTCGCTTCGCGCTCACGGCGATCATTGCGAACGTCATGTTGTTCGACCGCAATTCCAAAAGCTCTGATGGCCTGAAGCTCTGCCAACGAATGCTCGATGAGCGAGGCAACGTGCTCGTGATGTTCCCCGAGGGCACACGCTCGCTTGACGGCCGTGTCGGCATGTTCAGACGTGGCGTCGGCCTGCTGCTCGCCGGCGCCCCTTATCCGGTCGTCCCCTGCTACCTTGACGGGACATTCAAGGCGTGGCCAAAAGGCGCTTTGATCCCCCGTCCGGCTCGCGTGCGTCTCGCGATCGGCGAGTCACGCACCTACGAACGGGTCGAGCGCACCGACGCGGGTGCGCTGCATATCTGCGCCGATCTTCGCGGCGCGGTGCTCGCCCTAGCCTCCAGAACCTGGCCGCAAACCGTGCGGCCTATCTCACAGGAAGCCTACCAATGATCAACGTACTGACACACACGGGTGCGATTCCCGAAATCGCGCCGACCGAGCATTCGATGACGCTCGAGGACGGCACGGAGCTGTTTTACCGAGCCTGGATTCCACGCGAGCCGGCGCAGAAAGCCCTCGTCATCTTTCACCGGGGGCACGAGCATTCGGGCCGGTTGGAAGACGTCGTGCGAGACCTTCATCTGCGCGACGTCGCGGTCTTCGCGTGGGATGCGCGCGGCCACGGCCTTTCCGGCGGACCGCGCGGTTACGCGCCGACCTTTGGCCGTCTCACGAGGGACGCGGACGAGTTCATTCGCCACATTTCGGAGACTTACGGGATGCGGCTCGAAGACCTGGTCGTGCTCGGGCACAGCGTGGGCGCGGTTACGGTCGCCGCGTGGGTCCACGATTACGCGCCGCCCGTACGCGCGATGGTGCTCGTGACGCCCGCGCTGCGCGTGAAGCTCTACGTGCCGTTGGCGCGGACTGCGTTGCGCATCATGCGACTTCTCTTTCGTCGCAGACCTATGTTCGTGTCGAGTTACGTCAAGGGGCACTTGCTTACACACGATGAAGAACAGGCGCGTCGCTACGACGAGGACCCGCTCATCTCTCGAACGATCTCCGTGAACGTCTTGCTCGGATTGCACGATACCGCGACGCGCCTCATTGACGACGCGGGCTCGATCCGCACGCCGGCGCTCGTGCTCGCTGGCGGTTCCGACTGGGTTGTGGATCTCTCAGCCGAACGCGAATTCTTTGACCGGCTCGGCACAAACGTAAAGCGGATGCGCGTCTTCGACGGAATGTACCACGACATCCTTCACGAGAAGGACCGGCGCGCTGTTCTCAACGATATCAGAGTCTTCGTTCGCGGAGCGTTCGCCCGTGACGAGATTCCGCGCGACACGGACGACGAAGCATACACGCGTGATGAATACGAACGGCTGCGCGCGCCCCTTCCGCGATTCTCGCCAAAGCGAATCTGGTTCGATGCCCAGCGCGCATTCTTGAAGACATACGGGCGACTCAGCAACGGCATTCGACTCGGGTGGCGGGCAGGGTTCGACTCCGGCAGCTCGCTTGATTACGTTTACGAAAACCGCGCGCGTGGCGCGTTGCTGCTCGGGCGGATCATCGACCGATTTTACCTGAACAACGTCGCGTGGGCCGGCATTCGGCAACGCAAGACGAACATCGAAAAGCTCCTAGGCGACGCCATAGAGCGCGTGCGCGAGACCGGCGCTCCGGTGCGCATCCTCGATGTCGCTACCGGGCAAGGTCGATACGTTCTCGACACGCTGGCGTCGCTCGCGAGCCAAAACGTGACCGCTGTACTTCGTGACTACTCGCATGCCAACTTCGAGGCGGGCCGAGAGCTCGCGGCTCGGCTCGGCCTCAAAGGCGTCGCGTTCGAGCAGGCGGACGCTTTCGACGAAGCCTCTTACGAATCGCTCGATCCGCGCCCGAACATCGCGATCGTCTCAGGGTTATTCGAGCTGTTCCCTGACAACGCACCGGTGCGGCGGTGTCTCGGAGGAATCGCGGACGCGATCGAGCAAGGCGGCTATCTAATCTACACGGGACAGCCGTGGCACCCACAGATCGAGATGATCGCGCGCGTGCTGACGAATCGCGACGGCGAGCCGTGGGTGATGCGGCGTCGCACCCAACGCGAGCTCGACGAACTCGTGCGGGAGGTCGGCTTCGAGAAGATTCGGACTGAAGTCGGCGGCAGGGGAATCTTCACCGTGTCAATCGCGAAGAGGCGCCCCGATGGACGATAGCATCGCAGTCCGAACGCGGACACATTCGTCCATTCGAAGGCGTGAAATATCGGATCTAGAGTTCGTAGTTCGGCCTTTAGGCGGAAGTTCGTAGTTGTTGCTGGATTCAGTCGCAGGTTCAAACACATGTTAAGCACAAGGTACGAACTTCCGCCTGAAGGCCGAACTACGAACTCCGCCCGGGTTCTCTTGTTGCATAGGTGTGGGACCCGTAGCGTGGCCGATGCGCGCCGGCCGTGGGCAGAGGCAATTCTGTTTTCGGCGGCTCTTTCGCTGATGTTCGTTTTCGTCTACGGCGGGTGCAACGCGCTCGCGTCGCGGCGGGAGGATCTGGGCTCTTCCTTCTTCGCGTGGGAGCTCCGAATCCCGTTTGTGCCTGCCCTCATCGTTCCGTACATGAGCATCGACTTGTTCTTTGTCGCGTCCTTCCTGCTGTGCGCGGACAGGATCGAGCTGCGCGCGCATGCCCGGCGAATCGCTGTGGCGATCCTGATCGCGGGTTTGGCGTTTCTCCTGTTTCCGCTTACAGCCGGGTATCCGCGCCCCGAAGTGAGCGGCTGGACCGGTTCGCTGTTTGAGTTCCTGTGGTCTTTCGACAAACCGCACAATCTCGTTCCGTCGCTGCACGTGGCGCTCGCGTCGCTGATCTGGCCTGTGTACGCCCGGCACACGCCCCCGCACTCTCATGCCCCGCTTCGTTGGTTGGTGCACGGGTGGTTTACGCTGATCATCGCATCTCCGCTCCTTACGTGGCAGCATCACGTGCTCGACGTCGCGACGGGTGCGATGCTCGGCCAAGTCTGCATGTTCGCCATTCCGGAGTGCCGCGATCGCAGTGGCGCTCGTGGCCGCGTGCGTTCGCTTGTACGCTCATCAGCAAACCTACGCGTCGCGAGGTTCTACGCGGCGGGCTCGGCGGTTCTCGGAGTTCTGGCGATCGCGCTCGGCTCCTGGTTCTGGCTGTTGCTGTGGCCGGCGGCGTCGCTCGCGCTCATCGCGATTGCGTATGTGCGTGGCAACTCGTCTGTGTTTCGGAAGTCGGATGGAAGACTTCCAATCAGCACGCGCGTCGTACTCGGGCCGTACTTGTGTGGCACGTTCGCGCGACTATTGGTTTACAGACGGCGCGGCGAGGCGTGGGTCGAGGTCGCGCCCGGCGTGTACTGCGGGAGGTTGCTCACTAAGCGCGAAGCGCTGGCGGTGCGGGCGATGGGCTTGACGGGCGTGCTCGACATGACAGCGGAGCACACGGAGACGCGAGCGTTGCGGGAGAGCGAGTACTTGAACGCTGCGGCGCGATCGCGTCAGGAGATCGTGTACTTGAACTTGCCGGTCGAGTACTTGAACGTTCCGGTGCTTGATTTGACAGAGCCTTCACGAGAGCAACTCGGCGTCGCCGTCGCGTTTATCGCGGAGCACGCCGTTCGTGGCGGCGTGTATGTACATTGCGCGCTTGGCATCGCGCGCAGCGTGGCCGCCGTTGTGGCATACTCGCATCACGGCAACCGCAGCCGCGCCCGGACGCCGCCGTGATCGCCTGAAGCGCGAGTGCTCTAGACTTTAGACTCCCTTATGAATCGAAGATATGCAAGATAGTGGTTTATACGCTCAATAAGAGGGAGTCCGCCCAGTTCCTGGGCGTGACAACTATCTCTTGCCCCCCGCAGATCTCAGTTCCTCGATCTTCCTACGCATTTGTTTCGCGAAGCCCTCGGTCTCATTCGGCGTCGCTCCTGCAGCCTTAAACGCCTGGCGAAGCTGCTCGTCGGTGAGCTGGCCGATGATGCCCGCGAACCATCGCGCGTGTTCGAGCGGCACGCTGGCGTGCCCTGACATCTTGCCCGCGTAATGCAGCTTTAACGTGTTGCCGCTCACGCCGTCAACGAACCTCTGTTTGCCGAAATCATCGACGTCCCACTTCGAATGGGACAAGACCGAGCCGGTCTTGCCGAGCGATCCGCCCCAGTCGGCGACGGTGTACCACTCTTTGACACTGCCGTCCTCATCGTACATTCCCAGGACCGTGTTGTTCTCTTCCTTTGCATCCCAGTTGTTGACCAAAACGTTGAGCATGATCAGCCCGGACATCTCTTTCGTGCCAGTGAACGGATTCCCACTCCAGGACCAGGGAGTCTTCCGCCGCGCGATGTTGTCGGGCCGTTTCTCGAACATACCGTCGGTGAAGGAGCCGTCCGACTTGACGAACTTCTTAGCGCGGCCCAGGCCCGTAACGCCCCGCACCTGGCCAGAGGCCACGAAGTAACTCTCCTCGACCATGTAACCGCAGGCCCAGACGATGCGGCTGCAAGCGACTTCGGCGTGGACCTCTTCATCGAATTTGATGTTCCACTTCATGCCGTTGGCATCTATCACTTTGATCTTTGGGTTGGTGCCGGTCTGATCCTCTTCTTTGAACTGGAAAGGCGCCTTTGGCATCCCTTCCTCGCTGCCGATGCCCAGGAATAGATCAAGCTCTGCGATATTGCCGCGGTCGTCCCAGATAGCAGGCTTGCCAATCTGCGTGGGCGCGGTGGTCGACTTCGCGCTCTTGTCCTTCTTTTTGTTTTTGCCTTTGCTGTCCTTATCCTTCCCTTTGTCTTTCTGTTTTTGACCCGGTGTGGCGCGCTCGGATGCGGCGTACGAAAACGTGGTTACGCCAGCCGCAGTGAGGAGCAGCGTGAGTGCAACGGCGAACAGTAGAACCTGGCGGGGCTGCGCGATCGGTGCCTGTAACATAAAACCTCCTTGGTTTGAACGAACTTTGAACGATATCAGCTATGGCCGCGCAACCCCCAATTCGCTGGCGGAGGCGCGGCAGTGGTCAGTATTTCGGAGTGAGGGAAGGCAACGCGGGGGAGCCATCCTTGATACGCTTCAGCCTCTTTGGCACTCCGTCATTTCACAAACTGGCTTTGATGACGCCGGCCATTGTAGCACACAGTCGCGGGCGCAACGCATGCACAAAACGCCGGGTGGAGTCCTTGGTGTGGGCGGGACAGCTTTTTTGCTCGATCTGGATGGTACACTCGTGGACAGCGCTTGAGCGTGGCCGTTCTGCCGCCCGCGCTGCTATCTTCGCTAATCGAAACTCAGGTCGCTATCAGTCACCGCGCCGATGCTGCTGCTTGAAACCAACTTCGCGTATTTTGCCAGAACCCCGCGCGTGTAACGAGGCGCAGGGGGAAGCCAGCTCGCTCGGCGGCGCGCCAACTCTTGGTCAGAGACGTTGAGCTCGAGCAGCCGCCCGCCGGCGTCAATGGTGATCGAATCGCTCTCTTCAATCAGCGCGATGGTTCCGCCAACCGCGGCTTCGGGTGAGACGTGTCCTACCACCATCCCATAAGTTCCGCCTGAAAAGCGGCCGTCGGTGATCAATGCGACCGAATCTCCCAGGCCAGCGCCGATGATCGCAGATGTCGGCGCAAGCATCTCCCGCATACCGGGTCCGCCCTTTGGACCTTCGTAGCGGATCACCACTACGTCGCCCGGTTTGATCTCTCCAGCGAGAATCGCTTCAAGGCAAGCTTCCCCGGATTCGAAGACGCGAGCGGGGCCGGTGATAGTTTTGCTCTTCACGCCGGTGATCTTTGCAACTGCGCCTTCGGTTGCCAGGTTGCCTCTCAAGATCGTCAGGTGTCCCTGTTCATACATCGGATCATTCCAGGGGCGTATGACATCTTGATCGCTTGGAGGCTCGCTCGGCACATCGCTCAGCGCTTCGGCGATTGTGTGTCCGGTGATCGTGAGCGCGTCGCCGTGCAGACATCCGTTCACGAGCAGCATCTTCATCACCTGAGGAATACCGCCCGCTTTATGAAGATCAGTCGCTACGTATCTGCCGGATGGCTTCAGATCGCAGAGCACCGGCACCCGCGTTCGGATCGCTTCAAAGTCATCTAGCGACAACGGGACTCGAGCAGCGTGCGCAATGGCGAGCAGATGCAGCACTGCGTTGGTCGAGCCGCCTACGGCCATCACCACGGCGATCGCGTTTTCGAAAGCCCGGCGCGTGAGGATGCCGCTCGGAAGAATCTGTTTGCGCACCGCTGCCGCCAGAACCTCCGCGGACTCTGCAGCGCTGTCAGATTTCTCGAAGTCCTCGGCCGCCATCGTTGAAGAGTAGGGCAGGCTCATGCCCAACGCCTCGATCGCCGAG
The DNA here is from genome assembly GCA_964548075.1 of uncultured Clostridia bacterium. Lineage (GTDB taxonomy): Bacteria > Acidobacteriota > Blastocatellia > UBA7656 > UBA7656 > Onstottus_A. Next base: position 228,607 of record CAZJQQ010000001.1, on the reverse strand, counting down.
GACATCGTGTTAGCCGTGTACATTCCTCCGCAAGATCCAGCGCCCGGACACGCGTGCCGCTCAACTTCCAACAACTCGTGCTCGCTGATCTTCTTAGCGCTGAAGCTGCCAACCGCTTCGAAGGCGCTCACGACGGTAAGGTCCTGCCCGTCGTATCGACCCGCTTTGATCGTTCCGCCGTAGACGAAGATCGCCGGGATGTTCAATCGCGCGATGGCGATCATCGCCCCGGGCATGTTCTTGTCGCACCCGCCGACGCACAGCACGGCGTCCATGCTCTGAGCGTTGCAAACAGTTTCAATCGAATCCGCGATGACTTCGCGCGAGACGAGCGAGTACTTCATGCCTTCGGTGCCCATCGATATGCCGTCGCTGACGGTGATGGTCCCAAAGACCTGCGGCATCGCGCCGCCTTCTCTGAGAGCCGCCATCGCTCGCCGCGCCAGATCGTCGAGGCCGACGTTGCAGGGCGTCAGATTGCTGTAGCCGTTTGCGACGCCGATGATCGGCTTAATGAAATCATTGTCGCCGAACCCAACCGCACGAAGCATCGCGCGGTTGGGGGAGCGTTGCACTCCCTGAGTGATGATTCTGCTTCTGCGGTTATCTGTCACCGGTGACTCCTAGTTCACCACATCGGCGAGCGGCTTACCTGCGCCGCCGATCGGAGCCGGCTGCTGGCTCCTGAGCAGCTTCTCGCTTATCGATTCGATCACCCGCATAAACGCTTGCGCCGCGTGAGAGTGCGCGTCCGTTCGGCGGCGCACCGCCCACAGCGTTCGCTCATGCCGGAAGCCCTCGATTGGAACGACAACCAGCTCTCCGCGTTCACATTCTTCTCGCACGCACATCAACGGAACAAATGCTACGCCCAGGTTCATAGCCACGAACCGTTTGATCGTCTCGATGGTGGTTATCTCGATCGTGATGTTGAGCGGTGTCTGAAATCTGCGGAAGGTCTCGATCACCTTGTCGCGCGCGGGAGAGCGCACATTGTGACCGACGAATGACTCCCCGCCGAGGTCGCGGATGTGAACTCGCTCCCCGCCCGCCAGCCGATGCCCGGGGCTCACGACAAACGCAAGCTCATCTCGCATGATGGGCGTCGCTTCGAGATCGGTTTCATCCGGCAAAAAGGAGAGGATGGCAAAATCCAGATTGCGTTGGTGAAGCTCGTGCGGAAGCCTCGCCGAAAGCTGGCGGGAGACTTCGATCTTTATCTTCGGATACTGCTCACGAAACTCGAGGATCAGTTGAGGCAGAAGATAAAGGCTGGTGCTCTCGTTCGCGCCAACGCGAATGCGGCCGCTTTGAAAAGTGTGGAGTTGTTCGAGCGCGGCGAGGCCTTCATCACGCAGATTGAGCAAGCGCTTTGCGTGTTCGTAAAGCACCTCGCCCGAATCGGTCAGCACATAATCGTTGCGGTTCGATCGGTCAAACAGCGGCGCGCCAAGCTCCTGCTCCAGCTTGCGAATGGCCATTGTCAGCGCGGGCTGGGTGCGGAAAACGCGGTCGGCCGCTTTGCGAAAGCTACCCTCTTCAACCATAGCCACGAACATTTCGAGCTGCATTAACTCCATCTAAATCCTCGTATCAAGCACCGGTAGGGGCGTGCCGTAGCTTTGAGACGTTCGTAGTTCGGCCTTCAGGCGGAAGTTCGTAACGCGGCCAGGGAGCCTCCGGTTTGAGTACGAACTTCCGCCTGAAGGCCGAACTACGAACTTCTTCATAGGCGCCGAGGCAACGCCCCTACATTCCAATCTCCGCCGGCTGTGCCGCAACTAGATGGAGCCAGTCGGCGTAGCGCCTGTCTAGACCCGATGTCGCCGCCAGGAAGGCTCGCTGTATCCGCTCCGTCACGGAGCCGCGCCTTCCATCGCCAATCAGCTCGCCGTCGAGTTCGCGGATCGGAGTGACCTCAACAGCGGTGCCGGTGAAGAACGCCTCGTCAGCCGAGCGCAGATCCTCGAGCGTGAGCGTTCCGATTTCCACTTCGTAGCCCAAATCGCGCGCGAGCTCAATGACCGAGTCGCGAGTGATCCCGAGCAGAATAGAAGAGCGTTCGTCGTTGGTCAACAACCGTCCATCGCGAACTAAGAACAGGTTTTCACCCGAACCTTCCGCGATGTTACCGGACTCGTCGAGAAGCAGCGCTTCGTCATAACCGGCCGCCGCGGCTTCCCGCGCCGCGAGCATCGAGTTCAGATATCCTCCGCAGCCTTTGGCAGTCGTCGGCAGCATACGCGAATGAAACTTTGTCCACGAGGCGACTGTTACCCGCACGCCTCGCTCGACATTGTCTTCACCAAGATACGCGCCCCAAGGCCAGGCGAGGATCACGACTTCGACCGGACAGTTGCGAGGATGCACCGCGAGGCTCGCGCTACCGTGATAGCAGATGGGCCTTACGTAACAACTGGTGAACCCGTTGCAACGAATCGTTTCGCACACGGCATCTTGCAGTTCGTCGTTCGAATAGGGAATCTGAATGCCGTATGCCTCCGCCGAAGAGAAGAGACGTTCGAGATGCGCGTCGATTCGGAAGACCGCCGGGCCGTCTTCGGTTTCGTAGCAACGCATGCCTTCAAAGACACCGCTCCCGTAATGCAGCGCGTGAGCCGACACGTGAACGTTAGCGCCGCTCCAGGGAACTACCTCGCCATTCATCCACACCCAATTCGTTTGATCGAACGTCACTGATTCCCCTCCGCAGCGTCATTTAGGGGCGTGCCTCCGTGCGCGCCTGTTGATCGGACGATGTCCGGTACCGTGAGGAGGGGCGGGCACGGAGGCACGCCCCTACAAACACGCCGAACTCTCTACTGTTTCAGCCGCGCCGTGCGCGCGGTGCAGTTTGTAGTTCACCGAATCGGCGAGCGCCTGCCAGCTCGCTTCGATAACGTTATCCGACACGCCCACCGTGCTCCACGACTCCTGATCATCCCGGCTTTGGATCAAGACGCGCACCTTCGCGGCGGTCGCTTTATCTGCGTCAAGCACTCGAACCTTGTAGTCCGTCAACTGAACGTCTCCGAGGCACTCAAACGCCGGGCTCAAGCTCTGCCTGAGCGCGCGGTCGAGCGCGTGAACCGGGCCGCACCCCGCGGCAGTCGCTTCTCGAATTTCACCATTCAGCGCAACCCTCACTGTAGCTTCTGCCTTCAGCATCCCGGTCGAATCGCGCTGGGTTGTAACGCGATAGCTCTCCAGGCTGAAGAACTCGTGATAACCGCCCATCGCTTCTTCGAGCAGAAGCCGGAACGAACCGTCGGCTGCCTCGAACTGAAACCCGTCGTGTTCGAGCTGCTTGATCCGGTCGACCAGTCGCCGCAATTCGCCGTGGTCGCCCGAAACATCAATCCCCATCTCCGCCGCTTTGTACAGCACGTTACTCTTGCCTGAAAGGTCAGACACCAGCACGCGGCGGTGGTTCCCGGTAAGCTCGGGCTCGACGTGCTCGTAGGTCGACGGATCGCGCATCACCGCGCTCACGTGAATCCCGCCCTTGTGCGCGAAGGCGCTTCGTCCAACAAACGGCAGGTCGCTCGGATGCGGCAGGTTCGCAAGCTCGGCGACGTACCGCGAGACTTGAGTGAGTGTGGCTAGCCGCTCCCGGCCGATCGTTTCATTCTCGAGTTTCAGCTCGAGCGCAGGGATGACCGAGCACAAGTTCGCATTGCCGCAGCGCTCGCCATACCCGTTGATAGTCCCTTGAACCTGTTCCGCTCCGCACTCCACTGCTGCGATCGAGTTTGCGACCGCCAGATCCGAATCGTTGTGAGCGTGAACGCCGAGCCGGGTCTTTACGGCTTGGGTCACCTGGCGAATTATTTCGGTGAGCCGGCTCGTCAGCGTCCCGCCGTTGGTGTCGCAGAGCACGATCCAGTCCGCCCCGCCTCGCTCGGCGGCCCGCAGGGTTTCGAGAGCATAGATCGCGTCGGCGTGAAAGCCGTCGAAGAAATGCTCCGCATCGTAGATCACCTCACGGCCTCTCGACTTCAAGTAGGAGACCGACGCAGAGATCAGTTCGAGGTTTCTCTCAAGCGGGATTCCCAGCGCTTTGGTGACGTGAAGGTCCCAGGTCTTGCCGAAGATGGTCACCACGGGCGTTTCGGCTTCCAGCAGAGCCGTGAGGTTGGGATCTTGTTCGACGCTGTGGCGAGGATGGCAGGTGCTCCCGAAAGCAGCGAGCCGAGCGTGATTCAAACTGAGCAAACGCGCTCGCGCGAAGAACTCGGCGTCTTTGACATTCGAGCCGGGCCATCCGCCTTCGATGTAGTCGACGCCGAGCTCGTCCAGCTTGCGCGCTATCATCAGCTTGTCTTCGACGGAGAACGCAACGCCTTCGCCCTGCGTTCCGTCTCTCAGCGTCGTGTCGTAAATCCAGACTCGCATGTCATACCGCCCACAAACATTCATCGGGATCGTGATGAAGAAGCCGATCCTCGCCGGTTATCCAGTCGAGGCGCATTGGCGAGCAGATGTCCAACGCGACGGTGTCCTCCAGCGCTTCAGATGAGTGCTCGACCCCGGGCGGAATCGAGAGCATCTGGTTCGCGCGCAGAGTCACATCGCCGGTGGGCAGGTGAAACCGCCACTCGCCTTTCAGCACGATGATCATTTCTTCGCTGTTGTGTGTGTGGGGTTGAGTGACCGCCCACTGCATGACTTCGACCCTTGCGACGACGATGTTGTCTCCGAGAGCGACCTTTCGTGTGTAAAGCTCTGAGATGCTCTCCGGCGTCATCTTGTCCCAATCATAAAAACCCATAACATTTTCCATTTTCTATTTTCTATTTTCCATTTTCCATTTTCTGCTTTTCTATTCTCGTATTTGAAAAGCTGAGTCACATCCCAAATAGCAAATAGAAAATGAAAAATGGAAAATAACTAGTTCTTCGCCTTATCAACCAACCGTTTCTCCGCTAGCCACGGCATCATTCCGCGTAGCCGCTTGCCGACTTCTTCAATAGGGTGAGCCTGCGCTTTCGCTTCCAGCTCTTTGAATCTTGTCTTGCCGGACTCGTGTTCGGCCATCCACTCGTCGGCGAACGCGCCCGATTGAATGTCCGCAAGCAAGCTCTTCATCGCCTGGCGCGTGGTGTCGTTGATGACTCGCGGGCCACGCGTCAGGTCGCCATACTCAGCGGTATTCGAGACCGAATAGCGCATGTTCGCGATTCCGCCTTCGTAGATCAGATCGACGATCAGCTTTACTTCATGCAGGCATTCGAAGTAAGCCATCTCCGGCGAGTATCCGGCTTCGACGAGCGTTTCGAATCCGGCCTGGATCAACGAAGTCAGCCCGCCGCACAACACCGCCTGCTCGCCGAACAAATCGGTCTCGGTTTCTTCTCTGAAGGTCGTCTCGATGATTCCCGCGCGGCCCCCTCCGATCGCCGATGCATAAGCAAGCCCGACCTCGCGCGTGTCGCCAGTCGGGTCCTGATGAACGGCCAGCAGGCACGGCACGCCGCGCCCCTGCGTGTACTCGTAGCGCTCCAGATGGCCCGGCGCTTTTGGCGCGACCATGAACACGTTCACCTCTTCGGGAGGAAGGACCTTCTTGAAGTGGATCGAGAAGCCGTGAGCGAAAGCCAGGTAGTTGCCGGGAAGAAGATTGTTCGCAATATCCTGCTGAAATATTTTCGGCGCGAGTTCATCGGGCACCAGCATCATCACCACGTCGCCGTTGAACGCAGCCTCGGCGGTGTCTTGAACTACAAGGCCGGCGGCCTCGGCTTTCTCGCGCGAGGGGCTGTCAGACCTGAGACCGACGATCACATCGCACCCCGAGTCTTTCAGGTTGTTGGCGTGAGCGTAGCCTTGCGCCCCGTAGCCGATCACGGCGATCTTCTTGCCTTTGAGATGGCCGAGATCGGCGTCTTTGTCGTAATAAACGTTCATAATTTCTCCTGTGACAGAAGTTCCTCTTCATCGATCTCTCGGCCGGCGGTTTCCGGAGCGTTCCCCTCGGAGAGCCTGGCGATCGCCACAGCTCCCGTGCGCACGATCTCGCGAATGCCGAGAGGCTTGAGCAATTCAATCAGCGCGCTTACTTTGGCCCAATCGCCTGTCGCTTCGACGATGATGCCGTCGCTCGAAACATCGACCACTTTCGCGCGAAAGATGCTGGCCAGACTCAACACCTCCTGGCGTGCAGGCCCGGCCTCAGCTCTCACGTTGATCAGCGCCATCTCTCGCTCGATGTGTGAAAAGCCGGTCATATCCACGGCTTCAATCACGCGGACTTGCTTCTCGAGCTGACGAGTGATCTGCTCGATCGTTTCGTCGTTGCCCGTAGTCACCAGCGTCATCCGTGAAATCTTAGGGTCGAGCGTCTCGGCAACGGTCAGGCTCTCGATGTTGTAGCCGCGCGCGCTGAACAAGCCGACTATGCGCGACAACTCGCCAAATCGGTTCTCGACAAGAATCGAAAGCGTGTGCCTCATCCGAGCACCATCTCTTTCAGACCCGCGCCCGACGGTACCATCGGGTAGACGCTCGCTTCTTCGGAAACCAGAATGTCCATCACGACGACGCCGGGAGTTGCGAGCCCGCGCTGTAACACGCCGGGCAACTGGTCGGGCCGCGTGGCCCTCAAGCCCACCGCGCCGTAAGCTTCAGCGAGCTTTACGAAGTCGGGCAGCCATTGCATGTTCACATGCGAGTACGCGCCGTCGTAAAAGATCTCCTGCCACTGGCGCACCATTCCGAGATAGTTGTTATTCATCACGACGATCTTGATATTCGTCTTGTACTGGACAGCAGTCGCGAGTTCCTGCGCGGTCATCTGAAATCCGCCGTCGCCGACGAACGCGATCACCTGGCGATCGGGGAACGCGATCTGCGCGCCAAGCGCAGCCGGAAAGCCGAAGCCCATCGTCCCCAGCCCTCCTGATGTGAGTGACTGTCGCGGGCCGTTGAACGGATAGTACTGAGCGAGCCACATCTGGTGTTGGCCCACGTCGGTAGCGATGATCGCATCGCCTTTCGTCAGCCGGTACAACTCCTCGATCAGGTATTGAGGCATGATCACCTGGTCGGAGTTCTTGTAGGCGAGCGGCGCGTACTCCTTCCACTTTTCTATTTGCTCCCACCAATCTGCGAGCCGGCGCTCGCTGGTTGCGCAGGACCGATCCGGCAGCCAGTCGAGCATCTGCCGAACGACGCTCTTTGCATCGCCTACGATTGGAATATGGGCGCGAACATTCTTGCTGACTGAAGTGGGATCGATGTCGACGTGAATGATCTCGGCATGTGGAGCGAACTTGTCGAGCGCGCCGGTCACTCGGTCGTCGAATCGAACGCCGATCGCAATGATCAAGTCTGAATCCGAGATCGCCATGTTCGCCCAGTAAGTGCCGTGCATACCGAGCATTCCCAGGCTTAATCGATGGCCTGAGGGAAAACAGCCAAGTCCCATCAACGTCGGGGTGACCGGCAGCGAAAGCTTCTCGGCAAGCTCCAACAACTCTTCCGAACCGTTCGAGTGAATCACTCCGCCGCCAACGTACAGCACTGGCCTGCGCGCCTCGCAGATTCGCTCAACTGCGCGCTTGACCTGCTGCAGACTGCCGCGAAGGCTCGGGCGATAACCGGGAAGCGAGACCCGATCAGGATAGACGAACGGCGCCGTCTCGGCTGTCACGTCCTTCGGTATGTCGACAAGCACGGGACCGGGACGGCCGGTGCCTGCGATGTAGAAGGCTTCCTTGATGATCTCGGCCAGGTCGCGAACATCTTTGACGAGGTAGTTGTACTTGGTGCACGGCCGGGTGATGCCGACGGTGTCCGCCTCTTGAAAGGCGTCGGTGCCGATCATCCTTCTGGGCACCTGACCCGATATGACCACCAGCGGAGTCGAATCCATGAAAGCGTTTGCGATGCCGGTGACTGCGTTGGTCGCGCCCGGTCCCGATGTCACCAAAGCTACGCCCACCTTGCCGGTAGCTTTGGCGTAGCCTTCGGCCATGTGAATCGCGCCTTGCTCGTGGCGGCTCAGCACGTGATGGAGCTGGCCGCGCATTTTGTGAAGCTCGTCGTAGATGTGCAGCACGGCTCCGCCGGGATAACCGAAGATCGTATCGACGCCTTCCCTGAGCAGGCCTTCACAGAGTATTCGCGCGCCACGCATCGCCTGCGGCGTTTCGCAGGCTTCGAGTTCATCTACCTCGTTCTTCTCAACTATCGCTGCCACCAGAATCTCCTTCGACTTGCAAGAATCCAGAAACTCAAAAGGCCACCATCCCGGTTTGCGGATGTTGGCCTCTGCGCTAAACGATGTGCGCGACCATCACCCGCTGCTGCGGAGCAGAATAATGCTGATGAGGCCTACGACGACGACTTCGACAAGTGGTGATCGGCTTGAAAAAAAGGGCGACGCGACATGGCCGAGTTGTCGTTTCGCCCTGGTTTGAAGCATCGCGATCCAGCCGTCCGGCCGCTCGCTGCCCGTTACTGCTCCAATTGAGGTGACGTCTGTATACCGCATTCTTAACCCACAGGAACCCTGAGACTTCTGCGCTTAGGCCATAGTGGATAACACGGATTGCCCCTGCCTACAAATAGATAATCCTTATGAGGTGATAAGCGAGACAACTGTCTGCGAAACAGCGCAGGGCGGCCAGCTTGCGGAGAGTCTCGGACGTGTCAAAGGTTCGAGACGCGCGTGCGAGGTGGTTGAACGCGAGTCAGCCACCCGCTTGCCTAACCCGTGGCGCGTCCTCTAATATCAACTGTCTTTCGCCGGTTGATCTTTTGAGTGTAATGCGTGCTCCGTGAGTCTCGACTCGTTCGTCTAGGGGCCTAGGACACCGCCCTTTCACGGCGGTAACACGGGTTCAAATCCCGTACGAGTCACCATCTCCCTTCTTATCTAACTCAGTGCCCATCAAACGAGACTTCCCGTTTGCCCCGGCGAGAATTTGGAACTAACCTTTAGTTCGACAGATTTGATTAAACGACAATGCAAGCTGACACAAAGGAGCAGCGAACAGTATGAGGCGAACCCTACGAAGCCTAATGATAGCAGTCACGGCGGCGATCGCATTCTCCGCGTCCAGCGTTACCGGAGAGCCAACTAAACAACAGCCGCCCGCGGGGCCCCGTCAAACGAAGCCATCACAAAAGCCCGCCACTGAACCAGCAGAGAGAACGGAATTGACGACCCCGATTCAAGAGCCGGACGAATCAATGCGCCGCGCAATAACCAACCTATCGACTCAGATCGGATTGCTCACCGATGAGATGCGAAAACTGAGGCGCGAGACGGAACGCAACTCGGGGATGATGGAACTGCTGCTCAACGAAGATCGACTGGCGAAGGTTGAAGATAAAATCCAGGACGCCACCAACAACAAAGCTCAGCTCGACGCCCGCGAGCAGGATATTCAAAGGCGAATGAGAAACATTCAGGGTGAGCTCGTATTGCGCGGCGGTCTGCGACGCGACGAGGCGGAGGCCGCGATACGCAGCGATCTTCAGCGCGCGCTTGATGACGTGCGAAGTCAGCAGGTCGCCAATCAGCAGCGCATCGCTGAACTGAACGAGCAGGCGACGCGGCTGCGGGCCCGCGTCGAGGCGCTCCGAAGAAAGATCGAGTTAATAGACGTAAAGAATGAGAAGGAAGAAAAGTGATTGAGCTCGGAACTTCGGGCGAAAAAATACAAGCCGCCGACAACTTTCGTCATCGGCGGCCTGATAAGTTCTGATGCAGGGTCACGCCCCCGTGTGCCCCTACATTTCGAACCGTGTACTGTCTGTCGCTTCTCTCAGTGTTGCTTTACAGCTTTGATGCTGGTCACATCGGCCTGCTCGCTCTTGTGACTTTGCTTTGAATGGAAGGCAGGGCCCCCATCCTCCCTTCCATTCTCCGCATTAGTTCCGCATCCCGCAGTTGCTCTGAGCAGAAGAGGTTTCTATTTCTAACTGTCGAACTGCTAGAACCGGGTGCAGCTTCTGCAATGGTTATGCCAGCAGCTTGCGGCATAGCGCCTCCAGACGCAAACCTGCCTTTCCACTTTTCGATTAGCGCCCGAGCCTTGAGAAAGAACTTTTACTAATGGCCCTATCGCTCCCCTGGCGACTGACAAATTCCGGCAGGCCGAATTCACAAATTGTGTCATCTATCACCGGGAGTGATGCCCCAAAGCCGGAGCGATGCGGGTCACTCCTTTGAAAACGATCGCCGCTCGTTGCAACAGGTCTCGCGATTTGGCACGCGGGCAGTGACAATGCGCGTAGCATAGACTTCAATCCGTGTTGGTTCGGCCCAGACTTGAAGTCCAGGCTACGCCGGGTTCCAGTTGCGGCTCAAGGGGCTTAACCGGATAATGGCGGCTTAGCCTTGCGCCAAGAACCTCGAGAGGAGCGAGCAATGAACAATCCTGATACGGAGCGCTTTGTCAGTAACTGGAACCGCATACATAAGGACACCTCACGGGTGCTGAGGGCCGCGCCAGACGACAAGCTTGACTGGCGGCCCAAGGAAGACATGTTCACGATGCGTGAGTTGATCGGCCACATACCTCAGGCCGAAGTCGTGCTAGTGCGTTCCGCGCTGGCCGGCTCCGCCCAAAAGGTCCCTTTTGACTTCTCGCGCTCCGCCGAAGAAATCGCCTCGGCGTTTGATAGCCAGCACGAAGAACTCGTAAGCGAAGTGTCAAAGCTGACCCCAGAGCAATGGAAGGAAGAAGTCGAGTTTCATGGAAGGCGGCTGCGCCGCGGCGTGCTGTTGTGGTTCGTGACCGAGCATGAGATTCATCACCGAGGTCAGTTGTACACCTATTACCGGCTCGCCGGAATCGAGCCGCCGAATCTGCATGAGTAAAACGACGACGAGAAAGCGAGGGGGAGACAGGGAGAGCGGGCAAGGGGGCGAATCTCGCCCACCCGCCCCATCTCCCCCTCGCCCCGTCACGCGATTCGACAAGGTATTTGAAAGGATCTACCGGCTGGTGCTGCGCATACCTCGCGGGCGCGTGATGACCTACGGCCAGATAGCGCGCTTGCTTGAGGAGCGCTACAGTCCGAGGCTCGTCGGCTGGGCTATGCACGCGACGCCGCAAGATGAGCGGAACATCCCGTGGCACCGTGTCATCAATTCACAAGGCGGAGTATCGACTGGCCGCGTGATTCTTGCCGAACCCGAGCGTCAACGTTTGATGCTCGAAGCGGAGGGCGTCGTGTTCGATGCGCGCGGCCACTGCGATCTGAGCGTTTACCAGTGGTCACCGAGGCAAAGGGCGGCCCGAGCCAAACTCAAGGCTTTGCGAGGAAGCAAGATCGAGCGCTCAAAGACGGCAGGTAGAGCGGCTGCGGCTAAAAAGACCGGCAGGACGGACAAGAAGATCCGAACCAGAGAAAGATAGGCGAATGGAAATTACTCCTGAAAGACTACGGCTGATACGCGAAAAGTTCGAGTCCAATCACTTCCCGCGGTCTCTCGGAATCGAACTCGATTCCATTGAAGAAGGACGAGCGCGGTTGAGTCTCGAGGTCAGCCGTCGGCACCTTCAGCTCGCGGGCATCATGCACGGCGGCGCGATCGCAACGCTGATCGACACTGCTGTTGCCTTTGCAATAGTCGGCGCTTCCGAGCCTGATGCCCGTTTCACGACAATAGAGATGAAGGTTAATTACCTGAGCGCCATACGCGAAGGCCGTGTGATCGCCGACGCGAAGCTGATTCGTGATGGTCGCCGGATCGTTGTGGCTGAATGCGACCTCTTTGATTCGACGGGGCAACTCGCCGCAAAAGGCCTGCTCACTTATATGCGGCTGAACGAAAGGACGTAGCAAAGACTTTAGTCTGTGTCCTTAGTCGCGTCTTCGAAAACACAGACTGAAGTCTATGCCGCGTCCTTTCTTCATTGACCGGAGCCGCTGCAGCGGTGCGCGGCGGCCGGCCAATGTTTTTTTGATCAGCTAACCGGTTAATTGCGTAAGATTGTCTATGACTCCGCTTCGCAAACTCATCAGCTATTTCATGCCGTACAAGCGCACTGTAGTGTTGGGCATATCGTGCGTGTTCATGACAAACATATTCAAGCTGATGCCGCCTGATTTTGTCGGCAAGGCGATGGATTCGTTGAACCGCGAGATGGACGCTCTGAACACGGCAGCCGCGCGAGCGAGTCTACTCAAGTACGGGGGGTTGATCGTTCTGACTACGCTCGCGCAAGGCGTTTTTCTATTCACGCAGCGCCGCTTGCTGATCAACATGTCCCGCGACGTCGAATATGATCTGCGTAACGATTTCTACGCGCATCTTCAGAAGCTGCCGTTCGAGTTTTATCAAACGCATCGAACGGGTGATTTGATGGCGCGGGCGACCAATGACCTTTCAGCGGTGCGGATGATCGTCGGTCCCGCGTTGATGTACTCGATGAACACTGTGTTCGCGATGGCGGTTATCGTACCGAAGATTGTTTCGATCAGTTGGCGGCTCACGCTGCTCGCCTTTCTATCCATGCCTCTGGTCGTCGTGGCGACCAATTTCTTCTCAAAGCGCATTCATGATCGGTTCGAAAAGGTGCAGGAGTATTTCGGCACAGTGTCGAACCGCGCGCAGGAGTCGCTCGCAGGGGTGCGTGTGATTCGAGCTTACACCCAGGAGCAGGCTGAGATTGAGAGCTTCAAACAGGTGAACCGTGAGTTCGTAAACCGCAACCTGAAGCTCATCCGGCTATCGGGAGTCTTTCACCCGATACTCCAGTCGTTCATAGGCCTCGGTTTCATTGCGGTGCTGTGGTTCGGCGGCGGCCTGGTAATACGCGGAACGATATCGATCGGCCAGTTCGTTGAGTTCACCTTGTATCTCGGTTATCTGGTCTGGCCGATGATCGCGCTCGGGTGGGTCATCAATATCTTTCAGCGCGGCATGGCTTCGATGGGACGCATGAACCAGATAATGTCGATTGAGCCCGCGATCCGCGACGCAGGCGACTCACTCGGCGTCGGCGCAATCGAGGGTGAGATCGAGTTTCGCGAATTGACGTTCAGTTACGGCGAAGCTCGGGAGCCAGCATTGAAAGACATCAACCTTCGTATTACGCCGGGTCAGACGGTCGCGTTCGTCGGCGCGGTCGGCTCCGGCAAGTCGACCATGATGAATCTGGTCACACGGCTTTTGGACGCCGAACCGGGTCAGGTCTTGATCGACGGCCGCCCGATCCGTGAGATACCGCTGAGCGTGCTGCGGTCTTCAATCGGCTACGTGCCACAGGAGACCTTTCTGTTCAGCGAGACCATAGCCGAAAACATAGCGTTCGGAGTGCACAACGCAACTCCGGAAGAGATCGAGCGCGCGGCAACCGAAGCCGGAATTTCCGAAGACATACTCGAGTTCCCTGAGGGATTCGAGACGCTCGTGGGCGAGCGCGGGATAACTCTCTCAGGCGGACAGAAGCAGCGCACGGCGATCGCTCGCGCGCTGATTCGCCGACCGCGGATTTTGATCCTGGATGACGCGCTGTCATCGGTGGACACTTACACGGAGGAGAAGATACTCGGACACCTTCGCCGGATCATGCGCGGCCGCACAAGCCTGATCGTGTCGCACCGGGTCTCGACAGTAAAGGACGCGGACTTCATCGCGGTGCTCGAAGACGGGCGCATAGCTGAACGCGGCTCTCACGACACGCTGATTGCGCGCGGAGGCCTGTACGCGGAGTTGTACGAGAAGCAGTTGTTAGAAGAGGAGCTGGCGGCAAGTTAAGCCGAGCGACAGTCGGAGGTGGACTTCTTTGCTGCCGGATCGCATCTTGCTGCATCGGCAAACAGAGTTGGCTGAGATATGGCGGAATCGCATCACGAAGAGGAAGTTTTAGGCAAAGCCTACGACGCACGGTTGATGCGGCGGCTGCTCACGTATCTGTGGCCGTACAAGTGGCACGCGCTGACGTCGCTTGTGCTCACCATCCTGAGCGCGCCGCTGGTGCTTGCGGGTCCGCCGCTGACCAAGGCGGCGATCGATCTGTTCCTGGCGCCCGATCCATCCAAGCCGCCTTCGGGGTTCGCGCTCTTTCTGAAGCATCTCGCCGATCGAATGGGTTTTGGCGCGAGCGCGTATCAGGGAATCGTCTTCATTGCGATTATCTTTTTGCTCGCCAATGTGGCGGCGTTCGCGGTTCAGTACACCCAGGCCATCGTGATGCAGGCAATGGGGCAGTACATTATGTACGATCTGCGAAAGCAGATCTTCGCGCATCTGCAGAAGCTGTCGGTCGCCTTTTACGATCGCAATCCTGTCGGCCGGCTGATGACCCGGCTCACTTCGGACGTCGACGCGCTCAATGAGATGTTCACTGCCGGAGTCATAGCAATCTTCGGCGATGTGGCAATGATCTTCTATATCGTCGTCTGGATGTTCGAGGTCAACTGGCAATTGGCTTTGGTCTCGTTCGCGATTCTTCCATTGTTAGCTGTGCTGACGACCTGGTTTCGCCTTGGCGCGCGCTCATCGTTCCGTGAGGTCCGCGTGCGCATCGCTCGCATCAACGCGTTTCTGCAAGAACACATCACCGGGATGCCGGTAGTCCAGTTGTTCAACCGCGAACAGAAAGAGATGCGCAAATTCGACGGCATCAATCAAGCGCATCGCAAAGCGAACATCGATACTATCTTCTACTACGCTGTCTTCTATCCGGCGGTTGAGATCATCGGCGCGCTGGGGATAGGACTGATCATCTGGTTTGGCGGCGGTCAAGTGATTCGTCAGATCGCCACGATCGGCACGCTTGTAGCGTTCATTCAACTCGCGCGGTCGTTCTACGAACCGATATCGGACATCAGCGAAAAGTACAACATCCTCCAGTCTGCGATGGCTTCATCGGAACGCCTCTTCAAGCTGCTCGACGAGCCGGTGACGATCACCTCACCCGAAAAGCCTGTTCAAATCGGACGCGCCCGAGGTCAGATAGAATTCCGCAACGTTTGGTTCGCCTACAAGGACGAAGATTGGATCCTGAAAGACGTTTCGTTCAAGGTCGAACCCGGTGAGCGGGTCGCGTTCGTAGGCCACACGGGAGCCGGCAAGACTACGATCACGAACCTCCTGCTGAGGTTCTATGACATTCAACGCGGCCAGATTCTGTTGGACGGCGTGGATGTCCGCGAGTTGGACCTTGAAGAGTTGCGCTCGAACTTCAGCATTGTTCTCCAGGACGTGTTTCTTTTTTCGGGCGACATCGCTACGAACATTCGTTTGGGCAACCGCGCAATCAGCGACGACGGGCTGCGCGGCGCTGCTCGACAGGTTCACGCGGACAGTTTCATCCAAAGACTGCCGGAAGGATACGGCGCTGAATTGCGCGAGCGCGGAGCGGGGCTCTCAGTCGGTCAGAAGCAGCTCATCAGCTTCGCGCGCGCGCTCGCATTCGATCCTCGCGTGCTGATCCTCGATGAAGCGACAAGTTCGATTGACACCGAGACAGAACTTCTTGTTCGCGACGCGGTCGAGCGATTGATGGAAGGCCGGACGTCGCTTGTGGTTGCGCACCGCCTGTCGACGATTCAGTCGGTGGACAAGATCATCGTGATGCACAAAGGCGAGATCCGCGAGACGGGTACGCATCAGGACTTGCTTTCGCAGCGCGGGCTCTACTGGCGGCTTTATCAGTTGCAGTTCTATCAGGACTACAAGCGCACATTTGTTGAAAGCGTTGCCGATGATTAGGACCCTGCGTGGTTAACGGGGACGCGCCGCCAGGCCCAGCAACTTGAGAGTTCACGTCTCCTGATTCCGCGTCAAGGTAATGGATCTGCTTTCGGTTCAGGTAGGTCCCAAAAGGTAAGTCGGGTCAAAATGACGGGTGACACGCCCTGCCGGCACGACCTGAGTCATTAGGCCGCAGACAATCTCATAGCCATTTCGGGTAATGAGTCAAAACTTGATTTGCTGACAGTCGGCCTTTTGTTTTGATGATAGTCTGGTTCTCTATTTTATAGACTGAATGAAGCTTAGCGCTGCAACCGCCAGAAGGAACCAGAAGGTATATCAATTGCTCAGATCTCTGGTACGCCTTCGTATGGCTGTTTCAGTTGGCCGACCAGTTGAAGGCTGCTTTACCTTTTTTCACTCACAGTTTTATATGAAGCTCTCAAGCCGAATAAAAATGTATTTTCGCGCCTACAGGTTCATGGCCAAGGGCTTGGCGTCGACAGACCATCCTATCCTCGCACACGTTATTCCAATGCGACGGTGCAATCTGTCTTGCTCTTACTGCAACGAATACGACGACGTTTCAAAACCGGTGCCAACCGAGGTGATGTTCGAGCGTTTGGACAAGCTGGCTGACCTGGGAACCACTGCGATCATCATCAGCGGCGGTGAGCCCTTGATGCATCCAGAGATCGAGAGGATCGTCGGCAGGATACGGCGTCGCGGAATGTTGGGCTGCCTGATCACGAATGGATATCTTCTGACGAAAGAGAGGATCAAGACGCTCAATGCGGCAGGCCTCGAATACATGCAGATAAGCATAGACAACGTTCAGCCCGACGATGTTTCCAGGAAGAGTCTTAGAGTACTGGACAAGAAACTGATGTGGCTATCGGAGCTCGCGGAGTTCAGGGTGAACATCAACTCGGTCATCGGCGGCGGCATAAAGACTCCTGAGGATGCGCGGACCATTGGCGCGCGCGCGGTCGAGCTGGGATTCTCGAGTTCGCTGGGCATCATTCACGACGGACTCGGAACACTCAAGCCGCTAAAGGGCGTCGAGCGCGACGTCTATTTTGATATGAAAGACCTGGGCAAGAAGGGTCACGTCAGATGGAACGGCTTTCAGAAGAACCTAGTCGATGGCAAACCCAACCAGTGGCGTTGCCGGGCAGGCGCCCGCTACCTTTACATCTGCGAAGACGGGCTTGTACACTACTGCTCGCAACAGCGCGGCTACCCAGGAGTCCCTCTCAGCAGCTACACCAAAGAGGACATTCGAAGGGAGTATCTGACAAAGAAAGCGTGCGCACCTTATTGCACAATTGCCTGTGTGCATCAGGTTGCGACTTTTGACAATTGGCGCGACCCGCAAACGCTCGGCGTGAAGGGTGCGGTGCGCCGCGAGTCGGTACAAGCGATAAAGACGGTGTATCAAATCGAGCAAACGGAAAAAGCTTAGTTCTGAAGTTGGTTCTTTGATGTGCGCCCGGACCATCTCCGGGCAGGTTCAAAGGAATGATAACAAGCGCCTGGAGGTTACGGCGCAATTGAACAACAAATGTCTGCGGAGTTGGTGGGATTCTCTGGAGCTTCGCACACGAGGAGAAAAGATATGCATAAGCCTGTGAAGTACGCGGAGAAGGGATTGACTTACGTCGCGCGCGGCGGATGGGCAGTCTTTGAGCGACTCAATCGCGTCAAGCCCAACCCTTCTTTCACCCCCAGGTGGTCTGAGAAACCGCTGTTGAAGTCTTATCAGAAGACGAAGCCGCCGCTTGGATGGCCGCGGACCACCGATTCATTGTGCCCGAAGTGCATTCCTGAAATTCGCCAACAGATCGTAGACGGCAAGCTGCCTCACGAAATACTGCTCAACGACAGAATCGGCGAAATCAAGGCTCAGATAATCGAGCGCGACGGCAAAATCCTGATGGTCAAGGACTGCGAGAAGCACGGTCACTTCGAAGATGTAATGTCGAATGACCCGGCCTTCTTCAAGCACCTCGAAGAAGTCTTCCCTGGCCGCGACATTCGCGCGCACAACGACGAAAAGCTTCACAAGCACGGCACGAGTACGATCAAGCACGGGCGCGGATCGGTCCTCACAATCGATCTAACGAACCGGTGCAATATGATGTGCGACCCGTGCTTCATGGACGCCAACCAGGTCGGGTTCGTTCACGAACTCACGTGGGAGGACATCAAGACGCTGCTCGACAACGCGATCTCCATAAAACCTCGCCGACAGATGTCGGTGCAGTTCTCAGGCGGCGAGCCGACGATGTCGCCGTTCTTCCTTGATGCCGTGCGATACGCGCGCGAAGTCGGCTACAACAGCGTGCAAGCTGCGACTAACGGAATCGAGTTCGCCAAGAGCCCCGAGTTCTGCAAACAAGCAGCGGACGCCGGATTGCGCTTCGCTTATTTGCAGTTCGACGGAATCGGCAACGCGGCCAATGAACACCGCAAGGTCGGTAATCTTTTTGACGTAAAGCTGCGCGCCATCGAGAACCTTCACAGCGCAGGCGTGGATATCGTGCCGGTGACCACGATCATCAACGGCATCAACAACGAGCAGGTTGGGCGCATCATCCAGTTCGCGCTCGACAATCCGAAAAAGATAAACTTCCTCTCGTTTCAACCGGTCTCGTTTACCGGACGCGACGAAGAGATAACCGACGAGCGCCGGCATGCGCAAAGGTACACTCTCTCGCACATGGCCCACGACGTGAAAAACCAGACTGGACTGGGCGAGCCGATTCGGGACTGGTTTCCGATTTCATTCATGGCGACGTTTACCGATTGGGCTGATCTGGTTCACGGACCGCAGAACGATTGGGGCCAGCTCAACTGCGGCTGCCATCCAAACTGCGGAATCGGCATGGCAGTGATGATCGATAAAGAGACCAAGGAAACGGTGCCGGTCACCGCATTCCTGCACGCCGAGCAGCTCGCCAAGGACGTAATGAAGGTCAATGACGCGGCGCGGGGCAAGGTCTTATCGGTCGTCGGAATGGCCCTGGCGCTGATGAAGAATTACGATCCATTCAAAGCGCCGACACACTTCCGGCTCGTCCATTTGTTGAAGAAATTCGACAAGACCTTTGGTGCGACCGGCAAGGATTACGGCAAGGTATCCGGTGATCGCACCGCCGAAGACATCGAGAGACGCCGGGCCGACCGATGGAACTTCCTGTTCATAGCCGGAATGTGGTTCCAGGATCTGTTCAACTATGACTTCCGGCGCACCGAGCAGTGCATCATCCCGTACGCGACGCAGGAAGGTGAGATTTCTTTCTGTGCTTACAACACCGGTGTCGGCTGGCGTCAGATCATAGAGAAGATGCACATGACCGCGACGCTCACCAAGTGGTACGAAGAACATGGGCGGCACGAGATATTTGCCGGTGGCAGGTCAGTCGTGTTGGACAATGCTGAACACAACCTGGTGCTCAACGAGGCGCTTGTGACAAAAGACATTCAACATGACCTTGACGATCTCGGCATCGCGAAGACCTCGCGAGAAGAGAAGCTTCGAAAACAGCGCGATCGCATCCGGGAACAACAGGAGAATGATCGAATGGCCAAGCTCTACAGGCAGCACGTGCTCAAGGAGGAGGCGTCCCCGGAGGCTCAGATCGTTCAGATTCAGTTGAAGAGTTCCAAGCCGCAGCCGCAGGCTACGCCCGCGGGATTTGGCGACTAGAGTACGCTCCTCACGAGAGGAATCAAAGAGGCCGCCGAGTATTGAACTCGGTGGCCTCTTCTTTGTTAGACCGGACGCCATCCGGCACCTGACTGCTCCGCGATCAGCTCCCGACCTGTTCCTTTACCGCACGGTAGAGTTGCGATTCGCCCTTAAGACCGAATGGATCTTTAAGCCAGCCACTGCTAAGGCCACGCGCCGATTGCGTTGGCTGCTGCCAATCCTCATCGGGCAAGCGATCGCCCCCGAGCCACGGACCAGCCGAAGACGTGGACGCGCGGAGGCGCAGCGACACGGCGACTATGCCACCGCTCAGCGCTGCTATCAGAATCAACCCTACGAGATTCATCGCCACGTCCCCGCGTCCCAGTATTTCCATCATCTTTGCTAGTCTCCGTAGCTCTCGCGTACAGCGCGCGCCGGCACCCTGAACCGCGCGAACCACAAAGCCAGCAGCCATAACAGACCCGGACTCGCCGAAAGCAGTCCAGACGCGATCATCAACGAGCGCGGGCTGAACCACGTCAACAGCCAGCCCGTGACGATCGTTGAAATCGCCATCGTCGCAAGCTCCAGCGACCGGTCTGTCGTGAACACTCTGCCGCGATAATCATCGGGCAGGATTCTCATCATCAACGTTTCTTGAAAGCCGAACTCGGCTCCAAGCACCAACCGGCTGAGCCCGACCCACACCGCCATCGATGCGAGCGTGGGCATCAGCCCGGCAATCGAAAAGAGCAGCCCGTGAGCTAACAGCGACCACCCTATGAAAAGACCGGCGCGCCGCTCGTCGGAGATCCATAACCCGACCCGTCGCGTCAGCATCATTCCCACAAACACACCCGCGCCGCCGGCAGTGAACAGCGCAGCTACGAACCAATCTCCGCGATCGCTCGAGCCTTGTGCGAACACGTGCCCGCCGATTCGATCAAACAGAATCGTCGTCATTCCGCCGCCGGTCCCCCAGCCGATGTTCACCAGGATCACCGCCCGCACGAACGGTGTTCTCCAGATGTAGCGCAGCCCTTCGCGGATATCCGCGAAGAACCCGGCTCTCGCAGGCTCGATCGGCTGCTCGCTCCCGGCAATCGGCGTGATCGCGGCGGCTTCCGCGGACATCGGGTCGGCAAGCTGTGCGCTCTCCTGCGTCACGTCTTGCGCTTGCCGCGTTGCCCTCGCGGGTATCGGCAGGATGAACAAGGCCGACGCCACGAACGACAACGCGTTCACAATGAACGCGGTGTCGTAGCCGAACTGCGCCGCAGTCAGCCCTCCAATCGCCGAGCCTAAGGTGTACTGCAGAAACCGAGTCGAGAACATCAACACGTTCGCTGTCAGAAGCTCGCGCGGCGTCACCAGGTTCGGTATCGTCGCGTTCTTTGCGGCTTCGAAGAACATCGTGAGTGACGCCATCAGCGCGCTGCACGCGACGACCAACCACGCCGATCCGATCAACCCGGCAATCACATACGCCACGGCGATCATCGCGCGCATCAAGTCGGCAACGATCATTATCTGCTTGCGCGACCGGCGATCCGCGAGCACTCCCGCTATCGGCGCCACCAGCAAGAACGGCAGCAGCCTGGCTACGAGCAGCGCCGTTGTCATGAGCGCCGAGCCAGACAGCATTCGCACCAATCCGAGCTCCGCGATGAACGAAAACCAGGTGCCCAGCTCGCTAATCACTTGCCCGGCCCAAAGTCTTCGAAAGCTCTTGTTGCCCTTCAGCAACTCGCTGTAACTAGCCGAATTCATGGTCTTCTCCCAGCTTCAGTTTAGAGTTCAAGCCTTAGCTTGCCCGACTTCGACGGGAGCAACCTAAAGGTTGAACTCTGAACCTTCAGCGGCGAAGCTGTTGCGGCGGCCGCAGGCACTGTTTGCGACCGCCATGTTCGTGCGAATGTTCCGACCTGGTTTGAAAAACAGCTCTAAAAATCGAAAACCGCCAGCATCAAACTGACGCTGGCGGCTGTCGGGCTTGATGCTTATGAATTGCTAAGGTCCTGTACGAGCAGTCTGGTCCATAACGGAGAACGGCGTGATGCCAAACGGGCACACCTGCTCGAGGTGGGCGCTCCAAAGCGCGCTGCCGATGACATCAACCGTTAGTTTGTTGTATTCGCTCTTCATAAAACTTCCTCCGCTTTGACGTAGCATTCTACGCGCCAGGCTCGACGTTGGTTTCAATTCATCTACCGACGAACTCAATTAGCGGATGACTGAAGATAAACGACTCGCGTTTTTGTGTCAACAAGTTTCTTTGCGAGACTTTCAAACCGCCCGTCGCACTCGCGCTCTGGAAGCCCCGGCATCCTTGCTGCAATGCCGCGGCGGAAGCTTCTTTTTGTTGAGAAAGAGGCGAGTTCCGAAACCTGCAGGCAGGATGCCTGCGCTCCCAGCACTATTCATATCGAAGCGCTTCGACCGGATCGAGGCCCGACGCCCGGACCGCCGGGTATATGCCGAAGATCAAACCGACCGCCGCCGACACTCCGAATGACAGCGCGATCGACGTGCCGGTCACAACCGTGCTCCACTCTGCGTATAACGCGACGATTCGCGACACTCCGAAGCCAAAGACTATTCCGGTGACCCCGCCCAGCAAGCTCAACGCCAGCGCTTCAACAAGAAACTGTTTCCAGATGTCGCGCCTGCGGGCCCCTACTGCGCGTCTGACCCCAATCTCGCGAGTGCGCTCGAGTATGCTCGCGAGCATTATGTTCATTATCCCGATCCCGCCCACCAGCAGCGAGATGCCGGCTATGCAGCTCATTACAATGTCGAAGATGCGCCGCGTCTGCTGGTTCTGCTCGAACAACTCGCGCGGCACCACGATCGAGAAGTCTTCAGCCTTGCCGTGCATATTCGTCAACACTTCGTTGATCAGCACTGCGCTAGGCTTCAACGCCTCCGGGCTTTTCATGCTGACGACAATTTCGTCGAGCTCGGATTCCATTCGCTTAAGCTCGAACTTCTTGAGCGCCGTAGCCAGCGGTATGTAGATATCGTTGCTGAAGTCCTGTATCTTGACGCCCTCGAACTCGTCCTTGCCGAGGTTGCTGTCCTCGAACACTCCGATCACTGTGAACCACATCTTATCGATCTTGATGGGCTGGCCGATCGGCGAGAGATAGCCGAAGAGCTTCTGCTTGACGCGCGAACCTATCACGCAGAACTGCTCAAAGTCCTTCTCGTCGGGCTCGGCAAAGAAGCTTCCTTCGGCCAGCTTGTGCTTTGCGAGCCGGAAGTAGGAAGGCGTTACGCCGATGACGAACGAATCGTCACTCTTGCCTTTGAAGGAGAAAATCTGAAACGTCTTCACGCGTTTTTTTGCGGCGTAGCTTTCGATGTCCGGGGTGACTGCCGAGATTGCCTGGATGTCACGAGTCGATAGGCCCAACGAGCTCTCACGGACTTTTTTCAGATCTTCGTCTTTGTACTCCCGGTCCTTGGCGATGATGTTGCGCAGGCCCATTGTGTCGATGAGACGCAAGCTCTCCCTTTCGGCTCCGGCGCCGATCGAGAGCATCGCTATCACCGCGCCGACTCCGAAGATCATTCCGAGCATCGTCAGAAACGAGCGAAGCTTGTGTGCGCGGAGGTTTGCTACTGCGAGTTGGAGTTCGGTTGCGTAATTCATGGCCGTCCGGGAAGTAGCATAGACTTTAGTCTGTGTCCGGTGATTGCTAGTTCAGCGAAGTCACGCGACACAGACTAAAGTCTATGCTACTTGGGTCTATGCTACTTCGATTTCTCGCTGTCTGCCTTCTTTGCTTTGTGAGAAAAGTCCTGTTTCAAGTCGGGCGGATTGAGCGCAAGCAACTGTCCTGCCTCAAGTCCGCTGGTGACAACCACCTGCGCCGCGTCGCCCTGGCCTAAAGTCACAGGCACAGCCTCGAACTGAGTGAGTCCCTTCTGAACGAAAGCAACAAAGCCCGAGTCTTTTTTGACGGCCGCACTGCGAGGTATGACTAGCACCGACTTCAAGTCGCCCGCCAGTATCTGCGCTTTCAGCTTGATGCCTGGTTTCATCAGGCCGGCGTCGGTCTTGTCGATCCCGATAGTGGTCTGGAAATACTTCACCGGAGATTCGCGGTCGATCGGCCGCGCGAGTTTGTCGATGCTCTTAACCTTGCCGGTGAACTCAACATCGGGATAAGGGTCGAGCGTGAGTGTAACTTTCTGGTCGGCCTTCAGCTCGCCTGCGTCCTTTTCAAGCACGAAGCATTTGGCTTCCATCTTATCGGGGTTGACCAGGTTGAAGAGCGTCATCCCGCCGTAGACGACCCTGCCCGGCATCAGCGAGTACCCGCCGAAGAAGTACCCAGGGTCGTTGTAGACCACGATGCCAGTTGCTGGCGAGACCAGCTTAAGCGAGGTCAGCGCCTTCTCGTACCGGTCTATGTTGGCGGTTACACGCCCGCGTTCGAGCATGAGAATTGCCTCGTCGAGCGAATAGACTTTTCCTTTGAGCCCGAGCCGCACATCCGCGAACACGATCTTCTTCTCGGTGTATTCCTTGTCTAGTTGACCCTCGATGATTTCGCGGCGCTTGTAGATCTGCTCGTCCTGGGGTAGGAACTCGATGATTTTCTCGAGCTCAAGTTCGGCGATCCTCTTGTCTTTGACGATGTCGGTCTTTTCACCCGCATTGGCCAACCCGCCCCGGGTTAGCTTTTCCAGCGCCATCTGCAGGTCCGACCGGTGCGCCATCACTTCGAGGTTCAACTCGTCAGGATCGAATTCAATGAGGACATCACCTTTCTTGACGTGGGTCCCGTCGGGCACTGCCCAACCGATGCGCAGCCGCTGGACGGGCACGGGCGGCACCGCGACCGCGATCGACTCGGCGGATTGCAGCTCGCCATTGGCGGAGATCTTCAGCGTGAAGTCCTCGGGCTTAAGGACGACGCTTAGCGGTTTCAGATCCGGAGCCGTACGCGTCAAAGCGCGGTAGCCTCCAAAAAGCGCTCCGCAAGTAAGGAGTACCACGGCGGCGGCCAAGATGATTCGGCGAATGAGCTTGCGTGAACGTTTCATGGATAACTCCCCGGAAGGAGTTCGTAGTTCGGCCTTCAGGCGGAAGTTGGTATGTTAGCCTTTCGTGCCAATCGCTACCAACTTCCGCCTGAAGGCCGAACTACGAACTCTTTTCTTTCAGCGTGCCTTCAAGAAATCGGCAGCCACGCGGTCCCCGGCGTTGAGCCCTTCGGACACGACGATATCGCTGCCATTCGAGTCCCCAAGCTTGACCTTCTGCAACCGCCATCCGGTATCCGACTTTACTTTGACCACCGCCCCATCCGCGGTCGTGAGCACCGCCTTTAGCGGAACGGCCACGGAGTCGGCAATCGAGTTGGTCTCTATCTTCAGCCTGATGCTCATCGCTGGCCGCATTACCGAGATGTCCAATTGGTCGAGCGCTATCTGCACGTCGAGCACCTTATTGGGAATGTCCCATGCCTTTGGCCGCACAAGAGTGCCAATGCTCTTCACCGTACCCGAGAAGGACCGGCCCGGGAAGGCATCGATAGACACCTCGGCCTGCTGACCGATCTTGACCTTACCTATATCGACCTCGGGCACAAGCGCTTCGGCGAGGATAGTGTTCAGCTCCGGGATCTCGAGGACGGGCATGCCCGACCAGACGGTTTCGCCGACGCGGAAGCGCTCGCCGTTCCACTTGACCTTATAGACGACAACGCCGTCGCGATCGGCCTTCGCCTGAAAGCCCTCCATCCCCTTCTGAATCGAATTCACCCGGTTTTCCGCCCGCGCTTTTCGGCTGACTATGATGTTATAGGAAGCCTCGCTAGCCTTCTTGTGCCACTCCATTCGCTCCTTCAGAGCTTCGACCTCTCGCCTTGCCTGCTCGACGGCCAGGTTATCTTTTTCGATTACATTCGACGCTTCGATGTCCGAGCCTGCCCCCTGCTTCAACTTCAGTTTCTCGAACTTGTTCTCGGCAGCGGCAAGCCTCGATGTAAGCTCCTGTCGTTCGAGGTCGATTGAAACCCGGGTCTTCTCCATCTCCTTGTTAGCCTGGTCGAGTTCGCTCTGGTAGCGCTGCAGATCCTCGCGCACCTTCTGCGCATCGAAGTTGATCAGTGAGTCGCCGATCTTCACGTTGCCGCCTTCAGGAGCCAGGCTCACTATCTGAAACTGCCAGTATTCGCCAAACGGCGGAGGGGCGCTGAAGTTGCGCACGGAGGACGCCCGCAAGGTCCCCGTTGCATCAACCCAGAAGCTCATCGAGCGTGACGCGATGACGATTTCGTCCGCCGCTGTACCGCTCTTCGGAAGCACCGCCGAGAAAGCGCCTGACCTTACGAACGAGAATCCCACTATCAGAGACGCGAGAACGATCAAGGCAATGCCTGTCCGCTTCGCCGCGCGCGTGGTGAGCTTGGACCGGAGTCTTCGAGGTTCGTTAGTCAGTGGCGTAGTCTCACTCATCAAACTTCTATTCCTCCCGGTTCCATCTGCTCAAGATCCGATCGCCTTCTTTAAGCGCGCCATCGTCCGCGACGGCATAGTGCACGGGATCCGCCGACAGCACCGTCACGGCAACGGCTCGCCTGTTTTTTTCTCCCTCGATCCTCATCACCTGTGCCGAGCCGGCTTCAAACTGAACCGCTGATCTGGGAACGAGGAGCAGCGCGGGCTGTTCGTTAACCGCCAGGGTGACCTGGGCTGACATCCCGGGTTTCATTATCTCGACCACGGTCTTGTCGAGCGCGATGACCACAAGGAAGACCTTGGCCTTGGCCATCCAACTGGCCTTGATGGCGGTCTGCGCGATGTTTTTTACCGATCCGGTGATCTCGATGTCGGGGTAGCTGTCGAGCCTGACTTGCGCCTTTTGACCTATTGAAAGTCGCGGGCCATCGACTTCGTTGACCTGGGCCAGCACTTCCATCTCTTTCAGATCCGGCAGCCTGACCAGTGGGAACCCTCCCCACACCATGTCCCCGACCTGAATCTTGCGGCGCTCCATCCAGTGGTCGCCGTAGATCACCATCCCATCGGCCGGCGCGGTCAACGTCATGCTTGCAAGGTTGGCTTTGATCTGGTCGAGCCGGACGCCGAGCTTGTCTTTCTCGATGACTTTCACATGAAGCTCAGCGGCTTGCTCCTTTTTCTTCTGCTCGATTTTCGCGAGCTGGTTCTCGTACTCAGTCTTGCCCTTGTCAAACGCCAGTTGATTCTCCTGGTACTTGCGGCGCGGGACAACGGTTGCGGGGATGTTCACATCCAGCTTTGATTGTTCGTAAACCAGCCACAGATTGCTGAGCACTACCTCCATGTCACGAAGGGCTCCTTGGTGTTGTGACCTGGTCTTATCGACGTCGTTTTCGGCGGTGATGATCCGCTCGTCGATATCCGTGATCTTGCTAAGAATCGAGGAATTATCCAGCTCGACGACCCGTTCTCCGGCCTTAACGAGGCTGCCTTCTGGAGGCAGATAGGTGATCTTCGCTTCTTCGGAGGTCGATGAGAAGATGGTTCGTGAAGACACCGCGCGAAGCTCTCCGTCAAGCAGGAGTCTCTTCTTGATTTCACCAATGCGGACCTTAGCCACCGAGGCGGCGATTCCGTCCTGAGTGGCAAACTCCGATGCGGAATCCGAGCTGCCGTTTGTCGAGTTTGACTTGATGACAAATGAGGCGGGCACTAGTAGCACGAGAAGCAGAAGACAGCATAGGATTGTCGCGCGCCGTCTTCCCATTCTGAAGAACCAGTGGGTCAATGCTTCATCCCCCTTCCTTCTTCAAGAGTCTGCCTTGGGTTGTCGGACAGAACGCTTGCCGCCTCTTAAAGTTTCAATTGTTGGAACCGATGCCGGGCACTCACACGGTTAGCTGGCTGACATCATAGCGCCAAACGCAAATAATCGCCACGCGTTTCGGCGTTCGAAGAGAGAGCGTATTTCGATTGCCCGCCTTGCGCCCGGCCCGGTCCAGTCCGTTCTCGGCGGTGACCGATATTGATTCAGACACCGGCCGGTCTTTGAACTGAGGATTACTCGCCCGCTACCTTTGTTCGGGAAACTTGAAACCGATATAGGTTCCAGAGCTGATCCCCATCAAACCCAGCAAAGTTGTGCTGAACTCGGGCATGCTCAACCGATTGTACACTGAAGAGACAAAGATAACTCCCAGCACAATCGTCCACGCGAAAATCTGAAAACGATGAAAGCTATACCCACTCGAGTCGCTG
Source organism: uncultured Clostridia bacterium (assembly GCA_964548075.1). Taxonomy (GTDB): domain Bacteria; phylum Acidobacteriota; class Blastocatellia; order UBA7656; family UBA7656; genus Onstottus_A. The sequence continues at coordinate 201,014 of CAZJQQ010000001.1, read as the reverse complement.
AGAATGTCTCGAAGGAACCCGGCGGACATGCCGGCCGATGCCGGCCGAGTGAGTGCCTGCATCTGTTGGTTGACCTGGGCTAAACGCGTGCGGGAATCCTGGAGTTGTTTGTTCAGGCTATCACGGTTGCCAAGATCGTTCGGCGTCATTGAGGCAATGGCGTTAACGACTGCTACCTGCGATTGAAGGTCCGGGATAGTCTGCTCCAGCGTCTGCTTCTCGGCAGTGAGATCCTGGAGTTTACCGGCATTCGCGACATCCTTGCCCGAATCGATCATCACGTCGCTCAAAGCCGTGCCGGCGCTGATTCCCATCAGTCCAAGCAACGACGGCGTTATCGTATCGAGCGCGTCAGTGATCAACCAGATGACCACGTAAGACGAGTAGACCAGAAAGAACCAGAATGCCATCTGGGTGCGGCCCAGATTGTAGGACCTCAGCTTTCCGCCGGCTGGCCTGAGCCCCGGCTCCCGGATGAGGTTGGTGCTTCGCGCCAGCCAGACAAGCAGGATCAAGGTGACCAGAACCACGATCAACGCTACGACACCGTAAGCTGGTGAGATTACCGTCAGTGGAACTCTGTTGCTCGGATGGTACACGGTCTCGAAGGGAGCCTGGTCTTCCGGCCCCACACTGAAGAATACCGGTTTGCGAATACCCGTCGGCGCACCTAACAGATCGATCCACACGCTTCTGTTCTCAGGCGTGATCTGCAGATGAAATTGCAAATGGTTCTTGGAGGGATGAATCTCAGCCGGATAGTTGCCGCGAATCGCCAGGCCGTTCAGATACGGAACGAGTTTCTTGGCGTCGTTTGCCTTCACCCACTCATCCAGGTTTTCGACGTCAACATGGATGAGGTCATCCGCCTCGAGATTACCCTCTAGACCCGTGACTTTGGGCGCAGGAGTCGGCGCAGTTTGGGGGCTGGCCGTCTGCGCAGAGACGAGGTGAGTCGTGGTGAGAATGAACCCCAGCAACGTGAGGATTGCAATACCAGCCATTTTGGTTGGTTTCATCGTAGGCCTCTCCTTTGTTGGATTGCTGACAAACCCTGCGGCGGGATTATAAGCGATTCCGTGAAAGGTGCACTCACTTTTTTGAGAGACTGGCTTACGATGCGGGCAGCTTTAGGATGAAGCTTGTTCCGTGATTGATCTCGCTGCGGACTTCAATCGAGCCGTGATGTTCCTCGATAATCTTCTTGGTCACGGCAAGGCCTAGTCCAACCCCGGTCTTCTTCGTCGAGAAGTAGGGCTCGAAGATCTTGTCGATTGACTCGGGGCTGATTCCCGCTCCGGTGTCGGCGATCATTACTTCAACTACGCCGTCCGACTTGTGAACTCGCGCCGCCAATCGGCCGCCCGCCGGCATCGCCTGAAGCGCATTGATGGCAATATTCGAGAGGCACGATTTCAGCCGCTCGCCATCACCCATCACGTTGGCAGGAATGCCATCATCTTCAACATTGATTTCAACGCCTTGCTCATCCGCCTGCGCGCTAACCAAAGTAATCGTTTCCTGGAGGAGCTCGCGCATGTCGGTTCTTTCAAGGGATAGGGGCGCCGGGCGCCCATAGTTCATCAGGTCACTCGCCATCTGACCGATCCGTGTGATTTCGTCTTTGACCGAAGTTATCAGCTTGGTGGTTTGATCTGGATTGGCGCGGTCCCCTTCCATGAACTTCTTACCGAGGTGGTCCACCGACAGGTTGATCACGTTAAGAGGGTTCTTTATCTCGTGAGCCACTGCTTGTGTGAGGCGGCCAATGGCAGCGGCCCGTTCCGACTGGTTCAACCGCTTTTCAAGCTCAAGCTTGGATTTCAGGCCGTCGATCATGTTGTTAAAAGTCGCGGCGAGCTGTCCTACCTCGTCGCGCCTGTGAACGTTGACGCGAAAATCCAAATCGCCCGAAGCGACTCGCTGGGCCGCGTTTGCCAACAATTGGATTGGTTGCGTGAATCGCCATCCGATCACGACCGCAATGGCCAGCGCGAGCGACAAGAGTCCGGCTGTTGCCCCCAGCCTGTAGTTCGACAGTATTCGATTCTGATGCGCCAGAACAGCCTGCGCCGTGTCGATCTCGTTTATGATAGCCTCTTGTTGCATCACGACCACGATCCAGTGCAAACCCTTCATCGTCATGACCGGGATGTTGTAAGTCCTCACTGACGTTCCCTGAAGTTCGACCTCGCCCTCGACCGGAATGAGCGCCTGTTCCTCCCCTGATTCTTGCGGCGCCTCTGGTATGTTGATGCGCTGACCGATCATTTCCTGCAGCGTACCGTCCTTCACCTCGCCGTTGTCTGCCGCGACAATAATGTCCTTCACGGTAGCAGGCATTTCCTCGGGCGTAACCATCTGGTAGAGGTACTTCGAAGATCGGAGGCTCTGAACGGCAAGACTTGTCGCTTGAGCGAAATCGCCGAAGCTCGTATTAAAGGCGCTCTTCACGCGCTGGCTCTGTTTGTCGAGTTCCACATCAGCGCGCTTGTGCGCCCAGTTGTCGAGAAGAACTACCAGTACAGTGGTGAGCAACAGAAAGGAAGTCAGCAGAAGCAAGAGCCGCGCTCGGAAGCTCATCAATAAAGTTACTCTTTCAGACGCGATCGTTCCCATATCAACTCCTTGCAGACTCCTGTTAGCGCAGTCTTGTCAGATCGCTGCGTCATCGGTTTCGCCTGTCTGGATGCGCACCGCTCTCTCGACTGGCCAGACAAAGACCTTACCGTCGCCGCGGTTGCCGGTGTGAGCCGCACGCGCGATGGTCTCAACAATTTGCTCGACCATCTCATCGCGCGCGACTATCTCAATGCGGGTCTTCTTCACGTACTCGACGAAATCTTCAATCACACGATGCGGCGCGCCTTTGTCGTGAGCGCTCTTTTCACGCCCGAATCCGCGCGCATCTGTGATGGTCATGCCGGGAAAGCCTTCTATCTCTTCAAGGGCATGGGTGACCTTGCTGAGCATGAAGGGCTGTACAATTGCAGTGATGATTTTCATTCGCCTACTTCCTTCTTAACTAGGGCTGCCCCAGTCGGCCCAGTTTGAGGCGCAAGCTCCCGCAAAGCCGGCGCACTATCATTCCACCGCGACGATTGAGCCTCGCAAGAGATTTATCGATCGCGAGTTCGCACAGGCGCAAGAGTATGCGTGATTCGTCGGAGTGACTTGGCATTTCTTTGCTGAACTTCACAAAGACATCAACTGTCGCAGACTGGGCTGCCTTTTCATCGGCTAAAAGTCGCAGGCAGAGTGAGTATATTCCCTGGCCATAGCGGCCGTAGATAGACTCTAGCTGCGAGGCAAGATTTGTGTGAGCCGATTCAGGAGAGCAACCCGCCAAAGGTGCCTTCGATTCGTGGTTGGAATTAGCCATAACTTCTCCAATCCCGCGCGACAAATGATCTACGGCGTAGCCGCGCGCTCGTCCACCCAGAAGCACGGTTTTCAATACTCGACTCGCTCTCGCTCGAACCAGCCGTAGAGCATCGGCAGGAGGAGTAGCTTGAGCACCGTCGATACAATGAGCCCGCCGATTACGACGGTGGCCAGCGGGCGTTGCACCTCGGCGCCCGCCGAAGTGGCAATAGCCATCGGGACGAATCCGAGGCTCGCGACCAGCGCCGTCATCAGGATCGGACGCAAGCGGGCGTCGGCGCCCTCCTTTACCGCTTGCCCTAGCGATCGCCCTTGATCCCGAAGTTGGTTGATGTAGCTCACCATTACGACCCCGTCGAGAACCGCGACTCCGAATAGTGCGATGAAGCCAACGCCCGCCGAGATCGAGAATGGCAGCCCTCGCAGGTAGAGCGAAAAGACGCCGCCAATAATCGCAAGCGGGATGCTCGTGTAGATCAGCAACGCCTGCTTGATCGAGTTGAACATCGTGAACAGCAGCACGAAGATCAAAAACAGCGCGAGCGGTACTACGATCAAAAGACGCGCCGACGCGCGCTCCAAGCTCTCGAACTGACCACCCCAACGTATGTAGTACCCGCTGGGGATCTCAACTTGTTTTTCGATTGCGGCCTGCGCTTCTTTAACAAAGCTCGCAATATCGCGCCCGCGCACGTTAAGCTCGACCACTATGCGCCGGCGGGTGTCTTCCCTCGATATTTGAGCCGGACCTTCCACTGTGGATATATCGGCCAGTTGCGATAGAGGGACACGGACGCCCTTCGGGGCCGGCACGAGCAAGTCCTTAATCGTGTCTATATCCTTGCTCGTTGCGTCGGTCAGGCGGACTACAAGGTCGAATCGCTGCTCGCCCTCGTAGACCAGCCCGGCGGGCTTGCCCGCGACGATGGATTCAACCAGGTTGTTTACATCCTCAACGTTGATGCCGTAGCGGGCGATCGCCGCGCGGTTAGGCTTAATCTGAAGCTGAGGCAGACCCGACACCTGTTCGGCCTTAACATCCTCGGCCCCCGGAATCTTGCTCACCACGCGAACGATCTGATCGGCCTTTTGCTTTAGCGTGTCCAGGTCGTCACCGAAGAGCTTTATCGCCACGTCGGAACGGACGCCTGAGATAAGCTCTGAAACGCGCAGCTCGATAGGCTGTGAGAAGCTGAAGATAGCGGCCGGCACGTTCTCCTCGAGCTTCTTTGACATTTTCTCGACCAGCTCTTCTCGGGTGCGGGCGCTCGTCCATTCGCCTGGAGCTCTCAATTCGACCAGGACGTCGCTCTTATCAATACTCTCCGGGTCGGTTGCCACTTCGGCGCGGCCGGTCTTCGAGACCACCTTTGTCACTTCAGGAAAGCTGCGCAGCACTCGCTCGACCTGCGTGGCGATTGCGATGGACTCGGTAAGCGACACGCTCGGCAACCGCTGTATCTGAACAGCAAGAGATCCTTCCTCCAATCGAGGGATGAACTCCGCGCCTAAGAATGGGAAGAGCATTCCACTTGCGATCACCAGCGCCCCCGCCACCGCAAGCGATCGTTTTCTATTCTCCATTACGTATATCAGCGCCGGTCGATACCAACGTTTCGCAAAGCGGATTATGGGGCTCTCTTTTTCTGAAACAGGTCCGCGCAACAGGAATGTCATTGCCGCAGGCACGTAGGTCAACGACAGAATGAGCGAGCCGACGAGCGCAAACACCACAGTCAGCGCCATCGGCTTGAACATTTTGCCCTCTATTCCGGTCAAGCTGAGGATCGGCAGGTAAACGATGGTTATGATTGCCACGGCAAAGACGACAGGGCGGCCGACCTCCATGCAGGCTTCGAGAATCGTGCGTTCAGGAGGCTCGTGCGAACCTGCGTGCTGCGCTTCGGCACGCCGTCGTACGACGTTTTCGACCACGATCACCGCGCCGTCCACGATCAATCCGAAATCGAGCGAGCCGAGGCTCATCAAGTTTCCCGACACGTTGAAGACCCGCATCAGTATCGCAGCAAAGAGCATCGAGAGAGGAATGACAGTGGCGACCAGGAGCGAGCCGCGCCAGTTGCCCAGCAGCAGGATCAGCACGACGATCACCAAAATCGCCCCCTCGATAAGGTTCTTTGCGACGGTGGAAATCGTGCGCTTGACCAGCTCCGTGCGGTCGTAGAAGGGTACGAGCTGAACGCCTTTCGGCAGGGTCTTCTTGATCAGTTCAACGCGCTCCTTAACGCGCTCAACTACGGCGCGTGAGTTCTCGCCTTTGAGCATCATGGCGATGCCCGCTACAATCTCGCCGTTACCATCTGTAGTAACGGCGCCCTGTCTTACACTCGCGCCCACAACGACCTCGGCGAGATCGCGAACATAAATCGGTATGCCTTCCTTTCCTGTCTTAACGACGATGTTTGAGATGTCGTCGGCTGACTCCACAAGTCCGATGCCTCGCAACAAGTACTGCTCCGCGCCGTGCTCAATGTAAGCGCCGCCTACGTTCGCGTTGTTGCGCGCTACGGCCTCAAAAACGTCGCGCAGGCCCAGTTCATAAGCCTGGAGCCTGGCCGGGTCTATCCGCACCTGGTATTGCTTTTCCAATCCGCCGAAGCTGTTGACCTCGACCACGCCTGGCACGCCGAGCAACTGCCTTCGCACGCTCCAATCCTGAATTGTCCTCAGCGCCGTTGCATCGTGGCCGCTGCCGGGAGCGCCGCGTAACTCGTACTGATAGATTTCTCCGAGTCCGGTAGAGATCGGACCCATCTCAGGCGAGCCGATATTTTCGGGTATTTGTTCGCGCGCTTGCGAAAGGCGTTCGAGAATAAGCTGACGCGCAAAATAGATGTCCGTCGAGTCTTCAAACACGATGGTCACTGCTGACAGCCCGAACTTTGAAATGGAGCGAATCTGTTCGATACCGGGCAGTCCGCTCATCGCGATCTCGACCGGGAATGTTATCTGCCGCTCGACCTCAATGGGGGCGAGTGAAGGCGCCGCTGTCAATATCTGCACCTGCACGTTCGTTACGTCTGGCACTGCGTCTATAGGTAGGCGCTGGAGGCTGTATATGCCGGCGCCGATCAGGATCGCCACCATTAACAGGACGAGAACGCGTTGTGACACCGCAAAACGAATGAGACCGTTAATCATCAGCGTTGCTATTCCTCTCCGAGAGATTTCTTCATAAGCTGCGTCTTGAGCGCGAAGCTTCCCTTGGTAACCACGCGGTCGCCAATAGCGAGTCCGCTGAGCACCCTCCGGTAGCTATCAACTGTTCCGCCAAGCTGTACATCGCGCACTTCGAAACGCCCGGTCTCACCTTCTTTGGGAACGAAGACGGCGCTTCGCTCACCAATGCGCTGGACTGCCTCATCAGGGATCACAAGTTCCTGGCTGGATGCAGTTCCCACTCCGGTCGCTCCAGTCTCAAATCCGACTTCGACGAACATGCCGAACTTTAGCCGCTCACCTGGATTGGCGATCTCAACGCGCACACGACCTGTTCGCGTCTCCTCGTTCAGCGTCGTGTCTATGTAGGTCACGCGACCGGCAATCGCGTTCTGTCCCAGCGCGGCGGAACGAATCTCGGCCGGTGTCCCCACGCGCAGCGAGTTGACCTGGCCTTCGGGTACGTTAGCAATCACCCACACGGTCGAGAGGTTCGAAATCGTGAGTATGGGTTTGCCGGCTTCTACGCCGGCACCCGCGTTAATGTGACGTTCAGTCACGGCGCCAGCGACGGGCGCGCGCAATGCGACGAGCGAAGTGTCGTGCGAAGCCTTGCTGTCGCCGGCTTCCGATAATTCCGCCCCAAGCGCGCCCAGGCTGTTGCGAAGGTGTAAGACTTCCACCCGAGCGATCTCAGCTTCTGAACGCGCCTGCTGCACCTCGCGGTTGATAGATATGTTGCTCTGGTAATCGTAGTCGGCCCTGGCAGTCTTATGCGCGGCTTCGGCGGCGACGAGGTCCTTGCCTGCACCGGCACCCAGCTCAATGAGTCGTTGTGTGCGGCGCAACGTCGCTTCGGCTTCGTCGAGTCGAGCCTTCGCCTGTATAACGGTGGCGCGGTTTTCCGTGCGCTGAACTCTCGCGTAGTTTTGCTCGGCAAGCGCCAGCCGCGTTTCTGCCTCATGTAGTTTTCCATGCATCTCGGCAACTTCAGGGCTTGAGATGATGGCAAGCAACGCGCCGGCGCGCACGTGGTCGCCAAGCACGACGTTCACGCGAACTACGCGACCTGGTATAAGCGGCGTCACCTGCTGTGTTTCCTGCTGGTTGGGTTCGACTGCTCCGGTCACGCGCAGCAGGACCACCGCTGGCCGCTCGGTCACGTCAACGATCTCTATGCCAGCGGCGGCGAGGGCTGTCGGAGACAACTCAACTTCACTGCCTCCCTCGGAGTCATGCTCGCCGGCCTCCTTGCCTTCCGCAGCCGCGCGCTTCTCGCCCTTGTTGGCGCTTTCGTGACTGGGCCACATGAGCAACGCTACGGCGCCCACCAAAACAACCGTCCCTACAATGACAAGCAGGTTGCGATTACGAGCAGAGAGGCCCGCGCTGCTAACGCTCTGTTCAGCCTCAGCGGGTTGGCTTATGGAATATTCCTTTTCGTCCATCGTCTTCTCCTCACTATGGTTTGGTACCTAACGCCGATTGAAGATCGGCGAGGGCGCGGTAGTATTCGGCCAGCGCCTCAGTAAACTCGCGCTGGAAATCGACGAAGCGGCGTTGCTCAGAAAGCAGCTCGGTCACGCGGAATGCGCCTACCTCATAAGCGCCGCGAATTGTTCTTATGTTCTGCCTCGAACGATCGATGACTCCCTGTTCATAAGTAGCAATCGCAGAGCGCGAGGCCTCATATCGCCGGTATGCGCTTTGAACCTCGGCGCGCACCAATTGCTCGGTGAACTCGCGCCGCCGCTCCGCTTGTGAAATCGCGAGCGCAGCTTCCGCCTTGGCTCCCTGGTTGCGATTGAACACGGGGATGCTGATCGCGACTCCGAAGGAGAGCAGCTTGTCTTTATCGGTGAGCACACCAACGGGAGTGTTGTCGAAGACCGAGCGGTTGGTCGTGTACTTGCTGAAAGCGGTCACGTCTGGTGTCGCTTGTGCGCGCGCGAGGCGCAGTCCCGCTCTCGCCGCTTCCTCATTCAATCTCGCGAGTTTGAGATCAGGGCGACTGCGGAGCGCAATGTCAACAGCAGCCTCGATCGAGTCCGGAGGTTGGGCAAAAACAGGAGCGGTTAGTTCTTCGCGCAACCGCAAAGGCTCGCTCGGAGGAGTGCCCGTGATGCTCTTAAGCTTGAGTAGCGCCGCCTGCAGGCGACCCTCGACGAGCGCGCGGCGTGCGCGTAGTCGATCAATCTCAACCCGAATAAGGTTCTGCTCAAGCGGGGCTGCATCGCCTTCGGTTACACGAACCTCGACTATGCGGACAGTTTGAACGTCAACGTTGCTCATCTCCTCAGTGATTTGCAATTCGCGAAGCGCGGCCAGGCTCTCGGCGTAAGCCGCGCGCACTTCGTTTGCCAGCCGTCGCTCTCGGTCGGCAATTTCGGCTTCAGCCGCCTCAAGCTCAACTCGCGCAAGGTCAATTCGCCGCTGCCGCTTCCCTCCGAGTTCGAGCGGTAGCGCAAATCCGATGCTCGTCTCCCATTCGCCAGGCGAGTTTGTAAAGCGTCCGGTTGTCTGCTCGAAGTCAACCGTTGGATTTGGCCGAAGTCCCGCTTGACGTAACCGAGCCCGCCCTCGCTCTATGTCAAGTCTTACGGCTGCCAGTTCAGCATTCGAAGTAAGGGCACGCCGAACCAGATCAATGGACGAAGCGCCCTGAACTGGATCGGTGTAGCGGGAGAGCGTGGCGCTGGCATTGCTCAACGTTTCAGCAGCACCCGGAGCTGATGCTCGATCAAACATTGGTGATCGCTCCTTACCAGGAGAAACGATGCCCGTCTCGACAGAAGGGTTTTGCCCGTAAGTGACAACAGGTGTTGAGACAAGAGCTATTAGAATCCAGCTCAGTAGTTTCGCTCGCGTAGGTTGAGAGAACATTTGCGTGTACCTTTCTGTTCAGTGTCTGTGGATTTCGCCGAAGCGCGGCCATGCTCCGCTAAGCGCTATCGATGCTTGACTGCGAAGGACTGCTTCCAACGAAGCTTTTGCGGACGCACGAATCTACGCCGCTCAATCGTCAACAGTCCGAATTAACGTCCAGCGAGATGTTGGGACTAAACGAAACGTGGAGGGTGATACAGGGCACTAAGCGGAGGTGTTAGTAGGCAGTCCTGTTGGGGCTCAGTCTCTGGCGACTTGAAATGAAGCACCACCATGTTGAGAGAGAAGCCTGGCAACACATGCGAGCAGCAGCAAAAGCAATCCTCCTCAGATGACGACGGGGTCGCTGGCTGCTGTGATCGAGAGTCATCATTGACGATGACGGTCATTCCGTCGTCAACAATCGAGGCGTTGACGGCAGCACTTTGCGCAACAGAATCGGTCAGTCCGTTCAACTCCTCGCAGCAAAGGTGGGGTGAGCATATGTCTACAATTGTAAACAAGAGAAAGAAGACAGCTATCCCGCGACAGATGTAACGCTGCAAACTAGAGATTGGATGCCGAGCTAATCGCATAGTCAATGTACTCAGTTACATAGTATAGGGGCGCTAAGGCCTCAATCTCAACTCGTATTAATCTCCCGCCGAGGCGGGTGTGGCTGGCTCTGGTTGTACGCTTCGGTTGCGCCATTGCAACCACGATTGGCCGACTCTCTCGTGCAGCCCTTCGGTCATTCCGTAGAGCGCCGGCAGAGCAACCAAGGTCAGAATCGTTGAGGTGATCAATCCACCAATGAGTGCAATCGCCATCGGTTGCTGAAGCTCTGCGCCCGCGCCCCATCCGATTGCGATAGGAAGCACCCCCAGACCCGCTGCTGCCGCAGTCATCAACACGGGCCGCATTCTTCTATGAGCCCCCAAGTACAACGCCATGCGAAGCTCGTGACCTTCGGCGCGTAGCTGGTTTATGTGCTCGACGAGAATCAAGCCCTTTTGCACGGACAATCCAAAGTGAGCAAGCAAGCCTATGATTGATGAGACATTGAGCGTCGTGCCCGTTATCCACAATGCGATGAACCCGCCCGCCAAAGCCAGTGGGATTGTGGCGATTACGAGCAGTGCTTGCCAGATTGAGCGGAAGGCGATGTACAGTAACAGGAATACCAATAACGCTGAAACGATGAAGGCCCGCGTCAGTTCCCCCGTTAGCTCTTGCTGACGCTCATATCCGCCGCCATAACCTATGAAGTAGCCCGCTGGCAGTTTCAGACCTGTCAGGCCTTTCTCTATGTCTGCGACTACGGAACCCACGTCGCGGCCTTCTACGTTCATTGTCACCTGCACACGCCGCACCTGGTCTTCACGTTTGATAGTTGCCGGTCCGCGCAAGACGCGCACCGTGGCGATGTCACTCAAAGGGACCTTTTGCCCGGTCGGAGTGTCGATCAGTAGCCCCGCGAGCTTATCCGGCGCATCACGATATTCCTCGCCCAGCCGCACGACGACCGGATATTCTTTGAGCTGGTCTTTGATGACTGTAGTGACCTCGCGCCCGCCGAGTAGCGCTTCAATCGAAGAGCCGAGTTCCCCGGGGTTGAGACCGAACCGCGACGCGCGCTCACGGTCAACAGCAATGACGACTTGAGGCACGCCTTCCAATTGTTCCAAGCGGACATCTACAACACCCGGAACCTTCTCGATGATCTCTTTGACCTGGGCGCCCTTTTGGGCAAGCGTATCAAGGTCGCCGCCGAATACTTTTACAGCGAGAGCGGCCGAGGTGCCTGATATGGATTCGTCTATTCGCATATTCAGGGGCGTGGTTATCGAAGCCGCAACTCCAGGCACTTTCTTCAATTGTTCGCGCACCCATGCTTCAATCTCCGGGATAGTGTGTTTTCTCTCCGAGCGCGGCACAAGCTGGATGATGTGCTCGGCGGTAGTGACGGCCATCGGGTCTTCCGATCTTTCGGCCCGCCCGGTCGGCTGAACGATAGCCGCGATGTCTGGCCCGCGTTCGAGCACTTTTGTTACCTGCGAAGCTACGCGATCAGTTTCGCCAAGGCTCGTACCCAACGGCGTGTTCATCTGCAAGAGCAATGCACCCTCATCCATCTTCGGGAGCAGCTCCGTCCCGAGGAATGGTAGGAGCACAAGTGACAGAGCGAATATTCCCGCCGCGACTGCAACAGCTCTTATTGGGCGTCTCAACGAACCGTGCAGCACGGGTTCGTAGACTCGCTCACATTTTCTCGCCAGCCAGCTTTCCTCTTTTAGACGTGGAGCAACTTTGCGAAGGAGCGTATAGCAGAGTGCTGGGGTCAGAGTTAGAGATAGGATCAGGCCGACTGCCATCAGCACGACGACCGTGGTAGCAAAAGGCGCGAGGATCTTGCCCTCAAGCCCGGACAGAAAGAGCAAAGGCAAGAAGACGACAATGATGATTGCTGTCGAATAAGCAGCCGGTCTCCGCACCTCGCTCGCACCGCGAAGCGTAGCCTTCAGCGAGTCAGTGGGGCTCTCTTTCAGATGCCGAAAGATGTTCTCAGTATCGACTATTGCCGCGTCAACCATTATGCCCAGTCCGACCGCAAGGCCGCCGAGCGACATTATGTTGAGCGTCACGCCTAGTGCGCGCAGGAAGATGAAACTGATCACAACGGCTACAGGGATTGTGATGGCGGCGATGAGGGTAGAACGGACGTTCCCGAGAAAAAGAAAGATGATGAGCACAACTGCTGCGCCTCCGACCAGGAGCGCCTCTTCGAGTGTCTTCGTTGCGACATGGATCAACTCAGATTGATCGAAGACCGTCACCATTGACACACCTTCGGGCATGAAGGGCTTTAGCTCCGATAGCGCCTTCTTGGCTTGCTCGGTGACGGACAGCGTATCGGCGCCAAACTGCTTTGTGATCGTCAACAGGACAGCTTCCTGCTCGTTGACGCGAGCAATGCCGCGACGCACGGCGGCGCCGTCACGCACTTCGGCTACGTCCCGCACCAGGACTGGAACGCCATCGCGAACCGCGACCACGACCCTGCCGACATCCTCGAGAGAGTTGATGCGCCCCAGGCCGCGCACATCCATCTCTGTCGCGGTCCCTGTAATAAAGCCGCCCGAAAAGTTCTCGTTCGACTCGCCAAGCGCCTTGACCACCTGGTCGAGCGATACGTTGTAGCTCTTCATCCGGTCTGGATCGAGAGCTACTTCATACTGTCGACGCTCGCCGCCGTGTGACGTGATTCTGATGATGCCGGGCACCGTCTGTAGCTTGTAGCGAATGAGGTAATCCGCCGTCTCCTTCAGTTCCTTCTTGTCTACTTCTCCGCTCTCTTTAGCCACGTAGACTTGCATGATCTCGCTCAAGCGCGATGCTGCAGACGAGAGGACCGGAGGCGTGGTGCCGGCTGGGAAGCTACGCGCGGCCGTTTGCAACCGCTCGGCCAGCAGTTGGCGCGCGAGGTAATAGTCGGTGCCGAATCGAAATTCTGTGCGAACGGAAACGACCCCGATTTCAGATTCCGACCTCACGCGAACGACATTTGGCAAACTGCGAAATGCCGATTCAAGCGGACGGGCGATCAGAGTTTCGCCTTCCTGAGCGGCCAGCCCGGGATTCTCGACGATCACTGTGATGACAGGCGAAGATAAATCAGGAAACAAGTCCGTCTGCATAGCGCGGTAGGCCATCAATCCGAGAACCGACGCGAGTACGATAGCAAAGGTCACCAGTAGGCGGTTTCGCAAAGAGAACTCGATTATGCGATTGAGAAGACCGCGACGCTCCATGACATCTTTTCTTTGTGAATCTTCCATGTTAGTGGTCGTCATCGTGTCCTCCCTCTACGCCGCCTCCCTTGCGCATATTCTTGAGCTGATACGCGCCGGTCGTTACCACTTCCTCTCCGGCCTCAACTCCGCTCAGGACTTCTGCCCATTGATAATTGATCGTTCCTATGGTCACTTGCCGGCGCTCGTAGCGTTCTCCCTCCTTGACGTAAACGGCATTGATGCCCTCATCGTCAACCAGCGCCGAAACCGGCACTAGCAGCCCGCTCTTACGCGTGCCAGATGCTATGCGTACTTCGAGGGCCATCTCGTGTTTAAGGTGGGTGCCAACGTTGGTCACGCGTGCGCGCACAGAGACGGTTCTTTTGGCAGGATCGACAGTACCACCTACTGATTCTATCTTTCCTTCAAAGGGATGATCGGGATCACCGGGAAGCCGCGCGATAAGCCGCCCGCCTACTTGCACCCGGCCAGCCTGCGATTCAGGTAGCTGCGCCTCAATGATGACATTCGCCAGATTCATAATGGTCAGCAGTTCGCTACCCTGGTTTACTGCCTGACCCACTGATATGTGTCTGTCTACGACCGTGCCTGCAATTGGCGAGGGGATGCTTAGTAGTCCTCCTTCGCCGCTAGAACTTCCTCCGAGTGCGGCGAGTGATTGTGTCAGTCGCATGACTACGGCTTGGTTCTGTTCGAGCTCGCTCACCGCTTCTTGTTGCTCGCGCGTAATCTGTATGTTTGATTGGAACTCGTACTCGGCCTTCGCGTTCTTGTACTCCATTTCGGCTTCGGCAACCTCTCGGCCTGCGGCGGCTCCGAGTTCAGCCAGCCTCTTCTTGCGCGCAAGCGTGGCCTCAGCCAGATCGAGCCGGTTCTTGGACTGGATGACTGCTGCCCGATTCTCGCTCTTAGCAGTTCGCGCCTGCTTCTGTTCCGCGAGTTTCAGCTTCGCACGCGCCTCAATCAATTGGCCGCGCAGGTCAGCAATCTGAGGGCTATCGATCACGACGAGCGACTGACCCGCTCTGACTTGCTGCCCCGGTTCGGCAAGCACTCGCACTGCTCGACCGTCTACCTTTGTGCCGACCATTGCCTGCCCGTTTGGAGCTACCAGTACCTTGCCGGTAGTAGCTATAGTCTCTTCGATCTCTCCGTTGACAACCTGGGTGGTCTTTATTCCTATTAACTCAGCAGTCTCATCGCTGACCTCGATAGCGCCTTCCTGACTGTGTTTGTCGCCCTCTTCCCCGGCGTGTATAGCCTCAAGAGTCGGAGGGGTATCGACAACAACGGTTTTAGGTTTCGGCTTTGGCCATAGCAGGTAGGCAACAAGAAGGGACAAAAGCAGGACACCCGCGCCGACTAAAAGAACCCTGCGCGACGGAAGAACTGGAGCGCGGCCTTCTGTAGTTCTATTGACAGCGGTTCCACCGCCGTCAGAAGTTTCATCATTGACTCGCGTCACCTCGATGGTAGCCGGATCGCGTTCTAACCCTCTATGTTCAGTGTCGTCCGTCAGAGTCACGCTATTATGTTTCATTTTTATCGCCTATCATTGTTTGAATCGCGCAGCTTGTCATTGCTGCTCACGCAATTATCATTGCTTATCGGGAGAACCCAATGCTTTGCTCAACGAAGCTCAGGTAGCCGGAGCGGATTGCAGTCTCTACGCACGAATCAGGCACACGAGCCAAAACTTAGGATTCCGCGCCGCACTCGGACTCCTCAAGCGGAGCAATGGCGTAATTGGCGAAACTACGACAAGCGTGGAGGGTGAAACGGGCTGTTTGGGGGAGGTGAGGGTATGGAGTTGCCCTTGAGATCCGTGACAAGGACACTCACTGCCAGCGGTGAAACTATTGGTATAGTTCCAGGTAAGACGTGCGCGCAGCAAAAACAGCCTTCGCTAGCAACACAGCATTTTGAGTGGCGTTCTGTTTGGGAATAGTCCGAGGCGATGATGCTACTTACGTCATCAGGGATAGCGTTGGCTACTAGAGACGCATTCCCGCCGCAGGTGTCAGTCTCCTCCAGGCAGCACGGCATTCGATACGCGAGGTCTAGGAGCGTGAAGACTAGAAGGAACACAACAATTCCCCGAGCCATGTGTTCTTTCTTGGTGAGTCCCTTTACCTGCATAGAATGACCGACTGTACCACAGGCAATGGTAGCGATCAATCCCCCCGTCTAAAGCCAAATGATGGGCAAGGCTTGTTTGCAAAGATTCTCATCGTATGCGGCCTTGACATAGTCAACCGCTTAATCGCTTGCGACAGCGGACTCGCGGCCGACAGCCAAATCGGTGGCAGGCACTCTCAATTCTGCGCGGCCGTACTTCAAATAGAGAGCCGGTATCACGATCATGTTCAGAAACGTCGAAGTGACAATCCCGCCAAGAATAACGATAGCCATCGGCTGCTGAATCTCCTTGCCCGGCTCTCCTTTCCCCAGAGCGAGCGGCAGAAGGCCGATGCCTGTGACGAGAGCCGTCATCAAGATGGGGCTCAGCCTCTCCATTGAGCCCTGGACGATTGCATCCCGAAACGCAACGCCTTCCTCCTCCATCAAGTGTGTATAGTGGCTGATGAGCATAATCCCGTTGCGCGTGGCGATGCCGAATAGAGTAATGAAACCGACGAGCGAAGCAATCGAAAGCGTGCCGCCGGAGAGAAAAACCATAACAACCCCGCCGATGAGCGCGAGCGGCAGGTTCGCCATTACCAGGATAGCTGAGCGCGCCGATTTCAGCGCAATGTAGAGCAAAAGAAAGATACCGGCTATAGCAACCAGGGATAGGAGCGTGATCTGTCGCGACGCTTTCTCCTGCGACTCGAACTGACCGCCATATTGCACAAAGTAGCCTTGCGGGAGCTTCACTTTACCGTTGATTGCGGCGCGTACGTCTCCGATCACGCTGCCCAGGTCGCGGTCAGCAACGTTGGCCTGGACGATGATGCGGCGTTGCACGTTCTCGCGGTTAATGGTATTCGGCCCCTGGTCTACGCGCACCTCGGCGACCTGAGAAATTGGCACCTTTGCGCCGGCAGGAGTGTCGATCAACGTGCGACCGATCGACTCGACCGATTGACGCGCCGAATCGTCAAAGCGCACCAGTACGTCGTAGGTCCGTTGCTCCTCCAACACTTGTGACGCGACATGCCCGTTGAAGGCGGTGTCCACCGTCTCGGCCAGATCCTCGGCCCTCAAGCCAACAGCGGCCGCGGCCTGGCGGTTCATGTTGACTTGCACCTGAGGCACGCCGACCTGCGGTTCGACTAAAAGATCGACAATTCCCGGCACGTCCGCCATCGCGTTGCGGATCTCCCCGGCTTTACCGCGAAGCGTGGCGAGGTCCGGGCCGAAGAGCTTGATGGCGATTTGCGCCCGCGTACCCGAAAGCAGATGGTCGATGCGGTGCGAGATGGGCTGGCCGACTTCGACATCAACGCCGGGGATGCGGGCGAGGTTCTGCCTGACCTCTTCCATCATCTCGGCATGCGGACGGTCGCCCTCTCTGGTCACGACCTCTATTTCACTCGTGTTGACGCCCGCCGCGTGTTCGTCTAGCTCGGCGCGGCCGATGCGCCGGGTCGTCGAGACCACCTCCGGCGACTGATGCAACACGGTCTCAATGATGTTGCCGATGCGGTTCGACTCCGTCAGCGATGTGCCGGGCGGCAGGTTGGCGTTGATGTTCAAGGTGCCTTCGTTAAACGGCGGCAGGAACTCCCGTCCCATCAGAGGCCCCAGTAACACAGCGATCAAGAGCATCGACGCTGAGGCCCCGATGATCTGGTAAGGGTGGCGCAGCGTCCAATTGAGCATTCGGGCGTAATGGCGTTTGAGCCACGCGACGAACCGGGAATCCTTCTCGTCGTGAATCATATTCGAGCGCCCGAGCAGGTAGTAGCAAAGCACGGGCGTCACTGTGAGAGCGACGACCAGAGAAATGAAGATAGAGATGATGTATGCGAAGGAGAGTGGCGCAAACATCCGGCCCTCGAAACCGCCCAGACTTAACAGCGGCAAGAAGACCAGAATGATTATGAGCGTTGCGAAAAGTATAGAGTTTGTGATTTCGCGGGACGCTTTGAAAACGACCTCGGCGGTGTGCCGGGGTACTGGCAATTGAGCATTCTGCTTCAACCGGCGAAAGACGTTCTCCACGACGATGATTGCGTCGTCGACCAGCGCCCCGATGGCGATGGCCAATCCGCCGAGAGTCATCGTGTTGACGGTGATGCCAAAGTAGCTCATCACAAGGATGGCCGTAATGAGCGAGAGCGGAATAGCCGTCAGGCTGATGAACGTCGTGCGGAAGTTCCAGAAGAACAGGAACAGCACCACCGTCACCATAACCCCGCCTTCGACTAGCGACGCTTGCACGTTGCCGATGGCGCGCTTAATGAAGTCGGCTTGCTGAAACGCCTTCGTGTCGATCGTGACGTCGGGCGGCAACGTCGCCTTTAAACTGGCGAGCGTCGTCTCAATGTTTTCGGTAAGATCGAGCGTGTTAGCGTTAGGTTGCTTCTGGATGGTGGCGACGACCGCCGGCTGCATGTTGAAGCTGCCATCACCGCGTTTGAGCGCGACGCCCGCCTGAACCGTCGCGACATTCTTGATGAGAATGGGCGCGCCATCGCGGACGGTAATCACCGAGTTGCCAAGGTCTTCGGGCGTGTAGACCCGACCGCGGCCACGAATCAAGAACTCCTCGTTGGGTCGCTCCAGAAAGCCGCCCGCCGCGTTGGCGTTGGACGCGCTGACAGCCTCGACCACTTGCTCCACCGTTAGACGGTAGTCGGCAAGTTTGGCCGGGTCAACAAGCACTTGAAACTGTTTTGACTCACCGCCGATGATCATCACCTGCGAGATGCCGGAGACGCCCAGCAAGCGCGGGCGGACCACCCAATCAGCGAGGCTGCGCAACTCCATCGGCGACGTGGTTGTGCTTGTCATCGAGATAAGCATGATTTCGCCCATCGTCGAGGAGATAGGGCCGAGCACGGGAGGGGGAACCCCCGCTGGCATCCGCACCTGCTGCAGTTTCTCCGTGACGAGCTGGCGCGCGCGGTATATGTCTGTCCCGAACTCGAACTCGACGAAGACAATCGAGATGCCGATAGCGGAGTTGGAGCGAACCCGAAATACGCCCGCCGTGCCGTTCATCGCCGCCTCAATCGGCAACGAAACAAGCGATTCGACCTCTTCAGGGGCAAGGCCATGCGACTCGGTGAGGATCGTGACGGTGGGTGCGGTCAGGTCAGGGAAGACATCAACGTGCGCGCGCAGTGTGACGATGCCGCCGTAAATGAGCAGTGCGACCGCCCCGATGATAACGAGCAGCCTGTTGTTGAGCGACCACTGGATGATTCGGTTGAGCATAGAATTATGTCTCGTGCGAATGGGCGCCGGCGTCTGCCGGCCGAAGCTCTTGCAGCCTGATCTGATAAGCTCCCTGAGTGACTACGCGCTCTCCCGGTTGTAGTCCCGAAAGCACTGCAACCTTGTTGCCGTATTCATCCCCAATCGTTATCTCGCGGCGTTGGAACTCTTCCCCGGAAATCAAAACGTACACGATCTTCTTGCCTTCGTTCTCAAGCACAGCCTCTTTGGGAATGATTAACGCATCGCTGATTTCGCCGGCGTCCAGCCGCACATTGGCTTGCATCCCAATCCGCAGCGTGCGATCAGGGTTCGGGACCTCGAAGATAACGGTGGCCGCGCGCGATTGTTCATTGATGACAGCTCCGATGTCCACAAGCGTTCCATTGAACTCAACGCCGGGATAGGCCTGCGTGGTAAAGATGGGGTTGGCTTGCTTGCCCAGGTATGACAAATCGCGCTCGAAGATTGGTGCCTCGACCCAAACGGTGTCGAGGTTAACGATCTCAACTATTGCTTCACCGGCCGCGACCTGTTCCCCCATCGCTTTGCTGACTTTGACGACGGTGCCGGATATTGGAGCGCGCACGCCGTAGCTTGTCGGCACGCCTACGCCGAGGAGTTCACCTCCTGAACCGTCAGTCAATGCCTCGAGCTGTTGATCGGCAGCAGCGTGGTTGGCTTCTGCCGCTTTGTAATCGGCCTCCGCTGCCTGAAGCTGTCGCAGCGAGTAAGCCTTGCGCTCGTACAGGCGTTGCGCTCGCTCGTATTCGGTCTTCGCCTGGTTGAGCCGGACATCAGCTTCGATGGCGGCTTGGCGGAGACGCCGCCGCTCGGCTTCGAGGCGCGCGTTTTCAAGCCTAAGCTGCGCATTGCTAGTGGCGATCTGCGCGCTCTCGGCAGCGGTCGGCCTCTGATTCAGCACAGCTAGGGTCTGCCCTTGTTTGACCTGTTCGCCGACGCGAGGAAGCCGGGCATTCGAGAGAATGCCGCCTACCGGCGGGGCGACAATCGCCTGATTTCGCGCGGCGGGTATAACGCGCCCGGTTGAAGTTATTTGCCGGGCCAGCGATTGTTTCTCGGCCTGGGCGAGCTTCATCCTGATCAGCCACTGCTGCTCCATGCGAAACTGCACAATGCCGGCTGCGCTTGGGATGGCGGGCGGCGCCTCTGCTTCTTTCGGCGTCGCCGTGCGACGCAGGAACGAGTAGCTGATTGCGACAATAATGACTAGCGCGATTGCGCCAAATATGATCCAGCGCCCGCGCGTCATAGCAAACCTGTCACCGTTCACCCACGCGAAGTTTGGCGAAGCTACATCGACCTCGACAGTGGAGGCTTGTGTTGAGGGATCGATGTTTTGCTGTTCCTTTGTGGTTATGCTCATTATTTGATCTCTTTTCCGACGGCCTGTTCCAACATCAAGATGCCAGTCTGGTAATCGAACAAGGTGCGATAGTATTGCTGGCGAATCTCCGCGCGGGTCCTTTGAGCTTCGAGCAGCGCCAACAACTCGGTCGCACCTTCCTGATACGCAGCCAAGGCAATCGTGTACGACTCGTTGGACTGCTGTAACAACTCGCGCTGCAAAGTGGTGACTTGATCGCGCGCTGTTTCGTAAGCGCGATACGCTGACTCGACTTCTGCAAAAGCACGATTGCGCACAATAGCCAATTCTGTGTTCGCAACCTTCTCTTCAGCCGCCGCGCGAGCTATGCCGGCTTGATTCCTGTCGCTGAATCGCAGCGGGATCGTCACACCGAACAACACCGTGTTATCTATCCCGACTCGCTTTACTCCGGCGAATGGAGTGATGTCCATCGAGTTGCGAGCGTGCTCGAGAGCAATGCGGCGCTCGGCCAGGGTTACGCCAAGCTCGGCTGCTCTTACATCGGGGCGATTCCGAAGCGCCATCTCTTTGAGCGAAGCGAGATCGAGATTCATCGGCGCAAAGCTGAGCTCTCCGGCGACCGCTTCAACTCGCGAGAAATCAGTCTCGCCAAGGAGATGAAGCAGCCTGATCACCGCTTGACGTTGCCCCAGCTCCGCCTGCGCGAAGGCGGAATCAAACTTCACGCGTTCAAGCTTGACCTTCAGCAGCTCTCCCTCTGCGATTGCGCCCTCCTCGAATCGAACCTTATTGAATCTGATAAGCTCATCAAAGCTGGAGCGATTTTCCATCGCGTTGAACAGCGCATAACGCACAAGCACCGCTTCGTAATAAGCGCGCTTTACTTCAAACATCCGCTGCCGCAGCACGTCGGCGAGTCTCGTTTCGGCGACCGAGACGATGAGGTCGGCAACTTCGCGGCGCAATCTTCGCTTGCCCCCAAGCTCGAGCGTCTGCGCGTAAGTTGTGGAGATTTCATAGAGCCTGTTGAACGGCGTATCGCCCGACACTTTCAGGTTCTCGGCTGAAAACGTGAAGCCCGGGTTGGGTCGGATGCGAGCCGCGATCTGTTCCGCCCGCGCAACATCAACCTGATACCGCGCCGCCTCGATTGAGAGATTGCGCTGTAAGAACCGATCAATCACGCGGTCAAGCGTGAGCTGAGTAGAGTAGAAGTCCGATTGAGTCTGTGGGCTAGTTGTCGGCGCTGAGACAAATGGGCTCGCAGCCGTTTGCGCGACTGCGTTACAACAAACAGCCAGAGCACCGAGTAACGACATAGCTAAGCGTGGAACCTTCCCGGTTAATTGCATCAAGTCACTCCGCTTTGAAATCGGTCAGAGGCATGCGCTCGTCGAGCTTCTCGTTCTTCACGTGAAACTCGACTGCGTAGTTGCCCGCGTTCGGAACAATAACCTCGACAACATAGATGCCGGTAACTTTGCCGACCCGCGCGTTTGTCTGGGCGACCTCCGCGCCGCTGCCTTGTGAACGGATAGTCAACGTAACTTCGGCTTGCTCGACCGGCGAGCCATCCGATAGGTCAGTGAGGTGGATTAAGAACTGACTCTTCGTTCCGGCCTTCAGCGGATCAAACTCGAAGAAGTTCTCAATGCGATTTGTGAATTCGGTGCGCGATAGAGCCTCTCCGTCATCTCCGGTACCGGCTTTCTCTGCACGAGAGCATGCGGCGGGGCCAAAAGCGACCAGCACTAACAAGGTCAGCAGCTTGCCTGACGAACCGTTCAACATTTCTTTTCCTTTATCTTCCAACTACCAGCGGTAGTTTTTCAATTGATTAAAAAAGGCCAGCCGCGTTCCTGGTTTCAGGAAGCAACCGGCCGACGCTAAAAGACGCGCAAAAGCAATTCGAGTAAACGGTGAATCGCGAGCGGCGATACCGCGAACAGGGTGGCTAGCGTCACGACGAAGGCTGCGCCACACAGCGTCGTTGCCTTCACCCACGATCGTGACATAACGACAGGCTCAATTGTCTGGGCCCCGCTCAAGGACAGGACGCGCCGGACACGACGCTCCAAGATAGCCTCGTGCTCTCCGAAGAAACTTGACTCGATTGGTTGTGACCTGCGCGGCTTACCTAGCGTCAGACGCGTGAGTCGCACCAGCGCGCCCGCGACTTCGATCGGATCGTTTGTTCGCCGCGCTGCGACTTCATCACATACCATCTCAACCTGCTCGCTCCACCAAGAATACAGGAGTCCCGTCAAAGGAAATGCAGGGGAGAGGTATCTACAAATTGTGAGAATCCACTTTGACAGATTATCGCGCCGAGTGTGATGTGCTCCTTCGTGCTCCAGCAACGCCGCTAGTTCTTCAGATGTTAATGCTGTGATTAGACCCATCGATACGATTAGTTTGGATCTAAAGTAACCCCAGACGAACGAGAAAGGGTAGCGGCTTACGACGAGACCAATACTAAGTCCGTAGCGCGTGCAAGCATCTTCAACTTGCCGGATTCGCTCGGCCGCCGCAGGCTCCGCGTCTATCTCCAACCGGCGCACGACGCGCCCGATTCTGAAATAGCCCTTCGCTATAGCATAGGCTGCAACCACCAACGCGATGGAAGCGAATGAAATCGCCGCATAACTGAGCGCCGGGTCCAGTGAAACAGTCAACGCGCTAAGTAAGTGATTCGTGTGCGCCGCGCTATGCTCCTGTATCCAACGCTCTGGACCGAGCCACATCACAGGCAGGAGAGACGCACTCACCAGCCACATCGAAGCAAGCGGCGGAATTATCATGGCCGAAGCGTAGATTCGTGACAGCGTCAGCGGGTGCCAAGCCCGAGTTCGTTTGTTTACTCGAACTATTGCTGCCGCGCCGAACGAAGCTATCGAAAGCGCCGTGCTGATCAGCATGAAGTTCTCAGCGCTCATGAGCATAAGCGGCCAGTAGCTCCCCATCACTTCAGCCCCTCACGCCTCTGTTTGATCAAGGCTTCAAGCTGATCCAGCTTTGCGCTGTCTTCGCCTACTAGATCGACGAATGTAGACAGCACCGGCTCGCCCAAGCCTCCAAGAAGTCCGCTCAAGACCTCCTGCGTCAGCGCTCGCTCGAATTCCTCTCGCGTGTTGCGAGGCGAGTAGACAAATGCCTTACCCTGTTTTTCGCGGGACAGATACCCCTTTCGATGCATACGGTCGAGCGTCGTCAGGACAGTCGTATGCGCTATCTCTCGCTTGCGGCGCAGTCGCTCTTCGACCTCGACAACAGTCTGATTGGGCTGTTGCCAGAGCAAGCTGATCACCTCAGCCTCAAGCTCGCCCAGCACCTGCTTGATGCCGCGAGCCGTAGGCCGGAATCCGCGCAGTGTTACTCTTGGTAGCTTCATAGAAACCTTTGGGTGGGTCAGAATACTGGAATGATAAAACTACTGTCAATAGTCGATGGCTATTCGGATCCGAGAAACCATTTTCACTAATGAAAGCATCGGGGATACGATAGCCAACGAGGAAGAGGGCTGACAAGTACAGGTGCTTGGTCGTATTGGCCAAAGTCCCATTTTCGATCGCCTTGACAACCTCGGCGACCATTTCGTATCCTTTTCGTTCCTTTTCTTTACGGGAATTTGGAGACTCGTATCATGCAGACATTCGTACCGAGCGGGAAGAATCTTGAGCAGACCCGCAACTGGTTCATCATCGACGCCGACGGCAAGACCGTGGGCCGGCTTGCGACTATCGCTGCCCGCCTGCTGATGGGAAAGAACAAGACAACTTATACGCCGTTCCTCGACGTTGGCGATCACGTGGTCATCATCAACGCTGAGAAAGTGGTCTTCACAGGAAACAAGTTGAAGGACAAGGTCTATCGGCATCACACCGGTTGGCCGGGCGGGCTCAAGGAAGTCACCGCTGAGAAGATGATGAAACGTCATCCAGAGCGAATACTCGAGTCGGCGATTCGGGGCATGCTGCCGAAGAACAAGCTCGGCCGCAAGATGGGTAAGAAGCTCAAGGTATACGTTGGTGCGGACCATCCGCATCAAGCGCAACGGCCCGAGCCGCTCCCGTCATGAACTGCGAAGTTGAGCCCGGTCAAACCAGGCGTTGTGATTTGGAGGAGATTTCATAGTGGCAGAAACGATTCAGAATTACGGTACTGGGCGCCGCAAGAGCGCGACCGCGAGAGTTTTTCTCAGACCCGGCACCGGAGAGATCACCGTCAACAAGCGGAAGTTCGAAGACTATTTTCAGAACGAAACGCACCGGATGGTCATCCGGCAGCCGCTTCACTTGACCGACTCGGTGAATAAGTTCGACGTATTGGTGAACGTAAACGGCGGCGGGCCCGCCGGACAGGCGGGCGCCGTGCGACACGGAATCACGCGGGCGCTGATGGAGATAAACCCCGAGTTTCGCCCCAGGCTGAAGAAGGCGGGCTTCGTCACGCGCGACCCGCGGGCGAAAGAGCGCAAGAAGTACGGGCAGAAGGGGGCGCGCGCGCGCTTCCAGTTCTCGAAGCGGTAACGCTTAGTGATGCGTGAAGCGTGATGCGTGACCAGCGAAAGCAAACAGTCACGCATTACGTTTCACGCATCACACAATCCATTGCCGGTTCTCGCGATTGGTTGTTCCAGCAGGACAATTTGGAACGCGGACCGGTGAGTACATAAACCAATTCACAGTGTGTAGGAGGATCGATTGGTCACAGTAACAATGAAGGAACTGCTTGAAGCTGGCGTCCACTTCGGACATCAGGTCAGGCGTTGGAACCCGAAGATGAAGGAGTATATCTTCGGGGAGCGAAACGGAATCTACATCATTGATCTTCAGAAGACCCAGCGGCTCTTCAAGGAAGCGGTCAAGTTCGTAACTCAGAAAGGCATGGACGGCGCGAGCTTCATGTTCGTCGGGACCAAGCGCCAGGCGCAGGACGCAGTCGAGGAAGAAGCAAAGCGTTGCGGCCAGTTCTACGTCAATCAGCGCTGGCTCGGCGGATTGCTGACGAACTTCCAGACGGTGCAGAAATCCATCCAGCGCATGAAGGACATCGAGACGATGCGCACTGATGGGCGCTTCGATGCGCTGACGAAGAAAGAGCGCCTCGGGCTCGATCGGGAGCACGCGGCGCTCGAGAAGAACTTGGCTGGCATTCGCGACATGAAGGTGCTGCCCGACGTTATCTTCATAATCGACTCCAATAAAGAAGAGATAGCCGTCCACGAAGCTAACAAACTGGGCATCACGACTGTCGCCATCGTCGATACGAACTGCAATCCTGACGGCATCGACTACATCGTGCCCGGAAACGACGACGCGCTGCGCGCCGTGCGTTTGTTCGCCGCGAAGATGGCCGATGCGATCATCGAGGGTCAGCAGACGGTGAAAGAGGGCGGCGCCGAAATCGGTGAAGCAGCGGAAGGCGCAGAAGCCGTTGCCGCTACTGGAACACCGGAGACGCCACGCGAGCGTTCCGAGCGCGCTGATCGTGGACGAGGACGCGGACGAGGGGGAGAACGTCGAGGCGGACGCCGCACGACTTACGTTCCGCCAGGCGCGCCTCCAATTCCCGAGCCGGTCATTCCTGAAGCCGCGTCTGCGCCCGCGCCCGAGAGCGCGCCGATAGAACCCGAGCCGGTAGCCGTTGCAACGAGCGAAGCCGGGCAATCTGAGGAAGCTCCAAAGGCCGAAACCGCAGAAGCTTCAGAATAAGGCAAAGATAGGAGCATCGCTCGGCGAGATTGGCTTCTTTGCCTTGCCTGTTCACATCCTCTTATCAAGCAATTCACATCGACAGGAGAGTCACGTAGTAATGTCCAACGTAACACCAGCAGCAATCAAGGCGCTCCGGGAAAAAACCGGCGCAGGCATGATGGAATGCAAAAAGGCGCTCACAGAAGCCGAGGGCAATGAAGAAAAGGCCATCGAGAATCTGCGGAAGCACGGGCTTGCGTCTGCAACGAAAAAAGAGGGACGCGTGGCCGCTGAAGGGCTCGTCAACGCCTACATACATGCCGGTGGGAAGATAGGAGTGCTTTTAGAGGTCAACTGTCAGACCGATTTCGTCGCGCGCACCGAAGAGTTCCGAGCCTTCGTTCACGATCTGGCGATGCACATAACGGCGGCCGAACCACGCTTCACAAACAAGGAAGACGTGCCACCCGAAGTGCTCGACAAGGAACGCGAGATCGCGCTCGAACAAGCGCGCCTCGATCCGAAGAACTCGGAAAAGCCGCAGCAGGTGCTCGATAAGATCGTCGAAGGACGGATCAGCAAGTTTTATCAAGAGACCTGCCTTATGGAGCAGGCCTTCGTCAAAGACCAGAACATCACCGTAGGCGACCTGGTGCGGCAGATGATCTCAAAAACCGGCGAGAACGTCCGGGTGCGGCGGTTCACTCGCTACAAGATGGGCGAGGGTCTCGAGAAACGCATTTCCGATCTCGGAGCCGAGGTCCAGGACTTACTTGGCGGCAACAAGTAATTAACAAGAGAGCCTCTCGCAAGAGAGGCTTTTTTGTTGTCAATCAACTGGGCCTCAGCCATAATCTCACGGGACTATGTCAAAGAAACCAATCTACAAGCGCATACTGCTCAAGCTTTCCGGCGAAGCTCTGATGGGAGAGCAAGGCTACGGGATCGATCCCGCAACCATCACCCGAATAGCCCAGGAGGTCAATGACGTACACAACCTCGGCGTAGAAGTCGCCATAGTAGTCGGTGGAGGCAACATCTTTCGCGGATTGGCGCTCTCGGCTAAGGGCCTTGACCGCGCGTCGGCCGACTACATGGGTATGCTCGCGACTGTGCTCAACGCGATCGCGCTGCAAGACGCGCTCGAGAATCAGAACGCGTTCACTCGAGTAATGAGCGCGATAGAAATGCACGAAGTGGCCGAGCCTTTCATTCGCCGGCGCGCCATTCGTCACCTCGAAAAAGGCCGCATCGTCATCTTTGCCGCCGGCACCGGTAGTCCTTTCTTCACAACCGACTCAGCCGCGGCACTCCGCGCTCTCGAGATCAAAGCCGATGCGATACTGAAAGCGACTAAAGTCGATGGCATCTACACTGCGGACCCAGTCAAAGACGATACTGCTACGATGTTCGAGACGCTCACGTACCTGGACGTCATACAGCGGG
The DNA here is from genome assembly GCA_964548075.1 of uncultured Clostridia bacterium. Taxonomy (GTDB): domain Bacteria; phylum Acidobacteriota; class Blastocatellia; order UBA7656; family UBA7656; genus Onstottus_A. The sequence goes on along the minus strand of CAZJQQ010000001.1, from coordinate 173,892 downwards.
ACCTGGAGGTGATGGACACTTCAGCGATCAGCCTGTGCCGCGAACAGGGGCTGCCGATACACGTCTTCAATCTGAACACGCCCGGCAATATCGCTCGTGTGGTTTGCGGTGAGAAAGTCGGGACCGTCGTAAGACCAGATGGCCGTGTCGAGTCCAAGGGGCTTTCCGGCGCGTGAGCAGGCCGACCATTGAAATCTAAAATCCACAAGAAGTCAGAGGTCAGAAGTCAGAGGTCATGGGGCAGAAGTGGAATGATCAGCCAGAAGACGACACGAGGGACTACGGGCCGCTCGCTGACCTTGCGCCGTCGGACTTCTGACCTCTGACTTCTGACCTCTGACGGTGGAGGATTCGGATGGAGATCAAAGACATCGCAAATGACGCACGCAAGCGGATGGACGCCGCTGTCGATGATGCCCGCAAGAAGCTCACGACTGTGCGCACCGGACGCGCGTCGGTGAGCCTGCTCGACAACGTGAACGTCGAGTATTACGGCACCGAAATGCCGCTCAATCAAGTCGCGACCATTCACGCGCCTGAACCGTCGATGCTGACGGTGCAACCGTTCGACCCAACTCAGCTCGGCAACATCGAGAAAGCTATTCGGGCATCGGAGCTTGGTCTGAATCCTTCAAACGACGGAAAGCTCATTCGGGTGCCCATACCTCTACTCACGGAAGAGCGTCGCAGGCAGATGGTGAAGGTGGTTCACGACATCGCCGAGGAACATCGCACGGCGATTCGCAACGTCCGCCGAGACGCGAACGACCATTTGAAGAAAATGCTCAAGGACAAGACGATCTCGGAAGACGCGGAGAAGGATGGACTCGATCAGATTCAAAAGCTCACCGACCAGCACATCACCAGGATCAACGAGCTATCGGAGCATAAAGAGAAGGAAGTGATGACCGTATGAGCGCGACGATTGAGTTAGACGAGCAACGGCGTAGCGCGCTCGCGAAGTTAGCGCGCCGGCGCAAGCTGCCACTGCGAAGAGTCCTCGAGCGAGCGGTCGATGAGTTCATCGACCGCGCTGAAGACGACGATCTGTTGAATAGCTCTGCTCGGATCGCACGGCAGACTAGCGTGCGAGAAGCTGACGCGGTCGAGATCGTTCGTGACTGGCGAAGCAGCCGCGCTTAATCATCTTCGCTTACAATAATTCGACGCTCGGTATTCGAAACGTAGAACATCTCCACAACGGTCGCGCGCGCGGGAACTAAGCCCAATCTGTCCGCCCACTCAATGACCGTTACGGCTTTTTCATCATCGAATATCTCGTCAAGCCCCAACCCTTCATGGGCCCCGGCATCGAGCCGATAGAGATCAATGTGGAGAAACCGCAACCGCCCTTCATGAGAATTAACGAGTGTGAATGTTGGACTGGTCACATCGGCCGGAACGATTCCCAGGCCCGCCGCGAGACCCTTGGCAAATACCGTCTTGCCCGCGCCGAGGTCGCCCTCCAGCAGAAATATCTCGCCGCCCTTGAGTTCGTCACCCATCCGTCTAGCAAGCTCGAACGTCTCTTCAGGGGAGTGCGTGATGAACTCTCCAAAATAGGTTTCTGGTTTCTGGTTTCCGGTTTCTGGTTCAGCGGCCGAATCTGGTTTCATCTGACGGGCCTTTCTAGATCGCCGCCAACTTCGATGAACGCTTCGCCGAGATGAGCCGTGATGTCCGACCCGATCATTGCGCGAGTGCCCATTCGCGAAGCTGCGATGTCGCCGGCCAGCCCGTGCAAGTAGACCGCTGCGATTGCTGCGCTCAGCGGATCGTCCAGCTTCTGCGCCACAAACGACGCGATCATTCCCGTCAGCACGTCTCCCGTTCCTCCGGTAGCCATTCCAGCGTTGCCGGTGGTGTTCACGTACACCTGTCCGTCCGGCGCGGCGATGAGGGTAGGACTGCCCTTTAGAACGAGGATCACGCTGCGCTCCACCGCAAACGAACGCGCCAGGTCGATTGGGTTCTTGAGTACCTCGGCAATGGGTTTCGAAATGAGCCTCGCCATCTCGCCAGGGTGAGGGGTTAGGATTAACGGAAGCTCGGCGCCGCCCCGCACGTTCCTGGCCCACGGAGCAAGCGAGTTCAGCCCGTCAGCATCGAGCACCATTGGCCTTCGCCGTTTCACCGTCACGACTCGCATAAACGCCCGAGTCGATTTGTCAGTCGACCCAAGCCCCGGTCCGACCGCAACAACATCGCGCTCGGCTGCCAGCTCCAGCACGCGGTCGGCGGCTTCCCGCGCAATCGAACCCGCGCTTGTTTCTGCGAGCGGTTCGGTCATGCACTCCGGGATCACTCGTGACGCGACAATTGGCTGACAGGATTCCGCGGTCGCGATAGTAACCAGCCCGCATCCGGTTCGCAGCGCGGCTTCGCCAGCGAGACAAGCCGCGCCCGTCTTCCCGCGCGAGCCGGCGACGATCAACACTTTCCCGACATCGCCTTTGTTCGCGTGAGGACTGCGGCGCGACAGCGCGAGCCATCGCACAACATCGCCGCGCTCGACCAGATTCAGGCGCGAGCCCGACGAGTTGATCAATTCTTCAGGCGAACCGATCGAGGCGATGACCAACTCGCCGCAAAGATCAGCACCCGGCGGGAGAATGTTGCCGATCTTCGGCGCAGTGAATGTGACGGTCAGGTCGGCCTTCACTGCCGGACCAATCAGCTCCTGCGAATCAGAAGCAAGGCCCGAAGGGATATCAAGCGAGATAACCGGCGAGTCGTTCGTGTGATCGTTGAGCAGATGAATCGCTTCTTCGAACACACCCGAAGCGGGGCGCGTCAAGCCTGTGCCGAATATCGCATCAAAGAACAGAGCGTGTGGATAAGCGGTTGCTTCGGCCCAGAATTGCTCGGGGGTTTCAATCTCGACGAATCGAAGTTTCGCGCCTGCTTTGCCTGCGATTTCGAGCGCCGCTTCGAAGTTCGTTCGCGCATCGCCCTTGGTGTCCTCGAAGCGCCCGAGCAACAACACATCAATTTCAGCGCCCTTGTTATAAAGGAGCCTCGCGATCGCGGCGCCGTCGCCGCCGTTGTTGGCGCGTCCGCAGATTATCAACGCGCGTTTGTCAGCTACGCCGCCAAACTTTTTTTCCGTCGCTTCGACGGTGCGAGCCGCGGCGTTTTCCATCAGCAAGAGGCTCGGCACGCCGAACCGCTCGGTGGTCAAGCGGTCAACCTCACGCATCTCGGCTGCCGATAGGATCTTCATATGCTCTTATCGCGCCTTGATGTCGTAGCACGCCAGCGTTCCTTGATTGCGTATGTAGAACTTTCCGCCGCAGACGACTGGATGCGCCCAGCTTGGCCAGCCCTGATCGGCTATCTGGAAGCGGCCTTTCTCTTTGTAGCCTGCTGGTGACGCTTCGGCCAATCCGACCACGTTATTCTCGCCCAGCAAGTAGAGCTGGCCGTCGGCGTAGGTTAGCGTTCCTTTGCCAACGCTTCGGTCACGCCAAACCGTTTTTCCGGTGGTGAACTCGACGCAGCTCAGGATCGCGTTGTTGAATCCGTAAAGATAACCGTTGAGCAGCACGACGCCGCCGTGATGGTTCATCATCTCGCGGCTGAAGTAAATCTCTTCAGCTTTGACCTGGCCGCCCTCCGCCTTCAAGCCAAGCAGCGCGCACCCGGTGCCGTAGTTCGACGTGTAGAAGACCTTGTTGTCGTGCACTATCGGAGTCGCGATGTTGGCGGTGTTATTTGAAACCCGCTCGTAGCGCCACATCAGCTTGCCGTCCGAAGCGCGAACGCCGACGCCTGCCTTGCCGGTGAACCCTACGATCGTGTGCACGCCTCCGATGTCGGCTGTTACGCAGGAGGAATAAGCAGCCTCGTCGCTCAGCTCTTTTGTAGTCCAGATTGTTTTTCCGGTAGTTTTGTCGAGCGCTACAATGCTGGCCCCTTCCCCGCCGGGCGTCACAATCAAGCGATCGCCGTCAATCAGAGGCGACTCGCTGATGAGCCATCGCGGGTTGCGTCCACCGAAGTCCTTGAGGATGTTTCGCCGCCACAAGACGGAACCGTCAGCGGTCTTGAGGCAGCCGAGGTCGCCGCTCTCCGCGAGCGCATAAAGCCTGTCGTTTTCGACCGTCGGAGTGCCTCTTGGTCCAGGTCCTTTATCCTGGCCCAGGCGTGGACCGAGCGCAGTCGCCCAAACAGTCTTGCCGTCTGCGCGATTCAGACAGAAGACTGAGCTTTGATTGTCCTTCACGCCTTGCACGTAGATTCGGTCGCCCTTGATCGCAACGGACCCGTAGCCTTCGCCAAGGGTCGATATCGACCAGACGACCGGAGGTCCGCTAGCCGGCCAGGTCTTCAGCAGCCCCGTTTCGGTCGAGATGGCGGTTCGATCCGGACCGTGCCACTGTGGCCAGTCAGGCTGGGCGATTGGTGTGCTGGTACTCGTGTGAGCTAACAGCAGGGTCAGCAGCAGAGCAAATCTCTTTGTGTATTTCACAGGACCAATTCTCATTCACAAGCTCGATTGAATTCAAGACGAAGTTCAGAGTTCAGCCTTTAGGCTGCTGTTCGCGACGGCAAGCTAGAGTTGAACTCAGCCGGCATCCCGGCTGTCGATCGCCACTTCGAGCTAAAGCCTCCAACTGGTACCGCTTTACCCTGATCGTGGCGGCAAGCTAAAGCTTGAACTCAAAACTTGCCCCGCTTGCGCGCCACAAGTTGCTCCGTGTAAGGTTGCGGCGTTGGAGGTGACATTCGTATGAGAGTGCTCGCGATCAGCATTGTCCTTGCTCTGATCACCACCGCGTCGGCGCAGAAGCAACGCGCCGGCGTCAATTGGCCTACGTTTCGAGGCGACCACGCGGCGGGTGTAGCCGACGGGGCGAACCTGCCTGAACAATGGGATGCCGAGAAGGGCGTCAACATCAAATGGAAAGCCCACATCCCGGGGCTGGCTCACTCGAGCCCGGTGGTGTGGGGCGACCGCATCTTCGTGACAACGGCGATCAGCAGCCGCGGTAACGCGACGTTCAAGCGGGGACTCTACGGAGACGGCGACGCCTCCGACGATCGGTCGTCGCATCAATGGAAGCTCTACAGCATCGACAAGAAAACCGGAAAGGTCGTGTGGGAACAGACCGCGTTCGAAGGCGCGCCTCGCGAGAAGCGGCATATCAAATCAACCTACGCGAACGCGACTCCGGCAACCGACGGCCAATACGTTGTCGCGTTCTTCGGCTCGCAAGGGCTCTACGCTTACGACCTGAAAGGGCGCTTGATATGGAAGAAGGACCTGGGCCGCATAAACGCCGGCGCATATGATCTGCCGGAGTACGAATGGGGAACCGCCAGCTCGCCCATCATCTACAAGGACCTGGTTATCATTCAGTGTGATCAGCAGCAGGGAGCGTTCTTGCTTGCGGTGGATCTCAAGACTGGTAACACCGTGTGGAACACTCCGCGCGAAGAGCTGCCTTCGTGGGGCACGCCTACGATCTATCCAGGCAAGAAGCGCGTCGAGTTGGTCACGAACTCGTCGAATTTCATTCGCGGATACGATCCGGAGACAGGCAAGGAACTTTGGCGGCTCGTCAGCTCGAAGATCACTGCGCCGACGCCGGTCTTTTCGGAAGACTTGATCGTCGTCGCCAGCGGCCGCCGCCCCGAAGCGCCGATCTTCGTGATTCGCGCCGGGGCTACGGGCGACATCACTCTCGCGGGCGAACAGAAGTCGAGTGCGCACGTCGCCTGGACGAAGCAGCGCAGCGGCTCATATATGCCGACGCCGTTGATCTATCAGGGTTACGTTTACGTGCTGCAGAACCAGGGCATCCTGGCTTGTTACGACTTGCCGACCGGCGAGCAAAAGTACATCGAGCGAATCCCGCATCAGGGCAGCGGCTTCAGCGCATCGCCGGTGGCTTCCGATGGAAAGATCTATCTGTCGAGCGAGGACGGAGACATCTTCGTTGTGAAGGCCGGTCCGAAGTTCGAGCTTGCGGGCACGAATCGAATCGGCCAGCCCTTGATGGCTACGCCGGCAATATCCGAAGGCGTTATGTTCGTTCGAGCGCAGAATGACTTGTTTGCCATCAGCCGATAACCCTGGGAGCACAGGCATCCTTGCCTGCTCGACCTGGCACGAGAAGGACGATAGCGGAACGAAGCTGGCAAGGATCCCTGCGCTCCCAGGTCTTACCTGGCGAGCCACATCTTGATCGAACGCGTCACCAAATCTGAAGCGTCCTGCTGAACGAAGTGCCCGGCTCCGGGAATCGTCACCAGCGTCAGATCCTTCTCGAGCCACTCCCACGTATTGTTGAGCGCGCCGGCCAGCAGCGCCGTGTCGTTCAAACCGTGAATCATCAGCACCGGCATCTTGACCTTGATCACCGGCGATGTGTCTTCGGTGTACGGCTCTCGCGGATAGTTGCGCTTGTAGTAGTTGAGCATCGCTTCGATGTCCGACCGATTGAATGCTTCGATGTATTTCTTCCTAGCCTCGGGATCTTTAACCCAACCCGAAAGCCCGGCGGCGGTCATCTTTGTGTGCGCGTCGGGCTGTTGGAAGTTGCGCGCGTACTGGCTGTTCTTCTGCTGCTGCGGATTGTTAGCCAGCTCGCGACTGAGACCGCGCGGATGAGGCAGATTGAGGATGATCAGCTTGTCGGTCATATCCGGCAGCATCATGGCAAACGTCCATGCGACGATGCCGCCCCAGTCGTGCCCAACGATGATCGCTTTGTCGCGCTTCAGATGTTTGATCACCGCCGCAACATCACCGACAAGTAAGCGCATATCATAATTCTCAACACCCTTCGGTTTGTCTGAGAGGTTGTAGCCGCGCTGGTCAATGGCAACGACTTGATAGTCTTTCGACAGAGCTTCCATCTGATCGCGCCACGTGTACCAGAAGTCGGGAAACCCGTGAATCATAACGATAAGCGGACCCTTGCCCAGGCTCGCGTAGTGGATTTTCAGGCCGCTCGAGTCGGCATAGCCATGCTCGACGCGTTTTTCGAGATCGGAATCAGCCCGCGCAGTTGTGCTGATAAGCGCCAGGGCGATAAGCAGGCATAGAACTGAGAAGATTTTTTTCATGGATTCTCCTGATAGTTGATCAATGACAAAGAATCATAATCAGATGGTTCGGGAAGTCAAAGCGGAGAGGGATTATCTTGGCGACTTACTCTAGCGCTCCTTGCGCGACTTCGCCTTGTCCACTACAACTACGCCGCCCTTCATCACCCATCGTACGTTGTTGATCACGACGTTGATGTCCGCAAGCGGGTCTCCTTCAACCGCTACGATGTCTGCGTAATAACCCGGCAAGACCGCTCCCAGACTCTTCTCCATTCCAAGCAGCGCCGCGCCATTTGTTGTCGCCGAGGCCAGAGCCCGTTCCGGCGTCATTCCTGCTTTTACGAACCAACTCAACTCGCGCGTGTTCTGGCCGAACATAGTAAAGACCGCGTCGGAGCCCATCGCGAAACGCACTCCGGCTTTGAACGCGCGCCGCGCTGTTTCGAGGTTTCGCTCGACGTAAGCTGTCAATCGCTCGGCGACCTCAGGGCCATATCCGAATTGATCTCTGTACTCGGCGTAGTAGCGATTGTGATCGATCGTCGGAACATAGAACGTCTTGCGGCGAACCATCTCGGCAATCGTCTGGTCATCCATATCGGTTGCGTGCTCTACGGAGTCGGCTCCGGCTCGCACGGCATCGCGCGCGCCACCGGGACCATATGAATGAACAGCGATCCGTTTGCCGAGACTGTGAGCCGTATCAACAGCCGCCCTCATCTCTTCAAAGGTGTAGGTCTGATTTCCGGAGACGTCTTGCGCGCTGCCGGTCGAGCCGAACATCTTTACCCAGTCCGCTCCGGCGGCGATTTGTTCGCGCGCCGCTCGCGCAACTTCGTCAACGCCGTTGGCTTGCCCTTTACTCGGTGTCGGAGCCCCGGTCCGCGAAGCCGGAGAAGCGACGTGCAACCCGTAGCCTGAGACAAACATTCTCGGACCTGTCATTTTCCCCATGCTAATCAAATCCCGCATCGCGATGTCGGTGTACTCCGCAGCGTGCAGGTTGCGCACTGTGGTCACTCCGGCCTCGAGAGTCTTACGAAGATTCTCTTGCGCAAGGAACATAGTCATTGCCGGAGTCCTCGCACCGAGCTGCGCCCACGGCCGGGTGCCCGGCGCCTGGTCCCAGTAGTAGGTCATATGAGTGTGGGCATCGATGAGCCCGGGGATTCCAGTGTAGCGGCTCAGATCGATGACCTCAGCGCCCGGCGGGATCGAGGACTTACCGGTGCTGACGCTCTTGATGCGATCGCCGTCAACAATCACAATCGCGCTTGTCAGCACTTTGCCAGTGCCGTCCACGAGCTTGCCAAATCGGATCGCTTTGACCGGCGAGGCAGCTTGGGATTGAAGACTCGGAAACACCGCGGCAACACACAGGAAAAGACTCATCGAGACCCTTGCAATGCGCATGACTCGCTCCTCGGAAAAAGTTCGTAGTGCGGCCTTTAGGCGGAAGTTTGTAGCACATCGGCCGGACTGTGACCAGGTACAAACTTCCGCCTAAAGGCCGAACTACGAACTCGGAGTCGCTTGTATTCCGCCGCCGGAGTTTTTGTCAATGTCGAAGGCCAATGAGGCAGAGGTTGTTGGTTGAACCAGGATAAAACGGGGCGTGAACCTCAGAAGGACCCGTTTTCAGATCGGGTATTCATCCTTGGCCAGCAGCCGGTTTAGCGTCAGATCGATTTCAGCGATGTTGAACGGCTTCGAGATCAGGGCGTCGACGACGCTTGTGTCGCCGCCGGGCACAGCCAGTTCGGCGAAACCGCCGTAGCCGGTCAATATTACAAGCTTCGTTTCCGGCCAGCGCCGGCGCGTCTCCTCGATGACAGTCCAACCGTCGGCGCCCGGCATGGAGAGATCCGTGATCACCATATCGAAGCGCATATTCTCGACCGCTCTCAAGCCAGCCAGCCCATCCTCCGCGGTCATCACTTTATGGCCTCGGGCTCGAAGTAGGTCCGACAGCAGCACTCTAATCGGAGCTTCATCGTCGACGACTAAGACAGACGAAGACCGCACTGCAGAATGCCCGTCGGCATACACCGGCACTGCCTCCGGTTCGGGCGCCCGCTTGAGTCTTATCGTGAACGTTGAACCATGCCCTGGTTCGCTGATGACGTATATTTCGCCACCGTGACGCTCGACAATGCCGAAGGTCACGGCCAAACCCATGCCCTGCCCCTTGGCCCCCTTTGTCGTGTAAAAGGGCTCAAAGATTCTCTGGCGAGTCTCCCCGGTCATCCCCAAACCCGTATCGACGAAGTTTGCGAGCAAGTGATCGCCTTCGACGTTGGTGGTGATAGTCAGGCGTCCCCCGCTGGGCATCGCCTCGATCGCATTGATGATTATGCTAACGAAAACTTCGCGCATAGCCGATTGGTCGCATAGCGCTATCACGCCCTCCTGGGGCCTGAAGATAACGTCGTAGGCGATGCCTGCGGCACGAGCATCGTCGCTCCACCGGGAGCGCGTGAGGTCAAGCGCGTCGCGGATAGTCTGATTCAAGTCGGCCGGAGCGGCTGCATCGTCCTTGCCCTGGCGCGCGAAGTTCTGAATCCTCTGAACCATCTTAGCGGCATCGAGCGCAGCTTTCTCAACCGTCTTCAGATTACGCTGAATCGCCGGATCGGTGGTCTTGTTGAGCACTAATTGAGTATATCCGAGCACCGCGGTAAGAGAGTTGTTGAAATTGTGCGCTACACCCCACGCGAGTTGTCCCAGTGCTCGCAGCTTGTCACTGCGCATCGCTTGCTCGGCTTCTTGGCGCTCTTCGGTCACGTCTCGCATGATCCCGAGGACGGCCACGACCCTGCCCGCGGCATAGATCGGAGAATTGGTCACAAGAATCCTGCGTGTCTCGCCGTCCCCCATTAAGAACCGAGCCTCGGACCTCTGAGCTTCCCCGCCAGCCGCCAACTCGAACGCCGAGCGAACGCGATCAGAATCCTCCGCGTGTAACGCCTTCAAACAGGACTGGGCTTCAAGAGACTCGCTCTCGAGCCCTAAGAGGTCTGCCGCGCGGTTGTTCGCCCAAAGGAGCGTGCCCTCTAAGCTGGCCGCATACACCGCGTCGTAGGCCGAATCGACGCAGTGTCTCAAAAGCGCGATCTCTGCTTCTGCCGGCCGGCTGATCATCGTCGAGTCGCGTATCACCTGCATCGTGCCGAGACATTCGCCTTGAGCAGTGTAGATATCGTGCAGCCAGACTTGAACCTGGTCGGAGCTAGTCGTGTCTTCGTTTGGAGCTATCAAGGGAGCCCTGAGATGGTCGCCGCAAATCTGGCAAGACTCCGCTTGTCCATCCGGGTGCATGATTTCAATCAGCGGGAGGCCGGCAGCCGATTGCGGGTCGAGCCCAGTCGTTTGATAAAAGGCCAGATTCGCGCGCAGCAAGTGCCCGTCGCGGTCCAGAATCAGCACTGGATCGGTCATCGGGTCGAACACAGGTTTACTCTTATTCCTAGACAAGAGCGAAGTACGAGGTCATCTTATCGTGAGGGTTTTCTGTCTAAAGAGAAGGGGCAGTCTACGCGAGCACGTGATACAAGTCAACGGTTCATATGGGGTTTCATATGGGGTTCATTGGGGGAATTGCGGTGCGGTTGCGCTTACGGCGGCGCGCGATAAGAGTTATGCCTCACTCTCCTCGCGCCCACACGTCTCGTTTGCCCAGCACGAAGTAGAACAACCCAACAATCGCAGCCGCGTTCATGAGCGAAAACACGTAGGCGAAGTTCAACAGCCGTAATCTCCGATTGCGTTTGAGCAGGCAGGCGCCTGCCAGCACGCCACAATAGAAAAGTGACTGCGCTGCGAGCGCCACCCGATAAACGAGCCCCGCGCTGCCCGGGGGGTTAGCTGCGAGTATTACGTTAGCCGCCAGAAGGAGGAGCAAGAAGATCGGCGCCGCGAGCCTCATCAGCTTATGCGAATAGAACTGGAGCACCAGCGCGCTGCCTGGAATCAGCAGGCGTGGCATCAACTGACAAAGTTGATAGTTACCCGTGAGCGTTCGCACCTTGCGAGCGAACTCGCGGCCCGGCGACTCGACAGCCTTGTCGCGCGCGCGAGCTTTCTCTTCAAAGACCACTCGGCCTCCGCCGAGCGCGATTCGCATCGGGGTATACACGTCGTCGAGTATCGTGCTCTCTGGGAGCGGACGCCACAATTCCCGCCGTATCGCATAGATCGCACCGGTTGCGCCGATGGTAGAGCCCGCGCGGCTCTCGCTCTTGCGAATCCACTTCTCATATTTCCAGTATAGGCCAACGCCCTCGCCTACGGAGCCACCGTCGCCGTCAAGCAGTAACTCGCCGGACACAACTCCCACGCGCGGGTCCGCGAAGTTCGCAACCAGTTCCTTGATCGCTCCGGGCTCAAACGACTGCCGGGCGTCGGCGAAGACAATGATCTCGCCCCTAGCGATCGCAACCCCAACGTTCAGAGCGATCGCCTTGCCTTTCTGCCCCTGGTAACCGAACACGCGGACCTGATCTGACGCCTGTCCTCGAGCTATCTCTGCGGTGCGGTCAGTTGAGCCGTCAGAGACGATAACTATCTCAACCAGGTTACGCGGGTAGTCGCAATCAGACAGGTTCTTGATTCGAGCTGCGATGTTACTTTGCTCGTTATGGCAGGCGATCACCACTGAGACGCGCGGCGTGATGTCAGCCTTTCGTATTTCGGGGTTTCGGCACCGGCCCAGCAGCCATACAGCGATCGGATACCCGAGGTATGTATAGAAGATCGCCGCAACACAGATCCAAAAAAGCGACTCGATCATTGTCAACCTCTGCTCGCCCGATTCAGGCGTGCTCACATATGTAGTTGAAATGATCAAGCGCTAGTTATTTCCGCAGTTGTCGTGGGAGCGCAGGCATCCCTGCCTGCCCAGGGGTTGCGCGAGAATGGAGAAAAACGGTTAGCGCTATGTGCCTGCGCTCCCAGGCACGAAATAGTATTCCCTTCCAGCATTAGGTGATGGTATAAACCTGCGGGATGACCCGACCGCGCGCGGGTCGTTTGACGGCAGGTTGGGGCGCGCCCCGCTTCTAAAGGCTCGACAGCGTTCGCAACCGTCTTCTACCCGGCCTGCGAGGCGCCCGTTGGCGCGCGACGCTCCTCGGTTAGCTTCCTGCCTCCACAAATGTGATCGCGAATTAGTTCAACGGTTTGCCCCGACGGTTCAACGCGGTAGTCAAGAGGGAATCAGGGCACGATAGTCGTGCTGACTCAGGAGAAGAAGGTGCGACCAAAGAGAGCGCCTCTTCCTGATGAATAAGCGTGAGTTCAGGTAGCACGCGCGGGTTAGTGGGAGAACTACTCATGACGGAGATTGACTGGGCTGGACTCCTCGACGAAGAAGACGTGGAAGGCCTGTGGAATGGACTGTTCCAGTTGGTTTCGCGCCACCCGGCGGTGCGGCCCCTTCACTTCGCAACCGACGGCGCTGCCGTGTCGTCGCAGACGGAGATCAACGCCGACCTCACCCAGGAGTTGTTCCTCGAGCTGTTTCAAAAGCAACGCTTCGATTACTACGCCAATAACCGTTACAGAAGCGTCGATATCGAGAACGAACTCGCGCGCATAGAAGTGCCCAATCTCGTTGGCGCGCGTTTGCGGAAACGTTATCCCGAATCATTCCGAATGGCCCGCAGAGTCAGTTCCTTGCTCAAGACGAGCGCGCGCTTTCGCCGCTTTGGCGCCGAAGTCGCCGCCGAAGCAGAAGCGAGTTCGGTATCCGAGAAGAAGCCGGCACGTCGCGGTCGACCTCCGAAACAAGCGAAGCCATCGGCTGAAGACGTCGCACGGCAGGTAGCGCTTCTGGAGGAAGATGACGATATCGAGGCGGTCGAGGATTCATCGGAAGACGAACACTCTGGCGCAAAGAAACATGGCAATAGAACTGAGCCTCGCCGGCGGCGAATGGTCAATCAAGTCTTCGGGCTCTGTGAATGGCCTCGCTCGAAGCCACTCAGCGATTCCGGTCACTTCACCGAGTTGATCAAAGCGGTGCCGATGAGAAGGCGCGACACACGACTGGTCGGGAGGTCGGGTACGTCACAGTTGATACTGTCGAATCCCGATCTTGAAAACCTGATTGTCGAAGTGCTCACGGTTATCGACTCGCCCGCCGACGTGCGAACGATTCGCCAACTGGTGCTATCGAAGATCCCGCTGCAGGACTACAACGTCGCCTCGTTAGATGAAGAGCTGAGCGGGGGAACGGGCGGCACAACGATGCGCAGGGAAGCTCGCGACACAAGGGAGACTCCCGAGGACGCTCTGCTGCGCGGCGAGCAAGATGACCGAGTGGCGCTGATGGCTGATGAGTTTTTGACGTCGCTGCGCCGCGCGGTGAACAACAACGAACGCCGATACACACGGCTCCTGTCGACGCTCTGGCACTGCTACTACAATCCAGAGGGACCTTCCCAATTGGAGATCGCCAAGCTGCTTGGAGTTTCTGATTCGTTGGTGAGCGACAACCGGCGGCTGATCGAATACGAGTTGAAGAAGCTGAAACTCTCGATGGACGAAGGGCCGATCTTTTCGGAGTCGTTACAGCGGCTCGTGGCTCAAAACTAGTGCTGCGTACCAGACATCTTCGCCAGGAGCGAAGCAGTTCTTTCGAACGCATAGGCCACGGATGACACTGATTCGACGGATTTGCACGGATTTCTTGCTGATTTGATCGCTAGCGAAATGTCTTTCCATCGTGCTTTTGGCGCCAATCTTCGAGCCTCACCAAATTGAAACAACCCATCGCGCCTGATAACCTCAATTAGTGCATCGACGTGACCGACCCTTAGGGAGCAACGCAGTGACAACCAGCCGCGCGATAGCTTTGGTTTGTATCGTCGAGGCGATCGCACTAATCGCGCCCGCCTTCACCCAACAAAGCGACGAGGCAATCAGGCTCCAGACCGATCTGGTTACAGTTGATGCGACGGTAACCGACAAGAACGGAACCTTCATACGCAAGCTGAAGGCAGAGGACTTCGTCGTTTACGAAGACGGCCAGCCCCAGAAAGTCGAGTTCTTCGAGGCGAATGAGGAAGCCGCGCTCACCCGCGCCCTCGCGGTTGTCTTTGCGCTCGACAAATCAGGCAGCATTAAGCCGGAGGAAATAGACAAGCAACGAGAGGCGACGGAAAGCTTCGTCAAGCTGGTCAGGCCAGAATCGCAGTTTGCAGTTGTCACCTTCGCCAGCGAAATCCGGGTACTTCAGGACTTCACCAGTGAGCCACAAAAAATCAGCCAGGCTTTCCGAAAGATCGGCGAGGTCACAGGCTCGTCGCGGATATTCGGCACAATCGACCGCGCAGTCTCGATGCTCAAACGGGCGCCTCGTTTTCGAGGCGGACGCCGCCTCCGCCGTGTTGTCATTGTGATAACTGACGGCTTCGACAACCTGGACTCGACTGACCAGCAGGACTTGATACGCCGTGCGAACGATGCAGAGGTGACCGTCTATTCCATCACGCTGCCTTCTTACATGCCTGGGCCGGGAGGCCAGAGGATCATGACGCTGTTGGACGTTTCGCGCATCATTCCGTTGACCGGGGGATCGGATTTTTCGGCGGACACGAAGGACTTCACTCCGGTGTTCAAGGCCATTGCCGAAGAGATCAGATCCGGCTACACCCTCGCATATTACCCGCCAGAGAAGAACCGACGCGACGGGCGCGTTCATCAGATAAGGGTCGAGGTTCGCAAGACGGGCGCTATTGTGCGCACGAGCCGCAATAGCTATCAGGCTCCAGACGGGGGCAAACGCAAGTGAGTCCGCAGACCTTCAGCACGACAGACAGGCCAGTCTAGTAAAAACAACTCTCATCGGCTAACATCATAGTTTCCGCACGCGATCAGATAGCTCACTGATACCGGTGTCGAATGATAGAGAAGAAGAAAATAGGAATGGTCAGCCTGGGGTGCCCTAAGAACCTCGTCGACAGCGAGGTGATGATGGGCTTGCTTGCGCGGCAGGGATATGAGTTGACCACTGATTCCAGCACTGCGGATGTGCTTGTCGTGAACACGTGCGGCTTTATTGATTCGGCGCGGCAGGAGTCCGTGGAAACTATTCTCGAGATGGCCCAGCTCAAACAGACCGGCAAGCTGCAGCGACTGATCGTCGCCGGTTGCCTCGTCGAGCGTTACCGCGAAGAGCTTCAGCGCGAGATCCCGGACATCGACGCGTGCATCGGAGTCAATCAGCTCAAGGAGATCGAATCAGTTATCGAGCCGAGCGGGCACCGCGTATTGCCGGTTTACAGCGAAGGAGCGTCGGCGCCCGAGCTTTTCCTCTACGACGAGACCACTCCGCGTCTGCGCGCCACGGCTCCGTATACCTCTTATGTGAAGATCGCCGAGGGCTGCGATCACACCTGCGCGTTCTGCATCATCCCCAAGCTACGCGGCGTCTTTCGCTCGCGCTCGCCGGAGTCGATCTTGAGAGAAGTCGAGATGCTTGCGGCGCAGGGCGTGAAAGAGTTCGTGCTGATCTCGCAGGACACAACGACTTACGGCTCCGATCTCGGGCTCAAAGACGGGCTGGCGAGATTGGTCGATTCAATTGCCGTGGTGCCCGGCGCGGAATGGGTGCGTTTTCTTTATTGCTATCCGACTGCAATCACCGACGAGTTGCTCGACGTGATGGCGAGCCGTCCGAACGTCTGCAAGTATTTCGACATCCCGCTTCAGCACGCCAGCCGCCGGGTGCTCCAGCGTATGCGGCGCGGCGGGAATCGCGAGGCTTATGAGCGAATGATCGAGCGCATACGCGAACGCGTGCCGGGCGTCGCCGTGCGTACGACGTTCATCGTTGGATTCCCGGGCGAACGCGAAGAGGACTTTGAGGAACTACTGGACTTCGTGCGCGCGGTGGAGTTCGATCGCGTTGGGGTATTCACGTACTCGGATGAAGAGAACTCTGCGGCGTTCGAGCTTGATGAAAAAGTCGACCACGCGAGTGCTAAGAAGCGCGAGCGCCGCTTGATGAAAGAGCAGGCCCGAATATCGCGTCGAAAGAACCGCCGCCTGGTCGGGAGCCGCGTGAGAGTGTTGCTCGAAGGCAAGTCTAAAGAAAGCGACTTGCTGCTTGAAGGACGCATGGAATCGCAAGCTCCTGAGATCGACGGGTCTGTGTTGATCAACGACCTGCCTGACGGCGCTGCGCCGCGCCCGGGCGATTTCGTAACCGTCGAAATAACCGAGGCGCACGAGTACGACCTGATCGGCCGCGTTGTCTGATTGCCCAGGCCGTCAAGGCACAAGAGCCTTGCGGGATCTCATCGCTTGAATCGCACTTCACCCATCAAGACAGAACGCCTCACTGCGAGGGACCGCGTCGCGTATGCGCTGGCGACGGGACTGGGAGCTGGGTTTGTCCCTATCGCGCCTGGGACAGTGGGCGCACTCGAAGGAGTGGCGATCTATCTTGCAATCCACGCGCTTCATCTTGGGCAAACGTCTTCACTGATCGTGCTTGCGATGATGAACGCCATCCTGTTCGCCGCTGGAGTGTGGGCATCGAGCCGAACTTGCGAGATAACCGGCCTTGAGGACCCGCGTTCGATAGTAATCGACGAAGTGAGCGGCCAGTTGATCGCCCTTACGCCGCTAGCGTTACTGCCGTCATTCTCGATAAGAGCAGTGGTAATTGGGTTCCTGTTCTTTCGTTTGTTCGACATCTACAAGCCCTATCCGATCCGCAAGCTGGAACGTCTTCATGGCGGACTCGGAGTCATGACCGACGACGCGCTCGCTGGAGTCTACGCCGCGGTGTTGTTGTGGCTGACCCATCTTGTCGCCTTGGCATGATTCAATCCGGATATGGACCCTAATCGCATTAGAGAAATCATCGAGCGTGTTGACCCGGGAGGCAAACCTCACATCGAGATAGTCGAGCGAGGAAAAGCAACCGGCTCGCGTCTCGGCGTGTTTGCTTCGTCGTTCAACCCTCCAACAATCGCACACGTTGAATTGATCCAACGCGCCGCTGAAGCCTTCTCACTGGACGAGATCCTGGCGCTCGCCGGTAAGACCAACGCCGACAAGCTTGATTACGAATGCTCGCTCGAAGATCGGCTTGCGATGCTAACGCTCACGTTTACCGCCGACACTCGCGTATCGATCGGCCTGTCGTCCCACGCCTTCTACGTGGACATGATTGACGCGCTTGGGCGTGCGTGTCCGGCGCAAACTGATTTGCACTTCATCGTCGGCTTCGATACATTCGAGCGCGTGCTGGACGTGGAAGACCGATACACCAAGAGATATTACCGAGAATTCAGCGGCCGACTCGAAGCGCTCGATTATTTGTTCGCGCGGACCAGCTTCATCGTGGCGGGCCGCGCGGGAGCAGGATTGCACAATGTCCGGCTGCTGATCGAACGCGAGCCGGCTGTCCCACCAGATCGCGTCTTGTATCTGGATTTTCCCGCCGACCTCGGCGAGCTTTCGGCGACCGAGGTGCGCAAACGACGCCGCGCAAGCCGGCCGATCAAGGGGCTCGTGCCGGCAACGGTAGAGGAGTACATTCGGGAGCACGGGCTCTACGTGGCGTAGCATCGACATCAGTCTGTGCGCCAATCGCCTTACCGAACTCCGAAGGGAATCATGCTGAGAGCTGAAATAATAGCCATCGGATCCGAATTGCTGACGCCTCATAGAACCGATACGAACTCGTTGTGGCTGACGGAGCGGTTGAACTCCGTAGGTATAGAGGTTCAGCTCAAGACCATCGTCGGCGATGATGAAGCCATTCTCGAAGAGAGCGTTCGCGATGCGCTCAAACGTTCAGAGGTAATCATCTCGACCGGCGGGCTGGGACCCACTGAAGACGACATCACACGAAAGGTCTTCGCGCGAGTCACTGGCCGCCAACTGATCCTCGATTACGAAGTGCTTGCCGGGATACGCGAGCGGTTCGCGAGCCGCGGCTATCAGATGACGCCGAACAACGAGCGGCAGGCGTTGATCCCGCAAGGCGCCAGTGTGCTGCCAAATCCAAACGGCACAGCGCCCGGAATCAAAATCGAGCTAGACGGCAAGCTGATAGTTTTGCTGCCCGGGCCGCCTCGCGAGAACCAGCCGATGTTCGTCGACCACGTTATGGCGGACCTTGAGCGGATGTCGCGCGGGGTGCGAATCGCAAAGCGAGTGCTGAAAGTTACGGGGCTCGGCGAGTCGGCTCTTGACGACATGATCGCGCCCATCTACAAGGAGTACACGAACCCCTCGACTACCATTCTGTTTACCGATTCCGAGATCGAGATACATCTGACTGCGACGGCTGAAACCGCCGCACGCGCTGAAGAGATCGCCGAAGAACTGACGGACAAGCTGGAAGAGACGCTCGGGTATTACGTCTACTCGACTACAGGAGAGTCGCTGGAGGAAGTAGTCGGCCACCGGCTTCGCTTGAAGCAGTTCACGATCGCAACCGCCGAAAGCTGCACCGGCGGGCTGGTCGCCGAACGAATAACGCGAGTGCCGGGTTCGTCCGACTATTTCGCCGGAAGCGTCGTCAGCTACACCAACGACTCAAAGGCGCGGCTTCTCGGCGTGCCGGAAGAGCTGATCGAGCGCCACGGCGCGGTAAGCGGCGAGGTCGCCGAAGCAATGGCGCGGGGAGTGAAGGAGCGAATCGGCGCAACGATAGGAGTGAGCGTGACCGGCACGGCAGGACCAGGGGGCGGCACCGACGCCGTGCCGGTGGGAACCGTTTACATTGGATTGGCCGACGACGTGGTGACTTCAAACAGGCGGCTTGTGGTGCCGGGAGATCGCCACCTGATCCGCTGGAGATCCTCAACCGCAGCGCTTGAGATGGTTCGCCGCCGATACCTGCTCTAGTGAGTTTCTGGTTTCGGGTTTCGGGTTTCTGGTTCTCCGACCGTGCCGGACCGGCCGGTGTGATTCTCGAACCACAAACTAGAAACCAGGAACCAGGAACTGGAAAGCATGCCTTCACCCGACCGCCTTCTATCTCAACTCGAAGAAGCGAAGCGCCAATTCGGTGTCGATAACGGAGCGGACACCGAAGAGCTGCTCACGCTTCTCAGTCAGCGCCGGTTCCCGGATGCTGATTCACTGATCCGCTTTCACGAAGCGCTTTTGTTCATCCGCTCGCATCCTCAGAGCCCCGCCGCGTTTCAGGCTGCGGAAGCGCTTCTTTCAACCTTTGGCCAACGAGTCGGTCAGCTTCGAGCATCAGGGGTGGATCTTACGCCGCTCGACTACATCGAGTATTCGGGCATCGCCGGTATGGTGATATCCGGCACATTCAGTTATGACATAGCCAGACTGCTGGTTGATCGATATCCATCGCGGGTCGATGCGGACTGGAACGAGCCCCACAAGCCGGAGCGCCTTGGCGCAACGTTGCCGCGATTTCTTCCGCTGCTGTACGAGGACTCGCTCGTCGAAGCAAACATCCCGTATCTCACCTGGCTTGACGAAGCGACACAGAAGCGGCAACGGCTCGGGTGGCTGATACGGCGCTTCGAGCAACTGAAACTGGACAACAGGCAAAAAGCGGAACTTTACGACTCGCTCGGACTGCGCATTCGATGGGACCTCGGTGATTCGCGGGCCTCCCGAACTCGAAACAAGCGGCAAGTCCGAAAGGTCTTCTATCACACCGGGCCGTTGATTCGACGGGGCGAGGTTTCTCTCGACAAAGAGTTTCAGTCGCCGCCGTTTGAATTGAAGAGGCTTTCTCGCTCGCAGGGCAAAGCGATGCAGGACATGCTTCGCGACACTACGACGGTCCGCTACCGCGAGTTGTACGGCATCACGCACGGCGATCCGGACAGCGTCGTGCGAGCAGACGTCGGTCGGGGGGTCGAGATCTTTCTCTGGGGTTTGCCGTGCGAGCGCCGCTTGCCGTTGCGCGCTTATCACGCCGGGTTCACGCTGAAGAATGGCGTTCCGATCAACTACATCGAAGGCATCACGATCTGCGAGCGGATGGAAATCGGCTTCAACACGTTCTACACGTTCCGCGAGGGAGAGTCGGCCTGGGTGTACGCGACGGTGCTTAGGCTGCTGCATCAGCTCGTTGGCGTGACGTGCATTTCGATCGACCCGTACCAGATCGGCTTCAACAACGACGAGGCAATCGAGTCGGGCGCGTTCTGGTTCTACCGCAAGATGGGCTTTAGGCCAACGCGGCCGGAGCTTGCCAGACTGATGGCAGCGCAAGAGCGAAAGATCGCCGCGGATCCATCATACCGTACGCCGGCGAGGGTGCTCCGGCGGCTTTCAGCGGGGAACATTGTCTACGAGGCTCCGGGCGCGCCGCGCGGAGACTGGGACGGGTTCGCTATTCGAAATCTCGGGCTAGCAGTCCAACGCCGAATGTCTAAGGAGTTCGATGGTGACGCAGCGAAGATTCGAACAGCATCGGCTGAAAAAATCGCGCGCATTCTCGGAACGAGATTGCCAAGAGCAGGCGAACCAGAATACCAGGCTTTCGAGGGCTTAGCGCTCGTCCTGGCATTGATCCCCGGCCTGTCGGAGTGGACAGGGCTTGAAAAGAAGAAACTGGCACAGATCATCCGCGTCAAGACAGAAGCGGATGAATCACGTTACGCCCGGCTGCTTCAGCGCCACGCAAAGCTGCGCGCCGCAATCATAAAGTTGGGGGAATCATCGTCCGCGGCCTAGAGCCCGTGTTTCTTTTTCAAGTTGTGCACGTGAACCTTTGACACGCCCAACTTCCGGGCTGCGCGCGTCAGGCTGTTGTTAGTTTGGCGTAACGCGTTACGTAGCAAGAAGCCTTCAAGCGTGCGTTTTGCTTCCTGCCAGCGCGGCAGTTGATTGCCATCAAACACGAGACGATTGTCATCGGTGAAGACGATCTGCTCCTCGTATTTGGCGGACACCCGATTGAACTCTTCGCCAAGGAAGGCATCCTCCACCTGGCTGAGCAACTCGGTGGCTCGCACAAGCTCGGTCCGGCCCGTGCGCGTGTCAACGTTATGAAACGCTTCGGCCAGGTAAATCGTGGCTTCGAGTTCGAGCCGGCGTGCGCGAGCTCCAACAGAGCTTCGGGCCAGTTCTGCTGCCGCGCCAAGCGCATCAGTCGCTTCTTTAAACTCCCGCTCCGCCAGCTTCACGTGCCCAAGCGCAATGCGGGCGCGAACTCGACTCTCTGCCGAGGAGCTTTGATCGCTCAACTCTACAGCCGCATGCGCGCGTTCACTCGCACCCTCAAGCTCGTTTCGCCGAAGGGCGATCAGCACGAGCACGGCGATCGCGTCGCTCTCACCTGCCGGATCCCCTCGTCGCAACTCGCGGCTTTCTTCGGCGAGCTTCTCCGCTCGCTCCAAACGCTGCAGCCCCATCAACGCGCGGGCAAGTTTCAGTTTGCTTTCACCAAGATCTATTCTCAGGTCATACCGCTCGAGAACGGTGACAGCTTCCTTGTAGATTTCCAGTGAGTCCTGAAAACCGCCGAGCGCACATTTGAGATCTGCCATCTCGACCAGCGCGCGCGCGTAGTAGCGCCCTTTCTCATGATTCTTAAGCAGCCGCGTCGCTTCTGAATACATCTCGGCCGCTTGTTCGATCTCGCCCCGGTCGGCGGCGGCTGCGGCCTGTTCAGTTGAAATGACCCCGCGCAGATACTCTGTCCGTTTGCCCGTGCGTCCTTTGATTCCATTCTGCGCTGCCTCAAGTTTTGCCGCGGCTTCCTCGATTTCCCCACGGCTACGACCTAATCGAGCCAAGTTGAGCAATGCTCGGCTGATGCCGAATGAGTCGTTCAGAAACAAGTAGAAGTGGTACGCAGACTGAAGCTGAGTTTCTGCTTGCTGCGCCTCTCCGCGCCAGAGGGCGAGCCGGCCCTTTGTTAGTGAGAACCTCGCAGCTACACCGATGTCGGCGATTCCGGGAGCCACTTCTTCCAGCAGCGCGGCTGCATCTTGCAACCTGTCGAAGTACATTGCAACCTCCGAGCGAATGACCATCTCCATCGGCTCGTTGGTTCTACGTTCCGAGAATATCTCCTCCGCCGCCAGGAACTGACCACTATCGATCAGCTCCACTAAACTCTCTTGCGATGCTCGCCTTTCCATTCTGTTGGTCCCCTCACTTGATGGTTCCCCACTGGTTCGAATTCCAGAATAGGAGACGCGCCGGGGTGCACTTAACCTGTGCACTCCAGCCGTTTCCTTTTTCTAATTCTCTGCCTTGTGCCTTTAGCCCGGCGAGCCTCCAGCAATCCCCTCGCCAGGTTAACGAGATTCTACCAGCTATTCCGTGGAGCGGAAAGCTCCCTAAGAGAAAACCTGAGACAGGTTCACCTTCCGGGAACCGTGCGGTTCGAGGTCAAGATAATTGTTGCGTGGGTTTTCAAGCCAACTGCCACTCACGACTAGGATAGCGCCATAGCTCGATCGCAGCACCCGCGGAACGAGAACGGGTCTGTTTGCGAAACCCACCTCAGTGCAAATCCCGGCCAGTCCAGATGTGTTGTGGTTGACACTTAGCCTCGCCGGTTCATTGTTCTTGACTTTGAGGAATGAAGCGAAGATCCGGGGGATACCTGCGGTGGTGGAACAAGCTAGCAGCAAGAGGAAGCAGGAGCAACGCGCCTTTGATTGCGAGAGGGTTCAATACGGCTGCCCCCGGGTTGTCCGATCCCGGGGGTTAGCCGCTCTACTCACTCCGAGACAGCGTAGCGGTGGCCTTCCGAATCGCTTATGCCGCTTCCTGTCTCTGAATGGAACCTATGACCTAACGGGCAAGTAAACCACACCGAATCCTCGGTGGAGGCTACCCGTCGGAGGGGGTTAAAGCACTTTGGGCATTTCATAGCCATATTCTAACATGAGTTTTCATTTTTTGGGTGGTTTTTTTCATGTGCGGTTTTCAACCCGCAAAACCCGTTCTCGCACCAGTGGGCGGGTCAGTCGAAGATACGGCATCAGACATTGGTTAGGCAAGCTTTACCATTCGAAGGCATCCCAAGCTGTCGGTTCAATCGAGCACTAACCCGTCCGGGGAGGTCGCCGAGTCTTTTATTCCGCTACAACACCCGTCGCGATTTTTTTTGTTGACATTGTCCACGATCTATCATACATTCGCGTCGCTTCAAAGATGTCTACGTGGGATGATCAGTTACTTACTTTGAGGCATTCCCCGCTTGTCTGAAAATGCGAATACGGGCAGACCTCGGTCTGAGACAGCTCTGACCCAGCCGAAGGCCAGAGAGAACGAGCCACTTGGTTTCGGGAATCAAGGGGTAGGCACAGAACTGTTGTACAGATAACCTGAATTGTGTTTTGGATCGACCGCGATCCAAACCGAAAAAGGAGAACCTACAGATGAGAACCCTAAAGATTTCTGTTCTGCTGTTGTTCGCGGCGGCTCTCGTTTTGCCTTTCACCTTTACGAGTTCCGTCGAAGGCCAAGCAGCAACTAATGCTCCCACAACCCAGATGGACGCTCGCCTGGAGGCCGGCGATCTCTTCAACGGATTTGGTCCGTTCCAGCGCGCCGAGGGGCCGCCAGATGAGTGCACCAACCCGGCTCAAGCAAATACCTCCTTCCTCGACAACAAGGTGATATTCGAGGAACGCGAAGAAGTAGACGAAGGCCTAGGGCCTACCTACAACGCCGAGGCTTGCTCAACTTGCCATCAGGCTCCGGTCACCGGCCACGTTAGCCAGATCAATGAGTTCAGGGCCGGGAGTACCGACTTCTTCGGCAACTTTGTTGCCCCCCCAGGCGGGCAAACGCTGATCCAGGACCGGGCAATTGCGCCCGGTGCACAGGAGCGGATCAACACGGGATTGAACATCCATGAATTCCGCTCGACCCGGACCTTGCTTGGCGATGGCTTCGTCGAAGCGATTGCCAATGGCACCCTCACCAACAACGTCAACGCCCAGCCCGCAGCTCAGCGTGGCCAGCTCCGCACCGTGGTCGTGCTTGAGGCCGCCCCCAATACTCGCATCGGTCGCTTTGGCCATAAGTCCCAACACGCCAGCCTAGTGTCGTTCTCGGCGGATGCCTATCTCAATGAAATGGGTATAACCAGCCCGTTGCAGCCCGCCGACAATAACATTCTGGGGCAACCAGTCGGTGACTTTGATACGGTGGCCGATCCTGAGGATGACGGAGCTGACGTCGAAGCCTTCGCCGCTTTCCAAAGAGCTTTGAGGGCGCCAGGACGTGGGCCGATCAATTCCGATGTCACCGCCGGTCAAACCCTTTTCACTTCGATTGGCTGCGCCGTGTGCCACACTCCTCAATTCACAACTGCTGTAGCGGGCACCGTGATCAACGGCGGGGCCTTCGTCGTTCCGGCTGCTCTTGGCAACAAGATCATCCGTCCGTTCAGCGACTTCGCGCTGCACAATATCGGAACGAGCGGCGGGATAGGCGCCGAACCGGGAGTCAACGACAGGTTCGCGACGACCACAATAGCGCTGTGGGGCGTGCGTACGAAGCATCGTTTCATGATGCAGGGTAATCAGCACACCATCTTCGACAGCATTCAGGTTCACGGTGGTCAGGCCTCAACCGCCAGGAACAACTTCAACAACGCGTTGAACAACACCCAAAAGAACCAGCTCATCGCGTTTGTTTTGTCGCTGTGATGCTGGATCTGGAAGTTTCCGAAACCAGTCCAGAGGCTCGTCAGACAACTGCCTGACGAGCCTCTGCTTTCACGTTGAGGGGCTGAGATGTTGACCAGAAAAGCAGTCCTAACATCATCATGGTTGGTTGTTGCGATAGTGTCTGTGGCTTTATGCGGCTGCGCAAAGCCACCCGCGCAGCCGGTTGCAGAGCAGCCCGTGGCGCCTCAAGCAAGCGAAGCGGTAAGCCAACCCCCGCAGCCGAAGGAAATGCCTGAGCCTCCGCCGGCCAAGTTGGAAGAAGTTCAAGAAGCCGTCAAACGCGTCTTCAAAGACTCTGTGGTGATCGATCCAGGCCACAAGCCCACCTTTCTAGTTGGCGACTTCAATGGCGATCAGTCACAAGATCTGGCTGTCATTTTGAAGCCGGCGGAAGGCAAACTCTCACAGCTTAATCAGGAATTCCCAAACTGGATAGCCCGTGAGCCGTTAAAGGAGGTACTGCTTTCCAAATCTAAGGCGTTGGCTCATCCTGTCGCAACACCTGCATCCAATCCGGCGGCTGGACAGACCGTTCGCTTTGAACAAAGCGATGTGTTGCTGGCAATAATCCACGGCTATGGGCCTAAGGGGTGGCTTGACCCGGAGGCCACACAGACGCACCTGCTAAGAGACGTGGTCGGCACAAATCCCCGGACGCTGCGGTTCAAGGACGCAGTGAAGGCGTACAAAGGTACAAAACCGTTTCCCACGATTCACGGAGATTTGATCCAGCAGACGCTCATTGGTCAATCAGGGTTTCTCCATTTCGCGGGCGGTATCTACGGTTGGTATGATCCCAAAAACTACAAGGCCGTACCCGTGCCGGTCCATTCAGGGATGTCTGGGATGAGATAGCTCAAACCGGCAAGTGCATCGCGAGCGTTCGCCGCGATCTTGGAATCGGTTCAGCGCAGAATCGATTCTGGCTTCGGACCTTTCGAGAGTTCGCTTATGAGACTAAAGATGTGTTTCGGTGTTCTCGCGGCGGCGTTGGCAGCGTGCCAGACTATGACCCTCGCGTTTCAGAAAGTCGACGTCCCGGGCATAAAGCCCCAGACCAAACAGGAACAGCTTGTAAACGTCGAGTTCATAGCCCCCGAGGAGTTGAAGACTAAGATCGCCAACAACGAACCTGTTTTTATCGTCGATCTACGCGGGCCGAGTCTGTACGCGCAAGCCGATAAGACAATGAAAGGCGCCGTACACACGAAAGTTCGCAGAGTAGTGTACCGGCTGAGAGAGATTCCTCGCGATAGGGAAGTCGTAACCTATTGCGAATGCCCGGCTGACGAAGCGGCGATTATCGGCGCCCGGTCGCTTCTAGCCAATGGCTTCAAACGTGTTCGGGTTCTGAAGGGCGGCTGGAAGGCCTGGCTTCAGGCGGGCGGCCAGTTGAGACCGAGGCCCAGGTAACGTGATTATGCAGTCGCTTCGCGGCTCACCGGGATTTCCCTACTATAGCGGCGCGAAGTACGTGTGGTACGAATTGAAGTAATCAGGACCGATTGTCGCGGCTCGCGGAAAGACTGGCCTCATGCCGAATGAAAATCTATGATGTCTTTGAATGGTAACTTCGTGTCGCCGAAGTCAGGGCGGTAGTATTCAGCAGCCGAGTCGAAATCCTGCTGCCAGCCTTCATCCATCCCCAGCGACTCCATTTGTTCAAGCGCCGTCAGCCATTCGCTCCAGCGAATCTTGCGTGAGATCAGAGGATACCGCTCGAGTGCGACCTTGTTTGTCGGGAAGTACTGGGCCATCAAGCTAACGGCCACGTTAGGCGATAACTCCGCGCGTATCCAGCGGAGCGATTCGAAGATGCCTGCGATGTCATTGGGTAACACCAGCAGTCGAATGATCAAGCCGCGCCGCAGCAACCCGCTCTGGCCGTACTGGAGCGCGTCACCCATCTGCCGGTACATCTCTCGGATAGCAGCCCGCGAGTGACGTACGTACTCCGTGACCTTCGAATACTCTCGCCCGGCTTCGTCATCACTGTACTTGAGATCGGGCAGATAGACCGCGACAATTCCGTCGAGCAGCTTCAACACCTCAACCGAGTCGTAGGCGTTGGTGTTGTAGACGATCGGCAACCGCAATCCCCGTCGCGCGGCTATCAGCAGCGACTTCGCCAACTGCGGCGCGAAGTGAGTCGGCGAAACCCAATTGATGTTGTGACAACCCTGCTCCTGAAGCTCGAGAAAAATCTCTGCGAGCCTCTCGAACGAGACTTCATTCTCGCGTTGCTCTTTGAAGCTTTGACTGATCTGGTAGTTCTGACAGTAAACGCAGCGCAGGTTGCACAACCCGAGAAAGACATTGCCCGCTCCTCGAGTGCCCACCAGCGCCGGTTCTTCGCCGAAGTGAGGAGTGTGAGTTGAAACGATCGGCAGCAGCCCTGAATAGCAGGCGGCGACTTCGTTATTCAAACGATTCACGTCGCAGTCTCGAGGACAGATCCGGCACACACGCAGCATGTCCATTAGCCGCTCGACGCGCGATTCGAGTTCTCCCGTTTTGAGCAGTTCAATGTAGGACGGCTCGGACATTCTTGCTCAGTCTAAGCAATTCCCGAGCGGAGGGGCAAGAAGGAAGTTTGTTGCCTGGTTCTCAACGTAAAAAGCGAGAGGCGGTGAAAACCACCGCCTCTCGCTCCGGCTGCCTCGTCGATCACAAGGGGGCCAGCTTCGATTTGACGCCAAGGCTAGTTCGAATCCCTCACCTGAACCTTCGTTGCGACAACTGAACCATCCGCCACCTGCAGGCCTTTCACTTTGACGCGCGTGCCGATTGCGAAAGCGCCGTGCTCGGAATTGAGTCTCGTGGAAGACACGACGTGAACCAACCGCCCGCCGACCGTCCAATCTCCAACCAGCCCCGAAGAGGGCAAGCTTTGAATCGCGCCTTTGACGTTAGTGGACTGACCTTCGCCGCTCGAGTCGTCCGATCCACCCGCTGACGACTGGACTTCGATCCTGGCCGCGTCGATCGAACCGTCGGCTCGCCGCGTTCCGGCTACTTCAACCAAAGCGCCGACTGCCGCCGCGCCGTGCTCCTGATTAATGACTGTGTCAGCGCTCACGTGCACATCGCGGCCGCTGACTCTCCAGTCACCGACGAGACCTGCGCCGGGAAGGGCCTCGATCGCGCCTTTCAACTCATCGCGTCCATCCCCACCGGCCACGTTCGACTTTGTCTCGATCTTCGTGGCATCCATCGAGCCATCGGCTCGCACCGTGCCGTGTATCTCCACGAAAGCCCCGACAGCTACCGGCCCGAACTCGGTCTCAATGCGCGTAGCTGCTGACACGTGGATCGTGCGTCCGCCGACTCGCCAGTCACCGATGAACCCGGCCGCCGTGGACAGGATCTCAATAGTGCCCTTGAAGGTAGGCTGCGCGCTATCATCACTGCCGCTGCCGCCTCCCGACCCGCCTTGCTTGACCTCGATCTGCGTAGCGTCGAAAGAATTGTCAGCGCGCGTCGTGCCTTCGACCTTGACCGTGGCGCCCACGGCCACCCAGTCGTCTTTCTGCTCGATGCGAGTTGAGCTGGTCACATGAACCGTCTTACCCGCGACTCGCCAATCGCCAACAAAGCCCGGCGCGTTGGGCAAGCTCTCAATTACGCCTGTGAACTTGAATTCGTTATCATGGCCATCATGGCCAGCAAATCCAGAGAACCCTAGTATCAGCGCTGCAAGCGCCACGATTTTCAAAAGATTGTGCTTCATCATAACCCTCCCAGATTTTTTGCTCGTTTCCCACACAGTTAGTTAGAGCGCTTCGTCAGGAAAAAAATACCCAGGAAGACGATAGGAAAGATGCACCCCCTGCGAGAGCAGAGTCTTGCGCTCCAATTGTGACTGTTACGGCCAGGAACCGGACCATGAGCGGCGGTTGACAGCGGCCATATCGAGCCCTTAAGCTCAGCCCGGACTGTGGCAATCTCCATCAGGCAACTGTTGTGACCAATAGAGGCGCTGCATGAATCGCGTCCGTTTTGAAGGTTTCTCGGCGAATTTGTTCCGGTTTCTATCGGGACTTGCCGAAAACAACAATAAACCCTGGTTCGACGAACACCGCCGCGAATACGAGGCGGAGGTTCTTGGACCGATCAAGGCTTTCGTAGCTGAACTTGGTCCGATCATCCACATGCTCAACGAGGGAATCGAGACCGAACCGAGGGTCGGGCGCACCATCAGCCGGATCAGCAACGACATGCGCTTTCACAAGAATCGCCCGCCCTATCGCCCGGTGATCTATGTCGGCTTCTCGCGCCGAGGCCAGAAGTGGTGGAACTCAGCATTGCTCTACGCCGGCATCTATCCCAACGGCGTCTCAGTTGGGTTCTACCCGGGCGGTCACGGGGAACTGGGCACGGGAACCATCCAGGAAACAATAAAGAAAAACTTGCGTGCGTTTCAGCGCTATCTCGATGAACGCGGGACAGCTGAATCGTATTGGGAACTGGCTGGCGCCGAAGATGGCAACGTCACGAAATGGCCCCTGCCCAAAACCGCGCGCCGGTGGGTGAACCTCGATGGCTTTACGGTAGGCGAGCACTTCAAGCCTGCGGATCGAATCGTTTCGCAACGCGCCTTCCTGGATGTGGCGCAAGAGATATTTCTCGACTTGTATCCACTCTGGCTGTTCGCCACCAGCGATAAGCTAACAGCGGACCTCGAGTTGTACCGGGAAAACGCAAAGCTCCTTGCCCGCCCGCTGAGCAAAGTTATAGGTGAGTAACTCCTACCAACGCAGGCTCCTACCAACGCAGGCTCCTACCAACGCAGGCTTGACATGCCTCTCGGAGCAGCGATACGCTAGGACTCGGAATCGAAGGTTATCATGGCCGCTGATGGGCAAATCACCCGCCGTTATCTTACGCTGCAACCGACGGTCGACATCCCAGCAGACAAGCAAGCCGGAATGGGGGGAGGCGTTTTCATCCCGGCCGGGCCCGGGACCGGTGTACTTTACATGGACCCGGATGAGCTTTCTTCCAGCTCGACGCTTGCAGAGTTCAGGCCGCGAACGATTGTCATCCCCGACTATTGTTTCTGGAAACTCATTGCTCAGTGCGCGGAGCTCGAGTTCGACATCTTAGGTGTGGACCTCGTTCCTGATCCCATTGTCGACTCGCTTTACAAACCTGAGGTAAAACGATTGATCGAAACAGGGAAGACCGCTGGCGACAATCATCAGGCGCTGGTCCGCTTCCTTGAAGAAATTCGAGTGCCTATTACGAGCGTCGAGTTCCGAGATGAAAAGTTAACCGATCCTCAGCACAGAATCAGGCTCCACGGCTCCGGGCTAATTACGATTCAAGGGAACGCCGAAGCAATCGAGGATGGGATGCAGCAATTCTTCGAACGGCTGACCCGATTTTTGGTTGAGGCCTACTTGAAACCGAGCCAGGCTGAGTCGGCGACGGAGTCAAGCGGTGACAGCCCCTCGGTCCAAAGTGCGTCCAAGATCTTTCCTCGACTTTTTGCTTAGGGTCCACTGCCCCGTCGGCGATTCGCAGCCATGTTTCTCGTCCAGGGTGCGGTAGTCAGACGCTGAATAGGTCAAATTAAGTTTCGACTTGTGACTTGAAGAGACTGCGCTCTCCCTTTAGCGATGATTACGCAGATCAAAGAGCTATTCAAGCTGAAGAGCCTTTTTGAGAAAGTCGTCGTCCCGCTTCTTGCCTACTTGTTTCTCGGCGCTCTTCAGAGTCTATTCGACTGGATGAAGCCCGCCAGCGAAGCGCTGAAGCACGCGATTGAACTCGGAGCGTACCTCGCCATACTGATCGTTCTGTACTTGGTCCTATCTCCCATTCTCTGGTTGCGCCCCACACTGAGGGTTAAGGTCTACAAGACCAAATCATCTCAAGCTCGGCTAGAGACGTCAGAGATTCTGTACCTCAATCGCAGAGAAAGCCAGGCTGACGTCACCGTTGCGCTCGAGTTCGCTCCCAGTTGGTGTACCAGACTCTGGAAGAAACGGATTATTAGCAA
Organism: uncultured Clostridia bacterium; assembly: GCA_964548075.1. Lineage (GTDB taxonomy): Bacteria > Acidobacteriota > Blastocatellia > UBA7656 > UBA7656 > Onstottus_A. The sequence goes on along the minus strand of CAZJQQ010000001.1, from coordinate 143,187 downwards.
ATCCGGTGCAGCCGGTCTTAAGCGCTTGGGCATCAGGTTCTCCTGGCAGCCGCTGGGGCTGTTGTCTTGTACCAGCGCTCGACCCGGTGACAGCCAGTACTCTCAAGCCACCGACGACGAGCTCGCTCTGTATCCCATCGGGATGATGGATTTCCACCAATCCAACGTGATCATCGAGTACTCATTCAGGTTCGCTCTGGGAGCGACACCCGCGGTTCAGCAAGCTCGACTGCGGCCGCGGCATTTGAACAGAACATCCCGAATTCTGTTCGGTCTTAGCTGCGACGAAGAATTCATCTTGGACATCAAAGATCCAGCCTGAATGAACAGGGCTGGAATACTGCCCGTCTTGACCTCTGTGCCTCGCTACCGAATTAAATCTTTTCAACTCAGCGCCGCAAACAGCTTGAGCCTCATTGCGAGATTGACATCGACGCTAACGCCGGATTCAATTATCACTCTGGCGCCAGCAAGCAACATCATCGAGCGAATCCGGCTTCGGCGTTGAATGATTCAGGTCGGGGAACATTGAGTGGAAAAAGATCAAAACATACCCGCGCATGAGAAGCGCCGTCTGCAGGTCTACGCCGACGACGAAGACGTTCTCGTAAAAGTGTTGGGGATTCCGGAAGCAGACTACGAATGCGTGATGGTTAACAGCTCGTGGGCTGATAAGAGCCTGATCGAGGGAGACATCGTACTTTGCGCGGATGGCCGCGTGCCGCTTGCGGGCGACATTGTCCTGATTGAAGAAGAGGGCCGCGTGAGGCTTGGTGTACTTGCGGAGCCGGGGTTCCTGGAAACCAGAAACGGCAGCCGCCCGATTGAGCCTTCAGAGCGGATCGTCGCTGTAGGCGTCGCGCTTGCGCGAAAGCTCTCGGGAGGCAGCATAGACTTCAGCTTGTGATCCTTCGCTGCTTCTATCGGCGGAGCGTTGACCATCGGGTGACGGGCCTGCGCATGGGTGCGCTTCAGATTTTCGCGCGCACCCTCTGTCAACGCCTGAGGTCGAGTTTTCACTAGCCCAGGCGTTCACGCCTGGGTTGCGGTGGGGATGAAGCGCTTAGCCGCGTTCACGGGGCTTTCCACGCATTTTTCACTAGCCCAGGCGTTCACGCCTGGGTTGCGGTGGGGATGGTCCGCTTAGCCCCGTTCACGGGGCTTTCCACGCAGCTTGAGCATTGAGATCCCGCTTGCCTGAAGGCCTAAACCAAAGCCCGGTGAACCGGGCTATCTGATCAGTTGGCACGCGTGACCCAGGCGTGAACGCCTGGGCTATGGAAAAAACAACCTGGTATCGTTCGCTAATTCTGACATGGTCCCCGTGGCGGCGCGTATTTCTTCAGGGAGGCTCAACTCGCGTCGGAGCGCGAGAATCCGACGCGCACCCCCTGCGCATTTCTCACTTTGAATAAAGCGGGGCGTCGGTTACACTAGGCACCCCAGCGGACTGTTTTGTTTGGAGGCCGATCTCCGCAATCCCGCGTCGTCCGGAGATAACAATGAAAGATGTAGCTTGTCTTCTCCTAAGTAGCCTGCTTGTTCTCTCAACGAGCATTGGTGGCACCGCTCAGGACCAGCAAAAAAAAGCTGAACAAAAAAAGGCCGAAAAGGATTGGGTTGTCGAGCTGAAGACGGTCCTCGTCGAGTTGCGGGCAGTGGTCACAGACCGGCAGGGACACCTCGTCCAGGGAGTGAAGAAAGAGGATTTTGAGCTGCGCGAGAAAGGGCGATTGCAGGACATCAGCTCTTTTGCGGAGGAGCACGTGGGCCCGCTGTCGATTTCTCAGCATGTGACCCTGGCTAATGTCACGCCCAGCGAACCACCCCCGCCGGCTTTAGAGCCGGCCCGCTCCCTGCTGCTATTCGTGGATACGATTAATATGGCCGGGCAAAACCTGCTGCGAGTAAAGCAGGGCTTGAAGAAGTTCATAGACGAACAAATCACGGATCAGGATGCGGTGATGATCGTGACAAGCGGAGGAATGGAAGGGATTCCGGCCCGCTTTACCCGCGAACGCAACCTGCTCCGCCATTATGTAGACAGAATCGCATCGTGGGGTTCCGGCAGTACCAGCTATTTCACCCCGGCTCTGGCTGCCGACGTAAGGCGCGAAAGCCCGGACGCGATAAACCTGGCCATCAAGGTTCTCCAGAGCGAAGAAGGGCTGAATCCGGATATGCTCTCTCCGGCCATGCTAAAGCAGATGGCCGTGGGCAAAGCGGGGGAGGTGCTGGCTCAGGCCAGCTTCAAGCGAAACAGCATCCTCGGGACTTTTAGAGCAGCGGCGGAATTGATGTCCAAAGCGCCCGGACAGCGAGTCATGTTTTTCCTCTCGGACGGATTCTCGTTGCTCGATACTCGCGGCAATGTCGAGAGTGTCGACCTGCAACAAGCCATCAGCAGAGCGGTTCGCTCCGCTGTCGTAGTCTATTCCATCAACTCGAAAGGCCTGGAACCGCCCCTCGAGATCGATGCATCCCGGCGAGGGCCTTCGTACAGGGCCTTCGACCCCGGTCTTAACGGCCGGCTCGCGAGTTACGCGTCGGCGTCCGAGAAGGAATCGCAGGACGGGATGAATGCGATCGCCAAGGACACCGGCGGCGACACGTTCTTCAGAACAAATGACGTGAACTGGGCCCTCAAGAAAAGTTTTGAGGGCAATAACATCTACTATGCGCTTGCCTATTATCCTTCCGGTGAAGGCCAGGGCTTTCGCGACATCGTGTTGCGAGTTAAAGGACATCCCGAGTACAGCGTGAGGACTCAAAAAGGCTATCTCGCGTCCGATGTCTTAAAGAATGCAAAGGCGGCGGCGGCAAAGTCTCCGCAGCAGCGTCTGTTTGACGCGATAGCTCGCCCTATACCCGAGACCGCTATTAACGTGAGCACCTCTGCTCATTACCTCGAGGTCGAAAGCGACAAGGCGCAGGTATCCATCAAGCTCCTGATAGACGGAAGTCATCTGACATACCACGAGCAAGGCGACCGCTCCACGCTTGCGCTTGAAGTTGCGGGCACCATTTACGATCGCGCCGGAAAACTAGTAACTAGTTTTATCGAGAAGATCAAAGGAGGCGTGCCGCGCGACCAACTGAGCGAGGTGAAGGGCTCCGGATTCAGCTACACCAAGAGAATGGAATTGAAGCCCGGCCACTATCAGGTTCGCGTAGGGGCGCTCGAGCCTGAAACCGAGAACATCGGGACCGCGAATGCGTGGGTTGAAGTCCCCGACCTTGCGAAGGGGAAGCTCGAGATGAGCAGCGTCCTGCTTGCAATAGCAGGCGAGACCCAGCAGCCGCTGACCGGTCCCCAGCAACTGGACGCGATCAAGTCATACAAAACCGGCAGCATGCTTGTTTATTACCTGATGCTCTACAACGCTCCTTCCAGTATTGGGTCCGACCTGACGATTCGATCTGAGATAACCCTGAACGACAAAGTGATTTATGAAAGCGAACCGCAGCCTGTTGCCTCGAGAATGGTGGGAAAGGACAACAAGGGGATCGAAATCGGCGGTCAGCTAAACCTGGACCTGGAGCCGGGCTTTTATGCGTTGCGCGTGGAGATCAAGGATAAGTCGAATCGTGAATTCCGCAGGTCGGTAGAGTTTCTGGTCCAACGCTAAACTCCGCGATGCGGCGCGCTAGGACACGGGCGAATCGGGGATTTTTGAGAGTCCAACGAGACGCCCAACCAGTACGTTCCCACGAAGCGTGCGCAAGGCCGCTAGGAGGAATGAGATGTCGAACAAGAAACAAACACCCAGAACGGAAAAATCGAAACGGACTTTGAACAGACGAGAATTACTCAAACTCGGCGCGATGACCGGCGGCGCGGCTATCCTCAGCTCGAAGGGATTTCGCGCGAGCGGTCAGTATGGCGGAGGTGGCAGCAGCTTTCCGCTTTGCAACGACAGGTGCTACAGAAACTGCCCCACCGTCAGCCCGCCAGTCACCCCGTTCATGGCTGCGCTGCCTATCTCGCCGGTCGCGCAGCCCTCGCAGCTCAATCCCGCGCCGACGCTGGCCGCAAACACCGTCGGCGGCGAAGCTCCGAGAGCTAACCATCAACGGTGGACCGAGTTCTTACCGACGGTCTACTACGACTTCCACGCGCAGGAATTCAATCACAGCTTCCATCCGCAGTATCCGAGCCAACCGATGTGGGGATACAACGGACGTACGCCCGGTCCCATCATCAAGGCCAGGTACGGCACGCCAATCCTGGTGCGGGTCCGCAATGACTTGCCGGCAAACCACATTGGTTTTGGCGATCCGCGGATTGTGACTCATCTTCACGGCGGTCACACCGCTTCGGAGAGCGATGGCTTTGCAGGTGAATTCTACGCATCAGGGCTGTTCAAGGACCATCACTATCCCAACATCCTTGCGGGCTACGACTCGTTTGGAGTCGACCCGGTTACTGGATTGCGCGGCGATACGAGAGAGACGGAGGGCTTCCTCTTCTATCACGACCATCGCGTGGACTTCACCGCAGCGAACAACTACAAAGGACTGCAAGGATTCTTTCTGCTGTTCGATCCGCTGGATTCAGACAATGAAAACGATCCCAATCCAGCGGCGTTTCGGCTACCCAGCGGACAGTACGACATCCCGATGATCTTTAACGACAAGTCGTTCGGCAGCAGTAAGATTCTCATTTTCGATGATTTCAACCTTGATGGATTCATCGGAGACCAGTTCCTGGTCAACGGCGTGATACAACCGTACCTTCAAGTTGCTCGCCGCAAGTACCGCTTCCGCCTCGTGAACGGGGGGCCTTCGCGGTTTTACCAGTTCTTCCTGAGCACTGGTCAGAACTTCATCCGCATCTCGAGCGACGGAAATCTGTTGCCCGCTCCCCTGACTCAGCAAAGCGTCACGCTGGGAGTCGCCGAGCGAGCCGATGTAATCGTCGACTTCTCTCAGTACAACATCGGCACGCAGCTCTACCTCCAAAATCGCATGGAGCAATGCAACGGTCGCGGCCCGACGGGAAACACTATCAACCCGGGAGTGAACGTGCTGAGATTCGACGTAACCAGCAATGCGCCGGACCCGAGCCGCGTGCCCGCGACTCTGCGCGCGCTACCACCGGTTGACACGAGCCAAGCCGTGACGACCCGATACTGGAAGTTCGATAACAGCAGAAACGGCCAGTGGACTGTGAACGACAGAGTGTTCGACATCAACCGGGTTGATGCAACGGTGAGGAAGGGCACGGCTGAGATATGGAATCTGAAAAACGAAGGCCGCGATTGGTCTCACCCGATCCACATCCACCTCGAGTCGTTTCAGGTCATCTCGGTCAATGGACACTACGGGAGCTACGGAGGAGTCTCGCAAGACAACTCCGGAAGGAAGGACGTCATCAGCTTGGGGCCGCGTGACGAAATGCAAGTATTCATCCGGTTCAGAGAGTGGACCGGCAAGTACGTTATGCACTGCCACAACCAGATTCACGAGGACCACGCGATGATGATCAGGTATGACGTCGTCCCATAAGAAAGGAGAGTCAAGATGAATAGAAGAAACATGCTCATCAGAGGAGCGCTGGCAACTCCGCTGGCTTCCACGTTGCTCAGTCAAGACTCGCCGGGACGAGCGCCCGGATCGGTCCGCGGCCCGCGAGCCGATTACTTTCCCAACTTCATCCTGCGCACGCAAGATGGCAAACGGGTCAAGTTCTACGATGACCTTGTGCAGGGCAAGATCGTGATCTTCAACTTCTTCTACGCGCGATGTGAAGACACGTGCCCGGCTACAATGGCAAACCTCGTGAGGGTGCAAAAACTGCTCGGAGATCGTCTGGGCCACGATTACCACATGTATTCGATCACGCTCGATGCAAAGCACGATACTCCGGGGGTGCTGAAGGAATACGCAGGAATGCTGGGAGCAAGGTCGGGCTGGTTGTTCCTCACAGGAAAGCAGGGTGAGATCGAGGTGCTTCGACACAAGCTCGGTTACGCTGATCCGGACCCGGTACGAGACAAAGACAAGTCGCGGCACATCGGAGTGATTCGCTATGGCAACGAGGCGATGGATCGCTGGGCCGCGTGTCCTGTGGAGATGAATCCAGAACGCATTGCGGAGTCTATTCACTGGATGGATTTTCCGAAGACTTGGCCTGGCAAGAACAAAACATAGTGGCAACGGCCAACGGCTGAAACGTAGCGCAAGCTGCCAGCTTGCGGACCGGGTATTCCAAACGACACGCCCCGAATCGAATGCAACGTGCAGAAGCAGGGTCGCTAGCCGCTTCTTCTGGTTTTCGGATGTTCTGAGAAACCTTTACCGACCCGAACGCCGTTGTTCCAGCTCCTCGAGAGTACGCGGCCAGTCTTGTTTCAAGAGGCGCGAAAGGGCGCGGTCAGCCAGCAGCCGCCCGCCAGTCTGACACGAAGGACAGTAGTTCGCCTCGTTCGCCGCATACACAATCCTCTGAACCGGAGTTCCACACCTCGGGCAGGGTTTGCCGTAACGGCCGTGCACGGACATCTCCGGTCTGAAGGCAGTGACCTTCTCCGGAAAACTCTCGCTTGCTTCGCTGCACAGTTTATCCGACCAAAACCGCAGCGTTCCCTGTGTCGCTTCGTACAACCGCCGCACTTCGGAATCATCAAGACGTTTGGTCAGTTTGAGCGGCGACAGCCCGGCCGCGTGCAGGATTTCATCTGAATAAGCGTTACCAATGCCACTAAAACAATGCGGGTCAGTCAAAGCGCGTTTCAGTGTGTGATTCTCTTCGGTCAATCGAGCTGCAAAAAGTTTGAGATCAGCCTCGAGGACTTCGAGGCCTCCCGGGTCGTGGGCGGCTAAGGCTGACTCTCCTCGCACAAAGTACATTGAGGCGCGCTTCTTCGAACCGGCTTCGGTGAGCATTAATGTTCCCGAAGCGAAGACGAAGCTGGCGAGCGTCTGCCGATTTGGCTTTGCTCGATTCTCCTTCCAGTGAAAACGGCCGGCGATCATCAAATGGATCACAAGGAAGAGTTCGTCTTCGAGGCCAAACACGATCCGCTTTCCGAGCCGGCGGAGATTGGTAACGTTCTTTCCTGTTGCCTCGATTAAGGGCGGATCTACCGAACGAAGGAGAAAGGGGCTTGAAAGGCGAGTGTCCTGGATGCGCCGGTTAAGGATTCGCGGTTCGAGCGCTTCGATGTAAGCGACTAAGTCTGGCAGTTCCGGCACCGGACTATTCTAGCAAAGAGCGACCTCGAATGCCGCGAGTGCCGCCCGGCTACCGCAGGCGACGCTCAACGCGTCGCCATCTTCGCCGCCAACACGCTCGCCAACGCTTGATGACGATAGGTCCTCGCCAGATCGAGAGCCGTCAATCCCTCTTTGTTCTTCGCACTCACATCGGCGCCCGCAGCGATCAGCTTTTCCAATACGGCCGTATCGCCGAAGTCGATCGAGGCGGCGTACAGCAAAGGAGTCATGCCGAAGTTGTCAACATGATTCACCTGCGCGCCCCTCGATAGCAGCGACTGAACCATGCGCGCACTATTGGCGATCGTGGCCCAACCCAGCACGGAGATTTTGTCATCATCCACTTCGTTCGGGCTCGCGCCCGCACCGATCAGGAACTCGACCATCGCCGTGTCCAGGAACGTCGCGTAAAGCAGCGGGCTTTGCGCAAACCTTCCGAGTATTTTCATCCGGTCGCCGAGTCTCGCGCCCGCGTCATGCAGCGCCCCGGCCGTTTGAACGTCCCCAGCCATCACTGCGAAGAACAGCGCCGACGCGTCGTTGCGGACCTCGACCCCCTTGTCGGCGTTCGGCCGGGCGCCTTTCTTCAGCAGCAGACGAACAACGTCCACATTCCCTCGGTGCCGAGCTGCGACCATCAGCGCATCGATGCCGGTTGCCGCGCGAGCATTCACATCAGCTCCACGCTCGGTGAGAAGTTTCACCTTCTCGATGTCGCGCGCCGCAAACATCAACGCCGTAGTCCCCTCAGCCGTTTTGGCGTCCGGCTTCATCCCCGCATCGAGGAGCTTCTTCAAATCCGCGGCGCTGCCGTTCAACGCGACCTGAACCCACGAGGGCTGCTCGGCGGGTGCGACATCCAGTGGGGGTTGTTTCAGCTCTCCTCCTGCCTTCACGGGCAGCGCGTGTAACAAAGCCGCCGCAGCCCAACTCGTTCCCATGGCTGAGATGAACTGATCGTGCTGATACGGGAAGCCGGTTTCGAAGTAAGGAGGGCTCACCGGAGCGGGCGGATGCAGGCGCGAGCTAACGTACCAGGAGCCGTCTGCTTCCTGAGCTTTGAGAAGGAAGCGCAAGCCACGCTGATAAGCGGGATCGCTGGCCGGAAAGCCGGCCCCGTCGTGTAGGGCCGCCAGCACCTCGCCAGTCGCATACGCGTCGCTGGCCATCGCCTGCAACTGAGACCACCCTCCATCCTCCCTTTGTTCTGAGAGGAGCCGTCGGGCCGCGTCCTTTACAACCTTCTCGCCAGCGCCGCTCCAATGCAGACCAAGGAGTTGAAATGTTCGATCCTCCGTCGTTCGGGGCCGCGCGTTGAGAAGCCACGCTCGAGCCCGCCGCACTCGACTGTCCTTCTCGCCCTTGAACTGTTCGGGCATGTAATTCCGGACAGCCTGGGCGCAGACGGCCGTTGTCGTGAAAGGGCTGTAGGACTGGGGCGGACGGACGTCAATCGTCGGCCAACTGCCATCGGGGAGCTGGCGAGAGGCAATAAACTGAGCGGAAGCGGACGTGGCCAGGGTTGGTCTGACGCCGGCTGCCTGTGCGGCGACCAGCTCCCAGCCGTCGAACAGCACGTCAATGTAGTCGTAACCCTGGACCGCCGCATCAAGGTCTTTTAAGTAGGCGAAGGTGTTGGCCGTCGTGTCCCGCGCCACCTTTTCATCCACCGGAACGCCGCGCTCGCCGGCCAGCTTGATGGGAATTTCCGGAATCAGTTGGTGATGGCAGGAGTTGCAGCTCTCCTTCTTGGACCAGGCGACCTGCGATTGCTGAATGAGCTTGATGGCCTTCGCGGAGGCCGCACGCAGCTCAGCCGCTTCGACGGGCCTGCCTTTGTCGTCTCGTTGATTTGATTCGAGCGCGATCGGCGTGATGCCGACAAGGCGTTTGTCCGGGGCCTGATTAGCAATTCGAGACTTTGTTTGAGTCTCTGACTCTTGTTGAAATCCAAGGAAGATCACGACTGGGAAGCTAATCAGCAACAGTCTTTTCACGAATACCTCCAGCTTGAACATATCGAGATAATACTCGAAGCCACTCGGCTACAACAGCACGGATAGCAGTGATTGCAGTTCCAACTTACGGAGCTCTCATGATTATGTTGCCCATGCCGCGCTCTTTCAGCAGATCGTTAAACGCGCGGAGATCCTTGCTCATCACTTCATCGAGTCGCTTTCGGTGGGCTGCCAACTGCTCCTTGAACTGCGCGTGCACTTCGCGCTGTTGAGTGGTTGGGCCGAAGTCTGAACCGCTCAGACCGTTCGCCAGATAATTAATCTTGCTGATCAATCTTGTTGGCCATCGAACGCCGTCTTGTCCTGTGCCCGTCAGCCTCCGCTGAATCAGATTTTCCTCGACCTCAATCAGCTTCTTGTCGAGATCCTCAGCCGCCGATTTGATGGGCGCCACATCTCCGCTGCCAGGCAGGAGTGATCTGATGCTGTCGAGTTGGCTGCGGATGATTTCGATTTGATTGACCATATCGCCCGCAGATTCCAGGTCTTTGCGCAGGTCTTGCAGCATCACGTTTTGAGCTTGAATGTCTGCTTCGCTGCCTCCCGAGTTTGGGTCCTTTTGTACGATCAACGGCTGAGTCAATTCCTGCGGGCCAATTATGAGTTTAGCCGTATAGCTCCCCGGCGGGAGCAGCAGAGTCATTCGCCCGCCGTCGGGCGCCGGTCGCCATCCTTCGGCTCCGACACGAATCTCGGGTGCGTATGCAGGACTGGTCCGGAGCCGAATCTCGCGGGACGGCTCGCCGCGCAAGTCCCAAGCGATTCGATTGATGCCGGCGTTCTTTAGTCCTGTGAGCGTGCGCACCGTCTGCCCTTTGGCGTCCTCGATACGAATCTTGACCTCGCCCTTCGGCGCGGACTTGAGGTAGTAGCTGATCGACGCGCCGTACGGAGGATTCTGCCCGGCAGTTGGATCGTCCGTCACGGAGAAGGGGACTGTGCTGCTGCGGAAGCGATATGCCGGCCTCGGCGTGAACAGATACGCGTCCGCGTCGAGCACGCTTCTATTTATTTGCTGCAGCGGCGTAAGGTCATCGAGAATCCAAAAGCCCCGCCCATAAGTGGCCACCACCAGGTCGTTGAAGTGCTCTTGAATCGCAATCCAATACACCGGTGCGTGTGGCAGGTTGTTCTGAAGCGGCTGCCAATTGTCACCGTCATCAAATGAAACGTAGAGCGCGTTCTCGGTGCCCAGATACAGCAAGCCTCGGCGCACCGGGTCCTCGCGAACGCAGTGGGCGTAGCTGAGCATGCTGCGCGGGATGCCGTTCGTTATCGCCTTCCACGTCTTCCCGTAGTCGCTGGTCTTGTAGACGAACGGATCGCGGTTGTTCACTTGATGGAGGTCAACGGTGATGTACGCAGCTCCGGCGTCGTATCGCGAGGGTTCAATGTTACTGACTGTGCCCCACGCCGGGAGACCTTGAATGTTCTTGGTGACGTTGGTCCAGTTTTTCCCGCCGTCGCGGGTTATCTGCACCAGACCGTCATTGGTTCCCGCCCAGATGAGCCCTTTTTCAAGTCGCGATTCTGAGATGGTGAACACGACAGGGGCGTACTCGACTCCGATGTTGTCACCGGTTAGTCCGCCAGAGAACACTTGCTTGCTTTTGTCGTTGGTCGTCAGGTCGGGGCTGATCACTTGCCAGCTCTGCCCGGCATCGGTGGTCTGGTGCACGTGCTGGCTGCCAACATAGATCTTGTTATGATCGTGCGGCGAGATCGTAAGCGGCATTGTCCAAACGAAGCGATACTTCAAATCGGCGGCGGGCCATCCGTTAGTCTGGTCGGGCCAAACCTCGACATTGCGCGACTGCCCGCTCCGCAGGTCGAAGCGCTCAACGATCCCGCCAACGCTGCCTGATCCAGAAGCGCTCGACCAGATTATGTTGTCGTCACCAGGGTCGGGCGTGGCCCAGCCGCTTTCGCCGCCGGCCACCGACTGCCACGCGCTCCGGGGAATCCCTCCGCCGAAGCCACCACCTCCACCGCCGCCGGCTCGGCTGTTGCTCGGCCCGCGATACGAGGGGCCGTCTTGTTTGTTGCCGTAGACGTTGTAAGGAATGTGATTGTCTACCGTCACGTGATAGATCTGGGCGATGGGAAGTTGGATTCGGTTCCAGGTCCGTCCCCGGTTAACGGAGATGCTGATGCCGCCGTCGTTGGCCACGGCCATCCGATTGGCGTTAGTCGGATCGATCCACATTTCGTGGTTGTCGCCACCGGGACTGCTTGCGAACTGCGCCACTTTCGCGGTCTCGCCTCCGTCCAGCGACACAACGAACGAAGCTGTGAAGAAGTACGTTTCGTTTTCATTGTCAGGCGCCACCGCCATCCGGAAGTAGTAATGAGTACGGCCACCAAGATTGCGGTCGTAGCTCACCAGCCGCCAGCTCTCGCCGCCATCATCCGATCGCCACAGCTTGCCGCGATCTGTTTCCTGACCCTTGAGCGGAACGCCGTCGCCGGTCTCGATAAGCGTGTAAACTCGGTTTGAGTTGGTTCGCGCGATCGCAACAGCGACCTTGCCAGTAGTACGAGTCGGAAGCCCGCGACCGGTGAGCCGCTTCCAGGTGGAGCCGCCATCCGTGGACTTGAAGAGACCGCTGCCCGGCCCGCCACTTTCCCGGCTCCATGTGTGAATCTCTAGCGGCCACATCCCGGCGAACAGGATGCGCGGGTTGTTCGGGTCCATCGCCATATCCGAGCAGCCGGTATTCTCGTCGGTGAAGAGCACCTTCTCCCAGGTCTTTCCGCCATCGGTCGTGCGAAAAGCCCCGCGTTCGGATTGCGGCCCGTATGAATGACCCATCGCCGCAGCGAAGACGATGTTGGGGTCACGCGGATCAACAATGACGCGAGCGATCCGGCCAGTCCTCTCCAGGCCCATGAGGCTCCAAGACTTGCCCGCGTCGTTAGACTTGTAGATCCCGCTGCCAACCGAAATGTGGCTTCGAATAAAGGCCTCGCCCGTCCCTGCCCACACGATGTTAGGGTCGGAAGGCGCAACGGCGAGTGAGCCGATCGAGGAGACCGGCTGATCGTCGAAGATAGGCTGCCAATGCACGCCGCCGTCGGTGGTCTTGAAGATCCCACCCGACGCTGCACCGGCGTAATAGACGTTGGGCTGACCGGGCACTCCGGCGACGGCGCTGACGCGATTGCCCACCGGACCAATGTAGCGATACCCTAGCGCGCTTAAGTTGTCAGAGTTGATCTGCTGGCCATACGAATGTGCGAGCGGTCCAGCCGACAGCAGAAGGATCGCCGCCGCGAAGCGTACGATCAGTTTCCTGGTGTTCATAATTGCCACCTCTCTAAGGATGCCGGACTGTTTGAGCTTGATCCAAGCCGACCGAGGCCTTGATTGACGACTTGCTTCTACTCCAAATCACTCGTCTCGTCAATTGGGGGCGTTGCTGAGCGGCCCCGTGGTTAGAGGGCAACAGGAGCATCGACCGTCCCCGGCTACCTGAAGTTCTGCTTATGACCAACTTAAATCTTTTGAATTTTACATATCGACTTCGCCTTGTTATTGTCTCATTCTAAGAAGTCTCGATGCGGTTCCGGTCGATCACCAACACGCTGGAATGCACTGCCTAAGGATCTTTTGATGAACCTGCTTTCGCGCCCTTACCGTTCTTCACTCGGAAAGAAGTACGTCATGGCGATCACGGGGCTTCTGCTGTTCCTGTTCGTGATCGTGCATATGGCCGGCAATCTGCAAGTCTATCTCGGACGCGAACCGATGAATGCTTACGCGGAGCTGCTCCAGTCCAAGCCCGGTCTACTGTGGACCGCGCGCGTGGGGCTCTTCGTCATCGCCGTCCTTCACATCATATCGGCGCTCCAGCTCGCAGCCGAGAATCGAGCCGCGCGGCCGGAACCTTACGCAGAGGGCAAGCCCCTCGCCAGTCTAGCGTCGCGCACGATACTGGTCAGCGGCTTGATCATCTTCGCGTTCATCGTCTATCACCTGATGCACTTCACCCTCGGAGTGACCAACCCCGACTTTATGGATCTCCACGACGCGATGGGCCGTCACGATGTTTATTCAATGGTCGTCGAGGGCTTCCGCAACCCGTACGTCTCGGCGTTCTACATCATCTCGACTGGGCTGTTGTGTTTGCACCTGAGTCACGGCGTATCGAGCCTGTTCCAATCGCTCGGTATCAGACGTAAGGCGACCGTAGCGTCGTTTAATCGCTTTGCGCAGATCGCCGCGATCGCGATCTTCATCGGCAATTGTTCCATTCCCATCTCGATCCTCGCAGGGGTGGTGAGGTAAGAGTTAGCACTATGAAACTCGATGCGAAAATACCATCCGGTCCGCTCGCCGAGAAGTGGAGCAGACACCGAAACCACATCAAACTGATCAACCCGGCCAACAAGCGGAAGTTTGATGTGATCGTGGTCGGCTCGGGGCTCGCCGGCGGTTCGGCCGCGGCGACGCTGTCGGAGTTGGGCTACAAGGTCAAATGTTTTTGCTTCCAGGACAGCCCGCGCCGCGCGCACTCGATCGCCGCGCAAGGCGGCATCAACGCCGCTAAGAATTATCAGAACGACGGCGACAGCGTCTACCGGTTGTTCTACGACACGATCAAAGGCGGCGACTTCCGCGCCCGCGAAGCGAACGTGTACCGGCTCGCTGAAGTCAGCGTCAACATCATCGACCAGTGCGTCGCTCAGGGAGTTCCGTTCGCCCGCGAGTACTCGGGCTACCTTGCGAATCGCTCCTTTGGCGGAGCGCAGGTTTCACGGACCTTCTATGCGCGCGGTCAGACCGGTCAGCAGTTGCTGCTCGGCGCTTATCAAGCTCTCGCCAAACAAATTGAAGCGGGCGGAGTGAAGATGTACTCGCGCACCGAGATGCTCGATCTGGTGATGATCGACGGCCACGCGAAAGGAATAGTGGTCCGCGATCTGGTGACTGGCGAAATCAGCTCGCACGCGGCGGATGCAGTCGTACTTGCGACGGGCGGATACGGCAATGTGTTCTTTCTCTCGACCAACGCCAAGGGCTGCAACGTGACAGCGATCTGGCGGGCCTACAAACGAGGCGCGCTGCTGGCCAATCCCTGCTACACGCAGATTCATCCGACTTGTATTCCGGTCAGCGGCGATCATCAGTCGAAGCTGACGTTGATGTCGGAGTCGCTGCGCAACGACGGTCGTGTGTGGGTGCCCACGAACAAGGGCGATCACCGCGCGTCTGGCGAAATCCCGAAAGAGGACCGCGATTACTTTCTCGAGCGCAAGTATCCGGCTTATGGAAATCTCGCGCCTCGCGATATCTCGTCTCGCGCCGCAAAAGAAGTCTGCGACGAAGGAAGAGGAGTTGGTCCGGGCGGGCGCGGTGTGTATCTGGATTTCGCCGACGCGATCGAGCGGCTGGGCTTGAATATGATTCGTGAGCGCTACGGGAACCTCTTTGAGATGTACGAGCGCATCACCGGCGAGGATGCTTACAAGACGCCGATGCGAATCTACCCGGCCAGCCATTACACGATGGGCGGGCTGTGGGTCGATTACAACTTGATGAGCAACATTCCGGGCTTGTACGTGATCGGCGAAGCGAACTTTTCGGATCACGGCGCGAACCGGCTGGGCGCAAGCGCATTGATGCAAGGGCTGGCGGACGGCTACTTCATTCTGCCTTACACGATCGGCGATTATTTCGCGACAGAACGGCCCGCGAAACCGTCACTCGATCATCCGGAATTCAAGAAGGTTGAACAGTACATCGCACAGCGCACAAACAAGTTCCTGTCGATCAAGGGCCATCGTACAGTCACCGAGTTTCATCGCGAGCTGGGAAAGCTGATGTGGGACAAGTGCGGGATGGGGCGCAACGAAGCCGGGCTGAAGGAAGCGCTCGCACGGATCCCTGCGTTGCGGCAAGAGTTCTGGGAAGACGTTAACGTGCTTGGCGACGGAAACGAATTGAATCAGTCGCTCGAGTACGCCGGCCGCGTCGCCGACTTCATGGAGTTCGCTGAGTTGCTCGTGCTCGACGCGTTGACTCGCGACGAATCGTGCGGCGCTCACTTTCGCGAAGAGCATCAGACGCCTGACGGCGAAGCGATGCGCGACGACGAGAACTTTTCATACGTCGCGGCGTGGGAGTACCAGGGATTGGACACCCGGCCGATCTTGTACAAGGAACCGTTGGTCTACGAAGAAGTTCATCTGGCGCAAAGGAGCTACAAGTAGCCTTTGCGTCTTTGCGGACCTTTGCGTCTTTGCGCGAAACCCGAACCCGGAAAAAAGCGTTTCGCGCAAAGACGCAAAGGTCCGCAAAGACGCAAAGAGAACTGTTAAGAAGAAAGTCGACAAGTAAATGAATCTTACGTTACGCATTTGGCGCCAAAAGAACAGCGACACTCCCGGGCAATTTGTCGAGTACAAAGCCGATGACATATCGCCCGACATGTCTTTTCTCGAGATGCTCGACATCGTGAACGAAGGCTTGATCAAGCGCGGTGAAGAGCCGATCGCCTTCGATCACGATTGCCGCGAGGGAATCTGCGGGACGTGCGGCATGGTCATCAACGGAGTCGCGCACGGGCCGCTCCAAGCGACCACGACTTGCCAGTTGCACATGCGACACTTCCGCGATGGTCAGGCGATAACGATCGAGCCCTGGCGCGCGCGCCCGTTTCCGGTGATCAAAGACCTGGTCGTCGATCGCGGCTCGTTTGATCGAGTCATTCAAGCGGGAGGATTCATCTCGGCGAGGACGGGGGGAACCCCTGACGGAAACGCGATCCCTATCCCGAAGGCGGACGCTGACCTGTCGATGGATGCGGCTGCGTGCATCGGCTGCGGCGCGTGTGTGGCCGCTTGCAAGAACGCCTCGGCGATGTTGTTCGTAGCGGCGAAGGTTTCTCACTTGAACATCCTTCCGCAGGGCAAACCCGAGCAGGATCGCCGTGTGTTGAATATGGTAAGAGCGATGGACGAAGAGGGCTTCGGCAACTGCACGGTGATGGGCTCGTGTGAAGCGGTGTGCCCGAAAGAGATCAGCCTCGAATTTATCTCACGGATGAATCGCGATTATCTGAAGGCGTTGTGGCGAACCAAGTAGTATAATGAGCAGGTAAAAAGCACAGTTTAAGATGCTTTGGAGTTTTGAGGAGTTGAACATGGCTACCGTAGTAAGCTCGCCCGAACAACTAGTGATTCTTGACAGAGTGACCTGGGAAACCTACGAGCGCCTGATCACCGAGCATGGTGAGAGGTGCGGCACGCGCTTTACTTACGATGAGGGGGTACTCCAGATCATGGTGGTTTCTTCACGTCACGAAAGGCCCAATCGAACCCTTGCTACACTCGTGGAGGTCCTGGCTGAAGAATGGGGAGTCGACATCGCAAGACTCGGCTCGATGACTTTCAAGCGAAAAGATCTTCAGAAAGGGTTCGAACCCGACTCCTGCTTTTACATCCAGCACGCGGACGCGATCCACGGCACGCAAGAGATTGACATTGCGGTTGATCCGCCACCTGATCTTTCAATCGAAGTTGATATCACGAGCGGATCGCTCAACCGCTTTCACATCTTCGCCGCAGTCGGCATACCGGAAGTGTGGCGCTTCGATGGAAACAGGGTCGCGATTTTCCGATTAGAGTCCGGCGGCTATGTTGAGGCGCCAAATAGTCTCGCGTTCCCTCCAGTAAGCGCAGAGATCCTGACTCACTTTCTTGACGAAAGCCAAAAGCTCAAAAGCACGCAGTGGCTGCGCAAGGTCCGAGAGTGGGCGCGCTCGCAACGCTGAGAACTTAGACCAGTCCTTGCAGCAGCGAGTCTCACGAATCCCCTGAAGCGCGGGCAACGCGGCCGCCGTTCCCATTCATCCCGCCTACGCAGTCTCGCACGAACCGCTCATCAAACCTCCGGAGGAATAACATGCGAAAGAAGCTAGCTAGTCTCCTGCTCTTGCTCGCCCTGTTCGCGCTTGCGTTGCCTGCAGCAGCGCTTGCTCAAAACAAAGACGAGTATGGAGGCTTCATAAGGCGTGATAAGAACGGCGTCAGGGTCGGCAATGGCAAGATCACGCTGTTCGACGGGCCGGGTATCGTGAACTACCAATACAAACACAGTTGGATGCCCGGGCCGGGCGGCGCTGCCACGGTCATAGGCATCGGCGCTGGAGCCGGCGCCGCAACCGGGGGCGTTGTCAAAGGTAAGAAGGGCGCCCTCATCGGAGCTGCTGTCGGCGCCGGGGCCGCTACCGGCATCTGGCTGTACAAAAACCGGACTGAGAAGCGCAAAATCTTCTGAAGAATCCCGCTTGAACGGTTTGTTTGATCGAAGCCGGCATACGTGCCCGAACAGATCAAACACATGCATCCGTGTGGCTGAATTGACGGGGTTGACCATCTTGCCACAGGTCAGCCCCGTTTCCTTTTGTACCCCTCCAGGCGAGGTCCCAGTTTTTGAAGGGTTTCGAAGCCGCGGCCAGGCCAGTCTTGCTCAGCAGATCGTGGCGCGCGCGTTGCTACTCCACAGTTGAAACCACGAACCCTTAATCAATCAGGAGGAAATCGGATGAAACGCATACTAACAAGTGCAGCTCTGTGCCTGACTCTTGCTTTGAGCCTCACGGCGCCTGCCTCGCTGGCTTCTCAGAACAAGAACAGCAGCAAGAAAGCTGCCGCAAAGACGATGTCGCCACACGCCGAAGCGGTCAAAAAGTGCAACGACGACCACGCGGCTGCCGTCAAGAAAGCGAATGACGACTACGCCGCAGCGGTCAAAGATGCCAAGGGTAAGAAGGGCACCGAGGCGAAGAAGGCCGCAAGCAAGGCCAAGGCTGATGCCCTGGCTGCAGCCAAGAAGGCTAAAGCAGACTGCGTCAAAGCAGCTCCGAAAAAGTAGTATTCTTGGGAGCGCGCGCGTCTGCGTGCACGATTCAAATATCGAATCTCTTAAAGCTCGACGACTGGCTTTTGCCGGTCGCCGGGCTTATTCTTTTTCAGAAAAGGAAACCAGCGATGAAACGAATTACTTGTGGTGCGGTGCTGAGTATCTTTCTCGCCGTTGCGTTCATATAGCTGTAGTCAACTCCCCAGGATCTCCCGGTAGACTGCCGGGTCAACATTCCCGCCGCTTATCACGCAGCACACCCGGCGTCCGCTGAAAAACTGCGGTTCGGTCAACAAGGCGCCAATCGCGAGCGCGCCCGTCGGCTCCGCTTTCAGATTCGCAAACCCAAATAACAGCCGCACGCCTTGCCTGATGTTCTCTTCGGGGACTTCGACGATCCTGGACAAACCGTCTTTCAGCACTGCCCAGTTGTGCTGACCGACGCTCACGGTGCGCGCGCCGTCGGCGATCGTTTGAGGCTCGGTCTCGTTAACGACGATGTGCCCCGCGCGAAGCGATCGCGCCGCGTCATTAGCCATCAGCGGCTCGGCGCCTACAACGCTTGCGCCGCTGCCGCCCGCGCGAAGCCCGGTGATGATTCCCGAGGTGAGCCCTCCGCCTCCAACCGGCGCAACAACAAAATCAAACTCGCGATCGAGCGCTGCAAGCTCGGTTCCGAGGCTTGCGTTGCCTTCGATCACCAGGAGATCGTCATAAGCGCTCGCGACGTACACATCGGGATTCTCACTCGCAAGCTCGGCGACTCGCGCTGCGCGGCCCTTCACCTTTACATCGATCAAATCAACGACCCCGCCGTACTCGCGAACGGCGTCGATCTTCACCTGAGCTGAAGTCGCGGGCATGACGATGGTGCATGCTTTATCGAGGAGCGAGCACGCATAGGCCATCGCTTGCCCGAAATTTCCAGACGACGCGGCGATGATCTTGCGCTCGGAAACTTTGGAGGCGAGGTTGTAAGCAGCACGAAACTTGAAGCTACCGGTGTGCTGAAAAGTTTCGGTGGCGATTGTCAGTTCGACGCCGAGTCGCGTCGCCAGCCGGGGCGCTTCGATGATTGTAGTTGGGCGGACAACCTCCTTGAGCCCCCTGCCCTGGAAGTCAGACTCGTTCATGCTTACAGACTATCCAGCAAGCGGCTCGAGGTGACAAGTAAAGGAGCACGGCAGCGAGCTACTTCCTCACATCCTTGGACGTGATGTCGATGGTGATCATGAAGCCGTTGGTGCCGCTGTACTCGAATGCCTTTGGGCCCACGCGGTAGGCTTCAATCTCGTTGGGCATCAGTACAAACCCGTCATTGCGCGTCGCACCGAAGTACTTTAGGTTTCGAATCACCACCGGTTCTTCGGTCATGCCTGGGCCGCGATGCAAGACGATTACGCCGCCCTTCCCGCCGTTGAGCTTTGCCTCAGCGCGATCCTTCGAAGCTTGCCAATCTACAGTTGCGTCTTGACTGGCTACGCTGAACGATTTCCACTTGAGTGGATAGACGTGACTGAGGATCACCGCGAGGCCGGCTCGCTGCTCCTTTGTGACCGACGGTTCAAACGTCGCTTCGATCCACTCTCCCTGGCCACCACCGAAGTCCCCTCCAAGATCACCCGCCAGCCAGAACTTTGCTCCGTCCAGTTTGACGTTTCCGTAGTTGCCCTTGTTGACCTTGTAGGCAAAATTGGCCCGGCAGTAATGTTCGGTCATTCCGCCGTGACCCTGATGAGCGGCGGGCTTGGTAGTGAAATAGCACTGGCAGAACATCGGGCAGCTACACGCCTCGATGATGGTTGCATTAAGCGCCCAGTTTGTCTCGGCAGGCTTTTGAGCAGCAGCCGTGCCGGCACTCACGGCCAAAAAGATGGAGAGAGTCCAAGAAACAAGCTTTCGCATTTCGATACCTCCGTTCAAAAAGATAGCTCGGCAAGCCGTGGGACAGATCCTCCTAAGAGTATCTCGGCGTGTATCGCACGGTCTGTTTAGCCGCCGCGATTTCAAAGCAAGCCTATATGAGAACGCAGCGAACTGGCAGCCATTCTTATACTGCGAAACTCTAATGAGAGTCAATCAGGTTCAAGCGCCAGCCGCCTGCAGATCTATGCCGACCCAATAGACCAGGCAACGACCGGCTCTTCGAATACCCGACCCTCGTCGTACAATAGATCCGAGATGTTCGCCGAGGTCGCAGTTCCAGTCTACGTCAGACAAACATTTACTTATCGCCTGCCGGGTGACATGTCGTCTCGCGCCCAACCAGGCTGTCGTGTGCTGGTTCCCTTCGGAAAGAAGTTTCTCACTGCATTCATCGTCGATCTCCACGAGAGCCTGCAAAGCGAAGTCGATGAATCCGACATCAAGGACATCGAAGAACTCCTCGATGAATCGCCCATCATCACGCCCGAGATCCTCGATCTGACACGCTGGGTTTCTGATTACTACTTCGCGCCGTGGGGTGAGTGCTTGCGCGCGGCGTTGCCTGCGGGCGCTACCTCGATCAGCGAGCAGGTGCTGACGCTTACCGATACCGGCCGCGGGGCGCTCGTCGAAGGGCGGCTCGCACCGCCGAAGCTTGAAGCGCTGCAGGCGCTGGCCGGCGCGGACTTCGTCGAAGCGCGGCAGCTCGAACGCAGGCTGTCTCGTCCGCGGGCCGGCGCTCTCATCCGTCAACTGACACGCGACGGTTTGATCACCGTCTCGCAGCGCATCGGCGAGACTCGAATGAAGCCAAAGCTTCAAAATGTAGTCCGGCTGACAACGCAGGGGGCGGGGGTTGAGGGTTGGGGGTTGGGTTGCGAAACAAACGACGCACAATCTCGCGCCGCCAGGCCCCAGCCCCTAACCCCCGTCACCCAACCCCCATCCCCCGACCCCCGCGCAGCCAGGCAGCTCAACGAGAAGCAGCGTCGGGTCATCGAAACGCTGGCGTCCGCAACCGAAGGACTGCCGTACAGCGATTTGCTTGAAGCCGCCGATGTGTCGTCATCGGTCGTGCGCACGCTCGAGAAGCGCGGCATAGTCGAGGTCTTCTCACGCGAAGTTCGCCGTGATCCGCTCGCTCACATCGCTCCCGACGACGCGGCTCTCGTTACGCTCACCGGCGAGCAGCAGGTCGCTCTTGATCAAATCGTAGCCAGGCTCGCCGCGCGGCAGTATTCGACATTTCTTCTGCACGGCGTAACCAGCAGCGGCAAGACCGAGATCTACATCCGCGCGATGCGTGAGGCCGTCAAGCAAGGATTGACCGCGCTGATGCTGGTGCCGGAAATCTCGCTGACTCCGGTTTTCTCTCGCCGTCTCCGAGCGCAGTTCGGTGAGTCGGTCGCGATCCTTCACTCGAGTCTTTCCGAAGGTGAGCGCACCGATGAGTGGCGGCGCATCAAGCACGGCGACGCGCGAGTCGTCATCGGCACGCGTTCGGCCGTGTTCGCCCCGCTCGAGAGCCTCGGCATCGTCATCGTAGACGAAGAGCACGACGGCTCTTACAAGCAGGACGAGACTCCGCGCTACCACGGCCGCGACACCGCGATCGTCCGGGCGTTGCGCGCGGGCGCAGTGGTAGTGCTTGGCTCGGCAACGCCTTCGCTCGAATCGTTTCACAACGCGCACGCCGGCAAGTATGCCTATCTGCGGCTTCAGACTCGTTTCGGGGATCGCGCGCTTGCCGAAGTTCAAACGGTGGATATGCGCGAAGTCTTCAAACGCCACGGCAAGTCGCAGACGTTATCCGACGAGCTGAAGACCGCAATTGCAGAGACGTTCGGGCGGCGCGAGCAGTCTATGATACTGCTGAACCGCCGCGGCTTCTCTTCGTTCTTGCTGTGCCGATCGTGCGGGCTGGCTATTCACTGTCCCAACTGCGACGTGACCCTCACATACCATCGTTACAATTCGAGCTTGCAGTGTCACTACTGCAACTACATACGCCCGGTCCCGCGCGTGTGCGACGCTTGCGAAGGCGAATACATTCACTACGTCGGTCTGGGAACGGAACAACTCGAAGCAAACCTGAAGGAACTTTTCCCCGAGATGAACATCGCACGGCTGGACCGCGACACGACGCGACGGCGGGGAAGCCTCGAACAAATACTGATGGAATTCGCGGGCGGGGGAATCGACTTGCTGGTAGGCACGCAGATGATCGCCAAGGGTCACGACTTTCACAACGTAACTCTTGTCGGTGTCGTCTCGGTGGACGTCGGGCTGGCATTACCGGATTTTCGCGCCGCCGAGCGAACGTTTCAGTTGCTCACTCAGGTAGCGGGCCGCGCCGGACGAGGCGATCGGCCCGGCCGTGTGATCATTCAAACGTATCATCCGGAGCACTACTCGCTGGTGTGCGCGAAGGAGCAAGACTACGAAGAGTTCTACCGGCGCGAAATCGTATTCCGCAGAACGATGCACTACCCGCCGTTCGCCGCGCTGATAAACGTGCTGATACACGACAAGGATCATGAACGCGCTAATGGCACGGCTTCCGAGTTCGCTAGGGAGCTGCGCATTGCGGCTCGCGATGCCGGCATCCGAGTGCTAGGACCGGCTCCTGCGCCGATTTCGCGAATCAGAAACGAGTATCGGTTCCAGGTGCTGATCAAAGCGCAAAGCCGCTCGCGCGCCCGCGAAGCGCTGGACGTGGCGATGGACCGAGTGACTTCCGCCGGTCACAATCCGCGTTCGATCTCAGTCGAGGTTGATCCGATGAACCTGATGTGACGTGGCTTTGGCCTCGTCGCGCTGCGAGAACTCAGCTCAGGTTACGGCGGCGCTGCACGCGTCTGAGGGTTGGGTTGTGTGACAATCCAGCGTTGCCCTCCAACTAGCCCAAGAACGTGGAGATTTGTTGGGATAAGTTGGCGGGGTTGTGCGTCTGGCACTCCCACACTGTGAGCAGTTCCCAACCGTCTTTCCGAAGGCGCTTGGCATGCTGTGTATCTCGGGAAACATTGCCGCGCAGTTTCTGCCCCCAGTAGCTCAGATTAGATTTCGGCGTGCGTACGATCTTGCACGCGCGGTCACGATGCTGATGCCAGAAACAACCGTGCACGAGTATGATCTTGCGGCGGGACGGGAAAACGAGATCCGGCTTCCCTGGCAGTCTCGTTACATGAAGGCGATACCTTCGTCCAGGTCTCACAGATCGAGGGGCCAGCACCCGAAGCCAAAGGTGAAGAGGGCGATAAGACGACACACAAGGGTGTGCCGACTCGAGACCTGGTGCCGCCACTCACCGAGGAGGAGTCAAAAGGCTTCAGAATCACACCCGAGGGCAAGGGGATGTTTGAGGGGGACGTGAAGGGCTTGAATGTCAAGGTTGCGCCGCTCGTTCGCGCACTCAATGACGCGGGTATCGAGACAACGATGTCGGGTGATATGTACGGCACGGGAGTTGTGTATGTCGACATCGATCGCAAGAGCATCGGTAGCCTAGACCCCAGCAGGCTACCCGCCGGCTGGAAACTAACAACGAGATGGCTACCTGGAACGAACCGAGACATTCTCGGAACGCCACTCAGCGAGGGCCATACCAAGCAGGAGCATTTCATTGCGGAAGGCGCAAGCGGATTTGAATCCGAGCGGCTGGCACGTAAGGACGCAGGCACGATAACGCCGTCAGAGATCGAGAAAATCGTTGCGGCTTTCGAGACGCCAAGAGTACCAACCGATGTCTATCCAGAGACTAGCGTCGAGACCGGCAAGACCGAAGAGGTCAGCCTTAAAGAACCTAAGCCCGCTACAGAGGCAGAAGCCCTAACCCCCGCTGAACTGCTTCATCGAATGCCAGAGGCGCTGTTCGTTGAGGAGTTTCTTAAACCGGAACCTCAACGGCACTATCCGTTCAATGATCTTCTCGCTGAGGCCAAACGGCGCGGCTATGACATCGAGCGGCTCGTCCCGCCGAGCGGAACAATCCGGAAGAGCGACCAAAAATTGACAAAGCCATCCCGCAAGTAGACAATCCCCAAAGCCATTCTCGACAACGAAAGGTTCAGATGCACAAGAGGTTCACAGCTTCGGTAGCGCTGTTGCTGACGCTGGTGTTGTTTGCGGCTTCGGTGAATGGAGCCTGGCAGCGCGCCGCTTCAATCACCAAGCCCGACGCCGCGCTGAGCTCGACAGATGAAATCCTCAAGGTCGTCAGCCGCCTGCGCGCGTTGGACATCAAGCAAAGCGTTAAAAGCTCGTTCAAGACCAAGGACGAAATCGAACAGTCCGTGATCCGCGACCTGGACGAGAACACTCCGCCCGAAGAGTTCGAAGCGTCACAGAAGACGCTCTTGAAACTCGGACTCGTCAACAGTAACTTCCGCCTTCGCGATTACGTCGTCAGGCTCTTGCGCGAGCAGGTAGCCGGGTTCTACGAGCCAAAGACCAAAGAGTTTTATCTGGCTGCGTGGCTGCCCATCGGAGATCAGAAACGTGTGATCGCCCATGAGCTGGTTCACGCGCTTCAAGACCAGCACTTCAACCTGCGCCGCTTCGAGTCCTGGCCCAAGGGCGACTCCGACGCCGAACTCGCGGCCCACGCGCTGGTGGAAGGCGAAGCGACGCTCGTCATGATCGAATACGACTTCGAGCAGCAAGGCATGAAGCTCGATATGAACAAGATCGGCGCGTTGACGGACAACATGATCGAGCAGGATGCCGACAGTGACGCAAAGGCCTATCCCGTGTTGGCCAACGCGCCGAAGGTCCTGAAAGAGAACCTGCAGTTCCCTTACCTCTACGGCGCGGGCTTCGTCGGGGCCGTGTTGAAGAACCGTTCCTGGCAGGCGTTGGATACGACCTACGCGAGCCTGCCCGCGTCGACCGAGCAGATCATGCACCCGGAGCGGTTCCTCATCCGGGACAATCCCGTGAAGATTGAAATGCCGGACCTTGCCGGAGCGCTTGGAGGGAACTGGAAGAAGACTGACGCCGATGTGAATGGCGAGTTCGGATATCTGGTCGCGCTTGCGGAGTTCATATCAAAGCGGACAGCCCGCGCCGCTGCTGGTGGATGGGGAGGCGATCGGTACGCGCTTTATGAGAACAAGGGTACCGGTGCGCTCTTGCTTGCGCAGTACACGACCTGGGATACCGAGAGCGATGCTCGTGAGTTCTTCGATGCGTACTCGGAGCGCACCTTGAAGCGATACAAGCTCAGCAAGCCGGTGGATTCGAACGCGCGGCCCCGCGTCTACGAAACAAACGAGGGTCTTGCGTCCATCGAGCTTCTCGGCAAAGACGTCGTGATGATCGAAGGCGCTCAGACGCGCGAGCAGCTAGCACGGCTCATGGAGCGCGCATGGCAAAGCAAGAAGAGATGAGCGCAGGACGCCGGCGTTGCCTTCGCCCCGCAATAGTTAGACGAATCGCCAGGTTCTAGGCGTTTGCTTCCCGTCGCTCCCTGGCGGTTCCATCCCCTGGGCCAATTCGGACATCCGGAGAAAACTCATGCTTCTATCCAAGCCAAGGCTCTTCTGTGCGCTGCCACACCTGTTGATCTTCATTTCATTCCTGTTTCTCGTTCCCCGTGTGCTCGCCCAGACACCGACGCCTGAATTGCGGCCCACCTTCGCTCAAACACCGCGGCTAGAGAAGCTCACCCGCGATGTGGTATCGGCGGCGGTCCAGAAGTTTGAGAACGGAGGTCTTACAGCGGAAAAAATCGCGCTCACCATCATTGACCTCAGCGATCGCCAGCATCCCTCGTGGGCAAGCCATCGCGGGAAAGAGCCGACTTATCCCGCAAGCGTGGTGAAGCTCTTCTACCTCGCCGCCGCGCACTATCAGATGGAAACCGGCGCATTGAAGCCGACTCCCGAGCTTGAGCGTGCGCTCCACGATATGATCGTCGACTCGTCGAACGACGCGACGCACTATGTGGTGGACGCCTTAACAGGAACAACCGGCGGGCCCCAGCTTGACGAAAGCGCTCTCGCCGACTGGATGAACAAGCGCAACGCGGTGAACCGCTATTTCGCGAGCCTTGGCCACGAAAAGATAAACGTCAATCAGAAGACCTGGTGTGAAGGACCTTACGGACGCGAGCGGCAAGGGTTGGGACCGAACTTTGAGAATCGAAATAAGCTGACCACCGAAGCCGTTGCGCGGTTGGTCTTCGAGATCGCTGCCGGCCGCGCAACTTCACCTGTCCGCAGCCGCGCGATGATGGCCTTGATGCATCGCGATCCCCAGTCCAAGAGCGACGATGCGGACGATCAGGCGACGAAGTTCTCGGGAAAGGCATTGCCGCCGGGCTCCGAGTATTACTCCAAGGCGGGATGGACCTCGAGCACTCGGCACGACTCGGCGTACATCAGATTGCCGAACGGGGCCGAGTACATCCTTGTGGTCTTCACCGTTGACAACAGCAAGCAAGCCGATATCATTCCGTTCGTGTCTCGACTGATCGCCGAGGAGTTCTCGCGCACGCAACCTGCCGCCGATCTTGCTTTGATTAATGGCCGCATTTGGACTGGCTCCAAGTCTCAGCCCTGGGCTGAAGCTCTCGCCTCGCGCGGTGAACGCATCATCGCCGTCGGTTCGAACATCGACATCAAGAAGCTCGTCGATGCGAAGACTCGCGTCATAGATCTTCAGGGAAAGCTCGCGCTGCCGGGCTTCATCGACGACCACACCCATTTCATCGAGAGCGGCTTCCATCTGCTCTCAGTCGATCTGCGCGACGCCGGCACTCCTGAAGAGTTCGCCCGTCGGATCAAGGACCATGCCGCGAAGCTTCCAGCCGGCCGTTGGGTCACCGGCGGCGATTGGGATCACGAGCGCTGGCCCGGCGGACCGCTCCCGACGAAGGACTTGATCGACCGTTATACGCAGAACAATCCGGTGTTTGTCACGCGGCTCGACGGGCATATGGGTTTGGCGAACAGCACGGCGCTTAGGATGGCCGGCGTCACTAAAGAGACAAAAGACCCGCCGGGTGGAACAATCGTACGCGACGCGCGGACCGGCGAGCCGACGGGGATTCTGAAGGACGACGCGCAGAGCCTGGTTTATCGAGTGATTCCTGAAGCGACCGAAGCTGAGCGCGACGAAGCTCTCAAGGCTTCGCTTGCCGAAGCCGCGCGCGTCGGAGTGACCTCGATTCAAGACATCACTCCGTGGCAAGACTACGAGGCATACAGGAAGTTTCGCGACTCGGGCCGCCTGACCGTTCGGGTATACGCTCGCACTCCGATGAGCCAGTGGAAACGGCAAGCTGAGATGGTCGCTCGGCAAGGATCGGGCGACGATTGGTTGAAGCTCGGCGGGCTGAAGGCGTTCATGGACGGCTCGCTCGGTTCGACGACCGCGTTGTTCTTCGAACCGTTCACCGATGCGCCCAGCACTTCGGGGTTGATGGTCGATGACAACATCCCGGAAGGCAAGCTGATGCAAAACATCAAAGACGCCGACAAAGCCGGTCTTCAGTGCTCGATTCACGCCATCGGTGATAAAGCGAACAACATTCTGCTGAATTACTTTGAAGAAGTCGCGAAGGAGAACGGCCCGCGCGACCGCCGCTTCCGTATCGAGCACGCGCAGCATCTTCTGCCCGGCGACATTGCCAGATTCTCAAAGCTCGGTGTGATTGCGTCGATGCAGCCTTATCACGCGATCGATGATGGCCGGTGGGCTGAGAAGCGAATAGGCCCGGTTCGAATCAAGACGACTTATGCGTTCAGGTCGCTGCTCGACTCGGGCGCGACGCTGGTCTTCGGCTCAGACTGGTTTGTGGCTCCGCTGTCGCCGATTCTCGGGATTCACGCGGCGGTGACGCGACAGACAATCGACGGCAAGAACCCGGGTGGATGGGTTCCCGAGCAGAAGGTGACGATTGAAGAGGCAGTGCGAGCCTATACCTCGTCGTGCGCTTACGCTGAGTTCGCCGAGAAGAACAAGGGCGCGCTCGAAGCAGGCAAGCTGGCTGACGTGGTTGTGTTATCTCAGGACATCTTTCGGATAAACCCCGGCGAGATTCAAAAGACAGGCGTGATCTACACAATCGTCGGCGGCAAAGTTGTGTATGGGAAGTAGATTGTGGAGACACCTGCAATGACCAAACTCGCTCGAGTGCTCGGGCTTCGCGATCTTACGCTGCTGACCATCGGGTCGGTGATCGGCTCCGGCATTTTTCTTGTGCCGGGCGAAGTGCTCAGGCAGGCAGGCGGGCAGATCGGTCCGGCAATGCTGGTATGGCTGGTCGGCGGTGTGCTGTCGCTGCTGGGCGCGCTGACCTACGGCGAGCTGAGCGCGGTGAATCCGAAGGCTGGGGGTATCTACGTCCACCTTCGCGACTGTTTCGGTCCGCTCCCAGCTTTTCTTTTCGGGTGGACCTTGTTCTTCGCGATGAACGGCGGGACGGTCGCGACCCTCGCGGTCGCGTTCAGCACGATGCTGTCCAACATCGTCCCGCTGTCGGGCGCGATGACCAAGGTCGTGTCGATCGCGATGATCGCGGTCTTGACTCTAGTGAACATCAAGGGAACCCGGGAAAGCGCAGACTTGCAGAACTGGACAACCGGCATAAAGGTTGGCGCGATACTGTTGATGGCCGTGGCGTTGTTTGCGTTCGGGCATGGATTCTCGGCCTCGACCGCTGCGATATGGCCGAGCGCTTTCAGCGGCTCGCTGGCTTCTGGTTTCGGGCTCGCGATGATAGGCGTGCTCTGGGCTTACGAAGGATGGCAGTACGTAACCTTCAGCGCGGGAGAAGTAATCAACCCACAGCGAAACTATCCGCGCGCATTGTTTGTTGGAACTGCCATCCTGATTGGCGTCTACCTGGTCGCGAACCTTGCATACCTGGCGGCGCTTGGTCCCACCGGCGTAGCCGGCTCCACAAGCGTCGCCGCTGAGTCCCTGACCGCGGTGGTCAACCCGACCGCTGCGAAGCTGATCGCGCTCACGATTCTGGTATCCGTCTTCAGCGCCGCCAACAGCAACGTCCTGACTTGCCCGCGCGTGTATTACGCGATGGCTAATGACGGTTTGTTCTTCCGAAAGCTTGCCGAAGTCCATCCGCGGTTCGGCACTCCGGCGTTCGCGATCGTAGCAGGTTCGCTGTGGGCCTCGGTGCTCGCGCTGGCAGGGAGTTTCACCGAGTTGTTGACCTACGTCATCTTTTGCGGATGGATTTTCTATGGGCTGGCGGCAGCAACCATCTTCGTCTATCGCAAGCGCATTCCGGACGCGGAGCGGCCTTACAAGGTTCCCGGTTATCCGTGGACGCCGTTGTTGTTCATCGTCGCAGCGTTGGTTTTGGTGGTCAACACGCTGTTCAACAATATGCGGGACCAACCTGGTAAGACCGCGCTTGCGCTGGGTAGTATCGCGCTGGGTCTTCCGGCTTATTTCATCTGGCGCTCCCGCCGAGGAGCGAAGCCCGATCCCGCAGCGAGTTCCGATGCGAGCTGAGCCGGAGGCGATAATCTAACCTTCTCGCGACTTCGCCGCGAGTGCTTCGTAGCGCGCATCATCCGCGCATTCGGTACAAGTCGGAAGATTCCGCAAACTCCAGCCTGGTTCGGTCACCCGGCCGACGTTATCCATCGCTCCGACAAACCCGCCGCGAACGTTGGCTACGTTGGTGTAGCCCATTTGACTCATCACCTCGCACGCGCGAGCCGAACGCCCACCTGATTTGCAACCAACTACAAGTTTCGCATCTTTAGCCAGAGCCGCATCGACGACAGCAGCGAAGTCTTGATTCGGAGACATCCCGGTCCCTGGCGCGAAGTGCATAATAGGAATGTTTATCGCCCGCGTTGGATGACCGGCTTCGAACTCAGGCACGGATCGCACGTCCAGGTAAATGTATTCCGGATCGGCTTGCATCAAGTCGTAGGCTTCTTGCGCGTTTAGCTCTTTCATTTTCTCTCTCCTCTCGAATTGCCATCTTTGATTGAACGCGAATTATAGCCGAGCAGCCAGGCTCATCCAAAACCGACCTGTAGGGGCAGACCCTCCTTGGCCGCCCCACGCTGGTGATCTAAGCCTCGGTGGCGAAGGTAGGCGCGGCCACGGAGGCCCATCCTACTTCGGGTCCCAGAGCGATGCGCCAGCCTGCGCTTTCGACGCAACAAATTTACAAGAACTTCCCACGGGCGTTTTTGTTGACAACAACCTTCTATGGCCAATAGAATGGCCCGTCCTTGGTAGCAACCCCCGATTTTCTTAAATCAGTAAGAACGAACGAACCGGTTTGGGTAGAACAGTGCACCCCCGCTGTTTTTGAAAAGGAGTGGTTTTGAACAAAGCAGGAGCAGGGAAATTCTTAGCCGCAATCGTCCTGGCATCATTGACATCAATTGGCACTGCATTCGCGCAGTCGCAAGTAGTTCAAACTGACCTTAAAGAACAAACCCGGCCGCGTAGCATTAACCAACAAAGCACCAACCAAATAGTGGGGGCGACGGAACAGAAGCCGCTCGATCCTAAGACTTCCGCGGTACCGCAGAACACCCAGCCTCAGAAGCCAGAGCCTCCAGTAGAAGTAGCGGTCGAGAATTCCGTGATTCCACCTGCACCCGTCATCGTCAAGCGCAGCACCAACGCGATCATGATTCCTGTGGGCGGGGCTGGCTCGGGTTTGAAAGAGGGTTCCGAATCGAAGTACGAGGAGCGCCCGATCGTTTCGTCGAGCGTGAGTGTCGGAAGCGTATTCGGCTATCGCCGCGACCCGTTTACACGACGGGCAAAGTTTCATTCGGGCGTGGACATCAAGGCTCGGTGGGGCGACCCGGTCGGCGCCAGCCAGGCAGGCATCGTGCAGTTCGCCGGCTGGTATCACGGCTACGGCAACATGATAATCGTCGCACACGGCGGCGGCGTGACGACTCACTACGCGCACCTATCGAGCTTCGACGTTGAAGCCGGAGCGCGCGTCGAGCGCGGCTCTATTATCGGGCGCGCGGGCAGCACCGGACGCGCCACTTCGCCGCATCTGCACTACGAGGTCCGGCTCGACGGCAATGCGCTGGATCCGTTTCAGCCATTGGCCCTCGAACCCTCTTCCGACTATTTCAAACAGACGCGACCCGCCGTGGACGGCGGCCGCACTGATTCAACCACGCTCACGGCGCCACAGCGCGGCAAGTAGATTCCTTTTCAGTTGAAGAAAATGATAGGGGCTCGCTTTTAGAGCGAGCCCCGTTTTTTTGCCTTCAAGCAACGGGGCGCTGGAGTTCAGTACCTCACCTCGCGACCCCCATGCCTCGGTCGATACTCCCGGCGCCCAGTTACTGGATTGAGAGCGCCCAACTGAGGCATCATCACTTCATCGGGACGCATCAGACTCTTGAAACACATCAATCGAAGCAGGAGCAGTCTCAGTGCTTAGAAGATCGATATTTGCTTTAGCCGTAGTAGCGCTTTCTTTCCCGGCGTCGTTGTCTCAAAGTCATCCCGTTAAGCCAAACCGATCAGACGCCGCTGCATCTGTTTCCTCTCCGCGGAACCCTTTCATCGCGGGCGAGCGCTTGAGTTACGACGTCTCGTGGGCAGACTTCATCGTTGCAGCCGAGCTCACGATTGAAACTGACCAGCGCCGCACTTTCGACGGCATCGACGGCTATCACGCCACGGTGCAGGCTCGAACCGTAGGACTGGTCAACGGGCTCTTCAAGGTCAACGACGTCTACGAATCGTTCATTAACGCTGCGACCCTTCAACCGTTTCGCGCCGAGAAGCGCTCGCGGCACCGCAAGACGCAGACCCAGTCGTCGGTCGCTATCGATCAGAATAAGCGCACGGCGCTGCTCGACGGGGGCCGTACATTAGAGATACCCGAGGACACCTACGATCTTGCCGCGTTGATCTTCGCCATCCGGGGAATGGATCTCACGATGGGTAAGACTCGAACGCTGACTGTGCTCGAAGACGACAAGCTATACACAATCAAACTTCAGCCCGAAGCGAGAGAGAGAGTAACGACGCCTGCCGGCAGCTATGATACGGTCAAGATTGCTACGAGCAGGGTCAAAGGACGCGAGAACGATAAGCTTTACAACCTGCGGATCTACATAACGAATGACGCGCGGCGATTGCCGGTGTTGATAACGGCGGAGCCATCGTGGGGCGCGGTTAGAGTTGAGCTGACTTCCGCGACTGGAACAAAGACAAAGTGAGAGGACAGACCAAGGGTGGCCCTGGCAGGCCGCTGAAAAGGTCTTTCCCCTAGCCCAGCGCGTTTACGCCTGGGATGCTCGGGGAAGAATCATCGAGCCTCCTTTACTCTCAGCACCATCCGCTTCGGCTTTCAGCCTGCTAGAGTTACTGCCCAACACTATTGGCGCGGCTGCGAGCGAGCGCTTCAGGCGGCCGACCTCTGCATTATCTGCGCGTTGAGCACCGCCCGCAGCCGCATATCCCGGGATCTTTTGTCGAGGGCCGCTCGCCAGTGACCCCCTCCCGGGAATTCATGCTTGCATCCTATCTTTTCTTCCGTGCTTCGGCGCGGCGCATCCGAGCACTTTTTATGAGTGCCACAATCACGATGGCCATTACCGCTGAACCGTAGATGAACGCCAGTAGCGCAAACCAGTTCGAGTTTGAATCATCTATCAACGCCGCAAACAACTTTCGCCTTCTTTGATCTCGCGATTTCCGCTCTGAGCGGCGCGGTGACGAGCGAGACTTTGGCCGCGCTCAAGACTACCGCGCCGCTTGAAGAACGGTGCGCGTGTTAGACCGAAACGACTCTCATCGTTTTTGGTTTCGAGCCGCCGCCTGACCGCTGCGGCCGGGCGCGGCTCGCC
Organism: uncultured Clostridia bacterium; assembly: GCA_964548075.1. Taxonomy (GTDB): domain Bacteria; phylum Acidobacteriota; class Blastocatellia; order UBA7656; family UBA7656; genus Onstottus_A. Next base: position 110,335 of record CAZJQQ010000001.1, on the reverse strand, counting down.
TCTCATCAGGGCAACGCGCGTTCCATGTGCGCGCCGCCAGATTCGCGCCAGTTTTCAGTCACTTGCCGTCCAGGCCAGCCCGGCGTCCGCAATATTCAGGCTGCGCCTGTCAAATTAATTCTGCGCCCCGCCTCAATTTTCGTATAGAAGTTCAAGACCGGTCAGTTATTTGGTATCGTTCGACGGGCTGAGGCTGAAATTGGAAGCAGCGATCCGGCCAGGACGCCGGAGCCGAAAAGGAGATATGACAATGACGCTGACGCATTTCTTGATACTTTTGGTTGTTGCTGGAGTGTGCGGATCAATTGGCCGAGCTATCGCGGGCTACAGTCACGGCGGTTGCCTCGTCTCGATCGCGCTCGGCTTCATCGGAGCGATTGTGGGAGGGTGGATCGCCGACTACTTCCACTTGCCGCACCTTTTTTCCCTGCACATCGGCACCGAGAGTTTTCCGATCATATGGTCGATCATCGGGTCGGCTTTGTTCGTGGCAGTGATCAGCTTCTTCAGCGGCCGCCACAGGTAGCACACTAGCTCGACCGACAGGCAAGACGTGACGGGATGACGGACTAGCCCGAAGCCTTAATCTTAAGGAGTCTACCGTCACGTTCACGATTAGGCGACGATCAAGGTCTCCTCGAAGCAGATTCCAGTTGACGCAAAAACTTTACCAGCACGTTGCCGGTCACCGTGCGGCGATAGTGCTCCGTCGAACGAAGATCGCTGATCGGCGCGATCTCTCTCGCGATCATCCTGCGAGCTTCAGCCACGTGACTGGCCGTGAGCGCCGCACCAGTGAGTAAGCGCTCAGTCTCCAGCGCTCGGATCACCGTGGGAGCGACGCTGCCGACGGCGATGCTTATCGACTCGATCCTACCGTCCTCGATTCGAGCTTTGGCGGCCATCACTGTCTTCGAAATCGCCTGCGCCCGGCGAGTGCCAACCTTCCAGAAGAAATCGCGCTCGCCTTCCTTCAGTTTCGGAATGCGCACTGCCAGCACAAGCTCATCCCGCTCGATCACGGTCCGGCGATAGCCTGTGTAGAACTCACTGAAAGCCACGCGCCGTGTGCCGCGCGCGCTTCCTATTTCGACTTCTGCATCGTAAGCAGCAAGCACCGGTAGACTGTCGCCTGCGGGAGAAGCGTTGACTATGTTGCCGCCGATCGTGCCGCGATTCTGAATCTGAATCGCGCCGATCGTCCGCGACGCTTCAACAAGCGCGGGGACGTGACGCTGAATCAACTCCGACCGTATCAATTGTGTGAAAGTCGTAAGCGCGCCCACTCGCAAAGCGTCGCCTTCGTCCGAGATGCCCCTCAGTTCGTCGAGTCGCCAGATGTCGAGGAACGCCGCGGCGTCGAGCATGTGAGCGTTCATCAAGACCATCAGGTCCGTCCCACCGGCAATGACCTTCGTCGCGCGGTCACGCTCTGACAAAAACGCATAAGCCTCTCCGAGCGTCGCCGGCGATTGCACTGTAGGATCGAGACTCATTCTCAGCCTTCTACCTCGGTCTCGAGATCAACTGTCAATCTAACGTCCCCACACGCCGTACACACGTACGCTTGAACGAAGCGTTCTTCATTGTTATCGGCGAAGAGTATCGTCAGTTCCTTCTCCGAGAACAGCAAGCCGGGGCGCATCACCCCGCCACAGTTCCCGCACGCCACATCGCGCCTGGCTGGCACTATTGAATCGTTGTCTTCGGCTTCATCCGCGTCCAGCGCAGGCTTTTCGAATGGGATCATGCGTTTCGCCAATTCTGCTTCGGCGAACTCCAGTGCCTCTTTGCGATAATCGGCATTATCCACTTCGACTATCTGCAACAGCTCCCGATCCGACATCTGGGATATTCGGTCCTTTAGTTCGTTCAGCTCATCATCGAGGAACATGACTCATCCCTTTCATCAGCGCTGGTTCATCTCCGCAGCTTGCTCGATAGCATCTATGATCTTCACGTAGCCCGTGCACCGGCAGAGATTGCCCGCTATCGCTTCCGCAATCTCGTCGCGGGTTGGTTGAGCGTTCTCGTCCAACAACGCGCGAGCGGCGATTAACATGCCCGGCGTGCAGATTCCGCACTGCGCCCCGCCGCATTCGAGAAAAGCTTGCTGCAAGGGATCAAGGCGTCCGTCTCGTGCGAGCCCTTCGACGGTTAATATCGTGCAACCCTGAACCTGGCAGACCGGTACGAGACAGGAGTTGATCACTTCGCCATCGACTAATACCGAGCAGGCTCCGCACTCGCCTTCGCCACAGCCTTCTTTCGTCCCGGTCAAGCGCAGCTCTTCACGCAGCACATCTAGCAGCCGTTTCATCGGCGGCGCGTCGACGTCTCGCGTGACTCCGTTAACATCGAATTTAACGCTCATTGCTTAGTTCACGGCCCTGAGAGGCCAATAACGTGACATGAACTTGCCGTAGATGAGGGACCTCGGAACTGTTCCCCACGATCGGCTGTCATTTGAGGCGTCGCGGTTGTCGCCCATCACGAAGTAGCTATCCGGGCCGATGTGCTTGACCTTCCCGGACCCTTGTTTCCACCGCGCTGTCGCCGCCTGGTTTTGGTCAGCAGCCAGGTACGGCTCTTCGATCGGTCGTCCATTGATAGTGATCCACCCCTCTAAATCCATGTCAATCGTCTCTCCGGGAAGTCCTACGACTCGCAGAATGAAACTCTTTGACTGGTCCTCGGGATAGAAGAACACCGCGATGTCGCCGCGTTTGAGCGATGAAAAACGCTTCCAGATGAATACTCGATCTCCATCGTTGAGCGTCGGCGACATAGCGGCTCCCGCCACTTTGACAGGCTGCGCAACAAAGACGATGAAGGACACGTAGAGGATTGGCGGAACAAGAACTAGCCCCACAATCAGCAGAACGACAAGCTTGACGCGCGATTTGGGTTTCACGGCTGCAACGTCATACTCAGCTTTGGGCGCATCTTGCATTGTGGTTCATTCGTCGGCCGGTCGAGTTCCGCTCTCAATCACCGCCATTAGGCGTTCTGGTGTTATCGGTATCTCAGAAACAAATGCTCCAGTCGCATTGAACACCGCCGCCGCAATGGCCGGAGCCCCTCCGTCCATCGGCAATTCGCCAACTCCCTTTGCGCCGAATGGCCCGTGCGGATACGCAGTTTCAACTATGATCGTTTCCATCTCAGGGGCGTCGAGCGAAGTCGGAATGATGTAGTTCGTCAGCCGATTGTTCACGATTCGCCCTTTGTCCCAAACTAACTCTTCAAGCAAACCGTAGCCGACCGCTTGCAACGTACCGCCTTCGATCTGACCGGCCGCGAGAACAGGATGAATCGCGCGGCCGATGTCTTGAGCCGTCGTGATCTTCGTGCAGGTCACTTCGTAGGTGTCCATGTCGACCTCGACCTCGGCTACCTCCGCACCCCAGGAATAACAAGGGTAAGCATCGCCCGAATAAGTCTCGTCGTCCCATTCGATATCGGGCGGTGAAGCATAACGAGCGTAAGCGCGCAACTCGCCGCGCTGCGCGAGGTATTCGCGTGCTATCTCCTCGAAGCTCGCAAGCGCGTCTCCGTTCGCGACGAATCGTCCGTCAATCAACCGCGCTTCAGGCGCGCCAAAGCGTTCCGCCACGAAGTTGATCAGCTTGTCTTTGATTTCGCGAGCCGCAAGCTGAACGACTCGGCCGACCACCATCGTCGTCCGCGAAGCGACCGTTGGCCCGCTGTCGGGCACGCGTGAGGTATCGGGATCCTCGATCTCGACGCTGTCGAAGCCAACGCCTAACTCATCGGCGACGATCTGGCAGAATATCGTTCGCGTGCCCTGGCCGATTTCGGTCGAACCCGAGAGAACTCTCGCTCGCCCTTCGGCAGTGATCTCAACTCCGGCTTGCGCTTTCATCTTTGCCTCGCCGCTTCCGGTGAACCCCGCGCCATGAAAAAAAAACGAGAGCCCGATGCCGCGTCGTTTGTCGTGATGTGAGCCGCGCGCGTTTACCGCTTCGATCGCCTGCTTCTTCTCGAAGTAATTTGATTGTTCAATGGCCGCGTTCAAGACGTCTGCGGATCCAACGCTCAAGGTCAATCGCTGTCCGGTGGCGGTGATGTCGCCTTCGCGAAGCATGTTGATTCGCCGCAGCTCGAGCGGATCGATGCTCAGTTCGGCGGCGATCTTCTCCATCTGCATCTCGTAAGCGAACGCCACCTGCGGCGCGCCAAATCCGCGAAAGGCGCCGTTGGGCGGAGTGTTGGTCGCGACGGCTCGCGCCGCGATTCGGACGTTGTCGCAGCGATAGGGCCCGAGCGCGTGAATCGCTCCTCGCGACAGCACGACGGGTGTGAGCGTCACATAAGCTCCGCCGTCCAGCACGATGTCGATCTCGGACGCGGTCAACCTTCCGTCGCGGGTCACGCCGGTTCGATGCCGGATGACTCCCGGGTGACGCTTGGTTGTCGCGGCGATGTCTTCGGCTCGGTCATAGATGATCTTCACCGGCCGCTGTGACTTGAGTGCCAGCAGCGCCGCGTGAGCCGCGATCATCGACGGGTATTCTTCCTTGCCGCCGAACCCGCCGCCAGTGGTCGTTTGAATGACGATCGCTTTTTCGTCGCTGAGATTGAACAGTTGCTTTAACGCTTTGTGGATGTAGTAAGGGCATTGCATCGAGCCCATCACGGTCATCTCGCCGGCGCCTGGGATTGCGATCATGCCTTGAGGCTCGATGTAGAGCTGCTCTTGATGCGGGACTCGATATTCGCCCTCGATGATTCGGTCGGCCGCGGCCAATCCTTCGTCGATGTCGCCACGTCCGATCAAGAAGCGCTTGAAGACATTGTCGCCGCCGTAGAGAACTTCAGCGCCGGCGAGCGACTCCTCGATAGTGAGCACCGGCGGCAGCTCTTCGTACTCGATTTGAATGTGACGCGCGGCGGTTTCCAGATCGCTCTTGTTTGGAGCGGCGATCAGCAGAATCGGCTCATCGTAGTGGCGGACTTCCGACTCAACGAGCAGCGGCTGGTCGTTTTCGATCAGCGCGACGTAGTTTTCCCCAGGGATGTCGCGATAATCGGCGACAATGATCTGGGACCAATCGTAAACAGAATCAAACCTGATTGATTTGATTCGTCCACGCGCGATGGTGCTGCGAATCGTCTTGCCAAACAGCATCCCCTCAAGCGTGAGGTCATCAACGTAGCGCGCCGCCCCGGTAAGCTTCTCGTAGCCCTCTTTGCGTAAGACGTTTTGCCCGACGGCCATCGGAACCCCCTTCAAGATTGCGCCTAGTTTAAATGTCGAGGTGCCGCCTTACAAGACAACCTGTCGCGAAATGGGCTCGTAGGTATAGCATTAGCCTTGCAATCATCGAACGCTTCAACTTACAACATCCGGCCTGCGGGGCGGCGGGTCATCCGTGAAGGAGATAATATGTACCGACTAATTAGCAGACTCTTGGTTCTTGCTGCGTTGTTTGTCTCCGTCGTTCCCGGGTTCGTCTTCGCGCAAGATCTGAGCGAGCCTGAGAAAAACTTCGAGCATCTCTGGAAGACCTACGATCGCAACTACGCTCTGTTTGGCGCGAAGCATATCGACTGGGACGCGCTCTACAAAGTCTATCGTCCGCGAGTGACTTCGAAGACGACTGACGATGAGTTGTTCCAGATCATCGCCGACATGCTCGGAAACCTCAACGACAATCACGTCAGGCTCTTGTCGCCCAAGCGCCAGTTCCAATCGGGCATTCTCGGCCAGATGAAGATGGAAGACTTCTCTCTGGACCTGGTGAAGCAAAAATACCTCAAGGGCAAATCAAAGCCGCTGGTCGATGGAAACTTCGACTACGGCTGGCTCACGGACTCGATCGGTTACTTTCACTTTCGCGGCTTCGGGCGTTTGGAACAAACCGAGGTTGCGATCGACGAGATCATCAAGGAGTTCAAGGACGCGAAGGCGATAGTCATCGACGTTCGAGGCAACGGAGGCGGCGACGATCGCGTCGGCAAGTTGATCGCCGATCGATTCGCCGACCGCAAGCGGCTCTACATGAAGACCGCGATTCGCAACGGCGCGCGGCACGACGACTTCACGCCCTGGAAATACTGGTACGTTGAGCCGGGCGGCCCGCTTCAATTCACAAAGCCGGTGATCCTGCTGACGCATCGTCACTCGGTAAGCGCAGCGGAGAACTTCGCGCTTGCGATGCGGGTGCTGCCTCACGTTACGGTCGCCGGTGACGCGACTTCGGGCGTGTTCGCGGACGTGTACGGGGATCGTATGCCAAACGCCTGGACGTTCAGCGTATCGTTCAAGCTGTTCGTCGATCAGACCGGATTCTGTTGGGAAGGGATCGGCGTGCCCTCGGACATTCGCGAGACCAATACGAAACAGGACATCGAGCAGCAACGCGACAAAGTGCTTGATCTGGCCCTCTCGTTGATCGAAACCGGCGCCTTGAAGCCGCAGGACGAATCGTCGAGTCTGAAGGACATTCGCGAATCGCTCGCAAGGAACCTGGCGCGTGACATCAATGAGAAGGGGCTGGACTCAGCGTTGAAGGCGTTTCGAAAGACTAAGGCCGGACCGGCGTCTTCTTACTACTTCGATCTGGAAGAGCTGATGGAAGCTGGCGATCGCCTGTGGAAGTCGGGCAAGAAGCGTGAGGCGGTCGAGGCATTGAAGATCGGCGTAGCAGAGTGCCCCTGGTCTTACGCCGCGCACGAAGCGCTCGGCGATGCCTATCTTAATCTCGGCGACGCTGCTCAGGCCGCAACGATGTACAAGAAAGCCTCAGATCTCAATCGTCGCAGTTATCCGTGGGAGGTTGCGTCTTACGATGATGCGGTCAGGCTTTCGAAGGGGACCAGGCTTCTCTCAAAGAATCTCGAGCACGACATTGCCGACAAAGGAATTGACGCCGCGTTGAAGGCTTTTGATCAAGGGAAGTCCGGGGGTCCGAGCAGCTATTACATCGACGAGAACAAGATCAACCAGCTCGGTTATCAATTGCTCAATCGCGAAAAGACCGCGGAGGCCATCGAGGTGTTCAAGCTGAACGTGCGCGAGTTTCCGAAGTCGTCGAATGTTTATGATAGCCTTGGCGAGGCGTACTTGAAGGCCGGCAACCGCGAACTCGCCGTTCAGAACTACAAGCGCTCGATCGAGCTTGATCCAACGAACAGGAACGCAATGGACGTCGTCAAACGGCTTACGGGCGGCGAAGAAAAGGGGGAAGGCAAGATCGATACGAGAGTGTTCGACGACTACATCGGGAAGTACGATTCGCCACTCGGGGTCCTCACGATCACGCGCGAAGGCGACAAGTTATTCGCGCAACCAGAGGGCAACACAAAGGAGGAACTGGTAGCGAAGTCGCCAACAAAGTTCCAGGTGACGAACGTCGGCGCCGAGGTCGAGTTTGTAAGAGAGGATCAGGGGCAGGTCGCCAAGATGCTGATTCGCATCAGCGGCCAGCAGATGGAAGCAAAGCGGATCAAGTAGCGCTTTGGCTGGCGGCGTAGCCGATGCAGAAATCAAAGTCCCGCCGCGGTCTATATAGAGCCTGATGAACGTTTCCAGTTACCTGAACCGAATAAACTACTGCGGTCCTCGCGACGTGTCTGCCAAGACGTTGCGCGGGCTGCAAGAAGCGCATCTGCTCTCGGTACCTTTCGAGAACCTCGACGTTCATCTCAAACGCGCGATCGTTCTCGATGAACAGAAAATGGTTGGCAAGATCGTCGGAGAGCGGCGTGGTGGAATTTGCTACGAGTTGAATACCGCGTTCTGTTCGCTGCTTTCCGGGTTGGGGTTTCGAGTATCGATGCTCTCAGCGGGAGTCGCTCGCGACGAGGGCGGCTTTGATCCGCCGTTCGATCACATGGCCTTGCTGGTTCACCTCGAAGAGCGATGGCTGGCGGACGTCGGCTTCGGCGATTCATTCCGCGAGCCGCTCAGGCTCGACCTACGAGGCGCGCAGCATCAGAACGGCGAGTCCTATAGGATCGTTGACGCAGAAGAACAGCATCTCATCGTCGAGCGGCGTGAGTTCGAATCGTGGAAGCCGCAGTACCGCTTCACGCTTGATCCGTACAAGCTGGGTGACTTCAGCGAGATGTGCCGCTATCATCAGACCTCGCCCGAGTCGCCATTCACTCAAAAGCGTGTCTGCACGCTTGCAACGCCCGACGGTCGAATCACTGTCACCGGCATGCGAGTGATCATCACTGATCGCGGCGAGAAACAAGAACGCGAGCTTTCGAGTCACGAAGAGTGGTTGGCGGCGCTCCGCGAGCATTTTGGGATCGAGCTCGAAAACACAACTCTGTGGGAGCAACAATGTCAGCAGGGTATTCCGGAACACCGCTAGTGAAAAAGCTTGGGATCAAGGAAGGCTTTCGCGTCGCGCTGGTCGGGGCGCCGAATGGCTTTCGAGGCGAGTTGGAAGACCTCCCCAACGGAGTGTCATTCCTTAGGAGCCTTCAGGGGCAGCTCGACTTCGTTCTGTTCTTTGCGAAGACGCGGTTGGAGCTGACGCGGAACTTTTCGAGGCTCGCGGCGAAGCTCGCGCCCACCGGGATGCTTTGGATAGCCTGGCCAAAGAAGGCCTCTGGCGTCGCGACCGATTTGTCGGACGGCGTCGTCCGCGAGATAGGTCTCGACGCCGGGCTCGTCGATGTCAAGGTCTGCGCCGTAAACGAGATCTGGTCAGGGCTGAAGTTCGTCATTCGACTAAAGGACCGGCCCGCCGCGAGCCGATGAAATGCTCTCTCTCTAAGCAGGCGTTCCTGAGAATTTGTTGTAGGTATTCCCTGCTGATATCTGTATAATGAGGCCGATGAACCCGCTGATTGTCACCATCATTCTTGCGCTTGCAACTTTCATCGTCAGCATCTTCGGCGCAAGCTGGCTCAATCAGCAGGCGACAAACAAGCGAATCGATGATCTGCGCGGTTACCTCGATGCGCGCTTCGACGCAGTAGACGCGCGCTTCGACACGGTAGATGCGCGCTTCGACTCAGTGGACGCGCGCTTTGACGCGACTGACCAGCGGATAGCGAGTCTGGAGCAGCGCATCGAGCGGATCGAGCGCCAACTGGATATGATTTTTAAGCCGTCCCTGCCCCGCTCCTAGCTGCGGGTGTCTGCACCGCGCGCCCGTTCAAAACACCCACGAGTACGGAAGGATCAATGAATATGAGACGGTGCCTGTTAGCCGTGATTGTCTTGTTGATTAGCTTACTCAATGCCGCAGCCGTGTTCTCCCAGGAACCCGTTGATCGAGCGGTGATCGCCAAAATCCGAGACGAGGGGCTCAATCGCTCGCAGGCGCAAGAAACGTTCGCACATTTCACCGAAGTGATTGGCCCGCGCTTGACCGGCTCAACTGCGTTCAAAACGGCAGCCGAGTGGGCGCGCGACAAGCTGAAGGAGTGGGGACTCGAGAATCCGCGTCTGGAGTCGTGGGAGTTTGGCCGCGGCTGGACTCTTGAGAAGTTTACGATAGAGATGCTCGAGCCTCGCTACATGCCGTTGCTCGGATACCCCGAAGCCTGGTCGCCTTCAACCGCCGGCGAACTGGTCGCGGCGCCGCTGTTTTTGGGAGGCAAGCCGCTCGAAGCAGTAGAACAGATGCGCGGCAAAATCAAAGGCGCAATCGTGATGGGCCAGCCGATTCAGACTTCATTCGAGCGCGAAGATCGCCCGCAGCCCACGCTCGCATCCGGCCCGGTAGCCATCGGGCAGCCGCGTCCGGCTGGCGGCAATCCCGCTCAAACCAATCAGCAAAACGTCACGCGAATCATCCGGGAGGCTGGCGCGGGAGTAGTGCTCAGGCCAAACCGCGGCGAGCACGGCACGCTCTTCGTGCTTGGACGAGACGCGGGCGAAGCCGCGGTCCCGAGCGTCGTGCTGAGCGCGGAGCACTACAACATGATCGCCCGAATGCTCGAGCACGGCCTCGCGGTCAAGCTGCGGGTGAATGTGCAAACGCGCTTCCTGACCGACGACAAGAACGGCTACAACGTGATTGGCGAGCTGTCGGGGACTGATCCGGCGTTGCGCGATGAAGTCGTGATGCTCGGCGGACATCTGGATTCGTGGCACTCAGCGACCGGCGCTACGGACAACGCGGACGGCGCGGCGGTGGTGATGGAAGCGATGCGGATTCTGAAGGCTATAGGCGCGCGTCCGAAGCGCACGATCCGTATGGTGCTCTGGGGCGGTGAGGAGCAAGGCTTGCTCGGCTCAAAGAAATACGCCGAGCGTTATTTGATGGGCGACGCCAATAAAGCTGCGCGCGAGAAGTTCTCGGTCTACCTCAACATCGATCCGGGCACGGGACCGATCTACGGTTTCTATCTGGAAGAGAACGAAGCGGCGAAACTGATCTTTGATGCGTGGCTGGAACCGTTTCGCGATTTAGGCGCGCGGCGCAACATCATCCAAGGCATCGGGAACACCGACCACTTGAGTTTCATCCGCGCGGGGGTGCCGGGCTTCAACGTTGTGCAGGACTACACGAACTACGATGTCCGCACGCATCACACGAACATGGACACGTTCGAGCGCGTGCGTGAAGCCGATCTACGACAAGCAGCGATCGTGATGGCTTCCTTCGCCTATCACGCCTCGATGCGTCAGGAGAAGATTCCGCCGGGTAAGAAGTGAATCCGACGGCGGATAGTAAGACCATTGCGCAATCTTGGCTGCTTTTGCCTGTCGGTGCTAGACTCCGCCTGCTATCAGTCTCACGTGGAGGCAACCTACTTTGGCGATGCAAGGCGTGACTGTTGAAGTGCAGGCTGACCCGGCGTCCTCTCCGCAGGAGTCTTCAAAGACCGAAGGTCAGATAAACCTGACGAGTCCGGCCCGCGATTGGAGGCTCGCATCGCGCATCATGTTCCGGTTCGCGTTCGCGTACCTCGTCCTGTATATCTTGCCCTTCCCGCTGAACACCGTCCCTAACGTTGAGTTCGTCGACCGGGCATACACCAACCTCTGGAACTTGGTCGTGCCCTGGGTTGGGGCGCACGTATTACGCCTGAGTCACGAGATTACCGTCCTCCCCAACGGCAGCGGCGATACGACTTGGAACTATGTTCAGGTTTTCTGCCTCCTCATTGTGGCGGTGATTGCGACGATCGCATGGTCGCTGCTTGACCGCAAGCATCGGAACTACACGCGGCTGTACGATTGGCTCCGGGTCTACGTGCGCTTCGCGCTAGGAGTGGCGATGATCTCGTACGGCTCATACAAGGTCATCCAGTCGCAGTTCCCTACGCCTTCGCTGGATCGGCTGTTGCAACCATTCGGCGATGCGTCGCCGATGGGCTTGCTGTGGACGTTCATGGGCGCATCGCGGAGTTACAATGTTTTCACCGGGCTGGGCGAAATGCTCGGCGGCGTGCTGCTGTTTGCCCGGCGAACCACGCTGTTAGGCGCCCTGGTCAGCATCGCAGTGATGAGCCAGATCGTCATGCTCAACTTCAGCTACGACGTGCCGGTGAAACTTTATTCGTTACACCTACTCGCGATGGCGATCTTCCTGGCAGCCCCAGACGCGCGGCGGCTGGTAAACGTGCTGGTGCTGAACCGCCCGGCGGAACCGGCTGAGCTTAGACCACTCTTCGCAAAGCAGTGGCTCAATCGCAGCGCACTCGTGGTGCGGACCGTGTTCCTGTTCGTCTTCGTCGGCGTGTCGTTGTACGGTTCGTACGCGCAAAGAAAACAGTACGGCGAGATGGCGGAACGGTCTCCGCTACGGGGCATTTGGGAGGTCGAGGAGTTTGAAGTCAACGGCCAGATTCGTCCGCTGCTGACGACGGACTCGGCGCAATGGCGGCGCATAATCTTTGACTACCCCGGCATGATCGCAGTGCAGCAGATGAGCGATTCGCGCAGTCGCTATGCTCTGGTGCTCGATACCGAAAAGAAGACGCTCGACCTCAGCAAGCGCGATGATCCGAGTTGGAAGGCTGGGCTCACCTACGAGCAACCCGAGCCGACGCTGCTCACACTGACCGGCCAACTCGACGGCCAGCAGATCCACGCTAGGCTTCGCCGCACCGCCGAATCCCGGTTTCTGCTACGGAGTCGAGGTTTTCACTGGATCAACGAGTACCCGTTCAATCGTTGAACGTTTGGGATACTTCCGCCCACTATAGCCTACAACGAAGCGCGACTGGCACTGAATACCCACTTCGTAAGAAGTGGGTTCGTGATGCTCTCGCCTATCCAGGCCCGAGACGGTCCTATGCGCTCAATGCAGGCTACAATATCACTGACCCCTCTCACGAGGTGGGTATGCTAGTCCACCAATCGCCGAACGCAAAAACCAATCGCACGAGCCTCACTTTGCTACCGCGGCCGCGTTCTCTCTCGGCCCGGCGTTCTTCACATACTTGTCCATCCAGTTGATCATCTCGGCAAGCGTGTGAAGCGTCGATTCGCGCCCGATGTAACCGTGAGGCTCGAACGGAAGCGTCACATACCTCACCGTTGCGCCGTGGCCTTTCAACGCCATATAGAACCGCTCGGACTGGATCGGGAACGTGCCCGAGTTGTCATCCGCCTCGCCGTGCATCAGCAGGATCGGCTCGTTGATCTTATTCGCGTAATAAAACGGCGACATCTTGCCGTAGATCGCAGGCACCTCCCAGAAGGTGCGCCGCTCGCTCTGGAACCCGAACGGCGTCAGCGTGCGGTTGTACGCGCCGCTCCTCGCGATTCCCGCTCGAAACAGATCCGAGTGCGCAAGCAGATTGGCCGTCATAAACGCGCCGTAGCTGTGCCCGCCGACCCCAATGCGATCGCGGTCGGCTACGCCCATCTCCACGACTTTGTTGACGGCGGCTTCGGCGCTGGCGACGAGTTGCTCGACGTAGGTGTCGTTCGCCGTCTCACCCGGTCCTATGATCGGCATGGTAGGGCCGTCAAGGACTGCGTATCCCTGAGTCAGCAAAAACAAGTGGGATATGCCACCAACCCGGGTGAAGCGATACGGAGAGCCCGAAACCTGGCTGGCGGTGTCCGTGTCGGTGAACTCACGCGGGTAAGCCCACATGACCAGCGGCAGACGCTCGCCTTTTTTGTAGCCGGGCGGCAAGAACAAAGTGCCGGACAGCTTGACGCCGTCTTTTCGTTCATAGGTGATGAATTCCTTCTGAACTCCCGCGAGTTGCGGCGCCGGATCCTTGAACTGCGTAATCGGGCGTTTTGTCCCGGCTGCGAGATCGCGCACGTAATAGTTCGGCGGATCGGTCGCGGTCTCATACTCCGTGAGCAGGGTCTTTGCGTCCTCATCGAGCGGAGCGATGATCACCTCGTAGGTTTTCTCTGCGCAGCGGAACAGCCGCTCGGTCTTGAGCGTTTTCAGATCGAGCCGATCGATGAACGGCCTATCGCCATCCTGCGACGCGCCCGTTCCCGTCAGATAGATCGAGTCACCGCGCTGCAAGATTAAGCCGCCGCCCCCACCGAAGCCGCCACCGAAACCACCTCGTCCTCCGCCGCCGCCGCCGTCCCTTTTGACTACGGGGTTACCGGGGTTTGTGTAAGCGTCTTGTTGTCTGCGCTCCCAGAGCTTGCGCGGTTCGGCGCCCGCTTCGAGAATCCACGTCCGGGTGCGTCGCGTCGCGCGGTCGGATTCGCCAAGCAAAGCGATGCCCTTCTCGGTGTAAGAAATGCCGCCGAATCGCCATTCGGTTTTGGTGACCTCAGCGGGCGCGCCCGAGAACGGCGCTGTGAGTGCGAGGACCTTGTCCCGGAACGGGACTTTGTTCTTCAGATCACCCCCGTCGAGCGCCTCAGTCCAGATGATGGTCGCGGGTTGATCCGGACGCCAGCGAACGCCGCGCGGACCGGTCTCGACGCCGTTGATCGGAGTGTATTCGCTCGACGGCAGGTCGGCTATCTTCCTGGCGACTTCGCCGCGGCGGGTCCATATCTCGACCTCTTTGGGGAAGCCGTTCATCGGCAGCAGATGCGAGAAGGGCCGCTTGATTCGCGACACGAGGATATATTCACCGTTCGGGGACGGCGTCACGTTTTCGAGGATGCCCGGCCGCCCGATCAGCGTCTTCTTGCCCGTGGCGCTGTCGATTGTCGCAAGCTGGCTCGTGAAGTAGTATTCGAAGAGGTCCTCATCGTGATTGGTCTTGATCATGTCCTCGAAGGTCGGAGTCGGCGCTGCCTTGCCGTGGTTCTCCTGGATGTTGGGACCGGTCGGCACAGACGGCTCGACTGGGGCGGGCCCGCGGCCTGCCGGCACAAGTTGAACCAGTAACGTCACTCCATCCTTGAGCCAATCAACGGGATCGCTGCCGGTTGCGTTCAGCCGATCAGTCCCGCTCACAAGCCGTGACTGGCCCGTGGCGGTGTCGGCTACCCATAACTCGATGCCGTTCTCCTTCGTGTGCGTGAACGAGAACCGCTTGGCGTCAGGCGAGAAGCTCACGCCGCCGATGTTCGCGTTGGGCGGAACGGTGACTTTCTTTTCAGTCCCGTCGGCGATCGATTTCAAGGTGATGGCTATGACGTTGCCGCCGCGTTGCTGTCGCCCGTTGGTTTTCGGGTTGATGCGTGCGCCGGCGATCCGATGAATCGGCTGAGCCAGCTCGGCTACCGTAGGCATGCTGCGCCGATTGAGCAACGCGACCGTGCGATGGTCCGGCGATACGATCACAGTCGGCGTGGGCGGCGCGTCCAGAATATCTACCACGACCTTGGGTGGCGTCAGGTAGCCTGATGTCGTAGCAGCCTGGCGCGTCTGTCCATAGAGCACCGCCGCCGCAACGATGACGAGCGCAGCGGCAAATCCAAGTTTTCTCACTCTCATGCGAACCTCCTGTTTTCTCCACTGTACTCGATTTGCTAGGAAGGCCGTATTCTATCACCACACGAGGCGTCGGACTACAAGAAGCGGTTGGCGCATCGGCCAATTCTAGACAAAGCAAAATCTCGGTGATAAGCTGCGCAACCGTTCATAAGATTCACACTCTCTGGAACAAACAATATGATTCTCGATCTGTTGGACAATGGTAGCCCCTCACACACCGCCATTGCCGTCGCAGGGGGCGGGCCGGTTGCCACATACGGTCAGTTGCGACGGCAGGTAGATGCCGTCGCTGCCCAACTCAACCAGTTTGGTCTGGGGCGCGGAGACCGGATCGCGATGGCTTTACCGAACGGGCTCGAGACGATCGTCTCGTTCCTGGCGGCTTCGACAGTGGGAACTGCCGCGCCGCTCAATCGGGCCTACACTCTCGAGGAGTTCAAGTTTTATCTCGCGGATACAGGAGCCCGCGCGTTGATCGTCCCGCCTACGGACTGCGACGAAGCGAGAGCCGCGGCGGGTGACCAGGTGCTGCTTATCGAAGCGGCGCTCGACGGCGATGGCCGGGTCAAATTGTCATCTGTCCAGAATGCCGGCGCTCCCCGCGCTGGTGATTATCCGAACCCGAATGACATCGCGTTGATCCTACATACGAGTGGGACGACCAGCCGTCCCAAGCGCGTCCCGCTCTCGCACGCCAATCTGATGATTTCGGCGCGCATTGTGGCTGAGACCTACCAGCTCACACGAGAGGATATCTCGTTGTGCGTGATGCCGCTTTTTCACGTGCACGGCCTGGTCGCCTCAACATTCGCAACTTTGTTTACCGGTGGAACCGTAGTCATACCGCCGCGTTTCAACCCGCTGTCCTTCTGGTCCACCGTGCGAGATCATCGCGTGAGTTGGTACTCAGCAGTGCCGACGATCCATCAGGTGCTGCTCGCCAGAACCAAAGCAGGAACCAAACCGGCGGGAGCTGAGCATCTGCGCTTCATCCGTTCGTGCAGTGCACCGTTGCCGCCAAAATTGATGGCTGAGGTCGAGGAAAGGTTTGGCGCGCCGCTGCTGGAAGCATACGGGATGACCGAGGCCGCGCATCAGATGTCCTCGAACCCGCTGCCGCCTGGCACCCGCAAGCCCGGTTCGGTTGGCTGCGGCACGGCCGTGAGCATCGCGATTCTCAACAAGGCCGGCGATCTGCTGCCGGCGGGCTCGACCGGTGAAGTGTCGATCCAAGGGCCAAACGTATTCAGCGGCTACGAAGGAAACGCCGAGGCGAACTCGACATCGTTCTCCAACGGCTGGTTCCGCACCGGCGACCAGGGCTACTTAGATACCGAAGGTTATTTGACGCTGGTAGGCCGCATCAAGGAGTTGATCAATCGCGGTGGCGAAAAGATTTCACCGCGCGAGATCGACGAAGCGCTGTTGACTCATCCGGCGGTCGCCGAAGCGGTGTGCTTCGGGATCGCGGATCGAGTCTACGGCGAAGAAGTGGCGGCGGCGGTAGTGCTCAGCGGCTCGGCTACCGAAGCCGAGCTTATAGCTCATTGCCGTTTGTCGCTGTCCGATTTTAAGTGCCCAAAGGCTATCTACATCGTCGAGGCTATTCCCCGCGGGGCGACCGGCAAGATTCAACGCCGCAATGTTGCGGCAGAGGTCACCAAGACGTGTAATCCCTAACAATCAACTAAAAATGACCAGGAGGCGGACATGAGCAAAATCAACGTGGGACGTGTCGTGCTGGGCGGTTTGGTAGCAGGGTTAGTCATTAGCATCGGGAATCTTCTGCTGAACCGTGTCTGGCTGAGAGATGACCTGAAGGCGGACCTTGGCAAACTCAATCTCTCCGAGCCGGGCAATGATTTCATTGTCAGAGCGGTAGTGCTGACTTTGATTCTCGGC
Organism: uncultured Clostridia bacterium; assembly: GCA_964548075.1. GTDB lineage: Bacteria > Acidobacteriota > Blastocatellia > UBA7656 > UBA7656 > Onstottus_A. The sequence continues at coordinate 93,617 of CAZJQQ010000001.1, read as the reverse complement.
ATTGCCATCGTCTATCTCTACGCGGCAATCAGACCGCGATTTGGAGCCGGTGTGAAGACAGCGATCTGCGCAGGATTGATGGCCTGGTTCTTTGCCGTCCTTTACACGGGCGTAATAGTTGGCATGGTGTTTAAGCTGTCTGAGGGTCTCACCCTGAAGAGGATTGTGTTTGGGCTGTTTCAGTATTCAATCGGGGCCATCGCCGGCGCGTGGTTGTACAAAGAATAACCACTGCCATCAGGCTTGATCGAGACGATTCGCCATGAGATTTGCAATAGTCGGCGCGGGCGCGATCGGTGCGTTCGCAGGCGCGATGCTCGCCAGATCAGGAGAAGACGTGACTCTGATCGCGCGAGGGCCGCATCTTCGCGCGATGCAGGAGCACGGCGTGCGAGTGCGCGGCTCGCTCGGAGAGTTCGAAGCCCGGCCGGCGGCCACCGATGACCCGGCGGCGGTCGGCGCGGTTGATGCCGTGCTGCTTACACTCAAAGCGCACAGCCTGACCGAGATGGCCCCGCGCCTCGCGCCGCTCATCGGACCTGAGACGGCTGTAGTCAGTGCGCAGAACGGAATCCCCTGGTGGTACTTCTATCGCCACGGCGGCGAGTGGGAGGGCACGCACCTCGAGACGGTCGATCCTGGTGGGGTGATCAGCCGAAGTATCGCTCTGTCGCGCGTGATCGGTTGCGTCGTCTACCCTTCAACAATCATCATCGAGCCGGGAGTCATCGAGCACATCGAGGGCACGCGCTTCGCCATCGGTGAGCCTGATGGGTCGAAAAGCGAACGCTGCCGTCGCATCGCGGACGCTTTCATCAAAGCCGGCCTCCGCTGTCCGATCCGGACTGATATCCGGCACGACATGTGGGTGAAGCTGATGGGCAGCGTGGCCTTCAATCCGATCAGCGCGCTCTCGCGCGCGACCCTCGCCGAAATCGTCCAATGCCCGGAGACGCGAGAGCTCGCCGCTGCGATCATGACTGAAGCCGAAGCCGTTGCACGAAGACTCGGCATTGATATGGGAATCTCGATTGAACAGCGGCTCGAGGGAGCAGAGAAGGTAGGTCATCACAAGACCTCGATGCTTCAGGACGTGGAGACGGGACGGCCGCCGGAGTTGGATGCGATTGTGGGCGCGGTGTTGGAGTTGGGGAAAAAGATGGGGCTGTCTCTGCCTTGCACGAAGGCGGTCTATGCTTGCGTGAAGTTGCTGGCTAAAAGCGGAAAGAGATAGTCAGGTTTCATCTTGAATTCTCATTTTCCATTTTCCATTTGTCATTTTCCATTTGTCATTTGTCATTTCTGTGGAGTGCTGCGAGCTCCTCTATCGATGACTAAATGAAAACTGACAAATGGAAAATTTGCTGCCTCGCCCAGCCCGCCGGCAATGGCAAATGGAAAATGACAAATGGAAAATGGCAAATGGAAAATGGCAAATGGAAAATGACAAATGGAAAATGAACTGACTGCACCGAAGGGAAGGAATCCGGACGCTTCGCGGTGGCGAATACTGGCCGCTTGCTCAGTCGCGATGCTGGCCATCGCCAATCTCCAGTACGCGTGGACGTTGTTCACGACAGACCTGACCAGGAGTCTGAATGCTCCCCTGGATGCTGTTCAGTGGGCTCTCACCTTTTTCGTCATTGCTCAGACGGGATTGTTTCCGATCAGTGCGTATCTGGTTGATCGTGTAGGCCCGCGTATTATTGTCGCACTTGCGAGCGTGCTGGTGGGAGCGGGATGGATCGGAGCCGGTTTCGCCAAATCACTGTTCATGCTCTATGTGTTCTATGGCATAGGGGGGCTGGGGGCCGGCGCGGTCTATAGCGCCTGTGTCGGCGTTGCGATGAAGTGGTTCCCGGATCGGCGCGGCTTGTGTGTAGGTTTGGTGGCTGGTTCATACGGATTCGGCACTGCGCTGACGGCCCTGCCAATCGACCATATGATCAAGACCAGCGGCTATCAATCGGCGTTCATCACCTGGGGGATTGTCCAGGGAGTCGTGGTGTTGATCGCTGCCCAGTTCCTGCGGATGCCGCCAACGGGGTGGCTGCCGGTGGGCTGGGAGGTAATCAAAGCCAAGGTGCAGCGAAAAGTCCAGATGTCGTTGCGCGATTTCAAGCCGCAAGAAATGTTGAAGAGCGGATCCTTTCTTCTGCTCTACTTGATGATGACGCTGGTCACGACCAGCGGGATGATGATGACGGCCCAACTAAAACCGATCGCGGTCACGTACGGTTATGATAAGTATGTGCTGTTAGGCGGCTTCAGCCTTCTTGCCCTTACGCTGTCGCTGAATCAGGTTCTGAATGGCGCCGCGAGGCCTTTGTTCGGATGGGTCTCGGATCATCTCGGCCGGTACGATACGATGGCGATGGTCTTCGTGCTGGAAGCCGTCGCAATCACCGCGCTGACTCTGTTGGTCGCGCATCCCATTTGGTTCATCGCCCTATCCGGCTTGATGTTCTTTGCCTGGGGCGACATCTATTCGCTGTTCCCTGCTGCGATCGCCGACATCTTTGGCAGCAAACACGCGACAACGAACTATGGGATCCAGTACACAGCCAAGGGCATCGGCACGTTCCTGGGGGGTCCAGGCGCGGCATGGCTGATGGGGGTCACCGGCTCATGGCTGCCGGTTTTTTGGACGGCTGTCGGGTGCAACGTGACTGCCGCTGCACTGGCGCTCCTCTGGTTGAAGCCGCGGGTAACCCGCATGGTCAAAGAGCAGGCGGCGGCGACACGAGACGCCGTTGAGGCAACATCCGCTGTTCAAGGCGATTCTGTTCAAGCCGCGACCGCGGAATAGCACCGCCGGCATCTCCTCAAAACGATACTGCCCGACGGCTTGTCGAGCGCTAGTTTAAGGCTTTGGCCAACAACTCGGAGTGTTCCCGTGCAGCTTGTATCACCGCTTGTTGATTGAGCGTGGTCAGTTCGCCTTCGCGCATAACGACGCGCCCGTCGATGATCACCGTTTCAACGTCGCTCGCTTCCGCAGCGTAGACAATCGTAGAAACCGGATCGGGGTGAGGCGTCGTGTGAAGCGCCTCCAGGTTTAGCAGCGTAAGGTCTGCGCGCTTGCCTACCTCGATGCTGCCGGTCTCTTTCTCCAGCCCCAGCGCTCGAGCGCCGCCGATCGTCGCCATCCGCAGCATCGTCAGCGCGGGTAGAGCTTCGGCGCCATGAAGCGCCTTTTGAATCAACGCGGCCGTGCGCATTTCGGTGAACATATCGAGCCGGTTGTTGCACGGCGCGCCGTCCGCACCGAGTGACACCGATACGCCTCGCCCGAGCAGCTCCACTATCGGCGCAAGACCCGATCCGAGTTTGAGGTTTGACGACGGACAGTGCGCGACATGAGTTCCGGTTCGACTCAAGACTTCCATCTCGCTGTTGTTCAGATGAACGCAGTGCGCGAGCACGACATTCGGCGCTGCCAGACCGCATTCGTTCAGGTACTCGATGTTACGGCGACCGGTCTCGCGCTCGACCATTTCGATCTCGTCTATGTTCTCGGAGGCGTGAGTGTGAACCATCACCCCGCGCTTGCGCGATAGCTGAGACACGCGCCCCAACAACTCGCGCGTGCAACTGACTGCGAAGCGGGGCGCAAAGCAGTAGCGTATTCGGCCATCGGCTGCGCCGTGCCAACGATCCAGAAGCGCGAGCGATTCCGCAATCGACGCTTCAGTCTGTTCCCGAAGCGCTTCCGGCACCTCGTCGCCCTTGTCCATCATGCACTTGCCCACGGTCGCGCGAATCCCGGACTCCTCGACCGCAGTGAAAACTGCTTCGGTGTGGCGGACCGTTTCCATCGTCAACGCGCAGGTGGTCCCGCCGCGAATCAACTCGGCGATTCCAAGACGCGCCGACGCATAGATGGACTCAAGCGTGTGCGCGGCTTCCATCGGCCAGATTCGCTTTGTGAGCCAGTCGATCAGAGCGAGGTCGTCGGCCGCCCCTCGAAACAGGGTTTGGCAAAGGTGGATGTGAGTCTGCACGAACCCCGGCAGCAACAGACGGCCTCCCGCCTCAATCACCTCGGCTCCCTTGTACTCACGGCCAGTGAGCGACTCGCCGAGCGAACGGATGCGCCCGTGTTCTACGAACACATCGCCCTCGAAGACCTGGTTTTCGCCATCGAGCGTGATGACAGTCGCGCCTTTGATAAGCAACGATTCGCTCATATCGTGTCTGTAAAGTTCGAGCCGATGTTCGCGGACCGGCCGGTGCGCTGACCGTCTATTTGTACGAGCTTGTCCGCAGCCTCTGGGTGTTGATTCGCGCCCGTCATTGCGCGATCGGGCACGCCTGAATGGCCACCAGTTGCCACCGCCCCTCGCGCTCGGCATACACGTGGATCGTCCGATAATACCCTTCGATGTTGTGACCCTTGTACAGCCACTTCGCGGTGTCGACACCAGTCAGCACGGCAGTCTGTCCGAAGACTCGCACTTCAACATTGTCGCGGGTCATCGACTCGACGGTGAGATCGCCTGAGCCGACGTCCGCGATGAATTGTTCGGTGCCGTCACCTTCAAGAGGATACGTGAAGGTACAGTCCCGAGCCATGATGCGCGCTAGCGTCGCGGTGTCGCGCTGCACTAACGCGGCGACCCACTCACTGCTCATTTGCCTCACGTCGTGTTCAATCTGACCGTCGGCGGCTCGCATGGCTCAACTCCTTTCCGGCTTTTGTCAACGAGATCGAAGGTTGTTGAAAGTCCTGATGCGCGCACCGTTCTCATTCTGCTTGCTGAGCCGCGCGCTATACAGGCTCCGTTGAGCGATTCTACTTATGCTGAAGGGAGATTGAAAGAGAAACGAGAGTCCGAACGAGGGTGATGAACCTGTATGGGCGGGCTACATCGGCCATTTCTGCTCGACAAACTGTAGGCACAGTCGCCCGAAGCGGTCGGTGCCGGACCATTGGTTGCGCACCAGCGCCAGGCTATTGAAGCTGCGATTGGGGCTGGTGATTCTTACAAACTCAAACTCGGGCGGCGCAGCTTTGACACATACTCGAGCGCCGCTGGAGCTGACGTCTTCGGTGATGCCTGCTTCGCGGGAGATGCGTTGCATTGTCTCGTCGAGGTATTCCACCGCGACAGCTTCGGCGCGTTCCTCACGCGGCTCGCGGCGGCGATCGTGGCCGATCCACTTCTGAGTGCGAAACGTCGACCAGGGCTTGTACAAGTAATCGGTAGGCGGACTAGCGCCGATAAACTCGAGCCCAACAACGCGCATACCATCGATGAGTGGCTCAACTCGCCGTACGATCGCGTACATATTGTAGCCCGCTTCCGAAAAACCGTGGCTGCGCAGTTTGGTTGGCAGCGGCAAGGTTATGTGCACGACCAGCCCGTGCTTCACGCGCCTGCGCATTCGAACCGCGGCACCGATGCGGCTGACATTGATGGTCTTTGTCACCTCTTGCCATTTTCCGCCTGTGGAATCGTAGCCCGCGATAAGCACGGGCACTGTGAGTTTGAATCGCTCGCAGCGCCGGCGTTCGACGGAAGCTTCGTGAGCTGAAGCTCTGGTGAAGACCGGGCGCATCTCTTGCGCGACGTTGATCTGGACCGCCTCGGCGTTCACGTGCTTATTGTCACTCGCCTCGGCGTCTTTGGTTTGCGGGGCGTTGGTGAGCGGTTGAGGTCGCAGGTTGGGCAGTTCGAGCGGCACCGTTGCGTACGATCGCGGGGTGCGTTGCTGCCCATCATATTGCCCTCGTTTCTTGGAGTCCGTTAGCACCGAGAATGCTTGCGAAACTTTCTTGAATGCCTGATCGACCCTGACCAGCATCTCGTCGGGCACGGCGGCTCTGACTTTGTGGTACGACGGATGAAGGACCGTGACCGCCTTCTGATAAGCCAGAATCACTTCCTCGCTGTTGGCCGAGCGTTCGACTCCCAGTGTTTGATAGTGTGTATTCGCGCCCTCGATTCGCTCGAGCAGGTATTCGATCTCGAGGTAGTAGGTGCTAATCAGCTTGCCGGTGTTCAACGGCGCTGAACTGCGAATTAGTCCGCCGGAGTTGCTCATCCGTCGCCTCGGATCGTGAAAGCAATTTCCTTCTCCGGGGGTAGAAGCCAAGATTTCTTGGAGATTGAAGCCATTATGAACAGGTTGTTTGATTCGTCAACGGTTTTGTTGGGAGCGGACGATGCTACCGTGGTCGTCTAACGATTCGCATCAGCGGGGCCGCGCCCTGCCTCTTGACCTCCGCCACCATCAGCGTGTTCTCCCGTGCCAGATAGAAGATCTCTCTCCCTCGCCACTTTGGGAATGTGCCGCCAGCCGTCGACACGCGTAGCTTCCCGCCGGGTCCCGGAAAGAGCGCCACATAGACTTCATCCCGGCCAGACTCATCCGACATGTACAACCCACGCCGCCGTTCTTCATGACGACCCGACCCTCCGGCGATGTATCTTCCTTGGCGGACCCAACGCGCCCGGAGGCATGTAGTGGAACCGAATCAAGTACACCTTGTCGCCGCTGCCGTGTCTTGCGATTCGCAGCAAATCATCCACGCTCTCGAACCCCGATTCACGGGCCAGATCGAGCGTGATGTCGGTGAGGGTAATCGGCGCAATCGAATCAACGACGATGTGGCCCTCGTCCATCCGGTAACGGCCACCCACCTTTACATGGGGATGCGTCCAGATGCGAATGCTGCATCTGATTCTCCCGTACCGGACTCCATCGCGAAGGCTTTTGGTGAACATCATTTGGAACCTCACCCAATGGCCACACGCCGTCGAAAGTGACGGCTCGCGAGCCGCGTTGTTGCGCCAACCGGTCACGCCGCTCAAATTTCCAGACACTATCCTGGTCTCGTCCGCTTCCTCTGACCTGTTCGATGGGTCGGAGGCGGCGCCCAATGTCGATCAGTTCGTAGCGCCAGGAAATCGTGAGGACAGGATCCGGCGTCCCGGTACCGTCCTGGGTCACGAGAGCGTCTCCCTCCCGATACAGACAGGAAACTTCATTCTCGCCAAGGGCGACTCAGGGCCATCCGTCAAGAGTTCAAATGAGTACTCGAGGACCGTCTTGCCGTCAGCGACTAACTTCGCTCAATAACGAATCACCGGCTCACGGTGCTCGATGCGCACCACGGCACTCTGGACAGCGGCAGCGCCCGAGCTACGGGGTTTATGTCTGAAGAAGACAAAGGATAGTTTTCTAGCACTATGTGAAGTCCAGAGGCTTGCTATGGCGGTAACAATGGATAGTAGAAGCAGTATCCAACCCGCGCATAAGAGGCCCTTCCAAAATATGTGCGTGTCCGCCGAGGATATTGAGCTAGAGAATGTTACGGTTAGCGCGATTGTGCCTGAAGCTATTGAAATTATTGTTTTGGCGATGTCGTCTCGTGCTTTCCAATAAGGCTCAGAGGCGGCTGCTATCTCGTGTAGGGTTTCGTGTACAGCGCGAAAAAGAGCTGCGTATTGAGGGCTTTTAGGTGGACTATTGTTCATAGTAATTGGTCTACTTCCAGCGCTCTAACATGAATTGGGCGAGTCAACGGCGGACTCGTACTAGAAAGTCGGCTTCTCATCGAGCTGCGAGCTTACCACTCTGATCTCTAGATCATACTTGTCGCTTTGACAAGCTCTCACAAGACCGCAAGTGCGACCCGAAGTCTCGCCTGCACCTCCAGCCAATCCCGATCTGAGAGATGGCCGATAACTACTATGTTCGTTCTAGGGAGCGTCGCAAAGAAGGACCGAAAGGCAGACGGGCTGTGCAGCCCAGCCGAGGACCAATCCTGTAAAGCGTAGTCAGTCGCAGCCGTCGCTCCACCTGTGCGGCTCGTCAGTAGGCCGAGCACAACATCGGGCCGCGCGGCATGATAGGTATCTGTGGAGACGACCACCGCCGGACGCCGCTTCAATCCCTGAGCGCCCGGGAAATCAACTGTTACGACGTCGCCTGGCTTGACCATTCCGCTTTGCCTTAGAGAGACTGATCGGCGGTCGCCAATACCGCTGTTGTCAGATCATTCAGATCTTCGTCGCTCCAAGCCTCACTGTGGTCTATTGACTTATCGTAGCCATAACGCTCTTTCAAAAAGGAGATAAAATCCTGCGCCTCGGATACTCTCTCCGGTGGTAGAGCGCTAAGGGCGATTACTATCTCTTCAACTTGTCTCTTATTCAGCATCAGCTCTTTCCTTTCTGCCGCCGCCGCGAATAAACCTAGCCGCGGGCGAGTCTTTCATCGGAAGCGTGAACCTTCGAATGCCATCATACTTGTACAGAGCGCCGGCGACCGCGGGCGCCGTGGGCACGAGACCGATCTCGCCAACACCCTTCGCGCCGTAAGGACCTTCCGGGTGTTTGTCCTCGATCATGATCAATTCCACTTCGGGCATGTGGCGCGCTCGCAGCAGGCCTTGGGAGTTCACAGTCATCGACTGCGGTATACCGTTCTCGATTCTGAACTCTTCGGTCAACGCGTAGCCCAGACCCATGTGTATGGAACCTTCTATCTGGCCTTCGAGGAGCGTGGGGTTCAAAACCTTGCCGACGTCGTGCGCGGCGACGACTCTCTTGATGCGGCCGTCATCGTCGAGAATCACAACCTGGGTTGCGAAGCCGTACGCGAAATGCGTTTTGGGCTTTTCAACCTTCGCTTCCAGGGAAACCGTGTCGTCGATCAGCACCTCGCCGTAGTAAGTCTTGCCCGCCAGATCTCGCAGCGTCTTCTTCTCATCGAGGTCGGCCTTGAGCTTGCGTGCGGCTTCCTGTACACCGCGGCAACCCAGAAACGTCCCACGTGACCCGGTCGTCTGGCCGCAATTCAATGCGTACTTCGTGTCGGCCGACACTGAATTGAAGACGCTCGGCGGAAGCCCAGTTTCTTCGCAGGCGGTCTGCTGCAATACCGTGAACAGCCCCTGCCCCATCTCGGTGAAGCCCGTGTATATACCGACGGTCCCGTCATCGCGGACTTCGAGCATCGCCCTGCCGTACTCCGGCATGCCGTTGCCGATGCCGACGTTCTTGATTCCACAAGCTATGCCCGCGTACCTCGCGCTCTTATAAATATCCTTGACCGCCTCGAGAGTCTTCTTCAAGCCTACGCTCGATTCCATCTGCTGGCCGGTGCAGAATGTGCCGCCTACATCCAGCGCATTGAGGTAACGAATCTCCCATCCGTCTATGCCGACCTTCTCGGCGAGGATGTCGACCATCGAGTCGATAGCGAAAGCGGCTTGATTCGCGCCGAACCCGCGCATCGCCCCGCAAGGCGGATTGTTGGTGTAAACCGCGAGCGAGACGACGTGCACGTTGTCGACTTTGTAGGGCCCGGTGCAGTGACCCGCCGCTCGCTCAAGGACTTTTGAGCCGACCGATGCGTACGCGCCTTTGTCGCCGATCATGTCAGCCTTCACCGCCGTGAGACGCCCTTGAGCGTCGCAGCCAACGGTGTAGGTCATCTTTATGGGATGGCGCTTGGGGTGAAGCCGAAGGCTCTCTTCGCGGCTCAGCGTGAGCTTTACAGGACTGCCTGTTACCTTGGCGAGCAGCGCGGTCTGAGCCTGAATGCTCATGTCTTCCTTGCCACCAAATGCGCCGCCGTTGGTCACCAGCGCGACGAAGATATCGCTTTCGCGCATCCCGAGGAACGATGCGATCTGCCGCCGGTCGTCAAACACACCTTGTCCCTGCGTGTAGACTCTTAGTCCCTCGCCCTCCGGCATAGCTATGCACGACTCGGGCTCGAGGAACATGTGCTCGATAAACTGAGTTTGAAACGTGTGAGTCGCGACGTGAGCTGCATTCTTCAACGCTTCGTCGACGTCACCGCGCTTGATCTCGGACCTGCTGAGCAGGTTGCCTTTCTTGTGGAGTTTCGGCGCGCCGGGCTTCAGCGCGTCTTCGGGGTTGCTGATCGGCTCACGCACTTCATAATCGACCTCGATCGCCTGAGCCGCGCTTCGAGCTGTGCGTCTGTCGACGGCGGCAACGGCGGCGATCACATCGCCCACGTAGCGGGTCTCTTCGCCCTCGGCTACGAACATCGGCCAGTCGTTGTAGATCAGCCCCTGATGTCTCTGACCAGGAACATCGGCGGCGGTGACTATCGCGACTACGCCGGGAATCTCCTTCGCTTTGCTGGTATCGATGCGTTTGACAAGCGCACGCGGATGTTCAGACAAAAGCACCGCCCCGTGAAGCATGCCCGGGAAGCTCATGTCGTCGATATAGGGCCTGTCACCCAACGCAAGCTCGCGAGCTTCGTATCGCGGCGTGCTGGTTCCGACTCGCCCCGCTTTGCCATCGGACTCGATCGCAGCCTCACCTCTGAGCGCCTTCGCCGCAAGCTTGATCGAGTCAACGATCTTCACGTAGCCGGTGCACCGGCAGTGATGCATGCTCAGGATGCGATTGATTTGATCGTCGCTCGGATTCGGGGTTTTATCGATCAGGTTCTTGGCGCGAACAACGATGCCGGGTGTGCAGAAGCCGCATTGCAAACCGCCGGCTGCGATGAAGCTGTCGGCGAACGTATCACGCTCAAGCTCGCTGAATCCTTCAAGCGTCAGCACCGTTTTTCCGGCGACGCTCTTGGCGGGCACGGCGCATGAAACTACCGCTCTGCCGTCAACGATCACTGTGCAACATCCGCATTGACCCTGCGGGCTGCAGCCATCTTTTGGTGAGATCAAGCCGCAGGAGTCGCGCAAGACTTCAAGCAGCGATGTTCCGTCTTCAACCTCGACTGCGCGCTCGGTTGCGTTCAGGTTGAACTCGATTCGGTTAGCCATGGCTACCTCGAAGTGCGAATAACGGCAACGATCTCGCATTGACGCTCTTGCGTTTGCGTCTGCAGTGGCGACATCTTAGCACGTCCGGTAGATGGATTAGGTGTTCGCGCAGGCGGAGGGGATCTATTCGTTTGTGTTGGAATACTCCCATTGTTCTGGCAGAGCTTGCGGGCCGGGACGAATGCCGGCAATATCCGGATCTTCCCCTTCAATTCGCGGGGCTCGAGGGCGCTCCTTTGAGTCCATTCGCCGCTGCTCCTTTTCCTTCTGTTTCTGTTGACGAGCCTTTTCCTTTTCGCGCTTTTGAAAAGTCGGCCGTGATTTCTTCGCCATTGATCTCTCCTTGCTTGTCGCCCAGCTCAGTTTCGGGTTCGGTCAACAGTATCAACCAAAACCATCCTATTCGTTTTCCGAGTCCTCTACGCGGTTGGCGGAATCGGCACCTTCAAGATCGCCCTCGTCGTCGACCCGACTAGCGAAATTGTCGTCCATCAGATCGTCCTCGATGCTCTCGTCGGCATCCTCGCCGAAGAAGCGCCCTCCGGGTCGTTCGCGTATCGGTTGCTTCGGCGCGCGGTCTCCCTTGCCTTTGCCGCCGGGCTTGCGGAACGTTCGACGAGGCGCGGCGTCGGGTCCGAAGCTTCGGCCGGCGGGACGCTCGGTGCTACCCGGTGGCTCGGGCAACTCGCGACTTGGGGTGTATGGGCGTGACGGTGAACCTTGCGGGCGGTCTTCGCGCTCGCGAGCTTCGTTGACCGCAAGCGGCCTTCCCATGAAGAGTTGATTATTGAACTTGCGAATAGCCTCTTCGGCCTGCGCTCGCTCGCTGAATTCCACAAACGCAAAGCCACGAGGCTTGCCCGACTCGCGATCCAGGGGTAGGTAGATGTAGGAAAGTGGGCCTATTGCCGCAAAGTGCTCGCGCAGCGCTGCCTCAGTCGCGCTGTACGGAAGGTTCCCGACAAAAAGACGAACTGACATCCAGCCCCCTCGGTTCCCCGTTCCCGACTCGACAACAACAGAGGTGACGGGACCTCTTGATGAGGCAGAAAACGACCCGTCAACCAACGCCAGTGCTTACCTCGTGTCGTTTGAGGAAGCCAGGGCGACCAATGATCGCAGTGGCTTCCCCAAACGAAGATGATCAGTAGCGGTTTCCGTAGCCGCCGCCGCCACGACCACCACCGCCGCCGCCACGACCACCACCGCCGCCACCGCGACCACCACCGTAGCCGCCGCGGCCACCGCCGCCCGAGCGCTCCTCGCGCGGGCGCGCTTCATTGACCGTCAGCGCGCGGCCGTTCATCTCGGTTCCGTTGAACTGCGCGATTGCCTTTTCAGCATCCTCGTTGCTCATTTCCACAAAGCCGAAGCCCTTCGAACGGCCGGTGTCGCGGTCCGTGATAATGTTAACTGACTCGACCGGCCCAACACTCTCGAACAGGTTAGTCAGATCTGTTTCTGTCGTCTGGTACGACAGGTTCCCTACGTACATTCGTTTTCCCATATTTCTCCTGAAGTTGGCTAAAAGGAACTTCCAAGACCTTGCGGGAAGAGGGTGAAAAGCAGAATCAAACGCTCTCCGAGCTAAGACAAGACGCTCCCGAAAAACAAACCAAATAGCAACGCTCGGGTTGCCACAGAACGGGTTGAGTCTAGCAGGTGAGGGCTTTCCAAGTAAAGATACTCCGTGTCACCTTCAGTATCCCCTAACTTCACAGATCTTCTATTCGCAGCTTCGTATCGGCATTCTTCCAGGCAGCTTCAAACTCTCTTAGAACAAACTCGGCGGCGTGCTTCTTGCCTTGCGCTTTAAGGCTCTCCAGCAGCCCGAACAGCGCGCGCCCGTTCCGGCGGTGCTTCTCAAGCTCCGCGCGAAAGACCTTTTCGGCCTCGACATAATCGCCGTTCAGGATCAGCGCGGCTCCGAGCGACTCCCTGACCGGGATGTACCAATCCTCAGGCTCATCGTAGTTCAACGAGTCTTCAATCACGAGCGCCTTCTTCAAGAACTCGATGGCCGCTCTTTTGTCGCTCTTTGCCAGCGCGATTCGCGCGCTCATAATGTTTTCAGCGACACCAAAGACGCTGCGTGCGGTGTTGAACCCGTACATCCTGTCCGCCGGAAGAGCCTTAGCCGTAGAGACCACAATGCTTCGTTCCTTCTCCGCGATGTCGAGCTTTCCTGTCGATGCATAAGCCATCGCCCGCCCGAAGTGCCATAACGCGGTCGCGGCGGTTAGCTTCTGATCAGGCGCGGGCGATTTCAGAATGTCATCCCAACGACGGAAGCGGACCATTATCAGGGTCGGCGTCGGCATAAACGCATCAAGAAGCGGCAATGTGGCTTCGAGCTCCGGGCCATTTCCTTGAAGGAACGGGCCGAGGTGCGCGTTGAGCTGATCGGCCGCTCTCTTCGCATCCTGATAGCGTCCCTGCATTCCGTGAGCTACAGCCAGAAAATGGAGATTGTGGCTGTAGTACATCATCGGATACATGCCTTGTTGCCCAGTAACCTTGAAATATTCGCGATCAGCTTCCGCCGCGTAAGCGTTGCTACGCGCCGCAGCGTCATAGTTCCCTGATCGAATGTCGATGTGAGCCGGCATGTGAACCAGATGACCCGCCATCGGCGCCAATACCTTGAGCCTTTGCGCGCTGGGCAGCGCCCACTCGGGATGAGGAGACGCTTCGACCGCGTGAATGTAGTAGTGATTCGCGCCGGTGTGTTGAGGATCGCGTCTAAGAACCGACTCGAGTAACGCAATCATCTCTTCGGTGCCTTCGGCTGGTTTCCCATCGCTGGTCCAGAAATTCCACGGCCGAAGAACCATTATGCTTTCCGCATACAGCGTTGCCGCGTCCAGATCGTCGGGGAATCGCCGGAATACATCCGCCATCGCGTTCTTGTAATCCAGTGAGAGCTTCTTCAGGTCGGCCTTGAGGTCGTTCGAGTATCTCTTTGCCAAAGCGTTGATGTAAGCGCGGTCGGCCTCCGATGCCTTCGAAGCTAACGCCAGAGCTTTTTGCACCGCTTCATATGCGGCCTTCTCGTGGTCAGCATCGACATCCATATTGATGTTTGGCCCAAGCGCCAGCGCAACTCCCCAATGAGCCATCGCCAGTTGAGGGTCCAGTTCGGCGGCGCGCTTGAACGACCGGACAGCTTCATCGTGATTGAAACCGTAGACTAGCGCGAGCGCCTGGTCGAAGAACTGCTGGGCTTCCGGCTTGCTGGTGGAGACCGGATGATGAACGTCTCCCAACCCAGGGATCAGCGTGGCCGGCTTCGCATCGCTGGTAGGGGTGTGCTGGTGTTGCGCCGGAGTGTTGGCGGCAAGCAGCAGGATTGCAAACGCAAGTAGAGAGCGCTTCATACCGACCTCGCTTTTCTTGTAATCGTGATGGGAGTTAAAAGATGCTAGAAGATCACGTCGAAATCAAGTCTGAACCGAGGCTTGTGACTGCCGAAGAACACGCCGTAAGCCGGGTCTGCAATGTTGGAATGCACCTGAAGCGGGTTGAAGTGATTGGTCACGTTGAACCCGCTCACCGAAAAGCGCACCGTGTACTTGTCGCTCAATTTGAAGTCCTTCGACACCCGCGAGTCGAGCGAGAAGAAGTTCCTGAAGCGGGTCTGATTCGGTGTCCCGACGTAGTTCTGCGCGGCATCGACAGACGCGTACGGGAAGCCGTTGCGCCATTCGACCATCGGCGCGATTCGCATCTTCCACGGCAGGCGCACAAATCCCCAGGCCAAGAACCGGTTCGGCAAATCGCCGGACAGATTTGTGAACGTGTTTGGCCTCACCACGGGGAACGGGAAGTTGCCGAGGTAGTTGTTAAACTCGTTCAGGTCGCCGCGCGATCGGCTGTGCACGTAGGAGAAGAACATCTGCTGCCCGTCTCTTAGCGAGAGCCGCGCAGTAAGCTCCAGTTGGTTGTAGCCCGATTTGCCGCCGCCCCCGAGCACAAGCGCATCCTGTCCCTGAACGACCTTGGGCGTAAAAATCACAGTGCCGAACGAATTGCTCTGAAGATAGTTGGCGCGGACGCGCAGCGTCCGGGTGACCGGATGTTCGACCTCTACGGTCCAGGTTTCGCTGTATGGCGCGAAGTTCCCTGTGACATTCTTGCTGAACAGTAGCGGGAAACTCGTCTCGGCGCTGTCGGTGATGTTGATGAAGTGGCGCGGGCCGTCGATGATCTCTCCGTTGGGACCGAAGGTGGTAATGACCTGCTCGGGATAGCCGTTGAAAGCGTACACGCTCAGCGGCACGCGGTCGTAAAACAGACCGAAACCGCCGCGGATGGTCGTCTGTTGATGTGCAAACGGAGTCCACGCCAGCCCAATGCGTGGCGCTACTCGAGTCGTCTCGGTGATGCCCTGCCGCTCGAACCGCGTCCCGATGTCCATCGCCAGCCTCGGCGTGATGACCCAATGGTCCTGGGCGAAGAACGCCGTCTCCAGGTCAGTGCGATCGAACGATTGCCCTCCCACCCAGTCTATGCGCTTCACCAACCGCCCTTCGGTGTCCTGGATTTGGACCGGCCGCGCAACGAAGTCACCGCGGTTCCCGGTGTGAGCGACGGTCGAGCCGAACTTCAGATTGTGAGCGCCATAGAAACTGATCGGGGAGAGCGAATACGTTTCGAGCCACTCGGCCCGTGACGCACGGCGGTTCTGCTGGCTGAAGTAGTTTCCGGAATTGCCCGCCGGAGCAAGGATCATGTCCTGGCCGCCCTGCCCCCAGACGTTCCCGCTAAACTGCTTGATCGCAAGCGTGCTTTCGAGCAGGTTGTTTCCGATAGTCCAGCGGTCAATAAGCGTCCCCGTGTAATCGTGAGCGCTGAAAGTGGGCGTGACAGGCTGCGGGTCGAAGAAGTTCAGGTTGACGAATTCCATCTGTCGCGGCGCAACGTGGAACGTACCGGTCAGCGTGTTCACCGGTGACAGAATGTAGTCGAGCTGCGTGAACGAATTCACCGACGCTTGCTTGCTCTCATTGAAAGGAAATGGCAGCGTTCGATCCGGCCGCTTTTGAAGGTCGTATTCGAGTCCCTCGGATAGATACAATTTGTTAGCGACTAGCGGGCCGTTGAAAGTCACGCGCGGCGACGCTTCACGCAGTCCGCGAAGATGACCGCTGCGAATGCGAAACTCCGGCAGTGGGTCGTTGAGCTCAAAGTTCCATTTATCACCGCCGCGCCGAGTTTCGACCGACACCACCCCGGCGGTGAAGCGCCCGAACTGAGCCAGGTAAGGGGTCTTGAAAACCTCGATTGTTTCAACGCTGTCGACCGGGACGGTCACGCCGAATTGCCCGGTAGCCGGGTCGGTAACATCGGCCGCGTTGACGACAAGCGCGCTCCGATGCTCGCCGGTGCCCGAGATCTTTATCTCACCTTCAGTTGAGCGTACGACGCCAGGCACCAATGGCAGCGTATCTTTGACAGTCGCGGGCTTGGCCGGAATGTTCTTAACTTCGGCGCGCCTGAGCTGAGCCGCTGGCGAAGCGCCCTTCTCGACTGGCGTCTCTGAGCCGGCCTGTACGTTTACGACCTGGTCCTTGAGCTGGACTTTCGGGATCATTGTGAACTTGACCTCGACGCCAGCCCCGGCCGTCAGTGCGACTTCGCTCTGAGTCAACGGTTCGAAGGTCTCTTTGGAGACCACAACTTCGTAGGTTCCCGGAGCAAGCTTCGTGAACTCCGCTTCGCCCTTTTCATTAGTGGTTGCCGTTCCCACGAGCGAGCCTTTGAGCTTCACCTCAACCACCACGCCTGATACGGGCTTATCAGACTCGTCGAAGGCGGTCACGCGTACTACGGCGCCGCGAATCTGCTGAGCCTGGACGCTCATCGAGAGGACAAACGATAGAGTGATAGTTAATAGCGGGAGGAGTCTTATGATTCGGCGGGGTCCACCGGTCCACTGCATGATTCGGTTTCTATCCTTATTATTCTCTACTGCTTCAAAGCCTAGTAATAATACCGTATTCAGCTTCATTTGCCTACGGTTTATGACCTACAGAGGCTTTCAAAAAGTGAGAGGCTCTGAGGGCAGACCTCACATGCTACGTCCTCTTAGCTCGGGTTGGATTGCTTGCAGCCGGACCGGCGTGGTGTTAGCAATCGGTCATAAGGCCACTTGTCCCTGGCAAAAACAATTGGAGCAAACGGAAAGCACTTTGTTATAACAACTTCTTCGATGCGAATCCGGAATCAAGTGCTTGCGCTGATCGCTCTTTGGGGGATCATCTACCTTGCGAGTTGTGGCTATCCACCCGCGCTGCTCGATGACGCCGACACCGTTCACGCTGAGGCGGCGCGGGAAACGGCTGAGTCGGGTGACTGGATCACGCTTCACGCGAACAAGATTCGCTATCTTGAAAAATCTCCGCTGATGTATTGGTCGATAGCAGCTTCATACAAGCTGCTTGGCGTGAGCGAGTTCTCATCCCGGCTTCCGATAGCGCTCGCGACACTGGGACTGATGCTGGCGACGATGCTCCTGGGCAATTTCGCTTTGGGCAATAAGGCAGGCTTTTACTCCGCGTTGTGCATTGGCTCCTGCATCGGGATATTTCTGTTTACGCGAGTCCTCTGGCCGGATGTGATGTTGACGCTGCTGATCACGATGGCCTTCTACTGCTTCCTCCGAGCGAGCGAGGATCCAAAGCAAGCGCGCTACGTCTACGGCATATACTTTTTCGGCGCGCTGGCAGTGCTGACGAAGGGGCTGGTCGGAGCTGCGTTCCCCGCGATCATTATTCTCGCTTACCTGCTGATCACCGGAGAGGTTCGCAGGCTTGCCCATCTCAAGCTATTCACCGGCGCGCTGCTCTTCCTGGCGATCGCTGCGCCGTGGCACATCGCCGCCGGGCTCGCCAATCCTGGAAGCCTGATGGTTGGCACGCCTAATCCGAGTCAGGGCCGCGGGTTCTTCTGGTTCTACTTCATGAACGAGCACCTGCTGCGTTACATCGGCAAGCGCTATCCGGCGGACTACGACACAGTGCCTCTGCCGCTATTTCTCGGCTTGCATGTCGTTTGGCTTTTCCCCTGGAGCTTCTTCCTTCCGCTTGCAATCAAAGATATTCCGCGGCGCGTCAGGAACCTGAATCGCGAGGAGCGAATCACGCTCTTTCTTGTAGTGTGGGCCGCGCTGGTCATCCTCTTTTTCTGCTTCTCGACTACGCAGGAGTATTACACGATGCCGTCGTATCCGGCGTTCGCGCTGCTGATCGGTTCCGCGCTCGCGAAGGCGGAGGCGAGGTTGCGCGCAGGAAGCAGAGAGTCGTTGTTGAACGCGACGCAAATTGCGCTCGCATGCATCGGGCTGATCGTGTTCGCAGGCGGCGCGGCCGCGTTTTGGATGACAAGGCACATCGCGGTTGAAGGCGACATCGCGGCGACGCTGACTCGCAACCCCGAGGCCTACGCGTTGTCGCTCGGGCACGTGCTCGATTTGACACCGCAGTCGCTCGCTGAGCTCCGCGTTCCGGTAGTCGGAACCGCGTTGACGTTTTTGCTAGGAACCGTCGCAGCGATGGTTCTAAGGCGAAGAGGCAAACACTCGGCGTCGAACGTCTCGTTAGCGCTGATGATGGCGGCATTCTTTTTCTTTGCTCACATGAGCCTCGCGGCGTTCGAGCCTTATCTTTCGTCCCGTGCGCTCGCTTCGGCGATCGACCGCGAATATACGCAAGGCGACGTGATCGTGATAAACGGAGAATACGAGACCGGGTCATCCATAAACTTCTACACGCGCAAGATGGTCCATATTCTGAACGGCCGCTCTGCGAATTTGGAATACGGGTCCTACTTCGAGGACGCGCCCCGGATCTTCATCGACGAGGAAGAGCTTGCAAAGATGTGGACTGGCTCGGGACGCATTTTCCTCTTCACCGATTCATCAAAGCTCGACGAGCTAACGCGTGCCGCGAGGGGTCCGGTTTATCCCGTAGCCGAAAGCGGAGGGAAACTGATAGTGACGAATCAACAATCAAGGTGACTATGACAAACCTGATCTTGATCTCGATGCTGATCCTCTGGCCCGTCTTGGCGGAGCCTCACTCGCCGCAGAAAGACCAGATCGCGCGAGCGGATGAGTTGTTTGCCGGGCGCGACAACGCCGATAACCTTAAGCAAGCGATACTGCTAATGGAACAGCTCACCGCACGCGAGCCATCCAATTACGAAGCATGGTGGCGGCTGGCGAGGGTCAGATACTACGCCGGGGACCGCGAGAAGGATCAAGCGAAGAAGACTAAACTGTTTCAATCCGGAGTGGAGGCCGCCAAAAAGGCAGTCGCGTCGGATGAGAAACGGGTTGAAGGGCATTTCTGGTTTGCGGCCAACGAAGGCGAATATGCTGACCTGAAAGGCGCGCTTCAAAGCCTTGGCCTGGTCAAGACGATTCGCAAGGAGTTCGAAGCCGCCCTTGCGATCAACCCGGCTTATGAAAACGGCGCGATCTATTCGGCGCTTGGCCAAATCGATTTGAATCTCCCGCGACTCTTTGGCGGCAATGAGCGGCGCGGCATCGAGAGACTGGAAGAGGGGTTGAAAGTTGGAGCTAACAACGCCGAGCTCAAGGTCACGCTGGCCGAGGGCTACCAGAAGAAGGGCAGAAGAGACGAAGCGAGGAAACTCGCCGAAAGCGTGTTGAGCGTGAATGACCCGGCGAGGAGTCCAATGGAAATGGAAGAACTGAGAACAAAGGCCCGCGCCTTACTTGAGAAGGTCAAATAGGATACGAGTAGCATAGACTTTCCTGGGAGCGCAGGCACCCCTGCCTGCTTGGCGTTGCGCGAAGAAGAGGCAGGCAGGGATGCCCGCGCTCCCAGGAAAGTCCATGACTACTTCAGAGGCGGACGATTGCGTAGATTAACTCGTCAATAGTCTCGCCGTCTTTGGTGATGTTCTTCTTCATTCGACATTCAAACTCATACCCGGCCTTTTCGAGTACTCGCATTGACGCGTGGTTCCACTCGAATACGCCGGCGTACAGTCGGCAAAGATCGAAAGTCGCGAACGCGTAATCGGTCACCGCGCGCACCGCCTCGGTTACGATTCCGCGCCCCCAATATTCTTCGCCGAGCCAATAGCCGATCTCGGCCGATCGCCGAAACACATCGTCTTTCAATACCAGACCAATCGCACCGGCGGCGGCGTCCCCGACAACAATCGCGAAGTTTGTTGATGGCAGCGTTGGATTGGCGATCTCGACCCAGTGCTTCGCGTCCTCGAGCGTGTAAGGGTGCGGGAACGCATCTCGCAGGTTGCGCCAGATCATCCGGCTGTTCGCATGGCGAATCAGAGACTGCTCATCTCCCGGTTTCCACGGTCGAAGGGTGGACTTGCTCAGCCTAAGCTCCATGTTCTACCAATAGCGACGATGTTGATGCGCGGCGCCCCGGCGAAGATTATACGATTTTAGGTGGTTCCCGACGACACCGATCGCGTCGACGGAAGAAAACCGAGACTACGTCCGTCTAAGGAACGAATTGCTGATGAACAGTGTGCCGTAGTTGAACCCTGTAACCACTGAACCACAGTACAAAGGAAGGAGTCTACAATGTCAGGACGATCTCTCGTGAAGCGAATGAATCGGAAGTCGATCAGAACGTTGATAATACTCGCGTCGCTCAGCAGCGCTCTGCTGTTGGCGATAGCATCGCCTGCGCTCGCAGGAGGTTTTCAGCTCTCCGTAGAGACACCCACCGGGTCAACCGATCCTCAGTTGAAAGACGTTGTGCTGATAGCGCGCACCTTCGGCTGCCATCAACCCGCGGACGCAAAGCTTTCGGCCTCTGCTGAAGGATTCGTCGACGGCAATCGCAAGTCGCTGCCGCTCGAGTTGCGCTCGATCGGATCGGGAGTCTACGCAATCAAACAGCAGTGGCCGCCGGAAGGGACGTGGGTGCTTGCGCTCACCGGGGCATACAACGGAATGACGAGCAGCGTGCTCGTCGAACTGGGCCCGAACGGAAAGGTGCTTCCAGGCACGCGGCTGCAGGAAGGTTATCTCAAAGGAGTGCATGCGAAAGGAGCACGACGAACGTGGATTGCCGAGGACATTGACTCGGCGCTTCGATCACCGGCAGGCACTATCAGCCAGACGCCCGGTGAACAAGATGCTTCTGTCTCTTCACCTTTCGGTCCGATCACATGGCTCTTTGTTGGGCTTGGTGCGTCGGTGTTCACGATCGGTTTCGTCAGGCGCGCGCGGCGAGGCCAGCCTACCGGCGAGGCCTCAAGCTAAGAATCGCGAACTCGCAACAAGCAGGGGCCAGCAATCAAGAGGTCATCTCCTGACTGCTGGTCCTCGAGATGTGTTGCCGAGCGCGGCGATTTGCGAAAAAAAAGAGGGAACGCGTGCAGGTCGGTTATCCCTGGGTGGTACCAACCTTCCTGCAAGCGCACCCTCGTTAGCCGCTAAAGGAGAATTCAATAACGATAATCGCCAGCGAGGTGATGCTAGTCTGAAACATATTCCGCTGTCAAACAATATTTTGACGCGCTCTCGTCAAAATATTGTCGAGCACGTCTTGAATGAGACGGGAGAACAAGGACAGACCTCTTCTTACACGCTCTCTTTCCACCGGGCGCAGAGACTCCAGACGCGCGCATAACGCGAGATACTGAGTATCGGTTTGCAACTCAGCAGCGAATGCGATAAACTCGCGGCAAATCTTAATCATTCACAGTGGACTAAACATTCGGGTCGTTGTTGTATGCGACCCGGAGTGGGCGCAGGTTGTGTTGGCGATATGTGTCGTTCATGAGCATTAATCACCCGGGAGGACCTATGAGAAGCCGCTTGTTCCAGTTGGGGGTGCTCGCAGTTGGCATGTGCTCGCTGCTCGTGATCGGAGTCGCCGCCGGCGGATCGTCCAATGCCAAGGTGACTTTTACCAAGGATGTCGCGCCAATTTTCTATGGTCGTTGCGTCGAGTGCCATCGAGCAGGCGAGATCGCGCCGATGTCGCTGATTACGTACAATGAGACGCGCCCGTGGGCGAAAGCCATCAAGCAAAAGGTGGTCGACCGGTCGATGCCGCCCTGGCTGGCCTCTCCGGAGAACACCCATTTCAAGAACGAGCGGCGGCTCTCTCAAAAGGAAGTAGACACCATCGCCGCGTGGGTCGATGCGGGCGCGCCAAAAGGCAGCGACGAGGATCTTCCGGCACCGCCGAAGTTCGAGCAGGGTTGGGCCATCGGCAAGCCCGACGCCATTATCTCGCTCGATGAAGAGATCGCTGTTCCCGCCGAGGGAGTGATCCCATACAAGTATCTTACTGTTCAGACGAACTTCAACGAAGACAAGTGGGTTCAGGCCGCAGAGCTTCGCGCGGGTAATCGAAGAGTCGTTCACCACATCATCGTCTTCGTTCAGGAGCCGGGCGCAAAGAATGAACTGTCGGGCGAGGGTCGCGGCGGCAGAGGATTCAAGCTTTGCGGCTTCGCGCCAGGCGAGCAGCCAAAAGTCTTCCCGCCCGGAACCGCCAGGTTGATCAAGAAGGGATCCAAGCTGACGTTCCAGATGCACTACACCCCGAACGGCGAGGCGACGACTGACCGCTCATATCTCGGGTTGATCTTTTCGAAGACGCCCGTCCACAAGATCGCGTTGACCGGCACCGCTACGAACGCCAGGTTTGTGATCCCGCCGGGCGATGGCAACTACGAGGTGCGTTCAAGCTGGACCGCGACTGAAGACGTGCGAATCATCGACCTGATGCCGCACATGCATGTTCGCGGCAAGGATTTCACCTACACTGCGGTCTATCCCGATGGCCGATCCGAGGTCGTGTTGCAAGTTCCGAGGTATGATTTCAACTGGCAACTTCTATATCAGTTCAAGAACCCATTGTTCTTGCCAAAGGGAACCAGGCTTGATTGCGTGGCCCACTTCGACAACTCGGCGAAGAATAAGTACAATCCTGATCCCACCAAGGAAGTTCGATGGGGGGATCAGACCTGGGAAGAAATGATGATTGGCTGGTTCGACTATATTCTCGATAGGGAGAATCTGGCCGAACGAGCCAGCTCGAAGTAATCGACTAGACGGACATTTTCGCCAGGATTGAATCAACAGTGGTGGTTTCAACCTTGATGTCCGTCATTACAGTTCATCTTTGAAAGGAAGGAACGCTATGTGGATTCCAAAAGGGCTTAGAGATTTGAAAAAGGGAGTGGACTCGCCGATGCCCACGCAGGTGGTGTCGAATGAGGAGTTCATCCCGCGGCGGCAGACTCCCCAACAGAAAGAGGTCGAGTACCTGATCGGCCAGATGGGTGACGAGCGCGCTAAGAAGCTCGGCGTGTCGCGCCGCACCTTCATGGCGAGTTCGATGGGCCTGGCAACCTGCTTTCTAGCTTCCAACAGGGTTTACGGTAAGTGCTGGGAAGTAGACGAGGCCGAGACTTGGGAACCAGCAGCCTACGATGAGAAGTGGCCGAAGACCGAGTATTTCATCATGGACTGCCAATCACATTTCACGAACGGGCTCGCGCTTGGCGGCTTCCGCACCATGGACTTCGTCAAAAACATGGGCTTTGAGTTGAAGAACGACGCCGAAGCTTACGGCTTCAAGAACTTCGTCAAGGAGATGTTCTTCGACAGCGAGACTTCCATGGTCGTCATCTCCGGCGTGCCGACCAAAGAGCTGTTGCGGGATAAGGACGGAAAGGTGCTGGAAGGCGCCGCGCGAACGCCCGGACCCGGTGGCAAGGTGCTTCCGAGTTGGGTCATGTACGAGGGTCGTAAAACTATCAACGAACTCGCCGGGTCACAACGCGCCGTGAACCAGGGTAACCTCGCGCCGAACCATTACTGGGACAAAGCCGGTAACAAAATTGACAAGGCCGCGTGCATTGAACAGATGGAACGCGAGATCAGCGTTTACGGCATAAGTTCATGGAAGTGGTACTGCCACACCGATCCGGGGCAGTCAGGCAACGGCTTCCAGCTTGATGACGACAACTCGCAGTGGTTCATCGAAGAGTCCCGCAAGCGCGGCATCAAACTGGTCAGCACGCACAAAGGCTATTCGTACCAGTCCCGCACACTTGGTCACCTGGCCAATCCAAAGGATGTCGAGAAAGCAGCGTTGCGCAACCCTGATTTCAACTTCGTCGTCTACCACTCGGCGATCAAGCACGGCTCGAACGAAGCGAACTGGAAGGAGAGCAACCAGTACGATCCGACGACCGGCGATTTCCTGTGGCACAGCGTGCTGATGGACATCAAGAAACGCAATCCGCAGATGAACAACGTTTACTGCGAGGTCGGCAGCTTTTTCAACACCCTGGCGGTGACCGACCCGGTGATGTGCCAACACGGTCTGGGCAAGAACATCAAGTACTACGGCTCTGACCACGTAGTCTGGGGCACAGACTGTCTGTGGTGGGGATCGCCGCAATGGGGCATCGACGCCCTCAAGCGCTTCCAGATCAGCGACGAGATGTGCGAGAAGTTCGGCTACAAGAAGATCACCAAGGAAGACAAGGCTAAGATCTTCGGGCTGAACGCCGCAAAGCTCTACAAGGTTGATGTGAAAGCCAAACGAAAGGCGATAACATCCGATGCGCTGGAGAAGATGAAGATTGCGTACGTGGGTGCCGGCGGGCAGCGCAGCAACGCGGCCTACGGCTGGGTGCGATCTGACGACTAAGCTGCTTTCGTTTAGTTCCTTTCAAAGATAACCGCGCGTGACCCGCCGATTCAGCGAAGTCGGCGGGTCGCGTGCTTCAACCGCGCAGCAGACTGTCACGACTGCTGCCCTTCAGAGATGACAAGCTTATGATCAAGAGCACACACCGACTGACCGATGCGCGCCGCATAGTTCTCGGGATCTCACTAGTGGCCGCGATGATGCTTCTGTTGGGAATTAACCCCAAAGCCGGCGGATTCGAGCAAGCCAAGCCCCAGGAGACGCCTCCTCCTGCTGCCATTGCGCACTTTCATCACCTGCACCTGAACGCGACAGACCCCGCCGCGGCCATCAATTTCTACACGAGCAAGTTTGACTGCGAGAAAGGAAAGTTCGCCGGTTTGCTTGACGGCGTGTGGGCGCAGAAGTCATGGATGCTGTTCAGCAAGATGAGCGCTCCTCCGCCGTGGGAGTTGACTTCGGCTATCTGGCATTTCGGTTGGGGCGCCGAAGACATGAAAGCCACCTATCAGAAGCAGCTCGACAGCGGAACGAAGTTCTTCACACCGCTGACTGATATCAGCGACATCGGCGGTGGCCCTGCCGGTGCGACCGGCCGATTCTTCTATGCCTATGTCGAAGGACCGGATCACGCGCTCATTGAATTGAACACCGCCGGGCACCACCGCTTCGGTCACCTCCATATGTTCAGCGAGGACCCGGTGTCGGCCGGCGAGTGGTATATGAAGTACTTTGGCGCGATTCGTAGAGGCACCGCTCCTCCATCTCGCGAACCGCGGTTCTACCGCGACGTTCCGATCGGACCAAGCATGTCGCTGACGATGGACAACGTAAACATGATCATCTATCCGATTGCGTATTCCCGGAAGGCTTACCCGGAGCACTGGAAGAACCAGAAGGAGATGTCTTCGACAAAGGGAAGAGTCGTCGATCATGTCGGTTTCAGCGTAGACAATCTCGCCGAGACGCTCGAAAAGATGCGCAAGGACGGGGTTAAAATAACCGACGAGATCAAGAGCGCGGCGGGTGGCAAGATCAAGTACGCCTTCATCGAGGGACCGGACAAGATTCGAATCGAGATTGTAGAAGGTCACGCGACTAAGGAATAAAGGTCAGTATGGAGCAGCCAATCTGGAACTTCGAACAAGAGCCTTCAGACAGGCCAATGGACGAAACGAGCGTCAACCTGCGCGCTTATTTCGACCGTATGCCCGATGAGAAGATGAAGCAGTATTCACCGGCCATGACTGACCCGCAGGTGATGGAGTGGGACGGAGACTTTCGGGACGATGGTAACTTCATGATCCTTTGTTCCGAGCGGGACGTCGACGCGGATGAGTATCGGGAAGTCCTCGAGGCTTGCATTCGCTATCGTGATCGCGTCCGCCCTGCAATGCTGAAAGGGAAATAGGACCTATCAGACCTATCAGACCTATAAGACCTATTACTACCAACCTCAATTCAATCAGTATTCGCACAACGCGCTACTCACCGCATAAGCCTTGTTCCCCTTAATCGGTCCTTCGGCGTTATGGCAGTCGTTGCATATGGCTGTCCGGGGTGCGCGCCTGTGTTTGACGCTAGAGCTTTTGTGAATGTCGTGGCAGCTAATGCACGTCGGAAACTCGGATCCATACAGCGCCACGTCGCGCACGTTGCGCAGTATGTGCCTGTCGCCGGGGTTCAAGCTCTCATCGTCAGCCTTTGAAAAGTCCACCTCGTAGTCCTGAAACAGGTTGTCACCCGCGACAAAGTTATTCGGATACGGCAGTCCGGTTGACCGCGACTTACCCATTCGCAGGTGGCACTGTGCGCAGGTCGAGGTGATGCCTCGAGCGTCGTTTCTCTGTTTCTTGGAAAGGAAGACCAAAGAGATATCGTTTGTATGATTCAAGTCGACCGCCCCGTGGCAGGTGTAGCAGTCCAGCCCGAACGCTGAGAACGCTTTGGTCGAAGCATCCACAGCGGTATTGTGACAACCCGCACATCGATTCGCGAAGCGGTCCTTGTCCCACGCAGGCTTCTGGACGTCGATCCACCTCTGAACCTGCCGGCCGCTCCCGAGTTCGGCCTGTGTGTTGAGTATCGAGAACTTCCCGTATCCTTCCTTCTTTAAGAAGCGCAGCCGATGCCGGCTACCCAGAAAGTATTCGACCTGGGGGGCGACAGACGACATGGCCGGCTGACCTTTGAAAATATCGCGCCACTCCGGCGCGTCTTCGCTCTGGCGAACGGTGACGCCGTGCGCGTTTTTCTGCCAGGTCGGACCGATGTCGTTTCGATGGCAGAACAGGCACTCGTCACCGTGGACGAAATCGGGGATCGGTTTTCCGGCATGGCTGTTCCCCCACGCAGCAGGGTCGATGGTCTTCTGAACGGGCGCGGGCGCGCTGCGGCTGGTTTCCTGAGCCGCCTCTGCCCCCCAAGAAGCCATTGCACCAGAATACGACGACTTAAGACCGGCCGTATCAAATCCCGGCAGTCGCCATAGAGCGGCTCCGATCAGCACCGCGATTTTCAGACTCTTCATCACAGCTTTCACAAAGTAATCGAGCTGCTTCCTGGTGCTCTTTGGATTTTGCACGTGTCGATTCCTCGCGAGGTTATCACCGGGGATCAGGAGAAATCAAAGTCAAATCATCTTGTCTCAACACGTGATTCTCTCGCAGACTCATTGTTTCAACCGTCTCGATCCGCTTGCGTTTACTGCCGATTGAACAAAATGTCATCGGATAACCTACCCGCTCTATCCTCGCTCCCTGGGAGCCGGTGAGAGTTGTCCCCCGTCACAATTCTGATTGACATTTTCTTCGAATCATAATATTGTCGCAGCCCAAGCCTCACGGTGGGCTTGTTCTTTCTCTTATACCGCGGACTGGTTGGACACAGCCGAGGAGGATTCGAAGCGAGC
Organism: uncultured Clostridia bacterium; assembly: GCA_964548075.1. Taxonomy (GTDB): domain Bacteria; phylum Acidobacteriota; class Blastocatellia; order UBA7656; family UBA7656; genus Onstottus_A. Next base: position 66,241 of record CAZJQQ010000001.1, on the reverse strand, counting down.
GAGTGGGTGATCAGTAGCAGCTTTGGGTGGCGCGTTCAGCAGTATCACAACATCCCGGCTACCAAAAGACTAATTGAAAGTTCTTCAGGACCAGGGTCCTCGAGAGGGTGCTTTTCTTTCTGGCTGCTACGGGGTGACTTCTCCAATTGACTCTTCTTCCAGAGTGCGCAGGCGCTACTCCTGATGTGACCTACCCGCACGGGGAATTGACCACGCCGAGACTTAGGCTATAGTTGCTGGCTTCACCATCGAGATGTTGATCCGAGTGGTTTCGCGGAAGGTTCAGAGCCAGCAGCCGGAGAAGTCCTGAATGAATTCGCTAAGGAGGAACTATCTAATGAGGTACCTCGATAACTCGACACGTATACAACCTTTTCTAAGCAGGATTACGGAATCAATCTTCTCATCCACGAGAAACTCGAAGGCCAGAACGATCTCCAACAGACTATTTCGGCTTCACGGGTTAGCGGTCAGCGTTGCTCTGGGTACTCTCCTCCTAGCGTTGGTATTATTCGCTCCGATGTTCGAACGGGGCGGCTTGGTGACCGCGTTTGATGAGAGCATCGCCACGCTCGCAGCTGATTTTTCGACTCCAAAGTCAGATTGGAACCTGGGTCAGACGGCCAACGCTAAGGCAACGGGATCGCCGCAGGACCGGCGAATCGCATGGGTTGCTCCTGATGGTACCGTTGCGCGAGTAACGGGCTTCTACTCTTCCGGCACACTGAATGACTCCTACACAATACTCACAGGATCGGACCCCCTTGCACAGGTGGGGACCTGGACCGTGCAGACGATTGACCCGAGCGGCTATGCATTTGTTGCCGCACAGTTTGTAGTGCGGGACCCGAACAATAACAATGCTGATCTTGCGATCGGGAAATATGGCCCTACTTCACAGCTTTCCGCAGACAATAATATCACTTACAGGGTTGAGCTTATCAACCACGGACCGGATGACGCGCAGTCCGTCACACTTACCGATTTAACACCGGCCAACACCACTTTCGTGTCTCTAGTGCAGAATTCTGGGCCGGGCTTCACGACACCGCTCTCGGGGAACGGCCCTTGCACAATAACTACTCTGCCTGTTAATGCCATCGCCATCTTCTCATTTACTTTTAAGGTAAACGCTGGCGCGGCAGACGGGACGGTCATAACTAATGTGGCAAGTATTTCTAGCAACACGAACGAACCGCGCCCATTAGACAACACTGCAAGCACCTCGAATACCGTTGTCGGTGCGGCGACGGTTTGTACGCTTAGCGGTTGCGGCGACGTCAGCGCGATCGCTACCCTGTGCACGGCCATCGTCACCTACTCGACGCCAACGGCGTCAGGCGCTTGCGGAAGCGACCCGGTCGTGTGCAATCCGCCCTCAACCTCAACGTTCCCAATTGGCACTACCGCCGTTAATTGTAGTACCGGGAGCGGAGGCGCTTGCAGCTTCAACGTGACGGTGACAGGTAGTGACACGACGCCGCCGACGCTGACCTGCCCAGCTAATGTTACGACGCCGGCGGATCCGCCTAATCCGGAGGATCCGCCTGGCCCGGGATCGGCCAACGTAACCTACTCGACGCCGGCCGCAACCGACAACTGCACGCAAACCGTCCAAGTCTTCTGCAGTCCACCTTCGGGCACTAGCTTCCCCACAGGTACTACTACGGTCAACTGCACGGCGACGGACGCCTCGAATAACAGCACGCCTTGCACCTTTACGGTGACAGTCGCCGCGAACGACTGCACCCTCGCTTGCCCGGCGGACGTCTCGGAATCTACAAGCAGCGGGTGCAGTAAAGTCGTTATCTTTGCGGCGGCTCCCACTCCATTAGGCAATTGCGGCACGGTTGATTGCGATCCGGCATCGGGATCAGTCTTCCCGGTTGGCGCCACTAACGTTATTTGCGCAACCAGGGATACATCAGGAAATTTGTTAGCCACCTGCAACTTCACCGTGACTGTTAATGACACGGGCGCGCTAACTTGCCCGGCCAACATTACCGTCAATGAGAACCCTCCGGCCTCGGGCTACGCTCCTGTCAACTACCAGGAGCCAATCATCTGCTCGGGTACAGTTACCTGTAATCCTCCTCCGAGCGACAATGCGTCGGGGACGGGCCAACCCTTCCCGCTTGGCACGACTACCGTCACTTGCACGAGCAGCACCGGACCTATCTGTACCTTCACCGTTACGGTGACCACCGCCGGTACGTGTGTGATCTCGTGTCCGGCTAACATAACCAAGTCTAATGATCCGGGTCAGTGCGGAGCGATCGCTACATTCACTGCTACCACTACGGGGAACTGCGGGAGCGATCCGACGAACTGTGAGCCGCCCTCGGGATCTTTCTTCCCCAAAGGCACTACTACGGTAACCTGCAATAACCATCTTGCAACCGACTGCTCGTTCACGGTGACGATCAATGACACGCAGGCGCCGGTCATCGGTAGCTGCCCGGCCAACATCCAGAAGAACAATGATCCGGGGCAGTGCACTGCGGTCGCAACCTACACGACGCCAACGGCGACCGATAACTGTACGGGTGTTGGAGCGGTGAGCTGTTCGCCGGCATCGGGCTTCGCGTTCCCGAAGGGGACAACGACTGTCACCTGCAGTGCAAACGATGCCTCAAATAACACGGGCAGTTGCACATTCACCGTTACAGTCAACGACGCGCAGCCGCCCACCATCACTTGCCTGGCTGACATCATTGCCGATTTCAATCCTGCAGTTAATGGAGCAGTGGTCCCGTACGCCACGCCGGTCGGCGCTGATAACTGTCCTGGCGCGATAACTACTCAGATAGCGGGATTGCCCAGCGGCGCCACGTTCCCAGCGGGCACTACGACCAACACCTTTAAGGTCACTGACGCTGTCGGTCTGACGGCACAGTGCTCCTTTAAGGTCACCGTTGCCCTGACCTCGCTCATTGGCCTGAACAGCGTTTCGATCAGCGGCGCAGCAATCGTAGATAGCTACGACTCCATCGGCGGGTATCCGGCAACGAAGGGCAGTCTGGCCAATGTCCTGAGCAATGGCACGATTACTGTTGCAGGAAGTTCCAAGGTGTTCGGCAACGTTCGCTCTACGGGCGCAGGTGTGACCGTGTCGGGCACAAGCCAGATAACCGGCAATGCAACAGCCGGAACCACCGTCGCAGTTATTCCCAGTGGAGTCGTGGGTGGAACAATAACCAATGGCCAGTTGGTGCCGCCCATGACGCTGCCTTCAGTGGCAGCCTGCGGGTCGTACAGTCCGAACACCGGAATTAGCGGGACCTATTCGTATAACCCAAGCACCGGCGACCTGAGCCTGAGTGGCATCAACATTGCCACCCTGGCGAACGACACCTACTGCTTCCACAACGTGACTCTAACCAATAGCGCGCAACTAAAAGTCAATGGCCCCGTCGTGATCAAAATAACGGGTACATTTACCGCCAGCGGCGCAACAAGCTTGACTAACACGACCTCAATTCCGGCCAATCTTCGGATACTGTCGAGTTACACCGGAACCAATGGGGTAACTCTCAGCAACGGGACCAACGCTTACTTGGTGATCTATGCTCCGAACACGGGCGTGTCTATTACAGGAGCGGCTCCGCTCTTCGGCACGGTTGCGGGGAAAACGCTCACGATTTCAAATAGTGGAATGATCCACTATGACATTAAACTGAAGAGCGTTTGGCCGGACATTTGGAGTTTGATCCCGTGACGCCTTGAGAGAGGGAGCTTGTGAGTTGTATAGGCTATTAACAGGAATTAGGTTCAAATCAAAAGGAGAATGCATCATGAGAAAGTTTCGCTTCGCGTTCAACATTCTGGCTATCGCAGTTTTTAGCCTGGCAATTTCGTCGGTAGCGCAGGCTCAGGCGACGCGGACCTGGGTGTCAGGCGTAGGTGATGACGCCAATCCTTGCAGCCGGACGGCGCCTTGCAAGACCTTTGCCGGCGCAATCTCCAAGACAGCCACCTGTGGTGAAATCTCGGTATTAGACCCGGGCGGCTTTGGAGCAGTGACTATTACCAAAGCCATCACCATTAACGGCGATGGCACGCTTGCGGGGATCCTCGCCGCTGGCACCAATGGGATCATCATAAATGCGGTGAGCACGTCTGACGTGATCATACGGGGCATTTCAATCAATGGAGCATGCACCGGATTGGACGGCATCAGATTTCTTGCCGGGAGACACCTGCGCGTGGAAAACTGCACCATCTATGATTTCACCGATGATGGCATCGATGTTGTCTATAACCTTGTGGGCGGCGTAGGCCAGTTGACGATAGAAAACACGAGCATCACTAACATTGGCGATGTTGGAGTAAGGGTGGCGGTCACGACCGGCGCTATGACCGCCCAACTCGACAATGTCAGAATAAACAGGGCGGTCATTGGCTTCGATGTGCTTGCCGGCACTGCCACAATCGCCAACTCCGCCATTTCCCACGTGACGAATCAGGCGGTTGTCGCCGAGAACCCAGCAATCGTTAATGCCAGCTTCTGCACGCTGACCAACAACGGCACTGGGATCTCGGCGTTTAACGCCGGCGCTACCATCCGCTTCAACAACTGCAATATCTTTAACAACAACGTCGGAGTGAATGTTGCAGGGGGCGCGACCGGCGACAGGTTTGGGAGCAGCGCGGTGTTCGGTAATCCCGGTGGGGATACCGTAGGCGTAACTAACCTTCGCACGCAACAGTAGCGCCGGCGGGTACAGTAACACTCGGCACTCCTCCCACCCGGGCTGCTTTGGCCCGGTGGGAGCGCCGCGATTCCGTGTGGTTAGTGAAACGTTCGGCCAGCAAAAGAGGCCTGCGGCTGCAGGCCTCTTTTTTGTTTCCCATGCGGGCGTCTTCTTACTTGGAAGGCAGCACAGGCAGTTTGGGCAATATCGATTCGAGGCGTGACAGCAGATCGAAGAAGAACCCCTCCTCACGATTGGCGCTCCGGAGGATTCTTCCCGCGTTTAAAGTAATCCGGCCGATCTCCGTTTTGAGGGTGATGTAGAGCCTGCTTTGTAGCCCGAGTTTCTCGACATCCACTATGAACGCGCTTTCCTGTTTGTCAGTGAATCTTGTAGTAATGGGGTCCTTGGTTCCTGCCGCCTCTCCGTTGAGAGCGAACTTTTCTGCCTCGGTCATAATCGCTCTGAGTATCTGTAGCTGATCAACCGAGAAGTTGCCTGAAATCGTCTGTTCATCGCCGTCAGACATCACCAGGCTGTACTGCCGCGCGTTTTCAGGGAGTTGAGTCAAGCTATAGGTCCCTCCCTGGGGTTCGGTTCTCGCCCCGTCTAGCCTGCTACAGTTGTTCCCCGCTTTGGCAGCCGCAGCCACACTCAGAGCTAATAGGAATGACATCAAGTGCTTTACAAGAGATTGATATCCCATAAGTTACTTCTCTCCGCGCAATGATATAGGACGCTATTATCATCAGCAAGTTCCCGTTTGTGCCTTCATTTAAGCAAGCCCGAGAGCCAATGCATGATATTGAGCGCTAGTTGCCGGTTATCAATCCCCGGGACATTCATGCCAAAGCGAAATCCGCGAAGAGCCACTTGTGCTGTAAGCATCGCCGCCTCACCCAGGACGACGACCCGCCCATTGCCATATTTCAGCGCGATGCCTTGAGCGCGGCCGGCAGCGGATACTTGCTTATAATCAGGGGACGGGTCGTCTGGCGTCGGCTTACGATCGGGGGGAAACACATCCATTGCCGTGTCGGCGAGCTTGAGAAACGGGACACTTCCCTTGGGGCCCCTGAGCGAGGTGCCGCTGAACGAGATTACTCGATTGATTCGCTCCTTCGCGTCGCGGCCCACTGTAATTGGGTGATCCAGTAGCAGCCCGTCGTCTCGAGTGAATACCAGTTCGGTCTGATCTTCGTTCTCCTTGTTGTATTTTGAAGGGTCGATCGTGAATCCGTTGGTCAGGTCCACGCCGAACCGTTTTGAGAGGTTTGCGACGGCCGCGCTGAACGGAGAGTGATCGGAAATGAGCAACAACGCGCCCCCCGCGCTAACCCAGTCGCGTACGGCGTCGCATTCCTGTTCGGTGAAAGGCGAGGTGTCTCTCTTGCTTCCCGGACCCGCCGCGTTAACTATCACAAGGACTTCGTAACCTGTCAGTGCGATTTTCGAGAAGCTCCGTTTCCCAGGCACCAGTCTGTATCCATCACTTGTGATTAGGTCCGCACAGGGCTTATAGCGGCCGAGGGAAGTATCAGCGTTGTTGTGAGCTTCATCGAAAAGCACTCGAGGACGCCGGTTGACGTACGCAGGGCGCACGACCTGTGCATTGAAGGCCGGATCAGCCCCCTGTCGCGGACCCGACGCGCCGCCCGCAAAGCCAGGTATGACCGTCGTCGAACCGCCAAGCGCGACCAGAACCAACACGAAAAGTGCTTTGTGCATTTGACTCCTTTGGGATATGTGACTCTCTCTTATTTATCGGACTTGAGACAGTATATCAGCAAAAAGCATCTGTTCGAATCGACGCAGTTGCTCTAGTCCGCGCTCGTCTCCGTCTCGGTGACGTCTTGTTCGACTACGATGTCTTATGCCTGGCGCGGATTCATTCACTCGACCTCTTCGATTAGAGAACGCTCTGGTTTTGCGTCAATCCCAGTTGGCGTCCAACGACGAACTGTTGACTCAGAAGTCTGGCCCCCCTAAGATACCTACCAGACGTCGGTTGCCCCTCCTCACACGTCCGATAAGAAAGATCGTTCGTAGCTCTAGGAGTGCAAATGCAACCATCAACCAGGCAACCAGCTCCAAACCAAATGACAACATTCCGCAGAAGACTGTTACCGTTACTGCTCATCATGTTCTCGGTGTGTCTGCTTTCAACCGGCATAGAAAAAAGGGTGTCTGGCAACGTTAGCAGCGTGGCCAGCAGTGTATCTTCTACGACGCAAGACCAGAAGTCGGGAGATGAAATCTGGGAGATCGTTGATCGGTCGACTTTGAAACCACGGGCTGAATCAGCATCGCCGCGCGCCTATCAAGTCGTGGAACTGCACGAAGACGCTCTGGCGCGGGCGCTTGCCGGCGCCCCGATGGAGTTCACCGACGCCGCCAAGAGCGCAAAGGTAGTCATCAGCCTGCCGATGCCCGAGGGGAACTTCGCCCGGTTTCGAATCGAGGAGTCGCCGGTGATGGAGCCCGCGCTTGCAGCGCAGTTCCCAGAGGTGAAGTCCTACCGCGGGCAGGGCCTGGACGACCTCACCGCGACCGCGCGCTTCGACTGGGGTCCCAACGGGTTTAACGCGATAGTGCTGTCGGCGAACGGAAGTGTGTTTATTGCCCGCTACACGGCCGATGATAAACGAAACTACATCAGCTTCTACAAGGAAGATCTACAGGAAGGATTCCAGTCACCTCAATGCGAGGTGACCGACGCAATGCAAGACCTCCGCGACGGCCTCGCGCGCAAGTTTGGCCCGGAGGGCTTTGCCCCGAATGCGTTTGTCGGGGCGACGCTGCGTACGTATCGGCTCGCGCTTGCGACAACGGTGGAATACACGAATAACGCCACGTATGGTGGGACCAAATCCTCAACGCTCACCAAGCTGAATACGATAGTGAACCTTATTAATGCCATCTATGAGCGCGAGGTCTCGATTCGATTTCAGCTCGTTGCCAGCGAGCTGTCGATCATTTTCGACGCTGAGCCCGACGGATATACGAACAGTTCGGTCAGCACCATGCTGAATGAGAACCCAACGGTGCTCAACGCAACTATCGGGTCTGCCGCCTACGACATAGGACACGTCTTTGGACTCTCGAGCCCCGGGTCGAGCTCGGGTGTTGCGCAACTCTCAGTAGTCTGCGGAGCCAGCAAGGGAAGAGGCGCATCGGTGCTTGGAATCGCGCTGGTCACCGGAAACTTTTCGATAGACAGCGGGCTAGTCGCCCACGAATGGGGGCACCAGTTCAGTGCCTCTCACACTTTCAACAGCATTTCCAATTTCTGTGGCAGCGCGGGACAGCGTAATCCCTCGACGGCATACGAACCAGGCAGCGGCTCAACGATAATGGCGTATCCTGGTGTTTGCTCGCCGGAGAACTTGCAACAAAACAGCGATAACTATTTTATGGGTGGGAGCTTTGACCAGATCGCCAGCTACAGCGCGGGAAGTGGCAACCCCTGTGCGGCGGCAACGGCGACAGGAAACAATCCCCCCGCGGTGTCGGCTGGGCTTGATTACACTGTACCCATGGGTACGCCGTTCACGTTGACGCCTACCGCAAGTGATCCTGATGGTGATGCGCTCACATACTCGTGGGAGGAACTGGATACGGGCACCGCGTCCCCACCGATGACTGATGATGGAACGCGTCCGCTCTTCCGCTCGCTTCCAGCCGTCACGAGCCCTTCGCGAACTTTTCCAAAGCTGTCGAGCATACTGAGCAACACTTCGACGATCGGCGAGACCTTGCCGACTACAACGCGGGCGATGAACTTCAGGGTGACGGCGCGAGATAACCGCGCAGCCGGTGGTGGCGTCAACTCCGACGCGATGATCCTTAACGTGACATCAGCGAGCGGCCCGTTTGTAGTGACTCAACCCAATACGGCTGTGACGTGGGCAGGGGGCTCATCGCAGACGGTGACTTGGAACGTCGCCAATACGTCGAGCCCGCCGGTCAACTGCGCACTTGTCAAACTCTCCTTCTCCACGGACGGCGGAAATACTTTTCCCATGGTGCTGGCGGCCAGTACGCCGAATGACGGCACAGAGACGCTTGTCATCCCGAACGTTTCGACGACGACGGCCCGCGTCAAGGTGGAAGCAGTAGCGAGTGTGTTTTTTGATGTTTCAGATACGAATTTCACTGTGACGCAAGGCGGCGGGACCATCCTGGCGACTGTTCAGACGAATCCTGCCGGCCGTTCCTTCACCGTTGATGGAACCACCTTCAGCGCTACGCAGACGTTCAGTTGGACCCCGGGCTCAAGCCACACAATCGCCACGTCATCACCGCAGAGCGGGGGGTCGGGTATCCAGTACGTATGGAGCAACTGGAGTGACGGAGGCGGCATATCACATACCGTTGCACCGACTGTGAATGCGACCTTCACGGCAAACTTTACGACGCAGTACTTCCTGACGATGACCGCTGGCGCTGGCGGGACAGTCAGTCCGGCGAGCAACTGGTTCAACAGCGGGCAGATTGTACAGATCACCGCCAGTCCCAACGGCGGATTTGTTTTTAGCGGATGGACCGGCGCCGGTTCTGGGTCTTTTACCGGCATGACTAACCCGGCATCTGTCACAATGAACGGCGCGATCACTGAAACGGCTAGTTTCACGACTTCACCGTCGGCACATGTTGTAACGGTCGGACTGTACGTTCCAGCCAATGGCGTATTCTACTTGAGGAACTCCAACACAACTGGCGGTTCAGATACCAGCTTCTCCTATGGACCTCCGGGTCAGGGTTGGATTCCGCTTGCCGGCGATTGGGATGGCAACGGGACAGATACCATAGGCTTGTACAACGCCGCCAATGGAACCTTCTACTTGCGGAATTCCAACTCGATTGGCTTTGCGGATATTACCTTTAGCTATGGACCTCCGGGGCAGAATTGGATTCCGCTGACAGGCGATTGGAACGGAGACGGGGTGGATACTGTAGGCCTGTACAACCCGTCGAATGGTGTATTCTATCTTCGAAATACCAATTCAGTCGGCGTCGCGGACATTACTTTTTCCTACGGACCCGTTGGACAAGGATGGATGCCGCTTGCCGGAGACTGGAATGGCGACGCGGTCGACACCGTAGGATTGTACAACCCGTCCAACAGCGCGTTCTACTTGAGGAATACAAACACAGTTGGCAACGCGGACCTGGTAGTCACTTTCGGGCCCGCTGCCTCGGGATGGACTCCGATAGTAGGAGACTGGAACGGAGACGGCACCGACACCATCGGGCTGTACAATGCATCAAACGGGGGATTCTATTTGAGGAACTCAAATTCCTTCGGTGGGGCGGACGTCGTGCTTACGTACGGCCCTGCCAACGCAGGATGGACGCCAATCGTTGGCGACTGGGACGGCCTGTGAGAAACGAGGCGCCAGTGAGTGGTAGAAATCGATACCCGCGACCTTTGAAGGTCTCGATGCAGCAATTCGGGGTTTGATCGCTCACTATTCTGTAGTAGTATGCCTCCGTGTCGGGACTCCGAAGCGGTCACGCGGTTGATTCATCGCGAATACTAACGAAGACCAACATCGGAGAAAAGGAGTACCTATGCTTCTTCGAACCTCACGACGGATCGCGATTCTGTTCTTTGCCGCTATGATGTTCATAGCCGGTGTTTCAGCGAACTCGAACAGGCAAACACAAGACTCAAAAAAGCAGAGCGAGCCTGCAACAAAACGCGCTCAGCCAAATTCGCGGACATCTGCGAAGCCAATCAATCAGCCGCCACTTCAACCTGTACAAGGTAAGGAACCGAAGGATGGTGAGGTCTTCCAGACGCTTACGGTAGCATCTTCAAATCCGGCGAGCGGTGTCAGCATCACGGTGGATCCACCGGATCGCAACGGTCAGGGAAGCGGAGATACGCAGTTCACTCGAGCCTACAACGAGAACACAGTGGTGACACTGACTGCCCCGCCGACGGCGGGTGGAAACAACTTCCAGAAGTGGCGGCAAGACGTGACGGACTTCTCAACGAGTCCGACTGTCGACGTGACTATGGATTTCAGCCATACGATGACTGCGGTCTATGTGGTGCAAGGAAGTTGCGCAAGTCCTTATAACCTCACTGCCGGGCAGGTTTTCAACGGGAATACATCAGGAGGACAATCGATCTTCGGTTCATACAATTGCTCGGCGGCGAACGAAAGCGGTCCCGAGCGAGTGCACGCAATTACACTTGGGTCGCCCGGTACAATCACTGCCACGTTGTCGAACCTCGCGGGACTCGATCTCGACGTGCTCATTCTTTTGTCCTGTAGCTCAAGCACTTGTCTGGCTTTCGGCGATAACGAGGCTGTCGCCCCTGTTGTGCCAGGAACGTATTACATCTTGGTGGATGGATTCAATGGAGCAATGGGTGACTATACGTTGACCGTCGGCGTGTCGATGCATACCTCGACGGTTGGACTGTACAATCCCGCCAATGCTGGATTCTATTTGAGAAATACCAACACAACTGGGGACGCGAATATCACCTTCTCCTATGGACCTGCCGGTCAGGGCTGGATTCCGCTCTCCGGCGATTGGGATGGCAACGGGACAGATACCATAGGCTTGTACAACGCTGCCGATGGGATCTTCTACTTGCGGAATTCCAACTCGATTGGCTTTGCGAATATTACCTTTCGCTATGGACCTACCGGGCAAAGTTGGCTTCCGGTGACAGGCGATTGGAACGGAGACGGAGTAGATACTATAGGCCTGTACAATCCAGCGAACGGAACGTTCTATCTGCGCAATTCCAATACAGTAGGCGTGGCAGATATTACTTTCTTGTATGGGCCTGTTGGACAGGGATGGATTCCCCTCGCTGGAGACTGGAATGGCGACGGGGTCGACAGCGTAGGATTGTACAACCCGTCCGACAGCGTGTTTTTGTTGAGGAACTCAAACACAGTTGGTAATGCGGACCTGATAGTCACATTTGGCGCCGCCGCCTCGGGATGGACGCCGCTAGCAGGAGACTGGAACGGTGACGGCACCGACACAATCGGGTTGTACAATGCCTCAATCGGTGCTTTCTATTTGAGGAACACAAACTCCTTCGGTGACGCAGACGTGGTGCTCACTTACGGCCCTGCCAACGCCGGTTGGACGCCAATTATTGGCGACTGGGACGGCCGGTGATGCGTGGGCGCGGCGTGAGGTTCGCCACTGTGCAAGGATCAGCGCGGCGTTCCCTCACCGGTAGTTCAGCAGGAAACGGTACCGATAGACGATGCTTCCGGGGCCGCGCCCAGCTCTAGCTGAACCGGCAATCCGACTGACTGCGGTTCAGCATATCGGCAACTCAGCCGATTCCGCCCACTAGCAGGGTGCTGAAAATGCCAAAAAGGACCTCTCACAGGGGAGTGCCGATAATCCCACCAACGCAGTTGGTGGATCGTTGATACGGGGCCTACAAGCAAGAACGCAGCGTGCTCTTAAATCCCACCAACGCAGTTGGTGGTTCGTTCATACCCAGCCTAACTCTCCGCTCGGATTCACTTTCCGGCTGATCAGGACCAGGTTGGATATGAACGATCCACCAACTGCGTTGGTGGGATTCGGGATCCCCGCCCAGAGTCCCGTGTAGGCTGAGTATGAACGCACCACCAACTGCGTTGGTGGGATTGCACCTGAATACTTGTGTGTCATCGACTTTTTCAGCAGCCTGCTAGGTTCGCTGGTACTGTACCGGCGGTTGAACGCCGGCTTGGGGCGCTGCTGAACCCGCCGCGGATACGACCGCGCCAGTGAATCTCCTGTTGGGATACCCGCCTTAAGACCGGCCTTCGGTTACGTCGCCAACCTCAACTTCAAGCGCGAGCTTAGTCCGGGCCTATGATTGCGCTCCTGCGTTTGCATCGCATTGCTCCATACAGTTTTGACACGTCAGCGTGAGTGAGATAATACTAAGCCTTGAGCCGTCGGCTCGCTTCATCGTTCTCCGCCGAGATTTGGATAGTTGATGAGCACCCACATCATTCACGCGAACGTCGATCTGGGCTCGAATCACCAGATCGGTGATTACGTGGTTATCGGAATCGCACCCCGCGGCTCGCAGCCTGGTGACCACGAGACCCGAATCGGCGCGGGCGCTTCGATACGATCGCACTCGGTGATTTATGCCGGGAATCGCATCGGCGTCAATTTTCAGACTGGACATTCGGTCATGATCAGAGAGTTGAATGAGATCGGCGATGACGTAAGTATTGGAACCCACTCGGTCATAGAACATCACGTGAAAATAGGCAATCGCGTTCGCATCCATTCAAACGTCTTTATCCCGGAATACTCAGTATTGGAAGACGACACCTGGGTTGGACCTAACGTGGTTCTGACGAATGCGGCGTATCCGCTGAGTCCAGAGGCTAAAGCGAATCTAAGAGGGCCGCACTTGATGCCAGGTTCAAAGATCGGCGCGAATGCCACGCTCTTGCCTGGTGTAATCATAGGCCGCAATGCGCTGGTGGGAGCGGGCGCGGTTGTAGTTCGAAACGTCCCGGACGGAAAAGTTGTCGTCGGCAACCCAGCACGAATCGTAAATGACGTGAGCGAGCTATCGGCATACGCTGACGAGTGCGTCACCAGCAAAGGAGATTGAGTTATTCACATACCTCTCGTCGACCTCAAAGCACAATACGCCAGCATCAAGTCTGAGATCGATGCGGCCATTCAACGTGCCGTCGACAACACCAGCTTCATCCTTGGTAGAGAAGTCGCCGACTTCGAGCACGCGTTCGCAGCATTTGTACGAGCCGGGGGCGCGGCTGCAGTAGCCTCCGGGACCGCCGCGTTGCGCCTGGCTCTGTTGGCGGCCGGCGTTGGAGGCGGCGACGAAGTGATCACAACCGCTCACACATTCATAGCCACCGCCGAACCCATTTCACACGCCGGCGCGATACCGGTCTTCGTGGACATTGATCCGCGGACCTACAACATCGATCCGAACCGCGTTGAAGACGCAATCACGCCGCGCACGAAGGCGATTGTTCCCGTGCACCTCTACGGACAACCTGCCTCTTTGGGGCCGTTGCGTGAAATCGCAAGTCGCCACAACATCTTGCTTATCGAAGACGCAGCGCAAGCGGTTGGCGCCGAGTACCAGGGGAGACGCTGCGGCGCTATTGGCGACCTTGCTTGCTTCAGCTTTTATCCCGGCAAGAACCTCGGCGCGTACGGCGATGCAGGCGCGGTCACCGGCAACGATGAATCACTGCTGGCAAGAGTAGCCAAGCTGCGAGACCACGGGCGCACAACGAAGTACGAACACGATGAGATAGGGTTTGGCGAGCGCATGGACGCGCTGCAAGCCGCCATACTTCGCGCTAAGCTGCCGCATCTTGAGGACTGGACCAAAGCCCGCCGCGCAAATGCTCGGCTCTATAACGAGCTGCTTGTGGATTGCGACGTCGTGACCCCATTTGAATCGCCGGATGTTCGGCACGTCTATCATCTCTATGTCATTCGCACGTCGCGCCGGGCGGCGATGCTTGAGCACTTACAGTCAAAAGGCATAGGCGCCGGGATACACTATCCGGTTCCTTTACACCGGCAACCGGCCTACCTGAAGCAAGGGTATGGCGATGTGTCACTGCCGGTCACCGAGCGGGTCGCAGGTGAGATCCTCTCGTTGCCCATGTATCCGGAGCTGACTCGCGAGCAGATCGAATACGTCGCTAGCGCGGTAAGAGAGGCGACCCGGTGATGGTCAGCGTAGCAATGCTTGGTCTGGGTTATTGGGGCCCGAATCTGGCGCGCAACCTGGCGTCGCTAGAGGGCGTCAGAATAGCAGCGCTGTGCGACCTGGATATCGAAAGGGCCGAGACGTTCCGTCGGCGCTTCTGCCCCGACGCCCGCGTCGTCAGTGACTATCGCGTACTTGCAGGTGATCCGCTCATCGACGCGGTTGTCATCGCGACGCCAATTCGAACCCATCACGAGATCGGCAGCTTCCTCCTGGCGGCAGGCAAGCACGTGTTCATCGAGAAGCCGCTGGCACGGACCGCCGATGAGTGCCGGGAATTGATCGAACTGGCCGAGCGCCATCAGCGAGTGCTCATGGCCGGCCACGTCTTCGAGTACAACGTCGCAGTACAGAAGATCAAACAGTACATCGATCGAGGAGAACTGGGAAAACTATTCTACGTCTATTCACAAAGGGTAAACCTGGGGCGTATTCAAAACGACGTGAACGCGCTTTGGAGCTTTGCGCCTCACGACGTTTCGATCATGAACTACTGGTTCGGTCAGGAGCCTGCGCGAGTTGCGGCGAGAGGCTTCTCTTGTCTTCACAGCGGCATTGAGGATGTCGTCTTCGTCACCCTCGAGTACCCGAACGGCGTCGGCGCGCATCTGCATCTTGGGTGGCTCGATCCCAGAAAAATCCGGTTGATGACTCTGGTCGGCAGCAAGAAGATGCTGGTCTATGATGACGTAAGCCTGGATGCCAAAATTCAAATCTACGACAAGGGGATCTCTGATCTCCATACGTTTCTGGAAGCTCCGGAGACTTTTGCCGAGTTTCAGTTCAAGCTGAGGGTGGGAGACCTGGTGATTCCCACGCTTCAATTTGGCGAGCCGCTTCAGAGCGAGTGTCAGCACTTTGTCGATTGCGTTCGCAGCGGTCAGCGTCCGCTCACCGATGGTTTGAGTGGGCTGAGGGTGGTCAAAGTGTTGGAGGCGGCTGAACGGTCGCTGAAGGAAGAGGGCAGACCTGTTGAGATCTCGAGTGAAATGAAGTTGAGTGCCTACGAATGAAGGGAGACGGGACGTGGCCTTATCCGAATCAAAGGTCCTGGTGACCGGCGGCGCCGGACTCGTCGGATCACACATCGTAGATGAACTGGTCAAAGAAGGCGCCAAAGTCGTCGCGTTTGACAGCTTCATCCGGGGCAAGATGGAGCACCTGGACTGGGCGCGCGCGCACGGTGATGTTCAGGTGATGGAGGCTGACCTTCGGGACCGGGACGCGATACGCGAGGCCCTGGTCGGCGTAGACTATGTGTTCCATCAGGCAGCAGCATGGCTGCGGCTTTGCCAGGAGGAGCCCCGGCTGTCGCTGGACGTCAACATTGCCGGCACGTTCAATCTACTGGAAGCGTGCGTGGAGGCGGGTGTCAAGAAAATAGTCGCCGCGTCTTCGTCCTCAGTTTACGGCGAGGGGCTATACTTACCGACCGATGAGAATCATCCTTTCAACAATGACCTGTTCTATGGCGCATCGAAGATCGCCGGTGAGCAATACTATCGAGCTTTCTACACGAAGTACGGATTGAGTTTTGTAGCTTTCCGATATCTGAACGTCTACGGCCCACGCCAACCTTATGAAGCGGCTTACATGGACGTTATCATGCACTTCCTAAATCGCATTGATGCAGACGAGCCGCCGATCGTGCGCGGCGACGGCTCGGCTACTGTCGATCTGGTCTATGTTGAGGACGTTGCAAGAGCAAACGTGATGGCAATGAAGAGTCCGGTTACGAACGAATTCTTCAACGTAGCCAGCGGCAAGGAGACGACGCTAAAAGAGCTTGCCCATTTGTTAATCAGGCTGCGCGGCAAGGAAGAAAAGCTCGAGCCTGAGTTTCAGATGATGGATGTGGGATTGGTAACGCGGCGCTGGGGCGATCCGGCAAAGGCGCGCGAGATGCTCGGCTTCGTTACGACCACTCCGGTCGAGGAAGGCATGCGCCGCGTCATAGCCTGGCGAGAGCAGACCAGAGCAGCGCGCGCCGTTTGAGTCGCCATCACACGGCTTCGCGGGGTGGCTTCGAGCCGGCGACGAATTTGGTCAGTCTTCATCCGTGTTCTGTTCTACCGAACAAAGGTAACGAAACGATGTGCGGAATTGCTGGACTATTCAGCCTTGCGGGCGAGCCGGTTTCGGCGGCGCGCATCCAGCACATGTGCGAACTCATTGAACACCGCGGCCCCGATGACAGCGGCCTCTGGGTCAACGGGCCGATCGGGCTGGGTCATCGACGCCTGAGCATAATCGATCTATCAACCCGCGGCCGCAACCCTATGCCCAACGAAGACGAGAGCATATGGCTCATCTTCAACGGAGAGATTTATAACTATCGAGAACTTCGTCCCGGCTTGATCGAACGAGGCCACAGGTTCCGAAGCGAGACTGACAGCGAAGTAATAATTCATCTATACGAAGAGCTGGGGCCCAGCTTAATTGGCGAGCTTAATGGCATGTTCGCCTTCGCGCTCTGGGACGCGAGACACCGCCGCCTTTTGTTGGCCCGTGACCGTTTCGGGATCAAGCCGCTTTACTACACGCTTATTGGGAAAACGTTGGCATTCGCCTCGGAAGTAAAAGCGTTCCTCGCGCTGCCCGACTTCACAGTCTCCGTCGATCCTTTCGCTCTGGCCGAGCATTTTACTTTTCAGAACACGTTTGGAAAACGAACCTTCTTCGCCGGCGTGAACCTGCTTCCGGCGGGTCATTATCTCATCTGCGAAGATGGCGAGAGCAAGATGCGGCAGTATTGGGACCTGCGTTTTCAACCCGATGCACGTGTCGGGATGGATGAATGGGCTCGTCGGCTGCGAGAGCGTTTTGAGTCCGCAGTGACGCGTCAGCTAGTAAGCGATGTACCGCTTGGCACTTACTTGAGCGGCGGCATGGACACCGGTGCAATTTCAGCAGTGGCCGCGCGGCGCATCCCCAATATGCACACTTTCACCTGCGGCTTCGATTTGCCGGAAGGGGCAAGTGATCTGGAGCGACACTTTGATGAGCGAGACGAGTCCCACAGGCTTGCACGGAGGCTCGGCACGATACATCACGAGCTCGAGCTCGGTGCTGAGGCGATGGCCCCGGCGCTACCCCATGTTGTCTGGCACCTTGATGAGCCTCGCGTGGGCATCAGCTATCAGGTCTATTACACCGCTGAGATGATTCGCCGTTATGTAACGGTGGTGCTGTCGGGCGTGGGCGGCGATGAGCTTTTTGCGGGTTACCCCTGGCGTTACGCGCCGGTGCTCGGACCGGAGGGCGGAAGTTTTGAGACGGAATACTACAGGCAATGTATTCGGTTCTTGACGGATGAGGAGAAGCGGAAGCTCTTCACCGAAGAGATCAACCACGCGCTCGGCGACTTCTCAACGTTTGATAGCTTTCGTTCTACGCTGAACGGAGCTGATGGGTGCGATCCTCTGCACCGCGCGCTTTACTTCGATTTCAAGACTTTTCTCAATGGGCTGTTGATAGTCGACGACAAACTGGCAATGGCGCACTCCGTTGAAGGGCGAGTGCCATTCCTTGACAATGAACTGGTGGATATGGTGGCTTGCATCCCTTCGGAGTTCAAGCTGCACGCCGGAGAAAACAAGATCGTGCTCAAACAGGCAATGCGTGGGCTGTTGCCGGAAGAGACTCTGCATCGCCGGAAGCAAGGCTTCACCCCGCCGGACCAGTCCTGGTACAAGCAAAGTGCAATGGGCTACATCCGCGATCTGATCCTCAGCCCCCGCGCCGTCGATCGCGGCTACTTCCAGCCTTCTTATCTCGAGAAGATACTTGATGATCATTTGAACGACCGGCGCAACAATCGCTTTCTGATCTGGTCGCTGATGAGTTTCGAGTGGTGGAACCGGTTGTTTGTTGATCGTGACCCGCTGCCTGAACCGGTGAGTGTGGATACCAGGGGCGCCCCTGGCATGAACGGGGCTGCGGCGCGCGGACGTTGTCAGTTACCAAAGTAACGCAAGCATGAGAATCCTGATCACAGGAGCCAGCGGCTTCATCGGGCGTCGACTCGTGGCACGCTTAAGTGATCGCCACGAGGTGCTTGCCGTCGTGCGTGAACGACAGAGGGCAGCGCCAGGTGCAGCGGTCCGCGTGGTCGTAATGGATCTGGCGCAGCAGTTGAACACGAAGCTGCTGCCTCCGGCGATTGATGTCATAATCCATCTGGCTCAGGCGAATGTTCCGTTTCCCGATGCTGCCAAAGAACTATTCGCGGTGAACACAATCGCCACGCAACAACTTTTGGACTACGCGCGACAGGCAGGAACGCGGCAATTCATCCTTGCTTCCACAGGCGATGTGTATGGCCGGCGTTTCGGCTCATCGAAGGAGACTGATGCGGTCCATCCAGCAGGCTACTACGCAACAACCAAGCATGCTGCAGAGTTGTTGGCACAGGCTTACGCTGGTTATCTTCAGGTGTGCATTATGAGGCTTTATCAGCCTTATGGTCCCGGCCAGTCCGACCGTCTCATACCAAGACTGGCAGACCGCATCCGCCGGCACGAGGCAGTCAGGCTCAACGAAGATGCCCGTCCTCATATGACTCCGATTTACATTGATGATGTAACTCGCGCCATAGAGCGCGCCACAGATTGTTCTTGTGCCGGAATAATTAACGTTGCTGGCGACTACATGGTGAGCGTGCGCGAGTTGGCAGTTGAGATAGGCCGAGTGCTCGAACTAGAGCCGATGTTTGAAGATACTGGCGAACAGTCCTCAGACTTCATGGGCGAGAACAATCTGATGAGGCAGGTTCTTGGCAACTGGAGCATGGTTGCGCTTCATGATGGACTTTCGCGCACTTTTAGAAGCGAGGGGGCAATCGGGTGGCAAGTCGACGTTTGATTTCAGTAGTCGTGCCTGCGATGAACGAGCAGGACAACGTTCAGCCGTTTTACGAAGCGGTGAAGGCCGTCACCGACTCGTTACTTGATTTCGACTGGGAAATCATTTTTGTGGATGACGGGAGCACCGATGCTACAGTTGAGCGAATTATGGCTGTGCGAGAGAACGACCCGCGCGTGTGTGTCATCCAACTGTCCAGAAATTTCGGCAGCTATGCGGCAATAAAGGCAGGGTTTGACTACGCGCGCGGCCATGCGTGCATTTCGATATCGGCTGACTTGCAGGACCCGCCTGAGCTTTTCCGCAGCTTTGCGGCTTTGTGGCAGGAAGGCTATCACATTGTTTGGGGAGTGCGGGAACAGCGTGATGATCCCTGGAGCAAAAAAGTGCTGGCCAGTATTTTCTATCGTCTGGTGCGCCGTCTTGCATTAGCGGACCTTCCGGACCACGGCATGGACTGCGGCTTGTTTGACCGGAAGGTTGTGGATGTCTTCCGCAAGATTCGTGACAAAAACAGCATCACCTTCATGACTATTTATTGGATGGGGTTTCGACAGGCGCGTATACCCTATCACCGGGAATCTCGCCAGTTCGGAACGTCAAAATGGCCCCTTGGCAAACGAATCAAATCGGCGTTGGATGTCATCACGGCGTTTTCATATTTGCCTGTGCGCGTAAGCTCCTATCTAGGCCTGATCATTTCTACCGTTGCTTTTGTTGGAGCGGTAATCGTGCTGTTTGACAAGCTGGTGTTGGGGATCGGCGAATGGGGTTGGCCTTCGTTGATGATCACGATGTTGTTCTTAGGCGGTATGCAGATGCTGATGCTGGGAATCATAGGTGAGTACCTTTGGCGCATAAACACCGAGGTAAGAGATCGGCCGCAGTACATAGTGATGAATCAAGTTGGCCTGGACAAAGAACCATAAGAACCCATGCAAACGGCTCCAGAGCGACCAGACAAGAAGCAGTGCAAAGCGGCGCGCATGTTGCGCGGGGTCAGAAACTGCAAGTGGGAGTACCGGGAACATGCAGGTGCGGTTGGGGCGATTCTCATTTTTACCGCAGTGTTGTTCGCACCACTGCTGACGGGCAAAACGTTCAGCATGGTCGGTGCTCACATGTATGCCCAGTATCCTTGGGCTGGTGTTGCTCCGAAGAATCTCGACATTACCGGCCTGGGCTATCCACAGACAGATCACGCCGAGACGTTTTATCCGAACACCGTTTTTGCCACGAACGCAATACGCAGCGGTCAGCTACCGATGTGGCTTCCATTTAGCTTCGGCGGCGTCCCGCTTTTGGAGCTTGGCCTGAGCGGATGGCTGTATCCACCAAGGCTGTTGGCGATGCTAGTGATGGACCCAATCCGCCAACATGACTTTCTACTTTTCACTCATTTGTTAGTGGCTGGCATCGGGATGTATGCGCTGCTGCGCGTGTGGGGAGCTAACGTCCTGGGAGCGATATTGGGCGGAATGGTGTGGGAGCTTAACGGTCACAATGCGTTCTGGTTGATACTGGAACACGTGGCGCTTGCGGCTGCGTGGTTTCCTCTGATGCTGCTCGCGGCGACCCAAGCTATTCGCAAGCAGTCTTTCAAATGGGCCGTCGCTGCCGGCGTAGCATTGGCAATGGCTCTTTTCACCGGTAGCTTACACTATGTTTATCTGAGCGCCTTGGTCCTTGCTTGCTGGTACGCGGCCCTTGCGGTTCTTGCGGCAAGAAGGTCACTGCGCGGCGATAATCGACGGTCTGCTCTTATCTGTTTGTCTCTGCCTGCGTGTAGCGCGATTGTGGCATTGGCGTTTGGCGCTGCCTATTGGCTGCCATTCATTAAACAGCTTCCGTTTGTTCACCGTGCGCCGTCCACTCTTGAATACCAGCTTGGTGAGGCAATTCCAGTCAAAGCCTTTGCGAGCGCGCTTATATCTCCTGAGAGCGCGGCGGGACCCGCCGGAAAACCGGCGGACTTTCCCGGCTTCGCGTACACAGGGGTAATAGCGTTAATGCTTGCTGTAGCGGCGCTCATAGTGGCGCTTACAAGATTGTTCCGCCGCAGTGCGCCTGTTGTCTTGGCGGTCGCCGTCTGCTGCCTCTCGCTCGGCTTTGCTCTGGGCCTCAGTCCGCTGGTCGGCGGTCTTCGCTCGGCGCTTCCCTTCTTCGGGACATTACATCCGCACGCGGGATTCTATCTTTTCTGCTTCGGTGTGGCGGTGATGGCCTCTTTCGGAATGACTGAACTCGGACGGCTCATTACCGGAATCAGGCTGCCGCGACGCCTGGTTTTCCTGACAGGTTGTTTGTTGGTGGTAATCGAGGCGTCGCAGTTGATTTCCTTCGCCCGTGCAATTACACCTGTCCAACCAGAAAAACCCGAATGGCTCTTCCCGGAGACTCCACTTATTCAAACTCTGAAGAGCATGCAGGGAGGCTACCATATCCTGCCGGTCTACTACAGGCATCCGTCCGGTCTGTGGTGGCCTCCGGTCCTCGCGGGTAAGGTGGCTGCAAATTTCGAACTGCGCTCTGGCGCAGGCTATGAATCACTCTTGCCGCTTCCGACCGCCGCGCTGTGGCGAACAGTAGAACAAGCAGGGGCGCTTGCCCGAGACATTCCGCCAGCCTATAGGCCGTACTTTTATCACGATATGCTCCCGATCAACCTCCTCGAAAAGATTTCAGTAGGGTTTCTGATAACACCGCCAAACACAATACCGAGCGACGCGAATGGTGGCGATTCGCTCCGCGACGGTACGTTGCAGCAAGTTTATCAAGGCGAGGATGGTTGCATATACAAACTCAGCCGCGCGATGCCGCGAGCGTTTCTAGTGCCGCAAGTATTGATCGCGCCTGATGCACCCGCATCCTTAAAGATGCTCGTCGACCGGAAGTTCAATGTGCGGGAAGCAGCCATCGTAATCGGAGAGCAAGCGGGAGCGCAAAGCGGCTTGCCTTCAGGTGATTCTCAAGGTGCCGCGTTTGATGCTACGGCGACTATCGTCACTGATCGATTGAATGATGTCGAAATCGAAGCCGTAACACCGCGCCCCGCAATGGTGGTGCTCAACGATTCGTGGGGCGCAGGATGGAGGGCTTACGTAGATGGGGTTGAACAACCTGTCATGCGAGTCAACTACGCTTTTCGCGGTGTAGTCGCGCCGGAAGGAAAGCACAGGGTTGTCTTTCAATACAGGCCGCCTGCCCTTTTTGCCGGGCTTTGGATTTCTGGCGGCACACTGTTGCTCGTGGTAATTCTATACGCTACAGTCGGGCTACGCTGTGCTCGCCGCTTTTTTCAGACCACGACTGCAGGTCGCTAGGGTTACTTCCCATCCCAGTTTCCCGCCAGAGGAGTTTGTGATGGCAATCCAAAAGTCGTCACTATATCTCCGGGACCCGGCGTGTTGCTGTTGCGCAGATAGAAAGTGCCACCTTTCCAAAGCCCAATCGACACAATGCCGTTTCCGTCCCAGTCCCCAGCTAGAGGAACAGTCTTAGAGGTATCTCCCTCAAGTGGAAACTGGACCACGATGTTCGCATCGCCAGACGCATTGCTGTCTCGTAGATGGAAGGTGGAGTTCGCCCGCTTATACACTCCAATGGTCGTAGTGCGATTGCCATCCCAGTCCCCAACGATCGGCACATCGGCCGGCGCTCCAAAAGCTACGACGATATCAGCGTTGCCGGCCGTGTTGGTATTTCGAAGATGGAAGGTAGAAGTGCTTGGCTTGTAGACTCCGATGGTCGTAGTGCCGTTCCCATCCCAGTCTCCGACAACAGGCACATCGCCCATCGCTCCAAACGACACAATCACGTCCGGATCGCCGGCTGCATTGCTGTTGCGAAGATAGAAGGTTGAACTCTTTGGCTTGTAGATTCCGATGGTCGTAGTACCGTTTCCATCCCAGTCTCCGACTACGGAAATATCGCCCGGTGCTCCGAACGTCACAATCATCTCCGCAGTTCCCGGTGACGTGCTATTGTGCAGGAAGAAGGCGGAGCTAGGTGTATCATATGTTCCGATCTTTGTTCCCTTTCCGGCCGGCTGAGCTGCGCCGGGCATTGGCTCAGGCTTTTTGTCCTCGCCTCGACAAGCGGTGGTTATGGTAGCTACCAGCAAAATGATGACGACCGAGATTTCTTTGTAGCGTATCTTCATACAGTCTCCTCTGAGAATTGCGGTAATCCCTTGCATTAATAACTCACCGACCGCCAATCCAACCGGTAAGTGCTTTCCTCAATCCGAGCCTTTTGGTCTGCTCAACCTGAGCTTCTTTCTCGGCAAGGCTAATCGAAAGTGACGATGCCAAATGTTCTTTCTCAGACACCTGTCCCGAGAGGAACTGCACGGTCTCCTCTTTCTCTTCCAACTGCGAAGACAGATGCTGCACCGCTTGCTGTTGCCTTTCCAGATGCCTGGCGAACAATCCGATTGCCCGTTCTCTCTCCGCCAAGTGGGACGAGACAACCTGAAGTGTCCGTTCTCTTTCTGCCGCCTGCGCCGAAAGAGATTCCGCTTCCTGTTCCAGCACTGCGACCAGTCGCTGATACCGCTCCAGATCTGCTCGAAGGGAGTCCGACATTTTTTTCTGCTCTGCCAACTGGTCCGCCTGCAGCCTCAGCGTGCAAGCCTTGTTCTCGTTGGCAAGTTTCAGCTCCAGCCTATTGCCAAGGTGGAAGAAGAAATCCCGAATTGTTACGGCGTCCTCATCGGTCGCATCTAACAACTCCTGAAACTCTCCCGAGCTGACCTGGCATAACGCCAGGACGCCCAGACCATGTCCGTGTATGAACTCGAAATGCTGGTACCGGGTTTTAATCTCATCCCAAAGCCTCCTCACGCCGAAATCACCCTCTCGTACATTGATGTCGTGGAGCAGAATCACTCCGCGAGAGCTCATCTTTGGAAGCCACGATTCGAAATCATGTTTAACTGCTTCGTACACGTGATAACCGTCAATGTGAAGCAGATCGATGATCCCGTCGGCAAAATGATCCAAGGCTTGATCAAAGGTGCTCTGGATAAGACGAGAGAAACTCGCATAGAAGAGCGCATTGTGCTCACTCAGCCCGTCCAGGACTTCAGGTCCGTAAAGCCCGGACTGAGGATCTCCTTCCCAGGTATCAATCGCATAACAGTGCGTATTAAGGCCGAGCTCTTTTACCGCCTGGCAAAAGGCGTTGTAGGACTCGCCATAATGAGTCCCCAACTCCACAATCATTCCAGGCTTCAGAATAGATACCAGATACATCGCAAACGGAATATGCTCGTGCCACGCCGATGGTACGAGGCGTCGGGGTGTCGCGAAGCAGATTTGATGATTGATGGGATTCAGCAAAGTCCTAACCTGTTTTTGCTCGAAGACAGCCTCACTGTCTTTGCTCAAGCAAGCGAGACTTTTTCCTGCCCTCGAATAGTCCTGAATATGAGACCGCGCGATAGACTCGAACTGGGAGCGTTATTCTCCGCGCATCGAGAAAATTAAGTAACGGCAGGAGCAAGCGGGCTACACGACAGGCCAGGTAGACACCCTTAGCCGGTATCGCCGGGGGCATAGATTCGCTCCGTTCCAATTCCGGATGCAGGCCGAGAATCACACGCATCTTCTCACCGATCTGTTTCTGCCGCTTGAAGAAGGCAACCATGTCCATGGGATGTAGGTGCCGGGTCCTGGCCCCAGAGTTATAAATAATACGCAAGCCTCGCAAGCTCAAGCGATAGCCTAGCTCGACATCTTCCCAATTGACAAAATCAAACGCAGGATGAAACGGCTCATCTCCTAGAATCGTCCGGGGAATGGATATGTTCGAGGTATAAAAGCAACTGAAAGGCACATCGTCCCCGTCTTGAAAATGGCCGTACCCGAATTGAGGCCCGTCCGTGTTTATGAACTCGAGGAAGGGCGTAACTTGCATTCTCTCGCGGTGCCAATCGGTGAATCCTAGCACCGCGCAGGCTTCGCCCATCTCATTGTGTCTGGTCATATGGCTCTCAACAAAGTTCGGGTCCGGGATGGTGTCATCGCCTATGAATATGACGATGTCTCCCGTTGCATATCGCAACCCGTGATTGCGCGCCTGACCCGGTTTAAGATTCTGCTGGTGAAAGTTCTTGAAGTCTATGTTACCTTGGCCCCGACCTCTCCATTGACCGAGGCGCTCCGACGTTCCATCCGTTGAGCCGTCGTCAACAATCAGAACCTCGAAGTTTGGCCACGTCTGCCGTTCGAGCGCGCTCAAGGTTTCCTGAAGCGTTTTCCAACGATTAAACGTCGGAATTATCACCGACGCAGTTCGATGAATTGCCACGTTACGCGATTGCTCCTCTTCGAATCTGATCTCCTTCACCCTGCATCCAAGCCTTCGAAAATCGAAATTACGAAACCAAGCACGATGAGGAATCCACTCAGGCGAGATCACGTGAACCTCTAAGAGACCATCTGGATCGCTCTTGACTGGTAAGTAGATTGTCTCCCAATCCTCACTTTGCAGGTGATGAGCCGTCTCCTCACCGTTGCATTTCACGACTACCGTTCGATTCACGTCCGCCACCGAAGGGATGTGAACTCTAACAAGGAGACGCCCGCGCTCACTTGGCGCGGTTCGCAAAAAGGATCTCGCATGTCCGCAGGTCCAGCGAATCCAGTTGTCAGAGTGTTTTTCTCTACCATACCAGCCGTAGCCGAGCCTTCCCAACGACGAGTGTTCTCCCGGCAATAACACCGGGGAAGGAATCCAGTGTCGCGCTGCTTGATCGAGATCGGCGCGAGGCGGTTCAGGTGAGGGAGGGGGGAACTTGAACTGCCCAATAAGACCTCGATCAAACAACTCCCGGTCCGACCGAACGCGACCCTTCTGTATCCATCGGCGCTGCCTCAAAGTGTCTGGCAGGTGTATGAGATTCCAACTCACAACTCTCATTGCCTGATTGAAGTCCCGATAACGAACCCACCTGCCGAGGACTCCTTTCAGCGCGATCATCAAGTTCTTAAACTCGTAATTCTTGATTAACGAGCGCACGTTGTGGCGCATCCCCAGGTTCGCCCGCCATCCCGGTCCTCGCGCTGATTTTGTGGTGCCGCCGAAAAGATGATACACAATCGAATCGGCACAGACCACCACTCGCCTTCCGAGCAACCACAGTCGCCAACCCAAATCCACATCTTCGTGATACATAAAGAAGGCCCGATCAAATCCGCCACATGACTCCCAGTCTTTCCTGCGCATCAGCATCGCCGCCGCTGTGGGGAACAGCACGTCTCTTCGTCGTTCGCAGTCGCGCTCGAAAGGAAAAAAGAAGTCGTGGTCGAACCCGTAGCCTAGCTTTGACATCCCGCCGCCCCGGGCATTAAGCACTTCTGGGTGATCGAGCAATCTCAGGGTAGAGCAGGCTGCGCCTATTTGTTCGTCGGACTCAAGGGCCTCGAGCAACGCCGACAGCCAGTCCGGCTCAACTTCTGTGTCGTTGTTTAAGAACGCGATAAAGTCGCATTGCGCCGCTTCTACTCCGAGCCGATTGGCCTCTCCGAATCCGCGATTGCTGCCAAGTGGCAAAACGCGAATCTCCGGATAGCGTTCGTGGAGCCACTCAATGCTTCCATCGCTTGAACCGTTGTCCACTACGATCGCTTCAAGCTCTATGTTGCTCGTTACCAAGAGCGAAGGAAGACAGCGCTCCAGGTGGTGCCGGCCGTTGTAGTTGACTGTTATGACGGTAACCAACGGCCTTCCCGAAGTGCCAACGGACCGCCCGCAACCATGTCCTTCTTCGCCTCGTGTGGGCCCCCTTTCAGGGGTTGTGGGGTTCTTCTCCATATGCGACAAAGTAATGTCCGGGATCAGCGGAAGTGTGGTCGGGGATTATATGACAACATCACAGAAATAACCAACAAAACGCGAATGGCTTTCAGCTCGGAAAACAGAAAACAGCACTACGAATTTGCTCATCTCTAACAAATAACTTAGAGTTAGTGGTTGTCATCGGCTCTTGCCCTGTTAGAGTAACGCGAATCCAGGGACGAGCTAACGGAATATGGACATACTCAAGAAACTTCTAGCCAACGGCACAGCCCCGCGGGATCCTGGAGTTGCCGCGGTGCAAGCGGGCAAGCTGCCGCCCCTGGATCAGCTCCTCGAGTTAATCAAAGAGAGGCTGATTGACGAGATTTCTCCTAACGACGCAATGCACTGGGGAAACCGGGATCACTATTTTGGGGTGGGCGTTTCGGCGTTGCAGTGCATAAGACTCGCGATGCTGGCAGTAGAAAAAGACGACCTTCGCAACATCCTTGATTTTCCCTGCGGACACGGCCGCGTGCTTCGCATGGTGCGCGCCGTCTTTCCCGAAGCTAACATAACGGCCTGTGATCTTGATCAGGACGGCGTTGATTTCTGTGCAAAAACCTTTAACGCGATTCCTGTCTATTCGAAAGAATCTCCAGATGAAGTCGTGATTGGAAGCCGCTTCGACCTTGTTTGGTGCGGATCGTTGCTTACCCACCTGGATCAAGGTCGCTGGCGCGGCTTCTTGGAACTCTTCGGTTCGCTTCTGGCTCCGGGCGGGATTTTGATTTTTACAACTCAAGGCCGTTGTGCTGCTAGAAGGATTCTGACAGAGAGCTTTTATGGATTGGATCCAGATCAGGTAAGCGAAGTGCTTGACGAGTATCACCGCACAAGCTTCGGCTATCGCGACTACAAGTGGAGGCCTGGCTATGGAGTCTCCCTGTCTACACTGCCCTGGGTGCTGTCTCAAGTTCAGAAACTACCGGGCCTCCGCATTATCCTGATGCAAGAGCAGGGTTGGGATAACCACCAGGATGTGATCGCCTGTATGCGTACGGACAAGCAGTTTGCCTGAGTTGTGAATGAAGCCCATCCGGTTCTGGTAGCACGGCCCGACGCTTAGATTGGGCGGAGTTGATAGGTTCGTTGAAATCTGCCGCTGGTTCGTTCTGTTCGAGAGGCGCCCCATACCAAACAAGGAGCGCAGGCTTTGATCGTGACTGAAAAAGCCTGCGCTCCGCTAACTGCGGTACAGATAAGCAGCCGTTCGATCAGACCTTAGTTCCACTTGCCGGCAAGCGGTTGATCTCCCGCGACGCCATACCCGAACGTCAAATCCGCTGTCCCCACGGTGTTGCTGTTTCGCAGGAAGAAGGTGCTACTTGCAGGATTACACAGACCTATCGTGTCTACACCATCATCGTTCCAGTCTCCGACAATGGGAACCCAGCCCGCACCGGCTGGACCATAGGTAAAAGTGATATCCGCCACTCCAGTAGAGTTGGTGTTACGCAGGTAAAACACCGAGTTGTTCGGATTATACAGTCCAACCGTATCTACTCCATCTCCGTTCCAGTCTCCCACGACGGGAGTCCAACCGGCATTCGCAGGGCCGTAGGTGAAGGTGAGATCTGCCACGCCTGTAGAGTTGGAGTTGCGCAGATAGAATACCCCATTTGCCGGATTGTAGAGCCCGATTGTATCTACTCCATCTCCGTTCCAGTCTCCCGCGATCGGGATCCAGCCGCTACCGGCAGGGCCATACGTGAACGCGACATCGGCCACTCCTGTTGAGTTTGAGTTACGCAGGTAAAACATTCCGCTTGCCGGAACATACAACCCAACAGTATCTACGGCATCTCCGTTCCAGTCTCCCACGAGAGGAATCCAACCAGCATTGGCTGGACCGTAGCTGAATACCAGATCAGCGGAGCCACTTGAGTTAGAATTCCGCAAAAAGAAGCCTCCATACCCTGCTTTGTAGATTCCGATCGTATTAGGGCCCGTCGGCGGCGGAGGCGCATCGCCTACCTGAATCGCAACGTTAGTGGACATCTGCCCAAAAAAGCCGGCGCCGCCGTTTTGATACATCTGCCACTGGAAGTTGTACGTCCCGGCTGTTGTCGGAGCCGTGGCGGTGAACGTGACGTCAAGCACTTCCCCCGGCCCCGCAACAAATCCGGCAAGAGAGACGCCGTTGCCTCCCCACGTCTGGTTCAGCGGCGGGTTCTGCGAAGCAAAATAGTACGCAGTTCCGCTCCATCCCTGAGTTCCGGTGTTTAGAAACTTCAGGTTTGCGGTGAATGACTGGCCGGGTTGAACAGTCGTGGGCACTGTCTGCGACACGAACTGCGAATTCAACGCGCCTCCACCACCTGCCGGGCTAACGACGATTCCCAGCGCCCTCTGCGCGGTGGCCCCAACGTTGTCGGTCACCCGCACGGTAAAGTTGTAGGTTCCTGCTGTGGTTGGTGTCCCAGTTATGACCCCGCCAGCGCTCAAGCTCAAGCCAGGCGGCAAAGTCCCCTGGCCTTGGACAAGACTCCAAGTGTAGGGTGATGTGCCTCCCGAAGCGCTTAGCGACTGACTGTATGATGTCCCGACTGTTCCGCCCGCGAGCGATGAAGTTACGATTGTAAGCGGCCCAGGGCCCCCGCCCGAACCCGGATATACAAATCTGATTGCGTCCTCATCGTCGGTCCATATCACTGCGCAGCGAGCAATTTGATTTGCATAGGCATACATCGTGGCCATCTGGAACTGCGAATGACCTAACCCGAGCGCGTGCCCCATCTCGTGCGTGACGATGAACTGAACACTACAGTGATCACCGAAGTTGCACGCCGCCCACGGATTGCAGGATACGAATCCCTGCGTAATCCGATACTGAAATGTTGTACCGTTTATTACTATCGGACTGTAGTAGCCGCCGCTCCATCCGCCCCATGCCAATATACCGGCACAGCCGGCGGTTGGAGAGTTACGTCCATCGCAGTTGTTAGAGACCACATTGATCCCGGGACTTCCGTTCGAGGTGTAGCATTCATTCAGACTGCCCGAATACAGGAGGCGAAGAGCACTTCCTTGGACTGTCGACCAGGAATTGGCCGCCGCGGCTATGTCCGCAGGGGCGACGACCAGCGGAGGCACGTTCGGGTCATCGGATGGATTGGGATTGAGAGTATAGGTGACCGATTGTCCTGTATCGGGCTCGAACCAACGGGACGGTGGATTGAAAAGGGCGAATTGCGGCTGAATCTCTCCGTCTTTTGACTCGCCGACGTATTCGGGCGGTGAAGCAAGCGTGGGTACATGACTGTAGTAGGTTTGCTCAAACCTCCGGGATTGTTTGGCGTTCGCAGCGAGCCTGCTCTTGACCATCTCTATGTAGGCCGATATTTCCATGCGATCAGTGATGGCGCCGCTGTTTTGTCCTTGAGCAGGCTGCATTACTACGTGCTCGTCTCCGGCATCTCGAACTGCGAATTCGCGCCCGGTCTTCTCGTCTTTGACGATGGAGAATTTGCCAAGAAACATCTGGTGGGTGCGCAGGCTTCCATCTTTCCAGGTGTCGAGATACACCAGAACTTGCTCGCCGATCGCAAATTGAGGGTTCCCGTAGACTACGCTGAAACGGTCGCCCACCTGGCCGCCCAGTTCTTTGATCACTATCTTGCGTTCGGTAATCTGTCCTTTCAGAACTTCCTGAACCTTCAGCCTTATGTAGGTGAATATGCGTCCTTGCTGCTCGTCGAAGCTGCTTTCAATCGAGAGGATCTTACCTTTGACGATTACTCGCGCCCCGATGATCAGGTCGTCGTCTGGAGGAACGATTGCGGTAGTTGCACTGCTGGATTGGGCACAGCCCAAAAGACAGAGAAGAAGGACCAAAGGTGTCAGCCAATTCGGCTTCAGAACGCGTTCCATACTTGCCTCCACTCGAAGGCCAGCGGGTGCTTGCCTTCAGTCAAACTTACAAGCTTGGACACTGCCACAGGACTTGACGCGTTCCCACACGGTAAGCGCGGCTCGATTATTAGAGGTGTAGAAGGGAGCCAACTTGCCAGCATCGCCTCTCGTCACAGACAGTCACTGCTTGATCTCGGATACTCGTCGTTACACCGATAAGGGGGCTCGCCCGAAATCCACCAGGTACGCCGGAGTCGCAACTCTCATTGACTACCGCTCCGCTAGTTCGGTGAGGTTTGAACCAGTGGGTCCTGGCTGATATACGAAGATCATCTCTGAGGGGCTTTAGCGAGCTTCGGTAGCAGGATTCAAACATAACGCCATGACGTTGTCAATACTCTGAACCTTCGTTCGATAAGTTCGGTAGTAGTGTTGATATGTGAACAATCTGGAGGAAGCAACGCGGCATTCACTGGCTGAGTGGGCCTGCGCCAAAAAGTAGGTATCTCCGACTCAGTGCTCTCGGGGACCTCCGGCAGTGTTAAAGTCGCCGGCAGGGATAGTGCTCGGTTCCGCAGCTTGTGTCTGTGCCAACTCACACATCGCATCATAATGATCGACCACATCTTGAGCGCTACCACTTCTGACGATCCGGCCTCTGTTGAGTAGAATCGCCCGCTGACAATGCTGAGTGACCATGCCCAGGCTATGGGTCACAAGCAATACTGTCCTGCCGCTTCGAGTCACGTCGTCCATCTTCCTAAGGCACTTCTTCTGAAAGTTGGCGTCGCCCACCGCAAGCACTTCGTCGACTATCATGACCTCCGGGTCCAGGTGAGCAGTAACCGCGAACGCCAGCCGTAGATACATCCCGCTAGAGTAATGCTTGACGGCAGTGTCGATGAACCTCTCCACTTCGGCGAATGCGACTATCTCGTCAAACTTTGCGTCAATCTCGCGGCGCTTCATTCCAAGAATCGCCCCGTTCAAGTAAACGTTCTCTCGTCCGCTCAGATCAGGATGAAAGCCGGTGCCAACCTCGAGCAGGCTTGCGACTCGGCCGTAGAGCTCTACCCGCCCGCTCGTAGGTTCGATGATTCGTGACAGGACTTTCAACAGCGTAGACTTGCCCGCCCCGTTCGGGCCAATAATGCCCATCACTTCCCCGGGCATCACGTCGAAGCTGGCATCCTTGAGCGCCCAAACGGTGTCATCGCGCGCTCCATTATTACGCTGGCGGAATGGCGCCCTAACTACCCTGACCAGCGATTCTCGCAGCGTGGGATACCGAACCGAGGGCGCTTCGCGCGGCTGAATGCGAAACCGCTTGCTGATCCCTTCAACTTTGATTATCGGTCTCATCCGCTTGCCGCAAGCTCCTAGACTTGCATATAGATATCCTATGCCGTCCTACTCTAAATCAACTCCGCGAAGTTGCGCTCCATCCGCCGGAACACGTATGAGGCGTACGCGAGCATTACGAGGCTGAACCCGCCGGAATATGCTAACGCCGCCCAGGGGAGGGGCCGGCCAAATAATGAAGCCCGAAACGCTTCGACAATGCCGGTGACCGGGTTCAACCATATAACCCAACGCCATTCGTCCGGCACGAGGCTTGACGGATATATGATCGGCGAAACGAACAACCACATCTGGATCAGAAACGGCAGCGCATAGCGCACGTCGCGGTACTTTACATTCAACGCCGAAAACCATATGCCCACACCAAGCGCCAGCAGAGTCGTGAGCGCGATTAGCGGCAGGACCATCGCATAGCCCCAGGTCACGGGAAAATCGTAGTAGACTAGCAATCCTATTAGCAGGACAGATGCAATCGCGAAATCAAGCAAGCCCGCCCCTACCGCGGCAGATGGGATGATCAGTCTGGGGAAGTAGACCTTAGTAATCAGGTTGCTATTGCCGATCAGGCTGTTCGCGCCGCTGTTCACGCCGTTCGAAAAGAACGTCCAAAGCAACAACCCCGTGTAAAAGAATATCGGGTACGGCGCTCCATCCGTCGGCACCTTCGCAAGCTTGCCGAAGAAATAGGTAAAAATGATCATCGTTGCCAGCGGCTGGATAACCGCCCAGGCGGCGCCCAATACCGTCTGCTTGTAGCGCACCTTGATGTCGCGCCACATCAAAAAATAGAGCAGTTCGCGGCAAGCCCATAGATCGCGAAGGTTGAGCGGGACCCAGGACTTGCGGAACTCGATCGTGACCACCGGCTTCTCCGGCAAATCGTACGATAGGTCACGTGATGGCGTCTGCGCACTACTTTGTTCCGCGAGAGGAGGCTGTTTGGTTGTCTTGGTGGCAAGCAAGCTCATTGAGATCCTGAAACGAGAGTCACTCCCGGCGTTTGAGCCGGTTAATTAAGTTTCGAGTGTAGTTCCAGACATTCATGCTGTCAACGATTCTTGATTTCGATTCTTGATTTCAGAAGCTGATTCACCGGCAGCGTTGCTGAACAGTAAAGCACATCTTATTCATCGCGCCGTACACTGTTGCAGAACAAGCTCCAGCGTCTCCGATAGCGGTCTCTGCTCCATCGAATTGGGAACTCCTGATCTCATATCTGCAAGGTAAGGCCGGGCCTTCTCGCAAGCACTCTCCGTCGGGCTAATCTCGACCATCTCCCGCAGTGTACTCAGAGCCTCGTCGTATCTTTTGCTCTCGATAGCCAAAGCTGCCAGGCGCGCGCGCACCTCGAAAGCTAAAGGATTGGCGCTAACCGCTCGCCTTAGTGCGTCCTCTTCCTTGCTGCGGTCCGAGTTGTGATATAGATTAGCCAGCGCCTCGTAAGGGCTCATGTTCCCGGGATAGAGCATCACGGCCTCCCAAAGAAGCTGCTCGGTCGCCTCGCGGTCTCCTTGTTCCCACCTTGCCGCTGCCAAAGTTGTCGTAAACTGCGACCTCAGCAGCGACGGGTTTCGTAGAACGAATGATCTGGTCTTCGTCCCGATCAAAGCAAGACCCTGCTGAATCAACGGTTCAGCCTCCGCAGTCCTCTTGCGTGCGACGTATAGCTTCGCGAGAGCAAGGTAGGCGGGTTCGAAGGTTGGATCGCTAGCAATCGACTCCTTCAGCAAAGCCTCCGCCTTTTCTGGATTCTTCATCATATACAAGCCACCCAGGTTGTACGAAGCGCGAGGTGAATTGGGCACCGACTTATAATTCGCCTCCCAAACTGACAGTTCGTCTTTCCAATCCCGGTTGCGAGACACAGTGATCCACGCGAGCGCCAAAATGAAAACACCCATCAGCCCGTAGGCGATCTGCCCGGGCTGCCTGCCTTTTTGAGCCACCAGGTTCACCACCAATGCCACCAAAAGACTGAAGCTCATCATTGGCAGGTAGAGATAGTGATCGGCAAGGAGTTCGTGGTGGGGAATGATCTGACTGACGGGGGCCAATGCTGCAAAGTAGGAGAATACCGCAAACGCCATCAACCTTTCTTTGCTGAGCAAAGCCGCACCCGAGATTAGCACGCTCCCAACTATCGCTAGCGCCACAAATACCCGCCAGTCCAATAGTGAGGTTGATATGCCGAACGCTCCAAAATACTGGGCAATCGGGGTCGGATAGACTAGCTGCTTGAGGTACCAGGCGTGGACGCGTATGACAGTGAGCACCGTGGCATAGAGGCTTCCTCCCCAATATTCCATCTCGGTGCCACTCGCACGACCGCTCGCCCGCAGAAAGAAGATCGCGTAAGCGCCGAATCCCAAAGATGCCGCAGCCAGGAATGTGTATAGCCACTTGTCTTTTCCGAACGCTCTTTTCGACGCTTGAATCGAGCGTTGCGGCCACGAGCCGGCCGCCTCGCCCCACTGGCCGCAGAAGTTCCAGATGAAGATCACCAACGGGAGGCTAACTGCCATCTCTTTGGACATCAGGCTCAAGGCCCAGAAGAGTAAGAACAATACGAACGATGTACGCGACCTGCTCGCGCGAAAACTGAGGTAAGCATGAAACGCCGCCAGGTAAAAAAGCGCGAACAATACGTCTCGCCTTCCGGAGACGTAGGACACAGAGTCCGTTTGAATCGGATGGACCGCAAAAATCAGCGCCGCCACAAAGGCCGTGCTCGGCTTGACCGTGAAGCGCCTGATCAGGAAGAAGACCAGAACGGTATTACCGGCGTGGATCAAGACGTTAGTCAGGTGAAATCCGAACGGACGCAAGCCCCATACGAGAAAGTCAATCGCATAGGACGCGTTCCTGACAGGCCTGTATGAGTCGAGCAATGTCTGAACCAGGTGAGAAAAGCTCCGCACGCGGCCGTAAGCGGGCACCAGGAATTCGTCGTCGAACACAAAACCGTTTCCGAGGCTATTCGCGTAGCACGCAAACACAACGGTAACCAGAATCGCGGCAGCAAGAACGGAACCTTGCTCCCAGCGCCGGAGGAGTTTGCGCTTCGGCTTTGAGCTGGCGGTTCGCGGCTTCGCTTTGCTCTTACCCTCGATGGCGGCGGTTCTTTTCATTCCTTCGTATAGTTCGTCGCAAGCCGTTCCGTTCGATGATACTATTCGAGTCGGCCCCTTTTTGAAAAGTTCCTTTTTTCGGAATCCCCAAATCAGTTGTAATCAAGGTCTTTTCGCTATATCTTAGCACGTGATTACTGGATCAATCGCTGCGACAGGGCTCGACCCAAAGGCAGGCGGATCAACGTAGTATGAGTTCCACGTCGATTTCCGTAGTTATCGCTCTGTACAACGAGCGCCCGGCTCTCGATGAGCTTTGCCGTCGGCTGACCGCAGTGCTCTCCGACTTGGGCCACCGGTACGAGATAGTTTTCATCGACGACGGCAGCACCGATGGCTCCATCGAAAAGCTGAGAGAGTTTCGATCGGTCTATCCATCGGTCAGGTACGTTCGCTTTCGAAGGAATTTCGGCAAGTCGGCTGCACTCGCCGCCGGGTTTCGCGCCGCGCGCTACGACATAATTGCTACCCTGGATGCCGACCTTCAGGACATTCCGGAGCAATTGCCGCTGCTACTCGAGCAACTCGAACACGGCTATGATCTGGTTTCGGGCTGGCGCTATCACCGCCGCGATAAACTCACACGTCGCATTGGTTCGAAGATTTATAATCGAGTGACCTCGCTTCTAACAGGAGTCCGTCTGCACGACATTAATTGTGGATTCAAGTGCTATAGGAGAGAAGTGCTGGACGAAGTGATGGTGTACGGCGAGCGTCATCGGTACATTCCTGTGTTGGCGAGCTACCGAGGATTTCGTCTCGGCGAAGTGAAGATAGAGCATGCTCGGCGCGAGCATGGCAGTTCCCGCTACGGTTTGGAGAGAGTACTCGGGGGATTCTTTAGCTTGCTGACGATTATTCTCATGACCCGATACACAAACAAGCCGCTTCATTTTTTCGGCCTTATGGGACTTCTGCTTGCAGGGCTCGGCTCCGCTATAGATCTATACCTCATTACCTTGCGTGTTCTGTTCAACCAGTGGCTAAGCAATCGCCCGCTGCTGATAATAGGGACCTTTCTTGCGATAGTCGGCGTTCAACTGATCCTGTTTGGTCTTCTTGCCGAGATGATCGCGTTCTCATACAGGAGGGAGAGCGACTACTCGGTAGTCGAATCGAGCGATCAAGAGGATCTTAGCTTCAGCGCACAACAGCGTGCGATCGGAATCAGTCGGGGTAAAACGGCTGAATGAGAATCAGCATAATCGGGCCAGCCTACCCGCTGAGAGGCGGCATAGCCCATCATGTTTTCTGGCTCCGGCAAGAACTGACCGCCCGCGCTCACACCGTGCAAGTAGTCTCCTTCCGCAAGCTTTACCCCGCCATTTTCTTTCCCGGCGCAACTGAAATAGACGTGAGCCGCTTACGACTAGATGCGAGCGCACTGCCGATCCTGACCCCGTTGAATCCGTTGACCTGGTTGCGCGCCGCTAAACAGGTGAAGGCCTTTTCGCCCGATGTGATCATTTTCCAGTGGTGGCAACCGTTCTTCGGCCCAGTCGTTGGCGCACTCGTGAGATGGTTTCGCAGGTCTGGAGTCCAATGCATCATCGAATGCCACAACATCTTCCCACACGAGCGGAGCCCCCTGGACGGTCTGCTGGTCCGGTTTGCGCTCTCGACCGCCGATCAGCTCATCACGCATTCCGCAAAGGACCGCGAAGACTTGCTTGCCGTCTTGCCCGGGAAAGAGGTCAGCGTCTCGCCACTTCCTAGCTTGAATGAGTTCTCGAGCCGCGGCGCCAACAAACGCAGCGGACGCACGATTCTGTTCTTCGGAAAGGTGCGCAAGTATAAGGGGCTGGACGTGCTTCTGGCCGCCATGCCAAAGGTCCTGTCACAGGTGGACTGCAAGCTGATCGTTGTAGGGGAGTTTTACGACCCGATAGAAAAGTATCAGCAACTGATTCGCCGGCATAATCTCGAAAGCCACGTTCACATTGACAATCGTTATGTGCCGAATGAGGAAGTGGTCCAGATTTTTGAAAGGGCCGACGTGCTTGTCTTGCCGTACGTGAGCGCGAGTCAAAGCGGCGTGGCCCGAATCGCATTATCAAACGCGCTTCCTGTCATAGCATCGAGGACCGGAGGGCTTTCCGAAACCGTGATCGACCATGTCAACGGGCTGCTGTTTCCACCGGGAGACCCCGAGGCGCTTGCCGGCCAAATCGTGAGGTACTTCGACGACGATCTCGGCCCGATCCTTTCTGAGAACATTCGGAACACCCCCGCTGAGGATTCGACGCACCAGCTTGGCGGCGTCATCGAAGAAATCATGCGGCGAAGACTTGGCAGCCGGGCACCCAATGCGTTCTAGTGGCGTGTAACAGACACTTCGCCGGTGAAGATGTGGTATCCGCGCAAATCTGTCGGATCAATGCAAGTCACTGGTCATAGTGATGATCACGTCCGGCCATCTCGTGCGGCACAGGCCTCCTTCAAAGCCCTCAACTGCGCCTCTGCTGTTTTACGTCGATGAGCGTCACGCAGCAACCAGTGTTTGAGGACCAGGACCGCTTTCATGAGGACCTCGTAGAAAAAGGTTGAGCGCTTGGTACGATGCTTCGAGAGGAACAGCATTTGGCTCAGATAGAAGTGATGCAACATCTCGATCTTATGAAGCCTGCTCGATGCTGCGCCGTGATGAACAGCCGTCCCGCCGCGGGAAAAGCACACCAGCCACCCTCGTTTCTTGAGCCTGAAGCACAGGTCCTCATCCTCTGAATACATGAAGAACCGTTCATCGAAGAAGCCGGTTTCATCGAGGGCTGTGCGCCTCAACATCAGACAGGCGCCGTCTATCCAATCAACCGAGCAATCCACAAGATTGCGGTCCACGTTCGGCCGGCGGGTTCTCCGAAGCCAACCCGATCCAAGTCTGATTCCGGCGAGCTCAAAGGCCTGATTGAGCGGCGTAAGGAAGTTTCTGGTGTTGACCACTTCGGCGCCGGCAGCATTGATCACCCTGCAGCCTGCGGCCCCGCATCGTTGATCCTGCTCAAGGCAATCGCAGAGAGCTTGGAACGCCTGCGCGGTAAGCCGCGCATCGCTGTTAAGCAGCAAGATGAACTTCGAGCTGGTGGCCCTGATTCCCTGATTGCAAGCCGCGCCGAATCCGAGGTTTGTCGAGTTGCGAATCGCGGCTGCGTTAGGGTAAGCCTCGCGAACCGCTTCGTAGCTGCCGTCGTCTGACGCGTTATCAATGATCACAAGCTCAATGCTCCGGCCTTGCGTGCTCTCAAGTACTGACGCCATGCAATCGAGTAACAGGTCTCTGGTATTGTAGCTCACGACTACGACGGCGACTTGAAGGTCCATTTCGCTAAGAAGCTATTTGAGTGTGTCGCCGCTGTCAATCTTGCTTAACATAAGCCGGGACTATATATCTAAGTCTACGTCATGCCTTCAAGCGAGCCCATCGTATCCGTCATCGTTCCCTGCTACAACTCTGAGCAGACAATCCGGCGCTGCCTGGACGCGATACTCGCTCAGCGAACGTCCATCCCTTACGACGTGATCGTCGTCGATAGCTCCGTTGATCAAACACCACAGATCATTGCGCGTGAGTTTCCTTCAGTTCGGCTCATTCATCTCGACCGGCGCACTTTTGCCGGCGCCGCGCGAAACGTGGGCGCTCGATCCACGCACGCGGCATTCTGCCTGATGATAGATTCAGACTGCGTAGCGCAGCCTGATTTGATTGAACGCATGATCGCTCGTCACCGCGAGGCGGAATACGCTGCGGTTGGAGGTTCGCTCCGCAACGGCACTCCAAAGAGCCTGAGCGGCTGGACTGGATACCTCCTCGAGTTCAAGGAGTTCATCCCGGGCGCACCGATGCGGCTCGAGAAGACTGTCCCCACAGCGAACGTTGCTTACAGGCGCGAGACACTGGAGCGCCACGGTTACTTCGATGAAGACATGTGGCTGGCCGAAGACCTCCTCTTCAACTGGAAGATTCACAAGTCAGGCGGGCGCATCTTGTTTGATCCTGCAATCGAGGTGACTCATCTGAATCGAACCGGCTGGCGGCAAGTCTTATCCTATCAAGTCAGTCTTGGGAAGTGGTCAGCGGAGGCTCGAAAGCGAGGAGGACTGCCCGGCGATGTTTTGCTTCGGCATCCTGAATTGATCGCGCTAATGCCTCTTGTCAGATTGGCGCGCGCGGCCGTCTGGCTTGCAAGAACCGACGGACAAGCGTTCCTGGCGTTCGTGTTGGTCTCGCCGATGTATTTGCTCGCGGCGTGCTATTGGTCACTCGGCTTTTTTCAAGGTGCGACCCGGGCGAGGACGGAGAAGCCGCTGGGCGCCGGCTGAATCCTTCACCGGAAGGCCTCCACATTGATGCCGTGGCGCCGGATCTTCATGAACAGAGTCGTAGGCTTGATCCTGAGTAGCTGGGCGGCTCTGTTTTGCAGCCCACGGCTCTGTCGAAGCGCGGCGCAGATCAGATCCACTTCAACGCGTTTTACTTCGCTATCGAGGTCGAGCCCCGAAGCAGGAAGGAGGCATTTCTCTCCATACGGACCGGCGAGGTAAGCGGGAAGAAGCGCAACGTCGATTGATGGCGGACACAACTGCTTGACCAGTTGATTCACCAGTATTCTCAGCTCTGTCACGTTTCGAGGCCAGTCGTAGGCGCGCAGCGCCCTCAAGGCGTCGGGCGATATCATCCTCAACTCCTTCCCGGCTTGCTCGCAGCGCTCTCTGATGAAGTGCACAGCCAGCGCTTCGATATCATCTGGCCTTTCGCGCAGCGGCGGGATCTGGATTCTCTCGTAGTCCAAACCAGTGCTTGCCGAGTTAGAGGTGTCAGTCAGCCGGCAAAAAAGGATGCGAAGCGGCCTTTCTCCCTCGTCTGTTTGTCGCCGTTCCGCAAGCTGAACGATTTCGCCGGTCAACGCAGGCGAGAGGTCTGAAAGTCCGTCTATGTACAGCGTGCCTCCCTGTGACAGTTCCGCGAGCCCTTTCTCGCGGGTAGCAACACCATCAGATCGCTCTCGCGGCGGCGTGCCGAATAACACTGCACGCGCAACCTCTTCACTGATTGAGCCGAGTGACAGTGAAACGAAGGGACCATCGTGACGTGAGCTAAACTGGTGTATCAACCTGGCCAGGAGCCTCTTTCCTGTGCCGTGCTCACCTTCCAGGATGACGGAATTGTCGTGAGCCGCGTGCACTGCAACGAGCATTCGTGCAGTCTGGGTCCACCTGCTCACTCCTATCAGGCTTTGTCCTATTAGCTGTGAGCCGAGGCCCACAGACGCATTACTGGAGATCGGCGCGTACGCCTCGTTGTTGTATCTAACTACTTGCATGACCATTTCCCCAACATCCTCTGAATCAACCCGCGAGGGTCGTGCTCGCCGCCCAAAGCACATCGTCCATATCGCCCACCCCCGGCGTCCAGGACCGGCCGCCTGCAGGCGATCAACGTTGTAGGAGTTTATGATGTGCGCGTGGAGCGAAGAACAAGTTTGGGACAAACGCCGCCTGGAATGTGACGAAGAGGCCAGAACCAAGGATGAAACACGCTCCTTGAGAAGTTTGTTCGGCCCAGCGGCGAGCTTTTTTCGTATCAACCTCTGTCGAGTCCCGGTATTAGGAAACGGGCCATTCTTTCAGAGGATCGGAGCAGCTAGATATGGCGGAAACCGCGCGTCAAATGACCATTCGCGAAGTCCTGCAATTGAAACCCGTCCGGCGGCTCTGGTTGGCGCAGGTCGTAAGTGTGTTCGGCGATTTTCTGGCGATATTTGCGGTGCTCAGCTACGTCTCCTTCAACCTGCACGCTACGGCGGCGCAAGTCACGGGCATCAGCGTGTCATTCATGATCCCGTTCGCTCTCATCGGACCCGTGGCCGGCGTGTTTGTGGATCGGTGGAACGTCAAACGCACGATGATCGTCAGCGACCTGATTCGCGCCGCGCTCGCACTGGGGTTGGTCTTCGCCGGCACCCTCGGCCAGGTTTACACAATTCTTTTCCTGCTGAGCGTGGTTTCGGCATTCTTCATGCCCGCGCAAACCGTCACGTTGCGGACGATTGTCCCGCGCGAGGGCCTGCTGGCGGCGAACGCGCTCGTCCAGCAGGCATTTCAAATCATGCGCATATTCAGCCCGGCCTTGGCGGGTGCGATGGTCGAATGGTTCGGGGCCAGTTCGTGTTACTACGTTGACAGCGTAAGCTTTATCTTTTCGGCGTCGATTATTGTGACGCTGGTAATCGCGCGCGAGCCTGTGGCGCCAACGAAAGACAGCCATCCGATCAAAGCGGTGTTCAACGATTTGATGGTAGGTGTGAAGTTCATCTTCACGCACGCGACAATCTCGTTCGTGATTTTGGCGATGGCCGCCGGGATGTTTGCGATCTCTTGCTTTGGTCCACTGATCGCGGTTTACGTCCGCGATGAACTGCAGGCGACTTCGTTAGCGTTCGGGATCATCAATGCGATGATTGGCGTAGGAATGATTGCCGGGACGTTGCTGATGAACCGTTTCGCTCAAAAGGTCTCAAAGACTCATCTGGTGCTCTGGGGTTTGTTGACGATGGGCGCATTCGTTGTGGTGTTAGCCGCTTTCAAGAGCATCGCCGCGGCTTCAATCAGTATGTTCGGGGTTGGCGTCGGAGTGGTCTTCGTGTTCGTCTCGGCGCAAACCCTGATGCAGGCGCAGACCCCGATGGAGTTGATAGGGCGCGTAAGCGGTAGCTTCATGTCCGTTTTGTCGATTGCGCAATTGATAGGCCTGGTCTTCGCGGGTTCGCTTGCGCAGACGCTTGGCATCCGGAATCTGTTTTACATCAGCGCCGCTATGCTTTTAGTGATTACGGTCTTCGGCTACTTTCGCCTGCCGCAGCAGCAGGTCATCAGCGCAGGAACGCCAGAGCAACAACCCGGCGACTAAGCATAAAACATCTGCCGAATCTGTTCGCGGCACACTCTGTCCTCTAAGTCACACTGCGCAGTGAGTTACCTGTCGCTTTTCAGCGGAGGGGTCCCGAAGCCGGAAAAAGCTGCCTTTGAGCATCGCTGAACTGCTGGTAAGAATTCAAGATGCCTTGGCCAAGAACGCTCATGAAACACCTGTTTAGCTGACCGACTCAACAGCAACAGCGTACGCCATTCTCTCTCTTTCGGGGAAAGGAGCAAGGCAAATTTCTTGACAGTCTGTGGAAGGAGAGGATCTTGCGAGAGCGGCCTAATTCCTTGATTCTATGGAGCCAGCGAAGGGACTCGAACCCTTGACCTCCGGTTTACGAAACCGATGCTCTACCAACTGAGCTACGCTGGCTGCCTTTCAGGACTGAAAGTAGAGGCTTCAAGATACAAGAATCTGTTTTGGTCCGTCAAGTTTGCGCGCCAGCGCCATAAGCGTACGAGACGTATATCACTCAGAGTCGTCAGCCCTCCACGCCGGTCGAAGGACCGATACTCGACGAAACCTCCCGCCAGGTTCTTGACGATTAGTCCGAACTCTGAATATATTCTCTTTTCCTGAATCATTTTTCCCTTCCGGTTACGTCATGCCAAGTAGCGACAACACTGTCATAAGGAGAACAGCTATGAGTAGACTTGCTCAACTCGCGACGGCGGTAGCGGGGACCCTTGTCCTTTTGCTAGGGACCGCTTCCAGCTCCTCGGCACAAGATCCAACGAAGGCGTTCCCGGCGACGGCCGCCAAAGGCTCGGGGCCGGGCCCCGCCTACCTGAAGGCCTTTGTCATAAATGACCGATTATCAGCGCTTAGACGCGAACCCGGCCTCCAGTCGGAGGTACTCCGCCGCCTTCGGCTCGGGCGCACCGTGTTTATCGTCAGCACCAGTAAGCCCAAGGCCGACCGGCTGAAGTTTTGCCGGATTGCAGTAACGAGACGCACGCGCGGATGGATCCACGAGTCAGCTCTCGCAGTGCAAAGCAGGCCAGGTGAGGATCAACGCATAATGAACCTGATCGAGGGCGCCAGCGATGGCATCGATAGAATCACGCTGTGTCGAATTATCATCGAGCGCTTCAGCCGATCACGATTGGTTCCGCGTGCGATGCTCCTGTTAGGGGAGGAAGCAGAGCACGTTGCGGAAACTCTAAGCCAGCGAACACGAAAGCGGCTCGCGGAAGTCCGCGGCGCGGATGCGAGCTTGCGCGATTACTATCTGAGCGATGCCGGCCTTGATCGCTATAGCAGGCTCGGCATCGTCTTCGACTTCAACGAATCGACCGGCGAGTTCGTCTACGACGGAAAAGCATACCGCGAGATCGTCAGGCGCTTCCCCGAAGGCGAGGAAGCCAGGCTCGCGCGGCAGCGCCTCGATCTCACCAGCCGGAAGACCACTCGGCCGCAGTGAGAGTTCGCGGGTCTGAATGCGAAGGGTTCGTTACAGAGGCGCGGCCGCGCTCGTTCGCGTTATTACTTCTTGCAAATCCCAGGCATTTCGGTTTAGATATTTTTCGTTGAGTCGCGCAGCACAATAACAGACCCAGCGCAAAACAATGGAGGGATGCCAAGATGCCAAGAGGGACCTGTCCCGAATGCGACGCTGAAGTTCAGGTAGACGAAGACACCGATAAGGGCGACGTTGTCGAATGCTCGGACTGCGGCACTCAATTAGAGGTCGTTGGCCTCGATCCAATCGAACTGGACGTGGCAGTTGAGGAGGAAGAAGAAGAGTGGACCGAGTAGCCGCACTTATGTCACCTACTCAGAGTAATGGGAACTCACAGAAAACCTCCCGTTCGCTGCCAGTGATGTACAACTGTTCGAAGTGTCCGGCCTATTGTTGCAGTTATGATCGCGTCGAGGTAACAAAGCGTGACTTGCTACGAATCGCGAACCGCTTTGGTATTTCCTACAAGCAAGCGAAGCGGCGGTACACAAAGGCTTCTCCCGTTGGCCTCATACTTCGACATAAGAAGGACCACATCTTCAGGAAAGTCTGTGAGTTTCTCGACACAGAGAAACGCCAGTGCACAATCTATGACGCGCGACCGGCGCTCTGCCGAGGCTATCCCGACAGCTCGCGCTGCGGGTACTATGACTTTCTCGCATCCGAGCGGCGGCGACAGGGCGATCCCGAGTTCATACCGTTTGCCTGAAACGAATGCCACAATCCCCATCAGCTTGCAGCGTGTATCGAGCCTTCGTCGTAAGTACTGATGAATGCGAAACAGAGTGAATTAGTAAGCCCTGCGCGACGAGCAGCCTTCGACATACTTAGCCAGGTCGAGGCAGAACACGCCTACGCGTCGGTGCTTGTTGCGAAACTTTCCGAGTCGGATTTGTCGCGTGAAGACCGAGCGCTTGCTCAAGAAATAACACTAGGAGTGCTTCGCTGGCAGCGGTCGCTCGACTGCTTTATCGAGCGCTATTCCGAGCGCCCTATTGCGCGTTTGGACCCGCCTGTGTTGATCGCGTTGCGCGTGGGCCTTTATCAACTGCGTCACCTCACTCGCGTCCCGCAATCGGC
The DNA here is from genome assembly GCA_964548075.1 of uncultured Clostridia bacterium. Lineage (GTDB taxonomy): Bacteria > Acidobacteriota > Blastocatellia > UBA7656 > UBA7656 > Onstottus_A. The sequence goes on along the minus strand of CAZJQQ010000001.1, from coordinate 21,279 downwards.
CGCCGTCAACGAGTCCGTGAACCTGGTCAAGCGCGCACGGGCTGCGAGCGCGGCCCCTCTGGTCAATGCCGTATTGCGAAAGGCGGCGAGACACCCGAACGAGATTGCGGGTCGGGGAATAGCTGATCCTCTGGAGCGAGCTTCAGTTGAGCTGTCACATCCGCGATGGATGCTCGACCGTTGGCAATTGGCATTCGGCGAGCATGAAACACGACAGCTTGCCCTCGCCAACAATTCGCCGCCCGCAACGGCCTTTCGCGTAAACACACTTCGCACGTCCGTCAAGGAAGTGCTCACCGATCTCAAAGCCGAAGGCCTGACAACGCAAGCCTCTCAGGTCGCACACGGCGCGTTTGTCGTCGAAAGCGGCCCCGCGCCGGTCGTGATACACGCGGCGCGACAAGGGGTGATCTACGTTCAAGATGAGGCGTCTCAATTAGTCTCGATCCTTCTTGAGCCGAGGAGTGGTCAGCGTGTGCTTGATCTATGCGCGGCACCGGGCTCCAAGACTTCACACATCGCGGCGCTCACTGACGATAGGGCGTGGATCATCGCATGCGATCGTCATCACCACCGCTTGACTACGCTTCGGGCTACATGCGAGCTGCTCGGCATCCAGTCAATCGATGCGCTGGCGCTGGACGCGACGCGCGCGCTGCCCTTCGCCGCAGACGGGCTAGAATTCGATCGAGTCCTGGTAGATGCCCCGTGCTCCGGTACCGGGACCTTGAGGGGCAACCCGGAGATCAAGTGGCGGCTCTCTCCCGATGACATAACGCGGCTGGCCGAGCTTCAGCTCAGCTTGCTGGAGCGCGGCGCGTCGGCTGTTGCAAGCGGTGGGCGAATGGTGTATTCGACTTGCTCAATCGAGCAGGAAGAGAATGAAGACGTGGTCAGCCGCTTCCTGGAGGGAACAACCCTGTTCAAGGTGATTGAGCCGAATGCGGGCGCCGGCTTGATTACCAGCGACGGCTTCGTGAGGACCTTTCCACACCGGGACGGCACGGATGGTTTCTTTGCCGCGTCTTTGGAAAGGGTGCGCTGACAAGCGGCCCAGGAGAAAAACGATGCGATGCGTGCTGCTGAGTGTTTTGCTGTTCGTCCTTGCCTTAACGCTGGGCGACGGCTCTTCGTCTGGGGGCTTCGCAGTCGAATCGAGGACCTATGTTCGGACTGCGGGACAAATCGTTCTGCTTGGCACGGGAACTCCAAACGCGGACCCGGACCGTTCGGGGCCGTCAGTCGCGATTGTAGTAAATGACACTCCTTATCTAGTCGACTTCGGACCGGGCATAGTCAGGCGCGCGGCCGCGGCGTTTCAAAAGGGAATCAAAGGGCTGGCGGTCAAGAATCTCAACCGGGTGTTCGTCACTCACCTGCACTCGGACCACACGGCCGGCTATCCCGACTTGATCCTTACCCCGTGGGTGCTCGAACGAAAAGAACCGCTCGAGGTCTACGGCCCGAAAGGCACCAAAGCGATGACCGGTCACATATTGAAAGCCTATCGCGAGGACATCGACATCAGGTTGGGTGGCGGCGAGCCTTCCAACAAGACCGGCTACAAGGTCATCGCACACGAGATCAAACCCGGAGTCGTGTACAAAGATGAGAACGTGACGGTGAAGGCTTTTCTGGTTAATCACGGTTCCTGGCGCGAGGCTTACGGTTTCCGCTTTGAGACGCCGGACCGCACGATTGTGATCTCCGGAGACTGCCGGCCGAGTCCATCGGTCATCCAGAACTGCAACGGCTGCGACGTGCTGATTCACGAGGTCTATTCCGAAGCCGGCTTCGCAACTCGTCCGGCTGAATGGCAAAACTATCATTCGCGATATCACACTTCCTCACGAGAACTGGCGGAGCTTGCGAGCAAGGCGAGGCCCGGTCTGCTCGTGCTTTATCATCAACTGTTTTGGGGAAAGAGTGAGGACGATCTGTTGAAAGAAGTTCGCGCGGGTTATACCGGCAAGGTTGTATCGGGCCGCGACCTTGATGTTTACTAGTCGAACTCAGTGACAACTAGAAAATGGATCATCAGGAACTGACAATTGATGACGTCAGGCGAGCGAGAGTGCGAATGGCCTCCATTGCACGTCGCACACCGCTCGAGCACGCGCGCTGGCTGTCCGCCGAGCACGGGCGAGACGTGTTACTGAAGCTCGAATGCTTCCAGTTAACAGGCTCATTCAAGATTCGCGGCGCGATGGCGAAGCTCTCGGCACTCACTGAAGACGAACGCTCTCGCGGCGTGCTCACGGTTTCCGCCGGCAATCACGGGCTCGCGGTCGCTCATTGCTCTGAGGTGCTGGGCCTCGAGGCGACGATCGTCGTTCCTGAATCAGCTTCGCGCGCGAAGGTCGCGAGCATCCGCCGCTATCCGGTAACGCTGATAGAACATGGCGCGACTTATGATGATGCTGAACGCGCCGCCCGCGAGATGGAACGCGAAAGCGGCGCGACGTTTGTTTCGCCGTACAACGACCGTGAAGTCATCGCCGGACAGGGAACTATTGGTCTTGAGATTCTGGAAGACACGCCCGACATCGATGTGGTTGTTGTCCCGGTCGGCGGCGGCGGACTGCTCGCAGGAGTGGCAATCGCAGTTAAGGCGATAAACCCTCGAGTCAAAGTCTACGGCGCAGAGCCGCTCACATCGCCGACGATGACTGCGGCGCTCGAAGCCGGTCGCGTTGTCGAGATCGAAGAGCAGCCTACGATCGCCGACGGATGCGCAGGCAACATCGAACCTGGCTCGATGACCTTTCCGATCATTCGGCGTTGGGTTGACGGCATTATTCTTGTGAGCGAAGACTCGATCCGAACCGCGATTGCGCGGGTCGCGCGCGAGGACCACGTGATGATCGAAGGTTCGGCTGCGGTGAGCGTTGCGGCTCTGAACGACGCAGTCCTCGTCGGCAAGAGTGTTGCAGCAATAATCAGCGGCCGGAACATTAGTCTCGACCTCTTTGCCGAAGTAATTGGAGCTAAGAGCTAAAGGGCGAGGAGCCAAGAGCTAAGGGCTAAGGGCAGAGTCTTGGCCCATTCTCCTTACCCTTTGAGCTTGGATCTTCGCCCTTTGCGCTCGACTCTCTTGCCCTTGGCCTTCTGGCTCTGCTGGTGATCACGCGGCCGCAGTAATCCTTTTACGACTGCCGGTATGAAAGACGTGAATGAGATCGTCGGCTTCTCCGAGCTTCAGCGCCGGCCATACGAACTGCTCGTCCGCATCGTGCACGAGCACTACACCGGCGGACGGCAGCCCGTCCCCATCAGTCTTTCGCACCGCGATTGCGACCCACTCCTCAGGATAGGATCGCTTGATCTCAATTAGAGAGAAGATATCGTTGTCATTGCGAGACATCAGAAGCAGACCTCCCACTGTTTCATGAGGCAAGAGACGCGTAGACGATTCTCTAAGCTATCCGAGCGCTCTCGAAGGGCTGACCTACAGATTGTTGGCTTCGGTTATTTTGTTTTGAATGGAGGGGCTAGAAACTTGAGCGATCGGCAGGGGCGTTGTCCGCTAATCATTCTACAGTGAGTGTCAATAGCTGCCTGCTAAGCTAAGGCATGGCGTTGGTACCGTCCTAAGTTAGGACAGTACCATGGCGTTTGATCGCTCTGAATCCCTCGGCTGCGGTTGGGACTCAGTTTCGCAACGTCTAGTTTCAGATCACGAACTCTCTACAGGAAGTGCAGTTTCGTGCCGGCAGGATACTTCAATTCCCTCTTTCGTGTGGTTTCGTTGGCTTCGATCTCCCCCAACTTTTCCATTGGCACGAGCGCATTCGTCTTGAACTGACTCGTGTGATAGTCCGTCTTGTCTGACGCCACGAAGTCAGATACCTGCTCGATCGCTACCCATCCCCTGCCACGAAATTCTTCAGTCAGCGAGGACTTCAATGGTCCGAAGTCCGAGGCTCGCAAGTCCAAGCCGAGCTGTCCAGAGCGCGCTCCCATGAAAGCGAAGTCACCGAACGGGGCGACTTTCCAAATTGCCTGCTTCATCCGGTCACAACCCTTTAGACTGTGAGTGCCGAAGAATATTGCGTAGACGAGACGCTGCCCCTCGTACATCTCGAAGTGCACAACGTACGTCGCGCCGGCATGTCGCAGCCGGTTCTCATAAAGGTCATAGAAGAACTGCTTCCTCCTCTCCTGATCGTCGATTCCTATCCCATCGCGCCAGACCGTAGTTCCAAACAACCTATCTAGATGCTGTTCGAACTCTGGTGTCTCCTTGAACCGGTTGATGAACTCGTACATGAAGGAAGCATATACTTCAGATTTGGGATTCCGTAGGACACGACCGATAACGTCCATCGGCGTATCTGCTACTCCAAACGGATCTACCATCACGAAGCACGGCGCAAGCTTTCTGGCTTGTGCGTCAAGTTGATCGAGGACCTTTGTTAACGTATGGTCGAACGCGCTGTTGAGGACTGTCGCTTTGCAATTCGAAGGAAGCAGTGGCTTCAGGTCATTAACGAGCCCCTCCAAATGTGCCGCTCGGTCTTTTTCCTTCTCGATGAGTATGAATTGAACCTCTGCGGCGATCATTCTCCTTGCCCGATGCTCTAGTAGTGACTTGATGGCTATTATCGGAGACCCTTCTTCACCGGCTTCGTATTCCCCCGGGCCGGCGAAGCCGTCGATAAATAGAATTCGACCGTTCCACGAACCCATGATCGGAAACCAGGCTTCAAGATAGCGCCTCAGCACGAGGTGTTTGCCTCGTGTATGCGGTTCAAGTTTCCAAAGAGGATTTTTCGGTGCCATTACGATACGAGCGTACTACAGCGTTGCATCTGGTCGAGCCGGATACTCGCGCCATTGCCTGCCGTCTAGTAGAGCTTCGTCACCTCCGCGCTTACTTTTTCTGCCGCCGAGTTGTTTTAGGAAAAATGCTATTCGCGCGTTTTCACACTGCTGCCGAATCTGGAGCACCCACGCCAAGTCCATTGAACGGGCCTTCGGCCCTGACTCACCGCCGACTATCACCCAGTCGATCGAATCGAGGTTGATCGTGCCGAGGTCCTCCAAAAGAGGCTCAATAGAAAGGAAGCGGTACAAAGCAGATGACTGGCGCAAATGATCTATGCGTGGAAGCCCGTGCTTCTTGTTCTCGACGCTCACGCCCCACCAGATGTGAGGCTGTTTCGCCGCGAAGTCTATTTTGGTGTTCAACAAGTCACGCAGCCGTTCCGAGCGCTTGGTCAGAACCTGAAACGTGTGCCACTTCGCAGCGGTCATTACCCTCGCCACAGCTTCGACGTATTCATCAGGCACACCCTCCTGAAACAGATCACTCATCGAGTTCACAAAAATCATCTTCGGCCTGCGCCAGAGCAGCGGCTGTGTCAGCTTGTCGGGCACCAAACGCAAATCAAAGCCCTGCTCGTATGGATGCCCGGGCACACCGCGGAACCTCTCCGCGAATGTTTCGGCGTAGCAATGCGTGCAGCCAGGACTGATCTTTGTGCACCCTCGAACGGGATTCCAGGTTGCATCCGTCCATTCTATTTTGGATGTTTCACTCATTATGCCCCGCACCAAATCGAATATCTGTCGAAGATTATCGAAAATAGTCAGCTTAAGTCAACGTGAAGAATCGAGCTGATTTGGGAAGCGCTCGCAATGCTATCGGGGGGTTCAGGTAAGTTTTAGCACACATTCGGTGTGTGCAGCCAAAAAAACAAAAGGCTCAGGAGTTCAACTCAGCCCTGATCTCGACGATGGATCTTGCCCGGGCTAGATATCCAGATTCTTCACATCCAGCGCGTTGTCTTCGATGAACTTCCTTCGAGGCTCGACCGCGTCGCCCATCAACACCGTGAACATCTCGTCGGTCTCGACTGCGTCGTTCACCTGAACATTTAGTATCGTTCGCGTCTCGGGATTGAGCGTCGTCTGCCAGAGCTGCTCGGGGTTCATCTCGCCCAGCCCCTTGTAGCGTTGAATCGTCAGCCCGTTCTTGGCCGAGGTCATTATGTGATCCAACAGCGCCTGGCGCGACTCGACAATCGTGTGGGTGTCGTTCTCCGAGATCACGAACGGTGGGCGACTCAGATCTTGAAGCTCGCCGTAAAGCTGCACCGCCTTTTGAAACTCGACGTGAGTCGCAAGCTCCCAGTCGATCACAACGCGCCCGTTGCCTCGCGCGCGCGAGATCGCGATCGACGATGTGCCGTGTTCCTCGTCTGCTTCAATCTCAGTTTCGTAGTTGGCCTCCTCGAGCGCAGCCGTCACCTTCTGCAGGAGCTTCTCCTTCTCGAAAACCTCGTGCAGTTTCGCCGCCGCCTTGGTAGTCAGCAACCCTTTCGGACCGGCGAACGCATCGATGACCGTGTCGACGATTTTGCGATCGTGCAGGCGGCGCTCGAGCTTATCAAGGTAGTTATCAAGCTCGGCCAGCTTCTCGAGCATCTTGCGCAGCTCGGCGCCCTTGAACTGCGCGTCGGTAGCCTTCACCGTAACGGTGACGTTTTCGGTCGCCTTGCGCATAAGGTATCTCTGCATATCCTTCTCATCGTGCATGTACTGTTCATTCTTGCCCTTCTTGATCTTGAACAGCGGCGGCTGGGCGATGTAGATGTGCCCGCGATCGATCAGCTCGGGCATCTGCCGGTAGAAGAACGTCAGGAGAAGAGTGCGAATGTGCGAGCCGTCCACGTCAGCGTCGCACAGCAGGATGATGCGGTGGTATCGAAGCTTGGATACGTCGAAATCATTCGCGCCGATGCCCGTGCCAAACGCGGTTATCATCGTGCGAATCTCAGAGTGTCCCAACATTTTGTCGTAGCGCGCCTTCTCGACGTTCAGGATTTTTCCCTTCAACGGAAGGATCGCTTGCGTGCGCCGATCGCGTCCCTGCTTGGCCGAGCCTCCCGCGGAATCTCCCTCGACGAGGAATATCTCGCACAGCGCCGGGTCTTTCTCGGAACAATCAGCGAGCTTGCCTGGAAGCGAGGCGGAATCGAGCGCGCCTTTTCGCCGAGTCAGGTCGCGAGCCTTGCGCGCGGCCTCGCGAGCGCGAGCCGCGTCGATGGCTTTAGCGATGATCTTGCGCGCGACGGTCGGGTTCTCTTCAAAGTGGTGTCCAAGACCCTCGTTGATGAAAGCTTCGACCTGGCCCTTCACGTCGGAGTTGAGCTTGCCTTTGGTCTGCCCCTCGAACTGCGGCTGCGGCAGCTTGACGCTGATGACGGCGACTAGCCCTTCGCGCACGTCTTCAGGCGCGAGCTTCTCGTCGTCCTTCTTGAAGAGACCGGACGACTTGGCGTAGTTGTTTATCGTCCGAGTGAGAGCCGCTCGAAAGCCGGTCAGGTGCGATCCGCCGTCCACCGTGTTGATGTTGTTGGCGAACGAATGGACGATCTCGTTGTAGCCGTCGTTGTATTGGATCGCTACTTCGATGGCGAGCGGATCGGTATCCGTCGCTTCCCGGTCGAGGTGAATCGGATGAGTGTGCAAGACGCTCTTGTTCTTGTTCAGATGCCTTACGAACTCTGCGATTCCTCCTTTGTAAAAGAACTCGTGAGACTTCTCCGTCCGCTCATCGAGGATGCTGATGCGAACCCCCGAGTTCAGAAACGCTTTCTCGCGCAGGCGCTGGGAGAGCGTGTCAAAGTTGAATTCGGTTACGTCGAATATCTCCGTATCAGGCTTAAAGGAAACCTTCGTTCCGCGCCTTTTAGTCTTGCCGGTGGGCTGGAGCCGTTCCGCGGCTATGCCGCGAACGTACTCTTGCTCATAGGTCGTGCCGTCCCGCCATATTTCGATGCGCAACCATTCGGATAGAAAGTTAACAACCGAAACACCTACGCCGTGCAGCCCGCCCGATACTTTGTAAGCGTTCGAGTCGAACTTGCCGCCGGCGTGAAGCTTGGTGAGCACTACCTCGGCGGCGGATATTTTCTCTTGCTTGTGGATATCGACGGGTATGCCGCGGCCGTTGTCGATCACGGTGATTGAATTGTCGATGTGAATGAAGACTTCTACTCGATCGCAGTATCCGGCCAGCGCTTCGTCTATGGAATTGTCAACGACCTCGTAGACAAGATGATGAAGGCCCAACTCGCTGGTCGAGCCGATGTACATCGCCGGCCGTTTTCGCACGGCCTCTCGACCTTCGAGAACCGTAATCGAAGCCGCGCCGTACTCTTGTTGATTTGTTGTCACGCTCTGCTCCTATGAAAGAGTTCGTAGTTCGGCCTTTAGGCGGAAGTTTGTGGCACTATGACCGGCTGTCATCGGTACAAACTTCCGCCTAAAGGCCGAACTACGAACCTTAAGTTGTCCGACAAACTTTGTCGTTGTTCGTCAATCCGGGATACTCAAGCCAGCGACACCTGAAGCTTGTCGGACTGTCACTATCCGTTCGCGGCCGGCTCGAGATTATCCTCGCTCGATTCGACCTCATCGTGTTCCTGCTCGAACCTCGCTGCGCCCAAAATCCTGTCGCTCGATGCGCTCTCGCTTGCCGCTTGTCCTCGCTCCACGTAGTAGACCGAAGCGCGGTCGCGATAGCGATTGGCTATGGACCTCCGCGACGTGCTGACGACCGTTTGAGTGCGACCTTCAAGCTCCGAAAGCAGCGCCTCAATTCGCCCTCTGTCGAGCTCCGCGTCTATATCATCGATCAGCAAAACGGGGCTTTCTTCGTAAACTGAATTGTAGATGGAAACCTGAGCTAAATCAAGCAAAAGCAAGGCACTTCGCTGCTGGCCAGCGCTTCCGTAGCGGGCCACTTCGCGACCGTCCGAGAGTATCTCGAGATCGTCGCGATGAGGCCCAATCAATGAGTGGCCGGCTGCTATTTCAGCGTTCAGTCTGAGGACGAGGCGTTCGCGAAAAAGATCGGCGTAGCGGTCTAAATCACCTTTACCTTCGAGTTGCGACCGGTAGCGCACGTTGATACGTTCGGCTCCGAAGATTGCGTGCCCGTGATCGTTTTGATCGAGCACACTATTCAAAGCTTCGACATAGCTCGTCCGCTGATTGTGAATCGACGCGCCGAGCTCGACCAACTGCTCGTTCCACGCTTCGACCTGGGTGACGAACTGACCGGGGTTTTCGCTCTGGCTTGCCTCACCGAGCAAACGGTTCTTCTGTTTTATTACCTGGTTGTAGCGGGAGAGCGTATTCAGAAACCTCGGACTGCTGGTGACGGCTCCTCGATCAATGAACCGGCGGCGCTGACCAGGCTCGCCGCGGATCACGTCCATCTCTTCGAGAGAGAAAACGAACACGGCGAGATTGCCGAGATAACGTGCGAGCGCCTCACGTTTGCCGTTAACGAATAGCTGTTTGGAATCCTCGGCGATCAGAAGCTGAATCTGTTTGCTTACCGAGCCCCGCAGCGTTTCTCCTCGCAGGAGAGCCTGCGGCTGGTTGAATGAAATGCACTCGCGAAGCTGGCTGGTTCGAAATGACTTGGTGTTGCCGAGGATGTAGATCGCTTCCAGCCAGTTTGTCTTTCCCTGAGCGTTGTCGCCGTAGAAGATGTTGAGACCCGACCCGAATTCCGCGAAGCCTTCCAGGTTGCGAAAACCTGAGGCTTCAATCCGGGTGAGCAGCATAATTGAATCTTAGCACAGCGATGATGGGGCGTCATTGAAACAATCGACCGCCTTTTTGCGTCTTTGCGGATTGGCGTCTTTGCGTGAAACAGATCGGTGGATGGCCGCTACGGTCACGCCCGAGGCCGATCGGTTTCACGCTAAGCCGCAAAGCCCCAAGGTTGGGCCCCCCCTTGTTTGACAATGCCCTTTTCTCTGATATAGCTTTGCAGCGCCCATTTGGAGCGAATATCTCTCCTTAACCGAAGCTGATCGGAGTGCGCATAGTGGAGCAGCGAATCAAAATAGAAATCATGGGCAAAGATGATTTCTGGGAGCGGGCCTTTCACGTCGAGTGGGAGTATCTGTTCCCCGATCGAAAGCTCACTTCTGATGGGGCGGGCCGCTTCCTTGCGGAGAATGAATGGCTCGACGATCTTGGGCGAGTCGGCAACCGGACTTTTTGTACGATCGTTCGCGCTCCGGAAAACCCTCGACGCAGGGAATGGATGAGTTCGCTGATCCCGCGGCGTCTCGACTAAAGAACAATCGTTGGAGGCTCGATGATGGCGGATGAAAAAGAACAAGTGACCCGTCGTGATGCGATCAAATCGATAGGCGTTGGCGTCGGCGTGATCGCGAGCTTACCGGTGTTGGGCAATTCGCAAGAGCTTGCGTCCCACGATCACTCGAATCACAGTGCTCAGGCCGCGGCGCCTGCGAAGGCTCAACCACTCAAGTTCTTCACCGACGAAGAGAATAAGACTGTCATCGAAATGTCTGAGCGCATCATACCCGCCGACGATCACTCGCCCGGCGCAACAGCCGCTCACGTCAACGAGTACATAGATCTCGTGGTGAACGAGTCACCTGACGCTACCAAACAAACCTGGCGGGAAGGATTGGCCGCGATCAACAAGATGAGCCGCGACAAGTTCGGCAAAGCCTTCGCGGACGCGAGCGCGGACCAGCAGATCGAACTGCTCAAAGAAATCAGCAAGAACGAGCGGTCCCCTCAGACAGTTGAAGAGAGGTTTTTCCGAACCATCAAGTACTCAACAATAGACGGCTACTACACCTCGGAGATCGGCATAAAGAAGGAACTCCAATACAAAGGCAACTCCTTCCTGAAGGAGTTCACCGGGTGCACTCACCCCGAACATCAGCAGTGAAGAGGAGCCGCCGGCCGGAGCGCCGCCCTTACAAGGCCTTTGTGTGACCCGGAATAGAACACGGATAAAACGGATGCGACGGATTGGCACAGATCAGATCCGCGTTCATCCGTCGCATTCGTGTCATCTGTGTTCTATTCGACTGCAATCGACTAAGGCCATGACAAAGAACTCGCTGCTAGTCTTCATAACCTGCCTCCTGCTTTCTTCCCTTGCCTCAGCTCAGGACCTGAAACTCGTACCAGAACCGAAGCAAGCCCAGAAACGCGAAGGGCGATTCACGATCACTCCCAAAACGCGCATCGTAATCAACACAGCGCACGCCGAGGAAGATCGAACCGCCGCCGAGACGCTCGTCGAAGAGATCGAAGCCGCCACCAGGACGAAGCTCAAAATCACCACCGCCCGGTCGATGCCTAAGTCGGGCGCAATCTATCTCGCTCGAGTTGGCGACGATAAGCGTCTCGCTTCGACGCTTGAAGCGGGCCAACTCGCGATCGACGACAGGTTCAATGAGGAAGGGTACGTCCTGGACGCGACCACTGAGCGGGTGATCGTCGCGGCGCGAACCGGCGAGGGCGTGTTCTACGGAACCCAGACGCTAAGGCAGTTGGTTCATCGCGGTGAGGCCAATCAAGCAACCATTCCAGGACTGGCCATCAAGGATTGGCCGGCGATGCGTTGGCGAGGCGTGCACGATGACATCAGCCGTGGCCCCGTGCCGACGCTCGACTACATCAAGAAGCAGATTCGCACCTGCGCCGCTTACAAGCTCAATTTGTTTTCGCTCTACATCGAGCACGTCTTTGACTATCAAAGCCATCCGCTGATAGGTCCAAAAGAAGGCTCGCTCAACGCTGCTGAAGTCAAGGAGTTGGTCCAGTACGGGAAGCGTTACTACGTCACGATTCTCCCGGAGCAACAGGCGTTCGGGCATCTGCACCACGTGCTCAAGAACGAAGTCTACAACGATCTCGCTGAGACGCCGCACGGTCACGTGCTCGCGCCGGTGAACGAGAAGTCTTACGAGCTGATCAAAGATCTCTACGCCGAGCTGGTTCCGCTTTTCCCGGCGCCGCTGTTTCACATCGGCTCGGACGAGACGTTCGAGCTTGGACAGGGTCAGACCAAAGATCGTGCGAAGGAAGCGGGTCTGGGCCGAATTTATCTCGATCATCTCAAGCGAGTGTCCGAGATAATGAAGCCATACAACAAGCGCCTGATGTTCTGGGGCGACGTCGCAATGCACTATCCGGAACTGCTTCAGATTCTGCCAAAGGATGTGATTGCGGTTGCGTGGAGCTACGGGCCGGCGCAGAGCTTCGACAATAACCTAAAGCCTTACAAGGATGCCGGCCTCGATCTGTTCGTGTCGCCCGGGGCCAACAACTGGAACCGCATCTTTCCAAATCTGGACGCGGCGTTTATCAACATCAAGAACTTCGTGCGCGACGGTCAGAAGTACGGCGCGCTCGGGATGCTCAACACAACGTGGGACGATGACGGCGAATCGCTGTTCGGGATGACCTGGCCCGCGATCGTTTTCGGCGCCGAGTGCTCGTGGCGGCAAGGCGAAGCCGGAATCGAGAGCTTCAAAGCGAATTATGATTGGGCGTTCTATCGCAACGACGACAACACATTTCGAGACGCGATTCAGGAGCTGAGCCGGTCGCACTCGTTGATGAGGACGACCGGACTGGGTGAAGCGTACGACTCAGCGTTCTGGGATGATCCGTTTACGGAACTCGGCGCGAGGTCGGCGGAGAAGGCGTTGCCCGCAACACGCGAGCTGCGGCTTGCCGCCGAACGCGCGCTCGCATCGCTCTACCGTAATCGAGCCAGGGCTCGCGCAAACGCGGACACGCTCGACTACCTGATCTTTGCAGCGATGAGGTTGGATCTGTTGGGAATGAAGATCCAGTTCGCCAACGAGATCAGCAAGTATTATTGGGACGCCTATCTGAACATGAGCGACCGATCGAGGGTGCGCCGCGATTTGAACGAGATCACAAGCATCAACGCGCGGCTCGAAGACCTGCGCGACGCGACGACTCGGCTGCGCGGGTTGTACTCAGACCTGTGGCTCAAAGAGAATCGTCCTTACTGGTTGGGCAACGTGCTGGTTCGGTATGACAATCTGGCGAGTCTTTTCCAGTCAAAGATCCAAAGCGTTCAAGCGGCGGAGCAACAGTATCGTCAACAACAAGTTCTTCCGACTCCTCAGCAGATGGGATTCTTTATCCGTTAGCGGGAGGACTCGCGAGTCACTGTGCCTTCTCGCGCGTGCGCCGCAGATTCTTTTTCAGAAGATCGCGGCGGCAGTAGATCATAAAGCGCGCCACCGCGCCGGTCGCTTTGTAATCCCTCATAAACTCCTCTAGTTCCGGGTAGCTGTTGATCGAAAGGTACGAGTTGAACATTCCGAGTTCATCGACTATGTACTTCGGCCTTGTTTCTTGCAGGTCCCGGATAAGCTGCGCGCGCGCCAGGGCCGTGCTCGCCTCGTCAAGGATTGAGCGGTAATCATCACCGAAGTAATGAATGTCAGCCGGAACGCCCGTAAGCGGCTGCGTGCTCAGGAATCGCGAAGCCGGAAGCAGTCCCGACCAAAAATAAATCTCGGGCCGATAGCCCCAAACGAAAAGATAGTCAGCCGGACCGTCGGGCGTACGCATTCGAGGGCCACCCGCGCGAATGGCTTCAAGCCCGAAGCGGTCCGCTGCATCAGCCTCGTCCGGAATTTCTCTCACAGCCGAAGCGGCCATTCGTTCTTCGTGCTCGCGTTCGTTGTGGTACCAGGTTGCGTTGTACGAGCTGGTAGCTCCTCGCGCCCAATCAATCGCGAGCATTAAACCGCGGCCATGAAACCTAACAAGTGTGAAGGTAAAGCCGATCACGAGCAACGCAATGATGGCTCTTCGAAAGCTTTCGCTTCGAGGCTTCAGGGACGAGAAGATTCCCGTCACCCCCCGCGCGCCTATCAAGCACAGGCTTGGCAAAGTTTGCAGGAAGTAGTGAGCATAGAACCGGCCGCCAATCATCACGCCTGCGAACGACACCGCAAACCAAATCAAGAGCAGGACGTCTGCGCAAAACTTGGGCGCGGCCCTGAAACTGGGTCCTGCAGCCTGATCTGCGCCAGCTCCGCTGCCTCGCATCTGGCGAACCACGGTCACGAGCACGAACCCGAGCCCAATCAAGAGAGTGTTGTTAAGCGCCAGGTAATTTGCCCCGCTATTCACTGCAGCCCCGATGATCGTCCCGGCAGAATAGTATCTGCCGTAGCGCGCGCCCCACTCCCAAACATACGTCCAGTAAACTGACAGCGAGCGTGTCGCCGCAATGTAGCCAAGGAATGGGAGCGAGCTGGCGAGTAGACCAGCCGCGGCAAGCACAAACAAACGCGACCCTGCGAGCGTCCCGCCGGATTTTTTGCCGACAGCCTTGATAGCTGTTCCGGCTGGCCGCGCCTCTACCGTTTTTGCTGATCGTTTCGATTCGGCTAAGTTCCATCTTCTTGACACGAAAAGGCACGCTGCAAAGAAGATGAGGTCTAATATGGCTTTGGGGTTTATTTGAAACGCCAGGCCCACCAGCGCTCCGCCTGCCAGCGCTAGCCAGTTTCTATTCGATCGGTCCCAATTTGCCTCGCGCCTCTCCAGGCCGGATCGAACCAGTAGATAAGCCCCGGCCGAATAAGGCATCACCATCAGGAAGTCCGTGCTGAGCATTTGTAGATGTGGGTAGGTGGTGCTGAACACGGCAAACATGACGGCAGCAAGCAACCCGACACGCTTGTTGTAGAGCCGCGATCCAAACAGGTAAAGCACGCCCGAGATCACGACGGAATATGCCATTGTGAACAAGCGAATAGTAAGGAGGTGCGCGCCGAAAACCCAAAACAGCAGCGCGTAGACGAACGGTAGCACCGGCGGCTTATCAAAGTAGATCTCGCTATAGAGCGCCTTGCCGCGCAACACCTCCTCTCCCACCGTGAACCACAGCCCGTCGTCTTCGTAGAGATGACCCGCATAGACGATCCGCAAAACGACGCTAATTGCCGCAATGATCGCAAACAGTTTCAGAACTGTTGCGCGGGTAACGCGGTCCTGCTCGTCGGTCAATTCATTCGGCTGCTCGGCGAGTCCAGCGTTTGTCATCAGGAGATAGAAGGAGTAGATGGCGTCAGAAGTTCGCGGTGAGAGTCACAGGCGCAAGGGTCGCAACAGTCAGATCGCTGTGCGCGCTGAGCGCCCCGTCGAGTTCATCGGCGAGATCAGCCCTGACGCCGGACAACGATCCGAAGGCAAACAGACTCCGGTCAAGCAACTGCGAAGGAGAGACATTAGCAAGCGCCTTCAGCATCGAATGCCGGACCTCGGGTATTTCACGCTGAAGGTCGTCGATCAGCCGCTTCACTCGCTTGCGCTTGAGGTTCTCCTGCGATCCGCACAGATCACAGGGTATGATCGGATATTGTTGAGTTTCGGCGAACGCGGCCACATCGGACTCCCAGCAATAAGCCAGCGGGCGTATGACCATGTTGCGGCCGTCGTCGCTTCGAAGCGCCGGCGGCATAGCTTTCAACGAGCCGCTGAAGAACAGATTCAGCAGGAACGTTTGCAGGATGTCGTCCGCGTGATGACCAAGCGCGATCTTCGTGCAGCCTTCCTCGACCGCCGCGTTGTAGAGAATCCCGCGCCGCAGTCGCGAGCACACCGAACAAGTTGTCTTGCCTTCTGGGACAATGGCCTTCACGACAGAATAGGTGTCACGCTCGATGATGCGAAACGGAACGCCAAGCGCGCTCAGGTACTCAGGCAGGACGTGTTCGGGAAAACCGGGCTGCTTCTGGTCGAGATTCACAGCGAGCAGCTCGAATCTGACGGGCGCGCGCCGCTGAAGGTCCAACAGCAAAGTTAGAAGCGTGTAGCTGTCTTTCCCTCCGCTCAGGCAGACCATCACCCGATCGCCGTCCTCGATCATGTTGAAGTCGCCGATAGCGCGGCCAGCGCCGTGCAAGAGTCTTTGTTTTAGCCTATCTGTCTTGCTCATAGCTCCGCGAGCAACCACTGACCTCTGCGCAACCGTGCATCATTCGCAAAATGATCGTAGCATGGCCGCGCAGTCACCGCCATTAGCCGTTACTAATGCTAAACGCTTCAAGCGATATAGTTCTAAGGAGAACCGCGACCCACGCACGCGCGTCGGGCATAGATCGAATCTCGCAACCGGATTCGGCGCTACGGGCGCCGGTGGCGGCCATTCGGTCGAGGGCATATCTTCCCAGGCGCGGTCCTTCCAGTTGTCTCGACGGCAGACCAGGATATAGTCAGGATTGAATCTCTCGAACGCGTCGACGTTGAATCCAGCTCCGGGCCGATAGCAGACGACCTTCGCGCCCGACGAAATCAGCAGCGTCTCGTAATGCGTTACAACCGTCTGCCCTTCTCCTATCAGGCTGGACAATGCCTCGCTCGCCTGTTTGACCGTGTAGGTAGGTTGCAGCAACCAGGTGGAGACCTGAAGTCCCTCGATGCAAAGGAAGGCGGCTATGACGAGTGTTGCAATCTGAGGCTTAAGCTTTAGCTTCGCAGCGACCGCGATAGTCACGATCAACAACGAACTGGTCACGAACTTTCCAGACCGCAACTCGGTTGCGCTCAATCCCCAGAGCGTCAGCGCTCGATAGGCCAATCCCAATGAAAGAACGCAAAAAAACAACACGAATATGAGCCTGGAGCCCGCTAGAAGCTGACGCCTCAGCGGCGAAGGCCATCGACCTCGGTTGAGCGCCATGGAAATGAGAACAAGCGCGACGACGGGGATAGCCTTGAGCAACCAGAGGCGAGGGCTCAGCGGCGAACCCAGCGTGGTCCACTTGAGTTCAAGTATCGCCACTGTCGGTAGCGAGAACAACACCGCGAACCATCCTCCGGTGTGCACTCGTGTGAGTTCACCGGCCAACTCCTCAAGCTGCCTCCAACCTCGATCCAGCAGATTGGCTGATAGCGGAACCATCAAGAACAGTACTGGTATGAATCTTCTCTCTGGTTGAGCGCCGGCGAAACCGACGGAAAACCAGTACCCGATCAGCAGCGTGGCGCTGGTTATCTCGATGTTTTTCGCCTGGCGAAGTGCGCCCTTGAGACCGGCTGTTGAGATGCGAATGATCAGGTCACCCAGCGCCACAAGAGTCAGCGCTGACAGAATCGGCGTCTGGGCGTAGAACCGCGAACCGAGGAGCTTCAGCATTGAGGAGATCCAGTCCGACGGATGGCTCGGCCATTCGTTATCGAGCCCGGCGATCAGATTGTAGTTCATCCACTCGCTAAAGTTGGGGGCGACAAAGCCGAGGACGTAACTCGCTCCGACTAACGAAGCTCCAGAAAAGAATAGCAACGTATCGCGCTTGCTGGTTGTCTTTCGGATTGCTTCCGCTGTCGCAAGCAGCGCGAGTCCAGGCGCAATGTATATAGCAGTGACTTTAGTAACCAGCATCAGACCAAAGGCGACGCCCGACAGGAAGCCAAATGCCCTGTGCCTTTGCCTCATCGACCAGAGCCATAGCGTCAGCGCCAGGAAGAAGACCAGAGTGCTCTCGACAAAACCGGTCCGGCTGTATAAGACGTGGAGGTTTGAAAGGCCCAGGAGCAGCGCCGCAATGACGGCAGTGCGCATGTTGGTCTCGCGGCGGACCCATGCAAACAGCAGAACTACGGTGAGCCATCCAGCCAGCGCCGACACCATCCGTGCAGCAGTCAGGCTCAGGCCAAGTGCGCTCAACGTAATATGCAGCAGGTGGTGATATAAGTAGGCGGAATATAGCCCTGGATTGTAGTCGTCCAATCGCAATTGGCCAAAGACCAGCGCGTTTCGCACGTTGTGCGCCCACTGCCCTTCGTCCGTGATGAAGTCGCGACTGATCAACGCCGAGGGGTCGGCATCGAGATTGACTGCGCGAAGCACCAGCGCTAAGCCCAGCACGACTAAAACGAGCAGGAACGTTCCTTGAGCGTGCGAGGTCCGCTGATCCACGCCACATCCTCCGCTCGGGTCGCAGACCCCGAGCGCGAGCAGGCGCGATAGCTCTAGCAAAGGGCAGTTCCTCTGCTAGCAGACGGATTCTTGAATCCGTTCGCAGCTCTGGAGCGTCTTAGACGCCAAGAGCCGTCGCACCTGCACAAGTTGTTGACGGTCTCCCAAGGGCTCGCAGTTCGGCGTCTAGGCAAGGCTTCAACTGCGCGCCCTTCTTATTTATGACACTTCTAATGATTGCTCGGCTTTGCAAAGGAACTAGCAATGCTGTCAGTAAGCACGATTCTTATGAGGCCAGCGGGAAGCGGAATCTTAACACAGCACCGCTGGCGATGCTACGATAGCACTCGAGCCACAGAACCTATATGACGCCAGCGCCCATTCGAGTCGAGTGTTATGCCGGTGGACGGAGCGACGAACGCCCGCGACGAGTGACCATCGAGAATCGCGTGTACGTAGTCGCTCGTCTGCTTGCCGAATCCGTCGAGGTGTCGCTTATCACTGAAGCGCAAACTCGGCGTTACAAGGTTCTGACCGACGAGGGACTCGTGCTTGAAGTGTTGCGTTCGAGCGACCGCGCATGGCGCCTTGTGTCGTAGCCGTATATTGAGACCGATCGGTATCCCGCTGGTACGCCCCTGGGAGCGCAGGCATCCCTGCCTGCCTCTTTCCGCTAACCGCTATTCTCTTTTCTCGCGAAAGGCCTGTCAGGCCAGGGACGCCTGCGCTCCCCGGGATTACGAACCAGCCAGCGCTTGATTCACCGCTTCATCAAGCTCTTTTCCGTGCGACTGGCTGTAGCCACTCAGGTGCTTGATCAAGCGGCCGTCACGGTCGAATACCAGCGTCTGCGGGATCGTATCGTCGTCGGTGCCCAAGTAAGAGGTGAACATATCGTCGGTGGCCAATCCCACTGTGTACGTGATGCCGTAGTGGTCGATGAACTTACGAATGTCTTCAGGCGAGGACCTGCCTCGATCGTCTATGTGCAAGCCGATGACTTCAAGCCCGCGGTCATGATTCTCCCTCGCCAACCGCGCTAGCTGAGGAGTCTCGAGCCGGCACGGCGCACACCACGTCGCCCAGAAGTCCATCACCAACACCTTGCCGCGATAATCCGAGAGCTTGATCGTGCGGCCATCGACCGTGCGCACGTCGAAGTCGGCGGGAATTCTCGATGCGGGATTTGAAACTGACGTGCCCGGCAGCACGACCTTCGAGCCAGTCTTCACATCGGCATGCGGAGACAGCAGGGTGTAGCCGACTGTCGCTATCAGAGCGGCCACGACGCCGGTGGCAATGATACGACCCGGTGTCCATAGAGTTGGTTGCGTGTTGCTCTCAGCCATCACTACCTCCAGAGATCGCAGTGGAAGATTGTCCGACAAACTTCAGTTTGTCGAGATACTCAGTGCGACGACAAACTGAAGTTTGTCGGACCATCATTCTCAATCCTGCTCCGGTTGCTCGGTATCTTCGGAAACGTCTCTCAGCGGGATCGAGACGCTGTATTCCTCGCTAGCCCACCTTCCCAGATCGATGATGCGGCACCGCTCGGAGCAAAACGGCCGGTCGGGGTTGTCTTGCCACTTGGTTGCCTTTCCGCAGATTGGGCACTTCATATTCATCGCTTCGCTTGCCTCGAGCATGATACTACGAACCAAGTCGAGTGCTGAACAGCAAAGACGCCGAGCACGAGTGAAAGAAGTTTCACGTACTCGGCGTCAATGTGGGTTTGCCTGAGTTCTAACGCTGCGTCGAGTTTGTCACCATTGCGCTCGAACGCGCGGGCTCGTTCATCACCAGGTTCTCGATGAAGAACTCCATCATCCGCTCAGGTCGAAGACCCGAGTGACCTTGATCAGGACCTACCTGCACCTCGAAGCTCTTGCCGGCCTTCTGCAAAGCCTGAATGAGCTGCATCGAGTTGTTCGGGTGCACGTTGTTGTCAGCCGTTCCGTAGTAAATCATCAATCGGCCCTTCAGCTTGTCCGCGAAGTTGATCGCGTTGCCCGCTTCGTATCCTTCCTTGTTCTCCTGAGGAATCCACATGTAGCGCTCGGTGTAGATCGTATCGTAGTGGTACCACGAAGTCGGAGGCGAAGACGCAGCCGCAGCTTGAAACACATCGGGATAACGCAGGATCGCAAGTGCTGAAGCGTAGCCTCCGTACGACGTCCCGAAGATCCCTACGCGATTCCTGTCAACGTAAGGCCGCTGGCCGAGCGCCTTCACGCCCGCAGCCTGGTCGTCGATCTCGGGCACGCCGAGCTTCAAGTAGATCGCGTCGAGAAAACGCTTGCCGCGTCCTGCGGCGCTGCGCGAATCAAGCGTCGCGTAAAGGAACCCGTATTCAGTCAGCGAGCTTGGGAGCGTAAAGGTCTCGCGCGCGCCGTTTGTTGCCGGCCCCGCATAGACGCTGACCAGCAGCGGATACTTCTTACCTGGATCAAAGTTCGAGGGGAAGTGCAGCAGTCCGTGAAGCTCGGTCACACCGTCGGCGGCTTTGTACTTGATCAACTCGACGCGCTTCAGACCGAGCTGGTCAAACTTGCTCGTATCGCTCTTCGCAAGCTCGGCAACCAGCTTGCCGTCCCCGTCCATCAAGCGCGTCGCCGGCGGCGTATCGTGTGTTTGGGCCACGTCGATGAAGTGCCGGTTGTCAGGTGCAACGTCTACAGTGTGGTTGAAAGCCGGATCAGTGAGGCGCTTGTCACCTTTGCCATCAAGCCCGACGCGGTGAAGCTGAAGCTTCATATGATTGTCACCGTCTCGAGCCGTGTAGTAGAGCAGCCCCGCGTCCTCGTCGACTTTGACAATCGCGCCGACTTCAAACGAGTGATTAGTGAGCGTCGCGAGCAGCTTGCCGCTCAGGTCATAAAGATAGAGGTTCTTCCACCCAGTCCGCTCGGATTCCCAGATGAACCGCTTCCCGTCTTTTAGAAACTTCATCGGCGGGTGGTTCTCGGTCCAACCCGTGGGCCACTCTTCTCGAACGATGACACGGCACTTGCCGGTCTCGGGACTCGCAGCCGTGAGCTCCATAATGTTCTGGCGGCGGTTGGTTCTGTTGAACAGCAGCTCGCTGCCGTCCGGTGACCACTGGACGTTATAGGCGTAGTGCCCGACGACCGAGTTATCAAACGGCTTGCCGTCTCGCACGTCGAGCTTCACGGTCTTCTTCGAGTCGACATCGTAGATCAGCAGGTCGGCGATCGGATTGTTCACGCCCGCTTTTGGATAGGCTTCGATGTCAATCTTGCTTTGAACCTTGGTCTGATCGAGCTGCAGGAAGTAATCGGGCACCGGGCTCTCATCGAACCGATAGAAACCAATCTTCTTGCTGTTGGGCGACCACCACATTGCTGTCGTTTGATCGAGCTCTTCACCGTACACCCAGCTTCCGGTGCCGTACTTGGTGCGGGCCTTCTCGTTGCCATCTGTTGTGATAGCGGGTGTAATTAAAAGTGGGACGTGGAATCACGCTGCAGCTTGACGAACTCTGT